>JBFMAD010000122.1:0-1502 GCA_040755855.1 Planctomycetota bacterium | reverse complement strand
AAAGCCAAAAATAGGTATATGTGGGGTTGTTGAAAAACCCCCGCGAGGCGAACACCGACTGTAGCCGCACCCTTTACGGGTGCGGTTTGACGCATCACGGCCCCGCAGGCTGAAGCCTGCGGCTACAGGAATAGGGTTTTTCAACAACCCCGCCGGCCCCAGTCATAACCACGGCGTGCACGTCACCATGTCCCCGGCGGGGTCCGGCCTGGTTCCCGCTTTCGCGGGAATGACGGGGGGAACTGCATAACCAATACGGAGTTATGAAAGGGCGCGCTTAGAAGTCATTGTTCACCTTCACCGGCGCGCCGCCCTTCGCCGCCGATTCGACCACGGCAAAGCAGGCGGCCATGGTCCGCGCCCCGTTGCGGCCGTCCACGGGCGGCGTCGCGTCCTCGCGGATCGAGCGGATAAAGGCCGCGACCTCGCCGTCAATCGGCGGGGGGATGGCGGGCTTGGGGAGGTCCTCAAACTTCCAGTCCTTCTTCTCCTTGCCTTCGGCGAGGCAGATCCTGCCGTTCTCGATCGCGCCCTTTGTGCCGTACACGGAGAGGGTGGTGCTGAAGGGGCACTTGCACCCGCTCGACACAAGCGCCCGGCCGATGGCCCCGGACTCGAAGACGAGCTGGGCGATGATGCAGTCGTCGGTCGGCTGGGCCTTGAAGGCCAGGTGGTTTGCCACGGCGGTCACTTCGACGATGTCGCCGGCGATGAAGCGCGTCAGGTCGAGGGCGTGGCAGCCGCCGAGGAAGGGGTGGCGGATGTTCGGGTCGTTGCGCCAGTTGCCCACACCGCCGACGCCTTCGAGGTTGTTCCAGTACTCCGACTCGACGTAGAAGACCGCGCCGAGCCTGCCCTCGGCCACGGGCTGCTGCACGGCGGCGTAAGCGGCGTTGAAGCGGTAGCTCTGGCCGATCATGAGTTTCATGCCGGAGGCGTCGGCGGCCTTGACCATGTCGAGACATTCCTGCCAGGTGGGGGCCATGGGTTTTTCGCAGAGGACGTGCTTGCCCGCCTGGAGCGCGGCGATGGCGAGGGGGGCGTGGAAGTGGTCGGGCGTGCAGACGCCGACGATATCCAAGTCCTTTCGCGCGATCAGTTCCTTCGCGTCGGTAGTGGCGAGGTCGCAGTGGAACTCCTTCGCTACTTGCTGGAGCTTGGCCTCGTCCTTGTCGCAGACGGCGGCGACCTTGACGCCCTCCTGAGCGGCATAAGCCTTCACATGGCCGTAACCCATCCTAAGCCCGATGACGCCGACGTTTAGTGTTTTCATCTTTCATCCCTTGTGCAAAAAGAACCTATCTTTTGTCGTAGCCATTCAGCCAAGTGTGGCGACCAAGTATCCGGCCTCTTGTCATTCCCGCGAAAGGGGACTGGTTGTGTCCCTCTTGTGGGGGAAAAAGAGGTGGCGTATCCTGTAGGGTGGTAACAAGGCCCTACGTAGTAAAGGAGGATACGCCATGAGGAAGAGTAGCACGGAGTCGAGGTTGCTTTCAAGGGAA
>JBFMAD010000121.1:0-1509 GCA_040755855.1 Planctomycetota bacterium | reverse complement strand
TGATGTTGACCCGCTTTCGTTGACACCCTGAGTTCCGACACAATGATGTTGGCAGAAAGGGGTCAAGATGGCAAAAGGAGTGCGCTACCCGCCTGAGTTCCGCCAGGAGGCGGTGAGGCTGTACCGCTCGGGTGCCGGGTCGTACCAGCATGTTGCCGCCGAGATCGGTGTCCACAAAGACACCCTCGCGGGCTGGGTGCAGCAGGCCGAGATCGACGAGGGCAAGGCCGACGGGCTCACGAGTGAGGAGAAAGAAGAACTCCGTCGCCTTCGCCGCGAGAACAAGGTGCTCAAAGAGGAAAGAGAGATCCTCCGCAAAGCAGCGCTTTTCTTCGCCCGGGAGACCGATCAGCGGTGATGAGATATCGCCTGATCGCGCAAGAGAAGATGCACCATTCAGTCTCCCTCATGGCCCGCGTGCTGGGTGTATCGCGCGCCGGCTACTACGCCTGGGAGAAGCGCAAGCTTTGTCGGAGGAAGGAAGAGGACGAGCGGCTCAAGACCCGGATAAGCCAGATCCATGGGGCATCCTTCGGGATCTACGGCGCCCCCCGCGTCCACGCCGAGCTGGCCGACACCTACGGCATCCGCATCGGCCGCAAGCGCGTCGCCCGCCTGATGCGAGAGCTCGGCATCCAGGGCGTCTCCAGAAGGGGCAAGCGCAAGGCGAAAAAGACAGGTGCCGAGGCGCCGGCCGCCCCGGACCTGGTGAAGCGAGACTTCACCGCAGAGCGCCCCGACCAGCTCTGGCTGGCGGACATCACCTACATCTCAACCTGGGAGGGCTGGCTGTTCCTGGCGGCGGTGGTGGACGTGTTCACAAAGCGCTGCTGCGGCTGGTCGATGAGAAACGACATGACAGCGGACCTTGTGGTGGACGCGCTCGGGATGGCCGCCACCCTGCGCAGGCCAGGCGACGGCGCCATCCACCACTCCGACAGGGGCGGCCAGTACCGCTCGCTGGCATTGGGCAAGACGCTCAAGGATTCGGGCATCATGGCCTCCATGGGGTCCAAGGGGGACCCCTACGACAACGCGCCGGCCGAGAGCTTCTTCGCCACCATCAAGACCGAGCTCATCTACCGAAACACCTTCAGGACGCGCGAGGCGGCACGCCTGGCGGTTTTCAGGTACATAGAGGGCTTCTACAACCCCGTGCGCAGGCACTCGGCCCTCGGTTACAAGAGCCCTGAGAACTATGAGAAGATGCTCCTGGCACAAGCGGCAGGAATCCCATCTGGCGAGGGCCTGTCGCGCGCCGGTTCCCACAGCGCCGTGGACAACCGGCAATCGGGGCAAATGAGTGAGGTTGCCCACACCGCCATGGAAATCGGCGCGCCCGGAATGGTTGCCCACGTGGACAACCGCGGGCTGGTTCTGTGCCCCGACGTTGAATGTGGCGGTTGCCCACACGGACAACCCGCTGCTGCTAATTGAATGCAAGGGAGGAGGGGAGGTGAACCTCGGCGGAGGAAACTAAAAGTGTCAACAGAAACGGGGCAACTCCAA
>JBFMAD010000120.1:0-1512 GCA_040755855.1 Planctomycetota bacterium | reverse complement strand
AAGGTGAGCTTCAAAGAAGGCGACAAGGAACTTGAGGGGACGATCGAGGAGTTTGACGTTCGCACCGAACCGGTAAAGGTGGGCGGACTGGAACTGGATATTCAACAGCCAAGAATCACCGCTCAGGTACGCACCCCGGACGGCAAAGTGCATTACATCGACACGCAGAGCGACAGTTTCATGCGAATCGTTTCACCGGAGGAGCTGCCCGTAGCAAAGGACTAGGGCGTGTTAACACTATCGCAGGCCCTCGACGATCAGGACAAAGAGTAAGAACCCGATAAACATGATGTCGAGCTTCTCAAAGCGGCTAAAGATGCGCCGGTAACCTTTGAGGCGGCGAAATAAGCGCTCCACTTCATTGCGGCGTTTATACAGCGCCCGATCGTACTGCCACGGGGTGAGTCGGTTGCTTTTCGGTGGCACCACCGGTTGGTAACCCAAGTGCAGTGCGAGCTGGCGTGTGTCGTCTCCTTCGTAGGCCCGGTCCATGAGTAACGCTACGGACCGTTGCGGTGGTCCCAGGGCCTGCAACAGCTCACGCCCAATCGTCGCATCGTGCGCCTGTCCTGGAGAGAGTGCGAACGTTATGGCTGTCCGAGCATCTGCGGCAACCAAATGCACTTTGGTGGTCCAACCGCCACGGGACTTGCCGATGGCTTGCGGACCGTTTTTTTTCGAGCACCCGTGCCGTCCGGATGGACTTTAATAATGGTCGAGTCGAGCGCCACGGCTTCAATGGACAGCCGCACAATCTGCCGCGTTTGCAAGGCCGCGAACACACGAGCCAACACCCCTGATTCACTCCAGCGTTTCATCCGCGTGTACACCGTATGCCATGGACCAAAGCGTGGTGGTAACCCGCGCCATTTGCAGCCGTGCTCGGCGACATACAAAATCGCATTGAGAACATCGAGATTCGTCACACGGACATTGCCGCGTTGCCGCGGTAACAGATCATGAATGCGTTGATAGTGTTGTTCGGTGAGTTCCATACGCGACATATTGCACATCTTCGAGAATATGTCCATTAGTGTTAACACGCCCTAGCGATGCTTATGTCACTGTGTCATCTTTCAGGCGCGCCTTCGGGCGTCGGCGCCGTTCAAGCGGCCTCCGCGGCGGCGTGCTGCTGCGCGCCCGTATCCGGCGCAGCGGCCCCGGGAAACGCCATGTCCGACGGAACGGGATCGTTTCACGAGCCGTTCGGGCCCTGGGGCGCGGGCGTTCCTCCGTCGGGACGCGGGTGGAGATCCTTCTCAAACCTGCACCTGGACGTGTCGAGTTTTCAGGCCGGCGATCTGACCGACAGTTTGGTCGACGTCGCCGCGCGGCGCCTGGGGGAAGTCGTGACCGATGCCCTCGTCGTCATCGACGAATCCGTCTACGACGACGAAAGGCTCAAGGGGCTCTTCGACTCGATCGCTGATGCCGATCCCGCGAGGAGGCGCAGCATCCTTTCACTCGCGGCCGATCGCGTCAACGAGACGAAGCCTCCTTCCCGGACAAACG
>JBFMAD010000119.1:0-1587 GCA_040755855.1 Planctomycetota bacterium | reverse complement strand
GCGTTGCCCAAATGTAGTCGCAGGCTTTAGCCTGCGCGATTCGGGGTCGCACGGCCAAACGGCGCAGGCTAAAGCCTGCGGCTACAGATCATTTTTGCCAGTTCGGGATTTGGGCAACAGGCCCTTTACGCCTAATGTGGGCTTACGCCCGCAACCCAAGGGAAAAATTCACATTGGACACATTTTTTCCCGCGAGACCGATCCTACTCCTGCAGAGGAGAGGCTATTTTACCGCGCAAAATTTATTTCTGCATATACCACCCTTTCTGAAGACAGAAAGGGTGGTATTATGTGTACAATGTGAATTTTTCCCTTTGAGTTACGTTAGGAGGGAGCAACGATGAGCGACGTGGTTTGTCTCGGTATCTTCGTGGCGGATGCGCTTGGCCGGCCGATTGACACGATCCCGGAGAAGGCGCGATTGCAGTTGTTCGACCGGATGGAACTCCACACGGGCGGCTGCGCCGTCAACACCGGCATCGCCATGGCGAAACTCGGCACGAATGTGGGCGTCATCGGCAAGGTCGGCGACGACGGCTTTGGCGACTTCCTCATCAAGGAACTCCAGGCGGTCGGCGTGGACACGCGCGGCGTCGTCCGCGACAAGGAGGCGAGCACATCGTTCACGTTCATCATGATCGCTTCCGACGGCGAGCGCCGCTTCCTGCACACGATGGGCGCGAATGCGACCTTCTGCATTGACGACGTGAACATGGACATCGTGAAGGAGGCGAAGCTGCTGCACGTGGCGGGGACATATCTCATGTCCACCTTCGACGGGAAACAGACGGCGGAGGTTCTGAAGCAGGCGAAGGTGGCGGGCGTCACCACGTCGCTCGACACGGCCTACAACGATCGCCTCAAGGACTGGCTCGGCGTCATCAAGCCGAGCTTCCAATACATTGACTACTTCCTCCCCTCGATTGAGGAGGCCGAACGCATCTCAGGCCAAAAGACGCCCCAGGACATTGCGAAGTTCTTCCGCGACAACGGCTGCAAGAACGTCGGCTTGAAGCTCGGTCGGGAAGGGTGCTACGTGCGGACCGACGACGCGGAGGTGCGGGCGCCCATCTACAAAGTGAAAACCGTTGACTCCTCCGGCGCGGGCGACTGCTGGATCGCCGGATTTCTTACCGGCGTCCTCAAGGGCTGGGATGTGGAGAAGGCGGCGAGGTTCGGCAACGCCGCTGCCGCGCACTGCGTCCAGGCCATCGGCTGCACGGCGGGCGTGAAGAGCCTGGAGGAAATCCTCAAGTTCCAGCAGCGAAAGAAGTAGTCAGCGATCACACATCGTAACCTCCGATGAATCACTTATCGGAAACTATCATGCGCAAATTTGCGCGAACGACACGCAATCCCTGAAGAATGCCAATCGTTACATCCTGAACAGTAATCCCTTACAATGTAAATACTCCATCAGGCAAAATCTACCCCAATAGTGCTTGACAACATCCCATTTATGTTGTATAATATGCTTATGAAGATATTTCATAGGAAAGGAGAAGGGTCCATGGAGAGAGACCGCAAAGAAATCATCTTGAATGCGCCGCCGAAAAACCCACCCGCCATCTCGCGCGCCGGGCTGGG
>JBFMAD010000118.1:0-2178 GCA_040755855.1 Planctomycetota bacterium | reverse complement strand
TGTTGAAAAAGCCCCGCGAGGCCAATGTCAACTGTAGCCGCACCCTTCATGGGTGCGGTGTGGCGCATCAACGTCCCCGCAGGCTGAAGCCTGCGGCTACAGGAATAGGGTTTTTCAACAACCCCACGGTCCCCTTTTCCGGCTTTTTCTGGACTTGACGCAACTGTCTAATCGGCGCGAAAGGCGGCAAAACATGAGAGGGAAAAATTCAAAAAAGAAATCGGCAACCGACTGGGACTATTTGACGTCTGAATCGGACAAGGGAATTGATTTTTCCGACATTCCCAAGTTGGAGTCCGGTTTTTGGCGCAAGGCCGCGCTAAGAATTCCACACAAGATGGAAAGCGTCACCCTGCGACTCGATCATGATGTTCTGGCGTGGTTCAGAGGCTCGGGACGCGGATACCAGACGCGGATCAATGCCGTCCTCCGGTCCCATATGAAGGCTGTTACAAAGAGTTGACCACTGCAGGCTTGTGGCGCTCGCAGGTTGTCGGCCGGGATTGCTTCTGTCCTCTGCTGATGCCCTCTCCTTTCTCGTCCCGCAGTTCTGCCTCGGAACAAAAGAAAAGTAAAACGTTCCCCTTTCTGTCGTCGGGCAATTCGGCCTATTCTCCTCGCGGGACAAATACATTGATGATGGCCGAGTTGTCCTGCTCGCCGAAGCCGAGGGCGACGGCCTCCTGAAGCAGCCTGGCGTGCAGCGCGCTGACCGGCAGCCGCGCCCCCGTCCGTTCGCCCATTTCGAGGATGAGCCGGACATCCTTCAGGTGCTGGGCAAGCCGCGCCTCGGGCGCTCCCCCGCCCGCGATCATCTTCGCCCCCTTCGCGTCCATCACCTGCGAATAGGCCGCGCCGGCCTTCAAGACCTCTAACAGCCTTTCCGGCTCCACGCCCGCCCGGATGCCCATCGCCAGTCCCTCGGCCAGGGCCAGACGATTCAGGCCCAGAACCAGATTGACCAGCAGCTTCGTCTCTGCGCCCTTTCCGACCGGCCCCATGAAAAACACCTTCGGCGAGACGGCGGCGAAGATGTCGCGCTGGCGGTTCACGACGGCTTCGTCGCCGCCCACCATGATCACGGCCTTTCCCTCGCGCGCCTGGCGGCTCGATCCGGAGATGGTGGCGTCCACGAAGGCGATGCCGCGCCCGCGCAGTCGCTCGGCCAGACGAGCGCTTCGCACCGGATCGGCGGTGGTGGCGTCCACGATCACCGTCCCGCTCGCCGCGCCGCAGACGATCCCGTCCTTTCCCTCCACGACCGACTCGACGACAGGCGAGTTGGGCAACGAGAGCACGATGCGTTTCGCCCTCTCGGCGACTTCGCGGGGCGAATCCGCCCGTTCGACGCCCAGCACCTTCAGCGCATCGTATCGGGCGGCGTCTGTGTCATGGCCGATCACGGTGAAACCGGCGGCCGCGAGCCTCTCTGCGAGCGCCGAACCCAGAAGTCCCAATCCGATCAGTCCGATTTTTTCGCCCATGTGTTGCTCTCCCGCCGACAAACGGATGGCGACCCTTCCGCCAGATGGAACAAGGCGTGATTGTAGTTCTGCGAGGGAGCGAATCAAGGAAAAAGCGCACACGGGTTTCCGGCGTGACGGCTGGGTCCCCGACAAAAAAGTTCTGTTGCGGGCGTATTGCCCAAATGAAATCTCGTAGGGGCGGCCCCATGTGGCCGCCCCTGGGGCGGCAGGTCTCCCGCGTCAGGGGCGGGCCCGCCCCTACAATTGCTTGGCTGTATCCGACTCAAGTAACACGCCATTGATAGAACTTTTTTGTCGGGCGCTCTTTCCGGCGGAGCATCTCTCCCCCCCCCCCGTACTGCCTCAGCCACGGGTGGGATTCACGCTGCAGGCGCGCATCGTCATTCCCGCGAAAGCGGGAATCCACGTATTGTGGCACGATCCCCGAAGCCCTGGATTCCTCCCGCGGCCGCGCGGGACGGGAATGACACCCGCTCCCCCCGTGACTAAGGCATTACCCTCCCCCCTCGTTTTTTCTTGATTTGCCCTCCCCGCAAAATTATGATCAGGCAGCGTCGCATGTAATGGGGTCAGGTCTTCAGGGCCTGTTGCCCAAATCCCGAACTGGCAAAAATGATCTGTAGCCGCAGGCTTTAGCCTGCGCCGTTTGGCCGTGCGACCCCGAATCGCGCAGGCTAAAGCCTGCGACTAC
>JBFMAD010000117.1:0-2205 GCA_040755855.1 Planctomycetota bacterium | reverse complement strand
GCTCCTCGTTGGCGGTTCGGAGGGTTCCCTGGGCAACGAAGAGGAAGAGAAACGGGCTTGTGGATCGACAGAAGTCCCCCACAAAATCACCGAAAAAATTCCACTTGAAACTCGTGGCAAGACACAAAGCCCGAATGAGAAATCAATGTCGAATTTGTCCCCGAGGCCTCCAAAATAAATTGGGGGCAGAGAATAAATTGGGGGCATGCCTTCAGGGCGTGTTGCCCAAATCCGGTTTTGTAGGGGCGGGCCCACGTGCCCGCCCCTGAGGCCGAAGATTTGCCGTCAAAGGGGCGGCCACATGGGGCCGCCCCTACCAGATTTCATTTGGGCAACACGCCCTGAAGACTTGACCCCTATTGTGCTACTGCCCGCCTGCCCGGAGCATTTTCTTGGCGGTCATGAGGGCGATCATCATGTCGAGGGTGAGGGATTGATGTTTGAGGTAGAATAGATCGTAGCTGAGCTTCTCTTTGGTCTCCTCCGTCCCGGCGGCGTAGCCCTGGTTCACCTGCGCCCACCCGGTGATGCCAGGTCGAACGGCGTGGCGCTCGCTGTAGTAGGGAATCTCCCGCTCGAACTGCCCCACAAAGACCGGCCGCTCCGGCCGCGGGCCGATGAGGCTCATGTCGCCCTTGAGAACGTTGAGAAGCTGGGGCAGTTCATCGAGCCGCGTCTTTCGCAGAATTTTCCCGACGGGTGTGATTCGGGGGTCGTCGCGCCTCGCCCACTGCGGACCGTCCTCGGCCTCCGCGTCCTGGCGCATGGTCCTGAACTTGACCAGCGTGAATCCCTCGCCGTCCAGCCCGACCCGCTCCTGGGTGAAGAAGATCGGCCCCTGGGACGTGAGTTTGACGAGCATTGCCGCAACAAGCGAGATCGGGAGGGACAGGACAAGGACAACCGCCGCGACTCCTATATCCAGGAGTCGTTTCAGTTTCGAGTAGAGGGCCCTTGGCCGGCCCATGTGGGAGAAGAGGAACGAGGCGTCGGTGAGATGTTCGCAGGGGAGTTTGCTTCTCACTCTTTCGTAGTAGGTTATCGCGTCGGAGAGCAAGAGGCCGCGGTAGCTCAGGCGGATCAGCTCGCGCACGATCCCGGGGTACTGCTCACATCCCGCGGCGAGGACCATCTCGTCCACATCCTCCTTCTCCGTAATCCTGCGCAAGCCGGAAACATCGTCAATCCGTATAACGGGCACGGTCGCGTCAACGCGAGCGTCGCTTTCGCGGTGGAGCACCACGGCTTTCAGTCGGTGGAACGCATCGGTCGCGGCGCGAACGAGTTCGATGTCTTTTTCTCCGCCCTTGCCGTTGCAGAGCAGCACGACATTTCGGACGGAGCCTCGCGCCCGTCGAAACCTTGCCGCCAGCAGCCGGACGCCCATTACGCAGACGAAGGCGGAGGGGGCGTAGAAGAGGATCACACCGCGGCTCTGGCGGCGGTTGAAGAAGTAGATGACGACGAGGATCAGGGTCATTACAACGACGCCGATAGCCGTCCTCGCGGCAAGGAGCGTCTGCGACGGCTCTTCGTCGGTTTCGTAGAGATCAACCAGATAAAAGAGATAGATTTGAACGACGATGGCCGCCTGCCACCATGGGCTGAGGAAATATGTCGCAAGTGCGGCCCCCCCACCCTTGACCAGCGGATAGAGAGCGGGCGATATCCAAAGCGCCGCAAGAACGGCGACTATGTCCGCGGCAATAAGCCCCAAGAAACGTCTTGTGACTACCGGCCTGAACATCGAAGCGACGGCTCCCGCCAATCCCTGGCGCTGCAAAACGCCGTCCGTCCCCAAAGACGATGATTCTATAAAACCGCACTGGTATAAAAGAGGCAGTGAACAGGCGGGATTAAGCCGGTTTGGTGGGTCTCGGCGACAGCCTCCCTGCTGTCAAAAGCGCGGAGACGGCGCCCGGTCTGGCGCCACAACCTGCATCTCCTCCCGTCCGTGTTGCCTTCTTCTAATGCGACGGATACTACTCACATCCCCGGCGGTCATAGCATCCAGACCCCCAATACATATATCCACTATACCCCGCATTGCCGAATCCGTCAAGAAAAAAATCGAATTTGAGGAGTTTCCCCATGGTTCATGGGTAGGGGAGTTCGAAGGGGAAGCGGCGTTGGATGGGGCCGGGGGGGACGGCGAGGACGTGGGGCGGCGAGGCGCTGGCGAAGAGGACATGGTGAATGCCGTCG
>JBFMAD010000116.1:0-2917 GCA_040755855.1 Planctomycetota bacterium | reverse complement strand
CGTTCGACAAAACTGTTCATAGCCCAACTCTTCCACTCCACTCGACATCTTTCACCGCCCCTATAAATACCATGACCCCTACGAAAAGCAAAACCTGTTTGGTTCCGGCTACGCCGGGTTATGCATTTGGACATTCGGCATTCTTTCGTCATTCGTCATTAGACATTAGTCATTGTCATAATGCGCCACCAGCCATGGTGATACGCTTGAGTTGTTCACATCGGAATCCAGAATAGGAGAACGACTATGCCCAGGATTCTCCGCGTCAACATGACCGATCTTTCCATTACCGAGGAGAGACCCAAAGCCAAGTACGCCGGTCTCGGAGGGCGCGCCTTGACGTCCGCGATCGTCGAAGCCGAGGTCCCTCCCACCTGTCATGCCCTGTCGGCGAACAACAAACTCGTCATTGCGCCGGGTGTCCTCTCGGGGACAACCGCCGCCTGCTCGGGCCGCTTGTCGGTCGGCGCGAAGAGCCCCTTGACCGGGACGATCAAGGAATCCAACGCGGGCGGCACCGCGGCACAGGCCCTGGCGCGGCTCGGCGTCGCCGCCATCGTCGTAGAAGGTGCGCCCAGGGATGACAAGCTGCGCGTCCTGAAGCTGACCAAAGATGGCGCGAGCCTCCTCCCAGCCAACGGCCTGAAGCGAAAGATGAACTACAACGTGTGCGACAAGCTCCGCAAGGAACGCGGCGAAAAAATCTCCATCATCTGCATAGGCCCGGCTGGCGAGATGAAACTCCTCGCCGCAAGCGTCGCCGTCACCGACACCGAGGGCCGACCCACCCGCCATGCCGGACGCGGCGGACTCGGCGCCGTCATGGGATCGAAGGGACTCAAGGCCATCGTCCTCGATACGGAGGGAACAGAACGCCCCGCCCCCGCCGACGCCGAGGCGTTCAAGGCCGCCGCAACCACCTTCGTCCAACTGCTGAAAAAGCATCCCGTCACCGGCGAGGGCCTGCCGACCTACGGCACGAACATCCTGGCCAATGTCATCAACTCCGTCGGCGCGTATCCGACGCGCAACTTCCTCCAGGGCCAGTTCGAGGGAACCGACAAGATCAGCGGCGAGACCCAGCGCGACATCATCATCAGGCGCGGCGGCAAGCCGAAACATGCCTGCCACCCCGGCTGCACCATCGCCTGCTCGCGCATCTATCACGACAAGAAGGGCAAGTATCTCACCAAGGGACCCGAGTACGAAACCATCTGGGCCCACGGCGCCGACTGCGCCATCGCCGACCTCGACGCCATCGCGCAGATGGACCGCCTCGACGACGAGATCGGCCTGGACACGATCGAGATGGGTGCGGCCATCGGCGTGGCGATGGAGGGCGGCGTGATAAAATTCGGAGATGCGAAGGGAGCGATCAAACTTCTCAAGGAGGTCGGCAAGGGCACGCCCCTCGGCCGGATCATCGGCTGCGGTGCAAAGGTGGTCGGCGAGGCGTTTGGCGTGGCCCGCGTGCCTATCGTAAAGGGCCAGGCTATGCCGGCTTATGACCCGCGCGCGGCGAAGGGCATCGGCGTGACCTACGCCACCTCGACCATGGGCGCGGACCACACAGCGGGCTACTCCATCTCGGCCAATGTGCTCGGCGTCGGCGGCAAGGTTGATCCGCTCAAGCCGGAGGGACAGGTGGAGCTATCGCGCAATCTCCAAATCGCCACCGCCGCGCTCGACAGCACGGGGCTGTGCCTCTTCGTCGCGTTCTGCGTCCTCGACGAGCCGAAGGCGCTGCAGGCCATCTGCGACATGCTCGCTGCGCACACCGGCAAGAAGTTCACAACGAATGACTTCGTTGAACTCGGCAAGAAGGTCCTGCGCGCCGAGCGGGATTTCAACAAACGCGCCGGCTTCACAAACCTCGACGATCGCCTGCCGGACTTTTTCAAAACCGAGAAACTCCCGCCCCACAACGCGGTCTTCGACGTGCCGGACAAGAAATTGGACAGGGTGTTCGATTTCTGATAAAATCGTATCTGAACTTGTGAGAGTTCAGAGCGAGAGAACAAAAGGCATCCGCACTGCGGAAGAGATCGTAAGTCTCACGACTTCCGCTACGGAAAGACGAGAAAAGGAGGAATCGGGGATGAGGCGCAATATTTGCTGTGTGTGTGTGTGTGTGTAACTATCGCCCTACTGGCAACTTATGACTCGGCAGCGCAGGGCAAGAAGAAGGGCAAGGAACCGGAACTCGCCATCTCGAAACGGGGTAACCTGATCTTTGAGGACGATTTTGAGGGAAAGGAATTGGAATGGAAGTTCGATGCAGGGGGCGAGTGGAAGATCGTGAAAAAGAGCCTCACGAGGGAACTCGACCATCCATCTAATTTGGGATGTGCGTTTCGCACGTTTCCGCCTGTGAAGGATGCCATTTTTGAGCTCAAGGTTCATATGCCGCCTGGCGCATATCCGGGTGTGCAGATTGACAGGTCCGCGAGGTATCCCGGCGGACGCCTGAACGCTGGTCAAGGTGGTTCCGGGTCCTTCGGAATGGATGCGGTGGATGGAAACCGCCCTTATTTTCTCGCACAGTCACCTTTATCCTACAAAAAGCCACGCTGGGTTCATGTGATATTCGAAATGGCGGGAACAAAATATGCGCTGACCGTGGATGGCAAGACAATTACTTGCGATTATGCTGCGCAGGACGAGCGTAACATCCAATCCATATACATTGCCCCCGGAAAAACCCTTAAAGGACAGTTTCTTGCCATCGACGACGTCAAGGTCTGGGAGGCGCTGCCGAAAGACGAGGAGGCGGACAAAGACAAGAAGAAGAAATGACGAATTCATAACCCGGCGTAGCCGGAACCAAACAGGTTTTGCTTTTCGTAGGGGTCATGGTATTTATAGGGGCGGTGAAAGATGTCGAGTGGAGTGGAAGAGTTGGGCTATGAACAGTTTT
>JBFMAD010000115.1:0-3252 GCA_040755855.1 Planctomycetota bacterium | reverse complement strand
GCACCGTGACAGCCATGGCCCTCAAGCTTCGAGAGATGGTCATTCTCCCAGGGTTTACTCAAAACGCTATTGCATGAATCAAAAATCATGACCATTTTGACAATGATCTTAGCGGTAAGGTACTAAAAGATCGGGCACATTCGGGCCGAACCAGTACTTCAAACAGTCCTCGCCACACTCCGGATCCAAAGCCAGAAAGCCAGCACGGATCATAACGAACACACTGGAAAAGAACGCCATCATCAAGGATATGATCGGCCACCAAGTCGATCTATGCATTATTCCCGTCAGAAGCACTATGAGCAACGTCGGTGGGGCAAAAACATACAACCAGTGAGTGAACAAGTCGGCCCCAAATCCGCCCCATATAATCTCGCAGGCTATGAATACACCCAATACGTGATCGCCTATCATCGTGGGGACTGCGATCTGAAGAACGGTAATCAGGTAACGGTGTCTTCTAACCATAGCAGCCGCGTTTGTGCCTGGTTTTGTCGTGGGGTTACAGATCATCGTTCATACCGTGCAGCGGCATCCTTTCCACACGCCGCCCAAGGGGAAGAAAAGGGATAGGGCTACCCCTTACTTGCCTTAGTCTTACCCTGCAGAAGGTCAATCACTGCTTGGATGATAGCGGAGAATGGCCCGACCTTAAGGCTGCCCACACGCTCCACCATGATCTCGCGGTTGGCGGTGAATAGTTTGCCAGGGCGTGCGTAGCTCACGACGCGCAAAGAGCCTTCCTGGAAACTGGCGTCGGCGAGCTCAACAGCGAGAGGATCGCCATAGGGGTTGCTGGTGATTTGGCAGAGTATCCAGTCGCCCCTGCCTGCCTCGGCCAATACCACCGCCGGGCGCAGTTTCGCATGGGACAGGTCGGAGAAGGGAAATGGGACAAGGACTATCGCCCCGGTTGCAGGTGTGACCATGCCGCGTCCTCCTCCGGTCGGTCCCAATCCTGGGCGAGTGCGGGTTCACTGAGAAGCGCTGTCTCAGCTACAATGGTGATCGGTTCGCTCTCGAGGATGGTCACAAGGGCGCGGCGGGCCGCCGGCAGATGAACCGGTTCAAGCAGCCGCACGTTTCCCTGCTCATCAACTACGGCTTCAACTGTCTTGATCATGGCTCACCTCCAGTCCTATTCTACACCACGCTGCGCCTGAAAGCCAGGCAGAAATCAGCTTTGTTGGTGGGCCAAGGCCCACCCTACACCAGGCCGTGACCGATCCTTCGCTTCTGAACTCTGGCGAGTTCAGCTGCGATTTCACAGCAGCTTCGTCACACCCGGCACATACACCGGATAGATCCCGTCCGGGCCGGGCTTGACGGGCGGCTCCATGTCGAAACGGCACTCCTCCGGCTTCGGTGGGTAGAAGAAGTCGGACTTCGTGGCCTGCTCCCACGTGACCTCCTGGCCGGTGTAGCAACTGAGCTGGCCCATGACCGTCATCAGCGTGCTGCGGGCCATGTAGTCCCCGTTGTTGACCGGGTTGCCTGAGCGAACGGCCTGGAACAGCACCCGGTGCTCCTCGTCGTACGGGCTGGGGTCCTTTCGCCCCTCATACCGCCAGTTGGTTTCCCCCTCGATCCGGCACTGCGACAGGAAGCAGCGGCCCTTGCTCCCGAGGATGATGCTGGCGTTTTCGTTGTAGCACCCGACCTCCGTGCGGCAGGAGGCGTAGAGTCGTACGCCGTTGGCGTAGAGGTAAGTGATCGCGTTGTGATCGAAGACGTTGCCATAGACCTCGCCGAAGGACGAGGCCCGTCCGCCCATCCCGTGGCACTTGACCGGCATCTGCTCCTTCATCGCCCACGTCGAGCAGTCAAGGTTGTGGATCAGCGACTGGGGCACGTCGTCGCCGCTGAGCCACACAAAGTGATACTGGTTGCTGCACTGATACTGGACCTCGTTCAGCCCCGCGGCGCGCTTGTAGAGGCCGTACGGCGCGCGCAGGTAGTTCTCCTCGATAGCCACGATGTCGCCGATGGCGCCGTCGTGGACGCGCTGGATCGTCTCCTGGCGGCCCTTGGCGTAGCGGTATTGCAGGCCGGAAACGAGGGAGAGTTTCTTCTGCCTGGCCAACTCGGCGGCGGCCTGAATCACCTTGACGCCGTGCGGGTCAATCCCGTGGGGCTTTTCCACGAAGACATGCTTGCCCGCCTCGATCGCCGTCTTCGCGTGCAGGGGATGGAACTTCGCCGCGTTGGCGATGAGCACCACGTCCACGCACTCGATGACGCGCTTGTAGCCGTCGAAGCCGTCGAAGCAATGGGCGTCGTCCACTTCGACCTGCTGGGGCTTGGCCTTCTTGAGGCTGTCGCGCTTTCCCTTGA
This sequence comes from Planctomycetota bacterium, assembly GCA_040755855.1. Lineage (GTDB taxonomy): Bacteria > Planctomycetota > Brocadiia > JAADGH01 > JAADGH01 > JAADGH01. The sequence continues at coordinate 918 of JBFMAD010000115.1, read as the reverse complement.
CGCGGTCCATAAACAGGTCGCACATGGCGACGAGCCGCACGCCGGCGTCCACGTTCATCGCATTCACGGCCGCCCCTGCGCCGCGTCCCCCGCAGCCGACGACGCCGATGCGGATGATGTCGTTCCCCGCGGCATGGGCGTAGCGGCTGATGTCCAGGGCGCTCAACACGGCGCCGGAAGCCGCCGCAACTTTCAAGAATCCCCGACGACTGGTCCGCTTCATGTCCACAGACTTCTTCTGCTCGTTCATGGTTCGGCCTCCCGCTTCCTGGTTCGAGTGACGGAAAAACTCCACGGCCCGGCTCACGCGGCAATCCCCCGCGTGGGTCGCGCGATGATGATACACCCTGTCAACCGACTCGGCAAGCAATTTCCGTCGCCGCCGGAAGCGCGGGGGGTAAGCGTTGCATGTTCGTGAATAATCCGGGCTGCGCTGCAGGCGTTGTATGATTGGTGATATGTTCGTGCAAACATATCGCCAATCATACAACGCCCTTGTCATCCGTATGACAGGCAACCAGCCCCATCCTCGTGCGAACTCCGAGCGCCCGGCGCAGCGCAGAAGCGGCAAGATGCCACTTCTGCACTGGGCGCAGTAACCCCTCAGTGACAGGGGAATTCCCGCCACAGACTTGCTGCGTCATTCCCGCGAAACTTGTCTCCGCAGGCCGTAAGCGGGGAGCGGGAATCCACGTGTGGCGGCAGGGTTTGCGAAGCCCCGGATTCCCCCCGCGACCGCGCGGGGCGGGAATGACACCCGCTCCCCCCTGATTGAGACCTTACATTTCCCCGTATCCCCTCAGTGACGGGGGGTTCCCGATGCCGTCGAAAGGGATTGTAGGGGCCGGCCCATGTGCCGGCTCCTTCGACGCAGGTTCTACGCCATGAGGGGCGGACACATGGGTCCGCCCCTACGTT
>JBFMAD010000114.1:0-3368 GCA_040755855.1 Planctomycetota bacterium | reverse complement strand
AGCGATGATTTTTGCGAGTTTCGTGTGCAGGTTTCGATGGAGTTGGGTCGTCTTGCGTGTGGCTCACAGGAATTTCTTCGTTATGTTGGACTGTCTCCATAATTAGTTAATAGCCATTAGCCTGCGCTCATGGCTGCGATGCCATCGCCGCCCGCAGGCTGAAGCCTGCGGCTACAAGTGTCGGGCTTTTCAGGAGGCAACCATGAAACGACTCGTCGCTGCGTTGTGTCTGTTCATTCCCTTCACCCTTTCTGCCCAGGACGCCCGGCCCGCCGTCGTCCGCGTCATGTTCGGCCTCCAGGACCAGACCGCACAGGACTGGGCAGGCGCCGCCTCCGTAGATCAGGGCAAGATCGAAAAAATTGACGGCTGGATGTTCGAGAAGCGCGACAAGCTCTTCCTCAAAGAATTCCGGTGGGAGTGCATCACCCAATTCCCCGAGTTCATCAAGCGCGGCAAACTGATGTCCCGGGGCATGAAGAAAAAGCCCTTCAAGAAGGGCGTCGTCCTCTGGCTGGCCGCTCCCCCCGAGGCCGTCGTCTCCGTCAAGACCAAGATGGGCGACCTGTCCTTCGCCCTCAAGGACCTCAGCCTCGGCCGCGTCCTGCCCCTCATGGACGGCAAGGCATCCGCCGAGATTGTCCTCGATTCGACCAACCTCTCCGACGACAAGAACCCCGACCCAAAGGCCGACTTCGCCGCCGGGCCGGATGACGACTATCCCGCCATCGCGTGCGACGCATCGGGCAAGGTCTTCGTCGCGTGGGTCCGCTACCAGGACAAGAAGGACGAGGTCCTCCTCCGCCGCCTTGATGGCAAGGCCTGGTCCCCCGCCGAGAAGGTGAGCGAGGCCCCCGGCGACTTCTTCAAGGCCAAAGCGGCCGTGGACGGCGACGGCCGGCTCTGGGTCGCCTGGGCCGCACAAGTCGAGGGCAACTGGGACCTCTACGCCCGCACGCTCAAGGACGGGCAGTGGTCCGCGACCATCCGCCTGACCGACGACCCGTCCCCCGACATCTTCCACCAACTCGTCGCCGACTCGACGGGCAAGGTCTATGTCTGCTGGCAGTCCTTCCGCGCGGGCAGCGGCGATATCTTCGCAAGACGCCTCCCCGACGGCAAGCCGATCCAGGTCTCGACGAGCGACGCGAACGAATGGGACCCGGCCATGACAGCGGACTCGTCCGGCAATGTCTGGATCGCCTACGACTCCTACCGCGCGGGGAACTATGACGTCTTCCTGCGCAGGCTCTCCGGCGACGCGCTCGGCAACGAGATCCCCGTCGCCTGCTCCGCCGACTCGGAACTCCACCCCAGCGTAGCGTGCGACAAGAGCGGCCGGGTCTGGATCGCCTATGACAATTACGGCCCGAAGTACGGCAAGGAGGCCGGCCTCGGCGACGGCGGGCTGCACATCTACCGCGGCAAGATCGGCCTCGCCTGCCTCGACGGCGAGGAGATCAAGGCCGCCCCCTCGCCCCACCCGCCCCTGCCCGAACCGGAAACGAACTTCGAGAAGACCTACGGCCCCATCGCCGAGATGCCCTGCCTCGCCTTCGATGCGCAGGGGCGGCTCTGGCTCATCTGCCGCATCATGCAGCGATACGTCAGCCCCCACGTCAACGCCATCTGGGAGGTCCAGGCCCTTTGCTGCCGGGGCGACAAGTGGTCCGATCCGATCCTCGTCTTTAACAGCGGCGGGCGAAGCGACATCCGCACCGGGACCTGCCTCACCCCCGACGGCAAGCGCCTCGTCGCCTTCCCCACCGACCGCCGCAGCGGACTGATGCGCGGGCCGAGGACGCTCGACGTCCGCGTGGCCGAGCTGCCCACGGCAATGGGCGAACCCGTAGCCCCCGCCCTCGCGGCCATGCCCGAGGCCCCGGCCGCGGCGGCCATCGAGCCGCGGGCCCGGTATCAGATCGAGATGGACGGGAAGACCTACCACGTCTTCTGGGGCGACCTGCACCGCCACACCGACATCTCCGGCGACGGCATGAGGGACGGCTCGCTCCTCGACCTCTATCGCTACGCTCTCGACGCGGCCAGGCTCGACTACATTGCCGTCACCGACCACGACGCCGGCGGCGGCGCGCGGCAGTACCCCTGGTGGCGGACGCAGAAGTCCGCCGACATCTTCCACGCCCCGCCGGTCTTCGTCCCCCTCTACGGCTACGAGCGCAGCGTCGGCTACCCCGGCGGCCACCGCAACATCGTCGGCCCGGAGCGCGGCGACTTCCCCCTCGCCCGCAAGAAGGACCCCCAGGACCCGAAGGAGACGGCCTACGACGACCCGCAGATGCTCTACGACTACATGCGCGGCAAGCGGCTGGTCGCCATTTCCCACACCTCGGCCACGAGCATGGGCACGGACTGGGGCTTCAACGATCCTGTCCTCGAGCCGATCGTCGAGATCTTCCAGGGCGATCGTCGCAATTACGAATATCCCGGCGCGCCCAAGAGCGAACCCAAGGAGGCGGCCTATGAGCAGTTCAAGAAGGGCTTCGTCAGCGAGGCCCTGAAGAAGGGCTACCGCCTCGGCTTCATCGCCAGCTCCGACCACTGGTCCACCCACATGTCCTACGCGGCGGTCTATGCCGAGCGCTACGACCGCGACGCGATCTTCGAGGCCCTGCAGAATCGCCGCACCTTCGGCTCGTCGGCCAAGGTCATCGTGGACTTTCGCATGGGCAAGACCTTCATGGGCGGGGAGACGACCACGGCCGAGCCGCCGACGATGACCGTCAAAGGCATCGCCGCGACGGAGCTGAGCAAGATAGACATCGTGCGCAACTCGCAGGTCCTGCACACGGTCACGCCCGCGGGCAGGGAGTTCGAGTTCACCTTCGTGGACAAGTCGCCTCTGGCGGGCGAGACCGCCTACTACTATGCCCGCGTCGAACAGAAGAGCGCGACCTCGCCCTACGAGGACAACATGGACATCGCCTGGTCGTCGCCGGTCTGGGTGACATGCAAGAAGGACTAAGAGGAACACAGAATAGGTTGCACGTCATTGCTTCGGCCCGCGCTTCGCGGGCCGAAGCAATCTCATGCGCTCGACGGCCTCACGAGCTACGAGATTGCTTCGTCGGCCCGTAAGAACGGCCCTCCTCGCAATGACAGACGAGCGTTAGAGTTGCGATAACCGACATAGGGCGTGTTGCCCAAATCCCGAACTGGCAAAAATGACCTGTAGTCGCAGGCTTTAGCCTGCGCGATTCTGGGTCGGACGGCCAAACGACGCAGGCTAATGGCTATTAACTAATTATGGAGACAGTCCAACATAACGAAGAAATTCCTGTGAGCCACACGCAAGACGACCCAACTCCATCGAAACCTGCACACGAAACTCGCAAAAATCATCGCTC
>JBFMAD010000113.1:0-3771 GCA_040755855.1 Planctomycetota bacterium | reverse complement strand
AAAAACCCTGTTCTTGTAGCCGCAGGCTTCAGCCTGCGGGGCCGTGATGCGTCAAACCGCACCCGTAAAGGGTGCGGCTACAGTCGGTGTTCGCCTCGCGGGGGTTTTTCAACAACCCCACAGACGGCAGATTATTGATGTGCGCCGGGGCGCGGTTTCGCGTGCTTCGCGGCGGGATGGTCTTTTCGCAATGGTCTCCCGCTATCTGACCAAACGGTATGCGCCGGGGGTGGCTGTGAACTCCGAGGCGGTCCCCGGCACGGATACCCACTGTCCGTCCTGATGTCGCTCCACCTTCGCATCCTTCCAGACAGGCAACCGGATCCGGAATGGATGGGCGCCGTCGCGCAGCTTCGTCAGCGGTTTCCCCACCGTCCCCTTGATGCCATCTTGAAGCCGTTCGACATCCGGATAGATGCGCAGGTGCGCCGTTCCATTTTCCATTCGGAGGTCAACCACGCCTGTGCCGTCGTACTCGAAATACGGACACGCACCGACGGACAGGATTTTCTTCGGGTCCTTGGGTAATGCCATCGGCCGCCAGTCCGTCGGTCGCGCCTGCATATAGCAGTCCGGGGCGCAGAGCAGCGCCGCGTTCTTCTCGTAGCTCACCGCTCCGGGCGGGAAGACCTGGTCGCTGGGCGGCGTGGGGAACGTCGCGCCGCGCGGGAGGCGGCGGAAGACCTCTCCCCCGATGAGGAAGCTCACCATCTTTTCCGGGGTATGCCAGAGGTTGAGGTAGTGGATGCCCCAGTCCAAGTTGACATGCGCCGCGGCCCTGGCATCGTACTGAAACTGGCAGGCGACCTGTGCGCCGAGGTTCCGCCAGTATCGCCCCATGGCGGGGTACATGCTGACGCGGCGGATTGTGCCGGGCGCGTCGAATTCATAGACGATTCGCGCCTTTGCGGCGAGGCGCGCATCGAGTTCCGCGTTGTCCAATTGGCTCAGGAGGTTCTTATCATCCGTAATCTGTTTGAGGCCGCCGGGATAGTTGTGTCGGCTGAGCGTGATCGCATCGCACCGGCTGTCGGCAATGGCCTGGGCAATGTCCGAGCTGACCATGAAGAACCCGCTGGACGCGATCGGCTGATGGGCGCCGGCCTGCCTCATGGTTTCGATCATGGTATTGATGTAGCGCCGCAGCGTGTCGTACCGGAAGCACTCGAATGTAGTCGGGCTCACCCACTCCTTGGATGGGACGAACTGCTCCCACGCATTCCGCACGCCCTCGATGCCGCGCCGGGAGACCTCCGCGTTGAGATCGGTCTTGCCCGGGTCGCCCGCGAGGACCTGTTCGCAGTGCCAGTAGGTCGGCTCATTGACGATCTCAAACAATACCAGGCACGGTTCATCCACCAACCGCCTGCCGGTATGCGGGTTCTTGTGCGTCAGGAACTGGCGGAGATAGTTTGCCTGGACGGGCCACGTCTCCGGCCACAGGCTGAGGGCCTGCTTCGGGATGTTGCGGGAGAAGCTGTCCGGGCGGGCGTTCGGGCTGCCCCACCAGGCGATGGGCGTGAGCATCAGATAGATATTGCGCTTGTTGCACTGCGCGATGAGGTAATCGAGGATGTCCAAGTGATCGTTTACGACGAGGTTGCCCTTGCCATCGCTGATCTCCGTGTCGAATACGTGGATGCGAATGATGTCAATGCCCATCTGAGCGAAGTCCTCGAAGTCCTCGTCAACGGCTCGGCGATGGTCCACGCCGAGCCATTTCAGCGTGACGTACTGCTGCCAGCTTTGCGGATAGCAGTTGACGCCCCACAACGCGACCTCTTTCCCGTCTTCGTATCGAAGCACGCCGTCGCGGACGGCCATCCGTCGGAACGGCAGGCGCGGGCCGATCTCGCCGGGCGCAGCGCGGTCGGCTTCTTTCTGGAGCACGGCAGGAGGAAAGAGGTCCGGCGCCTCCGGCAGCTCGCCGGCAACAATGCAGATGGGCGTGCGGACAATGCCTCCGCCGGCATTGCCGTTGTACACGGCGATGCACAGCTCATTCTTCTCGCCCCACCGGATGCCGTCCGTCGGCAGGACGTATGAGCGCTGAACGTCCCACCCGTTCGTCCGTCCGATTTCTTTTCCATTGAGGTAGGTAGCGTCATTGTCGTCCACGGCCTTCAAGAGGAGGCTCAATTTTTCGTCCCGCCAGGATGCCGGTATGCTGAGCCTTGTCCGTATCCATGTGACGCCCAGTTCCTGCCACATCTTTGGCAGGCGAATGGGCTTCCATTCCGCGGTGGACGGCGGCAAGCCGCGGACCTCGTCGAGGTGGGAGTCCTTGCCCGCCCACCACGCCTCCCAAGCCAATTGGGAGAGGTCAATGCCGATGGGCAATATGCACGTTTTGGAGCAACCGGGGACCTCCTTCACCGCCACCGTCAGCGTCGGCGGACGCGGCCCTTGGGCCTCCTCCATGTGAACGAAGAACCACGCGGGCCCTTGATCCTTCACACTCGCCCGCTGCGGCTGGATGCTGAGCACCCGCGCGCCTTCGGCCTGGACTTCGGGTGTGATCGTTCGGGCGGTCTCGCCTTCGGAGCGGATGAGAACGACCACGCGCCATCGGGCCATGTCGGCGTCGGGGCTGGGCATGCCGGGGACGACGCGCAGGTCCATCGTCTGGCTCAGCGCAGAAGAACACAGCGCGACCATAATGCAAAGGATCAGGCCATTTCTCGCGCTATTCATTGGTTCCTTTCGGGTCATTCTTTCGCAATTGTGAAGCCATCTTCTTCACCTCGTCTTTCCACTTCCCCGGCTTGGTGGAGATGCCCTTCATGATGATGGCGTGCGGGCCTGACTTCATGCCCTTCGGGATGAGCGCGGGTATGTCCATCATCAGGTAGTACTTGTGGTATCGCGGCGGGGGCTGGTCCCAGTAGACGCTCTTGTGCATGTTGCCAAGGATGACCTTCGGGTAGTACATGAGCATGCCCTTTTCGATCGCCGGATCGTAAAGCGCCGTCCACTTCACATCCGACTGGAGTCGCCATCCCTTGTCATCGAGGAACGCGCCCTCCTTCATCTCCCCGTCCGCACATTCGCCGATCCATTCCTTCGTGTCCGCGCTCCAGCAGAACTGATAGAGGTAGAGGGACTTGGCCTTCTGGTCCTCCAGCGCCTCCCATGTCTTGTGCATGACGATGCCATCGCGGGTCAGCTCCAGTTTCACATGGACGCGCAGGTGGTCGAGGAGGGAAGACTTCTCGTAGGTGATGGACTTGCCGGTGTATCGCTTGCCGCTCTCGGGCTCGACCTTCTTCTTGCCGACGCGCAGATCGAAGCTCTCCACCTTCTCCAGGCCGCCCTCGGTGTGGCCAGCTCCGATAAACTTGCCAGGATCGGCGGCAAAAATGGTCCCATAGAACCCGGTGTCCCGGCCGATGGCCTCGCCTTCGAATATGATCCTCCGGATCGTGTCGGCATAGGTCATCGAGACTTCAACCTCGTAAGGCTCCACCACCAGCGCGAATCTGTCTTCGGCGGCCAAGGCATCTCCTCCCAAATAGGTCCATAAGAACAGCGCTGCCGGAAACATTAGAAGCGTTCGCCTCATTTGATCTCCTCGGTATTGGTATCGCCTGCTTTGGCATGGATTCTATGAGACCGCACTCGCATTGTCAATTGCCGCATCAACCTTCAGGACATTCCCCAAAACGAAGAGGTGATTTGTCGGAAGTGGTTATGGGTTTTTGATTTTGTCCTTTTGGGATGCGGAAGTGGTGGTCCCCCGTTAAGATATGTCAAAACACGGTCGCGTTTTGA
>JBFMAD010000112.1:0-4142 GCA_040755855.1 Planctomycetota bacterium | reverse complement strand
CAATACGGTCAACGCTGGCAGATCGAGACGGCGTTCTCCATGATCAAACGGCTTCTCGGCTCTGCGCTCCGCGCACGTTACTATCACAGCCAGTGTCGCGAGATGTACCTTCGCGTCATCACCTTCAGCCTCATGATCCTCTGGCCTCGACTGATATGTTTTCTACAGAGCAGACCTGACCCCATTTACCGCATTTACCCCGCAATTCGGCCGTCCTTCAGATGAACGACGCGCTGGGCGTGCTTTTCGGCGAACTCCTCGTGCGTGACGACGACGACCGTGCCGCCGTTGCCGTGGAACTCAGCGAGGTAGCCCATCACCTCGCCGGCGTTGGCGGGGTCGAGGTTGCCCGTCGGCTCGTCGGCCAGGATGAGCTTGGGCTTGTTGAGCAGCGCCCGGGCCATGGCGACGCGCTGGCGCTCGCCAGTGCTCAGCTCGGACGGCTTGTGCCGCAGGCGGCCGGTCATGTTGAACCGCTCCAGGAGCGCCTCAGCCTCCTTGCGGTCGGGCCTCCGCCCGGCGGCCAGGGCGGGGACGAGGACGTTCTCGACGACGGTGAGGTAGGGGATCAGGTGGAACATCTGGAAGACGAAGCCGATGTTCTGCGCCCGGAAGACAGCGCGCTCGTGACCGGAGACGGCATAGACGTCGGTCCCATTAACGAGCACCTTCCCCTCGGTGGGGCGGACCATGCCGCCCATCGTGAGGAGCAACGTGGACTTGCCGCTGCCGCTGGGGCCTTTGATGCAGAGGAACTCCCCTTCCTTAACGGACAGCGCAACTCCATCGAGGGCTCGGATTTCGTCGGCCTGTTTGCGGTAGATTTTGCTGACGTTTTCGAGACGAATCATATGGGCTTATTCTTCTGTTAACGTAACTGCCGGGTCCTGCGTGACGGCCGCCATCGTCGGGAGGAAGCTGGCGATGGCCGCGACGATAGGCGCGACGATTAGGGACCAAACGAGGAGACCGTAGATGGGCGCAATTTTTTGCGAGGTGATCTTGAAGATGCCGGGACCGTATCTTAGCGCCAGGGCGGTGCCGATGGCGTAGCCGATGACCGCGCCCACGATGCCGAGGACGACCGCCTTGCCGAGGAAGAGCGCCGCGATGCGGCCCGAGCCGACGCCGAGCGCCCGGAGCGTGCCGATCTCCTGGCGGCGCTCGCGGACGTTGATGAGCGAGAGCACCCCGACCCACGCCGCGCAGACGAGCAGGACAACCGGCACGATGAACGCCAGATACTTCTCGACCATCCGCCGCGTCTCGGCCCGGTGGAGGGCGATGGTCTTGAACTCCGTCACCTTCGTATCGGGCAGGGCCTTTTCGAGCCGCTCGCGGATGGTGGCCAGACTTTGCCCGAAGCACAGGCAGCCGAGGGCCTGGATCATGTTGATCTTGTCTTTCTTGCCGAGAATCTTCTGCGCGTCGCTGAGATGGACGTGGATCGTGATGTCGGTCTTGCTGCCGTCTTCCGGCAGGCAGCGTTCGACGGCAAGCTCCGTACCGGCAACGTCAATCTTGTCCCCCTCCTTGAGTTCCTGGCTCTGGGCAAGTTCGTAGCCGACGTAGGCCGTGCCCGGCTCGATCTGATGGCCCATGTCCGACTTCTTGCGCTGGCCGATGGCGCCGCGCTCGGGCAGAAGCCCCGTGAGGAGGATGCTCCGGTCGCGCCACGTGATCTTCTTCTGGAGCGTGGCGACGAAGTGATCCATCAGCAGGCCGGGGGTCTTGGCGAGTTGCTCCACATACTCCTGCGGCATCTCCTCCTTGGCGAAATCCGTGGCCCAGAAGTCCTCCATGTTGGTTTTCTTGGGAACGATGAGGAGGTTGAAGCCGAGGTCGCGGGTCAGGCGGGCGGTTTCCTGCTCCGACGCCCGCCCCATGGTCAGGAGGGCGACGAACAAGCCCACCGCCGCGACGACGGCAAGGAGGCCCAGGAGGAAGTTGAGCATTCGGTGGATGATCTCTTTGAAAAGAAGGCGAAGCGTTGACATTGTAAAACTTTCGCAATAGCGTGTGAACTCACCCTAATCCAGAATACCCCTTTTGATCCTGGATGTCAAGACGAGGTCGCATCGGGGGTGCATGTCATTTTTCTCGTTGAGGGGGACGTTGTATTTGTGGAGTGCGCAAGCCATGCTTGCGCCTTTAAACCCGGAAGCCTTGCTTCCGGACGACAGGGGCACGGGCTCGCGGGAGCGCGATGTGCTGCCGAGGGGGCTCCGGCGAGACCGAAGACCGGGAAGCATGGCTTCCCGGAAGAAAAGCGGCAGCATGGCTGCCGCACTCCAAAACACCCGCGACGCGCAGACTCACGTGAGAAACGTCCCGCCCGCTGACCAAAAAATGACATACACTCTCGCGGCGGGCTTTGGTTCAGGTCCTTGGCCACTCCAGCTCGACCCCTTGCGCCCGGAGGAGGGACTGGAAGTCGCGGAGGAGTTCCGCCTTTTCGCGCACCTGCCGTGGAGCGGCCTTGCGCTGCAGGCAGAAGGCCGCGAGGATGCCCGCCGCCTCGCCGATGCCCCACTCCACGGGATGCAATCGGTAGCAGCCGTTCGTCACGTGCGTCGCGCCGATGTTCTTGCACGCAGGGAGCAGGTTCTCCGCGCACACCGGGAGCAACGCGCCGAGGGGAATCTGGAAGGGCAACGAAGCGAAGTCAATGTAGTTGTCCCCGCCTGTGCTGGGGTGAAGGTCAATGTGGTAGTAACCGACGCCGACACTATCGTCGAACTGTTCCGCCGCCGTCTTGCCGACGGCCGCGCGGGCCTCCTTGCCGACGTGGTTCTCGGTGATCGTGAAGGCCGCCTTGATCCTGCGCGACTCGCGGATGTAGGGGTACTTGGCCAAGCCGTCCGCCGCGCCGGTCATGTCGGGGCGGGGGTAGAGGCCGGGGTATCCCGCGCCGCCGTCGGGGCGGGGCGCTTCGGTCTGGAGCCAGTAGAGCAGGCTGAGTGTTAGCTGCCGGGCCTCATCGAGCGCCCTGGCTGTGACGTCCTCCGGCTGGTCTATGATGCTGGTCTTGAAGTAGTCGTTCTGCGGCCAGTTCAGGATCGTCGCCTCGTGCGGCGCGGCGTCGGCCGGGTAGTGGTCCTTGCAGACGATCCGGCGGTAGAGCCAGAAGCTCGGCTTGCCCGGCTCGGGGAAAAGGCAGGCGGTTCTTGGATCGAGGATCATCGGGTGACAGTAGGTCCAGCTCAGCATCGGTCCGGGCCACGGCTTGGGCCGCAGGGCCGGGCGGTCGTCGTGCCAGAAGTCGTACTGCCCCGGCTTGGCGATGACATGGTTGCCGTCCGGATCGTAGGCCATGGCGAGGCACCAGGTCAGGCACTGCACGTTGTTCGGATCGGCCTCGGCCGCGGCGTGGGGTTCGCCGGTCTCGCTCTGCGCTTCGGCACCGACCACATACTCCACCCCCGCGAGCGACAGCAGGTCGCCGAGCTCCGTGGCGTCGAGGATGAAGGGGGCGGTGAGGACCTCGGTGTCACCGGTCTCCAGGTTCCGGACGTGAACGGCGCTGATCCTGTCGCCATCCGTCTCGGCGGCGATGGGTTTGCGTCGGAGGCGGACCTGGAGCCTGCCGGTCATGCGCGGATAGGCCGTCATCTGGTCGAGGACGGCGAGGGCGACGCGCGGCTCGCAACTGATCCGCGAGACGTTCCCCTTGCCGGGGTTCAGGCGCGGGTCGGCCTTGGCCTCGGGCAGGAGGGGGTAGTGGTCGCGGTAGTACTGGCGGACGCCGTTGCGGAACCGGCGGTAGCGCGCCGTGCAGCCGTGCTCCTCGATCTGTGCATGTTCGTCGCACGGGACGGCCTGGGACGTTACCTGCCCGCCGAGCCAATCGGTTTCCTCAGTGAGTATGACCCGATAGCTGAGCTCGGCTGCGGCCATCGCCGCCGCGCACCCGCCGAGCCCGCCGCCGATGATGAGGATGTCTGTCTTGGATTCCCGCATGTGTTTTCCTCCGCAAAGCGGGCTTCGCCCGCAACCCAAGGGCAAAATTCACATTGGACACATAATACCACACTTCCTGTCTTCAGGAAGTGTGGTATACGTAGAAAGAGATTTTACATGACGACGTGTTGCCCATGGGCAAGATGGCGTCGCTTTTCGCGGGAAAAAATGTGTCCAATGTG
>JBFMAD010000111.1:0-4829 GCA_040755855.1 Planctomycetota bacterium | reverse complement strand
ACTGGCAAAAATGATCTGTAGCCGCAGGCTTTAGCCTGCGCCGTTTGGCCGTGCGACCCCGAATCGCGCAGGCTAAAGCCTGCGACTACATTTGGGCAACGCGCCCTTCATTCTACATTTTACTATGTAAGCTCGGGTTGCGAGGGGATAAAATAAACACCTTATAAGTCGCGCGCGCCAATGGGTTGCGGCGGTGTTCCGTAAAATGTAGAATGAAGACCTGACCCCAATTGTACGACAAGTTGGAGAGACGATATGAACTGTCCCGGCTGCGGTCACAAGCTGCGCCAGGAGCGATATGAAGGCGTGACGATTGACGTCTGCGCCGGATGCGGCGGCGTCTGGCTCGACGAGGGCGAGTTGGAACAGATTGTCGAGCGGCGGGAGAGGGCCTTTGCCGCGGAGGAAGTCAACCGGGTCCCCGGGGCGCGCGAGCCGGTCATGATTCGGAAGGAGGAGATGGGCGAGGGCTGTCGCTGCCCGATATGCGGGACGCCCTGCCGTCGTTCAAATTACGCCTACACCTCCGGCATCATCGTTGACACATGCCCCCGCAAGGACGGCGTCTGGCTGGACGAGAGCGAGCTGGAGAAGATCCAGATCGTCGTGGAGGAGTGGGAGAAGAAGCGCGGCGAGATCAAGGGCAGGTTCAAGCCGGCGCTGAATGGGATTAATCGCGAGGTCCGGGCAAGGCGAGAGGAATCCTACGAGAAGATGGGCCGCGCCAGGTTCCCGCTGGCGGGGCGGCTGGTCAACGCGCTGGTCCGGGGCATCGTCCGCCTGGACGAGTAGATGTTGGCGCCTTTGCCACCCCCACCCCGCGTGCGCCAGTGAGGTCGAAAGGCGGCGCGGGTTGCTCGCAACCCGTGATCTCGATTTGGGCAACAGGCCCTGAAAATCTGGCTCCAATGGGAGGGCAATCACGGCCTTGACTCACACGCCTCGACATGATATGATAAGGTTTTGAGTGTGGCTGAAACGAACCTCTCTGTCGAGTTCTTATGACGCGCGCCACCCCCCAGGAATCCGCAAGCAGCGCGAAGTTCAAGAGGATGCGCAAGCTCGCGGAAATCCGCAGAAAGCTGCGCGAGGACAGCCCGCGATCGGCGATCCCCACGTGGCTCTGGGTCCTCCTCACCGTCACGCCGTTCGCCCTCTACGTCGTGTTCCTCTTTGTGGCCGCCGAGACGCTCGGCCCGCGGACGACGGGGCATGTTGTGATGTGGTCCGGGTGGTCTTTCGTCGTCGGGCGATGGGTCATCTTCCTCGCGGCCATGGCGAAGAGCTTCGCCGTGAATGTATGGCTGATGGTCGTAATCACGTTCTATATGGAAGTGGCGACGGCGGTCTTTCTGATACCGAACATTGACCTGCTCTACCGAGTGCCGATGCTGGGTCCCTGGCTCGATCAGATTCAGTTGGCAAGCTGGGAGGTCCTCCAGGCAAACGCATGGCTGAGGCGGCTCACATGGTTCGGCCTCGTCATCTTCGTGGCCCTGCCCGTCATGGGCACGGGGGCGACCGGCGGGACGTTCTTCGGCCGCCTCCTGGGCCTCACCCGCTTCATGACGGTTCTCGGCGTGACCGTTGGGGGGGCGATCGGCTGCGTCGCCCTCGGATTCGCCACCGCCTTCCTCCAGCGCCGGGCGCAGGACCTCTTTCAGCATCCCGCCATTTACATCTCCACCCTGGTCTTGCTCGTCATCTTCCTTATCGTCTTCACGCGCCGCCTTCGCGGGGCGGAATAGCCCCCGCGGGATATTTTTGTATTGACACGGCCCGCCGCGAAGTTTAGAATATGTGTTACGAGGTTTATTCTCGTGCTACGGATGTTTACCCCGGGCATTTGAGGAGACAGGGCAATGCACATGGCGAACGAGCTGCTCACGCCCGGCGTCGCGGCGGGGTTCGTCGGCCTTAGCGCCGCCGGCGTCGGCTACTCCTCCTGGCGCATGCGCAGGAGCATGGACGAGTCGAAGATCCCGCTCATGGGGGTCATGGGCGCGTTCGTCTTCGCGGCCCAGATGGTAAACTTCCAGATTCTGCCCGGATCGAGCGGCCACCTTGGCGGCGGGGCGCTCCTCGCCATCCTCCTCGGCCCGGCGGCGGCCACGCTGGTCATGTCCGCCATCCTGATCGTCCAGTGTCTCGTCTTCAACGACGGGGGGCTGCTGGCCTTGGGGACGAACATCTTCAACCTCGGCATCCTCCCTTGCTACCTGGGCTACGGGATTTATCGCTTGATCCTCGGCAGGGACAGGGACATCTCCTCCGGACGTCTGTATCTGGCATGCTTCGTGGCCACGTTCCTCGGCATGTTGAGCGGGGCGGCGATGGTCCCGATTCAGGTGGCCCTGTCGGGGGTGAGCGCGGTACCCTTCGGCAAATTCTTCGCCGTGATGATCGGGGTGCACATCATCATTGCCGCCGTCGAGGGGGCGGTCACGTTTGCCGTCGTCCTGTTCGTCCACCGGATGCGGCCGTCCCTCGTCCTTGAGGGCGCGCAGGTCGAGGGGATCATGTCGCGGCGGGCGGTGGCCGGCACGATCCTGCTCGTCGCGCTGGTAACCGCCGCGTTTCTGTCCCTCGTCGCATCGGGCCTGCCGGACGGGCTGGAATACGTCCTGGGCAAGAGAATGGTGGTAGATGAATCAAGAGTTTCCAAGAGCGCGATAGCGGTGACGGAGTTCCAGGATCGGACCGCCCCCGCCCCTGGATACTCGAGACGAGTCGCGGAGGGCGAGGAGGCCGGGCCGGGCTGGACCTCCCTGTCCGGCATCGTGGGGTCCATGATCGTCCTCGTGATCCTCTATGGGGCGGCCGTGCTGCTGCGCCAGCGCAGGAAAACCGCTCCCGAGCAAGGCTGAACATGCACCACGAAACGCTCGACCGACTCTCGCGGGGGGATACGCTCGTCCACCGGCTCGACCCGCGGGTCAAGCTGATCGCACTCTTCCTCTACACCTTCGCCCTCATCGCAACGTCGCGATACGAAATCGCCGGCCTCGCGCCCTATATCCTCTTCCCGGCCTTCCTGGTCCTCATCGGCGAGGTTCCCGTCGGCTTCCTGGGGAGGGGGGTGGCGCTGGGCATCCCCTTTGTGTTCATGGTGGCGGTCTTCAACCCCATCTTCGACGCCGCGCCCGTAACGTGCCGCCTGGGGGGGGCGACGTGGACGTTGCGGGGCGGCGTCGTCTCGTGCGCCAATATCATGATCCGGTTCCTCTTCACCGCCACGGCGCTCGTCGCGTTCATGGCCACGACGCCGTTCCATCGGGTCATCAACGGGTTGAAGCGCATGTGCTTCCCCGCGATGCTCCTCATGGTCCTGTCGTTCCTGTATCGCTACCTCTTTGTGCTCATTGATGTCGGCCTGCGGATGCGGCGGGCGCGGGATTGCCGGGCCGTCGGCGGCGCGGCCGGGGCCGGGGGGCGGACCATCGGCCTGCGGCTGAGGGCCTTCACCGGAGTGGTGGGGGTGCTGTTCCTTCGGTCGCTCGACCAGTCGGAGCGAATCTACGCCGCCATGCTGTCGCGCGGGTTCTCCGGCGAACTGCCGACGGTGGACCGGACCTTCATGGCGGCGAGGGACTGGCTTTTCCTCGGCGTCGTCGTGTGCTATCTGTCGCTGATGTGGGGGTCAGGTCTTCATTCTACATTTTGATATGGCGGCCCGGATTGCGGCTATTTATGCGAGGGTGCGAAGGATTGGGGCGGATTTCCTCAAAATGTAGAATGAAGGGCCTGTTGCCCAAATGTAGTCGCAGGCTTTAGCCTGCGCGATTCGGGGTCGCACGGCCAAACGGCGCAGGCTAAAGCCTGCGGCTACAGATCATTTTTGCCAGTTCGGGATTTGGGCAACGCGCCCTGAAGACCTGACCCCAACTGAGGAGGGAGTTGACGTGGAAGCGCTGTCCGTATCCGTGGAAAATCTGACCTTTACCTACCCTGACGGGACCGAGGCCCTGCGGGGCGTCCGGTGGGCCGTGGGCGCGGGCGCATCGGTCGGCCTGATCGGCCCGAACGGCGCGGGAAAGTCCACGCTGCTCCTGCACCTGAACGGCGTGCTCCGGGGGGAGGGGACGATAAAGATCGGGGACGTGGAAGTGGCCGGGGAGAATCTCCCGGAGGTCCGCCGCCGCGTGGGGCTGGTGTTCCAGGACGCCGACGACCAGTTGTTCATGCCGACGGTTTTTGACGACGTGGCCTTCGGCCCGCTGAACCTGGGCTGCTCCGAGGCGGAGGTGAAGGAGCGGGTGGAGAGGGCGCTCGCGGCCGTGCGGCTCTCGGACCTTGGGGAGAAGGCCCCGCACCATTTATCGGGCGGGCAGAAGCGCTTAGCCGCGATCGCAACGACGCTCTCCATGGACCCGGGGGTGCTGGTCCTCGACGAGCCGACGTCGAACCTGGACCATCGCTCGCGGCGGGCGCTGATCCATGTGTTGAACGACCTGCCCATCACGAAGATCGTGGCGGGGCACGACTTAGAGTTCATCCTCGAGACGTGCAGGGAGGTTTGCCTCATGAACGGGGGCGCGGTCGTGAGGCACGGGTCGGCGGAGACGCTGCTGAGCGACGAGGCGCTTCTCGCGGCGCACGGCCTCGAGACGCCCCATTCCCTCCTCCACCGGCGGCGCGAGCACACCCATCGCGAAGAATGACCCACTCTCCTCCCAGGAGTCACTCCTCCCAGGGGTCAGATCTCAAGGGCCTGTTGCCCAAATCCCGAACTGGCAAAAATGATCTGTAGCCGCAGGCTTTAGCCTGCGCCGTTTGGCCGTGCGACCCCGAATCGCGCAGGCTAAAGCCTGCGACTACATTTGGGCAAC
>JBFMAD010000110.1:0-4939 GCA_040755855.1 Planctomycetota bacterium | reverse complement strand
GAGCGATGATTTTTGCGAGTTTCGTGTGCAGGTTTCGATGGAGTTGGGTCGTCTTGCGTGTGGCTCACAGGAATTTCTTCGTTATGTTGGACTGTCTCCATAATTAGTTAATAGCCATAAGCCTGCGACTACAGATCATTTTTGCCAGTTCGGGATTTGGGCAACAGGCCCTTGAATTTCTACTTTTTGGACGATTCATGGCATTGTTCCCCGAGCGCATGGCATTGGGCATCCCATTGATCTCTCACTTGTGCAAGTATATTCCGAGGGTTGGGATTGTCAATGCGAAAGTCGCCCTACTTATATATACCCGGTACTTGAATTTGAATTCCGCCGCCGGCCCTCACGCGCCGACCTGCCGGACAATCTCATCCATCGAGGCGAACGTCGCGCCGTATCGCTCCGCCATGCCCTTGATGATGGCGCGCATGGCGGCCAGGTTCTCGGGGGAGATCTCCGTCTTGGCCTTGTTCATGATCTCGTAAGGGTGGAAGAGCCAGACGAGCACGGGGTCCTCGACGCCGTCGCGCTCGAAGGCCGCGAGCCACCGGTCCACCAGTCCATAGTCCCACTCGCGCACAAACATATACATGACCGGGATGTGCAGGAAACAGCCCGCGGTCGAACGGTAATCCTGCCAGTTCGCCGCATCGTGGCGATAGGGCGGGATGCCGACGGGGATGTGGCGGTTGTCGAAAGAGAGATTCTGCTTGTGGTTCGGGAAGGTGTGCTCGGGATAGACGTCGGACAGGACCGGGTAGCCGAGCTCGCGCAACACGTCGTAGATGTTCTCGTGCTGCGCGAGGCAGCCGTTGCGGTGGAGGGCGATCGTCCGGGGCGCGCCGTTCGCGGCGAGCCATGCCTCGACGGACTCCTTTGACCTCCGGCAGAAGTCGCGGAGGATCGCCTTGTCGTAGTCGTCGCTGAAGGGGTCCACGTGATCGTGCAGGCCGAGCGAATCGCCGCGCCGAAGGGCCTCCTTCAGGAACGACTCGTGATTTTTCGTGATTGCGAAATCGTTCTCGTTCAGGAACCACGTGGCGTGGCCGGAGACGCCGGTCTGTGCGAAGACACCGAGCAGGACGTCGAGGCTCTCCTGCCGGAGCGCGACGTCGTCGGTCCGCAGGTCGCAGTCAACGGTGACGAGGAATTTAATTTCCCTTCTTTTCATCGGGCTTCGCCGGGGCGGCCTCTTTCTTCAGCGCGGGGTCGTCGTCGCCCTTGCCGAAGCACGTCTTGCAGGGCCGATAGCCTTCCTTGAGGGCCGTGTCCTCGCTTCCGAAGGCGACCTTGTTCTCGTCCTTCATCTGTTCGATGCACTTGCATTCGCAGGCGTGGAATATCTTGCTGTCCTTGTTGCCCACGACCTGCTTCGCCGCGCAGCCGATCTGCGCCGCCACGCACGCCGCCACAACCAGCACAATCGCCCATTGACCTCGTCGCAACATTTTCCGCCTCCCTCCTCGATGATTCTCAGGTTCCATAACGTGCATCCTATTATGCCAGGCCCGTCCCTCGATGGCAAGGCGAATTCCGATTGTCGAGCGCCCGGAGCAGATGCGAAATAATGGTTTGCACCCGCCGCATCCCGATTTTTCGCATTTTTTCCGGGCAAGAATAATTGCCATAATATACTTATTGGCAGTCATTTATGACTGATGCCCTTCGGCCCGCGAATAGCGGGCGCTTGACAATCTCGATATTTCTGATAAAATATAGTTAAGGTATTAAGGTAATAGGATAATTAAGTTCCCTTGCGTCACGGAGCCGCGGCCATCATGGACAAGCGCGCGATCCTTCCCGTTCCGCGCCTCAACGTCTCGGCCAGGAGGAGTTTCTTCCGGCAGATCGTGGACGCGATCGCAAGCGCCGTCGCGGCCGGGCAGTACCCGCCGGGATCGGAATTTCCATCCATACCCGTGATGGCCCGTCACCAGGGCGTCAGCCAGAAGCCGGTCCAGCAGGCATATGAATACCTCGTCGAGCGCGGCATCCTCCTCGCGCACAGCGGCCAGGGCACGCGGGTCCATCCGAGGGCGATGCAAAATCTCAGGAAGCTCCGGACCCGCGGCGCCGAACCCGTCGCCCGCGAGGCGCGGTCGCAGGCGCCGTGCGTCGCCATGCTTGCGCCCACGGTCGAGTCGTCGCTCCACTCTCGAATCACCCGGATGATCGAGACGCGCCTCTACCGAAACGACGTCCGCCTGATCCTCGGCAACTACGAGGAAAACATGGCCCGGCTCAAACGGTACGTGAAGTCCTTTCGCGATCGGGACGACTGCAGGGCGATCATCCTCTCGCCGTTTCGCACGGACTTCCCGCCGCCGTGCCTCGATGCGCTGCGGAGCGTGGAGGACCGCCTGCTTCTCCTGGCGAACCGCGTCCCCGGCCTCGACTGTCCCTGCCTCACCCTCAATAACGAAATGGGCGGCCGGATCGGCGCGATGCGCCTGCACGGCATGGGACACCGCCGCATCCTATTTCTGAGCGGCCCGACGGACAATACATGCGCCGTCGAGCGCGAGGGCGGCGCGATCGCGTTTCTGCGCAGCGTCGGCGCGCCCGAACCCACGGTGGTCCGCGGCGACTACTTCGAGCACCTGGCCTATCGCCACACCGTCCGACTGTTCCGCAAGGCAATGCCTTTCACCGCCGTCTTCTGCGTGAACAGCCTGACGTGCGTCGGCGTTCTGAAGGCGCTGAACGATCTGAAGATTCGCATACCCGAAGATATATCGCTCATTACATTTGACGACATGGACTACCCAACCGGCGCGCCGATGACGGTCATCGCCCAACCCCTGGACGCGATGGCGGAAAGGGTCGTGGACATGATCGAGCATCGTCGCGATCGCAAGGGCGAGACGATCCTCTTTGAGCCGGAACTTATCGAGAGACAATCGGTCAGCCGCGCGGCGACCGAATCGGAATAGAACTTTATGCCGTACGCGAAGCAAGTTTGCGTGTATGTTGGCCCAACGCGGGCTTCGCCCGCAACCCAAGGGCAAAATTCACATTGGACACATTTTTTCCTGCGAGAACCAACATCATTATGTTGATGGAGATCCATATCGCTTCACAAAATCTCTTTCTACGGATACCACCCTTTCTGAAGACAGAAAGGGTGGTATTATGTATCCAATGTGAATTTTGCCCTTGGGTCGTGAGTACCGCCTGCGCATAGAAACAAGGAGAACCAAACCATGAAGCTCATTATGCAACGACCATCCGTTCTCACAAGCGACGACATGCAAAAGATTTATGACGCAGCCATCCGCGTCGTCCGGCGCGTCCCCCTGCGCTGCCGGGCCACCGACGAGTTCTATGCCTACCTGCGCGACTTCGGCTGCGAGATCGCCGGCGACCAGGTCCGCTTCCCCGCGCCGGTGGTGGACAAGGTGGTCGGCATGATCGAGGCGCAGCGCGACCGCGCCCGCGCGGCGAAGAAGAAACGGATCGCGGCGGCGAAGGAAACGGTTGCGTCCGTGGACTGGACCGGCCAGGGCATGGACCCGGACGACACGGACCTGCCGCCGACGCTCAGCTACAGCGCGTCCGGCCAGGGCTTGTATTGCTGCGATGTCGAGAGCGATGAGATTCGCCTGGCGACGTGCAAGGACCTCGCCGATCTCTCGCGCGTCGTGGACGCCGTCCCCGGCCTGGGCCGCGCCCATCCGACGTTCATCCCGCAGGATGTCCCGCGCCAGACGGCGGAGCTTCACGCCTTCGCCACGATCATTCTGAACAGTTCGCAGCCCCATCGCGTCTCGGTTTACACGGAGAAGTTCATCGAGAGGTTCTTCGAGATGGAGGTGATCGCCCGCGGCGGCGACGAGGAGGCGGTGAAGAGGAACCCCACCTTTGCGTGCAAGTTGTGGTTCAACTCGCCGTTCATGGTGACGGAGGAGAATGTGCGGATCGCCATGAAGGCGCGCGAGTTGCTTGGCCAGCCGATCCAGATCAGCATCATGCCGGTGGCGGGGTCGGCCACGCCCGTCACCATCGCCGGCTGCATGGCGCACCAGACGGCGGAGTCGCTCGTCTGCAACATCATCACCCTCGCCGTGGACGGTCAGCTGACGGGCTATCGCAGCGGCGCGCTGGCCACCGACATGCGGACCGGCACGCACACCCAGTCCGGTCCCGACGTGGACCTGCTGCAACTGGCCTCGGCGCAGATGGCGGAGTTTGTCTTCGGCGGGCGGGCGCGGGTCTCGCGCGGGCCGACGACCTGCGCCAAGGTCCCCGGCGCGCAGGCGATGATGGAGAAATCCATCGCCACCCTCTTCGCCATCATGGGCGGGGCGCGGTCCTTCGGCAGCCTGGCCACGCTGGCCGTGGCGGATGTCGGGAGCATCGTCCAGCTCATGCTCGACGTGGAGATGATGCAGTACTTCCAGCGGCTGTTGGACGGCGTTCAGGTGGACGAGGAGCGCCTGGCCGAGGAGGTGATCTGCGAGGTGTCGCCCACGGGGGCGCGGTTCATGGAGCACGAGCACACGTTCAAGTACTTCCGGGAGGAGCTATTTTCGCCCGAGCTGGCCGACCGGCGCGTGGCGGGGGCGTGGATTGACGACCCGACCTCCATGACGGATCGCGCCCGGGCGAAGGCGAAGCGCCTGATTGAGAGCGCCCCCAACCGCTGCCCCCTTTCCGAGGCCGACCAGAGGGCCATCCATCGGATTCTCGCCGAGGCCGACCGGGAAGCGACGGCGCTTTGGCGGACTCCAACCGTTTGATTTCCGTGGCAAGGAATCGGAGGTCGGCGACGTGACTCGGCATTACTCAAGCTGACCCCATCGGCGCATTTCCGTAAAATGTAGAATGAAGGGCGCGTTGCCCAAATGTAGTCGCAGGCTTTAGCCTGCGCGATTCGGGGTCGCACGGCCAAACGGCGCAGGCTAAAGCCTGCGGCTACAGATCATTTTTGCCAGTTCGG
>JBFMAD010000109.1:0-5226 GCA_040755855.1 Planctomycetota bacterium | reverse complement strand
TGTTGCCCAAATCCCGAACTGGCAAAAATGATCTGTAGCCGCAGGCTTTAGCCTGCGCCGTTTGGCCGTGCGACCCCGAATCGCGCAGGCTAAAGCCTGCGACTACATTTGGGCAACGCGCCCTCAATACGTAATGTACTTGGTTTCAACGAGGTTGTGCGCCGAAAGGAGGGTCGTTTCCCATGATGGAATTGCTAACCAATCCGCCCGGTTGCATCGGGTGGTTCGGGCTGATCGCGGCGGCGCTTGTCGGCGCTATCGCCGTCGTCTGCGTCGTGATGAACCTCCGCCTTCGCCGGCGGATCAACCAGGCCGCGGCGGACGTGTCCGCCCTGAACGAAAAACTGAACGAGGGGCAGGAATCGCTAAGCAAGAAAATAGACCTCGCCATGCTCTCCCTGACGCAGACGGTGGACGAGGTGAAGTCCTCCGTCCCCGCGCAGTTGGACGAAGCGAGGACCGAGATGAACCGCGTCGTGGACGAGAAGGTCTCCACGGCGCAGAACGCTCTCACGCGGAAGATCGAGGAAACGGAACTCTCGGTGGCGCAGACCGTAGCCGGTGTGGAGAGTCGCGTGGAGCAGGTCAAGGCCGAAGCCGAATCTGCGCTCGAACGCAAGCTAAGCGAGACGCGAACAGCCGTCGAGCAGAGGCTCAAGGAGGCGGAGAATGTGCTGGACCACCGGATGAGCGACCTGGAGACCTCCGCCATGAAAAAAGCGGAGGAGGCAAGCGCCTCTGCCGGCTCCGCCCGGGCCGCGGCCGAGGAGGCGCGGCGGCAGGCGGCGGATGTGATGGATCGCCTCACACGGTTCGAGGAGTACTTCCGCACGGTCTTCGAGGCAAAGTTCTCCAGCTCCTTCGCTCACTTCGATCAAACCGTCGTGGATGTGCTCGGCCACATGCGCGAGGAGCTCCAGCGCGGGCTGAACCGCGTGGACCAGATGCACGCCATGGTGGAAAACCGCGCCCGCACAGAGGGCGAGCTCCTCGCCACCCAGCAGGAGGCCCAACAGCTCCTCGCCGAAGGCGAAGGGGACGCCTCTCCGAACACGGCCGAAGGACCCACCGGCGCAACCAGCTAACCAAGAAATAGCGCGGCAGCAAGCCGACGTGGAAGGAGAATCAACATGACATCCAAAGAACGTGTCCTCACGACGTTCGCCAGCCACGAATCCGACCGCGTGCCGATCAACTACTCCGCAAACGCCGGCATTGACCGCCGACTCAAGGAGCACTTCGGTCTCCGCCCAGAGGACGGCGAGGGCCTGCGGCGCGCCCTGGGCGTGGACTTCCGCGGCGTCGGCCCCGCCTACCGCGGACCCAAGCTCCATGCCGACATCCCCGAGCGCGGCGTCACCGTGGACAACTGGGGCATCCATCGCCGATGGGTCGAGCACGAAACCGGCGGCTACTGGGACTACTGCGACTTCCCCCTCCGCACCGCCACTGAGGACGAGGTGGCCCGCTGGCCCATGCCGTCGCCGGACGACCACGACTACAGCGCAATCGCCGCGCAGTGCAAGGCGAACAGGGACTACGCCGTCTTTGCGGGAGGGGCAGGTCACGGAGATATTATCAACCAGGGCGGAATGCTGCGCGGCACGGAGCAGTCGCTCGTGGACCTCATCAGCGACGACCCTGCCGGCCTGCTCCTGGCCAAGCGGCGCACCGACATCCAGCTCGAAATCCTCCGCCGCACCCTCGAAGCCGCGAAGGGCGGCGTGGACTTCCTCTGGATGGGCGAGGACCTCGGCTCGCAGATCGCCCCGCTCATCAGCCTCGACCTCTACCGGAGGCAAATCCGCCCCATCCACCAGAAGTTTGTGGACCTCGCCAAGAGCTTTAATCTGCCGGTGATGATCCACTCCTGCGGGTCGAGCAGTTGGGCCTACGAGGATTTTGTCGAGATGGGGATCAATGTGGTGGACACGCTGCAGCCGGAGGCAAAGAATATGGCCCCCGAATATCTCAAGAAGACCTACGGCGGTCGGCTCGCCTTCCACGGCTGCATCTCGACGGCCGGACCCGTCGCCACGGGGACCGTCGAGGAGACCGTCGCCTATTGCCGGAACACCCTCGACATCATGATGCCCGGCGGCGGCTACTGCTTTGCGCCGACTCATGCGTTGCAGGACAACTCCCCCACGGCGAACGTCGTCGCCATGTACGAAACGGCGAGACACCACGGCACTTACTCAAAAATGTACTGAGTACAATTTTGCAGGTTGCGACAGATCCGTGAAAATGTACCGAGTACATTTTTGCATGTTGCGACACTAAGGAGATTTCTCTATGTATCTGTCTGCGTTTTTTCGGCAAGCGCCGATGGAACAATCGCTCGACGGCGAATGGGCAATAGCATTTGACCCGAATAACATCGGTAAGAAAGAAGGATGGCAGGACCGCACGGACACGCCGCCCGGCGCGTCCCCGATCGCCGTCCCATCCTGCTGGCAGACGCTGCGTCCCCACTACGACGGCGTCGCGTGGTACCGGCGCACCTTCCGGCTCCCGTCCTCGGAACGAAACGGCGCCATCCTGATCGAATTCGACGCCGTGAACTACGCGGCGGAGGTCTGGGTGGACGGCTCACTCGTCGGGCGGCACGAGGGCGGCTACACACCCTTCCGGCTCGACATCACGGAGGCGTTGAGCGCGGACGACATGCACACGCTCATGGTCCGCGTCATCCACCCGCCGAAGAACTGCCGCCCCCTGGAGGGGCTTGTCCTCAAGGAACTCCCCTGCTGGCGCGAGTGGGAATCCTACTGCTTCGGCGGCGTCTGGCAGTCGGTGCGCCTGCTGAACCTGCCCGGCCTGCACATCGCCGACTGCTTTATCCAACCCAATGCCGCCCTGGATGGTATTGACGTCGATCTGTGGCTGTCCGGTCCCGATCTGCCTCCGAAGGTGGAGCTTGAAGTCGAGTTGCTGGATGCATCGAGTGGCAAGGTGATTCAGGCGGACAAGATCGTCGCAAGCCTGGACGACGGCAAGGCGCGTTTTCACGTGCCCATCGAGTCACCGCGGCCGTGGTCGCCTGACGATCCGTATCTCTATGCTCTGCGTCTTCGCATGGCGGGCAACGGCGGCGATGCGGTCACCGTGCGCTTCGGCCTCCGCCGACTGGAGCTGAGGGACGGTCGCTTCGTCCTCAACGGAAAAGCGATCTTCATCAAGGGCGCATTCCACGAGGGCCTCTACCCCGGCGGCGTGCCGACCCCGCCGAGCCGCGCCTTCGTCGAGGACGAGATCCGCAAGGCCAAGTCCCTCGGCTTCAACCTCCTGCGCTATTGGCAGATTCCCATCCACCCGCTCGTCCTCGATGTGGCCGATGAACTCGGCATGATGCTCATGGACGAGCCGGCCATCGAATGGATGCTCCAGACCGACCGGACGGTCGAGCTGTGCCGGCGCGAGGTGCGCGACCTCGTTCTCCGCGACCGCAACCGGCCGTCGGTCGCGTTCTGGGCCATCGTCAACGAAAGCGGCGTCATTCCGTTCCACCACTGGCCGTTCTCGCGCACTATGCCCGCCCTGGCCGAGTACGCCCGACTTGCCCAGACGCTCGACCCCACGCGGCTCATCATAGATCACTCCGGCGGATGGTTCGAGCAGGCCCGGCTCTATGGCCCGGGCTGTGAGGATGCGCCGCCGTTCAACGACTACCACATCTACCGCCGCGCCCCGACGACGGATGCGTGGCTTGCGGACCTCCGCACCGTAGGCGGCGCGGACGGCCGCCGCAGCGGACAGGGGCCGCTCGCGGTCGGCGCGCCCACGTTCACGTCCGAGTTCGGTTACGGCAGCATCCCCGACCTGGCGCGCATCGTCCGGCGGTATGAGGAGGCGGGCCTCGGCGACAATCCGGACTGCGTCTATCACCGCGGCCTCTATGAATCGCTCAAGCTGCACATGGGCCAGAAGGGGCTCTATCGCCTTTTTGAGTCGGCGGAGGATTTCATCCGGGAGACGCAGCGCATCCACGGCGATGGCAACCGCCTCCAGGCCGAGGCGATTCGCGCGAATCCCTTGAACACAGGTTACGTCATGCACGCGCTATCGGCGGGCGGGTGGATTCTCGGGGCCGAGCTGCTGGACATGTGGCGCAATGAAAAACTGGTATGCGACGCCGTGCGCGAGGCGCAGGCGCCGCGGCGCCTGTGCGTCTTCCTCGACGGGCCGGCGTGTGTCGAGGCGGGGCAACCCCTGCGCGTCGAGGTCGTCCTGGCAAACGATCAAGAGGCCGTGCGCGACCTGCCCCTTGCCGTTCATCTCTCGTCTCGTGACGGCAGGCGCACTGTGACGCTCGCACCTTCGATCACCGCACCGTCGGGCGTCAATCGGCTCTGGCAGGGGGAGATTGATCCTGGGCCGCGGCCGGGCGAGATCGAGTTGCGGTTCATGCTCGGAAGGGGCGACTCCCCCATCGCCGTCGGCCGCCGCACGGCCTGGGTGGTCGAACCTGCAAAGGTCGCCAGGGCTTTGTGCGCTGCGTTCATCGGCCCAAGACCGCCCCAGGATGCGATCGCCGCCTTGGCCCGCATGGGCGTCGAGGTCGTTGACAGGCCCGACGCCGCGGATTGGATCTTCGCGGTCATGCCGATTCCCGCACCGTCGGGCGGCTGGGGCGTACAGAACCGGGACGAAAACCCCGTCCTGCGCTGGGCCAACGAAGGCAAAAGAATTCTCCTATTGGGGTCGGACCGCAACCAGGCGCAGGGCATGAGCGACATGTTGCTGCTCAACGCGCGTGCGCGAGTCGCCGTCGGCAACTGGTCCCCCGTGGCGCACATCGCCCTGGACCGAGCGCTGCTGACGGGACTGCCCGATGACCGCATCCTCGGCCAGGCGTATGCGAACGTCCTGCCCACTCACGGCCTCGTCGGCCGTTTCCCGCCGAGGACCTCCGCGATGTGCCTCTCCTACCAGCCCGAGGACATGGGCGGCCTGCCCCTCGATTTTTGGTGCGGGAGCACGCTCTTCGACTTCTCCGTCGGGAAGGGAAGCGTGACCGGCTGCGCGTTCCAACTCCTCGGACATCTGCCGCGCGATCCCGTCGCACGACGGCTGCTGCTGAACGTGCTGGCAAGTAGGTAATGGGGTCACTCATATTCCCCGGGGTCAAGGAAAAAAATCTCCCTCCGCGAAGCCGAGCGACGGCTTTGTGTAGGCTTGCGCGTCGTAAGACCTATCTACCTATGCGAGCTCATCCACCGTCGG
>JBFMAD010000108.1:0-5297 GCA_040755855.1 Planctomycetota bacterium | reverse complement strand
GAACTTGCGCAGGCCCCGTCCGAGTCTTTGGAACGACGACCTTTTGCTTCTTTTGTTGGGTGAAGTCCTCCTTGCCCGCGCCCTCCTGCGACCAGACGGTTTGGTTCGCGGCATGGAGGCAAAGCCACGCGCCGAAGACCCACGCGACGGCCCGAACAAGTCCCCTGTGATTCCAATTCAGCCTCATCCTCGTTCCTCCTTCTGCCTATCCCGTTTCAGAAACTTGGGCAACAGTGGGTGAGACTCGACGCCGTTGAAATTCCCGACTTAATTGATCATCGTACAAGATGATTTGCACAAAGTCAAAGCCTTTTCCTCTTCTCCTTCAACATTCAGATTTCAAACAATATTCGACATTCAGAATTCGTCTTTGCCCTCCTCGGGCGCCTTCGCCTTGCCGGGCAGTGTCCCTTCGCGCTCCTTCGCCCGGATCAGGTCAATGGCATAGGCGACGTCCTTTCGGGCGCGCCCGGATGTATTTCGATAAAGCGCATGAAGATTGAACAGGACCGATGCGTCCGCCGCCCCCGCCAGAGCTTCGGCCATCCGGCGCGTGTCAATGTGCACCTTGCTCGGCCGCGCCCCGCATCCCTTCTCGATCGCCTCGATCAGCACTGGGATCGCCTGCCGGTCGCCGAGATGGCCCAGCGCCTCGGCGGCGAGGTAACGCACCAGCTCCGACTCGTCGTTCATTGCCTCGCGCAACTCCGGGATTGCGCGAGGGTCGCGGAGCTGCATGAGGGCCGTCGCGGCCCGGGCGCGAACCGTCTTGTCCTCGTCCTTGAGCGCCGTGACCAGCTCAGGCACGCAGGACGAATCGCCGATCCTCGCCAGGGCCGATAGGGCCGCGCGCCGGATGTCCGGGCTTTCGTCCTGAAGCGCGAGGACCAGTTCCCTCGGCGGGGGACGTCGTCCCATGTGGCCGAGGCCGACGGCCGCGAAGTATCGCCGATCCGCCCATTTGTCCCCCAGCATCTCGATCAGCCGCTCGTGGAGTTCGTCCGGGCGCTTCTCCTGCAACTCCCGAAAGACCCGCGTGCGCACCCTCGGGTGGCCGTCCCGGAGCAGGTCGAGCAGGAAGGCGGCGGTCTCCGGGGCGTCGCTCTGGGCGAGCATCGTCACGGCGCATTGCCTGCCGGCGACGGACGCCCCGGCGTCCTGCGCCACGGCCCTCAACTCGGCAATCGCCGGCTGGCCGAAGCGGAGGAGCTCGGCCTGATATTGCGGCGCAAGCGCCCCGCCGACCTCCATCACATGGATCAGCGTCATCATCCGCCGCGGGCCCTGGACGATGGGCCGGAGCACAGCCAACGTCCCGAATGTTAGGAGGACGATCCCCAGCGCCACGTCGCGCACGAGCATCTGCCCCCGCCTCCCCTCCGGCAGATGCTCCGGCCACTCCCACAGAAACAACATGGCCGTGACGGCAAGTGAGATCGGAAGGAAGACATGCCCCGACGCGCAGAGTATCATGCTCCTCATAAGCGATTGCAGGACGCCGACCGGCGGGGCCGAGGGTTCCTGCCAGGAGCAATGGACGTGCAGCCACTCCTTGGCCACCCAGGCGAGTGAGACGCCGATGAGCGCGATCATCACCGTCCGATACCGGCTCACCGGGCGATGGCGTCGGCAGAGCGCCAGCGTCGCCAGCGCGAAGGCGAGGACAAAGAGGCCGCGTGCAAGAAGATGCTCGTGACGCCAGAGGGTCGTCTCCCACCGCGGCGCGGCCTCGACGCCGAGACCGTGCATCCGGACGACCTCCTCCGCCGCGCACAGCCCAAGCCCGAAGGGAATCGCCGCGAGCGCGAAGGCAAAGAGAAGGGTGCGCCGGACCTCTCGCGGCGCGCCGACCACCCGACATACGAGGTAGGGCGAGAAGATGGCGGCGACCACGCCGGCGGCGACGTACACAATATGCACAAACGGCGGGCGCAGAAAAGACGCCGCCTGGATGCCCAGCACCAGGGCCACGTTCCCGGCGGCCACTGCGATCAGCAGGCCGATGATGCTCAGCCAGAATCCTGGGGCCTTCACCCCGGCGAGTCGTTCACTGACGTCCCTTCCATGCTTCCCGGAGGCAGTATTTGTTTTAGGTCAAATAGCCAAGTCACTTATTACTTATACCCAATCCAACCGCTGAGGGCAACTGGCAATCAGGATCGGCCTTGACGCGGAGGGGCAATGCGGGGATAATATATTCGAGAGGTATTGGGAAAGGCAGGGCTGCCTATTTAAGAGCGGAGGTCGCACAATGCCAAGAATTCGATACGCCGTGACGCTCGTGTTCGTGATCGGCCTGATTTCCGTCCTCCATGCCGCCGACAAGCGCTACCCCTGCATCGAGAAGTACGCCGCCCAGATCGAGGCGCTCAAGATGCCCCTCAAGGAGGCCATGAACAAGGTGATGGAGCAGTACGGCGGCATCCCCATCGGCGGCAACCTGGATTTTGGCGACGAGGGCGAGGGGTTCATCTACCGCATCCAGACCGTCCGCCCCGAGCAGGACGGCAAGTCGGCAGGCGTCTGGGAGATCGCCCTCGACGCCGAGACGGGCGAGATGATCCACATGGAAAACGCGACCCGACACAGGGAGAAGGATTTGCGAAGGAGAGAAGAGGAGCGACGGCGGGAACGGGAGCGAGACGGAAAGAAACAGAAGAAGGAAAAAAAGGATGAAGATCCCGCCGCCGAGGGCAAGTATCCCTATGTCGAGGCATACATCGCGCGGATCCAGAAGGGCGGCGTGCCGATTCAGGAGGCGATGAACAGCATCGTCGAGGAACACGGCGGGTTTCCTGTCACCGCGAACATGGATGAGGAAGAGGAGGGCTTTGTCGTCACGGTGATGACGGCGATTGCCGCGAAGGACGGCAAACCGGCTCGGTTGTGGGAGATCGCCGTTGACGCGGCGACGGGCGAGTTGATGCACATCTCGAACGCCGCGCGGTGGATGGAACGCGAACTGGTGGAGCGGGAGAAGGACCGCGAACGCGCCCGCAAAGAGCGAGAAGAGGAAGAGCGCAAGGAAGGCCGGAAGAAAGACGAGTAACCCCAATAGGAGGATTTGCGATGAGGAAGTGGCTGATCTGTCTCGCCGCTATCTGCATCGGCACATCGCTGATCGGCTGCGCCGAGCACGAGACGAATGACAAGGTCCGCGTCAGGGCGCCCTTCGTTGACGTGCAGGTCAAGGAGGACGGCAGCACGCGCGTCAAGGCCCCGGGGACGGACGTCCGGGTGGACGACTGACCATGAACGTGTTTCTATTAACCTTCTACGGCCTGGTGTTTATTCTGATGGGCGTCGTCGCGGCGCTGTGGATCGTGAAGATGACGAAGAGCGCGTTCGGCAGTCAAGAGCGGGACGAGAACAACGACGATTAGCTCCGCCGGGCCGCGTATTCCATAGGGGATGGCATCTTCGCCATGAAAATGCTATGGCTTTTCTTCGTCGTGCCTCTTGTCCTGATGGCGTATGCGTCTGTCCTCTGGATTGTCCGGATGGTGCGAACCGCCATATGGGGCAAGAAAGGGGAGGCCGACAAGATGGCCGCCGAAGTCTTTTTCGGCCTTGCATGTGCTACCATCAATTTTGCTTTGGGGCTCGCTTACTTTAAGGGTATATGGCCCACGATTCTCGGGCGGCCTCTCGTGTCTCATAGGGCTGCACTCGCACAATCTATGCTGTTGCTGTTTGTCGTTGCAGGGTTTGGCTTTTGGGTCGGCATCGTCCGGCTCGTCCGGTATTCTTTGTTCGGCCGACCACAGAGGAAAGACGGCGCACCCAAAGACTCTTGAGCACACCATGTTCTGTCATTTTTCTTCTCTGCGGCGAGCTCACCCCTGCGGCAGGATGATCACCCCCAGCGCCGCGTTCGGGTTCTCAATCAATTCGTCGCAGCCCTTCGGCGCGTCGTCAATCGGCAGCCGATGCGTGATGAGCGACTCCACGTTCAGCTTCTTCTCCGCGATGGCGCGGACGCACTCCTCGATGTTGCGCCGCGTGTTCCACCCCACGACCACGGGCGGATAGGCCGCGCCGTGCTCCCACGCCTCGTCGTGGTAGCCGGGCCCGGTGCGGGCGGAGCTGCGGACGTCAATGTTGCCCAGGCCCGAGGCAAAGGTCTTCGTGATGCTCGCGCCGCCGACGATGGTGATGTTGCCATACTTGTGCCCGTCGAGCGTCGTCTTGAACATCTGGTAGAGCTGGTCCACCGCCGCCGTCGCCTCCCCGCCGAAGCAAATGATGGCCGCGTCCAGACCGTAGCCGCGGGTGAAGTCCTTCACCACAGGGATGGGGTCCTGTTCGCCGGTGTTGATGGCCAAATCAATTCCGTTCTTGCGGGCGACGTTGATCCGCATGGGCAGTCGGTCGAGGCCGATGACATGGCAGCCGCAGCAGCGGAGGATCTGGCTCGCGCACTGGCCCACGATGCCGAGACCGACCACCGCGACGTTCTGCCCGAACTCCGGCTGCGACCGGCGAACGGCCCAGAGCGCCGTGGCGGCCAGGTGGTTGAACGCGCCCTCCTCGAAGCTGACGTTGTCGGGCAGGGGCGTCGTCAGGTTGATCGGCAGAGCGGCCTTGTCGGTGTGCATGGCATATCCGCCGCCCATGCAGGCGATGCGCTGCCCGATCTTGTATTCGTCGCAGCCCGTGGCCCTGTCAATCACGACCCCCGCGTTCTGGTAGCCGAAGGGGCGCTTAACGGGGTTGGCGTCCTTCTTCGCCTTTTCTCGACTGCGCTTCGCGCCGCCGAGCTCCGTGCCGGGGCTGACGAGAGATGCGTGGACCTCGACCAACACCTGGCCGGGTTGCAGTTCCGGGACATCGCCTTCTTCCACGTGGGCGTACCCGTTGCTGTCGAGCGCAACATACTTCCGCTTCATGAATGCTTCTCCTTTTGCCGATTGCATGGGCGGGACTTCGATCCCGCCGTCGGTTCGATGACTTGTCTACCCGATTCTGCCGCCGACGTCAAGACCCTGCGTGTTTTTTCATGTGTGCCACGCTCAATGTCGCGGCTTCGCGGGCTTGGCGTGGAGTTCCGGGGATTTGACAGTCCTCGTCCCGTGTGATATACTTCCCTCAATCTAAGCCCTGGTCCATCATCGAACCATATGTCGGCGGAGGGCTTAAGCATGGCGCACACGGAAGCCCAGGAAAAAACAGTGTTATGTCCCAATACTGTTCGGCACTTCTCTTGCGTTGGTGTGAAGGATACCAGGAACGGGGGAGGGGGATCAAGGATGGGTTGCGTTTGGGGATGGGGAAAGAAGGCGCGGCGGAGATGTAGA
>JBFMAD010000107.1:0-5758 GCA_040755855.1 Planctomycetota bacterium | reverse complement strand
CGATGCCGTCGAAAGGGATTGTAGGGGCCGGCCCATGTGCCGGCTCCTTCGACGCAGGTTCTACGCCATGAGGGGCGGACACATGGGTCCGCCCCTACGTTCGTCCCCCCGTGACTGAGGCATTACATTTCCCCAAATTTTCTGCTTGACATCGTATGCAGGAAAGGTAGAATTACTGCAACTGGTCATATGAGCATATGAGAGGCGGAAAAGGCGGCCTTGGATAAGAAAGGCTTGCAAAAAACACAAAGGGCAGGGGGCCTGGGGGCGTGCCTCTGCCTTGGCGTGCTCCTGGTCCTGATCCCGTGCGTACTGGCGCAAGGCATCGGCGTCGCCCCCGACCTGGCCAGGGCCAACTGGATCTGGTCGTCACCCAAGGGCGTCGCGGGCGGAGGCAACGTCAACTACTTCCGCCGCAGGTTCACCCTCCCCGCAAAGCCCGCCGAGGCGACCGTCGCCCTGACCGCCGACAACGGCTACGAACTGTTCGTCAACGGGACGCGCATCGCGGGCGAGCTCGGCTATGGCAAGGACGTGTGGGCTAGCGTGGAGCGGTTCCGCATCGAAAAGCATCTCCGCCAGGGGGAAAACGTCATCGCCATCCGTGGCGAGGACCTCGGCGGCGGGGCGGCCATCATTGCCGCCGTCCACATCCGCACCGCCGACGGCAAGACCCTGAACCTTGTTACCGACCCCTCATGGCTGGCCATTGGCGAGGAGCAGAAGGACTGGACGAAGACGGAGTTCAACGACGCCGCATGGAAGCCGGCGGTCGTCGTGGCAAAGATGGGGGGCGGGCCGTGGGGGATGTTGGCGGTCCCCGATCGTCTGTCGGACCCGAAGAAGCTGGTCATGAGCCGCCTGAAGCCGGGCGAGATGGACCCCGAGGTGGTGGGCAAACTTGTTCCCCCGGGGGAGGGATTTCGCTGGCCGGAGGGCGTCGTCTTTCTGCAGGGCAATGTCCCCAAGTCGCACCATTTCGCGTTCACATACCCCGGCCCGAACAAGACGACGCGGGGGGTGCGCAAGCGATCCTATCCCGAGAACGACGTCCCCGCTCCGGCGATCCTCGGCAGGCAGATGTTCTTGATGACCCCGGCCAAGTCGGGCACGGAGCCGAAGCTCCTGCTCGACGCGGGCGAGGGAACGATCGGCTCGCCGAGCCTCTCATACGATGGGAAGACCCTCTACTTCTCCCTGGCCGCGGCGGGCGAGGGGTTCTATCACATCCATCGCATGTCCGTTGACGGCGGCAAGGCCGAGGCCCTGACCGCCGGCCCGTTCCACGACTACGACCCGGAGCCGCTGCCCGACGGACGGATCGTCTTCAGCTCCACCCGCATCGGCAGTCGAGAGGAGTATCACGGAAATCTCGCCTCGTCGCTGTTTGTCATGAACGAGGACGGAACCGGCGTTCAGCCCTTGACTTACCACATCGTCGCAGACCGCGAGCCGAGGGTCACGGCGCAGGGGGCGCTGGTCATGGTCCGGGCGGACAACTTTCTGGAGCGCGCCAAGGTGGAGACGCAGATACATCAGGTCCGCCCCGACGGCGCGGGCGGCGTGGTGCTCCTGGGCAATGACCGGGGCGAGATCGGATACAACCGCGTCATGGCGACCGAGGGCCCCACTCTCCCCGGTCTGCTTCGGCAGAACGGCTTCGGCAGTCCGGCGCCCCTGCCCGACGGGCGAGTCGCCGCGATCGCAAAAGAGGGGCTGGTCGTATCCGATTCCGCCAAAGGGGAGCGGTGGATCGTCAAGACCAGCACCGACCTCTTTGACGTCTCGCCCATGCCCGACGGCCGCCTGCTCGGGACGACGATTGACAACCGATGGATCTGCGTCGTTGACCCGGACACGGGGAACGTGGTCGGAATCCACGAGTCCAAGAAACGCGATCTCCATTCCGCGATCTACCTCGGCCCGCGGCCCAGACCGCCCCGGCTTTCCGACGTGATTCAGTCCGATGATCGAAGCCTCGACAAGACGGGGTATCTCTACTGCCAGAGCGTCTTCAACACGAAGCAGAGGCAGGCCGATCTCTTGCGCGTCAAGGCGATTCGCATCTACGAAGGTCGGCCCCTGGCCCTGCGCCCGGAGCGCTTCCCCTACGTCCATATTGGCGTGGAGGCGGTGGAGTTGGGGACGGTCCCCCTTGCGGCGGACGGCTCGTTCCATGCCCGCGTGCCGGCGGACCGCGCCCTGGCGCTGCAGGCGGTGGACGCGGAGGGGCGGGCCGTCGTCAACGAGCTGACATGGATCTATGTGCGTCCCGGCGAGCGGCGGTCGTGCGTGGGGTGTCATTCGCCGCGCTTCGACGCCCCGGCGACGTCGGTCGCGGGGAAGGCGTTCCGAGCGAGGGCCGTGGACCTGCTCGGCCAGGGCGAGCCGCACAGATTCCGCGGCAATAACGCGGAACTTGGCGGCATCTTCAATCTTCAACTCGAGCGGATGCGCGAGGCGGCGGCGATCAACCTCTACGACCAGGAACCGTCCGGAGCGAAAGCAGGCGATGCGCCCCTCCCGCCCGGACGACCGGCGGAGGTCGCACGGCTCATCAGTCAACTTCGGCAACCTCAAGGACCTCCCGGAGGTCTCGATGGGCTGAAGATCTCCGCCGCGCAGCGCCTCGCCATTCTCCACGATCGCTCCGCCGCCCTTGCCCTTGTTTCGGCGCTGTCCGATCCAAATCCCGATGTGCGGATGAACGCCGCCCTCGCGCTCTCCGCCTGCGGCAATCGGGACGCGGCCGGCCCACTCACAAAGGCCCTTCAGGACGCGGACCCGTGGGTCGCACAGGCGGCGAACGCGGCATTGGAGAATCTTACCGGCCACACCATAGGCTTCGACGCCTTTGACTCCGGCGAACAGGAGCGCGGTGTCGCCGCGTGGCAGACGTGGCTCCGCGAGAACGGATGGGACGCCATCGAGGCCGATCTGATCAAACGCCTGACCGACGGCAACCCGCAGAACGTCATCCTCGCTGCGCAGGCACTCGGCCACGTCGGCGGCGAGAAGGCCAAGGCTGCGCTGCGCGGCTTCATCGCAACAAGTTTAGACAAGACGAACGAAGCGAAGAGCGACCTCCGCTCCATCATGACCGCCATGCGCGCATTGGGTTATCTGAAGGACGCGGAGGCCGTCGCTTTGCTCTCCGGGATTCTGGTGGGCGACCTCAAGAAGGTGGACCGACGGCGCGTCTATGTCCTCGCCGCGGCCGCCGAGTCGCTCGGATGGATCGGAACTCCCGATGCAGAGAAGGCCCTCATCGCCACCTGCACGAGACTGGTGGACTTCTGGCACTACACCCGCGCCTGCGGCGACCACCCCGTGCTCGTGGCGAACCATTCATCCATCTTTCACTACCGCATCCTTGAGGCGCTCGATGCGATGGGGACGCGGAGCAAGGAGGTTGTGGCCGTCTTCATCCGCTCCATCCCGTGCGAGCAGGACCATGCGCTGCTGACGGAGAACGACACGTATGAGAATCTCGTCGCCCGGGTGACGCAGCGCTCGGGACTGACGCCGACGCTGATGGAAACATGCCTCCACGTCTTGGGTGATGCGGAGGCGAAACCATCGAACGACTACCTCGACGATGTGACGGCGGCGCCGATGCCGGAGTACTACGCGAACGCCCCGCTCGACGAACTACTCAAGCGGCCAAGGGGCGGGTTGGTGTTCCTGCCTTACGACAAGGAGATGCGCGCCGCGCAGGTCGCCTCGGTGCTTGCCCTCGATGAACGCCTCGCGCCGAGGCTCCTGGCCGCCTTCCAGCGGTACCGTGGCCGGGCGGTATCGCCTGTGGACGACTTCCCCCACGCCCGCACGAAGGCGTGGGTCTGCTTCTACCTGGCCCGCGCGCTGGGGAAGGTGAGGCATCGCGGCGCGGTGGACGTCTTGCTTTCCGCACTGAACGACGACCCGCCCGAGGCCAAGTTCGGGTATGAGAAGCCGCCGAGCGCGATCATCTACAAGACCATCACACCGATGTATCGGGCCGCAGTCGCCTACGCTCTGGGCCGGATCGGGGATCGCCGGGCGGTCCCGTCGCTCCTCAAGGCCGTGGCGAACCTTGACAACGCCCTCGACGTGCGTTGCTCTGCGGCCCGTGGACTTGCATATGTGTGCGACCCGTCGGACGCGCCCGCGCTCGAAAAACTGGCGAAGGACTACCCTGAGGTCGCTGCGCGCCGCGCGCTCTTGGAGGCATGTGAAGCGGCCAGGACTCGCGACGCAGACCGGACGGCAAAGCGAGGCGGGCAATGACCATGACGCCGCGCGATATGGTGCTTGAGCAGATTCATCACAGGGAAACCAGCCCCTTGCCTTTCACGCTGACCTTCGAGGACGAGGTCGGCGAGCGGCTCGATGCGCATTACGGCGGCCCGGCGTGGCGCGGCCGCCTGATCCCCTACATCGAGTATGTCCATGCCGTGGATGCCCTGGGGTGGGCGCCGATTGACGAGGCCCGCGTGCGCGATCCCTACGGGGCGGTGTGGCGGATTGATCGGCGGCCGTATCATCTGGAATCCCCCGCGTTGACCGGCCCATCGCTGGACGGCTACGCATTCCCCAAGCCGGAGGACTTCTTCCGCCCGGAGGAGAAAGAGAAGGCGCGGCAGGTGTGCGAGGCAAACGACCGGAGCTTCATGATCGCCAGCCTGAAGTGGGGTCTGTTCGAGGCAAGCTGGCGGCTGCGCGGGTTCGAGAACATCCTGATTGACTCCGTGGCCGAGCCGGACTTCTACGAAGAGGTGCTGGATCGCCTGCTGGACCTCTACCTCGCGCTCGTGGACTACACGGCGGACCTGCCCGTGGACGCGATCATGTTCGGGGAGGACTGGGGCGACCAGCGCGGCGTGATCCTCGGTCCCGACCGATGGCGCAAGATGCTCAAGCCACGATGGGCGCAGATATACGATGCCGTGCACGACGCGGGCAAGGTCGTCATCACCCATTGCTGCGGGTCCATCGCCGACATCATAGGCGATGTGATCGAGATCGGCCTGGACGTGCTGGAGAGCGTCCAGCCGGAGGCGGCGGGGATGAACCCCTACGGGCTAAAGAAGAAATGGGGCGACAGGCTGACCTTCTGGGGCGGGCTTGGCAGCCAGAGCATCATCCCCCGCGGCGCGCCGGAGGAGATCCGTGCCGAGGTGCGGCGGCTGTGCGCGGAGATGGGGCGCGGCGGTGGATACATCCTCGCCCCGGCCAAGCCCCTCCAGCCGGAGACGCCGACGGAGAACGCGGCGGCAATCGTCGAGGCGTTCACGAATCAGATTGAAACCACAGATGAACACAGATAAACACGGATTCTGATCTCTGACTTCTGATCTCTGACTTCTGTGTCCATCTGCGTTCATCAGCGTCTGAATCTTGCTCCAAATGCTTTGCGAGAGGCTGTCCTCGTTGACAAACTCCCCTCCGTAGGGTACACTTCGGTTACCATGACTCCACAGGACAACAGAGAAATTTGCAATGTTCCACACCATTCTGCGCACCGAAATACATGCTCAACAACTACCGTCTGTCCCCATATTCCCCATATTCCAGTGTGCCGGGCGAGGGCCATAAGGTGAACACGATTGCGAATCTTGACGTCCGGAACAAGCACGGGGTCCGACCATGAGGGCCTGTTGCCCAAATCCCGAACTGGCAAAAATGATCTGTAGCCGCAGGCTTTAGCCTGCGCCGTTTGGCCGTGCGACCCCGAATCGCGCAGGCTAAAGCCTGCGACTACATTTGGGCAACGCGC
>JBFMAD010000106.1:0-6128 GCA_040755855.1 Planctomycetota bacterium | reverse complement strand
AGGAATTTCTTCGTTATGTTGGACTGTCTCCATAATTAGTTAATAGCCATTAGCCTGCGCCGTTTGGCCGTGCGACCCCGAATCGCGCAGGCTAAAGCCTGCGACTACATTTGGGCAACGCGCCCTTGACAATCCATCGCATTGCTGATATACTGATAAGCAGATTACCAGTCAATCAGCTAAGCGGTGCTGCGGAGATGTAGCAATGGAAAGCATTCTTCTGCAATTGGCCCAACGCGGGGTAATCACGATCCCGAAGGCGCTCCGGGAGTCCTACGGCCTGAAACCCGGCGATACGTTCACCTTGCTGGACCTGGGCGGCGTGTTCGTCCTCAGCCCGCGCCGGTCGCAGATTGACGCGATGGCGGACAAGATCGCCGCACAATGGGCGGAAGACGGCCAAACGCTCGAAACCATGCTGCGGGTGCTGCGGGAGGAGCGGGAGCGGCGTGACGCCTGAGGTGAGGGTCTTTCTGGACACCAGCGCGCTCTTTGCCGCGGTGCATTCGGAATCCGGCGGCGCCCGGCTGGTCCTAAAGCTGGGCGAGGCCGGGGCGGCGTCGCTGTGGGTCGGCCCATCGGTATTGAAGGAGGCGGACGCCGTAATCGCTCGAAAGTCGCCCAAGAGCAGGGCCTATTTCGCCCTGTTGCTCGACCAGGCACAGGTCCGCGTTGGAAAGGAAGCCTCACCGGAAACCTTGGAGCAAGCCCGGCAGGTAACGGACTATCTGCCCGACGCGCATGTGCTTGCTGAGGCATTGACCGTCGGGGTGGACTACCTCATCACGTTCGACCGGGAGCACTTGATCGCAAATCCACGCCTGGGGCAACTCCCCTTCCCCGTCGGCGCGGCGGGAGATTTTCTGGAGTGGTATCGAAAGCGCATCGGAGAGTGAGGAGTGTAAAGAGTGTGGGAGTGCGGAATCGAGAGCCAAATCGAAAATCCAAAATCCAAAATCGAAAATCAGTTGATGATCCCGATCTCATCGGCTATAATTACCGGTTTGTGATTTTACGCCTGTTCCGAATGGAGTACGTCACCCAATGACTCTGGATTGGTTTCGTAGGCATCAGAAGCATTTCCTGGCTGGGTTGGCTGTTTTCCTGATGATAGCCTGGGGCGCAGGGGGCGCCCTGGACAGCCTCGTCGGCACACAGTACGCCGGCCGCGTCTTCGGCGAAAAGGTTCCCGCCGCGGTTATCCGCGACATGGCCTTCCGATGGGAGAAGAGCCAGGTCGGCAGCCGATACGCCCACCGCATCGGCGAGTCGGAACTGTGGGACAGCTACATCCTCCTCCAGGAGGCCCGGCAGATGGGCTTGGATGCGGGCCCGCAGGAGGTCCGCGCCGCCGTGCTCGGCGACTTCCGATTCTTCGACAAGACCGGCTTTAATATGACGGCCTACCAGAACTTCCTGAACCAGGCCGGGCTGGACGTCGCGATGCATGAAAAGACGCTTGAGGAGCAGATCCTGGTGGGCAAGCTCCTCTCGATCCTTCGCAACAGCGCCAAGGTGTCCACGGAGGACGCGTGGCAGGAGTATGCGGAGAGCAACGAGAAGGTGAAGGTGAAATACGTGGCCATCGAGACCGACGCCCTCGTTCCCGCCATGACGACGACCGATGAGGAGATCAAGGCATTCTATGAGACGCACAAGGGCAATTTCCCCGACCGCGCCGCGGGCAAGCCGGGTTACAAACGCGACGAGTCCGCCAGGATCGAGTACGTGGTCGTGAGAAAGGGCGATCTCCTCGCCCCCGCCGAGGTGACGGAGGATGAGATCAAGGCCCACTACGAGAAGAACAAGGAGTCCTACAAGATCGAGGAGGAGAAGGAACCCGCCGATAAGAAGGAGGACGAGAAGGGCAAGCCCGAGAAAAAAGGAAAGGCCGACGAGAAGAAAGACGCAAATAAGGATGATAAGAAAGAGCCGACCTACCGTCCACTAAGCGAGGTGAAAGACGAAATCCGCAAGCAACTGGCGGAGGAGAAGGCCGAGAGCCGGATGGCGGCCATCGTGGACAAGATGGACCGGAAGATCGAGGCGCGGATGGACAAGGAAACGGAGTGCTCCCTGGCGGCTGTCGCCGAAGAGATGGGCGAACCATCCATCGGCTACGTGCGGACCGCCTTCATCACCGCGTCCGAGGCCGGAATCCTGCCGGGCCGGGTGGACTTCCAGAAGGATGTCGCCGATGCGGAGGAGCTCACCCCCAGCGCCATCGCCGACTGCCCCGAGGGGAAATTCATCTTCCAGGTGCTTGCCATCGAGCCGGCCGCAGTCCAGCCCCTCGAAGAAGTGAAAAGGCGCGTTGAGGCCGACCTTAAGAAAGACAAGGCCCTGAAACGGGTAATGGAGGTTGCCGAGGAGGCTCGCGCTCAGGCCAAGACCCTCGACGAGTGCCTGAAGCGGTTCAAGGAAAAATTCGGTGCGGCGGCGAAGGACCTGACCATCGAGGAAAGCAGCCTTTTCACCCGACCGCATTCCCTTGGCAGGGGCGGGCCGGAGAAACATCAGCTCGATACGGGCATCCCCGGCGACCATCCCATCTTCGCTGACGAGGCGTTCCGCCTGAGCGAGGGCCGGATCGGCCTGGCCGTGGAGGAAGGCGCGGAGACGACGTGCTACCTCATGGCCCTGGCGGGCCGACAGGCGGCCGACCGCGATGAGTTCGAAAAGGAAAAATCCCGCCTGATCCAGAGATACACCTTTGCGAAGATGAGCGACCTCCAGGACGCATGGATGACAGACCTGAGAAAGAGGGCGGACTTGGAGATCTTTAAACATTGATCTTGTCCACGGGGGACTTGACAGGCGTTTTGGCGGGCCAGAGGCCCACCATTCTTCTGAAGCGGCGAGACGCGGCTTCTACTGTTCGGAATCCAATGAAAACAATTTTTTGGAAGGACGAATCAAAGGGCATCCCCCTCGCGCAGCGCGTGGTCACCGTCGGCATGTTCGACGGCGTCCACCTCGGCCACCAAAAGACCGTCTCCACCACCGTCGCCCTGGCCAGGGAGCATGGCCACGAGGCGGCCGTCGTCACCTTCGACCGCCACCCCCAGGCCGTCGTCTCCGGCAAAGCCCCCCCGCTCATCACATCCCTGCGGCACAGGCTCTACCTCTTCGAGCAGATCGGGGCGGACCTCTGCCTCGTCCTTCATTTCGACCGCGCCCTTGCCGCCACCACCGCGCGGGAATTCCTCGAGGGCATTCTCATCCACCGACTCGGCGCAAAGGTCGTCGTCCTGGGCCAGAACGCCTCCTTCGGCAAGGGCGGCGAGGGCAACTGCGCCTTCCTCGATCGCATGTCGCTCGAATACGACATCGAGTGCGTGCAGGTCCCCCTCGTGGACCTCGCCGGGCGAACCGTGAGCAGCACCACCGTCCGCGACGCCGTCACCCAGGGCGACCTGGAAACCGCCGCCGCCATGCTGGGGCGGCCTTTCTCCCTCCTCGGCACCGTCGTCCATGGCGACAACATCGGCGCGACGCTCGGCTTCCCCACGGCCAATCTCGACCTCCATCACGAGGTCCGACCGCCGCGCGGCGTCTATGCAGCCCGCATCCAACTGGATGGGCGGACCTATGTCGCCGTCGTGAACATCGGCGTCCGGCCCACCCTCCGCGCCGGGAGCGACGAGCGCGTGGAGGTGCACATCATCGGCTTCGACGGCGACCTCCACGGCCGCGACCTCGACGTCGCCGTCCTCAAGCGCCTGCGCGACGAAATGCCGTTCGAGAGCGCCGACGCCCTCGCCGCCCAGATTCGTCGCGACTGCGATGCGGCCCGGCAGGCCTTTTCCTCCTTCGCCGGCAATTCTTCCTAACGTGGGCGATGCCTGCAACCCCGCCGAGGGCGGGGGCAAAATTCACATTGGACACATAATACCACCCTTTCTGTCTTCAGAAAGGGTGGTATACGTAGAAAGGGATTTCGCGTGGCGAAATAGCCTCTCATCGGAAGGAGGATGCTCGGTCTCGCGGGAAAAAATGTGTCCAATGTGAATTTTGCCCTGGAAATCCCGCCCCCGCCGGGACAAAATGGCATCATGTTACGGAATAAGGTTCTGACACCGACGATTCCCGCGATTTGCCGCCCGTTTGAACGCGTTGGCTTTGTCCCAAATCCTGTGAGTTTGCGTTGCTTTCTCTGCCGGACGGCCCGTCGCCGGCCCTCAGCGTCGGAGGGCCTTGCCCCCGCTTCCCCCCCGTCCCGCGCCGACGCGGGAGGCGGGCCTGCAAAAGAACTTGCGTCAAGTTCCAGGTCAATGTTCCACGTGGAACATTCACCAAAACCGGACCCGCAAAAATTGCAGAACAGTGAACATTTCGTCTTTTGCTTCAGGTCGTAGTCGCGGGACTGCAAAGAACTTGCGTCAAGTTCCAGATCAATGTTTCACGTGAAACATTCACCGGTTTGACTTCCCGGAGGTTTGACCTCCGGGAAGTCGGGCATTTCGAAATCGAACCCATCTAACACATGATATTACAACCTGTTACGACTATACCTATTACGGACATCCTTTGCATAAGATGCATTGGCCGCGCATTACGTTCATCCGATCTGGCGGTTTTGGCCTTTCAGTCGCGCTCTATGGGTGCTTGAATGCGCCAGAGGTCTTTTCGCGCCAATCGCCCCGAATGCACATGCGCGCAATCCTGCGGAGATTTACGGCATGGGACCGCGCTTCGTCATATTTATTTCCACAACATGGTGTTAATACGCCACTTACAGAGGTTCTATCTTTGTTTACACAACCGTACTATCCGCCCGAAACCTATTTGTCTTTCGCCCCTTCCACTGCGCTGATTAGGATTCGCGCCGTGATCGCGTAGGTGGCGGGAAAGAGGACGCCTACCGAAATGCACCACACGAAAGAGCGAACAATATCCGGGA
The DNA here is from genome assembly GCA_040755855.1 of Planctomycetota bacterium. Taxonomy (GTDB): domain Bacteria; phylum Planctomycetota; class Brocadiia; order JAADGH01; family JAADGH01; genus JAADGH01. The sequence goes on along the minus strand of JBFMAD010000106.1, from coordinate 1,225 downwards.
AGTTCGCTATTGGCGAGATAGCGTCGAGCAGCAATTCACGAAGACCTGTGGCCCTCGCCCAGAACACCGACGCTGAGAACATGAGCGTTCCCACGATACAGGCTATGCCGAGAGGCCAGGGCCTGCCACCGCCACTGATCCTGGCGAAGAGCCAAACAGTGATTGCGAAGTAGAGCGTTACGACGGTTGGGCACATAATGGACCACGCATAGCCACTACTTATCCCGGGGATATAGGCGTGTCCGGGGTCGCAAGCAAGGGTCACAAGAATCGTCATGGCAATGAACCAAAGAACGATCTCTGCCACAACGAGCATTCTTCGACCGAACAGCGTCCATATTTTACAAACGAGCCCAACCGCCGCCATGGTTCCTGTCAAAGTGATAAGCGCAGCAAGAGATGGCCGATAGTCCCCGAGGGGCATTTGGAAAAAGGGCGAACAGGACATGAGGGCCTTAATGACCATTGCAATTATGTTAGGAAAATACCCAATGTAGAAAATGTAGATACCTCCGCGAAGAAAGGTAGGAACGAACACCACGAACCCCATGAAGAACGCAATGACCAACGATATCACGGTCCGCCATCGCGCCCGCGCCACGATGCCGCACACAAGGGCGCTAAGCACGAGCGGTATCACAACCATGCCAACCATCAAAAGCTTCTGCTGTACATAAATTGAGCCTGGGCGATTTAGCACAACCTCGACAATCACTACAAAAGCGCCTGCAAGAGCAACATTGCCCACTCCCGTCGCAATCGCCACATGCAGCGCCGTCCGCCAGAACGGCGGCCAGGAGGCGGGCCAGGGAGGTCTCCGGTTTTCGGTCATGGCGGCCTCATCACAGTATCGGACCACGACGAGGGCAATCCTCTCGGCGGTTCCAAACCTCCGGGAGGATGGTCAGGCAGCTTCATTATAATGTCGAACCGGGAGAAGCGCAATCGGAAAGCGGCGCAGCTCGTAGCGCCTCAGTGATGCAGGGGGGGCAGTGAAAAGCGCCACACCGTCATTCCCGCGAAAGGGGACTTCCAAAAAGTCTCTCGTGCAGAAATTTTTGGACAAGTTGCGATTTGTTTGATATATACGCGCAGCTCTGATGAGAGTGTTCGTGAGGAGAAGGCGCTCATGCTGCGTTTGATAAGTGACAATCGTTCGCAAGCCCTGTGGGTGACGGGTTCGCTGGAGAGTTTGCTGCCAGGCAATTCGGTGGCGCGGCTTATC
>JBFMAD010000105.1:0-6693 GCA_040755855.1 Planctomycetota bacterium | reverse complement strand
ACTTGAACTTGTCGCGGTAACGGCGGAGGAGGGAGCGGTAGTGTTCGAAATCGTTGTTGTCGAGGAAGACCGCTTCGCGATTATTCCCTCGCGTGGTCACGTGAAACACCCCGCCGGCGAAAGAAACACGATAGCCACGGACCATGACCCATCCCTCCTCACACAACAGCAAGAAGAATTGTTTCCTGAACGATTTGACTATTATACCAAGTGGCGAGTGTTGTGTCAATATACGATATATAATATGCTTAAATTAGGCCTGTTATAAAGGTCTGGCTTTTTGCATTGGCTTTCTGCATTTGCTGCTTTACATCCCAGCGTGGCTGTGCTATTCTTTGGTCATGGCGATAAAGGAGCAAGAGTCTCTGTCCCCTCGGTTTGCCACCACGCGCTGGAGCATCGTCCTGGCCGCGGGGGGCGAGAGCACGCCCCGGGCGAGGGAGGCCCTCGCCACGTTGTGCCAGGGCTATTGGTTTCCGCTCTACGCCTACGTCCGCCGCCAGGGCCGCAACGCGGATGAGGCTCAGGACCTCACCCAGGAGTTTTTCGCGCGGTTCCTCGAGAAGAATTACTTCAGGACCCTCGATCCGAAAAAGGGGAAATTTCGGGCCTATCTCCTAGCCTCGATGAAGCACTTCCTCGCAAACGAATGGGATCGGGTCCATGCCCAGAAACGCGGCGGCGGCAGGGCCCCCATCCCCCTCGACTTTGACGCCGCCGAGGGCCGATATGCCCTGGAGCCGACCCACGACCTGACAGCGGAGCGGATCTTTGAGCGGCGCTGGGCGCTGACTCTGCTGGAGCAGGTCCTGGCTCGCCTGCGGCAGGATTTCGCGGAGGCTGGCAAGGAGGGACTCTTCAACCGATTGAAGGAGTTCCTCGCCGCCGACAAGAAGACCATTCCCTACCGGCAGGTGGCCGAGGAACTCGGCATGACGGAGGGCGCGGTAAAGGTGGCGATCCATCGCCTGCGGAAACGCTACCGCGAACGCCTGCGCATGGAGATTGCCCAGACGGTGGCCGATCCGTCCGAGATCGAGGACGAGATTCGTTTTCTATTCACCGCAATTGGTTGAAAAAAGGGATAAAAAACTGTAACCTTTGCAACGGATTTCTTCTGATGGGGATAGAAGGAAACCGTTCAGAAGGAACACAGAATGACCAAAGATCGAAAATGCCCGAAATGCAGCGCGCCGCTTTCCCCGGACGCCCCGGAGGGGCTGTGCCCAAAGTGCCTTCTGGCGCAGTCGAAGGACTCGACGTATCTCCTGACAGGGGCGAAGGATACGCCAAAGTCGGCAACCGATTTCGATCCCCCGTCGCCCGAGGAACTGGGGAGGTACTTCCCGCAGTTGGAGGTCCTGGGGCTTCTGGGCAAGGGCGGCATGGGGGCGGTTTACAAGGCCAGGCAGACCAGCCTGGACCGGCTGGTGGCCTTGAAGGTGCTCCCGCCGAACGTGGCCAAGGACCCCACCTTCGCCGAGCGATTCTCCCGCGAGGCCAAGGCCCTGGCCAAGCTGGGCCACCCGAACATCGTCATGGTGCACGACTTCGGCCAGGCGGGGGACTACTACTACTTCCTCATGGAGTATGTGGACGGCGTGAATCTGCGGCAGGCGATCAAGGCGAAGGCGCTTCCGCCGCGGGAGGCGCTGAAGATCGTGACGCAGATTTGCGACGCCCTCCAGTTCGCCCATGAGGAGGGCGTGGTCCACCGGGACATCAAGCCGGAGAACATCCTGCTCGACAAGAAGGGGAATGTGAAGATTGCGGATTTCGGCCTGGCCAAGTTGATCGGGGTGTCGCGAGCCGACTTTACTCTCACCGGCACGGGCCAGGTGATGGGCACGCCGCACTACATGGCCCCGGAGCAGATGGAAAAGCCGCTGGAGGTGGATCAGCGGTCGGACATCTACTCGCTGGGGGTCGTCTTCTACGAGATGCTCACCGGCGAGCTGCCGATGGGGCGCTTCGCCCCGCCGTCGCAGAAGGTGCAGGTGGATGTGCGGATTGACGAGGTGGTGCTCCGGACGCTGGAGCGCGAGCCGGCGCGGCGCTACCAGAGCGCGGGCGAGGTGAAGACGCAGGTGGAAAGGATTTCGCAGGCCCCCCGGCAGCCAGAGCGCGGAGATGTGTCCGAGTGGGCGGGATGGTGGGTTGCGTTGAGTCGACCGGCAACGTTGCTCGTCGGCACGCTATGCGTGCTTGCGCTTATCGCCGCCGCGTGCATCGCCTTTTCCCTTGTTACAACCACGTGGAAAGGGCGAACTATCCTGAGGGGGATGGATACGGCGGACTTTCTGCGTTTCGGACCGATGGGGCCGACGGTAAGCAAGGAGTTTTCGCAGACCCTGGACCTTCGGCCGATGGAAGAAGAGGCGGTGAACAAGGCCCTCCAGGAGGCGCACCGAAAGTACGTAGCCCTGGAGGAGAAACATACAAAGGTATTCAAGGATGACCAGGGCCATGTTCATGTGACGGTTTCTCCGTTCTCGGCAGACGTGAAGGCCATCGAGAAGGAACTCTGGTCGAAGATTGACGTCGTCCTTGACGAACGCCAGCGCGCGGTGGCCCGGCGGCATCTCCCCTTAGGTGAGATCCTCCCCTACGGGGACGGAGAGACGACGATGGAGATCTGGCATGAGGGGCTTAGCTATCACTGGAAGGCGAAGACCGGGGGCCTGTTCAGCAGGGGCACTTCCTCCGGCTCCAGCCCCCTGCTCTTCAATCAGTACAAGCGCTTCTGGGAAACGGCGCAGGGGCAGGGGAGCGTCGTGGAGATCGGGGGCATGGAGGTCCAGGCGGATCGGCTTGCTGTTGACACGCAGACACAGAAGATGGTGGCATCGGGCGACGTGACGATCAAGCAGTTAAAGACGGATGCCCCAGTCATCAAGACGAACAAACTCATCATGGATATCGGGGGGCAGGATGCAGCCGTGGTCAAGGTCAAGAAAGCGTTCCGCGACGCGGCTGTCAAGGCGGCTAAGGATGTTTGCAGCGTGACCGGGGAGGAGATGAACCACGAGGGCTTGGCCGACCAGATCATGTTGAGGTATGAAGCCAGCCTCGCCGTTACGGAGGAACAGGCCGGGGACTTGCTTGCTGGGAAGTTTGACGATGCGGGGAACAAGGCAAGGATCATGGCTGCGTTGGACGAGTTTGAGAAACACGGTGCGGTGCTTCCGCCTTTCTGTGTGTGCATGATCAAGAACGTGAAAAACGGCAAGGTCAAGAGTGGGATCGATCTGGAGTTCTATGCGAGAGTGATCGCGGGGCATCTTGGCATGTTGAAAGAGGCGCAGGGAAAAGGTCAGCCCCAGCCGAAGGCCGCCCCGCCTGAGCCGACATCCGAGGAGGCCGCGCTCCGAAAGGCCGTCGCCGAGACGAAGGTTGATGTGTCGTTCGTGGATACCCCGTTGCTCGATGTTGTATCGTTTCTCGAGAGTCTCACAGGAAAGAACATCGCGCTCCTGACGCGGCAGTGGTCCAAGAGGCCCATCACGCTTGAACTGAAACAGGCGCCCCTCAGCAGCACGCTCGATAACCTCATCCAGATGATTGACACGGGGGCAAAGTGGGAGGTCGTTGGGAATGTCATCTGCATCGGCAGTTCCACAGACCTGGCGGCCCTGGCGCACAAGCCGTCGCGACTGTCTGCGACGCCTGCGGAAGAGGAGCGCGCCCTCTGGCGGATCGTTCAGGAGAGGCGCATGGATGTGGAATTCGAGAATGTCCCGCTTGTCGATGTGGTCAAGTTCTTGCGGATGCAGGTCGACTGCAACATGGTTATCGCCCCGGAGGTGGACGAGGGACGGACCGTGACGCTGAGGGTGAAGCAGGCCACCTTCGATACGATCCTGCGCTTGATCTGCGCGCCGGACCTGACCTACGACATCTGGAATTCCGCGGTTCGCATCTCCCCGGCAAGACCTGCGTTGCCTTAGCGCACCATTTCACCAATCCGGATGGGGCGCGTAAAATGGAAAGAGTCAAACCTACATAGCACCCAGCGCGCCGTCATACCCATAGTAGTTCACCGTCTTTCCGGGCACAGCCGCCGACTTCATCATGTTCGCCTGCGTCCACTCGTAATACGTCGCCGCGCCTTCGGTCGGGACTTCCTTCGTCAGCGTGTTCCCATCGTCGTCATACGTGTAATACGTATAGACTCCCCCGACCTCCTCCCACAGGAGTTCGTTCGCCGCGTTGTAGTGATAGTGTGTCTCCGTCCCGTCCTGGATCATCTTCAGCCTGTTCCCCGACGGATCGTAGTCGTACTGGTAGGAGTAAACAACCTGCGGCGTCCCATCCTGCCACTTCTCCCTCGTCAAGCGCTGGAGCGGATCGTACTCATAGTATATCACAAGCCCCCCGTCCCGGTCAACCCGCGTGATGTTGCTGTTCCGGTCGTAGGTGTAGTAGAACGTGCAGACCGCAGAGAGATCGGATTTCAGATTCAACAGGCTCGTCAGCCGCCCCGCCGCGTCGTAGTTATATTCGTGAAGGTAAATCACCTGAAGCGAACCGCCATGCCGCTTCCGGATGATGCAGATAGGTTACTTGATCTCCTTCCCCGACTTCGCCCCGTGCTGGCGCAGGAGAGCGGCTACATCCTTGTGGTCGCCATCTTCGGCGACGTCCAGTGGCGTCTTGTGGTTGCCGTCCAATGCGTTCACATCTGCACCACTCTTGATCAGTAACTCAACCCCCTCCTTCCTCGCACGATGTAAATGCAGCGGCGTGTCTCCGTGAACAGTCTTGGCATTCACATCAGCGCCGCTCCGGATCAGCAATTCAACCATCCCCCTCCCCTTTGCCCAGTGCAAAGGGGTACTTCCCTCAGCGTTCTTGGCATTCACATCTGCCCCATGCGCCAGCAAAACCTCTGCAAGCTGTTTCTTCCCAAGTTCCGCCGCCTCATGCAACGGCGTGTCCTGATTCTCCTTCCTCGCATTTACATCTGCCCCCGCCTTCACCAATACCGTCGCGATCTCCCTATTGTCCCCCGCCACGTGCAGCGGCGTCACGCCATCAGTGCGCGCGTTCACATCGGCTCCCATCGCGATAAGCCTCTTCACGATCTCCGCATCTTCGCCCTTCGCCGCCCAGTGCAACAACGTCGCTCCCTCTGAATCCTGAGCGCGCACGTTTACCCCCTTCGCGAACAGCTCCTCAACCCCATCCTTCAATCCCAGCCACACCGCATCATACTCTGTCACCTTCGCGCCCTTCTCCGCCAAGAGAAGGCCAATCCCCTTGAAGTCGGCTTCCGCAGAAGGAAGCTGCATCTCTTTGCTCGCCGCGACACGCAGCGGCGTCCTGTGCAGCTTGTCTTGCACGTCCACCTTCGCTCCGTTCGTGACCAGCAACTCCGCTATATCCCTGTACCCTTCTGAGGCCGCCTTATGCAACGGCGTCTCTCCACACTCATCCTTGCTGTTCACCCTTGCGCCTTTGCTGAGCAGAAATTCCACTACCTCCTTGTTTCCACATTCCACGGCCTGGTGCAGAGGCGTCTCACAGATCGGACCTCGCGAGTTCACGTCCGCCCCCTTGCGAACCAGCAGCTCCACAACCTCTCTGTGGCCCCAAAAGGCTGCGTTGTGCAGCGGCGTGTCTCCAACCCTATCCTTGGCGTTCACGTTGGCCCACTTCGTTAACAAAATCTCTGCCACTTCGACGCGGCCCTTTCCCGCGGCTCCGTGCAGCGGCGTCTGTTGGTCGTCCGTCCTCGCATTCACATCCGCCCCCTTACTCACGAGGAATTCCACAATCTCCTTCTGCCCGGCCTCAGCCGCATAGTGCAATGCTCTTTGCCCACAAGCAATCTCCATATTAACATTTACCCCCTCGGCCACCAACGCCTTCATCCGCTCCAGATCCCCCTTCCCGGCGGCCTCGCGGAGGTCGGCAGCCCCCGATGCCATTTCGATCTCTTCCCGCGTCTTCCCGCCATATTTGCGCAGAAGGGCAATAACGTCCTGGTGCTTATGGTAGATCGCGTTGTCCATCGGAGTGGAAGCACTGCTATCTTTCGCATTAACCTCCGCGCCAGCTTCAAGAAGGAGTCTGACGATCTCCTTGTTCCCGTCGCCAGCAGCCACGTGCAACGGCGTACCAAGCAAGGGATCCTTCGCGTTGACGGATGCGCCTTTGCTTAATAATAAGCTGACCATCTCAATATTCGAGGTGAGAACAGCATCAATCAACAGCTTTCTGCCATTCACGTTTGCTCCTTCTTGGACGACAATTCTCGCCTTCTCAACATCTTTGAGCCATATGGCAGTACGCAATAGTTCAACTTTTTCGTCGTAATTACTCACAGGGGGGCCGAGTCCACAGCTGGTCATATAGACCACCAATAATACCAGCACAAACCAAGCCCACAGCACTCCCATCTCTCCGCCCTCCCAATCAGTGCATACGAAACGGTTCTTGAAGGCCCCGATTTTCATTGTCATCTGCCCTACTTGCAATAGCACTTGCACTGACTATACCACGTCGTAACATACCCCATGTAAACCTTGGTCACGAGAGAACTGGCAGCGGTGCTGAAACGAGTACTGTATTGCTCATAGTTTCTGGGAATGGGTTTGAGGGAGACTTCCTGTCGGGTTAGGATGTGGAGAGGTTTTGAAGACAGGAGGTTGTTTATGGGTCGGAAGTTGGAGTTGGATATGTCTGGGCGTT
>JBFMAD010000104.1:0-6960 GCA_040755855.1 Planctomycetota bacterium | reverse complement strand
GTCGCTTCCAGTTCATTGCGTTGTCCTTGGGTCAATTCCATCTTCATTCACCTCCTCTACTCTCTTATACCACATCAGGAGGCAAATGTCAACTTATTTAGTTAATCACCATAAGCCTGCGGCTACAGATCATTTTTGCCAGTTCGGGATTTGGGCAACAGGCCCTGGACACATAATATCACACTTCCTGTCTTCAGGAAGTGTGGTATACGCAAAAGGAGATTTTTCGGAACGGTATAGCTCTCCATCAGTGGGATAGCGTTAGTTCCCGCGGGAAAAAATGTGTCCAATGTGAATTTTGCTCTTGGGATGCGGGCGAAGCCCGCTTTGGGGAGGAAGTAATCATGCGAAGAACATACCTCTGCCTCGCGCTCGCGTCGGCCCTTGTCATGTTATGCGGGGCGATTCTTGCCCAGGAGCCGCGCATCGTCATGCCGCGGAACTACACCGACCCCGGCGGATGGTTCAGCATTCGCGTGCCGAATGAATGGGAGGAGAAAACCCAGGCCGCCCTCGGGCGGCGGGACGTCATCTTCACGCCGCCCGCCGACTCGGAGGACGCGGGCAAGATGGACATGCGCGTTACGCTCATCACCGAGTGGACCGAGCGGACGGTGACGGGCGAAATGCTGAAGACGCTTTCCGATGAGGCGCTCCAACGCCTGCGCGAGGAGTGCGCCAAGCGGGGGAGCACCGTCGCTGTTCGAGAGACGAAGGAGATCATCCTCGACCGGCAGTCGGCCATCCGAAACATCATTGACGAGGCGCAAAAAGGCGGCGGCTTTGCCGTCATCCGAATATTCGCCCTGCCGTCGGCCTTTCATTCGTATGTGATCGAGTATCGCCTGCCGAAGGAAATGGACGAGATGCTTTCCGTGCAGTTTGATCGCATGGTCCGCTCCTTCCGAGTCCTCGCACCGGAGTTGGAAGCCCTGGATGTGGAGAAGCTGGAGGAGTATGCCTTTGCCGCCGCCAGGATGACCGTCAAATGCCCCGCCGCGTGGGAGCGAAAAGAGGCCGGCGGAGACGATCGCGTGCAGGTCGTCCTGGCCTCGCCGAAGGCGCGCGGTCGCGTGAACGACCCGTGCCCGGGCCTGGTGGCGGAGAGGATTTCCAAGGCCGATCTGCGGTTCAAGGGCGAGACGCTCACCCCCGAGCAGATCATCCTGAGGTATCGCGACCTGTATGTCGAGGAACTGAAGAAACGATACGGCGAGGCAAGACTCCATCCCGATCCCGCCCTGGCCCGAATCGGTCGGCAGGCGGCGCTGGCGTTCAAGATCGAGATAGCAAATGGTGAAGAATCCCGGTACGCCCTCCTCGTCATCGGCATCGAGAAAGGGACCCTCGTGCAGGTCTTCCTCGCCGCTCCCGCAGAGACCTTCCACCACTACGCCCCGATCTTCGGCCGAATGCTCGTCACGCTGGAGGCGTCTTAAGCCTCCGGAAATTCAAAAGATCAGACCTATTTAAGTGGCTGGAATATAAGTACTTGTACATCTGATAATGACGCACGGAATCACCGGGCGAGTGCTTTCCGCAACAATGTGCACATGCGCACGACGGCCGGTGGCGTGACAATATGCCATCGTTCCCCCCCCAGGCCATCCGCCCATATATTTCATAATACGCAACAGTATTTGCATAATATGCAAAATAATCGTTGACTTCCACCCATATACAAGCTAAAACATTGTAGATGCGAGACCTACCGGGAGGATTAGAGAACGTGAGCAAGATGCAGATTGATCGGAGCAGGGATTCCGTGGGCAGAATCCAATCCCTTGATCGGGGTCTTGAGCTTCTTGAGATCATCAGTCACGGCATGGCGAGTTTCAGCGTGACGCAACTCAGCGCAAAAACGGGGCTGAGCAAGAGCACGGTATCAAGACTCCTGGCCACGCTCAACGCGAGACGCTATGTCTTCCGGGACAAGAGCAGACGGTTTCATCTGGGATTCAAGGTCTTCGAGCTGAATGTTCTGCTCCAGCGTCAGCGAGATGTTGAGGGCGCGTTGAACGAAGTGGTTGCCCGTTTGGCCGATAAGTCGGGCGAATCGTCTCACATAGCGATTTTCTCGCAGGGCGAAGGGCTCATCCAGTCTGCGGTAGATGCAAAAAATATGATCGCGGCGACCTTCGCGCCCGGTGATCGCTTTCCGCTGCACAGCCTCGCGTCCGGGAAGATTCTTGCGGCCTTTCTACCGGCAAGAGAACTGGATCAGGTCCTGGAGCGGCTCTCCGCCAGACCGGATTGGAGGGATGTGGCCATTGCGCAGTTCAAGTCCGATCTGGCAACGGTCAGGGAGCAGGGCTATGCCTATGACAACAGGCCGGACACAACGGGCGTGGCCTCTATTGCCGCGCCTCTCCGGGACAATCACGGCGAGGTGATCGGGGCGCTGGGCGTCACGGGTCCGTTTTTCAGATTGGACGACGACAAGGCGAACCGGGCCATAGAGGCGGTGACAAGCATCGCGGCGGAGGTGTCGGAGAGATTGGGCTATCATAAGGAGAAAGGACAATAATCATGGAAAAAAGAGGGTTCGCAATCGTATCGCTGTTGATCGCCATGTTGGTCCACCCTGCGGCAGACGGGCAGACCACCGTGCGCGGGACGGTGAAGGAGGAGAAGACGGGCAAGCCGATCGCCAACCTGACCGTCGGGGGAAGCAGGAAGGTCGTCATCGAGAAGACGCCCAACGGCGAGCCGGTGAAGGTCGAAAAGACCGCAACGACCGACGCGAATGGGGAGTACGTGTTTGAACTCCCCGCGGGCGTCAAGCAGATCGGCGTCTTTACACTCTCAAGCGCCCACGTGAACGAGATCTACGACGGGGTTCAATTCCAGGGCGCGGCGCCCTCGCTGGAGGATTTCAAACAGGCGGGTGTGAAGCCGGTGGACGCCTCGGCGGACGCGGCGGGGATAGACTTCCTGCTCGATCCCCTGGGCGCGAAATCCTCGATGGCTGGCAAGCCGGCGCGGAAAAAGAAAGCCGAAAAGGAATCGTCTGCCCCGACCAAGCGCGAAGACGCCTATTACACCGACACACATGGCGCGGCGGGCGTGCTCTATGCCATGCTGAGCCTGGGGGAGGGCGACGACAAATACATGGACTGCGCGCACCAGACCCTCGCCTGGCTGATGCACGTCAAGAAGACGGACGATCAGGGGCGGGCCACGTGGTATCTGAGCGATCCTCCCGCCCTCGACGACCCCCGCGCGATCCAGATGCCCGGCGTCGCCCCGGTTGTGGCGAAGTTCCTCGATGCCTACGCCAGGACCAAGCGGCCCGAGTATAAAGAGACGGGCCTCGCGGGGGCGCGGTGGCTCGCCGAGGTCGGCGCAGTCCAGTGGGAAACCCCGCTCGGCGCAGCGCATGGTTGGCCATTCTTCTTCAGCCAAAGACAGGATCAGGGCCTTGTTTCGGGACATTCGCACGGCCTCGGCAAATACATACAGATACTGACGCATGCCCATGCGATCCAGCCTGACGAGGCCTTTGTGAAGGCGCTCAAGGGAATTCTCGTGAACCTCAAGACGCGGGCGGTGACGATGGACGATGGCGCGTTGGCGTGGCCGGCCTACAAATGGTCGCAGTTGGAGGACAAGAGCGCCTTCATCACCGGCTACTGCTACGGCCAGGCGGGGGTGATCATCCCCCTGCTCGATCTCGCCGAGGCCATGCCCGATCTCAAGCTAAGCGATGGAACCACGCCCCTCCTGCTCGCCAACAGCGCCCTCCGATACCTGATGAGCCAGGCGGAGGAAGCCAACGGGGGATACCGATGGCCCTGGATGCGCAACCAGAAGGTGAACCTGAACCCCGGGCTGGGCAGCGGCGTCGGCGGGATCGGGTGGGCGTTTCTCAAGGGCTACCAGGTGAACCGCAAGCGCGGCGACGAGAAGTTCGCCCAGGACTGCATGAAGCACGCCCGCGGCGCGGCGGAGTTTGCGCTGCGCGCAGTTGAGTCGGCGACGGAGGGGACTGTGTTTGCGTCGGGAGGCGGGCCGACGGGGTTCGGCGTCTGCGGCGGGGCCGGCGGGAGCACCTGGTTTCCAAGGTTGCTGGCGGAGGAGATCGGGAAGGAAGACCCCAAGTTCCTTGATCGCACAAGGAACGCCATGAAGCATTCTGCCCGTCTTTTCGTGGCAAAGGCCACGCCGGTCGGCGAGACGCTGGCATGGAAGATGCGCCCCGGGGAAAAGACCATGTACCCGCCTCCGCCCTTCACCGCCGATGCCGCGACGGTGAATATGGCGCTCGACTACGGCCAGACGGGTGTGGTGCTTGCGCTGGCCGAGACGGGCAAATTCCTCAAGGACGATGAGGTTCTCGCCGCCGCGAGGAAGGCCGCGGACTTCATTGTGAACCACGCCGTGAAGACCGAGCACGGATGGAAGTTCGCCCGATTCGTGTCCATCGAAGCGCAGTAGAAAGTAGGGTGGGCCCGTGGCCCACCGATTCGGCTAACCCGCCGCCGCAACGTGGATGTAGCGGCTGCGCCTCGGGGAGACCGGCAGGGGGATCGCCTCCGTGCGGCTGAATCGCCCTCCCTCGAAGGCCGCGTGACGGGGCGATGCGGTCGCAACGACCACCCTCGGCGCGAGCGTGACCAGATGGGCGAGCGCCTCCTCCACCTGCCGGTGCTCCTCCTCGTGCCCGAACCATCCGTAGGGCAGGTCCGTCACCACCGCGTCCCACCGCCCTCGGCGTTCCATGAGGTCGGCCGCTTTTGCGCGCTGTGGGCGGCCCAGCGCGGCCAGGTTCTGATTCGCGGCCTCGATCATCTTGAAGTTGATGTCGGATGCATCGGCGTCAATCCCGACCTGCATCGCCTGGATCGGGATCGTGCCCATCCCGCAGCATGGGTCGAGGATACGGTCGCCGGGCCGGGCGGCCAGGTTCACCATCGCCCGCGCGAGCCGGTCCGCGATGCTGCGCGAGCAGCGATGGGGCAGGTCGAGGGGCTTGCCCCAATCCGTAGATGGCTCGGTTACGATCCGGCCGAGCCGGAACTGCGCCGGGGTCCGGACAACAACAAGCCTGTGCTTCGGGCTCGCCAGGTCGGGTCGGCCGACGATGACATCGGCGATCCGTTTCTGGATATCCTGAGAGTTGTCGCGCAGTGCGCCGGGGATCTTCTCGACCTCGACGCGGAAGTCGGGTAGGGCGACCGCCGCCGCGCGGACCGTCTCGCAGAGTTCGTCAAGCGACGCCCCGCGCGCGATCTCCTCCGCGCCAAAGGCGGTGAAGGCGGCGCGCGAGATGTCCGCAAGATGATCCGAAGAGACGATCCGCTCCTCTTCCTCTTTCCCTCCGGTGAGGGCCAAGCACTCGGCGAGGGCGAGGGCGGAATCGTATCCGCGAAAGCGCGCGTCGCGGGAAATAAGGTAGAACATCCTCTCGGTCATGGCGGACTGAGTATAGGCGCTGTGGGGCGGGGTGTCAAGCAGGCGCGCTTTGCGAGAGTCGTCTTGTCCGTCATTCCCGCGAAACTTGTCCCCGCAGGCCGTAAGCGGGGAGCGGGAATCCACGAACAGGGGGAGGCCCGCACCCACAGCAGAGGCAGTCCTGGTTCACAAGAAACCACGAAGTCGTGTGCCACGCCCAAGGCCGCGTCTTCGCGGGCTTGAGCGTGCGAACGACGAAGGGCGAAGATAAGCCAGGAATCAATACTCATTTCGCCCATGTACCTCGTCCCCTGGCTCTGTCCCGCCAAGGCGGGAACCCCGCGCGGACGCGGGGCTTGGCTCCGCCTCTTCGCCTCCGGGATTTTTTCTTTACATTCAAGGGCGGCGGCGTAGAATAGAAAATGCGGAGGGGCAAGAGACGCATTGTATCTTGTGAATAATCGGAGGAAACCGCATCCGTCTGACCGGATGCTCGACATGACAATCTGAGTTCGTCGTAACTGTCTCCCAACACGGAACTGCTACATTTCATGACCGGGATTGACGTTATGGCGGACTCCCTGCAAACAGGGAGTCGCCAAACGTTACTTTCCCGGTCGGGCCGTAGCAGGCCTCGTGTTGGGGGTAGCGTATTGGTTGACTCCCTTTTCTTTTGGGGAGAACACAAGAAGGAGGGATGGGATGAAACGTGTGGTGACGCTCGTGGCTCTGTCCGTGGCTTTGGTCCTCTCCGCCTCCATGATCGCCGAGGCGCAGAGCAAAAAGAAGGGCAAAGAACCGGAACTGGCGATCTGTAAACGGGGGAAGCTGATTTTCGAGGATGATTTTTCTGAAAAGGACATCCTCTGGAAGTTTGACGAAAAAGAATGTGACTATAGGATTATCAAAGAAGCACTGGCGACGAAGTCGAAGTGCGGCGGGTCTAAGACGACATTAATGCGTGAGATCACACCTATGCTTGATGTAATCATTGAGATCAAGGCTTTCTTACCTACCAACGCACACATTTGGATTACACCATTGAACTCTCGCCAGACTGGCGGAAACGCGCTCCCCTGGGTCAGCGGCATCCTCGCGCCGAAGGCTAAGAGCTTCTACATACAGAGCTGGAGCCATGAGGAAGGGGTTAAGAAATTGGCTTTGGGTGCTCTTTCGTACACCAAGCCGAGATGGGTCTTGACGGTTTTTGAGGCATTTCAAGGAAACTATGCTCTGACAGTGGATGGCAAAACCGCACGTTGGGAACAGGTACCATATGAAAAAATAGAATGGAAATTCATCCATGTGCAACCAGAGAAGCCAGATTCGAATGATTTGCTCGCCGTTGACGACGTGAAGGTCTACGAAGCCCTGCCGAAGGACGAGGGGGAGGAGAAGGACGAGAAGGGCAAGAGGAAGAAATGACGAATTCCTAAGCCCGAATGCATAACCCGGCGTAGCCGGAACCAAACAGGTTTTGCTTTTCGTAGGGGTCATGGTATTTATAGGGGCGGTGAAAGATGTCGAGTGGAGTGGAAGAGTTGGGCTATGAACAGTTTTGTCGAA
>JBFMAD010000103.1:0-7440 GCA_040755855.1 Planctomycetota bacterium | reverse complement strand
GCGGCGACACGGACGATCTCGTCACGCCGCACGATCTCTACAAAAATCTCGGCAAGCAGGATCGGAAACGCGAGCGCGTGTATCGGGAATTTGTCGAGCAAGGAATGGGCCAGCCGAGTCCGGTGTACGCCTACTCGATCTTTGCCGGCGGCGACGATTTCACGGGCCGGATGGAGCAGGCGTATGGGAAAGAGATCTGGCCGAAGTATCGTCGGTTGCTCGAACGCCTGAGCGAGATTCGTCGCGCGACGCTGCCGGAGTAGTCTTCTTCTCCACGTGCGAGAGTTCGAGAACCCCCCGCGATTTCGGTCTGTACTTCGATGCCCTTCTTCACCCCCCACAAACCCAATTGCGCATGAGAAGGTCGCGCCCCGGCTTGCATGGGGACGCAAACGGGCGGTTGGCTATGAGCGTCAGCAATTGTGAATCTTGTTTCGCTGGGTAATATGTAATTATATAGTGTACAAATATTTGTTTATCAAATAAATATGTATACCAGTTAAAACTAAAACTTGATCACAACGAAGGGTGGGCATAACATGTGGAAAATATGAGGTGAACGACCATGAAGCGCGGTGTGATTTGCGCCCTGCTATCGTTGGCT
This sequence comes from Planctomycetota bacterium, assembly GCA_040755855.1. Taxonomy (GTDB): domain Bacteria; phylum Planctomycetota; class Brocadiia; order JAADGH01; family JAADGH01; genus JAADGH01. Next base: position 6,836 of record JBFMAD010000103.1, on the reverse strand, counting down.
GTGTTGACCGGGCCGGGCCCGTCGCCGGGGGCGGATGATGTGACCACGGCCGATGTGAGGCGCGCCATCGAGAATGGAATCGCGTACCTCCGTAATCAACAGCGCGCGGATGGCGCGTTTTCCCACGGAACGGAGAGCTATGTCCCGGGCTTGACGGCCCTTGCCGCGTATTCGCTTGTTCATGCCGGTGTGGAGCCGAGCGACCCTGTTATCACACGGGCGGCAGCTTATCTTGTTCGGCAGCCCCTGGACGGGACGGGCTGGGACACGTATCACGTGTCGTTGATTGTGATGGCCCTGTCCGCAGTTGATGTGCGCACGCATGTGAAAAAAATCCAGGAATGCGCCGACTGGCTGGCGACTTCTCAGCTCAAGGATGGGGACTGGGGCTACGGGCACCCGCGACGTTGGAAAAATGCGGAGCGCAACGCCAATAATTCAACGACGCAATTCGCGGTCCTTGGCCTCCGGGAGGCGGCTCGGTCCGACGCATCCGTTACCCCTGAGACATGGAAGAGGATCAACAGCTTCTATCGCAAGGCGCAGAACGACGACGGGGGCTGGGGGTACGGCGTAAAAACGCCATCATACGGCAGCATGACAGCCGCGGGGGTGTGTGGGCTGGCCATCTCCGGCAAAGTCCGGCCGAGGTGTCCGGAACAGTGCGGGCAGCATAAGGCGGACATCAACCTGGAGAAAGGCATCCGATGGCTGGCCGACAATTTCAGCGTAACCGAGAATCCGAGGAAGGGGCCGGACTTTCATTACTACTATTACATGTACGCCCTCGAGCGGGTCGGCGTGCTCGTGGGGCGGCGCACCATCGGCGAGCACGATTGGTACCGCGAGGGGGCCGCGCAGCTGGTTCGGCGGCAACGGGCCGACGGAAGCTGGGGCGACGGCGCGGCGGACACATCCTTCGCCCTCCTCTTCTTCGGCAAGGGCGGCGCGCCGCTGGCGGTGAACAAGCTCCAGTGGGGCAAGGACTGGAACAACGACCCGCACGACATGGAAAACCTGACCAAGTTCTACGGCAAGGTCACGAATAACCCTGCCGGATGGGAGGCGGTGGACATCGGCGCTCCCCTCGCCGAATGGCTCCGCGCGCCGATGCTCTATCTCAACGGCCACGAGCTGCCGAGCGAATCGTTCCCGGATGCGATCGTGCAGAAGCTCCGCGACTACATTGACCAGGGCGGATTCATCTTCGCCGAGGCCTGCTGTGGGCGCAGTGCCTTCGACGAGGGCTTTCGCCGGTTAGTGAAGCGCATCTACCCCGAGGAGTATCTCGCCAAACTGGATCCCGACCACCCGATCTACTCCATCTGCGAGACGCTGACGGGGGATGTCCCCGAGCTCTGGGGGTTGAACACCGGCTGCCGGACCTCGCTGATTTTTTCCCCCCGCGACCTGTCGTGCCGGTGGGAGATGGAGGAGTGGGACGCGCCGGCCTTCAATCTCGGCATTAACATCATCGCCTACGCCACGGGCGACGAACCCCTGCGCGGGAAGCTGGACAAGATTGTCATCGGCGAGAAGGGCGAGGCCCCAAAGCCCCCGCCGCGCGGGGCGTTCGTCATCGCCCAGGTCCGCCACGGCAGCGACTGGAACACCGATCCCCTGTCCATGACGAAGCTCATGCTCCACCTGCGCGAGAAGGCCGGGTTCGACGTGGGCAACAAGCGGAAGGTCGTCATGTTGTCCGACCCGGACCTCTTCGACTACCCCGTCCTCTACATGACGAGCCACGGGCGCATCCGGCTGAGCAAGGATGAGATCGGCCGGCTGCGGACGTATCTGGAGCGAGGAGGATTTCTCTTCTCCGACGCCTGCTGCGGGCGGAGCGCCTACGATGCGTCGTTCCGCAACCTGGTGAAGGAGACCTTCCCGAACCATCCCCTCGAACCATTGCCGACGACGCACCCGATCTTCAGCATTGGCGGGAAGATCGAGCGGGTGCAGTACAAGCCGAAGGTCCTTGAGGAGGAGCCGGGCAAGAGCAAGCCGGAGCTGGAAGGCGTCACGATTGACGGGCGGGCGTGCATCGTTTACAGCAAGTATGATCTGACGTGCTCCATCCACGGCCATCCATGTCCGGGCTGCCGGGGGGTGGCGGAGAAAGACACCCTCCGCCTTACGACGAACGTCGTGCTGTATGCGATGACGTATTAGCCCCTCGTCCGTCGCCGGATGCGATTGATGCGGCGGAAGAAGACCACCGCCATGACCACAAGCGTCACGAACAGCGCCCAGTTCGTGAGTTCCCCACCGACATTGCATATCTTCAGCCAGAGGACGGGGATCGCCAGGAGGATCAGCGCGTCCTCGACGTAGATCCAGAATCGTTTTTCTTCGGTTGGCTCGCTCATGTCGGGCAGAGTCTATCACACCGGCCAGGCCGCGTCACGCCTTTTTTCTGAATATATATAACAGGTATACTTAAACTCTTACTTTTGATATGGATCCGATGTTAATATTGACGCGGTGTGAGAATCCCGGCGGATTTGCGGGGAAATTGGGATCGTTGTCAGTTCCCGTAGCGTAACGTCGTGAATGATAATATGTTAAGAAGGCATTGCCCTTTCCCCGACCTTTTTCATGCCTCCCCCTCCTACTTTGGAACGTTCAGCATGTCCCGCCAGTTCTTTGGCATATCCAACTGCATGAGGAATATTTGCTCCTTGCCCACATTCTGACTCCAATTGGACGCCCATACAACCTTGGCACCATCGTTGGTAATCGTCGCTTGCGTCTCTTCCCAATAGGCCGCTGTGGTGTTATGGACTTTGGCAAGATAAAACACCTGTGGCCGGATCGGGTTCAGCTTGACCAGCGTGATCGTTCGGTCGAGCCAGTTCTGCTCCTTCATGTTGGGTTCCATGTGGGTGGAGATCACACAATAGCCGGGAACATTGCACGAGATATGCACCCCGCAGTTGAAACCGTGAGGAGATTCATTGTCATAGAAAAGACGGACAAGAGAAGTCCGGCCCGTGCCGTCATAGCTCCCGCCGGCCTCCAGGATCGGCTTCGTCTTCGGATCGAGCGGAATCAGATCAATGAAATCCGTCTGCCCGTTCTGCATCACGATGACCTCTTTGCCGTTGACATCCAATCCCACATCGGAATGTGCGGTTCCATAGTCCAGTCTCTGGAACTTCGTTAGCTCCTTGTCCGCCATCGTCAGCCCGGCCAGCTTCCCTCCATTGTCCCAATCCCCGCCCACCAGCGCCCATGTGCCGAGCGACGACATGCCGACCCAATCAATCTTGGACTCCTCCTTGGGAATCTTATAAAGGGCCAGCAGCCGGTTCTCCTGCCGATCCCAGGTGATGATGTAGCGAGGTCGGTAATCATCCTCGCTTCCTTGAAGCATGAGCGCCCAGAATCGCTTGTCGAGGGAAGGCTCTCCTTCGTCCTTCGTGGTCACACGGTAGAGATCAGGCTCCGCCTTTACGATCGGCGCGATGGCCGGGTCTTGTTTGAAATCCTTCACCGTAGTCGTGTGCCCGGTCTTGACATTGATTGTGCGAATGCAAAAATCCTGCAAACACCAGATGATGTCCGGATCGTTAACGTCCCATCTTGGCTCGGCCACGTCTCTCAGAGTCGCGACGAGATTCTCGCTCTGGTTGTAAGGCGCCTTGTTCGTGCGATACACCTTCCATTCCCCTTCGGGCAGGAGGACGATCATCGTCTGATCCTTGTTGAATGGATCGTGCCGCGAGTATTCGTGCCGCCCCTTAACGCCGTCCGCCTGTGTGACGCGGGTTAACGTCGTCCCGAAACGGGCGTCGCTAAAGGGCTTACCAATCTGCGGGACTTCCTTTGCGACGAGGGGGTGGAGCGGGTTCTCCCCCGAAAGCGGGTCCGGCACATTGACGAAGGGAACCTTTTCCGCGCCGGAACATTCCGCCCGGTATCCACACAGAACGATCGCAAGCAGCGCTGAGGCCGCGCCTATTGCCAGCCGATTGAGGGACTCTCTCATGACCTGTGACCTTCTCGCAAATCCTTATTTGCCAATATGTTCATCCTTCTCCACCACGATCACCATCACCGACGGAGGGGCGAGGGCGAAGGTGAAGTGGTGGTGCGTGGCGTCCGACCGGACCTCGCCGGCGAAAGGCTTCAACGTCAGGGAGTCTTTGATGATCGTCTGGTAGGTCGCCCAATTCCGATCCACGTAGGACCACCCCTCCCGCCCGGCCATGTCCCGCACACTTGACAAAAGCCCGGGGACCTTTTGGAACTCCTCCGCGAGCAGGCCCGCCGCCGCCAAATCCTGCCGAAGCCGGAAGTGGACCGAGTTCGTCCGCGTCAGGGCCACATGCCTCACCTTCGCGGCCGCGTCCATCGCCAACAGCGTCTTCGGAACCGAGACCGTCACCTTCGCCGCCCGCGTGACAAACCGATCCTCATGGTATGCCGACGTGATGAGGAAGGCGCGCCGTTCCTGGACGACGGCGATGCTCTTGTAGAACATCTCCCCCGGCTGCGCGAGTTTTTCGGGTCTCTGGTAGGAGGCGATCTCCTTCACGCACTCCGACTCTTGCATGTCCGCGTCCGCCGGCTCGACGCGCGGCGACAGGATGTAGGTCTCTCCGCCGACGGTCTGCTCCAGAACCGACAGCAGCCAGCCGCTGCCCACCAGAAGCTTGTGTCCCTTGCCCGTTCGTACGTCTTCCATCACGCCCCACTGCCACAGGCGTTCCATGCCTCCCTCGCGCAGATTCATCATGATGTGGAACTCCCACGCCGCCCCGCGCGCCCCCGGCTCGCCCCCACCGGCCTTGAACTCATTGCCGAGGATGCCGAACTCGTGCACCTCGCGGGGGATGTCCTTCAGCCGCGAATGCCGCGCGGCGAGGCCGGTCCAGAAATCCACCTTCGTCCGCGCCTTGTAGTCGGGGTTGGTCGTGCGGAGGATGCCCTTCGAGACCACCGGCGCCATGTAGATCGAAACCGCCGCAAAGTCCATCGGACTGCCCATCTCGCCGGTGGCGTGGTTGCGCCCAGTCATGCAGTGGTCGGCCAGGGCGTAGTAGCGCACGTTCCCCTCGTCCGGGCCGCCCGCCAGGTTGAACGGACCGAACTTCGCCCCGGGCAGCACGCACCTCACCGCCGCCGCGGCGTGATCGTAGAGCTTGAAGAAGTCCTCCTGCGGCCCCGTGAACCGCGCCTCCCCCTGGCACTCCGTCCCCATGCGGAAGCGCCAGCCGTTCACCCGCTCCATGCCGTAGCGCTTGACGAGCTGGCGGCACAGCTCCTCGATGAAGGCCCCCCATTCCTTGAAATCCGCCGCCGGCGCGGACTGGCCGAAGTGGCTGCCCGATACCGGCTTCGCCGGGAAGCACCACGGCGTGTTGTCGAGGACGATCGTCAGATCGTAGCCGTTCTCGACGTAGTGGTCGAGGCGAGGCCCGATCAATTCCCATCGGTATCGGATGGTCCCATCCTCGCCCCGGTAGGCCAGGTCCGCCTCCGGGCCGCCGTCGAGTTCCCCTTTCCCTTTCTCGTACTGCCAGCCGCCCAGGAGACGCACCACGGTCAGGTGGTCGGCGAAGAGGACCTCCTTGGGATAGGGCCGCTTCCGGTAGGGAAAGGACAGCGACGGATCGCAAAGATAGCCGGGGACCTCCTCCAGTCCCAGGCCGCCCTTGAGCCATTGGCCGAGGACGGGTCGGTTCCGCCAGAAGGCGGTCATCTTGCCGATGTGGACTGGCTCCTTCGGCTGCTCATCAGCCAAGGTGACGCTCACGCTGCACACTCCTACAAGCAGAATTGCGAGGCGAAAGGGGAACATACTGTAATGGCGCAAAGTTAAAGACATGCGCTGTCGCAAGCGCCCTCCATAGGTCGCGGAATGACGAATGACGAGATGAAAGAATACCAAATGCCCAATGCCCAAAGCAATCCCGAAGCGTATTTTTCTTGGGTATGTTCCCCGTCCTTTGGCGCAAAAAAGAGGGAGGCGGCGTGTCAATACACACCGCCTCCCGGGTGAGTGGCTTCAACACAAGTCAGCGAGCCGCGCTCATTCGTTGGAGATGAGCTGCCGCACGTGCGAATCCTCCTGCGGGTCTATCGCGTCGTCCTTGGAATAGATGTTGTCGCCGCGGAACCCCGCTTGGACGGTGGTCCTGAACTCGACGTGTCCGTCGAGGTAGAGGACGTTCTGCCCCTTCCCGTTGTGGGCGGGGCAGTTTTCCGTCGGGACGGTCACGCCGTCCCGCGTTGCGGGGGCGTCGGCGGCGACGGCGATCACCGAGGGATTCGCGCCCTTCCGGAGCGTCTGGTCGCAGTCGTAGCCGAAGCTGCAAATGCGTTTCGAGAGCGTCCTTTCCCCTACGTCGGGGCGTGGAAGAAGCACATCGCCCGGCATGAGGTCGTCGGCGCAGTCATCGGTGCCGCGGCAGGTGAAGAGGCGGGGGTCGGGGACATAATTGGGATACAGTAATGATAGCGAAGCCATAGGATCAACCACCGGCTCATCTTCCGCGCCGCCTTCGACTCGCGCGACGGGCAGGGCGTCCTGGTAGTCGCTGCTATACATCAGCAGCGCCGTCCCGATCTGCCGAAGGTTATTCAGGCAGTGGGTTATTCGCGCCCGGTCCATCACGCCGCGGATCACGGGCACCAACATGCTTGCCAGGACCGCGATGATGGCCATGACGACCAGCAGCTCGACGAGTGTGAAGCCGCGTTTAGAGCTTATCCGTGAATAGTAATTACTTGTCGAAAGACAACCAATGCACACGCGATCTCAAGTAACGCCTCGTGACTGGCTTCCTTCTTCTCGAAGCGAACCAGCAACTTCCGGAATCGGTTCAGCC
>JBFMAD010000102.1:0-7712 GCA_040755855.1 Planctomycetota bacterium | reverse complement strand
CGCGCGCGACTTATAAGATGTCTATTCTATCCTATCACAATCCGAGATTACATAGTAAAATGTAGAATGAAGACCTGACCCCATTATCCAGCTACCTGGCCTCCATGATCCGCACGTCGTCAATCAAGATCGTCACGCGGTTGTTGACGGTGGTGGTGAAGACGAGATCATAGGCCCCGTCGCGCGGGGCGGTGAAGACAGCGCTCTCGACGAAGTCGAACGGCAGCGTCCGCTCATCGCGCTTGTCCACCGGCGCGACCGGGTGCTCCGAGACGATCGTCTCGCCGCCGAGGGTCACGACGATCTTCGGCGGGCCTTCCGCCGTCCAGTTCGCGCAGCGGGCGTTTTCATGGTAGGTCACGATGTATTTCTTCCCCCCCTTGAAGCCCTCCAACTTCTGGCTCAGCGTGCACTGGTTCTGCATCAGGGCTGTCTGCCGCCCGTGCGGGAAGCGGCCGTTGTCGCTGAAGGTCTGGTTCGGCCCCTTCTGATTCGCCGCATCGTCCCACCACGGATTGACGCCGACATTCCCCTTGAACGTCCACCCCGTAATCGCGCCACCGTTGGCCTTTGCCGTGCCAGGGGACTTGCCGAACTTGTCCGCCTCAAAACTCGGGTTCTTCACCACAGGTTGCGCGAGGGCCATCGTCGCCCAGCACAATACGAACGCAATGACCTTACCTCTGTTTTGCACCTTTTCCTCCCAGTTTGGACATGTCCTCCGTCGGCTCAACCTTCTTCAATCGCGCCTCCCAGTCGTCGAGCAGTTTCCGATGGTCCTTGACCACGGATGCATACTTGGCTTGGTCGTAGAGATTCTTCGTCTCCCACGGATCGGCCTTCATGTCGAAGAGCTGCTCCACCGGATCGCCCTCGTAGCGCACGTATTTGTATTGCGGCGTCCGGAGCATCCGGCCGATGACGTGGTGCTCCGACACGACGAACTCCCGCCACTCCGTCGGCTTCTTCTCCAGGAGCGGACGGAGGCTCCGCCCCGGGCTGTCGGGCGGCGGCTGGATGCCCGCGTAGTCGCACATGGTGTTCATCACGTCCAGCCCCGAAACAAGATGCTCCGCGTCGCGCAGCCCCTCGGCCATCCGCCCCGGACACGAGACGATCATGGGGACCTTCACCGCCTCGTCATAGGGATACCACTTCGACACATGCTGATGCCGGCCGCGTCCGTCGCCGTGGTCGGAGGTGAGGATGACGACGGTGTTGTCGGCCTGGCCGGAGTCCTCGAGGGCGTTGAGGATGCGTCCGATGTCGCCGTCCACCATCTCCACCTGTCGGCAGTAGATGTAGAGGTAGTATCGCCACTGTTCGTCGGAGAAGCCGTCGTAGTGGAGCTGGTCCAGCTTCCGCGGGGCGCGGGGGCGGACTCGATGGTTCGGCGGCAGTTTGGGGAGTTTGTCGGCGACCTGCGGGAAGGCCAGGCCATCGGGCACGAGGGTCTTGGCCTGGATCGCCCAGTAGCAGATGTCGTGCGGCTGGAGAAGCGAGGCCGCCAGGACGAAGGATTTGCCGCGCCCGCGGCCCTTCAGATACGCCTCGCACGAGGCCGAGACCGTGGAGTCAACCAGGTCGCCCTGGCCGCCGCCGGTGGGCAGGACGGTGAAGCCCTCGATCTCGGCGGGGTAGCCGCCGGGCAGGTGCCACTTGCCGCAATAGACCGCCTCGTATCCCTCCTTGCCGAGCCACTGGCCCATGTTCGGTCGGGTGGGGTGAATCGGCCGGCTGTTGGTGATGACCCCCGTCTCCGTCGGCATCCGCCCGGTGAACAAGGAGCTGCGCGCCGGCGAGCAGACGGGGTTGGTGCTGTGCGATTCCATGAACGTCACGCCGCGCTGGACAAACCGGTCCATGTTCGGGGTATGCACATCGGGGCAGCCGTGTGCGGCGATGGCGTCGAGGCCCAACTGATCGCTGATGATGAAGAGGAAGTTGGGACGCTGCGCCTTTGCCTGACCGAAGGCGACGCCGCTCATCAGCCTCCCCGCGCCGAGGGCGGCGGTTTGGAGGAAGCGACGGCGCGTTGTTCGGGCCGCTGAATTATTTTGTGATCTGCTCATCGTTTTGGCTCCGTAATCTATGCTTCTCACAATCGGGGTCAGTACTTCTTGTCAACAAACGCCTTCCAGCCCGCCTCGAATTCGTCGAGGGGCCTGCCGAAGACCTCTCGGAGGGCCGTCTCCTGGTCCGCGCCGTCCTTGATCTTATCCACAAATTCCACAAACTGCTTCGGCCCGCGGCTGACGGCGTAGTCCACCAGGCTGAAGCAAAGATATCGGCCCGATTCATCGGATGGCGGGAACTCCTTTGCGGCGAGGATATCCTTCAGGCCCCGCCACTCTCCCCGTTGCGCCAGCAACTTCACCTCGGTCCGAGTTCGCTTCGGCTCCGTGGGGTCGCCCGCCATCGTTCGCTTGCAATGCTCCCGAAACCCCGCCTCCATCCATGCCGGCAGGGGAGCGCCCTGTTTGTAGCCGCGGAGGAAGTCTGTGGACAGGAACCAGTAGTACGTGCCCGTCAGATCATCCGATGAATCCCCAACGGAGAAGCCGGCGAACCCCGCGCACCCGGCCTTCGGCGGGAGGGGGCTGCTCACAAGGCCGGCTTGATCCGCCTGCGCCACATGACACACCTTCGTCAGATAGTTCCGATACTCCTCCTTGCTCGCGAAGAGGAAGACGGCGTACTTGCCCGGCCGGAGGGGCTGCTTCTTTTCGACGTTGAACACGGAGCAGAGCCGCGCATATGCCTTCTCCCCAGCCTTCCCGACGCCCTCCAAGCGCCCCTTGGGCAGATCGCCGTGCAGGATGAAATGGCCCGTCTCAACTGTCGCCAGCTCGATGTTGAGTTCCTTTTCCACGCACTTCTTCAGGTCCTTCACCCTTTCCATCGCCGCCGCCTGGGCGTCGGGGGCGGCCCTGGCCGACGGCTTCGCGGCCGAGGGCTGAAGGTCGAAGAGGATGACGTCATCCACCACGACATCGAGATTCCCGGTCAGACAGACTTCGATCCGTTCACCCTCCAGGACGGGATCGGGATCAATCGCGTCGAGGACCCGCTCCCCGTCTAAGTAGCACCGGAAGGCGGGGCCGGCAGCGAGGATTTCCATCTCCACGGTCTTCCCCACCAGGTCCTTGGTCTTGACGCGGGGGTTTGCGGCAAACGTCTCCGTCGCCGCGCTGCCCGTTACGCTGGGCTTGATCTTGTCCAGGCTGCACTGCGTGGGGGCAATGGTGAAGATGTAGAAAGGGCCCGTTCTCCCACGGCGGATGCAGAGGCCGAAGCGGGAGCGCTCCGGGTCGTCCAGCGCCGCGAGCCTGACCGAGGCGTGCAGGATGACGTCTTTGTGCGCAATCGCCGCGCCCCTCAGCCGCGCGGGACCCGACTCCCGGGACTGAAGGTGATACACCCCCTTCTCCACCATGCAGCGATTGCTCTCCTTCTCCGTCTGCTCCCAGAGTCGCGTGTTGTCGTCGAACGTCTCGTGAAGCAACAGGTTCCCGGCAAGGGGGCGATTCTCCGGGACCAGCCTCTCCACCAGGTCTTTCCTGCCGGAGGCGGCCGGTGCGGACGCGGCTGCGGGCGCGGCCTGCGGCCTCGCCGCGCGCGCGGAAAGGACCTCCCTCGCCAGCCCGACTGTTGCGATGGCGCGCTGGACATCGTCGTCCTTTTTGTCCGCCTTGGCGATCTCATCCTCCGCGAGGGCGAGGCATGTCTCGTCCGGCGTCCCCTCGGCCAAGAGAATCGCAAGCGAGGCCCTGTCGGTCGAGGTTACGGTCTCCCCCAGGCACTTCCGGAGCAATTGGTAGAGTTCCTCCCTCTTGAAGTGTTTCCACTCCTTCTCAAACTTTCCGTCCTGCGCGGCGACTCCCCGCATGTCAATCCGGCTGATCCGACCCGCGTAGGCGAAGCGCCGGCTCAGGTCCTTCATCTCGGCGCAAATTTCGCCGGAGGAGATGCGCGCAAAGATCCGATCAAGGAATTCCTCAAGTCGTTTTATGTTCTCCGCCTTCCCCACCGCCGGCTTCGGGTACTTGGGGACCAGTTCCAGGGCGCGGATATGCGCCCGTTGGAGGTCGAGTTGGTCAATGAGTTCGTCAACATCCTTCGTATCCCGCGCGTAGGCCGCCGCGTCGAACGGCGCGGCTTCCGGCGCAGGTTGGCCCGGCGGGGGCGGCTGCTCCGCAGGGGTCTGCTTTACCGATTCGGGTTTCGGCGGGACCGCGACCACATCGGGAGCAGCCTGCTCAACCGGCTTGGGCGGAGAGGCATCCACCGGCTTCTCGATCTTCGCTGCCGCCGGCGTCGGCTCGGGGGCGCCGCCCTTCGGGGGGAGCGGTTCTACCGGTTTTGGGATCATATCTGTCGCCGCTCTCGGCGGCGAGGTGGAATGGGTCTCCTTCTGCCCCGGCTGCGGACCTGGCGCGGTCGGTCCGGGGCACTCGATCAGGAAGAGGGCGGCGCCCCCGGCGATGGCCGCGATGGCGAATCCGGCGGCCACGGCGTACGGCAGCCTGCTTGTCTTCTTCTCGACAGGGGCAGGGGCCGCGGCAAGGGACTGAGAGACGGCCTGGAGTTCCGCGATCAATTCATCGCAGTTTTGATGCCGCTCCTCGGGTTTCTTGGCCAGCATCTTGGCGACGATGGCGCACACGCACTCCGGCAGGTCCGGCACGGTCTCGCGCGGCGAGGGGGGCGGGGTGTCAACGTGCTGGAGCAATACCTGCATCACGGTCTTGCCCTTGAACAGGGTCTTACCCGTCAGCAACATGTAGTAGGTGGCGCCGAGGGAGTAGATGTCGCTGCGCTTGTCCACGTCCTCGCCCCGGCTTTGTTCGGGCGACATATAGTCGGGCGTGCCGAGCACCTGGCCGGATGCGGTCACCCCCGTTTCGGTCTCGGCGACCTTCGCCAGGCCGAAGTCGGTGACCTTTGGGGCGCCGTTTCGGTCGAGGATGATGTTGCTCGGTTTCACATCGCGGTGGATGATGCCGTTCTCGTGGGCGACCTTCAGCGCCCGCGCGGTCTGCTCGACGATCCGTGTGGCGGCGGCCGGAGTGAAACGCCCTTTTTTTTCGACGAGTTCGGCAAGGGATTTCCCCTCGACGTATTGCATCTCGATGAAGTAGCGTTTCCCGATTCGGCCAGCGAAGTAAACAGGCGTGATGTTCGGGTGCTCCAGTTTGGCCGCGGAGCGGGCCTCGCGGATGAAGCGCGCCAGCAACTCCCTATCATGCGCCGAGATATATTCGGGCAGCACCTTGATGGCCACGATCTTGTCCAGGCTAACATTGCGCGCCTTGTAGACCACGCCCATTCCCCCGCTGCCGAGCTCGGAGATGATCTCGTAGTGCGCGAGTTTGCGCCCGATCAGACTGTCGGATGGAGAGCCGGACATCATCAAGGTGTCATCCTTGGACACATCCGGCACCGTGATGGGCGCGCCGCACTTGGGGCAGGGGATCTGCTTTCCTTCGGCAAGGGTGCTTGCCTTGAGCAGGCAGCCACATTTCGGGTTGGGACATCGAACTTCGAGAGGCATCCGGCGCTCCGCGGCGGGACCCGTTTATACGCGGGGCACCATCCCCGCGCCCTTCACTATAGGGTCGCGCAGCCTCCCTGTCAAGCCTTTTCGTCGCATCGAGGCAAGCCTTGACCCAAAGATGGAAACACGCGATAATTAGTTGCGGTTCTTCATGGTTTTTATCGGGGTCGTCTGCCGATGAGTAAATATACGGTTCGCGCCGCGCGGTGCGATCATCGCGCGAGCGACGAGGAGATTTTTCGGACGCTGGAGCGCATCACGGCGCCGCTTTCCCGCTCGTGGGAGAAGATAAGCGCCGCCGGATTGGTTGTGATCAAGGCCAATATGGTTTGGCCGCCGGAGGGCATACGCCGGATCGCCGGACGCCGCCAGGAGCTGGTGGACGACTCCGTCCTCCGCGCCGTGCTCCGCCTGCTCCGCGATAGGACGAGCGCAAGACTTGTCGTTGCCGATACGACGTATCTTCCCGTCCCGGGCGGCGTCGGCAGGGACGTCAACTTCATGCCCCTGCTGCAGGAGTTCGGCGCCGACTATGTGGAGTGCAGCGATCCGCCCCTTGCCGTCTATGATGTGCCGGGCGGGGGATTCATGTTCTCGAAATACCTCCTCCACACATGCATCAGAGAAGCCGACGCGGTGGTCTCCGTCGCCAAATTGAAGTCCCATGCGTTCATGGGGGTCACACTTTGCCTGAAGAACCTCTTCGGCCTGTCGCCCCTGCCGCCGCGCGGAAAAATCCGGACCTACTACCATCACATCATCCGTTTGTCGTACGTCCTGCCCGACCTGGGGATGATCGTTCAGCCCTGCCTCAACATCATTGACGCGCTGACGGGTCAGTCGCGCCTGGAATGGGACGGCGACGGGCGCCTGTGCGATGCGCTCATCGCGGGCGATCATGTCATTGCGACCGACGCCTGCGGGGCATACCTCATGGGCCACGACCCCGCCTCCGATTGGCCCGCTCCGCCGTTCCGGCGGGACCGCAATCCGCTGCGGGTCGCCGCGGAGCGGGGCTTCGGGTCTGTGGACCTCGCCGAGATGGACTTCGAGTTGGAAGTGAAGCCGCCTCTGGCGGAGTTCGACTCGCAATCGCTGGATTCAAGTGAGACGGTCGCCAGTTGGCGGCGGACCATGTGCGAGCAGGCCCTTCATTACCTCGACCACCGGGACGAGATTGTGAACCGATACGGCGGGGAGTATATTTTCCTGCAGGACGGCGAGGTGGTGTGGAACGGCCCCGATCCGGGCAACCTCGGCAGCCGCCGCGACCTCAGCGGGGATCGGAAGGACAGCGCATTATGGCTGAAACTGGTGGACCCCGACGAACAGGAGGGGGAGCATTTTGAGGTGTATTCCCGCAATCTGACGTCGCTATCTGCGTGAATCCGCGTCCACGGAGTCGTCTCACCATGAAGGTCACGAAGCTACCATGTAAGAGGAGAAAAGGCCAGTTGCCTCCGGACGAGATTTGGGATAGGTTTTAGTTGTGTCGTGAACCGTATCTCAAGTTTCGAGGAGGACTGGCCATGGTGAATTATATGTTGGTTGGGTGTGATTTGCACGACAAAAGTATGCTGCTTCAGATTGCGCACAATAGGGAGAAGGCGGTGACGCGGTCGTTCGGTACGGATCGGGCAGGTCGGAGTCGTGCGATTGTGGAGTTGAAGCGAAGGGCGGAGGAGGCGGGTGGGGCGGAGATCGTGTTTGCGTATGAGGCTTGTGCGCAGGGTTTCGGGTTGCATGACGATTTGACGGAGGATGGGATCAGGTGTTTTGTGTTGGCGCCGACGAGGATATCGCGTTCGACGAAGGCGAGGAAGAGCAAGACGGAGATGGGGGATTTGAGTCGGTTCGAGAATCGTCGTCAGGTAGGGAGTTACCTGGGATTGGTTCCATCGAGTGCGGAGAGTGGGGAGGATTCGGATCGGAAGGGGCACATCACGCATCAGGGATCGCGGCGAGGGCGGGGAGTTCTGGATGGTAAAATCAAGAAAGAATTGCCTCAAAGGAAAAGGAGGAGAAGAGATCCGCGATGTTTGATCCGCCTGCCGACTTCGTAGGGCCGAGATCGATAGTGTCCTGGGTGTTCCCCGTCACGAAGCTTGATCCGTCCCTGGCGTCACGGCAACTGGATCTTCCCCTGTTGGTCGGA
>JBFMAD010000101.1:0-7865 GCA_040755855.1 Planctomycetota bacterium | reverse complement strand
CAGGAATTTCTTCGTTATGTTGGACTGTCTCCATAATTAGTTAATAGCCATTAGCCTGCGCCGTTTGGCCGTGCGACCCCGAATCGCGCAGGCTAAAGCCTGCGACTACATTTGGGCAACGCGCCCTCCAATGTGAATTTTGCCCTGTAAACAAGAAGCATCATGCTGCTGAATACGGTTCTATTTACTGGGCTACCTCTTCACACCGGATCATCGGCAGGAGCCGGTCCACGTCTTCGGGGGAGCACATGGCCGGCTCCCACATGGCGGCGTTCGCCGCGCCGCAGGCGACGCCGAGCCGGATCGTCTCCTCGATCGGCAGGCCGCGCCGCAGGCCGACGGCGATTCCCGCCACGAGAGCGTCGCCTGATGCCACGGGATTGACCGTTCTCACCTTGGGAGGCAGAACGCGCCGCCGACGGTCCTCCGCTTGAACGTAAGCGCCCTTCCCACCGTCTGTTAGGACAACAAGCCCGATGCCTTTGCTCCGATAGAACTCGACGGCCTTCCAGATATCATCCTCGCCTGCGAGGTCCCGCCCGAGGATCGCCGACGTCTCCGCGAGGTTCGGTTTGACCATGAACGGCCCGGCCTCAATCCCCTTGGCCAGCGAGACGCCGCTCGAATCGAGGATGGTCGTCTTGCCCAAATGTTTCGCTTTTGCGATCATTCGGGCGTAGACGTCGTCCGTCTCGGGGCACGGCGAGCTGCCCATGAGGGCGATGAGGTCGTAACGCTGGATGATTGAATCGAAGGTCGCCAGTATCTCCCGCTTCTCCTTCGATGTGATTTGCGGGCTGGGTTCCTTGAAGGCGGCCTGACGCCACGTGCCCTCTTCCGCGATAGTGACGATGTCCCGCGTCGGCGCATCGGTCCAGACGGCGATAAGGTCAATGCCGTCTTGTGTTCGGCTGAGTTCGTCAATCATCCGTCCGGGGTGTCCGCCGAGGACGGTGAAACTGTCGGCCTGCTCGCCGAAGCGCCGGGCGAGGCGGGCGACGTTCAGACCCTTGCCGCCGGCGATGGATCGGGCGCGGGTCCCCTGGATGATCTTGCCCAGTTCCAGCGTCTCGACGAAGATCGTTCGATCCACGCATGGGTTCAGGGTGACGGCGAGAATCATACAAGGCCATTCCTATTCGTGATCCACACTCGTTGCCGGTATTTTACGAAGTCGGCGGAGACGATTCAAGCCGGCGCCTTGGACTGCCGCCTTTCTTGCGGGAAGCCTTGCTTCCCGCTCTTGCGTTGCCAGGGGGCGCGGTCACGTCATATCTGCGCCCTCGCACGATTCCAACCTCCCGGAGGTCGGAACCTCCGGGAGGTTTCGACTGCGCCTTCGCGTGGTTGCGCACTCCACAAGGACCGATGCCTCTATCCTTTGGCCTTGACAGGGGCGTCTGCAAAGTCTATATAAACGGTCTATTTGAGTGCGATGACCGGCTTTCAATGGTAAGTATAAAGCGGAGGTCCCATGGACGCCTATAACGCCGTCAGCGTAGTCGGCATTTTCGCCCTGCTCGGCTTTACCTGGCTGATCTCGAAGGATCGCAGAAACATGAACATCCGCCTGATATGCTGGGGCATTGGGTTCCAGATGTTCGTCGCGCTGTTCGTATTTGTCATCTTCCCCGCCTTCGGGGAGGGGTGGAACCCGTTCCTGATCCTGAACAATCTGGTGGTGAAGGTGATTGACACGGCCAAGGCCGGGCCGCAGTTCATCTTCGGCCGCCTCGGCCTGGGTCCCGGAGAGACCAATGCGCAAGGGGAAACGTCCCTGGGCTTCCTCCTCGCCTTCCAGGCCCTGCCGACGATCATCTTCTTCTCGGCCCTCATGTCCATCCTCTACTACTGCAACGTGATGCCGCGGATCATCCACGGGTTCTCCTTTCTCTTCACGAAACTCATGCGCGTGTCCGGGGCCGAGTCCTTGTGCGTCTCCAGCAACATCTTCGTCGGCGTCGAGGCGTCGCTCACGATCAGGCCCCACCTGAAGGAGATGACCCGCTCGGAGCTATGCACCATCCTCACCGGCGGCATGGCCACGATCGCCTCCAGCATGTTGGCGGTCTATGTGATCTCGCTCAAACAGCAGTTCCCCACCATCGCCGGCCATCTGATCTCCGCCTCCGTCCTCAACGCCCCGGCGGCGCTGGTCATGTCCAAAATCCTCCTGCCCGAATCGGAGACGCCAAAAACCCTCGGCGAGACTATCCCCCCCCACTACGACAAGGAGGACAGCCTCTTCGAGGCCGTCATCAACGGCGCGAACACCGGCCTGCAACTGATCTTCGGCATCGCCGCCCTGCTCATCGCCGTCCTGGGCCTCGTGGCGCTCGTGAACCTGGCGCTCGCGTATGTGGGAAGTCTCTTCGGCATGACGGAGACAAAACTCTCGCTCGAATTGATCCTCGGATACATCTTCTACCCGTTCACGCTGGTCATGGGCGTGCCCGTGGGCGACGTGAAAACCATCGCGCAGATCATCGGACGGCGAACCATCGAGACGGAGGTCCCCTGCTACTACGCCCTGGCCGCGGCCATCAAGGACGGGACGATCACGAACCCCCGCTCCGCGATCATCGCTACCTACGCCCTGTGCGGCTTCGCCCACGTGGCGTCCATGGCCATCTTCATCGGCGGCATTTCGGCCCTCGTGCCCGAGAAGGCCAAGGTCCTGGCGCAGGTCGGCTTCCGGGCGCTCCTGGCGGCGACGCTGGCCTGCCTCCTCACCGGCTGCGTCGCGGGCATGTTCGTCACGGCCGCCGTCAAGGGATCCTTACTCCTCGGTTCGTAGGAAGCGCATCTACATGAGTCGCAATACCGGAAAACCAAACGTCCTCTTCATCATCTCCGACCAGCACCGGCACAACTACATGGCCTGCGCCGGGGCCGACTTCATCCGCACCCCGAACATGGACCGCATCGCCGCGCGCGGCGTGCGCTTCACCCAGTGCACCACCAACTGCCCCGTCTGCGCCCCGGCGAGGATCGGACTCGCCACGGGGCTTCAGCCCTTCCGCCTCGGCTCGCTCGGCAACGACAGCTACCTGCCCCGCAGCGCCGCCACCTACTACCAGCGTCTCCGCGACCACGGCTACCGCGTCGGCTGCGTCGGCAAGCTCGACCTGGCCAAGCCCGACCACTACAACGGCCGCTACGGCGACCGGCCCTGCGTCTTCGGCTGGGGGTTCACACACCCCGAGGAGTGCGAGGGCAAGATGCACGCCGGGACCTCGCCCACGCCCATCGGCCCCTACACCTACTGGCTGGAGGAGCGCGGCCTGCTGAAGAAATTCCACGAGGACTACGAGGCGCGCCGCGTGAAGGGCTACTTCATGGCCTGCCACGATTCCGTCCTGCCGACGGAGGCCTTCGAGGACGCCTACATCGGCCGGCGCGCGGCGGAGTGGATCGAGAACGCGCCGGACGATTTTCCGTGGCACTACTTCGTCAGCTTTGTCGGTCCACACGACCCCTTCGACCCCCCGACGGAGTACGGCGACCGGTACCGCAACGCCGCGATGCCGAAGGCCATCACCGACGACTGCCGCGGCAAGCCGCAGTGGATACGCAACCGGACGAAGGCGTTCGACCAGAAGGACGTGGCCGTCACGCGGCGGCAGTACTGCGGGGCTATCGAGCTGATTGATGACCACATCGGCATGATCCTCGATGCGCTGGAGAGGCGGGGCATGGCGGAGAACACCTACATCATCTACTCCAGCGACCACGGCGAGATGCTCGGCGACCACGGCCTCTACACCAAGAGTGTCCCCTACGAGGCGGCGCTGCGCATCCCGCTCATCGTCGCCGGGCCGGGGATCGAGGCGGGCCGTGTGTCCGATGCCCTCGTCGAGTGGATTGACCTGAACCCGACGATCTGCGAGCTGGCCGGCCTGCCCGCGCAGGAGAACATTGACGCGCTGTCAATCGTCCCCGTGCTCCACGGCGAGGCGACGGAGCATCGGACCGAGGCCATCAGCCGGATCGCCCACTTTGCGCTGATCCGCACGCGGCGGCATAAGCTCGTCCAGCACGTCAACGACACCCCGGAGCTTTACGACCTCGAGGCCGACCCCGACGAGCTGCGCAACATCGCCCCGGAGGGCGGCGACATGAAGTCCGACCTCCGCAGCCGCCTCCACGCGCGGCTGTTGGAGGGGCAGTGGCGGAGGTAGCGCGCCGGAGCGACGCACTCCCTCAGTGACGGAGAAAACAGGTGTCATTCCCGCTCCGCGCGAACGCGGGGGAATCCACGTCTCACCACGAAGATCACGAAGCGCACGAAGGGGGGAAAGAAATATACGCAGATTGACGCTGATTCTCACAGATGGGATTTTTTGCTGTGCCCATCTGCGTTTATCAGCGTCTTTTTCCTTTGCGTCCTTTGCGTGCTTTGCGAGAGGCGTCCTGCCAAAGGGCGAGGGGGACGAGAAGGGCAAGAAGAAATGACGAATTCCAAATGCCCGACCGCCTCACGGAACGTGTTGATGTATGAGAGTCAGGGAGTACCGCGCGCATACACATAGTTCCGCCGACATTACACATTATGATAGGCCACACGCTGCTTATTCACGCATAGACCGCAGCCACCGGAGGACGTATTGAATCAACCGGCTCTGGTGTTGGCCGGGGATGGTGATGATGCGGAACCATCGGCTTACGTCCAGGAGGGCCGGGATTTGTTTCAGCCGGCCATCGGCCAGGTTGCGCTCGACGGTCATGCGCGAGAGGCAGCTCACCCCCATGCCCGCCTCGACGGCCCGCTTGATCGCCTCCGTGTGGCCGATCTCATAGACGCGAGCCAGCCGCAGGTTCTTTCGGGCGAGGGCGTGTTCGATCGTGGTGCGGGTGCCCGAACCCTTCTCGCGCATGATCCATTGGACGCGCACGAGTTCCTTCGCGGTCACCCGCTTTCGCCGGACCAGGGGATGGCTTGGCGCGGCGAAGATGACCAGTTCGTCCCGAAGCCAATCCTCCTCCTGCAGGTCGCCCGCGTCCAAGTCGCCCTCCACGAGGCCGAGGTCAATTTCGCGGGACCGGACGAGGTCGGCGATATCCTCGGTGTTCCCCACGCGCAGGGCGATCTCCACGCGGGGATGGGCGTCGGAAAAGGCCTTCAGGCGTTCGGGGAAGAAGTAGTTGCCGATGCTCGTGCTGCAGCCGATGACCAGCTTGCCGGCCGGCGTCCCGTCCGGGTTGCGGGCCAGTTCCACCAGCTCGCAGAGGGACGCAAGGATTCCCTCCGCCCTCGGCAGGAGCGTCCGCCCCCGGTCGTTGAGCGCCAGACCCCGGCCCACGCGATGGAAGAGGGGGCCGTCCAGGGCCTGCTCCAGTTGCTTGAGGGACATGCTGGCGGCGGACTGGGTGAGGTAGATCTGCTCCGCCGCGCGGGTTAGGTTTCCCACGCGCGCGACCTGGACGAAGACCTCCAGCTGGCGGATTGTGACTATTTCATTCATCATTCTATTTGATTGATTTTATCATAATAATCAGTTGGATTCAATCTTAAATCCGGGGTATATTTACCTCATCGTTGGACGTTGTCGGACCCGGAACGAGGACCAAGGTATGAATGTCCTGGTGCAGAAGCCGATCTTTTGGGTCGCCGTCGCCGCGGCCCTCGCCCTGGCGACGAAATCGCCCGCCCTCGCCCTATGCCTCGGCGGCGCGATCAGCCTCCTCTGGGGCAACCCTATCCAGAAACGCATCGGCCGGATGTCGAAACATCTCCTGCAACTGGCCGTCATCCTGCTCGGTTTCGGTCTGCCCTTCCACATCGTTCTCAAGGTCGGTTACGCCTCGGTGGGCGTCACGTTCGTCAGCATCACCGGCACGCTGCTGCTCGGGTGGGCGCTGGGCCGGGTGTTTCGCGTGAACCGCGACCTGTCGCTCTTGCTCAGCAGCGGCACAGCCATCTGCGGCGGCAGCGCCATCGCGGCCATGGCCCCGGTCATCGGCGCGCCCCCGGCCTGTACCGCCCTGGCGATGGCGGTGGTGTTCCTGCTCAACGGCGTCGCGCTGCTTGTGTTCCCCTTCGCCGGCCATCTCCTCGGCCTGAGCCAGAACGACTTCGGCGTATGGAGCGCCCTGGCCATTCACGACACGAGCAGCGTCGTCGGCGCCACGGCGGCGTTTGGGGCGCAGGCCCTGGCCGTGGGGACGACGGTGAAGTTGACGCGCGCCCTGTGGATTCTGCCGGTCTCCTTCCTCGGGGCGCGGATTCGAAGGTCCGAGAGCGGGGCGAAGGTCCCCTGGTTTCTCCTTGCCTTCCTCGCGACGGCGATGCTGCGGTCGTCTCTGCCTGCGATGGACGGGGTGTGGGACGGACTGGCCCTGGGCGGAAAAAGGATGATGGTTGCCACGCTCTTCCTCGTGGGGGCGGGCCTTGCTCGCGCCGACCTTCGGCGGCTCGGCGGCGGTCCGATGATCAAAGCGGTGGTCCTATGGATCGTCGTCGCCGCCCTCTCGCTGGGCGCGATTCTGTTGGGCTGGTGCCGGATCGAGATGCCGGTCTGAAGCCGTCCCGTCACGATACCCGCCCAAGATGCAAACCCCAAGCATCGTCAGCCTCTGCTATCCCCTGTGTGCTCCGCCCGCCATTTCTCCAGGATCGCGATGACCTCGTCGTCCGGCACGTCGTACCAGTTGCGATAGACCTGCGCCACGGCGCGGAAGAAGCGAGGCGTTTCGAGGATGACCACGTCGTCCACATCCTCGGCAATCTCCTTTGCCACAATGTCCCCCGACACCGGGGCGGCGACGACGATCTTGCCCGCTCCCTTGTTCTTGCAGAGGAGGATGCTTGCGCGCATGGTGGACCCCATGGCGATGCCGTCGTCCACGAGGATGACGGTTCGGCCCTTGAGGTCGGGCAGGGGGCGGCCGCCGCGCAGGACCGCGATGCGCCGTTGGACCTCCTTCTGCTGGTCGCGCTTGATGCGCTCGACGACCTCCTCCGGCATCCGCCAGTCCATGCGGCGGTAGAGGAACGCGCTGCCGTCCTCGGCGACGGCGCCGAAGCCGGACTCGGGGTTGTCGGGGAAAGGCAGTTTGCGGGCGACGATGAGCGAGAGGTCGGCGTTCAGATGCTTTGCGACGTGGTAGCCGACCTCTACGCCGCCGCGAGGGATGGCGAGGACTACGGCGTTCTTGTTCTTGTACTTTTCGAGGGCGCGTGCGAGCTTCCGGCCGGCGTCGGATCGGTCGTCAAACATGATCCTGTGCTTTTCTGCTACCAGACAATCTGAACCGGGTATCTGCGAAAAGCCGTATCCCCGCTGATGACCGGGGCCTTTTCGACGATCGCCTGAGCAACGAGCAAACGGTCGAACGGATCTCGGTGATGAAAGGGATCCAGCAATGCGCGCATTACTTGTATTCTCGGAAATCTTCGAGCGGCTTGTCGAAATCATCGGACATCTTGATGAGTCCACGCGCGCTTCCGAATCGACGACTTTTCTTTTGCCGGGTGATGGGCACCAACTTGGCGATGGGCCGACCGTTCTTGCTGATAACGATCTCCTCGCCGTTGGCGTTTTCTTCGATCATCTCGAGAAGACGCTGTTTGGCTTGATCTATGTCAATGGTGAGCATCTCACAATCCTCTGTGCCCAGGAAGTTTATGGATCTTCAGGCCCCATGTGTCGTGTTCAGAAAATTGGGATTAGAATACTGCCTGCAACCTCTTCTATTCAATTCTACGCCGAGCGGATCGAAAGTCAAGCGGAATGTTGCGAGGAGTTTCCCCATGGTTCATGGGTAGGGGAGTTCGAAGGGGAAGCGGCGTTGGATGGGGCCGGGGGGGACGGCGAGGACGTGGGGCGGCGAGGCGCTGGCGAAGAGGACATGGTGAATGCCGT
>JBFMAD010000100.1:0-10568 GCA_040755855.1 Planctomycetota bacterium | reverse complement strand
ACTGGCAAAAATGATCTGTAGCCGCAGGCTTTAGCCTGCGCCGTTTGGCCGTGCGACCCCGAATCGCGCAGGCTAAAGCCTGCGACTACATTTGGGCAACGCGCCCTTCATTCTACATTTTACTATGCAACCTCGGATTGTGAGAGGATAGAATAAACACCTTATAAGTCGCGCGCCAACAGGTTGCGGCGCTTTTCTGTAAAATGTAGAATGAAGACCTGACCCCAATTATCGCTTGACAGGGGCGGTTTGCTGTGTTATTCTTCCCGCCCACAAATCAACAGGTCGCCAGGCAAATTGGAGCAAGCAGGATAATCGCGATGGCAAAAGACTATGAGCTACTCTTGAAGAAGACGTTGAGCGGCGAAGATCACGGCAAACTGATGGACATCCGGAATCCGAAACTGCACCGGTTCATCGCCGACGCCATCGCGCTGTGCCAACCGGACTCGGTGTGGATCAGCAGCGATTCGCCGGAGGACGTCGAGAAGACGCACCGGATGGCCGCGGAGCTGGGCGAGGAGCGGCCGCTGGCGATAAAGGGACACACGGTCCATTTCGACGGCGTGGAGGACCAGGGCCGTGATCGGGAGGTGACGAAGTACCTCGTCCCGAAGGGCGATGCACTCAGCAAGGCCCTCAAGCAAGTGGAGCGGGAAGACGGGCTGGCGGAGGTGCGCGGGCTGCTCAAGGGCGCCATGAAGGGGCGGACCATGATCGTCCGGTTCATGACGCTCGGTCCCAACCATTCAAAATTCAGCATCCCCTGCGTGGAGTGCACGGATTCCTTCTACGTGTCGCACAGCCTGAACCTGCTCTATCGGCTGGGTTACGATGAATTCAAACGGCTGGGCGCCAAGGCCCACTTTTTCGCAACGCTCCACTCCTGCGGCAGGATGGACGAGCGGATGGTCAGCGCCGAGCCGGACAAGAAACGCATCTACATTGACTACACCAGCGATACGGTTTACAGCGTCAACACCCAGTACGCCGGCAACACCGTGGGGCTGAAGAAGCTGGCGCTGCGGCTGGCGATCCGCAAGGCCGACCGCGAGGGGTGGCTGGCCGAGCACATGTTCCTCATGGGCGTGCACGGGCCGGGCGGGCGGAAGACCTACTTCGGCGGGGCGTTCCCGAGCGCCTGCGGCAAGACCTCCACGGCCATGCTCCCGGGCGAGACGATCCTTGGCGACGACATCGCCTACTTCCGCGCCGTGAGGGGCCGATGCATGGCGGCCAACGCGGAGTCCGGCATCTTCGGCATCATCCAGAACGTCAACGCCACGGACGACCCGGCCATCTGGGACGCGCTGACCAAGCCCGGCGAGGTGATCTTCTCCAACGTGCTCGTCAAGGACGGCCGGCCCTACTGGCTGGGCATGGAGGTTGACCCCCCGGACGACGGGGAGAATTTCTCCGGCCCGTGGCATAAGGGCAAGAAGGACGCCCAGGGCGCCGCGATCCCCTGCGCCCACAAGAACGCCCGCTACGCCGTGGCGCTGAAGGCGCTGGAGAACTGCGACCCGGAGCTGGACAACGCCTCCGGCGTCGAACTGTCCGGCATCATGTACGGCGGGCGCGACGCCAGGGCCTATGTGCCGTGCCAGCAGGGCTTCGATTGGGAGCACGGGATCATCGCCTATGGCGCCGCGCTCGAGACGGAGACCACCTTCGCCATCATCGGCCAGGAGGGGGTGTCCGAGATCAACCTCATGAGCATCCAGGACTTCGTGGCCATCCCGCTCGGCAAGTACATCCGGAACAATCTGGAGTTCGGCAAGAAGCTCAAGCGCCCGCCGATGGTCTTCGGCGTCAATTATTTCCTACGGGACCGGGACGGGAGGTTCGTGAACGGCGTCCGCGACAAGCACGTGTGGGTGAAATGGATGGAGCTGCGGGCGCACGGCGAGGCGGGATGCCTCACCGCCCCCACCGGCTGCATCCCCCGCTTTGAGGACCTGAAGCCCCTGTTCAAGGCCCTGCTCGGCAAGGACTACACCCGCGAGGACTACATCAATCAGTTCTCGATCCGCGTCCGGGAGAACCTTTCCAAACTCGACCGCGTGGAGGCCTTCCACCGCTCGGAGGTGGCCGACTGCCCCGACGCCCTCTTCCGGGTGTTGGCTGAGCAGCGGCAGCGGCTCCAGGATGCGCTGAAGAAGTTCGGCGAATGCGTCTCGCCCTTTGACCTTGAGTAGCAGGCCGCTGTTCGGAAACGACGCGGCAAGGAGGAAGAAATGCGCAGATTCCTTCACACCTTCGGATTGGTCTGTCTTCTGATCGCCATCTTCTCGACCGCGGCTCCGGCCCAGGAGAAGACGTCGGCGAACGACCCGCGGCTTGAGAAATGGCTGAAGCGCTTCCCCGATGCCGACGCCAACGGCGACGGCGTCCTCACCGCGCAGGAGGCCATCGCCTATCGGGCCAGGATGCAGGGGGAGGGCGGGGAGGCGGCGAAGGGAAAGAAGGCCGGCTCGCCGCGAATCGCGCCGACTCAGGCGAACGTCAAGTACGGCCCACACGAGCGCAATGTGTTCGATTTCTGGAAGGCCGAGTCGGCCGAGCCGACGGCGCTCGTCGTGTTCATCCACGGCGGCGGATTCATCAGCGGAGACAAGGCCAAGGCCAGCCCCGAGGCGATCCGGCAATGCCTCGACGCGGGAGTTTCCTTCATGGCCATCAACTACCGCTTCCGCGAGCATGCGGCGCTTCAGGACATCCTCCGCGACGCGGCCCGGGCGATCCAGTTCGTTCGACACAATGCCGCGGAATACAACATTGACCCGAAGCGCATCGCCTGCTACGGCGGGTCGGCGGGGGCGGGCACGTCGCTCTGGCTCGCCACGCACGACGACCTGGCCGACCCCGCAAACGCTGACCCCGTCCTGCGCCAGTCCAGCCGCATCGCCGCCGCCGGGTGCCAGAGCGGCCAGGCGACGTACGATTTCACGAAGTGGGACGCGGTCGTCGGCCCGTTCAAGGACGAATGGCTGCGCAGCCCGAATGAGAGGGTGGAGATCTACCGCTTCAAGAGCAAGGAGGACTTCGACACGCCGGAGGGCAAGAAGGTCCTCGCCGACTGCGACATGCTGGGCCTCATCACCAGCGACGACGCGCCGATCTACATGTCGTGCAATGTTCCGAATGTTGAGCCGACGAACCGCGGGCAGTACGTCCACCACCCGCGCCACGCCCTGGCCGTGAAGGAGAAGTGCGATGCGGCGGGGGTCGAGTGCGTGACGGTCCTGGGCGACAAGGCTGGCGAAAAGGACGCGCCCCGCGAGTCCGTCATTGACTTCCTCCTCCGGCATCTAAGCGCGCAGGCGAAGGCAAAGTAGATTCAGTATGGCTTGACCTGGCTCCGTATCGTCATCTTGGCAAGCCGCTCCTCCAATTCGTCCAGGAACTTTTCTTCCTTTATTTCACTGCGCTGCCGGATTCCGAGCAGGCAGGGATTCTGCTCATCCACGTACACGTCCACCCGATATCTTCCGAGTTTTTCCTCCGGTCTTACCTTGACAAAACACCGGGTATCGTTCAACGTTTCATGGCGGACGCCCATGAGTTTTGCACGGAAGTCTTCTTCAACAGGCGGGGTGTAGATCTCCCGCGCCTCCACCCTGTAATTGCCCTCGATCAGGGATTCCGTCACCGCGACGCAGACGCCTTCCTTGTCCCACCTCTTGATGTCAAAGGTTCGACTCGACGCGCATCCCATAGAAAGCATCGCCGGCATCAAAACCATCAATGCCAGGAACACACGGTAGTTTTTGAACATGTTTTGACTCGTGTAACGCACAACGCGGTGTGTGGACATTGTGGAAGTTCTCCATTGCCCTTGTGCCCTTGGCGACATCAGGGCCGAAGTGTACCACGCGGAGGATAGTCTGTCAAGGATAGGACGGCGTGGTGTGTGTGGGCGTACACCCATACTCCCACACCCCCACACCCCCATACGCTACTTCGGCGCCTCGCCCTTCCACGGCAGCGTTCCTCCCTCCCGAATCGTGATGCGGTAGAAGTCCGACGTGCCGTGGCAGCCCCAGACGCCGATGAACGGGTTCAGCTCATATTCGGGAAAGCGAAGGATGAGCGCGTCCCCGTCGTCCAGCTTTAGCACGACACTCTTGCTCTTCTTGCTGTATCGGCATCGGACCACATGCTTCTTCGACGGGTCCTGCCACGTCGCGGTGCGGACGAGGGGGGTGTAGTTCGTCTTCCCCGCCTCCGGGTCGGCCTTGGCCATCCACGCGGCCATCGTGTAGTCGGCCACGAAGACGCAGATCGTTGTCTGCACGACCCCGTCCTTCGCCACCGGCGACAGGAAAACGCCGGGGGCGGTCCCGGGCTCGGGGCCGATGCGAAACTCGACCTCGAACTCCCCTTCCGTCGTCTTCGAGTCAACCATCAGGAGCACGTTGTCGAGATGCTTCTTTCGCTCCTCCTCCGTAAAGCTGTTCGTGCCGATGCAGTCGGGCTTTTGCGCAAAGGTCGCGGTCGTCGAGTGCTCCACGAGGCGGATCGGCGTCCACTCCGAGGCGTCCCACTGGCCTTTGGCGAATGTGATCGTCCGCTCGGCGGCCTTCTTCTCCTGGGCTGTGAGGGTGGAAGCGCTAAGGAACGCGACTGCGAAAAACAGACAAAGCCATGTTCTTTTCATCGTTTCTCCTCCCGCATGAAACTCGATTCTCTCGCAAAGCACGCAAAGGCGCAAAGGAACCACAGATGAACGCAGATGGACACAGAAGTCAGAAGTCAGAGATCAGAGGTCAGAAAACAGAATTCCAACTCTTGGACTCTTCACTTCATCTGTGGGAATCAGCGTCAATCTGCGTCAACTCCTGATCTTCAATCCGAAATCCGCAATCCCCAATCCGAAGATCGAGCAGCATCCCGCTCGGGACCGGATGCCCCTTCAACGGATCCTCATACACCCGCACCACCGTATCGTCATGCGTCAGCGACAACGGGCCTGTTGGGGAAGGTATTTTTGCTCTGCTTCCGTGTTGCGTGCCTCACTTGATGCCTGTGCGGGCTTTCACCCCATTTGGCGTGAAATACTTCGACGGCGTTCCCAGAGCCCATCCACAATTCGCACAGTTGGTATCCTCACTCCACTTCTTTTTGTTCTGGCTTCTTTTCTGACAATGCGGCATCGTTGCGCCCATCACGCACGCCACGTTTATACGCCTTGACGGCCCAGCCAATCATCAGAATCCGATATTTCGTCTCTTCAGGCGAAAGCTTCTCTGTAATTGCAGGAAGAAAAGTTCCAACCAAACTCTCTATGGCAAATGCCGCTTTGCCGCCTTCGATGAGCAAGTCCTGGCTCACATAATACCCAAAAACATTTGCGCCAATCTCTCCACTTCCTACCCTGGGGCCAACAATCAGTTTGCTCGTATTTTTGAGGCTGCATCTCTTGCGAGAAGAAAGCACCAAACAAAGCTGGTCGATGATCGCCTCGCGTTCGTGTACTTGGCGCTTGTGCCAAGAACCTATGATCTCGGAGCATCGGGGCCAATCCTCTTCGGCAAGATATTTGGTTATTTCATGACTTATTCCACTGTGTCTTTCATCGCTGCCACACAACATGACACAGCTCAATGGCACAAGCATCCAGCATACTGCTACAGGGAGACACTTCATAATGGCCCATCTCCTCATTGGTTATCGGCATAGGAATATAGGGACGGGGAATATGGGGACAGACGGGTGCGCGGGATGGTATGGAACATTGCAGATTTTCCTATTGCCCTGTTGAGTTACGGTAACCGAAGTCAGAGATCATAATCTGTGTTTATCCGTGTTCATCTGTGGCTTCAATCCGCATTCCGAATTCCGCAATCCGCAATCCGAAGCGGCAAGATGCCGCTTCTACCTTAGAATTCCCTTCACAAACTCGACGCTCTTGCGGGCGTCCTCCTTGTCCGTCCCCCGCCCGCCGCACTCGATGGCGAGGCTGCCTGTGTAGCCGCGCTCCATCAGCTTGCGGATCGTCGGGGCGTTGTCCACCTCGCCCTCGCCGAGGGGGACCATCTGGAACGAGTCGCCGCTCGGCACGACGTCCTTCAGGTGCGCGTGCGCGATGGTATCGGCCAGCCGGTCGAAGGCAGCGTCCCAATCGGCGCCCACATACCGGAAGTTGCCCACGTCGAACGTGAACCGGAGGCGCGGGTCGCCCGCATATTCCATGATCTCCAAGCAGTGCTCGACGGTCCCGACCATCAGCCCCGCCGCGCCGCCGCGGTTCTCGAAGGTCACCGTCAGGCCATACTCCTCGGCGATGGGGACCGCCTCGCCCAGGCCGATGCCGTACTGTTTCCGCCACTCCTCCGCGCTCAGGTCGTTCGCCGGGCTGCCGAGCATGATGCAGCGCGACTTGACCGCGGCGAGTTTCGCGCATATCTCTCGCAGCTTCGCCTCGCGCTCCTCCTTCGCCTTGTCGGTTCGGGTGACGAGGTCCAGCGCCGTGTGCGAGCTGGCCACGCCGATGCCCGTCGCCCTCATCGCCTTGATCGTGGCGGGGATGTCCTTGTCCGGCTTTGTCCAGTGCGCCTCGCCGATGTCCATCTCCTCCACGCCCAATTCGCCGCAGAAGCGGATGATGCCCGGCACGTCAATCTCTCCGGCGCGGACCATCCGGTTGAACGAGTACGTCATCATTCCCAGCGTCAGCTCAGCCATGAATTTCCTCCTCGAGACGAAAGTGTATGTACCGGGAAAAGGATAGCACGAGAGAGGGCATCATGCCAGAAGTTTCGGGCGCATTACCTACGAGAACCGGCGGGTGCGGCGCGATGATATGCGGCGAAAGGAAGTAAATAGGCCGAACCTTCGTAACCCGCTTAGATATTGAAAGATATGTAATGAACTATGACATGGATCGCTAATGCCCGGCGAACTGGGAACGAATTCGCCCGCCCCGTCATAATCAATATCATATATATTTGTATTACAAGATGTTAAGAAGACCTGATTTGTAAAAAACGCCGCTTCTACGCAAAAATTACGCCGTGGACAAAGGGTGCGAAAACCAGTATGATGAGAACGAAATCAACACGCAAAGCAAACGCGTAGGAAAGGAGCGCATTATGAAACAGCCGTCTCGTCGCGACTTCCTGAAAGGTCTCGGCCTCGGCGCCGCTGCCCTGGCGGTCCCCCGCCTCGCCCACGCACAGGCCGACCCGAACAAGAAGCCCAACATCATCTTCTTCCTCGTGGACGACATGGGCTGGATGGACACGACCGTAAACGGCAGCCAATACTATGAAACGCCGAATATGGAGCGGCTCGCCAAGAAGAGCATGTTCTTCACCGACGCCTACACGGCCAGCCCGCTCTGCTCCCCCACGCGCGCGAGCATCATGAGCGGCCAATACCCCGCCCGCGTCGGCATTACCACGGCCTGCGGCCATATCGCCCCGCCGCCGCCCGGCTCGCCGGTCTATCCCGAAAAGGTCCCGCCGGGCCGCAAGATGATCTACGCCGAGAGCCGCCGCTTCCTCCGGCCGGAGCAATACACCATTGCCGAGGCCCTGCGCGACGCGGGCTATGAAACCGCCCACCTCGGCAAGTGGCACCTCGGACTCAATCCCGAGCACTGGCCGGAGCGGCAGGGCTTCAACGTCTCCCTCCATGGCGCGCCCGACCCCGGTCCGCCCAGTTACTTCTCCCCCTACGGCTTCAAGGCGGGAACCGTCAGCGACGGCCCGGAGGGCGAATACATCGCCGACCGACTCACCGACGAGGCGCTGAAGTTCATCGAAACGAACAAGGGCCGGCCCTTCTTCCTGAACCTGTGGCACTACTCCGTCCACGGCCCGTGGGGGCACAAGAAGGAGATCACCGAGCGCTTCATGGGCAAGAAGGACCCGCGCGGCAAGCAGGCCAACCCGATCATGGCCTCCATGCTCAAGAGCGTGGACGAGAGCCTCGGCCGCATCCTGGACAAGCTGGATGAGCTGGGCATCGCCGACAACACGATCATCATCTTCTTCTCCGACAACGGCGGCAACGTCCACAGCAACAGCCCGAAGGACGGAAAGCAGGCCCGCATCAAGGAGGGCCACCCGGCTTGGGCCAGGATGCAGGACTGGAAGAAATACGCCGGCGACCTGCCGCCCACGAACAACGACCCCCTGCGCGAGGGCAAGGGCTGCATCTTCGAGGGCGGCACTCGCGTGCCGTTAATGGTCTGCTGGCCGGGAACGGTTCCACCCGAATCGAAGTGCTCCGACGTGGTGAGCAGCGTGGACTTCTACCCCACGATGCTGGCGATGGTCGGGCTGAAGCCGAAACCGGATCAGGTCCTCGACGGCGAGAGCATCGCGCCCCTCCTCAAGCAGACGGGCAAGCTGCAACGCGAGGCGATCTTCTGCTACTTCCCCCACGGCGGGCCGACGCGCCCGGCAGGGGTCTATGTCCGCAAGGGCGACTGGAAGCTCATCCGATGGTTCGAGACGAGCGAGTACTTCCCCGAGCCGCTTGAGTTGTACAACCTGAAGGACGACCTCAGCGAGACGACCAACCGCGCCAAGGAGATGCCCGACAAGGTGAAGGAACTGGACGTCCTGATCGAGAAGCACATCAAGGAAACCGGGGCGACGGTCCCCAAGCCGAACCCCGCCTACGACCCGAAGGAGATGGCCCTGGGCGGTTGGGTACCGAAGGGGTGCAATGCGTCCGTCGAGAACGGAATTCTCAAGGTCGAGCCGACGGGAGGGATGTTCTTCATCGCCAATGCATCCATCGGGGATTTGAAGCACGCAGGAAATGTGGCGGTCCGATTCCGATGCAGAAGCAGCGCAAAGGGCGCGGGCAAGATCCAGTTCCGGACGGCGGCCCAGAAGGAATTCCCACAGGAAGGGCAGGTCGCGCCGTTCGAACTGCCCGCAGGCGAGCAGTGGCAGGAGGTCGCCGTCGCTCTCCCCGTCAAGGGAAGCCTCGCCCATTTCCGGATTTGGCCCGGCGTCAAGAGCGGGGCCGTGGAATTCGACTGGATTCGCCTCTGCGCGCCCGACGGCGGGACGCTCAAGGAATGGGACTTCGAGGTTCCAAAGTAGAAGAGGCGTTCCGCCTCTCTCGATTGCGGAATGCGGAGTGTGGAATGCGGAATGGGAGAAAAGACCTCACGCAAAGGCGCAAAGACGCAAAGACGCGAAGGAACCACAGATAAACGCAGATGGACGCAGAAGTCGGAGGTCAGAAGTCAGAGATCAGAATCAGTGTTTATCTGTGTCCATCTGTGGTTTCAATCCGCATTCTGAAATCCTCAATCCGCAATCCGAAGCGTCCCCGCAGCATCACCGCCGCCCCCCGTCCACGCCGCCGTGATGAGGGTGCTGCCGCCGCCTATGCCCTCCACCCACAACGGATGACTCATCCGAAGATCGAGCAGACTCCCGCTCGCAACGAAGGCGTCGAATACGGCGCGGCGCTATTTCTCCTCGACGAGAACGACGCGACCATCGGCTTCCTTCACCAGCTTGGCCCTGGCGAAAGCGCCGACCCATCTGCGCTCCAAGACTGTGCAATTAGTCCACAGCGCAACCACAAGGTAGATGCCAGTCTCATAGCCTGCCTCTCCCGGCCCACGAAAGAGGATGTGCGCTGTGGGGTAATTCAAAGGTGACGTCAGTACCAGATGTTCTCTGCCGTCATCCCCGTGAACACCATGGGGTCGATCCAGCGGATCCAGCATCACACTGACCGGGCTGTCTCTGCGAATCGGCTCCAGCCGCATAAACACATTGATGGCCTGGTCATCGCGAGGCGCGGTGTAGAAGAGCCACGGCCCGTCCGGCATCTCATATTTCATCAACGTCATTCGTCTGA
The DNA here is from genome assembly GCA_040755855.1 of Planctomycetota bacterium. Lineage (GTDB taxonomy): Bacteria > Planctomycetota > Brocadiia > JAADGH01 > JAADGH01 > JAADGH01. The sequence goes on along the minus strand of JBFMAD010000100.1, from coordinate 731 downwards.
GGAAGGGCTTGAACTGCTTACCGTCCAGCCCGGGGACTACTGAGATACGTTCCTGCTTTTTCCAGAGGACGTTCTTCTCTTCATACGGCACTACCTCCACCGTGCCTCGAGCAACCGCCTCCCGCAGTGGCTTCGGCAGCGACAGCCTCGCAGCAACCGCGTATGTGCCGGGTTTGGACAGGTGGAGCCCGAGATGCCAAAAGTCGGAGCGACCGATGGGCCACCTGTATGCGTGGCTCATCCCCGGCCGGAGCTCGTCCAAGGCAAGCTCGTATGGTATCGGGTCGCTAATGATTCCCGGCTCCCCCTCGATAAGGGCCTCATCGGGCGTTTCTGCGGACAACCGTACCACGTCACGTGCGCTCAAGTTCCAGAACCTGATTGGGCGAGTTCCCGTATTCTTCAGTCGTACCGTGAAGGGGACCCACTCACGGGCGGCTTCGCTGTAGAAGATGTATCGGGGTAAAGAATCGAAGTCGAGTTGCACCGATCCCTTGCCAACGTCGCCTTGTGCACGCACACAGCAACAACGCTCGGGGCCCATTGATGTGAGTTGGACTCCTACCAGAAACACTGCCAAGACATGGCTTGACCGCATCCTCATGGGCGCGTTGCCCAAATGTAGTCGCAGGCTTTAGCCTGCGCGATTCGGGGTCGCACGGCCAAACGGCGCAGGCTAAAGCCTGCGGCTACAGATCATTTTTGCCAGTTCGGGATTTGGGCAACAGGCC
>JBFMAD010000099.1:0-10729 GCA_040755855.1 Planctomycetota bacterium | reverse complement strand
TGTTGCCCAAATCCCGAACTGGCAAAAATGATCTGTAGCCGCAGGCTTTAGCCTGCGCCGTTTGGCCGTGCGACCCCGAATCGCGCAGGCTAAAGCCTGCGACTACATTTGGGCAACGCGCCCTCAACTTTCTACTTTTTGAAGATTGCCGATTACGAATGCCCGATCCGACTTTTTGTATTTCGCCGATTTTCTGAATCGGCGCGGGGCTAATCGGCGCGGGGCGATGCGCCGTCCTGCTTGAGGAACCCGGCGACGTCGCGCAGCATCGCGCCCTCGGAGGCGTAGGACTTGCAGGACGTGGGCAGGGAACGGAGAAACGCCGCGCCGTAGCGCTTGGTGACGCACCGCTTGTCGGCGATGACGACGACGCCGCGGTCGGTGCGCGTGCGGATGAGGCGGCCAAAGCCCTGCTTCAGTCGGATCACCGCGCTGGGCAGGCTGTAGTTCATGAAGGAATCCAGCCCGCGCGCCTCGACCTGCTCGCACCGCGCCTGGACGATCGGTTCGGTGAAGACCTGGAACGGCAGTTTGGCGATGACGAGGAGGCTGAGCGCCTCGCCCACCACATCCACGCCCTCCCAAAAACTTTGCGTGCCGAGGAGGACCGACGAGATGTCGCGCTTGAACGTGGCGGTGAGGCTCTCGCGCGTGCCGTCCTTGCCGTGGCCGAGGACGACGATGCCCTCGGCCTCCATCTCCTCCTTCACCGACGGATAGACGTTATTCATCATTGCGTAAGACGTGAAGAGGACCAGGGCGCGGCCGCCGGCGGCGCGGAGTAGGTTGTTGAGGAGGCGGGCGAATTCCGCGTCGAAGTTCGCCTCGCGCACCGGCTCGGGGAGGAAGGTGGGGACCATGACGCGGGTCTGCCGGTCGAAGTCGAAGGAACTGCCGACGCCGGCGGTCTTGAAGGGGCGGCCCTCGGCGGCGTTCGCGCCGAGGCGGCCCATCATGAAGTCGAAGCGGTCGCCGACGGAGAGCGTGGCGGACGAGAAGATGACCGTGTTGTTTTTCTCGTAGACGTGCTCCGCCATCATCTGCGAGATGTCGAGCGGCGCCGCGCAGAGGACGTACTGCGCGTCGCGACCGCGGCGCTGTTCCTGCTCGGCCCAGAAGACGAAGTTCTCCTCGTTGGCCAGGAATAGAAACTCGACGTCCTGGATGATCTCGTGCAGGAGGCTGACCTGCACCTCGAGGTCGCGCTTGAACTCGTTCCCATACGAAATCTGCTCCGCCGCCTCATCGAGGTTTTCGAGGATCGCCAGCAGCCGCTTGACGAACTGGCCGAGGCGGATGATGAGGTTTTTCTTCTCCGTCTCGATGGGGTCCCAGAGGTCGGGGCGCTTCGTCTCGCTGCTGTAGCGGACTTTCTCCTGCTCGTCGCGCTTGCCGGAGAAGAGACGCCCCGTGGAGAGGAGGAAGGCGTCCACGATGTCGGGCAGGTCGGAGATGCCGCCGATGGCCTCCTGGATATGCTTCTCGACGGCGTCGGCGATGGGTTTGGGTACCTTCCCGCCCGCCTTGCGCATCTGGAAGCGGATGTTGGTGAAGAGGCCCTTGCCGGTCCCGTCGCGCCGTTCGCGGTGGAGCCGCCAGAGGATTCTGAGCAGTCGCCAGCGCTCCATCCGCACGCCGAGCCATTCGGTGGCCACGTTCTCGACGTTGTGCGCCTCGTCGAAGATGATGTGTTTGTATTCCGGCAGGATGGCGGTCTCCATCCCCATCTCGGCGAAGACGACGGAGTGGTTGGCCACGACGACGTCGGCGTCCGCGCACAGGGCCCTGGCCTTGCGCACGAAGCAGTTCCGGAAATTCCTGCACTTCCGGCCGCCGCATTCGTCGGCGCTGGTGGAGAGCATGTCCCACAGCCGCCACGAGCGCTCGGCGTTGAAGCCGGTCACCTCGGCGACGTCGCCCGTGTCGCTCAGTTCGGCCCAGGCGACGAGGGGGAGGAGGTCCATGCGCTCGTCCGCTTCCAGTTCGCGGTCGGCCTCGCGCATGAGGTAGAGGAACTTGCGGACGCAGAGGTAGTTGCGCCGCCCCTTGATGATGGCCGCCTTGAAGCCCTGCTTCAGCGTCTCCTGCAGGAATGGGATGTCCTTGAAGAATAGTTGGGCCTGGAGGTTTTTGGTGTTCGTCGAGACGATCACTGTCTGGCCGTTCTGCGCGGCCCAGTAGATCGAGGGGACGAGGTAGGCGATGGATTTGCCCGTGCCGGTCCCCGCCTCGATCATGAGATGGGATGCGTTGTTGAAGGCGTCGCAGACGTGGCGGGCCATCTCGATCTGCTCGGGCCGGCACTCGTAGCCGGGGAGGGTGCGCGAGAAGAGGCCGTCGGACGAGAAGAGCGCGCAGATTTCCTCGACGTTCAGCGGGCCGGGGTTCTCGGGCGGCTTCCTCTCTTCCTTTCTGAAAATCAGGCTTCCGTAGTCGCGGAAGACGTCCTGCATCTCCCGCTTCTCCGCGCCGAAGCCGCTCTTGAGGATCTTCTTCTCCGCCGCCTCGAAGACCTCGTAGAGTGGGTGATCGCTTTTGGCCATGAGCCGGCATATCTGGCTGACGACGGCGAGGCTGATGCGCCCGGTCTCCTCCACCAGTTTCAGCCAGACCTCCGCAATCAGATTCGAGTCGCACGGGGCGGGGCGGGGTTTCAGCTCGAGCCGCCGGGCAAGCGTCTCGAGTCCGTAATTCATCATCGCCGGCAGGACGATCCGGGCGAATTGGACGAGATCCATGGTCTCGTTGCGCAGGCGGCCCTTCAGTTTCATGGAGAGGAAGCTCGCCTTCCGCGCCCCGTCGTGGAGGAGGAGGGGGTCGTCGCCGATGAACTTGTGGAAGTCGCGGAGGACCGCCTTCGGCGAGCGCTTGCCCTTGAGGTCGGAGTCCTCCAGGCCGGTCTGGGCGGCGACGGCCAGAGGCAGGGGGATGCCGGGGTCGGCCAGCTCGGCGAAGGTCTCGCCGACGGCGCCGTCGCGGATTTTGGTCGCCGAGAACGCGACGATCTCGTCCTCGCGCTCGTCGGGTCCGGTGGTGATGAGGTCAATGGCGGTAAGGTTCATACTGAGGCTCAGTGACGTGGGATCGCGCGTGTCACCCTGAGCGAAGCGAAGGGTCTCGACCTCTCCAAAGGTTGATGTTTTTCTCTACGCTCGGAACGACAAGACTGCAACTTATTTCCTGACGATCCCTAACGATACGCCGTGGGACGAGAGCGGATTCGATAGACCGAGACGGTCCGCGCCTCGTCGTCAATCGTATAGAGGATGCGGTAATCTCCGATGCGCACGCGCCATCCGTCTCCTTCGCGCCCCGCCAGTTTCCGCACCCCATGCGGGCGTGGATTTTGGGCCAGAGACAGCAGTTTCATATCCACGCGGCGCAGCACATCGCGCGGCAGACGCTTGAGGTCGCGCTCGGCGCTGCTTTCGAGGCAGACCGTATAACTCACAGCCGGCCCGCCTTTTTCAGTTCCGATCGAACCTTGTGATAAGGACGAAAACTCTTGGCGGCGCGCCGGGCCTTGTCCAGCTCCAACGCATCCTCCATGTCCTCCAAGTGTTGGAGCAGACGCCGATAGGCGCGGACGTCCAGAACCACCGCGGCCGTCCTGCCCTTCTCGTCCACCAGATATTTCTCTTTCAATTCGATCATCTTCGTCTCCCTTCCTGGGGCTGCGGCATCTTGCCTATCCCCGTATTATACAACCTCTTCCTCTCCTCCACAAGCCGCTTCCCGGAAATCGCTTCCTGCTCACCGCTCAATCAGCGCGGCAGCGGCGGTCAACGGAGACCTCCCGGAGGTTCCGACCTCCGGGAGGTCGGGTTCTTCGCCGACCTCCGGGAGGCCAATCCCAGACGTAAGGCCTGATGTGCTGCAACGATTTCTCTTCGTCACGGCCGTCGGCGACGAACCGTTCATAGGCCGCGGCCGTCGGGAAAAGCGCGGAAATCAGCCCTTGGTCCTTCAGCGTCCCAGATCGCGCGCCAACCCACTCAGGATAGTTGGAGTATGGCCACTCGCCCGGCCGCGAGGCCAGATTCGCCTTCACCGGGTTCAGGTGGATATAGCGACAGAGATGGGCCAGGTACTCCTCCCGATCAATCCATGCGTGGCGAAAACGCCCCTGGAACAAGGTCCCCGCGCGCTCGCGCCGACGATTGACCGCCTGGACGTAGCTGTTGAAGATGATAGCCATGAACCGGGACAGGGCCTGCTCGCCCTCCTGGCGGAGGCAGAAGTGATAGTGGTTCGGCATCAGGCAGTATGCAACGACGCAGACGCCGTACTGCTCCCTGTGCCGCTTGATGAGGCGGAGGCAGTGCTCGTAATCATCGGGCTGGAAGAAGATCGGCGCTTTGCCTGCGCCTCGGTTGTAGATGTGGTAGTAGTGGCCCTCGGCAAACACGTCCCCGCGATAGGGCATCTCGCCTCCTCTGACCTGCCGGTCTTCTGACCTCCCGGAGGTTCCTACCTCCGGGAGGTCGGGTTCTACGCCAAACCTCCCGCCTACTGACCTCCCGGAGGTTCCGACCTCCGGGAGGTCGTCTTAGGTCGTTCTACGCCAACTTCCTCGCCACCTGCTCGTCCAGAATCTCCTGCACCGTCAGCGGGATAATCACCTTGTGGCTCTTGCGGAAGAAGGCAAAGACCTCCTTCAAGGCGTCCTGGCTGAAATCAAAAGCGACGAAAAACCCCTTCTGCCGATCCTCGCGCATCATCACCGCCTCGAAGGCGTCTATGTCGGGGCGGCCCACCTTGTCCTTTTGCTTCACCTGGATCGGATACCAGACGTCCATGAACTCCAGCTCGCCCGCCTTCTTGCCCGATTTTTTCGGCGTGGCGGAGACGGGGTAGATGCGCCCGTCAATCCCCATGTCGCCCACCTGGGCCTTGTTCGGGATGCCGCCGAGGGCGATGACGGCCCAGTTCTCGTAGTTGCGGTTGGAGTTGAAGGGCGGGTCGATGTAGATGAGGTCCACGCAGGCGTCGGGGAGTTTTTTCAGTTGATCCAAGTTGTCGCCGCAGTAGATGACGCGGGTGTCAAGGAGCGTGGACGGTTTGGACCGTCCGACCTCCCGGAGGTCGGAACCTCCGGGAGGTCTGGCGGTTCGATTTCGAGAGGCGCATTATACCGCGGGGAGACGACAATGACGAAGAAAAATCTCACGCAGAGGCGCAGGAAGAGGAGGGTCGAAGGGTCAAAGAGCAGGATATCTCGCACCCTTTGACTTTTGACCCTTGAACTCTTGGGGCCTGTTGCCCAAACCCCGAAACGGCGGAAATGTCCTGTAGCCGCAGGCTTTAGCCTGCGTTGTTTGGCTGTGCGACCCCGAATCGCGCAGGCTAAAGCCTGCGACTACATTTGGGCAACAGGCCCTCTTGGACCCGATAATTGCCGTGTTCATCTGTGGCCCCTTTCATCTTTGCGCCGTGGCTTGGATTTTTACCTTGAATTATAGGGTCCGATATGTTATCATAATGTCATTAAAGATAACATTATGTAATTGGAGTGGCGGCAATGGTCCGCACACAGATACAACTGACCGAACAGCAGGCGGCAGCCCTGAAACGCCTATCTGCTCAGCAGAGCGTTTCGATGGCGGAATTGATCCGCCGCGCCATTGACGCCGTTCTGCGGGCCGATGGCGGAAATGACCCTGCCGCGCGGCGCGAACGGGCATTGGCCGCGGCGGGACGATTCCACTCGGGACGGAGAGACCTGTCGGCGAAACATGACGACTATTTTACGGAGGGGCAAAAGAAATGAGCGTCTTCGTTGACACCTCCGCCTTGCTGGCAGTGCTCGACGCGGACGACGACAATCACCCAGCCGCGGCGAAAACCTGGCGTGATCTGTTGGCGGGGGAAGCGCCGCTGTTCTGCACTAATTACGTCCTCCTCGAAACGATTGCGGTCGCCCAGCGGCGGTTGGGTATGGACGCAGTGAGGACGATCCAGGAGGACCTTGCGCCCCTATTGAACATCGCCTGGGTTGACGAGTCCGCTCACCAGTCCGGAATGGCCGGCATCCTCGCGGCGGGAAAGCGGGACTTGAGTTTAGTGGACGGCACAAGCTTCCATGTCATGCGGCAGAATGGGATCAAATCGGCCTTTGTCTTTGATCGCGACTTCGAGAAACAGGGCTTCGACTGCCTGCCGTGAGTCCTTCCCCGCCTACCATCGGAAGGTGGGTAAAAATTGTGGGCGCGCCTTATACCAAATGTCTCCGACAGTGCGAAGAAGAATTTCCCGCAAAGCACGCAAAGGACGCAGAGATGAGTGGAGGGTGGAGAGTGGAAAGTGAAGATGAGACGCAGATTAACGCAGATGGACGCAGAAATCAGAAGTCAGAGGTCAGAGATCAGAAATCGGATTATTGAGCTACTTTCTTATCTGTGGAATCAGCGTGAATCTGCGTCTGCTCCTCTCTTCATCTTCGTGAACTTCGTGTGCTTCGTGGTGAGATGTGGATTCCCGCTTTCGCGGGCATGACGGGACGGCAATATTCAGTTACCACTCTTTTCTCACGGCCTCTTGACGCATCGGAAGCCGAGGTAGTAAGTCTTCTTTTCCGGGGGATAACTGAACCGGAGGTGGGTGCGGAGCTGCGAGGCGTCGTTCACCCACCCGCCGCCGCGCAGGACGCGGAGCGTCCCTTTGACAGGCCCCGGGGGGTTGTCCGTGGGGCTGACCGGATAGTACTGCTCGTGGTACCAATCGAAGCACCACTCCCACACATTCCCCGCCATGTTCAGGCAGCCGTACGGACTCGCGCCCTTGGCATGGCTGTTCACTGCGTCCGGCGCGCCTGTCTCCCAGGGCTGCCCGTAGCAGGCGAGGGCCGGGTCCGGTTGGCTGACGCCCCAGGGATAGGGAGCGCCCGCCGCGCCCTTGGCCGCCTTCTCCCACTGGGCCTCGGTGGGCAGTTCCTTGCCGGCCCAGGAGGCGTAGCCCGCGGCGTCGAAATAACTGACGCAGACCACCGGCTTGTCGTCGGCGCTGAAGCGCGGGTCGTCCCACGGCTTGAAGTCCTGGACAAACTGCCCGCTCCGGAAGCCATAGCCGCAGGGCGCGGGGTGGCCGGTGGCCTGGACGAAGCGGCGGTACTGTTTGTTCGTAATCTCGCATTTGTCAATATAGAAGGCGTCGAGATAGACCGTATGCGGGGGGCGCTCGTCGAAGTCGTGCTTCCCGCTGCCCATCTCGAACGGCCCGGCGGGGACCAGCGCCATCGCCGATTCGTCCTTCACGTTGGTCGTCTCGGGAGGCAGTGCGCCCCGGTCTGTCGGCGCGGGGGGCGTCGGCTCCTCGACGGGCCGGGCCTCGATGTCCCGCGCGCAGCGGAAGCCGATGAAGTAGTGCCTGAAGTCCGGCTCGGCGCCCTTGCGGGCGGTGCAGCGCACGTCCTGGTCGCTGCCCCAGCAGCCGCCGCGCACCGCGCGGTAGGTCCCCTCCACGGGACCGAGGGGGTCCGCCTGGAGGCTCATGACGTAGTAGTTCGGGTCGTACCAGTCGGCGCACCACTCGGACACGTTTCCCGCCATGTTGAGGACGCCGTAGGGGCTTTTCCCGATCTCAAAATCTCCCACGGGGCAGGGGAAGGGGAAGCCGTCCGTCTCGATCGTGTTGGCGCGGACGATCCCGCCGGCGTTCAACTCCACGTTGCCCCAGGGATACATCTTTCCCTCCGTCCCGCGGGCGGCCTTCTCCCACTCGGCTTCCGTGGGGAGGCGCTTGCCGGCCCATCGGGCGTAGGCCATTGCGTCGTGCCAGTTCACGCACACCACCGGCTGGTCGGGGTTGTTGAAGCGCTCATCCTCCCAGGGCTTGAAGTTGTGGACGCGCTTGCCGTCCACGACGCCGTATCCCATCGGCGCGGGCCAGCCGGTGGCCTCGACAAATTTTCGGTATTGCGCATTGGTCGCTTCGCATCGGTCAATGTAGAACGGCTTGAGGCAGATTCGCCGGGCGGGCCGTTCGGGGGCGGGGCCGTCGTCGGCGCCGCGGAGGAACTCCCCGCCGGGGATGAGGACCATGGTCGCGTCGTCGCGCTGGGTGACGATCTCCCTCGGCGGCGTCGGGACGCAGCCGGCGGCGAAGAGAATGATCGCAATTGTGAATGTGTGGCGCGTCATGTCAGACCGCGAATGAGCAACAGAATGAATACGTACAGGACGACGGCCGTGAGGGGCAGCGTGATCCAGAGCGTCCACAGGCCGAAGCGCTCGGCCAGGCGGCACCAGGGCGAGCAGAGCCGCCCGCCCGTGGCCGAGCAGACGAGCATGCACCACCAGCGAAAGAGGGGGCAGTTGGCCACTTTGTGGTTTTCACATTTTTTTGGGATCGAACCCACGGCATCCTCCGACCGTCGGGCCGTCGCGCCGAAAGGGCGCGTTGGCCAAACGAAATCTTGTAGGGGCGGCCCCACGTGGCCGCCCTTGTGACGGCAGACTCCCGTGCAAGGGTCGGGCACACAGGCCCGCCCCTACAAAACCGCATTTGGGCAACAGGCCCGGAAGGGGGTGTTGAAAAAGCCCCGCGAGGCCAATGTCAACTGTAGCCGCACCCTTCATGGGTGCGGTGTGGCGCATCAACGTCCCCGCAGGCTGAGGCCTGCGGCTACAGGAATAGGGTTTTTCAACAACCCCCGGAAGACCGGATTATATTTCGACGGGCCGGAGGTGTAAAGGAAAAACTGGCGAGCGGCGCATACCCTCTGGACTCGCGGGCCTGGATTTGCCATCATAATCAGCAGTTTCGACCTCCCGGACCTCCCGGAGGTTCCGAACCTCCGGGAGGTCGGGTATAACTCGTTTTCGGAGAGGATTCACATGAGCGAATCGCTGGCGTTCAAGCCGAATTTCGAAGAAGCGAAGAAACACTGGGAGGCGTTTTGGAACCAGGAGGCGCTGGATCGGCCGTGCACGGCGATCACCTGCCACCGAACCGGCGCGCCGCCGGCCAGGCCCCTGCCCTACATGTCCGGCCACGACGGGAACTTCGGGCCGGTGATCGAGGCGGTCCTCCACAACGCGGAGACGACATGGTGGGGCGGCGACGCCATGCCCCACTACACCCCGAGCTTCGGGCCGGACCAGTTCGCCGCATGGCTGGGGGCGGACCTGGAGTGGTCGAAGGACAGTCAGAGCACGAACTGGGTCGTCCCCTTCGTCGAGGACTGGAAGAAGGCGCTGCCGCTGAGGCTCGACGCGCAGAATAAGTGGTGGACGCGGATGCTCGATTTCGTGGCGGCCCTGGGCAAGGCCGCGGCGGGGAAGATGCTCATCGCGCACCTCGACCTGCACAGCAACATGGACGCCCTGTCGGCCATCCGCACGCCGTCGAGGCTCTGCATGGACCTGTATGATGTGCCGGAGCTGATTGACCGCGCGATGGCGGACGTGCGGGCGATGTATCCCGCGGTCTATGACGCGGTGTATGAGGCCGGCGGCATGGCCCGGCACGGGACGTGCGGCTGGGTGCCGGCCTATCATCATGGGAAGACGAACACGATCCAGTGCGACTTCGCGGCGCTGTGCGGGCCGGAGCATTTCCGCCGGTGGATCCTCCCCGCGCTGGATGAGGAGGCGGCGTTCCTGGAGCACTGCGTCTATCACTACGACGGGCCGGAGTGCCTGGTGCACCTCGACGACATCTGCTCCATCAAGGGACTGGACGCGATCCAGTGGACGCCCGGGGCGCGCAACAAGTCGTTCATCGAGTGGATGGACCTGCTGAAGGAGATCCAGTCGAAGGGCAAGGGCGTCTATGTCCCCTGCAACACGACGGACATCAAGACGTACCACAAGGAACTGAAGCCGAACATGGTGTTCTATATCTGCTCCGCCAGGAACGAGGAGGAGGCGCAGCGGACGCTGGACTGGCTGGTGGAGAACACATAGGCCATGAGCGGGCTGCCCAAGTTTTTCCGGAGAGTGATGCGCGGCGTGCGGCCCCATCCGCCGCTGGGCGCCGAGAGCGGGCCCTGCTGGAAACTGCCGCATGTGGAGCGCGACCTGCCGGCGTTCGTCAGGGCGCTGCCCAGGCTGCTGCCGGAGGGGGGGGTGTTTTACATGGAGGGTCCGGCCGGTCAGACCCCGCCGGAGGTCCGCGAGTTTCTGGAGGCGCACGACGTGCCGGATGAGGTCAAGCTCGTGCGCGCGATCCTCTGGCCGCGGCCGGACATCTTTCACGTCCCGATAGATGAGAAGATCATGAGCGAACTGGCGGACCTGTTGAGCCATTACGAGACGCCGGCGGGGACGTTGCAGCTTCAGGCATACAGGGACAAGCAGGCGCTGCTGTGGGCGGTCAGCGCCTTCTACGACCAGCCCGTCATCATCTCCAAAAAGGTTGCCGAGGATAACGTGCGCGCCTTCTGCTCGGCGCTGGGGTGTTCGTATGTGGAGGGGTAAGGCGCGGCATTGGGGTCAGGTCTTCATTCTACATTTTACGGAAAAACGCCGCAACCTGTTGGTGCGCGCTGCTTATATGGTGTTTGTTATCCTTTCACAATCCGCGCCTTCATAGTAAAATGTAGAATGAAGGGCCTGTTGCCCAAATCCCGAACTGGCAAAAATGATCTGTAGCCGCAGGCTTATGGCTATTAACTAATTATGGAGACAGTCCAACATAACGAAGAAATTCCTGTGAGCCACACGCAAGACGACCCAACTCCATCGAAACCTGCACACGAAACTCGCAAAAATCATCGCTCCACGGATGG
>JBFMAD010000098.1:0-11209 GCA_040755855.1 Planctomycetota bacterium | reverse complement strand
AACATTAAGTCTGCATATAAAACCCGGGCGTGTTTTGGGGGCTTTGCCCCAAGACCTCGCCGAATTTTTTTACAATTTTAACGAAATCAGCAGTCACCCATTAACACAAGGCGGCTACTGCTTCCGCCCGAAGCAGACGAGCGTGAGGTCGTCGCTGGGGGAGGCGAGGCCGACGAACTCGTTGATGGCGACGAGGATTTTCTCCATCATCGCCCTGGGTGAGGGGGAAGAAATCGCCACCATCGCTTCCAGACGCGACGCGCCGAATTGCTCGTTGTCGCCGTTCATGGCCTCGGTGACCCCGTCGGTGAAGATGGCGAGGGTATCGCCGGGATCGAGGTGGATGGTTTCCGACCGAAACTCGGCGTCGGGCGTGACGCCCAGCGGAACGGAGATCGCTTTGTCGAGACGCCGAGTAGCGCCGCTATCCCCCGCCTTCAGAACCGGCGGGGGATGACCTGCGTTGGCGACGCAAACCGTGGCGCTGGCCGGGTCGAGGAGAATGTAGAGGAGGGTGACGAAACGTCCCAGCGGCGTCCGGCTTTTTGCAATCTGTCGGTTGAGCTGGAGCAATACCCGCGCCGGGTCGCCGTCGCTCAGGGCGAAGGAGCGCAGGTCCCCCATCAGCTTCGCCATGAGCAGGGCCGCCGGCAGGCCCTTCCCGGATACGTCGCCGATGGCTATTGCCAGTCGTCCGTCCGGCATCTCGATGAAATCGTAGAAGTCCCCGCCCACTTCCAGCGCGGCGCCGTACCATGCGCTGAACTCGAAGCCGGGCAGTTCCGGGAGCTGGTGGGGGAGGAAGCTTTTCTGCACCTCCTGGGCGAAGTGGAGCTCCTGCTCGATCCGCCGCTGCTTCAGCAGCGAATCGTACATGCGGGCGTTCTGGATGGCCAGCGCCGCCTGTCCCGCCATGCCGGTCAACAGGCTGAGATCATCCGGCGTGAACCGCGATTCGCCGCGGCTGGTGTCCACATAGATCAGTCCCAGAAAATCTCGGCTCCGCATGAGGGGCACACACATGACCGAACGGATCTGCAGCCGCGCAACGCTTTCCCGCTTTTCGAATCGCTTATCGGACATGGCGTCGGCGCTGAGGAGGGAGCGATGTGTTTTCTGAACCTCGTTTACGATTGTCTTGCTGATGACTATCTGCTCCTCGGCCGTTCCCGCTCGCGTCTTGGCGGCCACGGGCAGAAGAGTTTTGCGAGAGCGATCCAGGAGCATGATCAATCCTCGGTCGCTGATGGGAAAGATGCGAAATAGGTCGTTCAATATCTCGGGCAGGAGCTGGTGCAGGTCGAGGGCGGTGCGCATTGATTCGCTCATCTCTATGGGAACGGTACGCTCTTCTCCCCCGCTCCCCGATCGCCGAGTTGTCTGTTGGGTCTTGTCCTCCGAGAGCAAAACCTCTGTGGGTTCGATAGCCGCCAGGAGAGTGGATTCCCCCGTCGGCTCGCTCTCTACAAAAGAGACCGTCGAATCGCTTAGCGGCTGCAGTTCGCCGGCGTCCTCGACTCGAAACACGAACAGGGCAGTGCCGATCTGAATCTGGTCCCCGTGCTTCAGGAGAGTGGATCGTTTGATTCGACGCCCGTTCACAATCGTGCCGTTGCCGCTTTTCAGATCGGCGACCACAAAGCCCTTGCGGGTCTCCGTGATCTTGGCGTGGCGACGGGACACGGTGGGGAGAGGGACGCGGATATCCGTATCCAGGCGGCGACCGAAGACCGTGGCTTCCTCGAGGGTATACTCGCGCCCGGCGTGCGGCCCTTCGACTTCGATTACCTTTGCCATGGTTCGATTATCCTCCGTCTGATACCACTTTAGACCATTTCTCGGGCGGAGTCAAGTGGCATGACAGATACCGGATAAGGCGATTAAGAAGCGTTGACAAGTAGAAGCAAGTCCGTAAAAATTGTAGGAACAGCACAAAAGAGGTTGACAAAGGGGCTGTGTTCTGTATAATATCATCATATTCGGGCAGGGAATGGTGAGGTATGGTGCAACGGTAGCACGCCTGACTCTGGATCAGGTAATCTTGGTTCGAATCCAAGTACCTCAGCCAACAACTCAAAGGCGCTTTCGCCTTTTGCTGTTTTGGCGCCCCCTTCGTTTAGAGGCCTAGGACGCCAGATTCTCAGTCTGGTAGCAGGGGTTCGAATCCCCTAGGGGGTACCAAATCTCAGAAAGGCCGCTTTTCTTGGCAAAGGCGGCCTTTTCCTTTTTGGCCTCCTGAATTGATTTCCCCGCTGCTATCGAGCTGCTCGTCTCTTCCCAATGGCTGCAGGCTCACCGAATCAGGGCGAAGATGCTGTCATTGGGGTTCAGCGTGCCGTCGTTTGCTCCCTTCACCACCAGGTAGTTGCCGGTTCCTGCGGCCGTGTCGGCGTCGCCGATGGCGCCCGTGAAGTTCCCAATGACCATCACGTTGCCGAAAAGGTCGGCAACGAGATCCCCCGTGAGGTTCCCGATGACCTGGAGCAGGGCGTTTCTCCCATTGGCGACGCACGATCCCTGGATATCCACCGTCCCGGCAAGGTTGCCCTTGACCATCAGCATTGTAGACAGGCTGCCGAAGATCGCGGTGGAGGTCGCATCCACGCCGTCCCCGCCCATCGGACCGAAGATCATCGCCCTCGACACATTGCCGGCAATGTCGAGAGTAGAGCCGCTTGCCACGCCGCCTATGATCTGTAACAACGACGTTGCCCCGGAAATCTGAATTGCCGAGCCGTTCCGCATCCCATCCCTGATGATGCATCTCAGCACATCGCCCGTTGCCGCGATGTCAGCGTTGTCCAGGCCGCCGGAGAGCATCAAGATGTCCACGCCGCCGTTCAGATTCAGCGCGGAATCGGTCATCCCGTTTCTGACCATTACCATCATCGCGCGGCCTGTCACAGTGATGACGCCCCCAGTCATTCCGCCCATCATCATGATTCGGCTTGCGTCGCCGCCGACGGAGAGGTCGAGGTTGTTCACCGCACCAAGCACCTGGAACATCTTCAGCGCGCCGCCAATGTTAACTGTCGTATTCTGAACGGTTCCCAAGGGTTCCATCAGTCGAACCATGCCCATGGGCTCCCCGCCCATAGTCTCGATTGTGCCGAGGACGAGCGTATTGCCGCCGGCTTTTGGGTTCATATCTCTGGCCATAAATATAGACCGGCCGGTGGAACCGCTAAGGCCGATGTATCCGATATCGGCGCCATCCGTCGGCGCATCCCCGTTCTCGCTGGCTATCCACGCCTCGCCGTCGCCGCAGAAGATCACTTGAATCCAATCGTTGTCGGAGTCGTGGAAACGGATCGTGGGATTTGCGGCGTTCATAACGATGGGCGTCATGAGGGCGCGATCTATGGTTACAATCAGGTCCGGCGAATCGCCGGATTCATTCCCCGCTGCATCAACCGCCCGCGCCGTGTAGCAGTGCGCGCCAAAGGACTGTACGCTTAGCGTGACGGGATCGGTCTCCCACGGCCCGCTGCACAACGAGCCGTCACGATAGATGCGGACATATGGCCCGCTGCCGGCCACATGGAAGGTGGGGGTCAGGTCGCCCGTGATGTTGTCGTCGTCCACAAGGCCGGTATCGCTGGCGGCGTCAAGGTCCGGGGCGAGGGGCGCGGCGGGGGCCTGGGTGTCAATGGTTGTCGGGCATCCGGCGGAGACAGTCTCGTCTGCTCCGTCGGTGAACTCCAAGTCCACCGCGTAACTGCCGTCCGAGAACGGCGCATCGGGGCTGTACTGGTACGTGCCCCCCCTAACCACTGCGCTGATCACATCATCGCTTCCGTCTCCATTCCAGTCAATCCGTATTGTTCCACCCTTGTTTACGGTGACGAGGTAGGTCGGTTGCGCGTTGCTCGTGATGCCGTCGGAGTTGCTCAATCCCGTATCGTCGGACGGATCAAGAACGACAGTCATTTCTGGGGCGATGCGATCGCCCATCATGCTCGGTCGCAGCGTCGGGTCTCCCTGCATGGTCATGCCGTAGAACCAGCTCACCTCATAACCCACCGATGTTCCTGTGGTCGCCCGGGCATGTGACTCGAACCATGACTGGAACGCCTCTCCCACGCTCGCGCCCAGGCCCTGAGGGATGTAATACTGGCTGAAGTCGAGCATGCTGCCGGCCTTGGTGGAGCCGACGGCATTGAGGCCGTAGTCGCCGCCGTAAACATAGGCCCCGCCGAGAAATCGGTCTGTGCTGAAGTCCATGCTCGAGCAGTTGAACATGTTGTAGAACCCCTGTCGCGGGTTCGCCGCCACAACCTCGGCGGAAGTGACGTTGCCCCAGCCAGGGCCGTAGATGTAGTGGGCCCTCGCGCTGCTGTGGATGCACTCGAGAATGGATTCGCGATCCAAGGTCAGTGTGGAGAGGTAGTTGATCTTCGTGGTCTGGCTCGGATCGTTGATGGTGAGGACATCGGAGTATAGGCCGGACATCGCAGAGCCGTTGTAGCCCCGCCAGTTGTCATCGGCGAAGACGACCCCGCCGTCGTAGAACGTAAGGAGCCCCTCCCGGTAGGCGTGGACCTTCGCGAAGTAATCGTTGATCAGCGTCGCCTCGTCCCTGCCGGTGATCTCGAAGATGTTCTCCGTCGTGATGCGGCTGATGTAGATCTCGGGCGCGACATCCCCTGTATGCGCGTCCGCGCGGTCGGGGCCGTTGAAGACATATGCGCCGTCCAGGTCCATGAAATAGAGGTCGTGCGGATAACTCTCAAGCACCTGGGCACCGTCCCAGTAATCCAGGCTTTTGAATATCTGGTAGGGCAGGTCGCCCACGAGCAGCGCGCCCGCAAGCCCGTCGGAGGCGTGGCGCGATGCGAGCTGCGTGCGCAACTCCTGCGCCGTACCGGAGAACTCATAAACGCTTACGGCATAGCCCTCCGACGTCAGATCGGCGGCATAGACGTCCAGGCTGGGTTGAATGCTGCCGAGGAGGCCCGGCTCGACGATCACATCGAAGGCCCCAAAATCCCCCGGCGGTACAGCGGAGGGGGCGACACGGGGCTCAAGTTCTTCGAGTGTGAGAATGCGATGAATCCGGGTCCTGTTTTCCTCACGTCTTGCGTTTGTGCTCATTCCTGTTGCTCCGCCCGGTCGATTGTTCTATGCGCCAGTCAACTCCGGCACGTTGTCCCATAGCCTTGAGCAAGCGGTGTGCCCATGTGCACCCACTATTGTTAAAATGTGCTTACATCTTATCACATTATTTATTAAGCAGTTACGACATATTCGTTCCTTCTGGCTTGTGCAGTTGTTAATTCCAACTTGGCAACGGTTTTGCCCGAATGGGAATATAGAGAGGAATTGGCGCCAACAGTACAACGGCCAGAACGACCACCAGGCCCATCCGAGTTCCGCCAGGGTTCTGATGACACTCATAATAACCGTCGAAAAAAGGCCTATTTACGAAACGCGATACGTTTGGCATTCCAGGGAATCCGCTCGGTCGTTGATTGACTTCCTTCATACAAGAGTGTTAGAATTAAGTTTTAGCGACCTTGTGAAAGAAGGATGATACTGTCTATGGATGCGGACCTATCCCCGCTGATCGCTGCGGGCCTGAGACGCCAGCCGGGATCAAAACGGTGGCAGCCTCTCGTTGATATTATCCACGAAGACACTGCCATCGTCGCACTAAACAAACCGGCGGGCATCACCTCTGTACCGGGGAAGATCGAACGAACCGGAACCTATTACCACGCCCTGAAGGAATACTTCGAGGGCCGCGAAGGTGAGCACTTCACACCCAGAATCATCCACCGCCTGGACAAACAGACGAGCGGGCTGATGATCATCGGAAAACACACAGAGGCCGAGCGACAAGTGGCCAAGCAGTTTGAAGATCACAGCGTACGGAAGGAATACCTGACAATTGTCGGCGGCTCCGTAATGCAAGACGAGGGCCAGATTGACTTGCCCATAGCAGCCGGTGGAGAACATGGCGGGGGAATGGAAGTGGACCCTGCGCATGGCAAGGAGGCGCAGACGACGTACAAGGTTCTGGACCGCTTTCGAGGGTTCTCGCTCTTGCTGGCGATCCCTCGCACCGGGCGGACCCACCAGATTCGGCTCCATCTCGCCGCGATCGGGCACCCCGTGGCCGCCGACGGGGTCTATGGCAGCGGCGATGCGGTTCGATTGTCCGAATTCAAGAAGGGCTACAGGGCCAGCAACCGTCGCGAGGAGAGGCCCCTCATCGCGCGTCAGGCGCTGCACTGCTTCCGGATCACGCTGGTTTCGCCGGAAACGGATCAGCCTCTGACACTGGAGGCGCCCCTGGCCCGTGACATGGCTGTCCTCCTCCGGCAGCTCGACAAGTACGGAAGATAAAGCGTTGTCGGGAGGGCGGAAACGTGGTATCATAAAGAAGTTGCACAGATAGTCCGCCCGAGGTCATAGACTGGTGTCGAAGTATCCCATCCGAATCATCCTCTTCTGGCTCACCGTTGTCTCCACGTTCGTGACGGGCTATCAGATGGGCGGCGGGCTGATCGACGGGGCGCTCTACTGCGTCTCCATCATGGGCATTCTTCTGGCCCATGAGATGGGCCACTATCTGATGTGCAGGCGCTATGGGGTGCAGGCCACGCTGCCGATCTTCATCCCCATGCCGCTGAATCTCTTTGGGACCATGGGGGCCGTAATTCGAATCAAATCGCCCATTCCCCACCGCCGGGCCTTGTTCGACATAGGCGTGGCCGGGCCGTTGGCAGGCATCGCCCTGGCGGCGCCGATCGCCATTGTGGGGATGAAATGGAGCCATGTGGTGGACAACGCCATGTTTTCGGACGCGGCCATTACGCTCGGTGAGCCTCTCTTTTTTCGCCTCTTGGCGCATCTCCAGTTTGGGTCCATCCCGCCAGGGAGTGACGTATCCATACACCCTGTGGCGTTTGCAGCCTGGACCGGTTTCTTTGTCACCGCGCTTAACCTCCTTCCCGTGGGGCAATTGGATGGGGGGCACGTGATCTATGCCTTGTTCGGGAGACAAAGCCGATACGTCTTCGCAGGCATCCTGGGCTTGGTCGTGACGCTCAGTATTACCACCGTTGTCTTTCCCACATATGGGGTCATCCTCTTGATCTTCGTGTTGATCTTCGGATTGGAACATCCTCCCACGATCTACGATTTTGTCCCCCTGGACGGCAAACGCAGATTCGTGGCGCTGGCGGTGTTGCTTGTCTTCATCATCTGCTTTACCCCTTACCCGCTTTATATGAAGTCGGGATAGGCGGCGCGATCTCGTTTGGATTTTTCTCTTGACATCCGATTACGCTGTGTTATACTCCGCGACAATGGCACTCGACGGATGACATTTCGACGGGGCGCGAATCAGTCATAAGGTTTACAGGTGATGCAGCATTGAATTGGCGAGCGGCTCTTTTTCTTTCGGCCCGTGTGTTAGCTGCCCATTAGCTAATATTGTTTTTTGTTGGCGTTCTTGTGATTGTTTTCACGAATCGTGCGGATCAGCATGTCAGGTAAGGTCAGCAGTTCTGGGAATGGTTGCAGGAGGAACCAAACCAAAGCCACATCGTCTTTGACCAACCTATTTTTTTCCTGGGAGGATCGAATGAGAAAGCTGGCGGTTGCGTGTTTGGCGGTGTTGTTCATTGGGGTAAGCAGTCTGACGGCGCAGGACGTTAACAAAGCCCTTCAGGAAATGAGGGCGATGATTCAGAAGAACACGGATGAGATTCAGAACCTGAAGAGGACCGTGTCGGAAAAGGACAAGGTCATCGCCGCTCAGGAAACGAAGATCAGGGTTTTGGAGGGGCAAGCGGCCAAGATAGATTCGATTGATGCCAAGATTGAGAGCATTCAGGAGGTCGAGAGAGAAGCGGCAGCGGCCGGCCCTCGCGGCGAGTTCGGTCTGCTCTTCGGCGGACAGAGCAGCGTCTACAATCAGGGCGGCGACTTCCTGATGGGCGGTTTCTACGACCCGGTCATCCTCGCCAAGGACCCGTATTTCGGCAACCGCCTGTCCGGGCACATCATGGCGACATTCTCGCGTCAGGACCGTAAGTATGACCTGGACCCCACGCTGGGGTCTGTGGCTGCCGCCATCGGCATTCCGCCGGGTAGCGGCCAGAATCCTTTCCTGCATCGCGACAACGTGACTGTGGACGTCGAGACGCTGTCCCTCATCCTCGGCGCTAAGTATCGGGTCGAGACCCTCGGCAAGATCAAGCCCTTCATGGCAGGTGGTCTTGGCATGTACGTCTTCGCTATGGACCTGGACAACGACTATGTCATGGGCCAGGTGCCTGCCGTCCCGCAACTCAACGCGCGCGGCTATCCCGCCGGCAACGCCGACCTGGAATGGGGCGTCAACTTCGGCGGCGGCGTCGAATACCAGATCACCGACTTGATCGGCGTCGGCTTCGACGGCCGTTACAACTGGACCACAGGCGGCAAGAAGACGGACTTCGGCACCTACTGCGGGTTCCTGTCTTTCAACTTCTAAGCAGACCTCTTCCCAAGTTCGCATAGCGTCCAACCTCCCGGAGGTTCCGAACCTCCGGGAGGTTTATTTTTGGCCCTCTCGTCACGCCCCCGTCCAGTCCACCACAACGCCGAAGTACTCCGGGTCCAGGCCGTTCAGGGCATCGTAGGCCGCCTTGAACCCCTCCGGCTTGATGGTATGGGTCCAGATGGGGTCGAGCCGCACGGAACCATTGGCCAGCCATCGGAACGCATCGCGCAGGTTCGCCTCCGTCGAGGCTACCTTGGAGGCAGGGGACGACCTTATGGGCAGCCGCATTTCCCATCCGCCGCGTACGGTCAGGTGGCGCGTGTGGATCTGCATGATGATTTGCTGAAGATCGCCCGTGGCCCCGTGCCGCGCCCCGCCGAGGGTGGAGACCTCACCCCCATCCGCCGCCGCCTGCAGTGAAAGCAGGAAAACCGAGGCCTGGCCCGTGGCGTTCACCGTCAGGTTTGCCCCGCGCCCGTCCGTCGCCTGCTTCACCGCCGCCACCGGTTCCGTTGCATCCGGGTCAATCACGAGGTCGAAGCCGACCGCTTCGGCTCGTCGCCGGCGCCCGACGTCGAGGTCCATGCCGATCACCTGAAAACCGAGAATGCGTCCCACCTGGCCGATCATATTGCCCACCAGCCCCAGACCGATGACGAGGACACTGCCAGTTAGCTTTGGTTCCGCGTTGCGGTAGGGCGTGAGGGCGATGTTGACGATGCGGGCAAAGCACGCCGCCTTCGGGTCGAGCCTGTCGGGAACGGGGAGCACGAGGCCGCCCGGTTTCACGACCTTGTGCGTGGCGTGGCAGTGGCTACAGTCGTCAATGGCCGGAAAGGCAAAAACCGTCCTGCCCTTGAGCGACTGATTCTGTTTTTGCCCCACCTCGGTCGCCTGGCCGACGGCGGTATAGCCGGGGTGGCTCGGGGCCTTGGGGGTGGGGGCGTTGTAACCGCCCAGTTCCGTGCCCGGGCTGATGAGCGAGTAGTGCACGCGCAGCAGGATTTCGTCCCGATCCAGGGAGGTCGGCGCATCAAATTCCTCCACAACGGCCTCTCGCTGAGCGACAACGGCGATACGACGTCCTCTCATGGCTTCCTCCTTATTGTTGTAAGATGAAACGCCAGAACTTTATACCGCTTGGGCCGAAGGGGTTCAAGGACTAACCATGCGAAATGGATTGCGGATATTTACGTAACGCGGTGGCGATGTGAAGAGGTGTTTCGATTTATCAAGGATGGGGAAACTCATGAGGCTTTTTCTCTTGACAAGGAGGCGTGAAATCTTTAGGATAGGAGAAACATTAGGAACATCGCGGGGTAGAGCAGCCAGGTAGCTCGTCGGGCTCATAACCCGGAGGTCGGAGGTTCGAATCCTCCCCCCGCTACCAACCTTGCCGATAGGTCTTGCCTGCCCCTTCAGCAGGCGAGGGTATCGAATAGGCATGAACCCAATGGCCCGATGCGTCGGGCTTGGGTTCATGCCTTTTTTCTTGGCCTGCCGGCCGAGCAAAAATACCCCTGCTCGTCAGGGTCCCTCCGCCGGCAGCTCCTTGATATAGATGTTGCGGAATTGGACCGTTGACGCGGCGGGCGGCCAGAGCTTCTTCTCCACGTCATATTTGCCGTGGTGCTGGAGCGCGATGGGGCCGCTGGACGGGAAGTCCTCCGGAAGCGGCGCGTCAATCACCTTCGCGCCGTTGAGCAGCACCGTGATGTGCTTGCCTTTCATCGTGACATCGAAGGTGTTCCATTCACCGAGCGGCTTGTCGGCGCGCGTCGCGGGGCGGTACTGTTTCTCCCGTTCCTCCTCCGGCAAACGCTTATCGGTTCGCAGCCCCCACATCTCGCCTGACCCCATGGGATTGAGCCAGATGTTGATCTGCCCGCGTCCGGTCCCGCGCAGGAACACGCCCGAGTCGGGATTGTGCCGGATCGGATTGCCCGCGTCGTCCGTCTCCTTGCCGTAGAGGTCACTGGCGGTCTTCATCCGCCACTCGATGTGCAGGACAAAGTCGCCGTACGACCGCCCCGTCCAGAGCGACAGGCCGTCTTTCGCGTTGTAATCTATTACTCCGTCAATTACCTTCCAGTCGCCGTCGGCGGGGACGTCCTTTTCGGGACCGCCCCGGCCCACCTTCCACCCCGTCAGGTCCTTGCCGTTGAACAGTGGCGTCCACCCCTCGCCCGTCGGCGGTTCCGCCACAACGACAAGGCCGCCCCATGTCAAAACCGTCGCCGCGATCATGCATCGGACGTTTGCTCTCATTGCCTCCTCCTTCTCTACCTCGAACACCCGAACGGCGTGCGCTTGAAGACGCATCCGCACAATACGCCACTCTGTTACTGTATAATTGTCTCTTCCCTCTGTCAAGCGCCACAACAGAAGGGGGGCATGTAATCTCAATCAGGGGTATAGACTCTCCTTTCCTCACGTCTTCGCGTGGAAGAGGGGAAGGGGGCGAGGGAAAGGTTTCCTTCGCCCCGCCGACCCCATCTGTTGGCCTTCCTGCGGGTACGCCGCCTTTTCCCCTCGCCATAACCATCTTCTACCCCTTAACTTCCAACCATCGCAACCGGGGGATGGAACCAGGACATTCCCCAAAACGAAGAGGTGATTTGTCGGAAGTGGTTATGGGTTTTTGATTTTGTCCTTTTGGGATGCGGAAGTGGTGGTCCCCCGTTAAGATATGTCAAAACACGGTCGCGTTTTGAG
>JBFMAD010000097.1:0-11235 GCA_040755855.1 Planctomycetota bacterium | reverse complement strand
CCGCTTTGGGATCAGCGGAGCCATCTTCTCCCACAATTCGTCCGAAACCGTCCAAGATTTGATCGCTCTCATGCGCCATAGTATAACACAACGGAACAGAACTTGCAAATACTATTTGCGGATAAGCTCTAAGGATAGCACACAAACGCTCCGGAGTCAAATCGGCCATCTTTTGATTACTTTTGATTAAATCAGGTATGCTTAAATGCTTTATATAACATTGATTAGTTCGTTAATATTGACGATGCTGGCCAATGGTTTGGGCAATTGCCGGACTGATGCGCACATGTGTTCACCCCCTCATTCTGCGTGCCTGTCAGGGGGCGAGACTATGAAGCGGTGTATTTTGCGCCATTGAGCGGACGACCCATGCACGTGTGTTTTTGAAGGCGTTAATTTTGTGTAAGTTACTTCCCGTGGCGCGGCTATCGTCAATAACGAGTCTTTAATATCTTATAAGTTAATAATTTATACATATCTGGTCATACAAAAATACGGATTGAAACGCCCCGCTCCGTGTGCTATTATAAAAAACGAAAGAATTCGGGGATTTGATTGCGAAAAAGGGATGCCATGCGACCGTTTCTGCGAGGCATGACCGGTCTTGTCCTCCTGGGGATGGGCGCGACGGTCCTCGCCGCCGACCCCAAGCCGCTTCCCTTCACCGCAACCACACGCCACTATTTCATCGAGACCGACACCGGCCAGGACGCCGCCGACGAGATCGGCGATTTCATGGAGGTCATGTACGCCGCCTACCTCGGTGTATTCAAAAGCATCAAGCCGAACTGGGAGGCGCGCCTCAAGGTCCGCATCCTCAAGAATCGGGAGGACTACATCGAGGAGGTCGGCGAGAATATGGCGTGGAGCAGCGGAGTCTATCGCGGCCGCGAGCGCGGCATCCTGACCTCGCTGGGAAACCGGCCCGCATCGAGTCTCCGAGGAATTCTCCAGCACGAAGGCTTCCACCAGTTCTTTGACAAGTTCATCGGCCGCGGCGCGACGTGGGTGAACGAGGGGCTGGCCACGTACTTCGGCTCGGGCATCATTGACGGCAACGAAATCCGATTCGGCGCCGTGCACGAGCGAACGCTCCAGACCGTCATCAAGGCCATGGACGAGGGGAAGGCGCTCACCCTCAAGGAACTCCTCCTGATCACCGGCAAGGAATGGTCGGAGCGGATGGGCGGGGAGGAAAAGTCGCCGCAATACTCCCAGGTCATGCTCCTCATCCACTTCCTCGTTCATGGCTACGATGGCCGGAACATCCCCGTGCTCAATAAATACCTCATGCTCCAAAAGAGGGGCATCCAGGGCGAGGAAGCCCTGGCGACGGCCTTCGGCCGGGATTTCGGGCTGTTCGAGAAGAAGTGGCACGAATACGTCCACGGGCTGAAGCCCTACGAGCCTCCCTCATGCACGCGCAACCTCGAACGCCTCGGCATGCTTCTGAGATTCTCGCGCAAGGAACCGGGCCTGCCAAAGACCATGGACGAATTCTACGAACAGGCGGTCAGCGGCAAGATTCGCGGATGGCGGATCACGCTGCCCGACGGCAGAAAAGTCGCGTCCGAGAACACGGATGTCATCAAGGAGTGGTTCCGCTGCCCCGACGCCAAGGCGAACGAGAAGGTCTCCTACGAGCTGGAACCGCCCGAGAAGGAGGGCGGCGATCCCTGCATCCTCTGCGACCGCCACAAGCCGTACACCCTTCGCGCCCGCACCCGGCCCCGCCCCGACGGCAAGGGCGACTACACCGACGTCGAGCAGGAGCGCAAGGGACGACGGTGAAGATGGTTAAGCATACCTTCTGCCACGTTAGCGCCCGCGACCACCGCGGGCACAATGGGGAGCCCGTATAGCGAAACGGGCGGGAAAGGCAAGGGGAATTCGGGAAGGGCATGTAACCGTCGCGTTCGCCCCTTACGAGTGCATTCTCTTCTCAGACATCGAGCCCGGGAGTCAAATCAACAGGACACGCTTGACCGCACGGCGATACTCGGCATACGCGGACCGTACTTGTGAACAGGTTTGATTGAGTTGCTGCTGGTATTCTCGGTACCTCACGATGTCCTCCCTCTTGCCGAGTCCCCCACGATCAACATTCAGATCTGGATACATACAGAAACGTACATTGTCCGTACCTGTCTGTGATCTTGGATAGATGAAGAAATGGCGACCGAGAAACGTACAGAGCTCGGTGAGACAATTATGGAGACTGCGCGCAGTGTCCATGATCCCTTCGCTGACATACTCGTTCCCCACCTCGTCGAACAACCGGCAGAATGCATGCACACGATTGATATCCAACTCCAGGTACGAGTCATCGGTCTCAAGCCCATCCAGAAGTTGCTGAAGTTGCCGCTCGGAAAGCACTTGGTCGGACTTTATGAATATTGCGATATCATGTTCCGCCTGGGGGTCTGTCCCCTGGGGTGTCTGTGTCCTGCGGGGAGGCTGTTTGCTGCGATTCTCGTGGGTCTCGCCACGCGCGTAGTCTGGAATACCGTTCTGTATGCTACTTCTCAAACGCTGCGCCACATCAAGGAGGCAGTCATCTTTGTGCTTCTGTGCCGTCTCTATGACTTGCTTGTTGAGTGCCAAAGCTTCCGCCTCTTCCCCATGAAAGCGGATACAATTCGCAAGCGCGTGCTTCGCGTTAGCTGCCATCAACTCATTACCAGATTTTGACGCAATATCGATGGCCGCAACAAGACTCGTTTTTGCCAACGCCAGCCGCCTCGCTGCCTCTCTGGAATGGCCCAGATTGTTGAGATATAGAGCTTGGCTTCCCGATGCGCTGCCGATGCGTTGGCATACTTCGGCGATAACCCGCGGGTTGCCACTTCTCCCTGCAAGTTGCAATGCCTGGTGAAAGGACTCCGCAGACTGCTCCTCAAGAGTGCGCATTTCCTTCAGCCTCTCCTGAATCTCCTCCTGGCTCAGCATGGATAGCCCAACAGCCGCTCCCATCTTGAGGTTCGCTTGCGTGTCAAAATCGATGTGGGAAAGGATCTCGGACAGGAAGTATCCTCTATTGGCGAGGAAACGCGCACGGCTGGGCGCATCATCTAACTTGCTGGCCACTTCATCCCCCCGTTGACACCAGTCTGCCATTGCCTCATCAGAGTCTGTGGGCGCAGAATAACAATTCAGTATTCCGTGAACAGCCCACAATCTGGCGCGCAGGCTCTGAGTTGTGTAGAAGATAGCCTTCAGCTGAGAACTGCTGCCAGGACTGGTCCCGTCTCGCATTATGTCCAGAACACGCTGGAGATCCTTGTCCTTCTCAGCGGCGGCCTCTTCTGCAGGCCCAGTGACCGCTGCTTCTCTGGAGGGGCTATCTTTAGGAGAGCTCCCCCTTATGCACTCCAAGACCTCATTGATCTTCTCCTCCAATTCAACGACGTGAAGGAAGGGGAACTTTGCCAAGAGATGCCGGTGGCGCGGGTCATACAGAACATTGGCGAGAAAAGTAGATTCCACGTGCTGGCCCTCAAAGCCGGCTGCTGCTGCTTCGGATCGCAGTTTCTCCACCACCGTGTTCGGCAGTTTCCGTGGGGTCACGAAAACCCATCGCTCAATCTGATAGACCCCAGAATCGCACAGCTTCTTAGCTTTTGCGAGGTCCTCGCGGAATTTGTCTATATAATCATTGTCTGTCTTCTTCTCGGGCTTTACTGGGCAGAATATGGCCAGCATCGCCTTCTGAGACGCGATGTACCCATCGTTGCCTTGATCCCCACGTGTGCCATCAATGACCTGGAAGTCATTGGGGTACAGTTGCGTGAAGAGCGTATTGCAGAGCTTTGTGAAATCCTGCGGATTGGTGATTTGCGCTATTTGCTCTTCGAGGTCCATTGCCTTAGTCGCTTGCGCCAGTCGCTCTTTTCGCTCGTCCTAGTTTTCCTCGGTGTGAAATGGTGTGAAACGCCGCCCCCACACCAATCCACCCATATTATACCCCAAACCTCCACAACGAGAAATGCTTTTGCGAAAGAATCGCGGGGGCATTGTCGCGGAAGACGGATTAGTCCATCGCCGCCACCGGCGTCTCGGCCCCGCCGTCTCGGAATGTCCCCGAGCGTTCGGGGTGTTCAGACTATCCGCGACAGGGACGAATCCTACTTCCCCTCCGTCGCGGGGAGCTCCCTGAGGTAGATGTTCCTGAACCAGAGCTTGCTGCCGTGGTGCTGCAGCTCGATGCGGCCGGCGGCGGGGAGCTTCGTGTCATACTTGGGCCAGCACTCCAGGACGGTGTTGTCCACAACCAGCTTGTCGTTCAGATGGACCGTAACCACGTCGTCCACGATCTTGATCTTGAACGTGTTCCACTCCCCAACGGGTTTATCGGCGACGACGAGGGGCTTGCTCGGGTGCTTCTTGTTGTTGAATAAGCCGTCGGAGCCGACATCGGGCCTGTCCCAGATCTGCACCTGCGGCTTGCCGCGGAGGTAGATGCCGCTGTCGCCCTTTGGTGGGATTTTCCAGTCCACCCACAGTTCAAAATACTACACGCACACCTTTGCCCTTGCTTTCCCCTCTCTCACTTCGGTATAAACCTATTCTTAAATGAACGATCCGACTTCCCCCAAGGAAACGCGGCACTCCGCTGAGTGTGCCCGACCTTGACTTCTATCAATAAGGAGAAACGATCATGAGCAAAGAAGGAATTCGATACGCGGTGTTCACCAAGCCCTGGAAGATGCCCCTGCCCGAATTGGGCAAGTTCGTCAAGTGCATGGGTTTCGACGGCATCGAGCTTCCCGTGCGACCGGGCTATCAGGTACCGCCGGAAAATGTGGCGAAGGGTTTGCCGGAGGCGGCCTGCATCCTCGCCGACTGCGGCGTGAAGATCGAGAGCATCGCCGGCCCCACCGATGAGGGCACGATCGCCGCATGCGGCAAGGCGGGCATCCCGATTATTCGCATCTGCGAACAAATCAAGGAGGAGAGCTACCTCGAGGCCGAGGCGAATCTCCAGATGAAGTATGACAACCTTGTCCCCATCCTCGCAAAGCACGGCGTCACCCTCGGCATCCAGAACCACTGCAACCGCTTTATCCCCAACGCGATGTGCCTGAAGAGTCTGATCGGCGGCTACAACCCGAAGCACGTCGCCGCCGTCTGGGACGCCGCGCACAATGCGCTCAACGGCGAGGACCTCGACCTGGCCATTGACATCATCTATTCCCACATCTGCATGGTCAACCTGAAGAACGGCTACTGGAAGCGCCAGACCGGTCCCGAGGCCGATGTGGCAAAATGGAAGGTCTATTGGACCTCCGGCCGCCAGGGCCTCGCCTCCTGGCCCCTCGTGGCGAAGGAACTGAAGAAGCGCGAGTGGGAGGGCGTGCTCTGCCTCACCGCCGAGTACTCCGACGAGGCGTCGGTGGATCGGCTCATCAAAGAGGACATGGCATTTGCGAGGTCCCTGTTTGAGGAATAATTTCATGCGAATAGCGTGGCCTTTGCTTCTTCTCGTAGTTGCATGCGGCGCGTTGGCTCAAGATGCCCTGGACGAGACGGCGCAGTGGAACGTTGTCGGCGATGCGACGCTGGAGAAGATGGACGGTCCCGGCCCCATCGAGGGGAAGACGGCCCTCAAGTGCACTGTGGACGAGACGAAGCGCGGATACATGTATTTCCGTTTCACGCCGCCTACATCCGACCTGACGCAAGTCGAAAAACTCCGCTTCCGACTCTACGGCGGCCTGAAGAATAGCGAAGTCCACGAGCTGGTCCTGCACGACAACGGGCAGCGCTTCGCCAAGTGGCAGCACAAAAACCTTGTCGCCTGCAGCCAGGACCCGCGCTGGCGCGAGGTGGAGGTCTATCTCGACTCGCCTTTTGAGGACTGGAACACGGACCGGAAGAACGTCACGTCCATCACCTGGCGCATCCACTCGCCCGGCGGCGGGCAGTCGAGCAGCTTCCTCCTCGACGGCGTGCGGCTTGTGCCGCGCGAGGCTGAGGACATTCCCGGACCGGCGGAGGTTGTGCTGGAGCAGGGGGGATACCAGGCCGTCTTCACGAAGGATTCGCGCTTTGAGTTGGCCCATTTTCGCACGCCCGACGGCGGGACGATTCCCGTCAGGACATCCATGCACATGCGAGGGGTCATCGCGCCTACACCTGAGGGCGAAGTGCTGTCGCTCGGCGGCAAGTGGAACTGGAAGAAGGTGGACGCGACGGCGGAGCGTCTGCACATCGCCTACGAGCGGGGGGACTTCCTGAATGAAATCACCTTCGCGTGGCAGGGGGGCGCCCTTGCCATCCAGCGCCGCGCTACGTGCCTCCGCAAGGGGGTGGGGGAGTTGTTCTCCAAAATCAGCGTTGTGTGGTTCGACGAACCCCTGCAAAACTATCTGTTCGACCGCGGGGTGCAGGAGTCCACAGGCGAACTGCCGTTGAAGTCCACGCTCCTCCCGCCGGGGAACTGGGCGGCGGCTTATGCCAAAGACGGACCGGGGGCGGCGGTGATCTTCCCCCAGCGCCCGCTCTTTCGTTGCGCCCTTGTGGGGACGCGCTTCGACGTGATGGACGCGGGGAATCTGGGACGCTACGAACTATGGCCCGGGGCGCAGCTCGGCTATGACCTCTGGATTGCGCCGTTGAAAATCGGATCGGCGGCAGAGCAATCCCGCGCGGCGGCGCAGGCCGTTTGCGCGGCGCTCTGCCAAGAAAACGATCCCACCCGATTTTGCTTCTTCCCCGCCTACCAGCCGCACAAACCGGAATCGTTCCTGCTTGCAGGTGATGACAGGCTGACCTTGTGGCAGGCATCGTCCGATGCGACCATCAATGAAATGCAGCCGCCCCCCACGGAGCGTGCCGAGGGCGTGAAGCTGTTTCTGGCCCGCGGCGAGACGGAGCCGTTGCATCTCGTGATTTCCGCGAAGGCGCCGATGAAGAACCTCTCGGTCAAGTGCTCGGAGCTTCGCTGCGGGGAGAACACCATCCCTGCCGACCGGTTCCGCGTACGCTATGCGGGGTATGTTCGGATTCGCCCGACCACAGAGCATGAGCGGGACCAACAGCCGGAGCTGAAGAAAAAGGGAAGGACGATTGACTGCTGGCAATTCGTTGGCGAGATTGATAAGGGCTCGGAGTTTCTCACCACCGACCGGCTCTACGGCGGCGACGCCGCGGCCCTCGGACCTGTGGAGGACCCGCTCTACGATGCGCCGTCCGTGGATGTGGTCCCCGGCCGGAACCAGCCGATCTGGATCACGCTATCCGCGCCATCCGACGCACAACCGGGAACGTACAAAGGCAACATCGAACTCATCGCGGATGGCCGGCGACTGGCGGCGATCCCGATGACGGCGACCGTCTGGAAATTCGCAGTGCCCAAAGTCACCTCTTTGCGGACGTGGTATCAGCTCTGGAACCACGCGGAGGTAGCTCCCCACTGGAAAGGCTATTACCGCGACCTTGCCGAGCACAAGGTCTCCGGCTTCGGCGGCATGCCCGGCAGCACGCCGGAGGACGGGAAGAGCATTGCCACGGGTCCGTCGGTGCGTCTCGAAAACGGGAAGATCGTCGTGGACTGGACGCGCTTCGACCAGGTTGCGGCCTTCCTCCTTGACGAGCTCGGCATGCGCCACGCCAAACTTCCAGAAGGCAAGCGCGGCGGCGGGCATGTACATGTCTACGACTTCCTTGGGCTGAAGGAAGGTACCCCGGAGTTCGAGAAGGCATGGTATGACTTTCTCTGCCGGGCGCGGGAGCACCTGAAGGAGAAGGGCTGGCTGGACGGCCTGGACTGCTACATCTTCGACGAACCCGACAAGGAGCGCATCGAGGTCATCCGGCGGACCGCGCCCATCATCCGCAAGGCCATCCCGGAGATACTCGTCTTTGCGGCGTGCACGCACAACACGCTGAGTCTTGTCGGCGCACTGAATGCCTGGTGTCCCGCGATGGATCATGTGGGCATACCGGCGGGCGACTTCAGTTGGAAGCGCATCGAAGAAGGCCGTAAACGCGGCGATGCGTATCTGTGGTATAACCTCAATAACGACGACATCGGCTCGCCGATCATCTCGCATCGCGCCCTGCCGTGGGCCACGTGGAAAGCGGGGCTGGACGGCTACTTTGTCTGGTCCATCAACTACTGGGGATCGAAGGCCGCGCCGTACGCCACCATGTACCCCATCGGCAACGCCAATTACATCTACCCAGGCAAGGGCGGCCCCGTTGACTCTCTGCGTTGGGAGATGGCGCGGGAGGGGCTGGAAGATTTCGACTACCTCGTCATACTGGAGAAGGCGTTGGCGGAGGGCAAGGCGCCAACGCCCATCGCCGACCGCGGCAAGGCGGCCCTCGATCGCGCCCGGGCCTTGTTCCCCGACCCGCGGCGAATGATCGGCGTCAGCCCTCGCGAGCTTCGGGAGATCCGCGACGAGATCGGTCAACTTCTCGACGCACTGGCCAAGTGAAATGGTCGCAGCGTGAGGCGACGCACGGATGCCCTTGCATCTCTCGCAACATCGTGCGATAATGGATGTTATGAGAGATCGCGTGACCCGCGCCTACGAAATGATGGAATCCTGCGCCATCTGCCCGCGCAAGTGCGGTATAAACCGCATGAAGGGCGAGACCGGCTTCTGCGGGATCGGGACCGATGCAGTCGTTTCCTCCGCCGGGCCGCACTTCGGCGAGGAGCGCCCGCTGGTCGGGCGGGGGGGATCGGGGACAATCTTCTTCGCCGGGTGCAACCTGGGCTGCGTCTTCTGCCAGAACTACGACATCAGCCACCACCGCCGCGGCCAGGAGGCGACGCCCCAGGCGATTGCGAAGGCCATGCTGCAACTCGAACAGATGGGCTGCCATAACATCAACTTCGTCACGCCGACGCACGTCACGCCGCAGATAATGGACGCGATCCTGATCGCGCGGGACAACAGGCTGAAGGCGCCTATCGTTTACAACTGCGGTGGCTACGAGAGCCTGGAGGTCTTGCAGCTTCTCGATGGCTTCGTCCAGATTTACATGCCCGATGCAAAATACGCCGATGCAAAAATGTCAAAGATGTTTTCACGGGCGGAGGATTACCCGGAGATCAACCGGGCCGCGTTACGGGAGATGCACCGGCAGGTGGGCGACTTAGAGATCGTAGGCGGCGTCGCGACGCGGGGCATGCTGGTCCGCCACCTGGTCATGCCGAACGACGTGGCGGGCAGCAAGGCGGTCATTGACTTCCTCGCCGACGAGATTTCGCCGCGGACCTATGTGAACGTGATGGACCAGTACCGCCCCACATTCCGGGCCGGGGAATTCCCGCAGATCGCCCGGCATCCCAAGCCGGAGGAGTTCGCCGCGGCCTATGCCTATGCGCAGAAGCGCGGGCTGCGGCTGGCCGATTGAGCGGACTCGCGTGCACGAAGGACACGAAGGCGAGGACCGAAGCGGACGCAGATAGACGCTGATTTTCACAGATGAAGCAAAGAATCCACAGCCAGAATTTTGTCTTCTGATCGCTGGTCTCTGACTTCTGACCTCTGACCTCTGTGTCCATCTGCGTTAATCAGCGTCTGCATCCCCCTCTGCGTCCTTTGCGGCTCTGTGTGAGATCTTGTTGGCCTCCTGTCATGCCGCCGTCAGGTGTCCACGACCTGGACACTTTCTCGTTCCGAGGCTCTGCCTCGGAACGGCGCATCTGTCAGGCTCCGCCTGACTCCTTTCGCTGCGGAGAGGCGGAGCCAACGGCAACGCCGTCCCCCGGCAGAGCCAGGAGACGAGTTAAGAAAAACAGGTATATGTCCCCGAAATAGCCGCCGGAATAGCCGATGGCACACGGCCCTTGACTTCCACGGTTATGCGTGTCCCCGGAATATCCAGAAAAACAGGTATGTGTCCCGGAAATAGCTGCTCATAGATGTCCCCGGAATAGCCCGGAATAGCCGCCGAACTCCTACCCGCTCTGCTTCTTGGGAAGAGCGGTCAGAAACTCCATTACTTTTTTGGAGGGTTTTGGTGCGATATAGTTGTTGCTCCAAAGACGCCCCTTGTAGCTTTCCGGCAATTCGCTTGGTGGATTTGTTGTGAATGTTCTGGTACAGATGATGGATGGGATAGTCGCGTCTATCACCGTTACCTTACATTGCTGCGCGTATCCCTTGGGCAGATTTGGCTGAGCGATAGGCGACTGGGGAAAA
Source organism: Planctomycetota bacterium (assembly GCA_040755855.1). Lineage (GTDB taxonomy): Bacteria > Planctomycetota > Brocadiia > JAADGH01 > JAADGH01 > JAADGH01. The sequence continues at coordinate 1,072 of JBFMAD010000097.1, read as the reverse complement.
CGAGGATGGTTCTTCGCATAGTCATAGTAGCCCTCATGGCTGGCTTCCCATGCCAACAGAACAATTGTGCCAACTTCGTCGGGGCGGTTCGCTCTCAGAGAACTGGGAAGTAGCCAATGCATTTCGGAGATGCGATCTGCAGGAACCTTGCAGATACCGTTTTCGTCTGCCGACTCAAGTGGTCCGGCCTTGTAAGTGCTGTATTGTTCATCAATTACTATGGCCCTCCCTCTTATGTAGGGATTCGCGGAGATCGGTCTCTTGAGCGCAACCGGGCGGGCATAAGCACGAATATGCGGCGCAAATAGACGGATAGTGGGTATTCGCAGCACCCCCACTAGCAGACAAGCCAATGCCCAGACAAGGACAGTTGTCCCACTCGCTACTAGCAGCCCGTACCTGCGCCGTGAAATGGTCTTTCCAGTCTCATTCGGGAGGGGGCAGACGCAGCAGCAGATCACTATAAGCATAGGATAGGCAATGGTGCCCACAATGATAACCCCACTCTCCTCCTTTGTGAAGAGCCCACGCGAGAAGAAGTCGTACAGGAGAACGCCATAGGCGAAAGTAAACACGACGGTAAGCAGAACACTGGGTGCGGCCTTGTGCAAACCAACGAGCGTGATGCGCACAACAAATCTCCAAAGCGCAAGCAGAAGCGTTCCCACCCCAAAAAGAATGGACAACGCGAAACACAAACCAATATTGGCCCACAACAGAATGAAGCCAAAGATAATCATGAGCGCCAACATCTTCTCTACAGACGCCCGCCGTGAGAAGATGAACAATTCGTTCTTGCACGCAGGACATTTCCCCTTCTTGCCGAGTGCCGACTCCGGAGCTTTGATTGCTGCTGCGCAATGGGGACACTTCATCTTAACTGTCAAGGATGCATCCTCCGCTGGGATTATTCCGGATTATTCCGGGATTATTCCGGGGACATAACCAATACTGTTCGGCACTTCTCTTGCGTTGGTGTGAAGGATACCAGGAACGGGGGAGGGGGATCAAGGATGGGTTGCGTTTGGGGATGGGGAAAGAAGGCGCGGCGGAGATGTAGATAAAATCCCCC
>JBFMAD010000096.1:0-11906 GCA_040755855.1 Planctomycetota bacterium | reverse complement strand
TGTTGAAAAACCCTATTCCTGTAGCCGCAGGCTTCAGCCTGCGGGGACGTTGATGCGCCACACCGCACCCATGAAGGGTGCGGCTACAGTTGACATTGGCCTCGCGGGGCTTTTTCAACACCCCCAAGGTCGTTCGACAATCCATCCAGCGTCATCAAGCGTGGCAACCCGGAGCGCCATAAGTGTAGCACGCGATCGGCGCGATGTCAACGGCTCATTCCGTTGCGGATGTGTCGCCGTCGGGTCCCGCGGAAAAGGGCTGGTGGACGAGGAGGGAGTCGAACCCTCACGACCAAATACTGGCCATCGGATTTTAAGTCCGAAGCGTCTGCCGTTCCGCCACTCGTCCCTCCGCCTGCCTCTGCCTGGTCAAGAATAGCGTACCCCGCCGCCGGTGTCAAGTTCGTCTCACATCTTTCGATTGCGGAATAATGAGGATTGTGGAATGCAGAATGGGAACTCAGATGCTGATTAACGCAGATAGACGCAGAAGTCAGAGGTCAGAGGTCAGAAGTCAGAAGCCGTGTTTATCTGTACTACAAACATCTGAAAGCGTCTTTTTTTGAAAGAAATTTGGTTGCGGCGCAAGCCGCGCCGGATTTATCTGCGTTTATCTGTGGTTTCAATCTGCATTCCAAAATCCGCAATCCCCAGTCCGCAATCCGAAGCGGCAAGATGCCGTTTCCACCTTTCGTGCATCACTTCGGTCAGAAGAACTTGTTTGTCGGGTACCGGCCGGTGAGGTCCCGGAAATTTCGCAAGTCCTCGTCGCTATTGATGTTCTGGAAGTAACGCCGCCATTTCTCCGCCGGGCGGAGGTCCCAGTAGGCGATCCGCACCTCGTCGTAAAAGGCGATGATTTTGCGCTCGCCGCGGGCGATGCACCGCTCCACGGCGGGCAGGCACACCTTGCCGTAGATGGCGTGCAGCGGCTCGATGCGCCCCTCCCATCGGGGCGCGACGGCGTCGCACGGGGCGGCGCGCAGGCGCTCGATCTGCTTGCGGATCACGGCGGCGTCGAGCAGGGGCATGTCGCACGCAACGAAGAATCCGTACTCGTTCGACATCGCCCGCAGCCCGGCATGGATGCCGCCGATCGGGCCGAGGCCGGGAACCGCATCGGGGATAATGCCGGCAACGTCGAGGTCCCGGAAGGAATCGGGTTTGTTGGCGCTGATGAGGACCTCGGGGCAGACCTTTGCCAGTTCCGCGACGGTCCGTTCGATCAGGGTCCGCCCACCGATGCGCAGCAGGGCCTTGTCCCGACCGAGGCGCGAACTCTCGCCGCCGGCGAGGATGACGGCCGATAGATCGGGAGGCGTCGTGCAAGGCTCGCGCATCGGCTACTCCAGAGTTCTGGTGAGATGGAAGGATGGAAGAATGGAAGGGTGGAAGAATTGAATGCTTGCTATTTTTCTTCCTTCCATCATTCCAATCTTCCATTCTTCCCACATTCCATTCTTCCAATCAGACTTTCACCCGCCACGGGGCGGAATAGACCTTCATCGCCGTCCGCCGCAGCCGCCCCACGACGGCCACGTGAAACCGCTCCGCCGCCTCCACCGCCTCGGCGCTCGGGGCGGCGCGGGAGATGATGTAGGCCGCGCGCAGCCGGGCCATCTTCGCCGCGATGTCGAGCGTCGCCCGCCCGCTGGTGATGAGGCCCTTGTTGCTGAAGACAACCCCCGGCGCGGCCAGCATGCCCACCGCCTTGTCCACGGCGTTGTGCCGGCCCAGGTCCTCCGCGAAGACGAGAAAGCGATCCCCCTCAACGATGGCAGCGGAGTGGACGCACTTCGTCTTGCGGTAGAGCGCGGAGCGCTCGTCGAACTCGCCGGCCAGGCGGTGAATCTGATCCGCAGTGATCGTGACCGTGAGGTCGAACTTCCTCTTGCAGTCGGGGTCCAGCGTGAGGTCATCCCGCGATAGCCCCCCGCCGCACCCCGATGCGACGCTCAGTCGCCCCCGGACCTCCTCGATCTGGGTATCCGGCATGTTGACCCGCGCCTCGACCTCCGCCTTGCCCGGCCGATACTCGACGGCCAGGATCTCCTCCGGTTCCACGACCAGGCCCTCGGTCAGAAGGAACCCGCGGACTATCTCCACCACATGACACGGCGTGCAGCGAAGGCGGGCCAGGGGGCGGCCGTTCAGGAGCAGCGCGATGGACGCCTCGACGGCAAGGGGTTCGTCAACCGTCTCCCGCCTCCCGTCTTTGACGCGTTCGATCTTCAACGACCGGACGGCGGGGTCGCTCGGCGTGCAGGGGATGGGCGGCTTGGCGTCGTCACTCACGGGCCTTCTCGATCCGCACGGCGCAGACCTTGTACTCCGGTATCTTGGCGACGGGGTCGAGCGCGTCAATGGTCAGCACGTTCGCCGCCGCCTCGGCAAAGTGGAACGGGATGAAGACCGTGCCGGGCTGCACCCGGTCCGTAATCTTCGCCTGCGGTTCGATCGCCCCTCGCCGGGATACCACCCTGATCTTTTCATCCGGGCCGAGGCCGAACCTCTGTGCGTCCGCCGGGTTGATCTCGACGAAGGCATGGGGAACAAGCGCGTTCAATCCCGCCGACCGGCGCGACATCGTGCCGGTGTGGTAGTGCTCCAGCATCCGGCCCGTGGTCAGGATATAGGGGTATTCCGAGTCGGTCGGTTCCTTCGGCGGCTTGAACTCGACGGCGGTAAACTTCCCCAGCCCGCGGGAGAACTTGCCCTTGTGGAGGAACTTCGTGCCGGGATGGTCGCGGTCCGGGCAGGGCCACTGCAGGCCGCGATGGCCCAGGCGGTCGTAGTGGACGCCCCCGTAGATGGGCGTGAGCGCGGCGATCTCGTCCATGATTTCGGAGGGGCCTTCGTACGACATGTCGTATCCCATCCGGCGGGCCACGTCGCAGACGATCCGCCAGTCCTCCCGCGCCTCGCCGGGGGCCCTGAGGGCGGGTTCGAAGCGCTGGACGCGCCGCTCGGTGTTGGTGAACGTTCCCTCCTTCTCGAAGGAGCTCGCCGCGGGGAGGACCACGTCGGCCAGTTGCGCCGTCTCGCTCAGGAAGATGTCCTGCACCACGAGGAAGTCCAGCTTTTCCAGGGCCTCGCGGACGTGGGTGATGTTTGGGTCGCTCAGCATCGGGTTCTCGCCCATGAAGTACATGGCCTTCACCTTGCCCTCGCAGGCGGCGTGCATCATCTCGACGACCGTCAGGCCGACGCTTGGCGACAGCTTCGCCCCCCAGGCCTTCTCGAACTTCTTCTGAACATCCGGCTCCGTGACCTTCTGGTAGCCGGGATAGACGTTGGGGAGCGCCCCCATGTCGCACGATCCCTGGACGTTGTTCTGCCCGCGCAGGGGGTTGACGCCTGTGGACTCGCGCCCCAGATTGCCCGTCAGCATGGCCAGGTTCGCCGTGCTCAGGACGTTGTCCGTGCCGGTGGTGTGCTGGGTGATGCCCATGGCGAAGAAGATGGCCCCGCGCTCGGCTTGGCCGAAGAGCCGCGCCGCGCCGACGAGGTCGCCCGCCGGGATGCCGGTGATTTTTTCGACGTATTCGGGGGTGTATTTTTCGAGGACTTTCTTCATCTCGTCAAAGCCCTCGGTCCGTTCGGCGATGAAGGCCTCGTCATGCAGGCCCTCCTTGAGGATGATGTGCATCATGCCGTTCATCCACGCCACGTCCGTACCCGGCTTCTGGCGGAGGTGATACGTGGCGAAGCGGGTCAATTGGCTCGTGCGCGGGTCCACGAGGATGAGCTTCGCGCCATGTTTGCGCACGGCCTGCTTCATCAGGTTGCCGATGACGGGATGGGTTTCGGTGGTGTTCGATCCCGTCACGAGGATGCAGTCGCAGTGCTCCGTCTCGGCGATGGAGTTGGTCATGGCCCCGCTGCCGAAGGCGATGGCCAGCCCCGCGACGGTCGCCGCGTGGCAGAGCCGGGCGCAGTGGTCCACGTTGTTCGTCCCGATCGCGGCGCGGGCGAATCTCTGGAGGACGTAGTTCTCCTCATTCGAGCACTTGGCCGAGCTGAGGACGGCGATGGCGTCGGGACCGTGCGGCTTTTTGATCTCGCCAAGGCGCTTCGCCACGAGGTCCAGCGCCTCGTCCCACGTCGCCTCCTCGAAGGCGCCGTTGCGCTTGATGAGGGGTTTTCGCAGGCGGTCCTGGTGGCCGGCGTAGTCGAGGCCGAAGCGGCCCTTCACGCAGAGCTTCCCGAGGTTGGGCACGCCTCCCTCGCAGCCGTAGGCGGCCTTGATCTCGTTTTGATGTATATGCAGTTCGATCTGGCAGCCCACGCCGCAGTAGGGGCAGACCGTCCGCGCCTTGCGCATCTCCCACACCCGCGGGCCGTAGATGGATGTCTTCTCCGTAAGCGCGCCCACGGGGCAGACCTGGACGCACTCCCCGCAGCTGACGCACGTGGACTCCTTCATCGGCACGTCGTTGTCGCAGACGATCTTCGCCTGGAATCCGCGCTGGCCGACGCCGAGAACCTCGTTCACGACGCTTTCGTTACAGGCGCGGACGCATCGGTAGCACTTGATGCACTTGTTCGGGTCGCGCCGGATTACGGGGCTGCTGTCGTCATAGGGCATGCGGGGTCGGCCCACCTCGAAGGGGTTCTCCAGGGGGTCCACGCCGTAGCGGTTGCAGAGGTCCTGCAGCTCGCACTTGCCGTTGGAGGGGCAGACGAGGCAGTTGTGCTCCCCCTCGGCGAGGAGGAGCTGGAGGATCATCCGCCGGGTCTCCTCGATCAGGTCGGTATCGGTGCGGACCACGATCCCGTTCTCGGCGGGGGCGGTGCAGGCGGCGGTGAGGCCGCGCCTGCCCTCGATCTCCACGATGCACATGCGGCAGGCGCTCATGGGGGTCAGCCGGCGGTGGTAGCACAGGGTCGGGATGAAAATCCCCTCCCGCCGCGCGGCCTCGAGGACGGTATCCCCCGCCTGGAACTCGATCTGCTTTCCGTTGACGGTTAGTGATGGCATGGGACGACTCGCCTTTCATGATGGGACATCGCTTCGCATTCGTGGAGGATTCTATCAGTCGCATTGGGGCAAGTAAAGGGGTTTCTTGCCGGAGAGATTGCCGCGTTGGGTGATGCGAGGCGTCTCCGGAACTCCAGCAGCGTGTCTGGCTATGAATGCCGGATTTGTTAGTGACCTGATGATATGGTCACGTTGTCGCCGGCAAAATGCTTCGTCTCAATATCCTCGATGGCATTGCCCGTTGACGTGACGGCCAGCCGCGCGCCCTGTTTGGCTGTGTAATGCAGCGCGGTCTCACGATCTGTATCGGCGCCGCGAATCGCGTTGCCGGTCACACTCACCACGCCTGTCTTGTAGTTGGCCAGAATAGCGATATACCTATAGGTCGAAGCCAGCCCCTTCGCCGGGTCCTTTCGCAGCCCGAAATTGAAAACGCGGTTGTTCGCGATTGTGGAGGCCGCGCCGCCCTGGACGGTTGCGTAAATCCCATGCCAGGTTCCGGCCTGCGCGGTCTCGCCAAATCCCTCGAGATAGTTGTCGGAGATCGTTGTGGCAAAAAGCCGATGGGCATAGATCGCGTTTTGCGGCACACCGTAGACGTGATTCCGCGCGACCATCCAACCGGCGGCATTGTCCAGGTGGATGCCGTCAATACCGGAACTTGCGATCCAGTTATCGGTCAGGGTCCAATCGGTCACTGCGTTTTGGGGATCCTCGACAAACAGACCATGCCGACCGGAATGCGTAATGAAGTTCCCAGAGATTCTGCCGTTTACCTGGCTCGTCTTGATCCCCGCGCCGTTGGCGCTCACACTGGTAAGTCGAAGGCCGTCCCCGCCCATGTTTCTGATCACCACATTCTCGACGACGCTCAACCACGAACGCAGGACAATGCCCGCCGTCTCCGACTGCGTATTGTTGGTTCTATTGCCATCAACTGTAAGGTCGCGCACCGACACAGGCGCGCCCGTGAAGTCCTTATTCTCCAGAAATGTATCCGATGCGAGCAATGCCGCAAGATTCGCGCCATCGGCCTGTTTGAGCACGGTCCCCGTGCGACTCTCGCCGCGGTACGCCCGATGGCCGAGGAGCTTGATCGTCTGATTGATGAGGCCCTGCCCGCAGATCACAATCTCAGCGCCCGCAGGGCTGCCGGCGATGGCCCCATTGATCTTTGCCGCGTCCGAGAGCGTATTGTCGCAGGCGACGTAGATCGCGCCCGCCTGGGGGGTCTGTAAAGTCGGAACAGCGGGATCGCGCCTTGCCCGCTCAACGCAGCCGGCGCAGACAGCCGCGAACACAGCAATCACCAGCGCTGCTTGCCTCATTGCATCCTCCCGGCAAGAAAAGGACTGACCTTCTATGTTTATATGACACCGGTCACGCGGGGCGATACCACCGGTCAATGAGCGCCGTCAGCTCCTGCACCACGTCGGGACGCTGCGAGGCGAGGTTGGCCTTCTCATGCGGGTCGGCCTTCAGGTCGAAGAGCTGCGGCTCGCGGACAGCCGCGGCCGGCACACGCTCCGGCCGGCTGAGGATCAGCTTCCACCAGCCGCGCACGCACCATCGCCACTGGAGGTTCTTGGTCGGGTCGTCCACGTCCACGGCGTCGTGGGAGTAGGCCGCGCCGAAGACCGTCCCGCGGCCGGCCACCACCTTTTCATCGAGCAGGTTCACGCCCTGCATCTCCGGAGCGGGGGCCATGCCGCACGCGGCGAGGACCGTGGGGGCGAGGTCGGTGCTGCTGACGGGCGTTACGTCGTCGCGCCGGGGCTTCACGCGGGCGCGCCACCGGACCATGATCGGCGAGCGAACCCCCGCGTCGTAGGGCCAGCCCTTCGACCCCTGGACCTGCTTCCCCGAGTCCTCGCTCTGCACCCAGCCGTTGTCGCAGACGTAGAGGACGATGGTGTTGTCGCCGATCCCCTTCTGGTCCAGGTGGTCCAGCAGTTGCCCGCAGCTCTCGTCGAACCACTCGCACATGGCCCAGTAGCGGGCGATGTGGAGCGAGGGCGTCTTCGCCTTGTATTTCTCCACGAGGCGGTCGGGCGGGTTATGGGGATTGTGAGGCATCATGGGGGCGTACCACAGGAAGAAGGGTCGGTCGCCCGCCTGGGCGATGAAGTCGTGGATCGGCTGCATCGTGTCGCGTCCGATGGCGAGGCCCGCGTCGCCGTGGCGACCTCCGCGCTTGGGATCGGCGTGGGTCATGCCCTGGGTGAAGCCGCCGCGGCTCGGATCGCCCAACCACCACTTTCCGGTTTGCAGCGAGACATAGCCCTTCTCCTTCAGCGTCCGGGGCAGGGAGGGAACGTTGTCAATGTGCGAGATCATCTTCTCTCGGAGCGCAAGGCGTTCCGGCGTCCATTTCTTGCCGTCCAGTTTTGGCGGGTCGTTGCTGGTGATCTTGTGCTGGTGGGGGTGCAGGCCCGTGATGATCGAAGCGAGCGACGGACAGCACAGCGGCGCGGCGACGTAGCCGCGCGTGAACGTCACGCCCTCGGCGGCGAGCCTGTCGAGGTTAGGCGTCTGGATGGCCGGGTGATTCATAAACCCGTAGTCGCCCCAGCCCTGGTCGTCGGAGAGGATGAGGACGATGTTGGGCCGTTCGGCGGACGGCCCTTCCGCGCAGGCGGTTCGTGGGACCGACAAGGCCGCCGCACCGAATCCCAGGGCCTTGAGAAACTCGCGTCTTGAATGATGATTCACGGCCGCCTCCTCTCGTCAAAAAAATTTGCGCCTATTGTCGGCAACGACGTGAGGCATGTCAAGGGTGTGCGCAGAGGACATTGAAAGTCAGCCTTGAATTGACTGCGGCTGTGCGGTAAACTTGGGGGGCAAGACCCGGAGACAACTCCTTTCGGGGGCCGTTCATGCGACGGATCATCGTCACAATCTTCATCCTCACCTGCCTCGCCCTGCTCCACCCGCAACGTGAGGGAGGGGGGGGAGAACTTGACCGAGAACATGCAAAGTAACTGGCTTGGCCGAAGTAGTTTTTGCGAAGGAAAACCAGCAAACAGGGAACTGTATGCATAGAACCAGTCCCTGGCCATTCAGAAGAGAACATGAAGGCCCTCAACCGCAAATCGACAAGTTCGGAAGGAATCGAGGGTAGTGAGCACGCGCACGCTGCCTCAGGTGATGGATCGCACTGCCCTGCGGCAGACGACACACGAAACAAGTGTAAAAACAGGGGAACCAACAGGAGGACGTGTTTGCCCGGGTGTGTGGTCTTCCTGGCACTTTTAATGTCTGTGCTATGCGTGGTTTGGTACTATGATCCGTCCTTGTTGTTTCGACCTCGGACAAGACTACTCGTGAGCGCTGCCAGTAGTAACCGGTGCAAAGCGATTAAACTTCTGCTTCTGCTCGGCGCGGACGTCAACTCCATCGACCCCAACACAGGCGGTACCCCTCTGCAATGGGCTGCCGGGAAAGGCAACATACAAGCTGTGAAATTACTCCTTGCAAACGGGGCGGATATCGATGCCATAGGACATCCCATGGCATTGCCTTGGACTCCCCTTGCTGGTGCAGCAGCAGAAGGACATTGGGACATCGCGAAGTTTCTCCTGGCGAACGGTGCGGACATCAACGGAAGTGCGCACTGGGGCTGGACACCTCTGTGGTACGTGATGTGTTGCGGAGGCAGAATCGAGGGGCGAGAAGACATGGTCGAGTTCCTGCTCCAAAAGGGAGCGACCATTGACTCCCCGGATCACGACGGGCGGACACTGTTACACCGGGCCGTTGAACGGGGGCATGTGGCTCCGGCCAAGTTCCTTATCGAGAGGGGTGCTGATATCAATGCCAGGGATAGACACGAGAAGACCCCACTACACCTAGCCGCCTCGGAGGGCCAAGCCGAGATGGTTTCCCTGCTCTTGAGCATGCAGGCCGATGCGAATCCGAAGGATTCCCGTCGTTCTACACCGCTGCATCATGCGGCACTTCTCGGTCTCGCTGATGTTGCTGATATCCTTGTCGTACGTGGCGCAGATGTCAACGCGAGGGATTGCGGGGGGCGAACGCCGTTGGACTGTGCAAGGGGGAAACTGTATCAGTACGTGGAGGAAGAAGACTGGAGAACCACGGGGAGGAATAAGATTGTTGTTCTCCTCCGCCAGCACGGCGGGAAGACAGGGAAGGAACTCGAGAAATGATTGCGGAATGCGGATTGAACGGCAAGACCCCCCTCGCAAAGCACGCAAAGAACGCAGAGGAAGAAGTGGACGCTGATTAACGCAGATGGACGCTGAAGTCAGAGGTCAGAGGCCAGAGGCCAGAGGCCAGAGGTCAGGAATCAGAGGACAGAATTCTGATTCTTGGATTCTTTTGCCTATCTGTGTGAATCAGCGTGAATCTGCGTCTCCTTCTTCCTTCGCCTCTATTCCCTCGTCCGGTTCCGCGCGCCGCCCGCCGACGAAGCGGGTGAGGAGCGCAACCAGGATCATCGCGCCGCCGAGAATCGTGCTACCATGCGGCGCCTCGCCGATGATGAGCCAGACCCAGATCGGGTTGAGGACCGGCTCGACCAGCGTGATCAGCGCGGCGTCGGTTGCCGGGACGCTCTTCAGCCCCCGGATGAACAGTACGTACGGGATGCCAAGCTGCACCATGCCCATGACGGCGACGATGATCAGCGCCTGAACCGAAATGTGGAACCTGCCCCACGCAAGGGGAAGGATCAGCGCCGCCGCCAGGAGATTGTGGAAGCTCGACATGGCGATCGGGTGGCCGTCGCGCATGGAGCGCTGGAACAGCGTGAACGCCGCGAAGGCGAAGGCGCTCATGAAGCCGTAGGCGACGCCCTCCCGCTGCCCCGGCGTCCAGGAGCAGATGAGGATCAGGGCGATGCCGCTCATGCCGATGATCAGCGCGAGGATGGTCCGCCGACCGAGGGATTCACCGAAAAGGAAAACCGCGCCCACGGCCACGAACAGGGGGTAGGCGTACTGGAGAAAGATCGCATTGGCAGCCGTCGTACCCGACGTGGAAACAACGAAGGCAAGGACGACGAACGTGTAGGAAATGCCTGCCCCGATGACCCGCCCGCGCGGGACATTCCTGAGGCGCGGCAGCGCCCACGACAGGACCAGCGCGGCGACGGTGCTGCGCAGGCACGCCACGGCCCGCGGGTCCACGCAGTAGGTCTGCGTGAGGACCTTGACGAGGAACCCGCCGAGGCTCCACATGACCGCCGCCGTCAAGACGAGAAGGTATCCTGATTTGCCTGGGGACATCGCGCTGCCTTCATCTGTTCCAAATCGAAGGGAACACAGTAGCACCGGGGCGAATCGCTGTCAAGAGACCGCCCCCCGTGCATCTGTTGTGGAGATGCGGCGATAGTCTGGACAAACGAGTTTGAGTGTGTTATCCACTTGTTGCTGGGCAGCCGCGGGCGCCCCATCGTGCGGCCTCGCGGGAATGGGGCGCGTCTTTCACCAACCGCAGGGTGTCCGCAAACCGGGAAAGGAAAAGGCATGCGGATTGAGACGACCGATCTGGAAATCCAGCGCGAACCCTTCGCCCGGCCCTTCGGGTTCAAGGGGTCGTGCTTCAACGAAAAATGGAACGCCGTCGTCCGCCTGACCGACCCGGACGGCGTCCGTGCCTTCGGCGTCGGCGGCCTCGCCGTGCTCTGGGCCGACGCGGCGGTCTTCGAGGCGCACACGGAGGTCGGCGGCAACGTCCTCAGCCTCGCCATCCTGGAGCACGCCCTGCAATTAGCCAAGGGCCGGGACTACGCCGACCCGATCCACATGCTGCACGACCTCTTCCCGCAGGCCCACGACTACGGCAAGACGGTAACACGGAACCCGGACCTCAAACCGACCTTCACGCTCATCTCACTCGTCGCTCTCGACAACGCCGCATGGGTCCTCCATGCGCGGGAGAACGGGATCGAGGCGTTCGACGATCTCATCCCGGAGACGTTCCGTCCGTGCATGAGCCATCGTCAGAAACACCTCGCGGCTGTGCCCGTGATCCCCTACAAGTTTCCCACAGAGGCGCTTGCGAGGATTCTGGACGACGGGGCCTATTTTCTGAAGATCAAGATCGGCCAGCCCGGCGGCGAGGCGGAGATGCTGGAGAAGGACATAGCCCGGCTGACAGAGATTCATGAACTCGCCAAGGACCACGCGACGGACATGACCGAATGCGGCAGGCCGATCTACTACCTCGACGCCAACGGTCGCTATCGGGAGAAGAAATCGGTCGCGCGCCTTCTGGATCATGCCGAGCGGATAGGGATGCTCGACCGGATCGCCCTCTTCGAGGAGCCCTTCGTGGAGGGCCTTGACATGGACGTGGGCGACCTCCCCTCCCGCATCGCCGCCGACGAGAGCGTCCACGGCATCGAGGACGTCCGCCGCCGGGCCGACCAGGGCTACACCGCCCTCGCCATCAAGCCGGCGGGCAAGACCCTGTCCATGGCCTTCCAGTTCGCCCGGACGGCCGCGGGCCTCGGCCTGCCGTGCTATGTGGCCGACAACGCCTGTGTGCCGATTCTGGTGGACTGGAACAAGACCTTCGCCGCCCGCCTGCCCGCCTTTCCCGGTCTGGAGGGTGGCGTGCTGGAGTCGAACGGATCAGACTCCTACCCCAACTGGGATGCGCAACTGAAGACCCATCCCTGTGCGGGCGCGTCCTGGCTCAGGCCCGTGCGCGGGAGCTTCGAGCTAAGCGAGGATTTCTACAAGGCCGGCGGCGGTATCTTCGCCGATCCGACGCCCTTCTGCAGGCTGTTCCGCGGCGCGACGAGTCAACTGGGGTCAGGTCTTCAGGGCGTGTTGCCCAAATCCCGAACTGGCAAAAATGATCTGTAGCCGCAGGCTTTAGCCTGCGCCGTTTGGCCGTGCGACCCCGAATCGCGCAGGCTAATGGCTATTAACTAATTATGGAGACAGTCCAACAT
>JBFMAD010000095.1:12452-13627 GCA_040755855.1 Planctomycetota bacterium | reverse complement strand
GTTGAAAAACCCTGTTCTTGTAGCCGCAGGCTTCAGCCTGCGGGGCCGTGATGCGTCAAACCGCACCCGTAAAGGGTGCGGCTACAGTCGGTGTTCGCCTCGCGGGGGTTTTTCAACAACCCCCATGTCCCCAGAACGCGGGAAGCGATTTGTGTCCCCGGAACAGAAAGGAGTAACCATGTGTGACACGCCCACACCCCCACACACCCACACGCCCAAACGCATTCTCATCCTCGGCGGCGATGGCTACCTCGGCTGGCCCTGCGCAAACTACTTCGCCGCCCGCGGCCACAAGGTAGCCATCATAGACAACCAGGTCCGGCGGAGATATGATGACGAACTCGGCACGGATAGCCTTCTGCCGATCCCCTCCCTGGCAGATAGGCTCGACCTCACCTCCGGGAGGTCAATCTTTGACGTTGACGTGGCGCAAGACCCGATTCTCCTCGAACTCATCATCAAGGACTTCAAACCCGGTGTCATCATCCACTTCGCCGAGCAGCGCTCCGCCCCCTACTCCATGATTGACCGGCAGCACTGCATCTACACCCACCAGAACAACGTCCTCGGCACCCTCAACGTCCTCTATGCCATGCGCGACTACGCGCCCGACGCCCACCTCATCAAACTCGGCACCATGGGCGAATACGGCACGCCCAACATCGACATCGAGGAGGGCTTTATCGAGATCGAGCACCGAGGCCGCCGCGATGTTCTCCCATTCCCCAAGCAGGCGGGGTCGTGGTATCACTGGACGAAGGTGCACGACAGCAACAACATCATGTTCGCCTGCAAAATTTGGGGCCTCAAGGCGACCGACCTCAACCAGGGCGTCGTCTATGGCGCGGAAACCGACGAGTGCCCCGCCGATTCCCCGATGTGCACCCGATACGACTACGATCACGTCTTCGGCACGGTCCTCAACCGCTTCTGCGTCCAGGCGGCCATCGGGATGCCCCTGACGGTCTATGGCCACGGCGGGCAGACCCGGGGCTACCTCGACATCCGCGACACCATGCGCTGCATTGAACTCGCCATCGAGAACCCGCCGCCTCAAGAGCCACGGAACAACACGGAAGCACACGGAAAAGATCAAGGAAACATCCGTGTCAATCCGTGTTCATCCGTGGCCTCTCCGATCCCGCCTCAAGAGCCACGGAACAACACGGAAGCAC
>JBFMAD010000095.1:0-12352 GCA_040755855.1 Planctomycetota bacterium | reverse complement strand
CAATCCGTGTTCATCCGTGGCCTCTCCGATCCCGCCTCAAGAGCCACGGAACAACACGGAAGCACACGGAAAAGATCAAGGAAACATCCGTGTCAATCCGTGTTCATCCGTGGCCTCTCCGATCCCGACGTATCAGGTCTTCAACCAGATCACCGAGGTATTTTCAGTCAACGATCTCGCCCGGATGGTCGAGGAGGCGGGGCGGGCGATGGGCCTCGATCCGCCCGTCAGGGTGGCCCACATCCCCAACCCCCGCGTCGAGGCCGAGAAGCACTACTACAACCCCGACTTCTCCCGCTTCAAGGTCCTCGGCCTCCAGGCCCGCAAGATGGCCGACGCCATCCCCCGCCTCATCGAACTGGCAGTGAAACACAAGGACCGGATTCGGCGGGATACGATCCTGCCCTCTGTCAAATGGAGATGATCCGCCGCCCGGACCGGCCGCCGGGCCAGGGACGGGTTGGACTTCACGGATGAAGAACGATCCCAAGGAAGGGAGCTGTCATGGAAGACGCTTTAGTTGTCCCCGAACTCGGCGCCGTCGCCGGGCGGCGGGTGTTTGAGTCGTCGAACCGGTGGGGCATCCCCGATGTGCTGCCGCAGGACTTTGGGCGGTGCATCCTGCGGCTGCCGCTGCATCGCTACTCCACGGTCCATCGCAAGGGCGTCTGTCACTTCTTCCTCCACGATGGCCGGTTCGAGTCGGTCTGGACTCGACCGGCCTTGGGCCTGAAAGCGGTGCAGGGGTATGCGGCGGTTCTTACGCCGGATTTTTCGCTCTTCCGCGACCGCTCGCTGGCGGAGCACGTCTGGAACACATACCGCAATCGCTGGATCGGTCGCTGGTGGCAGGAGCACGGCCTGAGGGTGATCCCGACCGTCTCGTGGGCGGAGGCGCGGACGTTTCACTTCTGTTTTGAGGGCATCCCCAAGGGTCAGATCGTTGCGGTTGCGACGTTTGGTCTCGCGGACCGAACGACGCGCCGCTTCTTCATCCACGGTCTCGAACGGATGCTCGAACGTTTGGAACCGACGGGTCTGATCGTCTATGGCATTCCGCCGAAGGGCTTCCCTTTGGCAAGTCTCATCCCCTCCTCCTGCCGTTGTGCGTTCCATCCGCATCAGTGGCAGGAGTGGACGATGCGAGCCGCATCGAAACGCAAGGCGCGGAAGAAACGAAGGTAAGAGTTCAAGGAAGAGGACTCGCCCCGCTCGCTGCGAAGGGGAACGCCTTGCGCGCGGCGGGGGCGACGAGTAAGCAAGATAAGGAGGAAAGCAATGGGTGGCAGAGGAGCAACGATGGCTGGCGCCGTGGCAAGACACATAGGCAAGGTGTTGGCCAAGAACAGAGAGAAAGCGCAAGAGATTGGGAAACGTTACCACAAGAACCTGGCCGCGTTCTGGCGCGGGCACAAGGGCAAGAAGCTTGGCGGCTGGGATGTACTGGGTGTTGAGCGAGAATTCGCTGAGGGGGTAAGGCCGGACTTGGTGTTAGTCAATCACAAAGCGAAGCAGCTATTCATCCATGATCCCACCAGTAAGGTTTTCCGAAAACATCTTGCCAAAGGCGAGAGATATGTTAAATACTTCAAGGAGAGCTATCCAGGCTACACAGTACGGTACCACGAGGCGTACTGGCGAACGCTTGAGAGGGAGTTTAAGCGATTAGCCAAGGGAAAGCCCGTTCCTTTCAGTGGCCAATGACCTTGGTGGAAGGAGGATAATTATGGGTTGGGACATAGCGGTAACGTTCTTGAGGAACCGTGTTGGGGTGGACAAGCTGTTGCAGGAACTGTGCAGAGGTGTTGCCAAGGCATCGCCGGATTCCAAAACGTACGTTTCTGTCAACTCAATTGAGGGAGTGCAGGGCTTTTGTCTTTATTCGACTGACGAGCGGTTTGCCATGAGCATCTTGATGCGCGACATCGTGGGTTCGCTGGGGGAAATGTGCTGTATCTGGAAGACGGAACACTACGGGGCCGCAGGCAGCATACTCTATCGCGTCGACTTGTCACAAGTGCCGGAGACGGTCACTGACGATGACGAAGAGGACTATATGGACTTCCCGTACGCCGAGTTTGAGCGGGTTTTTCAAGTCAAGTTGGGGTGGAGCGAAGAGGATAGGCTGTGTTTTCCCGAGTTGTTCCTTGGTCGTTCGCCCTGCTACCAACTCGGCCCGACCGGGGCGCGGCTTCTGAATCGACGAGAGAAGTCGAGCGTCGGAAACTATGAGAGTGGTGCTTATAGCGTTCTCCCGCTCGATGAGCTGATCGAAGAATAGCCTGGAAAGTACGGGCCAATTCGGAGCACACACCGGCAGCACACTTAATATGTCCATTAGCGGCCCACCGTGAGGTCGTTGAGGGGCAGATCTGGCATGCCGGCCGAAGCCCGAACTACCCGCCTGTCAGAAGGATGATTGACAACATATTCGGCCCCCGTAAGACGCGCTGACGTGTACGTTAGTTAGGATCACACACACAAGGAGGAAGTGAACGATGCACTATCCGTTGGAGATAAGATCAAAGAAAGCTTTCGTCTCGTGGGCGAAGGAGCAAGTGGGGCAAGCCAAGAGCCATCAGTTCTGCATGAGATTGTTTGACTGTCTATACATCCACACCAGCCCACGGCTTGAAGGGCTCTACGGGCCGTTTGTCCCCTTTGATCTGCCCGAATCTGCCAGAGAAGCCGGGGAACTCTGGGACCGGATCATGGATGACGAGATCACCGTTTTCATGTTATCGGAATCGGACATGGGAACGTGGTGGTGCGCCGCCAAACTGGCCGTGTGGAATGAGCTTCGGCAGCTTCATACCTTCCTCGACATTGGCGACTTCCGCGAAGTGACTTATGAGCAGTTCGAGTCAATTGTAGGGGACGACGGCATATTTCGCGAAATGCTTCACGAAGCCAGGTCTCTGGGCATATCCGTTCGCGACGCCACCCATCTCCGCACCGCCGACGGTGAGCTGCTGCTGGAGAAGCGGAAGGCGGAGCAGAAGAAGGCAAAGATGAAACCAACGCGCAAGAGCAAGGCCGAGAAGCCCACAAACACGAAAGACCCCCGGACCAAGAAAAAAAGATAGCGCAAGGCATGCGCAACTATTTATGACGCGGTGTATAAATACTTCAAGGTGACCTATCCAGGCTACACAGTCCGGTACCATGAGGCGTACTGGCGAACGCTTGAGAGGGAGTTCAAGCGATTAGCCAAGGGAAGGCCCGTTCCTTTCCGTGGCCAATGATCTTGGTGAGGGACGATTAAGTAAAGGAGGATCGTCATGGGTGTAGACATCGCAGTGACCTTTCTGAAAGAGCATGTCAAGGTTGGCAGACTGTTGGGTGAGTTATGTGCAGCCGTGACCCGGGTCTCCCCCGGTTTCGATACATATGCGTTCGTCAAATCGGTGGAGGGCGTCCAGGGCTTCTGTCTGTATTTGAGCGATGAAAACTTCGATCTTAACAGGCTGAACGCGATGCTTGCGCACTCCTTGGGCGAGCTGTGCACGATCTGGAAATCCGAACACGGCGGGTGCTCTGGCAAGGCGGTCTATCGCCCCGGAGAACCTGCGGAGCACGATGGCACAATGAATGACCAAGGGGGTGACGGCTTCGATGACTACATGGATTATCCATGCGTAGCGTTTGAACGGACTTTCGGCCTTAGCCTCGACCTGACCGACGAGGACGAGCTCTTCTTCCCCGACTCATTTCTCGACCATGCCGGCTGCTACCGCATTTCGGCCGCTGGGCCAGAGAAGCTCAGTCAAAAGGAGAAAAGCAAGGTGTGGGATCACGAGACAGAAGCGGAGGAGGTTCTACCCAGGCCCGAGTAGCGAGATAGGTGCATTGACCACAGTTGAGTGACAGAGCGGGAGGCGGCGGCACACCTGCCTCCCGCTCAAGCCGTCCCGCCGCGAGATCTCTCGGCACACGGGCTTTCGGGGGTTCTCCGTGACTCTCGCCGCAGAACAGATTAGCCCCCTTGCCCACCTCGACCCGCCGGCGCCTGCTCCGCCCGAGAGCACGACAGCGGTTGTCAAAATGCTCCGGGAGCAAGCGCGGAAGAAGGGAAAACAAACCTAATTTTGGGGCGATCTCGAACGACAGTGGGGTATTCGGGGACATTCCGGACAGGGATATTCCAGGGGGACAACTCTCGCTGGCAACCGCACCGCCGTGACACGTTCGCCTCGACATGCCTCACAGAGGATCACCCCGGTTACGGCCTTTGCTCCGGCGTCCACCCCAGCAGCGACTTCGCCTTGGCGAGGCTCATCTTCCGCCCCGCGAAGTCGCCCGAGATGAAGACGGCATCAAAGCCCTCGTGCCGACACTCCACCGCCGCAAGGACCGCCCGCGCAATGTCGGTCCCGCACGTCGCACCCATGTCGGGATACTGGCGGTAGGTCGCTTCCCACGCGCCGTCCTCGACCGGACAGTTCAGCCGCAGCGCGATGCAGCTCAGTTTATGCACGCGGGCGAAATAACGACAGACCTCCTCCCCCAGCCATTTCGTGAATCCATACACCGACGGCGGATCGGGGAGTTCATCCTCCGTTCCGAAAAACCGCGCCGCCTCCCCTCCATACACGGACAGCGTGCTCATGTAAACGAACCGCCTTACGCCGCGCTCGACCGCCGCCGCGCAGGCGTGATGGACCCCCCTCACGTTCACATCGTAAGCGGGGCCGATGGCGCCGACATCGCCCTTCGCATCCTTGCCCATCGCGAGATACACCACCGCATCCCGCCCCGCCGTCGCGCTCGACAGGGAACCGGCGGCCGCCACGTCGCCGCAGATGTGCGGCGCGGTCCCGTCCGCCGGCGGCAGCAGATCGAAAACCGCCGTCTCATGTCGCTGTCTCAGAAAGGGGACGATCATCTTCCCGATAAACCCCGACCCGCCGATGACGAGTATGTTCATGGATTGACTTCATCGCCTCACGCAAATCACATCCCCGCGCTCGCGCCTACGACAGCGACAAGGCGGGATGCACAAATGCGTACTACCAGGGAACGCGGCCGGAATCAAGAGGCAGGGGGGATGTGTATATAACCGGGTATGTGTAAGTATCTATGCGACGGGAGGCTGCGACGAAGATGTTGACGGATGGCCGGGAATTCCGGCGGATTTGCCGAGCAATCAGGATGTGTGTCAATACCTGCACCGCAACCGGTTATCATTCCGGCTGTTACGAAGGTTCAACTTATGGATTTCCGAAATCGAGACGCACGGTCGAGGGACGTGGTGAGGAGCGCCCCCGAGCTCGGAGGGCGGGCTATCGCGCCCGGATGGAGATGTTGTCAAACGTCACATCAGGCCCGTTGACATGAAGCGCGAAGTTCTCTAATCCGCTCAGATCTTTGGATGTGAGTTGGTTCTTGCCGACCATAAAGACGGCGCTTGTTGGCAGAATTTTCCCCTTGATTACCATCGGTTTTCCCACGGGAAAATCGAATGGTACGGTCACAGATTTCCCCGTTTTGCGATCCTGCAGAATAAGTTCCGTTGAGCGAATGTATAGTTGATTGCGATTTTCTATTCCTTCCTTTGCGCCATCCCACCCCCAAAAAACCGCAAGGTATTTCCAGTCACCGGGGTTATGAACACAGAGGACGCAACTGAACTCGATGGAGCGCTTTGCCTCGCGTTGCCAGATGATTGTTCCGACGCTGGACCGCAGGCTCTTTCCGTTCCCCTCCCATTTCCCGTTGAACACCTTCCACCCTTCGATCTCTTGCGGCGCATCGGCGGCGATGAGCAGCAACGGCAGTATGAGTAGCAGTCGTCTCATGGCGTCCTCACTTCGTCTTGAGTTTCTTGATTTTGAACCGGGCGGTGGCGCGAAATGTGATTAGCTCTAACTTGGCAGGCGGAAGGGGTTCGGGGTCAACAGCCTGGAGTGTGGTCTTACGTCCGATGCGGGCTTCCATCTTGCCGCCGCGCACAGAGAGGATAATGGGAATCCATTGGCCCTTCGGGATGCTCATGGGCTGCGAGGCAAGGCATTTCAGATTGGGCTTCTCCCCCTCTACCCATGACTTGTCAAGCGTCACTCGATCGGGCCGGAGAGATAACTTGTATCGAGCACCGGTCTCGTTTGCCCTGAAACTGATGCCCGCCATGTTGTAGGCGTCGGTGCATTCATCAATGCAAATCTGAAAGGTCATCTCGAAGTCGGAGACGGAACCGGCGACGCTTTCAATCGTGCCCGCCCCGCAAATTTCGCCGGACTTCGCATCGTAGGACCACTGGCCTTTTGGGTTTGTCCATCCCTCGATCTCTTGCGGCGCATCGGCGGCGAACAACAGCAGGGGCAGTAGCAGCAGCAGTCGTCTCATGGCGTCCTCCTTCCTCCCCATATTCTATTTCGTCATGGGCCGAAGTCAATACCTCATTAACGCGGGGGGGCATGTCATTTCTCTCGCCGAATAGGAAGGCCGCCGTGCTTGTGGAGTGCGCAAGCCATGCTTGCGCCTTGACATCGGGAAGCCCTGCTTCCCGACGATGGCGCGGCAACCATGCGGGCTAACCTCCCGGAGGTTCCGACCTCCGGGAGGTTGGATTTGCCATCATTCGTATGGGGGACATGGTCGGCGGAAGATCGGGAAGCATGGCTTCCCGCAAGAAAGGTGGCAGTCCCGCGCGATGCGGGACTGCCGCAGTCCAAAGGGCCGCAAAGGACTGTCCGCATATTTAACCAGATACATATAAATGGCTATTCAGACAGGACATATGATGACGACATTGACAGCCAGCCGAGAATCCCAGCGGATTCGCGGAGGAATTGCGATTTGCGTCAATGTTGACACTGCAAGTATCTGCTATTCCGTCAGTTATGAAGGTTCGACCTATGCTTTTGCGCCCGAGCCCCCATCCGTGCCGCTGGGGCAGCTTCGCGGGGATGAGCGCCGGTGCCCCATCGTCGGGAAGGTAGAAGAGGCTTCCAGCCTCCTCCCGGAAGCGGCAAGATGCCGGTTCTACCTCTGATGCGGGGCGGCTTCAGTGCGATAGGGCGTAGAGGAGGATGTTGCTCAAGAGGTCGCGCGCATCGTCCTTCGATACGCTCCGGTAGCAGAAACCGGGATGATCCAAGAGCGCGGCGGCGAGGTCGAGGGGACTGTAAACGACGGCGGCCTGGTTCTCGATGAGGACGGCCTCCAGTTCCGGCGGTCCAACCTCGCCGGACGGGACGCGCTTGACCTGCTTCACATCCTTCGCCATGGAGAACACCGGGTGCACTGCGGGCAGTGGGCGCAGGCCGTTCGGGAATAACTCGGCCATCAGGAGGTGGAATGATTTGCCGAACTCCTCGTCCCCGCAGCACGCCTCGGCGAAGAGGAACCCGCCGCGGTCGAGATAGCCCTTCAGCGCGCCCTTCGCCTCCGCCGACAGACGGATGTCGCCGTGGCCGGTGAGGTATAGGATCGGATAGTCGTAGAGGTTTTGGTCCGTCAGGTTCATCGGCCGGACGACGGCCTCGTCCTTCCCGCCGAAGACGGGGGCGAAGATCGGGTCGAGCGCATGGGTCGGGGGATTCCAGAACCCATCAAGGCGCACCTGCCCGATGACGTGCCTGGGCCGTTCGGGGTTCGCCCGCGACTCGGCCGCGGTCGCGACGGCGGCGTTGTAGGCAACGATGCGGTGGAGGATGTTTGCTCCGAGATCGAACGCCTGCTTTTCGGAGATCCCCTTGCCCAGGTCCGGACCATTCACCCACCGGCACGATAGATCATCAGTGGAGTAGATGACCGCCGTGCGGCAGCCGATGGAGATGCCATAGAGTGCGCGCGGCGCGTCCTTTGCGATGGGTCTCGGCGCATGATAGAAGCGGTGCTCGTCGGGCAGCTTCTCGATCGCATGACCGGGCAGAATTTTTTCCATCTCGGCGCGGAAGGACTTGTCGAACTCCGGGTCCTGGCAGCAGTCATCGGCCAGGATGAACCCGCCGGCGTCGAGGAAGCGGCGGACCTTCGCCCGGAAATTTTCGCTAAAGCGAAATTCCCCGTGGGCGTTGAGGTAGATGATTCGCGCCTTCGACAGCTCCTCCCACGGGACGTCCTCCTTCACAACGCGCCACGAAAATTGTTCGGGAAGATGGTCTTTCGCGTCGGCGAGGAGTGCGGCGACGTCGCCACGGTCCAAGTTCCAACCAGCGCCCAAATCGAGCTTTACGACAAGCGGCTGGCCGTAGCCGAAGTCAATCTCGCGGCCCACATCGGGCGGGGCGATCTTGCCGCCGTAGCCGAGGCTGAGGCTGAGGATCATGCCCGGCAGGTCGCGCGCACCCTCGAGGGGGAGGCAGACGCCCTTCCCCTGCTCGGCGATTTCCGTGAATTCAAAAACCGGCTTGCCGTCGGGCGCGGCCGAGACGGTGTGGACGATGATGCCGCGCCGGGCGCACTCGGCGGCGCGCTGGAAGCTGAGGTAGATGCCGTTGTCGCGGCGGTCGTTGTCGGGCGCCTCGTCGCCGACGAGGACGATCACCTTCCTCGCATCGGGCCGCCACGTCATCTGCTTGAGCGCCATGTCGAGGGCCTGGTCAATGGGCTCGTAGTTGCCGAAGTTTCGCATCCGCTCGATCGCGCGGAGGATGGCCGCGGCGTCGTCGGTGAGTTGCGCGAGCTTCGGGTCCTCGTAGCCGTAGGTGATGAGGCCGACGCGGAAGGAGCGGACATTCTGCCTGAGCGTGTCCACGATCTGCCCGGCGTTCATCTTCATCGCCTCGATCGCGTCGGACATGGAGTCGGATGTGTCGAGGATCAGGACGACGTCGAGCGGGCGCTCATAGAAGCAACGGCACTGCGCGGAGACGGAGGCGGAAAAGAGAAGAAGGAAGATTGGAAGGATGGAAGATTGGAAGATTGGAAGACTGGGGGATTGGAAGGTTGGGGCAAGCGGACGTTGAGGTACTGGGAGCGCGGCGCGCTCATCTCTTTGCGGTCGTACCCAACGATCCATCACCACCTCACCCATCCTCCCACCCTTCCATCGCCGTCATCTCCCCGCCCCGCTGCACGCCAGCTCCAGCGCGATGCACGCATAGGCCGTCACGAGGACCGGGTTGCTCTCCATCCATCGCCCGTTCTCGTTCACCCAGAAGCCGTCGCCCTTCTGAAGCGACAGCAGCCTGGCCGTGAGGTCCTTCCGCCAGGCGTGCGTCGCGCCCTTCGCATCCACGAGGACCTCCTGGCCGAAGACGTGCATCGCCTTCGCAAAGGTGTGGTAGGCGTAGTAGAGACCCTGGTCGCCCATATTCGGGTTGCAGTCGAGGGTGTAGTTGTCCCTGATCCACGCCGCGGCCGCCTGGACGCGCGGGTCGTCGCGCTTCACGTCGGCGTAGATGAAGCTCTTCAGCCCCGCATAGGTCATGCTGCCGTAGGAGCGCGTGCCGCCGGCCTTGCTCTCGCCGGGGGCGTAGATGAAGCCGCCATCGTTTTCGGCCCAGGGCTGGTCGTTCGTATTCTTGAAATTTTGGCATCGCTGAAGGAACGCGATCGCCCTGTCCCAGTGAAGCCGGTTCGGGGGATTAGGCGAGTCGGTCAGGTCGGCCTCGGAGTGTTTGATCGCCTCCAGCGCCATCTCGAGGTTCGAGAGGCAGGGCTTGCCGTGGCCGTCGTAGCCGATGCCGCCGTACTCCGGCTTGTCGGGGGTGCAGCCGTCGTCCTCATCGCACTGGAGCCGGATGAGGAACCGCCGCCCGCGCTCGACAATGGGTTTGTATTTCGGATTGCGCGTGGAGAGGAGCATCATCATGCAGATCGAGGTGTTGTAGCCGGCGTATTCCTCGCCGGAGATGGCGCCGTCGTCGCGGGCGAACTTCAGGACGAACTCGATCCCCTTCTGCACCGCCGGGTTCGACTCGCCGAATTCCTCGCCGCCGTGACCGAGAAACGCGGTGACAACCAGGGCCGTGACGGCGGGGATCTGCGCCGGCTCCCATGCGCCCTCCGCATTCTGCTGCTTCTCGAACCAGTGGAGGGCGCGCTCGATGGCGAGCTTCGCCTCCTTGCGCTCCGAGTCGCCCAGGCCGCCGCCCTGCGGCATGGCCGCCTCCTGGCCCGACGTGGATGCGGCGAAGAGGAGACATGCGGCCGCAAACGTGAACAGTCGTTTCATGTCATGGGTCCTTCATCTTCACGGCTGTGATCGTCACCGTCACCTTCGTCCCCACGGGCGGCGCGACGCGGGAGTTTGCAAAATAGAGCGTGTCGTCGGCGACGGTGGGCAGCAGATTCTCCAGAATCGCCGTCGGGTCGTGATAGGTCGTGATGAGCGACCCGGTCGCATCGGCGGCGATGCCGCCCTCCTCGATGACGGAACCCAGAAACACCCACTCCGTCCTCTCCATGGCGCGCTGCTGCGGTCGGTGCCAGATCAGTTCCTCCGCCCGGACGGTGCGTCTCTTTTCGCCCTCCATCCAGGATACTTCGATGGTTGCCATGTCGCCCGGCTTTCGCTTGTCCCCCGCGTCCGAGGGGATGCCGGGGTTGCGCCCGGGGTTCAGCCCGAGCGTCAGCAGCGCGAGCTGCAAGTGGAGCGGGCGAACATCCGCGACCAACACGCTTTCGTGCACCTTGCCGTCGAGCGTGCAGGCCAGCAGCTCCACCAGTCCCTCCCGCATGTTCACCTTGCCGTCGAATTCTATGGTCCGCCGCCTGGCATCAATTGTAACACGACCGAGGCGCGTCCGGCCATCGGGAAGTCGCTCGACCTTTACGCCCTGCTTGCGGAGGGCGTCGGTCTGTGTGTCATCGGCGAGGGCCATGTATAAAGCCGAGAGCAGAACAGTCGCAGTAAGAGTGGCAAGGGATACCTTCATCTTACTCCTACTCTTACTCTTACTCCTACTCCTAATCTTAATCCTAATCCAAACAATAGATTATGATTATGATTACGATTAAGATTAGGATAACGAATGGGGAAGGGCCCCCCTTCCGGGAGACGCTTATTTGCCCCGCTTCCGATCGTACTTTTCGACCTCCGGCTCCGGCACGACGTCGAGGAGCTTCTCCACGATGGCCACCGAGTCAATGCCCTCGGCCTGGGCCTGGAAGTTGGGAGCGATGCGGTGGCGAAGGACGGGGACGGCCACATCGTGGATGTCATCAATGGCCACGTTGACGCGGCCCGACATGGCGGCCATGGCCTTGGCGCCGAGGAGCAGGTGCTGCCCCGCGCGCGGCCCGGCGCCCCAGTCCACCAGCCGCTTCACGAAATCCGGTGCGCCGTCGGACTTCGGCCGCGTCGCTCTAACGAGCCGAGCCACGTAGGAGATGATGTGCTGGGAGACGACAATCCGCTGCACCATGCGCTGGAAGGTGCGGATGGTCTTTGCGGCCAGGACGGGGCGGATTTCCTCTGCATCGCTCGAAGTCGCCATCAGGATGTTCTCCTCCTCCTCGAGCGATGGATAATCCACATGGATGTCGAACATGAACCGGTCCAACTGCGCCTCGGGGAGGGGGTACGTCCCCTCCTGCTCGATTGGGTTCTGCGTCGCGATGACGAAAAACGGTTCGGGCAGGTTGTAGGTGGTCTGGCCCACGGTGACCTGGCGTTCCTGCATCGCTTCGAGAAGGGCGGCCTGGGTCTTAGGCGGTGTGCGGTTGATCTCATCGGCGAGAATGATGTGGGCGAATATCGGGCCGGGGACGAAGCGAAACTGGCGCTTGCGGTCCTCCGTCTCCTCCAGGACGTTGGTGCCGGTGATGTCCGAAGGCATAAGATCGGGCGTGAACTGGATGCGTTTGAAGGTGAGGGCCATCGTCTCGGCGGTGGAGCGAACGATCATCGTCTTGGCGAGGCCGGGCACGCCGACGAGGAGGCAGTGGCCGCGCGAGAAGATGGCGGCCATGATCTGGCGCATGACGGCGCGCTGGCCGATGATTACCTTGCCGATCTCCGCGAGCAGGTGTTGATGGATTTCCTGGAACTGCTTCAGCAGTGTGCCGAAGGAGGCATCCGACATGGTTCCCGCCTACTTTCGCAATTCATCTCGCAATCCCTACGTACTCGCCGGAATATAGCAGCGCCTACCGCAACTGTCAAGTAAAAAGATAAAATAATAACCAGGTATATGTTATTCTCTGAATATAAAATATTTATAATTTTGATATTGACATGCCTATCTCGTTATGATATAAATACGGACAAGTGACAACTGACAGCCATTTGCCAGGGATCGAAGAAGGGAAGGGAAAATGGGTTATCCATTGCGGGTCTCATTCGCCGGGGCGATGTATCATGTCACCACGCGCGGAAACAACCGACAGAAGGTCTTCCTCGATGACGAGGATTTCGAACGTTTCCGAGAACTCCTGCGACGCTATCGCACGCGGCACGCCT
>JBFMAD010000094.1:0-16006 GCA_040755855.1 Planctomycetota bacterium | reverse complement strand
ACGGCATTCACCATGTCCTCTTCGCCAGCGCCTCGCCGCCCCACGTCCTCGCCGTCCCCCCCGGCCCCATCCAACGCCGCTTCCCCTTCGAACTCCCCTACCCATGAACCATGGGGAAACTCCTCTCTCCTTTCCTATTGCCTCAACGTACATGGTTTGATACCATGCAAGATTGAGTCGGATTCGAAAAGTGACTATTTGACTACATGAGGACAATGAACATGCCCGTCATTGACATCCATGAGCATCTGGTGCTGCGGCCGGGGTTCATCCATCCCAAGCGCGGCGAGACCGTCACCACCGCCGAGCAACTCGTCGAGGTGATGGACCGTGAGGGGATAGATATGATGGTCGCCCTGCCGGCCACGTCGCCGGAGACCTTCCCCTTTGTCCAGTCTAACGAGGAGGTCTTCGAGGCGTGCGACAATCACCCCGGCCGGTTCATCAAGTTCTGCAACGTGGACCCGCGTCTCGACATGAACTACCTGAAGTACGACTTCGAGCCGATCCTCAGCCACTACAAGTCTCTCGGCGCGAAGGGACTCGGCGAACTGACGGTGAACCTGAAGTGGGACGACCCCCGCGTGCAGAACCTCCTTCGCGGATGCGAAAAAGCCGGCCTGCCCGTGACGTTCCACATGGCCCGGCAGGAGTTCAACACCTACGGTCTCGTCACGGAGCCAGGCATGCCCGAGCTGGAGCGGGTGATGCAGACCTTTCCCGACCTGAAACTCTTCGGCCACTCCCCCGCCTTCTGGAGCGAGATCAGCGCCGACGAGGAGGCGGCCGTCGGCGGGTATCCGAAGGGCAAGGTCCGGCCCGGCGGACGCCTGCCGGAACTGATGCGGAAGTATCCGAATCTCTACGGCGACCTCTCCGCCGGCAGCGGGTCGAACGCCCTCACGCGCGACCCCGACCACGCCTGTGAGTTCGTGGACGAGTTTCAGGACCGTCTGCTCATGGGCATTGACATCTGCTGGCCGAGCGGATGCAAAGGCCCGTTTCACATCCTCGAATTCTTGCAAGAGGCCCTCGACCAGAAGAAGGTCTCGCAGGAAATCTTCGACAAGATCATGGGCGGAAACGCGGTAAGGTTGTTGAACCTCGATGAGAATTAGAACCTTATTCCGGAGTACCTGGCCATTTTGCGTACATGTTTCCAGTGCAAAATTCACATTGGACACATTTTTTCCCGCGAGAACTAACGTTATCCAGCCGATGGGGATCTATACCGCTCCGCAAAATCTCTTTTTACGTATACCACACTTCCTGAAGACAGGAAGTGTGGTATTATGTGTCCAATGTGAATTTTGCCCTTGGATTGCGGGCATCGCCCGCGCTTAGGTGAGAGCTTACGGTGATAACCAAGACGTTTGCACGATTCATAGTTGTCCTGCTGATATGCATTTCAACGGCTGGGGCCGTCGAGAATCTGGATCGCGGCGTGGTGGCCCTGCCGATGGATGAGGGGAAGGTTTACATCGGCTGGCGGCTCCTCAAGGATGACCCGACCGACGTTGCTTTCAACGTGTATCGAAGCGCAAAGCCCACCGATGAGTATCAGATGATCAGCCCGCTCCCTATCAACACGTCCACCAACTTCGTGGACAAGACGGCCACGGCCGGGAAGACCTACTTCTACAGGATCGCGCCGGTCATTGGGGGGAAAGAGGGTCCCGCTTCCAAACCGTCCCATGTGGTAGCGGCGGCGGTGAAACGGGAGTATGTGAGCCTCAAACTTCTGGGCAAGGCCGACTTCCTCAAGTGCGCCATCGCCGACCTCGACGGCGACGGGGCGTACGACTATATCATCAAGCAGCCCGGCGACAACATTGATCCCCACGAGAAGAACTGGAAGCGCAGCAAGGGCGCATACCAGCTCGAGGCCTACCGCAGCGACGG
Source organism: Planctomycetota bacterium (assembly GCA_040755855.1). GTDB lineage: Bacteria > Planctomycetota > Brocadiia > JAADGH01 > JAADGH01 > JAADGH01. The sequence goes on along the minus strand of JBFMAD010000094.1, from coordinate 14,104 downwards.
CACCTTCCTGTGGCGACACGATATGGGCTGGGCCATCGAAGCGGGGACGTGGTACTCGCCGTACGTTGCCTTCGACTGCGACGGCGACGGGAGGGCGGAGGTCTATACCAAGTACGGCGAAGGCGACCCGCGCGGGCCGGACGGCCGCGTGACCACGGGGCCGGAGTTTCTCGCCCGGCTGAACGGCATGACGGGGGCGGTGGAGAAGAAGACGCCGTGGCTCTCGCGCAACGGATATTTCTTTCTGTTCAAGTATAATCTCATGTCCCGCAACCTGCTCGGCATCGCCTATCTGGACGGGAAGACGCCGAGCATAATTATGCAGCGCGGCACGTATCACCTCATCAAGATCGCGGCCTACGACGCGGACCTGAACCGAAAATGGTATTGGAACTCCAACATGGAGATTCACCTCCGATGGTTCCACGGCCAGGGCAGCCATGGAATGATCGCCGCCGATGTGGACGGCGACAGCCGGGACGAGATCGTTTACGGCGCGGCCGTCCTCGACGACAACGGCAAGGGCCTGTGGTCGCTGGGAAAGGGCCATCCCGACGTCTGCTACTGCGGGGACATTGACCCGGCCCGACCGGGCTTTGAAATCTTCTACGGCTTTGAGACGAGCAAGTGGAAAAACGGCGTCTGCCTGGCGGACGCGAAGAACGGGAAGATCCTGTGGGGCTGGGACAAACCGACGAAGCACGTGCACGAGCAAGGCATGTGCGCCGATATCCTCGCCGACCGCCCCGGCCTTGAGTGCTATGCCGGCGAGAAGGACCGATCGAGACACTGGCTCTACGACGCGAAGGGGAACTTGATCTCGTCGGCGCCGATCAACGGTCTCGCCCCTCGGGCCATTCGCTGGGACGCCGACCCGCAGCAGGAGGTCATCCTCAAAGGGGATGTGTTGGCCGAGGGGATGGACAGAGAGAAGACGAAGGTGCTCTCCAAAATCGTCGGCCGTCCCGTCCTCATCGCCGACTGCCTGGGCGACTGGCGCGAGGAGGTCATCACCAGCGCGAAGGGCGAGCTGCGTATCTATTCCACCACCATCCCTGCGGACAGCCGCCGCCCCTGCCTCATGCAGGACCGCCTGTATCGCGGCTATGTCGCAAATAGTTCGATGGGGTACTGGTATCCCCCGCTGCTGGGAGAGTCCTCTGTGAGCGATGCCGGAGGAAACTGAATGGGTAACATACACCTCCTCGCCGACGCGGCGGGTGATCTGCGTCAATAAGCCTGCCGAATGGCCGGACACTACATAGCCTGCATGGATATTGACAAAGAGGAATTGACGGAATACACTGGACGTGACGGAAATTTTTCGAATCTCCCGTGAGGATTTTTCATGCGTCGATGGCCTCGTATAGTTGCAGTCATGCTGGCGGCTGTGACCGTGGCCTGTCCGTGGTTGCAGGTTGCCGGACTTGCGGAGCCGAAGTTCGGCGACTCGGACGACGCCAAGGAGTGCTATCTCCTCGCCTCGGAGCAAGCCGCTCTGTCCAGCCAGACACGCGGCGCTGAACCCCGTCAAGGCTACGCCCTTCATGGACATATTGTCCTGCTGAACATAGCCCTTCGCTGGCCTCATCTGTGCAACGGATACGCTGACCGATCGGGACATTCCTCTTCCTCAATTCCACTGTTCATCCTGCACCGCCATCTGACGATCTGATCTGCCCTCCCCAAACCTGACTTAACGACGCTCCTCTACCGGGCGCATTGAGAAATGGTCCATGTGGGCCAGGCCTTCCGACTGCGGGTTTCCCCCAACGTCCCAACATAACAGAACCAGGATGTGCTTTTCCCACGCATGGGAGAGTAGAAAGGATAAATCACATGAGTAACCAGCCTATGTGCTACTGCAAGCGGTGCCAAAAAGAGGTAACGTTTCACTTCCAACCCATTTCCCATCTGAAACAGTTTCTCCTGTCCATATTTACGTGTGGGCTTTGGCTTCCTATTTGGCTCAGCATGGTGTTGAGTCGGACGAAGATCTGCGACAACTGCAACGAGCCCATCTGGGGCAAGTAGGCTTGACTTGATCACCGCTTTTCCATATTCTCAACCTCGGTTGGGGCAAGCGATTCAAGCGCACTCAAAGAAAAGGAGATCGGGATGGAAAGGCTTCGAATGGCGTTCATCGGCTGCGGCGGGCAGGCTTCGCTGCTCCAGGCCAACCTCCCCCAGGCGCCCCAGATTGACTTCGTCGCCGCGTGCGACCTGGAGGAAGGCAAGGCCAAGAGCAACGCCCGGCGCTTCGGCGCGCGGACGGCCTACAGCGATTTTCGCAAAATGATCGAGACCGAGAAACCCGACGCCGTGGCCGTCTGCGGCCCGCCGCAGATGCACCATGAGCTCGGCCTGGCCTGCCTTGAACTGGGATGCCACATCTTCCTGGAAAAACCCCCGGCCATCACCGCAGTCGAGACAAAGGAACTGGCGGACAAGGCGAAGGCCGTGGGCAAGATGGGCATGGTGGCCACCCACTGGCGCCACGCCCCCGCCCACCGGATGGCCCGCGACCTCGCCGACCAGCCGGAGTTCGGCCCGGTCCTCAACTTTCGGTGCAAGTACGCCGCGCCGGGACCCAAGTCGGGCATCTGGGGAACCGCCTCCGCCGTCCACGGCTACCTCCTCGGCCAGGTGATCCACCCCATTGACTGCATGCGCTACCTCGTCGGCCATGAGGTGGCCGAGGTCTACGCCGCCATCGCCGAGCGCGACGACGGCGTGACGAGCTACGCCCTTTCCTTCCGCTTCGACGGCGGCGCGGTGGGGACGATGAACCTCTTCGGCGGCGTGCATACCCTTATGATGGAGACGGCCATCATCGGCGCGAGCGGACGCTGCGTCGAGGTCGTTGAAGCCGAGCATCTGACCTACTACAAGGAGCAGCCCGCCGTCGGCAAGGGCGGCTACCTGGACACGCCGTCTATCCAGTGGCGTCAGGGCAATTACTATCGCGGCTACGGCCGGCCGGGGTACATGGAGGAGTTTACCCATTTTGCCGCGGCCCTCCTGGCCGGCGAGCAGCCCCGGGCGAGCCTGGAGGACGCCTACCAGAACATGCGGATCATCGAGGCCGTCATCGAGAGCAACACCGGCGGACGACCGGTGAGCCTCCGACCATAAAATGTAATGTGGTTCAGGCGAACCGCTTCGTACTCATGGGAGTACTGCGTGTGGCCATCTCATCCAACACCCTCGCCAAGCCCCAGGGCCGAAATCGCGCGCCGTTTCGCGTCCTGTACAGTAATGACACGGTCAACGTCGTAAGCTGCGTCAGCCCCGAGAAGCTCGATGCTGACTTTGAAAGCGAAGCGGAAAAGGGAGAGCCGTTCCGTCCCGAAATGATCGAGGCCAGCATTAATGAAGCCGGGGCCGCCGACGCACACATGCTGCAGCCGGGGAACGGATGGGTTCCCTGGTGGAAAAGCAAGGTGTATCCCGCCGATGCGCACTACCGATGGTTCATGGAGAAGACCGGTTTGCCCGTAGATTCCATCGGCCGATACATGATGGACGGCGGGGACCTGGTACAGGTGTTCGTGAACCACTGCCGGCGGCGCAGGATTGTTCCCTTTGTCTCGCTGCGGATGAACGACTATCATGGCAGCGAGCACGCCGATTTTCTGGTTGACCTCATCGGCGGCGGCGCGATGCCGGAGGGCTATACCTTCGGGGGGATACACCGAGCCGCTCAGAGCCGGTTCTTCCTGGAGCATCCGCAGTACCGGATCGGCGTAGACCCGGCGGCCTACATCAACTGCGCGGATCGCCTGGCGTATATCCGCGAGATGGGCACAAGGTATACGTTGCGCAACGTGCGGGTCCTCAACTGGGCCATCCCGGAGGTGCGCCAACACAAGTTTGCGTTTATAAGAGAGCTGTGCGAGAACTATGACATTGACGGCCTCGAGCTGGATTTCATGCGCCACTTTCGCTACTTCCGCACCGAGGAGACAACCAGCGAGGAGCGCGTCAAGATCATGACCGGGTTTGTGGCGGACGTGCGACGCCTGTTGGACCATACGGCCAAAGCGACACGGAAACGATGGCTCTGTGTTCGCGTCCCGTTTCGTCTGGCCGCCCATGACCCGATGGGCATAGATTTGCGGAAGTGGGTGGATGCCGGCGTGGACATGGTCAACCTCTCGTGCCACTATGCCACGGACCAGCAGTGCGACCTGCCGACCGTCTGCCGCATGATACCGGAAGCGGCTGTGTATCTCGAGTTGACCTACACCAACTTGCGATATGGCGAGCCGAGCGTCCACAGGAAGATGAGCGATGAGCAGTTCTACACGGCGGCCCATCTGGCCTACGCGCGGGGAGCTGCGGGAGTCAGCTTCTTCAATTTTGCGTATTATCGGCAGATTGGCATGACAAACCGCGAGCCGCCGTTCCACGTTCTCCAGCGCGTGAAAGAACCCGCATGGCTGGCCCGCCAGCCGCAGCACTACTTCTTGACGTCCGGCTCAAACACTCCGCCGGTCCCGAATCCGCCGTTCCCAACAGGTACGCTGACGCCGAAGAGTCCGATAACGTTCACAATGGACATGGCCCCGCCGACCGGCGGGTGGCAGACAGACGGCCGACTCCGTGTCCAGGGCAGGCAGCCCCTCGACGAATGTGAGCTGGTCGTTGCCTTCAACGGTGCGGAATGCCTGCCATCGGAAGACATCTCCGAACCATATCCGGCGCCCTATCGCGATGGGCTGGGAACGCGTGAGACGCTGCGCGCCTGGGTCGTGCCTCGGAATCTCCTGAAAGACGGCCTCAACCGAATCGTCGTGCAGATGCTCCAAGGCAACGCGACAGCACTGGTCTTCATAGATTTGGCCGTCAAGTGATTGAGAAGGGGACCAGCGGCCTTCTCAACTCTCGGCCGCGCTCTCCCTGGCCTCCTTCAGTCGTCCCTCGAGCGCGTCCATCATCGAATTGAACCCCTCCTCCACTTCCTCGAAGTGGTCGTAGGCGCGGAATTTGATGCGATGCTTCAGGTTTCCCTTCCGAACCTCCTCGAAGGCATTCCTCAGCTTGATGGACGTGCCGGCAATCCGGTGCGTCGTGAACACCGTCAGGAAGACCATGGCGACGACTGCGATAATCGTCTCGACGGACAAGACCACGAGGAGCGTGTTGCGGACAGTCTCATATCTTTGCGGGTTGGTGCTTGCCACGTTCACATTGCGGCAATGCTCCTCGAAATAGAGATAGAGGGAAATATTTGCAATCAGGATGAGTCCGATCATAATTAGGAGAATCTGACCGAGGTATTTGAAATGGAACTTCCTGGTCAGCTTGAGGCTCGAAAGCTTCCGTTTGGAAGAGAAAATGTTCATTATTACGCCTCCCAGTTTGACGGGGCCCATTCGGCGACGCGGAGCGGCATAGGACGATGAAGATAGCAGTATATTCGCACCGCGTCAAGCGGGAAATGGGAGAGGCATCTCTGGAAAGTGTCAGCTCCGCGAGGGGAGAGTGAAAAACATCTCTTCCTCCGTGCGGATCACCCGGTCTTCGACGCCCAGATCGAGGCAATCGGCGCGAAGCCCGAGGGCAAGCGTCCCGTAGGGCTTTGCCCGCCCTACCCCCGTGATTTTCTTGATGATCTCAATCGCCTTCTCCACAACGCTGTCGGCAGGGGTGGGAATAAGGCAACAATTGCCGCCGAGGAGATGCGAGGCCCATTTTGCGATGATCAGCGTTGACGCCCGCTCCTCAATGGCGGTCAAGAGGGCCAGCGCCAAGTATTTCAGCGCGGTCTCCGTGTCGTCGCCCGCAAAGGCGTCGAAATCGCGCCGAACGAGATGCTCCAGTTCGAATTCAAGGTCGGACTCTAAGTAACAGTCACAGTACTCTTGCAGGCGCTGGTGAAGATTTCGTTGGGTAAGTTCTTTTATCATCGTTTCCATCCAAATCCAGGTCCCGTTCGTATCTGATTTTGGACACTCCCGTCCAGAATCTGCTAAAGTCGCATCTTCGCCGTGAACGCGCCGGAGGGTTCTTCCCTGCCGTCTATCCATGACTCGCGCCCCTCCGGCCGTTCCTGCCCAGGCTGCCCATTCCACATCTGCCCTTTGGGATGCAATGGAAAGCAAACGTTGTTCCAAAGTAACCATTTAGCCAAGTGTGGCGACCCCATATCCGGCCTCTCGTCATTCCCGCGTACGCGGGAATGACAACACTTGGCTAAATGGTTACGTTCCAAAAGGAAGGGATGGGGTGCGCCATGGACGGCAGAGCGAAAAGACAGGGGATTCCTGCTACTCGGCAATAATCGCGCGCAGGCAGGTGTTCCGATAGTGCAGACCGACCTTTTGCCCGGCGACCTGCGACGCGCTCTCCAGAATGCAGGCATGGCCGAAGGGGTCCTCGATGGAATCGCCCGCCTCTAACTCGCCCTCGGTCGCCTGATGCCAGCAGTAATCCAGGAGCCAGACGGCGTACTCCTGTTCGTGTTTGACCGGTACGCCGAGAATCTCTATGTCCGGCCTGCCGAAGTGGGCCATGCCGTGGGTGTGGGCCCAGATGCCGTCGCGCTTCAGCATCTGATGCACGCTGACGAAGCGGAGGAAATCGCCGTACTCCGGCGACGGCGGCTCGGACCAGACGCGGCCGTAGAGGGCGAACTGCTTCAAGTCGGCCACCACGCCGCCGAAGGCATGCTGAAGATCATCCATGACCGTGGCCATCCGCTGGACCAACTCCAGCGTGCGTTCGGAGTCGTCATGGCTGGATGGAAGAATGCCGAACTCGAGTGTCCCGTCAGTAAGGAAGCGTTCCTCATCCGGGCCGAGGCGTTTCAACTCAAAGCGATCGAGGAGATACCGGTTCTCCGCTCGCGGACGGTCGCCGACGTGGGTGTGCAAAAGAGCGGCGCATCCATCGGGCCAGTCCAGCCGCACCGACCGCCACGGCGCGTCCGACGGCCCCAATGCAAGTGAGCAATCCCCTTCGCCCAGAACTTCGCCCACGCCGGGTAGTTCCTGGTCTTCCGTAATGAGGATAAAATCATGGCCCGCGTGGTTTCGCTCGAAGGGAGACGCTCCCGCGCGATTCGCATTTTCGAAAGGGATTGGATCGTCGCCGATGGTGCTCTCCTCCGTGCATTGGCCGAGGGCATTATACGACAGAATGAGGCGGCGTTCCAGGGGAAAGGGATCTTTTTCCCCTTGCTCTGTCCTATTTCGGGGTATAATACGCCCCCGTCATTGTGTTCAGGAAATTCAGGAGTCAGAGCAATGGATCAGGTAAGGGTTGCGGTTGTCGGATGCGGCGGAATCAGTCGGGCGCACATCAACGGGCACATGAACTGCCCCCAGTCGAAGCTCGTCTATTGCTGCGACATTGACGAGGCAAAGGCAAAGGAAAAGGCCGAGGCAGCCAAGTGCAAATGGACCACCAACTGGCTGGACATCCTTGACGAGGTGGATGCCGTGGACATCTGCACGGCCCCGCACCTCCATGCCGAGATGACCATTGAGGCGGCCAAGCGCGGCAAGCACGTCCTCTGCGAAAAGATCATGGCCATCAACTTGGATCAGGCCGAGGCGATGATCGAGGCCACGGACAAGGCCGGGGTCGTCTTCATGGTCGCCTTCGTCCTCCGCTATCGCAAGGAGTGGCAGGTTGTCAACGAAATCTGCCGGAGCGGGAGGCTCGGCCAGATATTTCAGGCCTATTGCCAGACGTCCATGTTCCTCGGCCGCGTGGCCGAGTGGCGGAAGGACCCGAAGACGTTCCCCATGGGCTGCTTCCTCTCGCACGGCTGCCACTACGTGGACCAGTTGCAGTGGCACGTGGGCCGGATCACCCACGCCACGACGCTGAGCAACAACTTCACCCTCGGCGATCAGATCATCGGCGACGACACGTCCGTCGCAATCTTCCGCCACGAGAACGGCGCGGTGTCGTCGTACGTCGAGAGCTGGGCGATCCCCTGCCCGACGACGGGCCTGCGCTTCGACGCCTACGGCACGAAGGGGTCGGTGAAGCTGGAGTACGACCGCGCCACGGGCGGGCGCTTCGTGGACCTCTGGACGAAGGAAAAGGGCCACGAGCGCGTGTTCGAGTGGGACCCGACCAAGAAGCAGTTGGACGACGTCTTCGGCGGGGCGAAGGACATGCACGGGCAGATTGACCACTTCATCAAGTGCATCGTGAACAAGGAGCAGCCCATGACGCACGGGCGCGAGGGGATTATTCCCATGCAGATCATCCTCGCCGCCTGCGCCGGCGAAGAGGAAGGCCGCATCATGCCCCTGGCGGAGTTCCTGGAACGGCGGAAGAAGGCGAAGAAGACGGCGAAGAAGGCAAAGAAAGCCGCCAAGAAATCCGCGAAGGCGAAAAAGGGCGGGAAAAAGAAATAGATTTTTACTGGGCGCCAGAAGATGGGAGAAACATGTCCCCGGAAGAAAGAGAAAGCATACTGAAGAAATGGCATCTGACCGAACAGGAACTCACAGAAATCATTGCCGCAAATCCCAGCATGCGCGGTCTGATGCTGGGGTACATAGCGGAATATAAGCTGCGGAAGATGCACTTTTCCGCCCCGTGCTTTGAGAGCGTCCGCAAGAAGGACGATCATGACCGGAAGCAGAAGGGCGATCTAACCGTCACATACAAGGGGAGAGAGTTCAAGGTCGAATGCAAGTCTCTGCAGACAAACAGCATTCGCAAGAAAGGAAGCGGATACGATGGGAAGTATCAGTGCGACGCAAGCGACCGGCGAAAAATCAAAGTGGGCAGGAAGTCCGTAGAGACAACTTGCCTCCTCGTTGGCGAATTCGACATCATCGCTGTCAACCTTTTCGCTTTCGAGGACGAGTGGCGGTTCGCTTTCGCTTTGAACGAGGAGCTTCCGAGGAGCAACTACCAGAAGTATCCTCCTGCCATTCGCCGCCGGCTTCTCGCAACGCTGATGCCCGTCTCGTGGCCTCTGGAGCCACCGTATATTGAAAGCCCAATTCCGCTTTTCGAACGTCTACGAGATCGTGCATGATGTTGATGGAATTCATCTTCGACCGCGTTGCGCCCACTTGGAAAACAAGAAAATAGGAATGATTCTTTCGGGCATGAAGCTGCCTGATCATGCGGGTTACTCCCGGTTTGTTCCGGCGCACCATAACGAACATGTCCTTGGGGTAGTAGCCCAGACGGACCAAGTTCATTATGATTTCAACGTGGGTCAACCGCTGGATTCCCGCGCTCACTTCATCCTGGCACTTGACTATCAGGATGCCGCTCGGCTTCAGCACGCGCTTCGCCTCTATCGCCGCTCTCACGTACAATTCAAGGACTGCGTCATGCCACTTGCTGTCCAGCTCAGGCGGACGGTTCCCATTGGAGTAATGATCCCGGAAAGCTGAATGAGTGCCGTTTCCGGCAAAGGAATTGTCGCTGCGATAGAGACCTTCCATGTAGGGTGGGTCAAGCACAATGCAGTCCATCTCGCCGTTGCGATATGGGAGCTCGCGACAGTCGGTACCCGTCTTGATGTCTGTCGGAAAAAGCTGGTACTCGCCCTCCGGGATGTCCTTCCAGAAGACGCCCTTTCCAAAGGTCACGTCGGCAACCTTCGCGCCGCGTGGGACGTGGAGTCGCAGGACGTGCGGGAAAACTTCGCTGTTGTCCCCACTGTAAGCTGTGAAGACAAGTTCCGTCGTTGCTCTGCCGTCTGGGGATTTCCTTTTAGCTCTCATAGTGCGCATTCTACGATATTGCTAACGCTTGCGCAAGTTATTTTTTCTCGGTCGCCCTGGCTTTTTCTTTCCAATAGTTGTATACCATTGCAGCGCAGACTCTTGGATCAGGTGGTCACGCCCGTATTTCTCAGACTTGATCCGCCCTTCAATGATGAGCTGACGCACTCTTGCAGGAGTCACGCCGAGGAACTCGGCGGCGGTTTCGGTTGTGTAAAGTTTGCTCATGTGCTATAGTTTACCTTTTGCGGTACTACGAAGAAAGTGGAAATTGCGGCAAGCCAGCGACGTACCACGCTCGAGCTTGCCTGAGCGTCTCTCGAACAAAATGGGAGAATGAACAGATGGACCGAAGAGACTTCGTCAAGGCAACGGCTCTCGCGGCGGCCCTGGCCGTTGTGGGTCGTTCGGCGGAGGGGGATGATGATGCAAAGAAAGGGAAACCGATGGCTGCGAAACAGGACGAGTTCTATGCCGCTCCGTGCGGGCTGTATTGCGGCGCGTGCGAGGACAACATCAAACGGCACGAATGCCACGGCTGCGGGTGCACGTGCAAGAAGTGCGCGGGCGACTGGCACTACACCCACTGCCCCATCTCCAAGTGCTCGCACGGCAAGGGGCTGCGCTCGTGCGTTGAGTGCGACGACATGCCGTGTACGAAACTCATCCACTTCACCTTCGACATCCCGAGCCACCGGTGCGCCATCGAGAACCTGCGCCGGCAGAAGAAGATCGGACGCGAGCAATGGCTGAAGGAACAGGCCGAGTTCCACGCCGACCCGGATGCGCTGAAGCAGAAGTAGGATGAGCGGTGCTGTCGCCTCGGTCGGGTTCCTTTTGGGATGTGACGGTGCAATGACTTGACAGACAACACCCGGTATGATGAATTGTGGTACCGGGAGTGATCGAGATGAGCACGACAAGAGTAGCCATCAGCATTAGCAGAGACTTGCTCGATCGTTTGGACCGCCTGATGAAGGAACGGAAGTTCGTAAACCGCAGCCGCGCCATCCAGGATGCCGTGCGCGAGAAACTGGAGCGAATGGAACACGGACGCCTGGCGCGGGAGTGCGCGAAGTTGGATCGAGCGGCCGAGCAGGCCATGGCCGAGGAGGGCATGGCTGACGAGGCGGACGAATGGCCCGAATACTGAAAGTCGATATCGTGCGGCCCGTATTTGCACAGTAGATGATCACACAAGCCCTGAAAAAACGCGCTAAGAATCTTGCCTCAGAACTCAACCGCCGCCGGAAGTTCTATCTCGCCGTCTATCGCGACCCGCGCACGCCGTGGGTCGCGAAGGCGGTCCTGTGGCTCACGCTCGCCTACGCCTTCAGCCCCATTGACCTGATCCCGGACTTCATTCCGGTGATCGGGTATCTGGACGACCTGCTCATCGTCCCCGCCGGCCTTGCCCTCGCGCTCTGGCTCGTGCCGAGAGAAGTCTATACCGAACATGAAGGACTGCTGAAACCTCCTTTGGAGAAGGACGAACCATGAATGTTGTGTTGATTTGCTCGGATACGTTTCGCTGGGATTATCTCGGATGCTATGGCAACGATTGGATCAAGACGCCGCGCCTCGACAAACTGGCGGAGGAATCGGTCCTCTTCCTCGACGCCTTCGCCGAGGGGCTGCCCACTATTCCGGCGCGGCGTGTGATCCTCACCGGACGCAGGATCGTGCCCTTCCGATATTTCCCGCAAAAGAGCGACCTCGTCGGCCAGCAACCGGGCTGGCACCCGCTCTATGACGAAGACGTTACGTTGTCGGAAGTGCTTCAGGAGCATGAGTATACGACGTGCTTCGTCAACGACACCTACCACCTGATGAAGCCGGGCAAGAACTTCCATCGTGGCTTTGACTACTGGTATTGGATTCGCGGCCAGGAGGATGACAAATGGGCCATCCGCGACCAGAAGGCCGTGCAGAAACTCCTCGACGAATGCACCGGCGGCGCGGCATGGGCGGGGAAGAAGAAGCACTGGATCACCCAGCACCTGATGAACCGGCAGACGTGGCGATCCGAGAAGGACACCAACGTCGCCCGCGCCATGATCAAGGCTGCCGATTGGGTCAAGGACTACACGCGGTCGAGCTGCACCGAGCCGTTCTTCCTTTACGTGGACGTCTTCGACCCGCACGAACCGTGGGACCCGCCGCTCAAGTACGCCCGGCTCTACAACAGGAAGTTCAAGGGCGTTGACGCCATCGTCCCGCCCGCCACGCGAAAGAACATGGACGACGCCCGCTTCGAGCGCGTCAAGGCCGCCTATGCCGGCGAGGTGACGCTCGTTGATCGCTGGACCGGCCATCTCCTCGATATGCTGAGGAATCTGAAGCTCATGGACGATACGCTCATCATCTTCACCTCCGATCACGGTACGATGATGGGCGAGCAGGACGAGATCCACAAGGGCGGCGACCGTCTGCGCAACCAGTGCACCCAGGTCCCGCTCATCATCCGTCACCCGCAGAAGGTCGGCGCGGGCATGAGAATCAAAGGCTTTGTCCAGCATCAGGATATCATGCCTACGATCTTGAACATGCTCGGCGCGCCGATCCCCAACCGAGTACAGGGGGTGGACCTGTGGCCCATGGTCACGCAGGGCAAGAAGAGCGACCGCGACACGATCATCAGCGCCTTCTTCCATCACGCCAGCGTGCGGACGGCGAAGTGGAACTACATCGCGCCGTGGGCGAAGGTCGGAGGCAAGCCGCGCATCGAGCTATACGACCTGGAGAACGATCCGAAGGAACTGACGAACGTCATCGCGCAACATCCCGACGTGGCCAAGGACATGGATCGTTGGTTGCGGAACTACATCAAGGAACACAGCGACGAGACGGGCGGCAGCATCGGGCCGAGCATCGAAGTGCCCCTCGAAGATCAAGCGTTGGTGTGAGGAGGATAGAAGAGTGGAAGGTTGGAAGGATGGAAGGTTGGCTTATGCGATTGGCTGATCCACACTCCGCTCTACCATTCTTCCAACCTTCCATTCTTCCACCATTCCACCCGTAAGCCCACAGGAGGAACACCATGACCGATCCCTTCCGCTCCCCCAAGGGTTCCTACGATCCCATTCCTTTCGCGGACATTGACACGCGACGCAGGAAACTCTTCGAGGAGATTGACCGGCGCCTGACCAACCAACTGGAGGCCCTGGAAGATGGCCGATCCGAGCGATGGGGTTATGACACCAGCTCCATCGCGGCCTACACGCGCTCCACCGCGCGAAACCGCGAACACTGGCTCGCGTTCCTCACCGAATGGCAGGAGGACCGATGCGACCTCCAACCCCGCGTCGAGCACATCCGGGACTATAACGCCTTCCGCCTGGACCGCGTGTGGCTTCTCGTTCGCAAAGATATCGAGATGGACTGCCTTCTCCTCACGCCGCACGGAAACGGCAAGCGACCGGCCATCGTCTGCCAGCACGGACTCAACGGCACACCCGAGGAGGCCTGCGGCTTCGTGGACGACTACAAGCGAAGCGGCTACAACGCCTGTGGCATCCGACTCGCCGAAGAGGGCTTCGTCGTGATCGCGCCCCACGAGGTCGGCGGGTTCGGCAAGCCCGAACCCGGCTGCCGGTTCATCGCGGACGAGCCGGAGTCGGAGCAGTACCGGGCGCGGACGTGGCTCCATCGCAAGGCCGTGATCCTGGCCGTAAACCTTTTGGGCATGGAGCTTTATCACCTGTCCCGCGCGGTAGATTTCCTGGCCTCCCTCGAAGCCGTCGATCCCGACCGCATGGGCTTTTATGGTCTCTCCCAGGGCGGCCAGTCGGCGCTCTGGTTCCCCGCAGCCGAGACGCGGATGAAGGCCACGGTCTGCGCCGCGTTCTTCAACCACCGCATGCCGAAGTACGTCAAGCACGGCGGCGACAAGTACACCGCCTACATTGACACATGGGAGGAGGATAAATTCTACTGGGGCCAGATGCTCGAGTTCAGCGACTGGCAGATCATGAGCCTCATCTGCCCCCGCGCCTTCATGGTCGAGGCGGGAAAGCTCGACAAGGCGGCCTACTGGGAGATGGCAAACGAGGAGTTCCAGCGCGGCAGGCAGCTCTACGAGGACCTCGGCATCGGCGACCGCGCGGAGATCTGCATCCATGACGGCGGCCACATCAACCGATGCATCGAGTCCATCGCCTTCCTCAAGAAGTGGCTCATGGCGTGAATGTAGTGCGTCAGTCACGGGGGGAGCGGGTGTCATTCCCGCGTAAGCGGGAATCCAGGGCTTCGGAGATCGCGCCGCAATACGTGGATTCCCGCTTTCGGGGACTTCCAAAAAGTCGAGCTTTCGGGGAGCTTCCTTCCCCTGTTCGTAGGTTGGTCGCGATCACGTTGTTTTGGGTTGCGGGAGTTGTTCGGTTGGCGTCTTCCTT
>JBFMAD010000093.1:0-16251 GCA_040755855.1 Planctomycetota bacterium | reverse complement strand
AGGTCGAGGGCGATGTGGCCGTCGGCGGCTCGATCACGATCGGCGCAAGCGGCATCCGGGGCGGCGGGCTGTACCTCGAAGGCGGCGACAACAACGGGACGATCACCGTCAACGGCGTGGGCCAGACATATGTCGGCGGCTTCCTCCACGGCGGGCTGAACACCACCGGGACCCCCATCGCCCCCAACCCGCTCGACACGCAGACCATCGTGACCGCCAACGACTTGCGCATCTTCTGGGACGGCATCCACGAGGCGGGCTATGGCGTCCTCTACGCGGGCGGCGCGGTCACGTCCATCTATGCAACGGACTCCATCAACAGCATCGTGACGACGGCCCTGGCGGTCGGCTCGATCCGTGTGGACGGTCGGGTGACCGCAGTGCCCACGCTGAGCGCCCTCGATATGCTCGTCAGCGACGGGACGTTCACGAGCACGGGCTACGGCATTGACGTCAGCGGCGCGGGGGCCAGCCTGGGCTATCTGCGCCTGCAGAGGTTCGACCATCCGGACTATCAAGCGCGAATTGCGGGCAACCTCGGTACGGTGTGGATCACCGAAGGGATGCTCGAAGGCGCGATCACGACGACGGCCGGCGGCAACCTGACCGGCGTCATCTCCACCGCCCCGGGGCAGGAGATTCGCGGCAACATCACCATCAATGGGGCCATGCTGGCCGGTTCCGCCATCATGCCCGGCGGCGACGCGACTCCGACGGCGGGCGAAGACATCACGGGGACCATTACCGTTCAGGGGGCGGGCGGCATTGCGCTGAATGCGAATATCTACTGCTACAACCTGGGCAAGGATATCACCAACGTGAACGGCGACGTCTACTCCCTGCCCGGCATCATCCGTCTCACCAATGCGGCCGGGGCCATCGCCGGCGGCATTGACATCTTCAACGTCATTGCCGATTATTCCTACATCGAGTCGGGTTCGACGGCGATCATCACCGATGCTCTCATCAACGGAGACCTCACCCTGCAAAAGGGCATCCGCGTCCAGGGCCTGGCGGGGACGGGCGCGCTCGCGGGGCGAATCACGACGTATCTCAACACGCTGAACGCCAACCGGACTTTCACGTTTGCCGATGGTCCCGGTCTGGCCGACCTTAGAACGTTTTCCTTCGCCGCCACCGCCATTGCGAACACGGCCCGCCTGACGCTGGACGGGCGGAACCTCGATGCCAGTTGGACGCTGGAGTCGCCGTCGCTGACGATCAACGGCACAATCACCGTGGCCAATCTGAATACGGTCTTGAACGCAATTACGTATAACGGTACTTTGAACAGCACGGTCAACGGCAATCCAAATGTGCTGGCGAGTCTCTACAACGTCTCTCTCAACGTTGCAAATGCCTGGGCAGGCGCGGGGGCTGCCACGTTGACCGTCCTGAACGTGGGCACGCTGACCAGCACCACGGAAGCCATCGGCGCGGGCGACGTGCTGAACGTCGAAAACGTGGTTTGGGGCCGGATTGACCTCGGCGGACAGAGCCTCGCCGGCCTCATTGACATTGACAACAACCTCGTCTATGACATAGACAACGGCTCGGACGGCCAGATTCAGACGACGGGCGTGGCCACGCTCGCCAGTTACGCCGGCGGCGCGGCGGGGATTCGCGTCTCCGGCCTGGGCGCTGCGGGCGTCCTGGGCGGGCGGATCACGACCTATTACAACAACCTCGACGCCGTGCGGTCCTTTACCATAGGCGAGGGCGGCGCGAACCTCCGCCGGTTCGACACGGCGGACCTCAACCTCACTCACACGTTCCAGTTGGTGTTGGATGGCCGGTTCGGCACCACGGCGGGCTGGGCTGTGGAATCGCCCACGCTGGTTCGTGTAGGCGGCCTCCTGACGGCGGCGGAATGGGAGACGATCCGGACCAGCGCCGGGACGACCTACCGCTGGAACAATCTGGGCAGCGGCGGGGCGGCGGCCAACGGCCTGAGCCTGTCGGGCTGCACCGGCGCGAACAGCTTCACCACGCTGCCGGTCGGGTTCACCGTGTTCAACATGGGCGACGTTCAATTCACCAACGCCGCCCCGATTCCCGCGGGGCAAACCCTCACGATCAATAACGACGTATGGGGCACACTGACGATCGGCAATGCCGCCACGTCGAACTCGCTGCTCTTGGGCACTATCCAGATCGGCGGCGACCTCCGCGGCACCCTGAACTTCCTCGGCCGCGTGGACTGGAGCGGCCTGATCAATATCGCCGGCGACTTTGCCGCAGGCGCGGTGATCGGCTATAATCCCGCGGCCGGTGCGGACTGGTACGGCGACATCACCATCGGCAGGAACTGGCTCGGTCTCCTCGACATCAACGGCAGCGACACGGACCTGTATCGCTTCCAGTCCGGCCCAACGTGGTATGGCCCGCTCTTTACGATCAACGGCAACTTTGGCGCGCCGAATGTGACGGGCGCTCTGATTGACGTGGCCTCCGGAAACATATATGTGGACTACGTCGCGGCCAACGATGCGGGCCTTCGGGTCGGCGCGGACGGCTCGGGCATCATGTATGGCGACATCCTTGTGCACGCCGTCGCGGATACGTATCGCGGATACATCTATAGTTGGCGCGTGGACATCGGCCTGAGCGGCTACGTCGGCCCGGGATACGCCTACATGGACCATGCGTCCCGGATTGCGGCCGAGCGTTGGTACGCCGCGACGACCAACATCTACAACCAGGACCGCGCGCAGGGCCTCGACGGGCAGATTCTCGCCGCGACCCGGCGAACCGTGTACGGATTGAACATCGGGATCAGCGCCACGGTGAATGTCCGCGGCGGCATGGGCGAACTGGGCGAGCTCCGCGCCCTCGGCTCGATTCGACGGGACGGCCATCCGCAGATGATGCAGAACCTCGGCTTCAACGGCGGCGTCTCCTTCTACAACGATGTCTTCGGTTCCATCGCTGTCGGCGACGGCTATGTGGCCACCGGCTTTGGCATGTTCTCCACGGAGGAAAACGCCACCTTCGCCCAGGGGTTCTCCCTGAACGTGTACAACGCCGGATCGGACTTCGCGGGCGTCCTCCGCGCCACCGGCATGGGCCGGTACAATGGCCCCGAGTTCCAGGGCGCGTTCAACTACGGCGATATCAACCTCTATGGCGATATGAGCGGCGAGATCGTCGGCTACTTCGTGTCCGACATCGAGCAGCTGACGGCGACGTCGTCGTTTACCGGGCGGATCGAGGCGTTCGACCACTTCCTGGGCGGCGCGCTGCGCTTCACGGACCCCGGCGCCTGGCTCGGCGGGACAATCCGCGCCGGTGGAAGCGATGTGAACTACTACAGCGGCACACTGACGGCTGCAAGCCCCACTCTAACCATCAACACGGCGGGCGGCGGCGTCTTGACGATGACCCGCGCGACGACCGACATTCCTTACCAGTATCTCTACGACGGCGTCAGCGACCGGATTGCAACCCTGCGCGTAGAGGGCGGCAACAACATCCAGAGCCTCGTGGGAACGGGCGTCGTCGTGGACTCCTTCTATTCCGAGGGCGATCTGGCCGCAGGCGGGTTCATTGACCTTAATGACGACTTGGCCAACGGTCTCGATACCGCCCTCTACTCGCTCCGGCTGCGGTTCCTGCGCGATCTGACCACCTCCATCTCGGTGGAGGGTGAGCTGGGACAGGTGGTGGCCAACGACGATCCCGGCGCCGGAAGCGGTTTGATCAGCAACATCAGCACATCGGTCGGCGCAGTGGGTTCTTCCGCTGACCTGGTTGGGCTCATCCTTACCCGCTATCAGGCCATCTACGGCGGCACGATCTCCATCGGCGGCGATGTCCGCGAGAACGGCGGCCTCTACGCCCCGACCAGTATCGGGGCGGATGCTGCGACGTACGTGGATGTGGATGTGGCAGGCGACATGAACGGCCTGATCATCGCCTATAACAACATCCGGGCAGGAACAGGGGCGACAAAGACAAGCATCACCGTCGTCGGCGACGTGGGCGATACCGCGGAGATACGAAGCTTCAACAACTTCCCCTACGATGCGTCCATGATCGTCGGAGGGGATTTCGGCGCGCGGTTCTACATTGATGACGGCTACACAACAGCCGGCGGCCTGGCCCAATTCCTCGGTTCGCTGGACATCGGCGGCGTCATGACCAGCACGGCGTTTTTCTACATCTTCGGGCCGCCCACCCTGGCCAACGGGAGCGGCCTGGCCAGCGCCACCTTCTCCGGCCCGAACCTCGCCACCGGCATACGCGTGCAGGGCCTGAACGGGAACGGCAACCTGCTCGGGCGGCTTCGCTATGCGGTCAACCTCGATACGAATGTGTCGGTGTCCATCGGCGACAACACGAATACGGACCTGCGCACGCTGACCATCGCCGACCAGAACTGGGCGCCGATCGCGTTCATGGATTTGGACGGGCGCTTCATCCCGACCGTCGGCCCGTGGCAGCGCGAGACGCCGGGCCTCGATTTCAACTATCCTGCCGGCACGACTATGACGCTGGCCCAGCTCAACACCATGCTTGGGGGCATCAACTACGACGGCGTGCAGCACGGTCCCACCACGCTGGCAAGCGTGTACAACGCGACGCTGACCAACTTCGTCACCGGCGGAAGCGGGACGCTCGATGTCGTAAACTGTTACGCCCTGCGGATTTACGAAAACCTGGACAACAACGACACGATCAACATCGCCAACACCCTGCTGTACACCCTCTACGTGCAGAACGCCGCCGGCGCATGGATGGATATCATCGGCACGGCCTCGATCAACATAGGCGGCGATGTGGCGGGCGGCCATATCCGGTTCAATAACACCACAAGCACCGCCGCAGGCGGCGCGGTTAATATCGGCGGCAGCCTTACCGGGAACCCCTATCAGTACGATTGGATCGGCGGATACATCGGGATCTATGGAGCGACCGGGATAGCAGCCGGCTCAACGATTGACATTGACGGCAGCATGGTCGGCAACTCGTATATCTATTTCTACAGCGGCACGGGCGACCTCGCCGGCACGATTGACATCGGCGGGGATATGCAGGACGTGGCCTATGCCCGGATCGGCCGCAACATTTCAGGCGCTGGCCGATTCAATGTCGGCGGCAGCATCACGGGATCGGCCTATATCACGGTGGTCACCAACCTGCAGGACACCGGGGTGATCAGCATCGGCAACAACATCTCGGGTTCAGGCTACGTCTCTATCGGCGGCAATCTCGCCAATACGGCGCAGCTCCTTGTCGGCGGCAATGTGACCAGTACGCGCGCCGGCGGGGCGATTGACATCAATGGTCAGGTTACGAGCACGGCGCTCACGGGACCCATCAACATTACCGGATCTCTGGGCGCGGCGGCCGGCGGCTTCGTGGATATAGACATCGCCGGCAGCGCCAACCTCGGCAGCACGATTCAGATCGGAAGCATCCAGGCGACGGGACGGCTGCTCGCAACCCAGTTCGGCAATGTCACCATCGCCGGCGACTTCCGCGGCGTGATTGGGAGGGCGGGCACTCTCGCAGGCGTCGGCAACACGCTGACGGTCGGCGGGCCTCTCAAGGACGGCGTGCTTGTTCCGAATAACGGGATCTTCGCCTTCTTGGTTGGTTATCCATAAGAATACGGGATTCCGCAGAAGACGAACGGGATGGCGTCGCGCAGCGCGGCGTCATCCCGCTTTTGTTCCGGGATAAATGCGCCGGGCGCCGGCGCCGAGGGCGCCATACTACACTGTTCGTCCATCTGTCAATGTTGTCTGGAGGATGCCATGTACGGCCTGATTTACTTCGATACGGAGGACTTCTTCTCGCCACCCGATCATCCCGTGCACCGGCTGCCTGGACAACTGGCCGATATCATGCACAAGCACGGCTTGCAGGGCTGCTTTCATATCCACGGGGAAAAGGCCCGCTTTATGGAGCGCCATGGACAGACCGACGTCGTAGAGTCAATCCGGAAGCACGACGTCAGCCTCCATTACGACCGGGGTTCGGTCCATCCCACCACAGCGGAGGAGGTGTCGGAGCTGGATTGGTTTCGGGCCGTGGACCGTGTGATCTTCCGTGAGTTGCCCGGCTTCCAAGCGCTGGAGCGTATTTTCGGAAAATGCAGCAGCCTGACGCAGCACGGCGGCACCTTTGCCGCGCCGATCGCCTATGCGGCCGGCAAGATGGGCAAGCCCTTTTTCTACTCGCCCTTCCGCCTGCCTGGGCGCAACATAGTGTGGTACTGCAACAACCTGCTGATCGGAGGCTATCAGGCCAAGTTCTACTTCGATACCTTCTACCGGGATACGCACAGGTTCGAGGAATCGCTGGCCAAGGTCAATCCTTATCTGGAGGAGAGGGCGCGGGAGTTTGACTATACGGCGATGTTCGGCTGCCATCCGGTCATCACCATGATGCAGAAGTTCCCGGATAGCATCAATTTCAGAGAAGGCGCCTCACCCAGGCCGGACGAATGGATCGCCCCGACGATGATCGAGGGGGTATCTATACCGTTGATCCTTGAGAACTTCAAGCGCCTGGTCAGGGTCCTGGTGAGCCACCCGAAAGTGGAGTGGACAACCGTTGCCGGGCTCCATGACCTCTACGGCGCACGACCGGTGACCGTTCGTGACGAGGACGTCCTTGAGGGCGCGGAGGCCGTTGCCGAGAACGGCGGCCCTGCCTATACCAAGCTCCTGACGGCCGGCGAGCTGCTTTTCCTCCTCGCCCGGAGGGCCCAGGCCCCGGCCGGCGCTTACGAAGTTCCACAGATCATGGGCCCGACGGAGGAAGGAAGCGGCGAATATGCGGCGACCGGCGACCTCCGCATCGAGTCCATCGCGGAAGAGATCGTTCGCTGCGGCTGGGCAGGCGGTTACCTGCCTCCGGCCCTCGGCGAGGCCAACGGCCGCATCGCCCCCGAGCTGGCGCTGGTGCTCCTGGCGTGCCATGCCCTGGGCCGGGACGCGCCCGGGGCCGATGTGTTGAACCCATCTCTGGAAGCCATCCCCGGCATGACGGATGCCATGGCCAATCTGAAAAAATACAGGGAATGGGGCATACACGGACCACGATACCACGCCGAGGCGATCCAGAGGCACTTCCGACTGCAGTGCTGGACGCTCAAGCCGGCCTTTACGGAACGGGAGTATGGCTCAGGTGTTGTCCTTGGTCGCTACTCGAACCCCATGTTTGATCGTCGGTAAGGTCGCCTTTGCTCCGAAACGCTAACCTGTTCGAGCGCATCAACCGTTACAGGAGAAAAGTTTCGTCCAAGCATCGGCAAGAACATGGGATGCTGCCGGCCCGGCAAACATGGACGGTAACATAACGTGGCGGCCACATTTATCAGCGAATCTCGTAAACGTGCGCCTCGATGGGCTTGAAGAGATCAGTCATCTTGCCATCGGCGACGCCGACCCGCCGGTTCTCGAATTTGACCGGAACCTGCGCTTCCTTCGGGAAGGCGTCGCACGCAATGACAACTTTGACCTCGCGCTTGGCGTCTGCGCTGACGGCGATGACCGTGATGCCGGAGTCCGTCTTCTTCGCCCAGGCGCGGACCTTCGCATCGGCGGGGTCGCACGTAACCGTCACGGGAAGGACCTTGCCTTCGGCCGTTAGCATCGGAATCAACTGCTGAATCTCCGCCACCACCGACGACAGCCACCCCCACGCCGCGGGCACATCGCCCACCGAGAGGAACCGCTTCCGCCCGTCGCCATACCACCACCAGCAGATGCCGCTCGAGTTGTGGGCCAGGGCCATGTAGGCGTTGGCCCGGAAGAGCGCGAGATTCGGCTCGAAGGCCGCGTCGTCCACCGGCTCGCCGGCCTCCATCTTCTGCCTCTGTTCTCGGTCGTAGGAGTGCAGGATGACGAGGTGCGGCGCGCCGGGGCCGAGCTCCTCCTGATGACGCTCGATGAGATCGGTGATGTAATCGGTGTCGCGGTAGGCCATCGTCCAATAGACGTCGTAGCAGCCCTTGCCGTATCGGGTAATGCTGTCCTTACATGCGAGGGTGACGATGATCGGGTGGTAGGGATCGAGGGCCTTGATGAAGCGATACCACGCCTTCAGGTTGCGCGGGGGCACATACTGGTGGGCCAGGTCCGGCTCGTCGAAGAGATACCACGCGAGCAGGCCGGGGTGATCGCGCAGTGCGGCGATGCGGTTGGCGATATGGGTGTAGTTCATCTGCACGAGGCCCTTCTTGCTCCACCCGCCCCGGTCGAAGCCGACGAAGGCGGTGAGGCCCGCGGCGTGGACGCCGTCAAGATACTCCCGCGCCTTCACGTCGTCCTGCGATCCCTCCCAGGTGTACTGGTGGACCATGTCAAACCCGGCCTGCTTTACTCGTGCGTAATCCTCTTCCTTCACCTGGTAGATGCCGATGGGGAAGATGTGCTTTTCTCCGTCGAAGATTCCGCGCTGCCATTCCCAGGTCAGCTTCTTCGGCGGGGCCGGGGCGACGGCGATCCAGAACTCCTTCGAGGACCTATTGCCCAGCTTGTCGGCAGCCTCGATCTTCAGGAGATGCGCCCCGCGCGGCCAGCCGCCCTCGGCCCGGATCTCCGCCGCGTCTCCTCGATGTTCCACGTGGAACATTTTTCCTTCGATGCCGGAAGTTCGGATGGTGTCGGGACTTACAACGCTGGGGTCAACTATCCTCACCCGCAAAGCATCGCTTTGGTCGGTCAGCGACTGCGCGAGGGGGACGATCTCCGGCCCGGTCGTGTCGGCATCCACCGGCGCGGTCTGCGTGAAGCTCCACGGCTTCAACCACAGGCCCGGGACCATCCGGACGCGCCAGAAGTATTTCCCAGGCTTGAGTGGGTCGGCGGCGGCATAGGACGGCGTGTCCGTCTGTGTCTTGAAGATTGTCTGGCCGTCAGGAAAGTCCGGGGCGGTCGAGACCTCGATCTCGAACGCCTCCGCATCCAGCTCCTCCTGCCATTCGAATCGCGGGCGGTTGTCGCGAATCTCCGCGCCATCGGGTGTGTATAGCATAACGATGTGGCGGCGGACCTCGACGATCTGGACATCGTCGAACCAAGCCGCGCCCGTGCCGCGCAGGGCGAGGAAGATTATGGCGAAGCCGGCCTTCTCGGGGGCGAGGAGTTTGTCGCAGTGGTGCCGCGTCCAGCCGCGCGTGCCGAAGCCGGGCTCCTTCGAGTAGGCGCCGGAGGTGAGCCACTTGCCGTCCTTGTCGGCCCACTCGACGATCAACTTCGCGCCGACGCTCTCCATGCCGATCACTTTGGCGTGCTTCACGTCCTCCGACCGGATCATCGCACCCGCCCGGTAGCGCGCGCCCGGCGTGACGGGAACGCGCTGGGTGATATAGACGCCGCGTTCCTTCTCCGAGCCAACGACCAGCTTCGCGCACCGTTTGCCCTGTGCGGGACTTTCCTCGACCACCTCCCCGTTGGTGGGGCAGTTCCAGCCGTCGGCCTTGTCGCTCTCTTCGAAAGACGGGTTCTTCACCGCAACGGGGACTACCTCTTCCTTTGCGGAGACCGCAACGGATAGAGCAATCCATACCGCACATATTGCCAATAAGGTTTCGATCAATCCTTTCATTCCCGATCTCCAAATCCAAAATCCACAATCCAAATGAAAATCTGCATTGATTTTCCTCTTGAGCCGCCAAATGTCAAGCGATATATTCGCATGTGAAAATGACACGCGCGATATGAGGGAGGACGGACATCCGATGCGCCTTGACAGAATCCTTTGTTTCCTAACAGTAGTGCTCCTGCTCGCTATGTCCTGCCGCGGTCTCGCGGCGGATGGTTACTTTCCTCCCGGCGATCCGAAGGCCGGAGGCATCCGCGACCTCATGCTCATCTATCTGAGCAAGGACCGTTGGACGAAAGATGAGTTCCTGCCCTACGTCGCCTATCTGGACAAGGACCGAAAACCGAAGGACTGGTTCTACGACAGTTTTCTATTTCTGCAGTACGGCGGAGCGCCGAGCGGGACGGACTACATCGCCGGCCCATCGCTGAAGAGCGATTGGCTCGCCTATTTCGATCTCCTCTTCCAGAAAGATCGGAACCTTCACGCGCTGGCGCAGTGCGTACGCGATCTCGAAGGGCCGCTGGGTCCGTATCCGAGGAGGGTCCCCCTCATTCTGATGATCCCATATCCATCCCCAAGGCAGACGAACTTCGGCGATGTGGACGGCGACGGAAGGAGCGAGAACCTGTCCGTCCATGAAGACCGATGCAAGGCCGCGCGATGGTGCGTGGACGAACTGCTGCGTCGGTGGAATGAGGCGGGCTTTGCCGCGTTCCGTCTTTGGGGATTCTACTGGATGAATGAGGGGATCGGACCCGAGGACGAATCTATAGTTCGTGCCACTGCCGAGCACATCCACAAGGTCGGCTACGGTCTGCATTGGATTCCGTGGTTCAGCGCGCCCGGCGTGGATAGGGTCGAACAACTCGGCATTGACTTCGCCATCATGCAGCCAAACTATGCCTTCATGGCGCGCCACACCCGCCCCGACGAGCAGCGCCTTGCCGATACGGCGTATCTCGCCAAAAAATACCTTATGGGCATCGAGATCGAGATGCCCGGCCAAATCTCCGAGCAGGCCGAACGGGACAATCTCCTGGATTACCTCTCCCATGGCCGCGACTGCATGGACGGCTATATGTGCGACGCCGTCCACGGCTACTATCAGGGAACCGACGCTATCGCGAAGCTGTGCTACAGCGACGTCCCCGCCGACCGGGCGCTATACGATGCGCTGTACCAGTTTGCGAAGGGAAAATTCGACGGGGCAAGACGCACTATCTCAACGGAATGCCGGTATCGCATCCGGGGAAACGTATCCTGGCAGTATCCAGATGACGGCCGGAAATTGACCGACGGGCTGTGGGCAGGCGACGAGAACTACGCGGAACGCGCAGTGGGATTGAACGATGAGGCCGCCGAGATCGTGATTGATCTCGACGCCATCCGGCGCATCGGCGGGGTGGATGTCCATGTGGTCGCAGACAAGGACGGGCAGACGGCCTTTCCTTCCTGGATTGATGTTGCCACATCAACGGATGGAGAGAACTGGCAGCCCGGCGGCCGCATCTATCGCCATCCGACGAGCCAGACCGAGAATCGGGTCCGCGGCTTTATGGTCCATGAGTTCCCGCCGCGGGATGCCCTGCAAGTGAAGATCATCCTGCATCGGAAGAAAAGCGAAAAGTCCCTCCTGGATATAATCGCCGGAGCGCCTTCACAGAAGACCATGCTGATTGACGAGATTGCGGTGCGGCCCGTCGCGTCGCCGGCCTATGGCGCTCGATACACCCTCTCCCCGCCGCCTTCCCCTCACACGCCCAATCGGACCGGATGTGTCCTGACCGACGGCGTCTATGCAAAGCCGAAACCCGCGGAGCCGGCATTCCTCCGGTGGGACACGACCGGAGAAATTGAGATCATCCTCGATCTCCCCGACGAGCAACACATCGGGCTGATCCGCGCCCATGTGCCCCAGGTCTTCAACTGGCTCGCGGTCCCCCGGCCCATCGAGTTGCGCGCATACACACGGCTCAATCCATCGGCGGCCTGGCGCGAGGCGGGATCGTGGAAAAGGCCCAAAGATGAAACCTGCCAGTGTCTCGACATTGAGGCCGGCGGCGTTTTGGCAAAGGCCATCCGGCTTGTGGCCGCGCCCGACCGCGGCGCTGCGCCGTCGAGCGTGCTCTTCGACGAGATCGAGGTCTATCCCGCCGTGAGCCTTGCGAGGGGAAAGCCCTATGCCCTCGATCCGGCCCATCCAGCAAAGTACGGCGACGCGAGCGGCAGGGAGTTGACCGATGGCATGGTGTGTGAGAAAGGATTCGGCGACGGCCGCACGGTCGGCTGGAGCATGGTGGAACCGACGGCGATCTTCGATCTCGGCAGGGAGCAGAAGATAGACGCCATCCGCGCCCACGTGGAGGGCGGAGGGCACGCCGCGATCGAGTTCCCCAAGAGGATAGATATCCTGGTTTCTCCCGATGGTCAATTATGGACCTGGATAAATTCGATCCAGGACGCTCCTTCCACATTCCTCCTTGACTCGCTCGCGGGGCAGGCGCGTTCCCAACTCGGCTGGATGGGCGGCAAGATAGATCTGGTCGAGGCGCGATTCGTCATGCTTCGCTTTGCGCCCGGCGGTTATTGGACGATGATCAGCGAAATCGAGATCGTCTCGAACGGCAAGAACATCGCACCCGAAGGAGCGTACCGGCTCCATCCCCTCCCGACCTCCGCCGAAAACTACGCCGACACGACCGGCAAGCTGACGGACGGCATCTACACCACATCGGACTTCGGACAGGGCCGGGCTGTGGGGTGGAACAAGGGACGTCCCTCCATCACGGTGGACCTCTGCGCCCCGACGGAGATCGCTGCGGTCAGCGCCCATGTCCTCGGCGGCGGCCGGGCAGGGGTATGGTTCCCGAAGAAAATGTCCGTGTCTGTCTCCCCCGATGGGAGGACGTGGCAGGAGTTCGGCGCGACAAGCGATCACCCGTCCGAGGCCGGCGACGAAGCGGCCCGGGGGTTCATGACGGCGTCCGCCGCCTCCACGAAATGCCGATTCGTAAAATTGGTCTTTGACCCGCATGGGTGGTGTATGGTAGATGAGATCGAGATCTTTGGTTCCATCAAGAGTAAAGGGAAGTGACATGACAAAAAATCAGACGGTCCTGCTCCTGCTCCTGCCCCTCTGCCTCCTGGCCTCAAGCGCATTGGCGGATTTCGTGGGCGGGAAGCTCATCGTCAAGCTTGTGGACGAGTCCAGCATCTACATCGAGGACTTCGGCAACGGAAAACCCGAAGTCAAAGTCCGCGGCCAGGTCGAGCCAACCGATGAAGGCGCGAAGCAGCGCATCCTCTGCGACGACCTCGGCCTTGCGCTGGATATGGATTACGTCTTCAACCCCGGCCGAGCCGAGGTGACCGGGCGGCTGCGCGATACGACGGGCAAGGACCGAGCGATCATCGTGAAGTTCACCCTGCCGCTCGATGCGCGGGGGGGGACGTGGTGGGACGACATTCGCACGTCGCGCAAGATCGAAAATGTCGGCGCTTATCACAATTGGACCGGCCACGGCGACAGCAACGGGAGGCACTCGGTCTATCCATTCTCCTGTATCAGCAAGGACGTCTCGGTGTGCATCGGGATTCCGCTCAACACGCCGATCATCCATCGCATTTCCTACGACTCGGAGCAGATGCGCCACCAGATCGCCTTCGATCTCGGCCTGAGTCCCGACATGGGCAAGTCGCCCGGCGCGGCGACGTTTCGGTTCGTGATCTACGGGGCCGAGGCGGAATGGGGGTTCCGCGCCGCGGCGAAGCGATACTATGAAATCTTCCCGGAGTCCTTCGACTGCCGCGCATGCAGGCAAGGCATCTGGCAACCGTTCACCAAGATCAGCGCCATCGAGAAGGCGGAGGATTTCGGCTTCGGCTTTCAGGAGGGGGCAGGTGATGTGGCCTATGACGACGCGCACAACATCCTCAGCTTCGTCTATGTGGAGCCGTGGAGCCTCCGTTTCTACCTTCCGCCCGATGTGAAGGACGCGCCGTCGCCCGAGGAGGCGCTGGAGCACCCCGCCGTGAAGGGCAAACAGGACGAGAACGTTGCTGTGGCGAAGACATGCGGCATCCATACCAAGGATGGGAAATACTCGACTCGGATGTACACCGCCGACTGGGCGCGGGGGAAGACCGTCTATGACTTCCTTGTCAGCGCCGATCCCGAGGTCGCGGGCGATGTCACAAAAGCGAAAGTGATGGACAAGACGATCTTCGGCCGCTTCGAGAAGGAGGAGGCGAGCGGCAACAACCTCGACGGCGTTTACTTCGACGGCTTCGGCGAGTGGCGCGGCCCGAGCGAAAACTACCGCCGCGACCTATGGCGGACCGCCGACTATCCGCTCACCTTCAGCTATGACACAAAGAAGCCCGTGCAACTGACGTGCTTCACGGTCTACGAGTACGTGGCCCACATGGCCAAAAAACTGAAACCGAAGAAGGGCTACCTCATGGCCAACGGGTTCATGTACGGGTTCCCGTTCACGGCCCACCACCTGGACGTGGTCGGCAACGAAATCCATTGGATGCGTCAGACCGGCGCCGACGACGCCTACCTCGACCTGCGGCGCACGATGGCCTACCAGCGACCTTACCTGCCGCTGAACAACGAGGACTTCACCGTGTTTTGCGATCGCGAAGTCGAGAAGTACTTCACCAAGTGTCTCTACTACGGCTTCTTGCCGTCCATGTTCAGCCCCGGCGCTTCAAGTCACGACAACTTCTGGAACACGGCGGAATTTCACAATCGTGAAAGACATCTGTTCAAGAAGTACATCCCAACCATCATCAAACTCGCCGAGGCGGGATGGGAACCGATCCCCCATGCCTGGTCCGAAGACCCGAAGATTCGCCTGGATCGGTTTGGGACAGGAGTCGCAAGAACCGTCCATATCACCGTTTACAACGACACGAATTACGACCGCGAATACGACATCAAGATTGACGCGAAGGCCCTCGGCATCAGCCCGCAGGACAATATCATCTACGATCTCGTGAGCCGCCGCGAGATCGAGGGCAAAGACGACTGGGGCAAGCTCCGCATCCGGGGCGCCCTGCCCCCGCGCGGCGTGGCGGCCCTGTGGCTGACGAGCAAGGACCGCGCCGCCGGCTGGCACGTGGCCCTGGCGATGAAGCACATCGTCACGATGTGCGACCGCATCGCCGCCGGCAAGATGCCCGACGCCGACAAAAAGTCCATCACCGCCGAGCTGCAAGAGATCGCCCGGCAGTTGCGCATGTCGCCCTTCGATGACCGGGTGCTCGCGGCGCAGATGGCTGCGGTTCGCCGTCTGTGCATGGAGAAGGGCAAGTGCATGGCCGGGTTCATGACTGACTTGCAGGACCTGGGCAAGCGCATATCCCTCGCGCAGATGATCTTGTCCGGTTTGCATCTCGAAATCGGCGGGGACCTAACCGCGCCCGCGGGGAGGCCGACCAGGGCCGTCATCAAGGTCGGCAATCGGGGTAGAGCGGAATTGAGGGACGTAAAAATCGCACTCATGATCGCGGATGGCATGGAGGCGGTGGGCAGTGCCTCGCTCACCTCACTCCAGCCCGGCGAGGCGCGTGAACTGGACATGACCGTTCCTGTGCCGAAGGATGCGCGGGTGGGGGGATACCTTCCCCTGCTTGCCCGGTTGATTGCCGACCGGGAGGCGCGGCCGTTTCTGATCTGCGTGGACTCGTCGCTCATCGTTTCGCCGTTGTGCGATGTGGCGGTCACGCGCTGCGAGGACGGGCCTAAGTTCGCAGTGACCGTCCGGAACAACGCCCGCAGCAAGATCGGCGGGAAGATCGCGCCCAAGCCGCCGACGGGATGGACCGTTGATCCCGGCGAAACGGCAATCGCTCTCGACGGCCTCGCGTCGGGGCAGCATGAGTTCACTTTCAAGCCGCCGCAAGATGCGAAGGCGGGGATGGTTCAGGCAAAGGTGGCTGTGACCGTTGAGGGAATGGAGAAGCCCTTCGAGCAGGACCTGACGTTCGGCCATGCGCCGATGGAACTGAACCTGCTGAAGAACGGCGGGTTTGAGCAAGGCAAGGAATCGTGGGAGACGTACGAGAAGGGGTTCGAGATCGCGCTCGGCGGTCGCAAGGGCGGATCGTGCCTGAAGTGCGAGAACGCCTATCCCATCGAGTTCCGCGGCGCGTCGCAGGAGATTGTGCTGGACCAGAAGAAGGCCGCGCCGCTCCTCCTCTGCGGATGGAGCAAGGCAGAAAACGTGAGCGGCGGGAAGAACAAGGACTACTCGGTGTATGTGGATATTCAGTATGCCGATGGGACACCGCTCTACGGACAGACGATTGACTTCACCGCCGGCGCGCACGACTGGGAGTACGCCGAGGCATTGATCGAGCCGGCCAAGCCCGTCAAGAGCCTGCGCCTCCACGTCCTCTTCCGCAGGCACTCGGGCAAGGTGTGGTTCGACGATATTCGCATTTGCGAAGTGGGAAAATAGACACCCGCATATGGCATTGCGAGGAGCGCAGCGACGAAGCAATCTCATCTCGAGAACGTTTCAATAGAGGTCTCCCATTTGAGAGGCAATATCCATAACCCGGCGTAGCCGGAACCAAACAGGTTTTGCTTTTCGTAGGGGTCATGGTATTTATAGGGGCGGTGAAAGATGTCGAGTGGAGTGGAAGAGTTGGGCTATGAACAGTTTTGTCGAACGGCAT
>JBFMAD010000092.1:0-16269 GCA_040755855.1 Planctomycetota bacterium | reverse complement strand
ACGCAAAATTCTTCAACGCGAAATACGACCGCACGGGCCACGTCTGGCAGGGCCGCTTCCACAGCAAGATCATTGACAGCGAACGATATTTCCTCGACGCGATGCGCTACATGGACCTCAATCCCGTGCGCGCGGAGATTGCGAAGCGTCCCGATGAATATGAGTGGACGAGTTATCGCCGCTACGCGCGCGGCGATACGGACGATCTCGTCACGCCGCACGATCTCTACAAAAATCTCGGCAAGCAGGATCGGAAACGCGAGCGCGTGTATCGGGAATTTGTCGAGCAAGGCGTCGGCCAGCCGAGTCCGGTGTACGCCTACTCGATCTTTGCCGGCGGCGACGATTTCACGGGCCGGATGGAGCAGGCGTATGGGAAAGAGATCTGGCCGAAGTATCGTCGGTTGCTCGAACGCCTGAGCGAGATTCGTCGCGCGACGCTGCCGGAGTAGTCTTCTTCTCCACGTGCGAGATTCCGAGAGACCGCCTGCGATTCCCGTCTGCACCTCGAGGTCCTTCCTCACAACCGCCAGAGCGAATTGTGCATGGCATGGTTGGGCCCCGGCTTGCATGGGGACGATCTGGTGGCTGTTGGTTTCGGGAGATCGTAATTGCGGAACTTGTTTCACGGGGAAATGTGTAATCAACTTAGCGGTAAGTAGTGTATTTTAGGATAGATACATATACCAGGTTAATTTTTCAGCCAAGCCTATACTGGCGCAAGCCCAACGCTCCACCACCTGACTTGCATTGTTCCTCCCTTTACCAAGGCGGATTCAAATATTGATCTTTTTATTCCGCGAGGGCTTGTAATTATATAAGTCATAACTCTCGTTATTTCAAGCATATACTCATATCTGGTAATATATTCAACGAGGGGATATAACGGCTTGCTGCAAAGGCGAGGGGTTGGTATAATGCGCCTGCCAGGCATGGCCCCCGTTGCGGTATCTACCCGGAGGAGCCTGCCGGCGCGGCAAGGAGTAAATCATGGCCCAATCCGGCGAATTGAAGATCAACAAACCCGAAAAGGTTCAGCCCGGCTACATCCTCTATTCCCCCTACGCGGGCAAGGGCTTCGTCCTGATTGACCGAGAGGCGAACATCGTCCACGAATGGGCGACGGGGCGATACACCAAGGTCGCGGAGCTGCTGCCGAGCGGCCGCATCCTCTACGCCCGCATGCGCGACGGCGTCTTCGAGGCCGACTGGGCCAACCACGTCCTCTGGTCCTACGGCTGCCGCCAGCACCACGACTTCTGCCGCAAGCCGAACGGCAACACGCTCATCGTCTGCAACGAGTTCGTCTTCATTGACCGCATCTGGCGCGGGGCGATGGACAAGAACGATCGGTTCATCGAGGTGGACCGCGACGGCAACATAGTCTGGGAATACCATCTCGACCAGGGCATTGACGACATGTTCGCCCTCCTGCCCAAGTTCAAGCTCCCCGAGGCCGAGGACTGGGCGCACAACAACACCATCGAGTCGCTGCCGGAGACGGACCTCGGCAGGAAGGACGAGCGGTTCCGCCCGGGCAACATCCTCTTCAGCGGGCGCAGCATCCATACCATCGGCGTCATTGACTACGAGACGAAGCGGATAGTCTGGGCCTTCGGCGAGGGCGAGCTGGACGGCCAGCACATGCCGACGATGCTGCCGAGCGGGAACATTCTGTGCTTCGACAACGGCACGTCGCGGGGCTTTTCGCGCGTGATCGAGATCGAGCCGGTGCGCCGCGAGATCGTGTGGGAGTTCCGCATCCCGGACTACGCCCATGCGAAGGCGCTCTCCGGGCAGGAGCTTCTGCCGAACGGCAACATCCTCATCTGTTGCGGCAACCCGGGCGCCGTGGACAGTTGGGGCAAGCGCGGCGGACCATCCTCGACCTCGTCCGGGATCATCATGGAGGTCACGCGCGACAAGGAGATCGTCTGGGAGCTTCACAACCAGATTGACGGCCTGCGCAGGGCCTACCTGAAAGCGGTCTACCGCGCGGCCTTCTGTCCGGCCGAGCGCGTCGAGCCGCATCTGCGGAAGAATCTGCTGGTGTGATTCTCCGAACCACTATTTTAGCGGGAAGGCCCACTGCCCAACCGCAGCATTGGGCAGAAAAAGATTGACCGGCAACTGACCGCAAAGTAAAATCAGTTATGGGTATGCTTGAGGAAATCCGAAGCAAGGTGTTGCGGCGGGGATATGAAGGAAACATTCATTGAAACACAGGTGACGTACACCTTGCAGGTAGGGGGAAAGTTCTACATCGTCGAGAAGGTCCCTGCCCGAGTGTGCCGCGAGACGGGGGAACAATTCTTCTCCCCGGAGACTGTCGAGCATATCCAAGCCCTAATCAAGGGACGAAAGCCGCCCGTCAGAGTCATCGAAACCCCCGTGTACGAATACGCATAACAAAAGGCACTGTCATGCCTTACGCAGCGCATAGATAGGACACATTCCCGGCATCGGGCGTGGGGGATATTATCACGATAAACCGGCCGAGTTTTGATAGGTGCTGCCGATCCAGATAATCCATGTTGGGCGGCTCATCGGGAGGGAACTGGACCGTGAAGTTAGATCAGCTTAATCTTGATGTTACACATGGTGTGTGCAGATCCCCGGTCCGGACCGAACCTGAGTGGGAGTGGGTAGCTGCGCGCGATGCTATGGTTATTCCCGAACAACTTTACCGGTTCTATTGCAGGGCCAATTATTTCAGTTTTGATCGCGCCCCCCAGTTCCTGAACGATCCCGAACGGTTTCTGTTCTCCTTTCTTGCCGGTGTCATCGTTGGTATGAGGGAGTCATTTGAGGAAGCCCACGAACTTCTCGCGCAGATTGGAAATGAGCAAGGCAAGGGCTTCTCACCCATTAAGAAGCTTCGTGGAGAGGACTTTGACCGCAAGGCCGATATCCGACAACGCAGGGCATTCAGATACCTCATCGTTAGCCTGTCGAGCATTCTTGATCAATTCGCCGAGACGGTCTCACTGCTATTCCATGGCGACATCAAGACTCTCACAGTTGGTAGAGCCATGTTTTCATCACTACGTCAACTCGCGCAATCCCCATACTCGCCCAGCGGCCCGGTCGTGTCGCCCAAGGAGGCCCGTTTTGAGGAATTGCACGCCGTTCTCGTTCAGGAGCTCGATGCCACGGGCAATGAATCGGACTGGTTTGAGCTGTTCAGTCTTTACCGGAATAAGCTAGCACATCTTGGCTCACCGATGTTTCAGCATATGTTGTTCTCGGATGGGAAGGGCGAGTTCTACGCATTCGCACCAAACCGATGGCCGCTCTTCCATCAGACGATGCTCAGTCGAGCGGGGGAGCACGAGAAGGACTCGGGATCGTTAGAGGAGTACGTCAGAGAGAACTACATTCACCAAGACCTGGTCGAATACTCTCGGTCTCTTCTTGCGCGAGTCACACGGCTAATAAACCGGGGCTTTGAGGTGCTATGCACGGCATACGATGATTTCTCCGGATTCCAACTGAATGAGCGTGCGCTTAGGAGCCTCAACGAAAAGAAGGAGCAGTACGGCTTTCGGGCGTTTTCGAAATAGCAGACAATCGGCAGCCCCGTAGAAACCTTTTGACAAGACTCCTGCCGTCTGTACAATGGAGAGTAGGTTTGCACTACGAATCGGCTGCGGAGGCGGCCTGACGACGCTGTTTGAGGCAGAAGAATGATGCGCCGGGTGTATATCGAAACCTCAATCCCCAGCTTCTACTACGAAATCCGCACGGAGCCCGAAATGGCAGCCCGTCGCAACTGGACGCGTGAATGGTGGGATCAACAGAGCATTCACTATGAACTTCTGACGAGTTTGGCGGTCATCGAAGAACTTGAAAGGGGGGACTATCCGACCCGACCTGACACGTTGACTTTGATGAAATCTTTGCCCATTCTTCCTGTGGAAGATCCTATCCCCGAAATTGTGGAAGCATACATTGCCCGGAAGCTTATGCCGAGCGATGTTACTGGCGATGCGTTCCATTTGGCAATGGCCTCATATCATCAGTGCCATTTCCTGCTCACGTGGAATTGCCAGAACCTTGCCAATGCAAATAAGTTCGATCATATTCGTCGGGTCAATGCGATTCTTGGACTTTTCGTGCCGATGATTGTGACACCTTTTGAACTTCTCGCTTGGGAGGGCGATACAGATGAAACCTGACCCCGTCATAGAGAGAATCAGAGCGGTCCGCAGAGCGATATCGAAAGAGTGCAACCACGACCCCAAGACATTGGTTGCGCATTATCGCTCCATGGAGGAACGGTTCAAGGACCGAATCCTGAAACGGACTTCAACAGCAACAACGGCATCGTCGAACCGCTCGCCATAGCCAACCGCCAAACGCGGTTGACCTCGGCCGTTTGCTCGCCGTTGCCTTTTCCCGCTCCCCCTCGGCCCTTCAGCGAACGCGGACCTCCTTGCCCGTCTCGGATGACTGATAGACCGCGTCGAGCATCTTCATCAGCATCACGCCCTGCTCGGCGCTGGGGATTGGGGTCTCCTTGCCGAGGACGCATCGGGCGAAGTGCACCGCCTCGTTCTGGAACTGGTTCTCCTCCTTCAACTGCGGGGTGATGTCCTCCTGGATGCCGTTGCGCTCGGTGAGGATGCGCAGGGGGGCGAGGTTCGCCCCGCCCTTCGTCCCCGCGATCTCCCGCACGCCCGCCGCGTCGCGGAACAAGGCCCAACTGCACTCGAGGACGAGCGTCGCGTCGTTCTTGAAGCGGATGATGGCGAAGGCCGAGTCGTCCACGTCGAACTTGACGCCCTTCGGCACGGCGTGGGGGAACTTCTGGTAGGTCGCGCCCATGACGACTTCCGGCTTCGGCGTGCCCATGAGCCACCAGACGCAGTCGAGCGGGTGGACGCCGATGTCAATGAGCGCCCCGCCGCCCGCGCGCTTCTTGTCCACGAACCACCCGCCCGCGCCGATGGGGATGCCGCGCCGGCGGATGTAGCCCGCCTTGCCGAAGTAGATGTCGCCCAGCTCGCCCTTGTCCACCAGGCTGCGGACGTACTTGGCCTGGATGCTGAAGCGCTGGCAGAGGGCGTACATCATGAGCCGCTTCTTCTTCGCGGCGAGCGAGGCCATCTTCTGCGCCTCCGCCGCGTTCATGGCCGGGGGTTTTTCGCAGAAGACGTGCTTGCCGGCCTTGAGCGCGTCCATGCTGATGGGGCAGTGCAGGAAGTTCGGCAGGCAGACACTCACGGCGTCCATGTCGGCCTTCTTCAACATCTCCTTGTGATCGCTGTAGGTGTCGAAGACGCCGACGGCCTCGGCCTGTTGCTTCAGCAGTTGCTCGTTCTTGTCGCACAGGGCGGTGACCTGGACGTCGCCGCAGGCCATGTAGCCCTTCAAATGTTCCCGGCCCGGCCAGCCCAGGCCGATGATCCCGACTTTGACTTTCTTTGCCATGTGATTGCGATCTCCTTCTACTTCTTGGGAACGATCTCTTCCAACGGGGTGATGGTCTTGTCCACGGGCAGCGCGACAGCCGACTTCGACAGGACCGACTGGTAGAGGGCCGTGATGATCTCGAAGCCGGCGAGGGACTCGCGGGCGTTGTTCCGGTGCTCGCCGCCATCGCGGAGGACGCGGCAGAGATCTTCGATGAAGCGGGGCGTCGCCGCGTTCCAGTCGTCGAGGCTGCTGGGGGTCGTCTGCCAGCCGGGCTTCTTCGTGCTGAGCACCTTGCAGTAGTTGGCCACCACCGCGTCGAGCATCCCCTCCGTGCCCAGGGCCTCGAGGCGCTTCTGGAGCCAGAGGCTCTGGATCTCCGGCATCTTTGCGAAGGTGCGGCCGCTCTCGATGACGACGCGCGTGTCGTCGTCCAACTTCAGGTAGCCCAGGGTGAAGACGGGGCAGGGGTGGACCATGTCGTGCGACTTCTCGATCTCGTCCACCTGGGCCATCACCGACACGACCTTGCGCTTGCCGATGACGTAGAGGATCATGTCAATCATGTGGGGTCCTTGCTCCATGAGCGCGCCGTAGCACGCGGCGCGGAGGAAGTAGGGCCGGCCGATCTCGTCGCCGGCGAGGACCTCGCGGGCCTTCTCGAACTCGGGGCAGAAGCGCATCTGCTGGCAGACGGTGAGGACGCAGTTTTTCTTTGCGCACCGATCCACCATCTGGTGCGCCTCGGCGAGTGTGCGGGCCATGGGTTTTTCGGCGATGATGCCCTTCACGCCCGCGTCGGCGCAGAGGAGGGTGAGCTTGCAGCGCGGGTGCTCGCGGGTGACGATGCTCACGATGTCGGGTTTCATCTCGCGGAGCATCTTCTCCGCGTCGTAATAGACTTTCGCGTTGTACTTGGCGCCGAAGGCGTCGGCGCGTTTCTGGTCCATGTCGGCCACGGCGACGAGGTCGGTATCCTTCACCGTCTGGAACCCGCCGGCGTGACAGTGCGATCGCCCGCCGCAACCGATGACGGCGGCTTTGAAGTCGGCCATGTTTTTTTCTCCTGTTCTAACTGCGCGCAAGCAACGCTATGTAGCCGCAGGCTTCAGCCTGCGTCATTAGACGAGGCGCATACGAAGACGCAGGCTAAAGCCTGCGCCTACAGATGCCTTCGTTTGTGTTGCTCATGCAGACATCTGTAAATGCAATTGGAAACGATTACGCCTCGCCGATGCTCTTCAGGTAGTTCATGCACCCGACGACCTTCGCGTGCCGGCCGTCGTTGTCGAGGCCCTTCATCAGGTCGCCCTCCAGCTCCATCGTCAGCGGGCCGTCGAAGCCGTTGTCGTGCAGCGTCTTGAAGATGCGCTTGAACTGGACGACGCCCTCGCCGAAGACGGGGAAGTTGCCCGACTTGAACCCGCCGTCGGTGTCCTTCAGGTGCACGCTGGCGACGTACTTCACCGCCTTGTCCAGTTCGTCGGCGCTGTCCGTATTTTCGTTATAGTAAAAGACGTTCGCAGTGTCGAAGTTGATCCGGACGTTGTCCTGCTTCACCTCGCTCATGGTCTTGAGCATCTCACTGCCGTTCAGGCAGAAGGGGGGATGGGTTTCGAGGCACAGCGTCACGCCGCAGCCGCGGGCGTGCTGGCCGAGGGCGCGGAGGGTCTTCATTGACTTCGCCCGGTCCTGGCCCTTGGCGCTGAGGAAGTAGTAGCGGACGTCAATCTTCTTCGCCATCTCACACGCGGCCTTCACCTTGGCGATGGACGCCTGATCGTCGCAATCCACGCCGCCGGCGATGGTGAGGGGCGTGACGCCCTTCTTCCTGCACCCGTCAGCCGCGGCCTTCAGGGCGTCCACCTCGCGCACCTGGAGCTCGATGTACCGAATCCCCGCCTTGGGGAGGTACTGGGCCGCTGTCTCCCAACTGCCATAGACGCCCTCACGACACGAAATCTTGTTCGGCATGAAACACACTCCTTTAACAGATTCCAACCGCAACAGACCTCCCGGAGGTCCGGGACTTCCGGGAGGTCGCACGTTCGTCAATAGACAATTCGGCCGTACGGCTTCGGCTCTTTGACCGCCGGGCGGAGACGGTGCGTCTCCCTGAACATGGCCTCGCCCACCGCCCCTTCCCCCACAAACAGCACCACCGGCGGCTCCGCGGCGCCGTCCCATACGTCGCCCGGCTTCAGCGTCGCGCTCAGCTTTCTCGTAATGTCGCCGCACCCGCCCGCCTCCCGCCTGCATGCGGCGAAGGAAAAATCGCCCGGCGCCTGCTCAAACGCCCCGAAGAAGAGGGCGTTGAGGATCGAACCCGCGCAGCCGGGATACCCGACCGGCGCCGCCCCGATGTCGCCGGGCCGGAGCAGGTATCCATACCCCCGAACCTCGTACGGCGCGGCGTCCGTGTTTTTGATCGAGACAAGACGGCTCTCAAACCAATTCTGCCCCGCATAGAGGGTCAACCGGAACGTCGCCTCGAAACGGCGCATCGCCTCCTTCGAGGAATCGCGCGACATGGTCACGTCCACGATGCACCGCTCATACCCCCCTTCCACGACCTTGATCTCCTTTGCGTGCGTCGCCTCCGCGCAGCCCGCCCCGGATTTCTTGTATCCCAGGCCCTCCCGCTCGAACTGCGCGACGACGCACTCCAACGCCCCGATGTACGTCTTTCCGACATGGACCCGCGCCAGGGACGAGTCAAACTGCTGAACCACCAACCGGATAGGGTCGGCCTGGGCCGACAGGCGATTACCCGCAACCCCCACATGGTCCAGGAACAGGAACTCGTGGCTCCAGCCCTCCGCCCGCGCCGCGATCCGGAGCGTCGCCTCCCGCCCCGCGTATTCCTGGACGGGAACGCCGACCGCCTTCCACCGACCGCCCGTCTTCAGTGTTTCCGAGAGGACGGTCTTGCCGTCAATCTGCACGTCCCACCCGACGTCGGCGGCAGGATTCTCGTGGCTGGATACCACGAACGTCAATTCCTTTGCATTGGCCGGGACCAGAATTTTGGCCTCGATCGCGCTCGGCACGTCCATCTCATAGGGATGGAGCTGCAAGACGCCTGGCCGCCCATATTGCTCGGCATAAAACTGGTGCAGCGGCCCGCCGTGCTTCGGGGGCCTCTCCGCTGTGTAGGCGTCGTCGGGCAGCCGGAACGGAAGCGGCTCCGACGCCGCCCACGCCCTGACCGCCTCCGCGGCCTTGGTTCGGGCCTCCTTCCGCTTGGCTTCTTCCCATGCCTCGTCGGCGCCGAGGCACGGCCTCCACACGATCCCCCACAGCATCAACAGCCCGACAACCGAACCGCGCACGTACCCCTTCCTCTTCATGGTGCCTCTCCCCTCTCCCGGATTCCGCAGTGTACGCCCGGGTAGTATAGCAAAGAAAGAGGGGGAGTGGTAGAGGAAAAAGGAAAAGAGAGCAACCTCTTGTCAAGGATGTTTTTGCTTGACAGACCCCCTCTCTACATTTATACTGCTTCTGCTCTATTGTACGTACTCTGGGATAAAGAGGCGTTTCGCCTCGCACAGCATCTCGTGTAGAAAGCCCTTCTTATGGAGCAATTTTCGTACAAAGGCGGTAACTTGTTCTGCGACCGCGTGCCCGTCGGCCGAATCGCCGACAAGGTCGGCACGCCCACTTACATCTACAGCCGCGAGGCGCTCGTCTCCCGCTTCCGAGACCTCAAGACGGCCTTCGCCCCCGTCAGGCCGCTCATCTGCTACTCGATCAAGGCCTGCTCTAATCAGAACATCATCAAACTGATGGCCGGGGAGGGATCGGGGTTCGATGTGGTCTCCGGCGGGGAACTCTACCGCGCCCTCCAGGCCGGGGCGAAAGCCGATCGGATCGTCTTCGCCGGCGTGGGCAAGACCGATGAGGAAATCCGCGACGCCATCCGGGCCGGCATCCTCATGTTCAACGTCGAGTCCGAGGCCGAACTGGAGCGGATCAGCGACATCGCGCAACGGATGAAAAAACCGGCGGGGATCGCGTTCCGGATCAATCCCGATGTGGACCCAAAGACGCACCGATACATGGCCACGGGCAAGAAAGAGACAAAGTTCGGCATAGACCTGGCACGCGCCGGGCGGGTGGTGGATTCCCTGCCGGACCATCCCGGGGTGGTCCTGCGCGGGATTCACATGCACATCGGCTCGCAGATCACCGACCTGAAGCCCCATGCCAAGGCCCTGCGCAAGATCGTCCGCTTCGTGGAGATGTGCAAGGCCAGGGGCCACAAGATTGAGTATATCAATATGGGCGGCGGCTTCGGGATCACCTACAACAGCGAGCCGAGGCGGACGGCGAAGGACTTCGCCAGGCAGATTATCCCCATCGTTAAGAAGACCGGATGCCGTCTCCTGATGGAGCCGGGGCGGTTTATCGTGGGCAACTCGGCCATCCTCCTGACGAGGGTGGTCTATACCAAGAAGGCGGGCGACGGGCGGACCTTCGTGATCTGCGACGCGGCGATGAACGACCTGATCCGGCCGACGCTCTACGAGGCGTATCACCGCATCTGGCCCGCGGAGTCCTCGAACTCAAGGCCGAAGATTCTGGCCGACATCGTCGGCCCGGTCTGCGAGACGGGCGATTTCTTCGCCAAGGAGCGGGCGATCCCGGCCGTCGAGAAAGACGACCTGCTCGCCATCTTCAGCGCCGGGGCGTATGGGATGGCGATGAGCTCGAATTACAACTCGCGGCGGCGGCCGTGCGAGGTGCTGGTCGCCGGGGCGAGGTTCCGGGTGATCCGGCGGCGAGATACCTATGCCGATCTGATCGCCCCCGAGAAGGGGCGGCTGCCGGCGTACAAGTAGCCGAACTCGCCGGTCCCGCGAAGACGCGGGATCAGCGAGTGCGGATTTCGGAATGCGGATTGCGGAATGAAGAGGCAGACGCTGATGAACGCAGATGGACACAGAGGTCAGAGGTCAGAAATCAGATTGTGAGTGAAGATCAGCGTGAATCTGCGTCGGCTCTCGATCTTCAATCCAAAATCCAAAATCGCAAATCGAAAATAGAGTACTACCCGAGCGAAGGAGAGAAAAGATGAAGAGAGGCGCGGCGATTGTCTCGTGGGCAATATGCGTCGGGTTGTTTCTCGCGTTGTGCGCCGGAGGGGCGGTGTTCGCCCAGGAGGCCCCCGATGCCGCCCTGAAGCACATCCAGGAGGGCCTGAAGCAGTTCGAGATCGGCGAGATTGACAAGGCGACGGCGGCGCTGGAGGAGGCGCTCCGGGCGACGCCGGGCTCGCCCGAGGCCCTGGCGCTGCTGGTGCAGGTGGGCGAGCACAAGATGTATAAGTTCCTCGAGAACGAGAAGACCCGCCCCCAGGCCATGGCCCTCTTCAAACTCGCCGAGAAGGAAGAGGCGCGAAAGGCCGCCGACCCCGCGGAGATCCAGAAGCTGGTCAAGGACCTCTCCGGCGATTTCGACACCCGGTGGCGCGCCACGCTTGGCCTGGTGCAGATCGGCGACTACGCCGTTCCCTATCTCCTCGATCTGCTCGACACGAAGCAGCCGACCTCGACGACCGCCGCAGCGCAGGTGGCCCTGAAGAAGATCGGGTGGCGCGGCGTGCTGCCGTTGATCGAGGCCCTGAACTGCGATTCGGCCTTTGCCAAGCAGAACATCTGCGCCGTGCTGGCCAATATCGGGGATGTGCGGGCCGTGCCGGCCCTCAAGGCCCTGGTAGAAGACCCCAAGGAACAACAGGCCGTGCGCCTGACGGCGGCGAGCGCGCTCGAAACGCTCACCGGGCAGTCGGTGGGCAAGTTAGAGTCGGCGGCGGACCTCTACTGCAGCCTCGCCGAGCAGTACTACTACGAGGACGCCTCCGTCACGCGCCATGTCGGACCCATCACGCCGGTGTGGGGGTGGAAGTGCTGCGACGCCCCGTCGTTCACCGAGAAGCTGATCTGCTTCCCGGAGCCGGATTACGCCTACAACGACATCATGGCCGAGCACTTCTGCCTCGCCGGGCTGAAGCGCGACCCGCGCCACTATAAACTTCGCGGGCTGCTGACGGCGACCTATTGCTCCCTCATCGGCGAGACCGAGGCGATCCTCGCCGGCCAGGCGCGACCGGGGCTGCTCAAGCGCCAGCCGTCCGAGGATGAGATGAAGGAGATTCAGGCCCGCAACACGAAGCTGAATCTGTGGCGCAACAACACCGCCGTCAACGGCAGCGAGTTCCTCAACGCGGCCCTGAAGCGCGCCGTGACTGACAAGGACCCGGTGGCGGCCCTTGCCGCTATCGAGGGCCTGCGCAGGCTCCGCGACAACCGGCCCGAAGGCCAGGCCGCCGCCCTGCGCGAGGCGCTCGCCTGCCGCGACAAGATGGTCCGCTACGCCGCGGCCGAGGCGTTGATTCACATCGCGCCAAAGGGGGAGCTGGGGGCCACGGACCTCGCCATGCGCGTGGTCGCCGGCGCTCTGGGCGAGACCAGCGCGCGGACGATCCTGATTTGCGACCCCGACCTGCAGAACCGAAATCGGCTGAAAGACATCCTGAAGGGCAAGGGCTACAATGTGATTGACACCGACTCGCTGACCAAGGCCCGGTCGCGGATCCTGCTCGGCGTCCCGCCGGTGGACCTCCTGATGATCACGCCGAAAGT
Organism: Planctomycetota bacterium; assembly: GCA_040755855.1. Classification (GTDB taxonomy): domain Bacteria; phylum Planctomycetota; class Brocadiia; order JAADGH01; family JAADGH01; genus JAADGH01. The sequence continues at coordinate 4,210 of JBFMAD010000092.1, read as the reverse complement.
CGGGGGCGCCACGACGGACACCTTCGCCCGCGACCTGAAGAACAGCGCCGAGGCGGTGAACATGGCCATCTTCATCCTGAGCGACCCGAACGAGGTCAGCGCCGTCCAGGAGGTCTATGCCAAGGCCGCCGATGCGGTGCTGCCCGCGAGCATCTCGGGGGATGAGATCGCCGCAAAGATGGAAGAGACCTTCAAGAGACCGGTCGCCCAGACCGATGAGGCGGCGGCCATGACTGCGGTCATCAAGAAGATATGCTGCGTCCTGACCGAGACCGACCCGATGGACACGAAGTACCCCCTGGCCCTGGCGGCGCCGGCCCTGCTGGACCTCATTGCGCACAAGGACAATGAGATCCGAAAAGCGGCCCTGGACGCGATGGGCCACGCCGGGCGCCCGGAGGACCGGAAGGCTGTGGCCGCGGTCCTCGCCGATGCGTCGGCGGCGAAGGAGGTCCGCGTGGCCGCGGCGCAGGCCCTTGAGAGGATGATGAAGCGATCGAGCAAGTTCTGCCCGTGCTGTGTTGACCCGCTGCTGGCGGCCGTGGGCGACGCCGACCCGGATGTGGCGGCGGCGGCGGCGAGGGCCATCGGCAACTCGCCCGCGACGGTGGACTACGTGGTCAAGGTCCTGCAAAGCTACCAAATGATCCCCATTGCGCCGGCCCCTGCCGCGCCCGCGGCGAAGAAGGCCGACGACGCAGCCGCCGGCATCAAGGCGCTCATGATGCAGATCAAGACGGGCCAGGGCGAGGCGATGGCGGCGATGAAGGCCAAGGACATGAAGGCCGTGCAGGCCAAGCTGGCGGCGCTCGCAAAGGTGGCCGAGGGCGGGAAGGCCAACTTCAGCGCGACCGAGGCGCTCGGCCAGGGCTGGGACATGCTCCAGACGGCATGTGCGGAAGCGGCGGAGGCGGCCGGAGCGGAGGACGCCGAGGCGTTAATGGCCGCCGTGAAGAATTGCCAGGAGAGCTGCAACACGTGCCATCAAGCGTGCAGGCAGAAGAAAGGGAAATAGGCCGACGCCGTCGCCGTAATTGGATCGCCCGGCGCGCCTGGGATGCATGGAGGGCGCCGGGCGATTTTGTATGGGCGCGCCGCAGGAGAAGGAGCATGAGCAGGCTGTCGTTGCATCTCTCGATCGCCGCCGTCCTCCTCGCGGCGATGTGCGCTGCGGACGAGCCGCAGGCCGGGGCCGCTGCGTCGGCGACGCCCGCGCCCTTCGCCGCCGTCGTCGAGGAGGGGACCGTCCCCGCGGAGAAGGAGCGTTATAAAGCGTATCCGGGGACCGAAGCGTTCCTGCCTCCGGCGACGGGGTTCGACTGGAAGATGATGCTGACGCAGCAGATGCCGGGGTATGAGGTGTTCCTCGTCAGTTTTCCCTCGCCGATCAAGCTGCAGTACCCGGAAACCAACACCGTCTTCGCGGAGTACTATCGGCCCGTGGGGAAAACGGGGATACCGGGGGTCATTGTGCTGCATATCCTGGGCGGGGACTTTGAACTTTCCCGGATTCTGGCGCGGCACCTCGCCGGCCGGGGGATCGGGGCGATGTTCGTGTATATGTCCTTCTACGGCAGCCGCCGCCCGAAGGGGGTGAGGGCGCGCTTGATAAGCGAGGATGTGGAGCTGACCCTCGCCGCGACCAGGCAGACGATCACGGACATCCGCCGGGCGGCGCTCTGGCTGAGCCTGCGCCCGGAGGTGGACCCGAGGAAGATTGGCGTCACGGGGACAAGCCTCGGGGCCTTCATCGGGGCCCTGGCGGCGGGGGTGGAGCCGCGGTTCAGGCGGTGCGTCTTTGTGCTGGGGGGCGGCCACATTGCAAAGGTCATCTGGGAGGGGGAGGAAACGGCGAAGCGCCGGAAGCGCCTCGAGGAGAGGGGCTTCACCTATAAATCCCTGACCGAGCGGCTGCGCGAGGTGGAGCCGATGACCTACGCGGGGAACATTGACCCGCGGGGCGTCCTGATGGTCAATGCCCGGCAGGACGCGGTGGTCCCGCCCTGGTGCACGGAGGCATTGTGGGAGAAAATGGGAAAGCCGCAGATTCTCTGGTATAACGCCGATCATTATACGATGATCGTGAATATCTTTGACGTGCTCGTGAAGGTCAGCGACCATTTTGACGTTGCCCGGTGGGGCGTAGAAAAGGAAAAGAAGGATGGATGAGAAGGCCCACATCGCATCTGCATTGCTCGCCGCCGCCCAGACCGACAGCAACCCCGGGGTGAGGAGCGTGGCCAGCGGGACCCTGTCCCGGACGTGCGATCCCTCCCGCGTGCCGGCGGTATTCGAGATGCTGGGGTCCGACGACCCCGGCATGCGGCGCCTGGCCGTGCACTCGCTGGCGAACTGCCGCGGCGAGAAGGCCGAGAACGCGGTCCTGTACGCGGTGGACGACCCGGACCCGGCGGTGCGCAAGGAGGCGATCCTGGCCCTCGGCAACATGGGCGATCCGGGCCTCGTGCCCAAGATCATGGGGGCGCTGGAGCGGGAGACGTCGCCCGAGATCATCGGAGAGACGGACCCGCGCAAAGACCCCGCCCTCAAGAGCTGGGCCGTGGGCGTGCTGCTGCGGCTGGCCGACGAGGGCAGCCGCAGCGTCTTTGTGAACTATCTGACGCACGACAGGCCGGAAATTCGCGCCATCGCAGTCAGCGTGCTGGGCAAGGTGGGCGACGCCTCCATCCTGCCGGACATACGGAGGCAGGTCGAGGACGGGAACCTCCCCGTGGCGCGGGCGGCCGTCGAGGCGCTGGGGGGCCTTCGCGACCAGGAATCGGTGTCCGTCCTGTGCGAGATCATTTCCGACCGGACCGTCTTCCCCCTGCTGATCTGCACCGCGGCTGTCGCGCTCAAGGCGATCGGCGACAAGTCCGCCATCGAGCCGCTGGCCGACGCGCAGCGCAACGCGGCGGAGGGGATGGAGGAGGCAACGCCGGGCTTTGAAGACTGGTATTGGCGACACCAGGTCATCGCCAGGACCGCCGAGGCGCTCGGCGGGCTGGGCGCGGAGTGGCGGATCGCGCCGGAGGTATTGACGAAGTTGGTGACGTTGTGCCGGACGCAAAGCCACGCCTCCGATGCGCGGTGGGTGCTCGAGGACGTTTACCGCACGGACATCGGCTTCGCCACGGAGGCGCTGGGGGCGGAGGAGATGGGATCGGAGCAGGCCCTGCTGGGCGTGTTCAAGGATGCGAAGCGGTTGGCCCAACTCCTTGCCGACCATGAGGAGGGGCGCGTTCGCGCTGCGGCGGCAAAGCACCTCCAGTCGCTCCGGGACGGGGGGAGCATCCCGAAACTTGTAGAGGCGATGAAACACGACCGACACCCCGACGTCCGCCGGGCGGCGGCCGAGGCGCTGTCCGCGTTTCGCGACCCGGCCCTGACGCCCGAGCTTCTGGACCGCATCCACCGGGAGATGGTCCCCGGCGTTCGTGCGGCGGCGATCCGCACCCTGGCCGGCATTGCGGGGGAGTCGGCGAAGGGGCATCTGCTGGACCTTGTCCACGACCGCGCCGCCGAGGTGCGGCGGGTGGCGCTGGAATCGCTGACCCGGTTCCCGGGCGGCGAAGTCCTCAAGGCGCTCCTCGGCGCGGCAAAGGACCCCGATCCGAACGTGCGGAGCGCGGCGGCGCTGGGGATCGGGATGCAGAGGGCGGAGGCGGCGCTCTCGACGATGATAGACCTGCTGATGAACGACCGCCACCCGGCGCCGCGCGTGTCGGCGGCGGCGGCCCTGGGGCTGATGAGCAGCAGCGTGGCCGTGGGATCGCTGGCCGCGGCGCTCAGCAAGGATGCGACGGCGAGCGTTCGCTCGCAGGCGGCGCGTTCCCTCGGCGAGATCGGCGACGCCTCCGTGGTGGCCAAGTTAGAGGACGCCGCGAAGGTGGACCCCGACGCGGGGGTGAGGAGCCATTGCGTCCTGGCCCTGGGCCGCATCGCGGAGCGGCTCTTCGGGAACTGAACCAATTGGGGCAATGGGGGTCAGGTCTTCATTCTACATTTTACTACGGGGGCACATTGCGGGGTAGAATAAACACCTGGATATAAGTCCTGCGCCAATAGATTGGGCGGCCTTCTGTAAAATGTAGAATGAAGGGCGCGTTGCCCAAATGTAGTCGCAGGCTTTAGCCTGCGCGATTCGGGGTCGCACGGCCAAACGGCGCAGGCTAAAGCCTGCGGCTACAGATCATTTTTGCCAGTTCGG
>JBFMAD010000091.1:0-16745 GCA_040755855.1 Planctomycetota bacterium | reverse complement strand
ACCGGAAGAAGAACCGGAGGACGAAGCCGAGCCGGAGCAGGAAGCCGAGGAGGAAGAGGAAGAGGAAGAGGAAGAGGAAGAGGAAGGAGAAGAGGACAAAGAAGGGGAAAAAGAGACGGGTAAGGAGTAACCCTCATCTCCTCTCCCTGTGCCACGCTCAAGGCCGCGTCTTCGCGGGCTTGAGCGTGTCTTCGCCGCGACGAAAATGTTCCCCACCACGAAGCGCACGAAGGACACGAAGGGGATGGGGAAATGGCAAATTCTGAAAGGTGGGAGAATCTCCAAGTGGTGCAGACACGGAGAGAACCCTCGGGCGGAGAGTGAACCATGCCTACTTTAGTGTTCATGCCTTGGTGTCGTATCGAAAAAGAGTACCGCGTCGGGAACATTACTGTCATACCGTTCAAGGTATTCGAAAAACCAGGCATACTGGATGCACTCGGGACATGCCAAGCCCGGGCTTTGCTGTCTCCCTACAAGAACCTGAGAGGCGAGTCCATCAATGAGGCCGCATTGATACGCTACAGCGAGAAGGAGATTCTATCCGATCTAACCAACGATGAGGTCGAAGATATCCGGGACTGCCTTGACCTGTTCTGCTTCAGCGCGTTAGCACGACGCGAGTACCTGTGTGGGGCCGGTTCCTACTGCAATGCCGACCGCTTTACGTTCTTTGGCAAGACCTTCAAAAACGACGTTTTTTTCAGCACGTTCATATCAAGAAGGCGTGATGGGCGAACTGTTGACGTCCGCCCCTTAAGCTGGACATCCATTTCGATACCGATTCATGTTAGTGAGTCCGGCAGAATTGACATAGACGAGGTCCTACTGTCGGCCCTGATTGACTACCGAGAGACCGATCCCAATGGCGATTGGCCTCGCTGGCGAAATGCAATCTCTTGCTTCAACCAAGCGAATACCGATAATGATGCCGTCCGGCAGCAAGTGGAGTGGGTTCTTCTGTGCTGCGCGTTCCAGACGGTGCTCGGGGCAAAGTCGAAAGATAAGGATGTTGCCTCTAAGTTTGAGCAAGCAATGCTACCGACCACTTCGCTCCAGATGGGTAGTGCTGCCCGCAAGCCTGCCAGTGCCAGAAAGAATTCGTCTATCCGGTACGAATGGATGAAGGAATTCTATCGTGTGCGAGGAGACTATGCACATGGTAAGATGGATACCGCTCAATGCCTAACGTGGCAAACTGGCGAACACATCGTATTGGCGACCATCGCGTTCCCGCTTGTTGTTCGGTGCCTGCTCTCCAGAGCTGGTAAGTACACGCTGGGGGACCAGGACCAGGCGGAGGTGGACGCATTTGAAGGGTTCACCCAGATCAAATTTTTGGAACCGTTAGCGAACCAGACCACGAACATGGATTCACCGTGGAGGCGGTTGGTTAACGATGCGTGGAAGGAACTGCTGGACCGCAAGATGGAGATGCTGGCAGACGGGACTGCGGAACAGGGATAGTGCAAGAACTATGGGGGTAGATGGTTCTGATCTTAACGTTCTACTTTTTGGAATCGGGGGATGCCGGATTTGTTTCAAGTGATTGCCGGCCCGCGCCCGCAAACGGTTCGGCGGTTTTTGTCCTTCCCCTTCGTGTTGATTGTTCTGTCTCGCAAAGCACGCAAAGCACGCGAAGAAGGAGGCAGACGCTGATTAACGCAGATGAACGCGGAAATCAGAGGTCAGAGATCAGAAACCGGATTCCTGAGTTCCTTTCTTATCTGTGAGTATCAGCGTGAATCTGCGTCTATGCCTTGGCCGTTCTCTGCGTCGTCTCTGGTGACGGCGCTCGTGGATTCCCGCTTGCGCGGGAATGACGTTCGCAGGAGACGCGCTCACGCCTCCTCCGCCGCGCTGCGCACGGCCAGCGCGAAGGCGATGGTCGCCCAGCCGTTGAAGATCAGGCTGATCCCCGCAAGCATCCCCAGCACCCAGACCGCCGAGCCGGGCCACTCCTGCCAGATCAGGCCGCCGAGGACCAGGTCAATGACCCCGCTGACCAGGACCCATATCCAGTGGGCCAGCGACCGGATCTGCAGGGCCGCGACGATCTTCAGCGCGCCCGCGACGAAAAAGAAGATCGCCAGCAGCAGCGTCAGGGCCAGGACGCCCTTGAGCGGATTGGCCAGCAGCAGCAGGCCCACCACCACGCCGAGCGCGCCGTTCAGCAGCCGCAGGATCACCCCGCCCCACCGGCGCGAGTGGAAGGCGTGAACCCCCTGCGCCACGCCGCCGATCAGGAACACCCAGCCGAGCAGCAGCTCGACCGCGACCGTGGCCGCAAGGGGCACGGCAATCGCAGCGGTCCCCAAGACGAGCAGGATGACGCCGAAGGCAAAAAACCATCCCCACGGCGTCGCCCCGGCGGCCGTCTCGCCAACATCCTTCGCGTTCCGATCATTCTCCGATTCCGCTCCCATTCGCGCTCTCCTTTTCTGTCATGCCGTCCGTCGTTACTGTCCACAAGAACGCCCGCCAGGATACCACGGCCGGGTGTGCGCGCACAAGAGGGCGCTGCCGCCGGTGCGGCGGCAGGGAGAATCGTGTTGCCACGAACGAGGCCGCGCGGATAGTATGGCCCGGCCGCGGGGCGATCCGCGATCGTGGTTGGGCGGGGGAATCGCCCACCCGGAAGGCGAATGCGCCGGCCGGCCGTGCGATCCCGAATCACGCAGGCCGATCCCGTCCCGCGCCGACGCCGGACGCGGGACTGCGACTACATTTGGGCAACACCCCGAAGACCTAAGCCTTTTTGCTATTGACCGATCCAGATGTAGTCGAATCGGCAGGTTCCCGTAAGCGGTTCGCCTGTCGCAAGATCGAGCCGAAGCTGTTTGAGGCGGCCCGTCCATCCGGGAACGGTTGACATGTCCACGGCGTATTCCCGCGGGGCGGCGTCGTTGGCAACCACGTCGAAGGTCTTGCCCTTGGCGTCGTCCCACGTTTCATCCGCAACGGTCGTGAACTTGACGCGCATCCGCGTTGCCGGCGTGTGGTTCTGGAACCGGATTTTGATCGTCTTGTTGTTGTTCAGGTCAATGTCCAGGCTGTCGGGGGAGAGCAGGTGCGCATCCGTAGTCTTTTCGACGGCAAGAATGTAGTATCCTCCTCCGACGTACTTCACCGGCTCCGATTTGGCAGGCCACTTCTGGTCCTTCCATTCCTGGACTCGCGTGCCGGGATTCACCTCGGTCCAGCCTTCCTTGTCCAGCGGCTTGTTGAATTCCCATGCCCTTGCGACGGATACGCCCGGGGGAAGGATGTGGACCGCGACCATATCGCTTAGCCAGAGTTCACCGTCATCGCCGACCAGCCGCAGTAGGTAATCTCCCGGAACGGAGAAGTTGGCAGTGGTTTCAGATGCGCCTTCGCTCTGGAACGTGACGGCGCCGGGACCTTCGAGGACTTCCCACTTGACGACCGTCGGCCCGTTGCCCGGCTTCCCGTCGTCGCCGACGCGGCCCGCCAGGCGCACACTCCTGCTGTCGGTGCGAATATCCGGCCCGGCTTCGACCATCGGCGGCCTGTTGAAAGACATGGCCTTCTCCAGTTCCTCGACGGTGGTGTAGCCGATATTGTCGCGGAGCGTCCAGGAAGTTGTCTTCGGGGCTTCGTTGACGAAGAACTGCACACCCGGATTGAGGACGTATCCATTGTCGTGGATGGTTCCCGTGCTGCAGCAGACCTCGGGGTTTTGCGCCTTGCCCCAGATATAGATCTCCGCCGGTCCCCAATTCTTCTTCACCCAGTTGTTCTTGATGAATCGAGAGTTCATGATCTCAACGTTCCTGGGCTGCGGCGACTTCAAACCCAATACCTCGATCGCTGCTCCGGCGTTGTTCTCGAACGTGCAATGGTCTATCAGGCATCCGTTGCCGAGGTTTTCGAAATCAATGCCGCCCTCATCGTGGCTGCCGGAATCGGGCTGGTTGCGGAAGGTGCAGTTCCGAATGATCAGTCCCTGGGGATTGCCCAGCATGATGCCCATCGTGCCGGCGGAGGCGTGCCAGCCGGAGGCGTCGAACACGCTGTTCTGGAGATACGACCGCCAGGCGCCGCAGAGGAACGGGTGCGGCGACGTGTTGTGGACGTAGTTGTCGTGGCAGTAAACACGATCAACGGTCACGGCGTCTCCTGTGCCGACGCGGAATCCCTGTGATGTCTGGAACATCTCGCAGTTTCTGACGAGGAGGTCCTTCGCAAGGGCGCCGACGATGGCAATCCCTGCCGAACCATCGAACCCGTCGCCCTCGGCGCCGCCGCGGTCGCGCCATTCGGGGATGCCGTGGGCGTTCGGACGATAGAGGCCCTCGATGTGGTGCGCGATGCAGTCCTCGATGACGAGTCCTGCGCGGCCGTTCTTGCGATAGCAGACTACCAGGCCCTTGCCCGCGTAGCACACCACCAGGCTGCTGATGCGGAGGAAGTCGGGATCGCGCACGAGGACACATCGGTCGCCGATGTCCCAGTTGCGGCGGATGATGGGCCGCGGGCCGGCGCCGTATGTGCCAATCTCGGCCCAGTCCTCCGCCGCGCCGCGCGCGGAGACGCTGAGCTCCTGGTTGATGACGCTGCCGCGCTTGATGAGGAGTCTGTCACCGGGGCCGAGGGTCTTGCCATTCACATTCGTGAAATCCTGCCAAGGCGCGTCGGGCGACGCGCCGGAGTTGGCGTTGCTGCCCTTGGCGCTGTCAATGTAGTACGTCACGGCCTTGGGGCCCGGCGTCCTGTGGGCGACGATGGGGGGAGCTGCAGGACGATCCTGGAGAGGGAAGAACGCAAGCGTGCGGCCCGTCGTCACTGCCGCGCAGCCCTGCGCCGTCAGGCGGACTCTCGCCGCGACCGTCATCTCGGCATCGGCCTGCACCGTCCATTCGACGGTCTTGGTTGCGCCGGACGGCATGGTCCCCAATTGACGGACGGCGCTGTCCGGACAAGTGACGCCCGTCGGCAGTTCGAGACATGCCTCGACTTGCGCGGCGTCCGCCCCGATGCTCTGTATGACTGCGGTAAGCTTCTCCGGGCGTCCGGCGCGCAGGATGGCCTGCGCCTGCGTCACGGCCTGAACGCGAAGAAAAGGCAACCTGGGATTCTCGATCCCCAGATGGTCAATCAATCCGCCGAGCGCGCCGATCACAAGAGGCTTGTCGCCCGGCCGGGCCAAGCCCGAACGGAAGACCCTCGACTTCTCGCCGTTGACCTCGATGGTGAGCGAAATCCCATCCCACTTGGCGATGACGCGATACCAAACCCCCGGCTTTGCCCGCCTGTCCGAGTCCACATGCGGCTCCCAGCTGCCGTCCAGGTTCACGAAGAACGCGAACTGTCCGCCTTCCTTGGGCGGATTGACGCGGAGCAGGTACTCTCCGTCTTTGATGACGATGTGCCGGCAGCCAGTTGTTTCGTTGTCGAAGCAGACCGAGCAGTCAATCCGAAGTCCCGGCGCCAGTTGCAGGTCGGGACGGCTTGGGACCAGGACCTGCTCCGAGCCGGACTGGAGGGCCTGCCCGCAGCGTCCGGGGGCGAAGCGCGCCCCCTCCGCCGAGACGTCGTGGCCGTTGCCGGAGGCATCGCGGAGGTCGCCGTCGAACGGCCAGGAGGCCACCGCCGATCGGCCTGCATTGGGGTTCTCGATCCGCGCTTCATCAATGACGCCGGCCACGGGGCCGATGCGGATCGGCTGCTCCTTCGACATCGGCGTTCCTGAGCGCGGCCCGCGGACCTCATCGCCATTGACCTGGAGCGAGATCTCCTTCCCGTCCCAGGTCCCGACCAGATGGTACCACACACCGACCTTGGGCGGGGCCTTCGACCGGACGCGCGGCTCCCAGCCATCCAGATACACGAAGAACGAGATCTGTCCGCCTTCCTCGGCCGGGTCCACGCGGAGCAGGTATTCGTCGCCCTTGGTCAAGATGCTCTGTCCCTCCGTCGGCAGCGACGTGAGCCGCACCCAGCACTCGACGCGCAGTCCCGGCGCTAGCCGGAGGTCTGCGCCGTCCGGGACGACAAGCGGATTGGCGCCGCATCTCAGGCCCCGCCCGGCGTGGCCGGCAGTGAACACGGGCGACTCGGCGTTCGCGTCATTCCCGCGGCCGGTACGGTCGCTCAGGTCGCCGTCAAAGGTCCAGTGCGCAACCGCCGGCTGCTGAGCGGCGGGAGGCCGGTGGGCGCAGCCGGAAAAAACGAGCGCGAAACCCAATATGCAGAAAAAACGAATACTCATATGCCACGCGCCCTCAAAAGGTTCAAATCTCCAGGGCCTCTTGCCCCAATCGGAGTCATTATCGTAACGGAAGGAACGGAGTTTGACAAGAGTCAAATAGGGCCAGGTCTTCAGGGTGTATTGACCAAACCCGATTTTGTAGGGGCGGGCCTGCGTGCCCGCCCCTGGGGCCGAAGATTTGGCGTCAAAGGGGCAGCCACACGGGGCCGCCCCTACCAGATTCCATTTGGGCAACACGCCCTTCATTTTACATTTTTATCCGTTGAAATCCAGATTGCAGGGGGATAGGATATGTGTCTGGTATGCCAGGGCGAGACAGAAGAAAAAGAGAAGTCACGCAGATCCGCCGCGAGCAGGTGTCGGACTGGCAGGAACTCCGCGCGCTGGAGGGCGTCGCCCCGGAGTTCGTATTCATCTCCATTGACGACGTCGAGCGCGAGTGGTCGCCGGCGGAGGTCAACTTTCCCTACCATGAACTGGTCTACGTCTATGCCGGCGAGCTGCGGATGTGGCTCGGAGGCAGGCCGATGGAGGGGAAGAAGGGCGACCTGTTCATCACCAGGCCGGGCGTGCCGCACCGGGAGGAATCGCCGCCGGGGAAGCGGTCGCAGCTCCTCTGCCTCGCCGCGGCGTTCAGGGACAAGCGGGGCAGGCGGCGCAAGTTCCCTCTGGCCCTGCCGGACAAGGTGCATCTCAAGTCGGGCCATATCGTCGAGCGCTGCCTGCGGGCCATCGCAAGCGAGGCGTATCATCGAACCCTCGGCTATGCGGCGGCCATAGACGCCTACATCATGCAGATCTTCATCGAGCTGGTCCGCACCGCCCGGTCGGTGGAGGCGCCGCAGGTGGACGTGGGCGAGATTCGTCGTCGTCGCCTCGCTGCGGAAGCGGCTCGTTTCATCGAGGAGAACTACGCCGCGCCGCTGACGCTGCCCGAGATCGCGCAGCACTTCTTCACAAGCCCCTATCACTTCAGCCGGATATTCAAGGAGACGACGGGCCTCTCGCCGATCGCCTATCTGAACAGGACGCGGATGGAGAATGCGAAGCGGCTGCTCCTCGCCCCCGACCTGACGGTGAAGGCCGTCGCCGCGCGGGTCGGCTACCGCGACCCGCACTACTTTGCCCGCGCCTTCGCAAGGGAGGAGGGCATGACGCCGACGGGGTATCGGAGAAGGAACGTTTCTACAAGATAGTCCGTTCCCTGGGAGAATCCCGCAATGACAAGTCCACTCATCGAGGGCGCGTCCAACCTGACGACGTTCTGGATTGCGATCGCTATTGCTTGCGTGTGCATGAATCTCCCCTCGGCTGCACAGGATAAGGGTCGCCCCGGACTGGTATTCGTGTTCTTCAACTCCAACGAGTTGCAGCGACCGGGCCAATGCGGCGTCGAACAACAGATCAACGCCGAATTGAAGGGGACAAGCTGCTCCGGACTGTGGATGGGGCAGATTTATTTCCCCGCAACGGGGGAGGTCGCCTTCGACGCCGAAGCGGATAGGGGAGTGCGGCTATTCTTGGGCGGCAAGGCCGTCATTGATGGATGGTCGCCGGATGACGCGCGGCGGGGCGCGGTGCGCGTCGAGGCGGGGCAGTCAATGCCGTTTCGACTGGAATACTCCCACATGGGGGGCGCGTCATACATGCGCCTCTACTGGTCGTGGCAAGGACACCCACGCGAACTGGTGCCCGCGTCAGCGTTTTCGCATGAATCGGCGGATTTCCGTCACGCCCAAGCCATTCTGGGAGGACGCGAGTCGGTCGCTCCGGGCAACCAGGGGCCCGCCCCCTCCCCCGACACCGCTGTGCGGTTTGCCCCAGTCGGCGACGAAGCGGTCAAGGCAAGTCTCTATGAACCGGCGAGAGAAGGGTCGCCGAAGCCCAAGGAACCGATCCGCCTTCGTTCCGGCCCGCATCTCTTCTTGGACGACTATCTGGTTGAAAGCAGCAGGAACGTGGCGCGCGGGGTGAACCGTCCTGTGCGGGACCCACGAATTCCCAACCCCATTGTCACGGGAAAAGAGGATCGGAACTTCCAGCCGTTTCTCACGGTGCTTCGCGATCCCAAGACCATGCGCTTTCGGATGTGGTACGGAATCTGGAAGGAATCGAAAGACATCGGTTCCTCCCATATCGGCTACATGGAATCGGAAGACGGCATCCATTGGATCCGACCGGTGCGCGTGCTGGACGACCCCGCCCCCATCCAGTTCGGCAATAGCGTTCTCGACGAAGGGCCTGATTTTCCCGACCCATCGAAACGATACAAACTCGGCTGGTGGAAGGATGGCGGCCTGAAGATCGCCGTCTCGCCTGATGGCCTTAACTGGACGTCGCTCGCGTCATACGTCGTCCTGCGTCACAACCACGACATCACCAACATCTTCCGCGATACCTTGCGCAATCGCTATGTGGCAACAATCTCGGTATTCACCACATCGCCCCTGTGGAATGGAATGCGGCGCGCGACCATGCAGAGCGTGAGTCAGGACCTGTTGTGCTGGCAGACGCCGTGGTGCGTTCTTGCGCCCGTCGAGAGCGTTGACGAAGGGCAGACGCAGTTCTATGCCATGAACGGGCACATCATCCGCGGCGATCTCTGGATCGGCCTAGTCAAGGTGCTGCGGGATGATCTCAGAGCGAGTGGGTCCCCGGAAGCTTCGTTCGGCATCGGATACACCACCCTGGCCTGGACGCGAGACGGCGAGCGCTGGGTCCGCGACCGCGAGCCGTTCTTCAAACCCGACCCTGCCGAAGGCGCCTGGGACCACGCCCACGCCTGGATGGATTGCCAGCTCCTCGTGGACGATGAAGTCTACATCTACTACGGCGGCTACAAGAACGGGCACAAGGTGAACCGCTTCGAGGAACGGCAGATCGGCCTTGTGCGGATGCCGCGCGACCGCTACGTCTCACGCGATGCCGGAAAGGAGCAGGGTACGCTGCGGACGCCGCCTGTCATCCTGGATGCGACATGCATGACGGTGAACGCGAATGTGCAGGGTGAGTTCCGCGTGCGAATCTTGGACGAGGGGGGCAAACCGCTTACCGGTTACGACTTTCCCGACTGCGCACCGATTAGAGGCGATTCCGTCTCCCATCCGGTCCATTGGAAGGGCGGCCCGGTCCTCCCGCGTGCCAAGCCTGTGCGCGTTGAGTTTCTCCTGAACAACGCCCGGTTATACGGCTTCGATCTCTGATCCTCGGAACCACTGCGGCGGGCGCCTGAGCATGTGCTTGTCCCCTACTTGAACGTCATCTTGCACTCCGCCGCCATGAACCACCCCTGGTCCCGGGCCTGAGAGCCCTTCAGCGTCGCGATGCGAATCTCGTTCTCCCCCGCCTTCAGGACGCCCGCGGGTATCGAGAAGTCGGCCGACGACCAGCCCTTCTCCTTGAACGTGTTCGCGCCCTTGAAGACCTCCTTGCCGTTCACCGTGATGCAGATCTCCACCGCCCCAGGCTTGTCGTCGTCCTGCCCGACCAGGGTCAGCCGCGCCTCGCCCGGCGGAACTTTGTCGAGATGCACCTTCGCCGCCATCGCCGGATGGTCCGTGTTCTTGCCATAGATCCACACGGCCCGCCGCGCGGGGCACTGATAGTCATACTCCTTCGGCCCGATGCACCCGCGGAATCCGTCTAACTCCACCAGCCATCCGCCCTCGACCGGTTTTTGGGAATACTTCCGCTCCTCCTCGTTCAGCGTCTTCACCGGATCGGCGATCATCCGATCCACCAGCGGGTCGGCGTACCACGGATTCACGTTCGTGCGAATCCGCGCGATCTTGAAGAGCCAGTCGCCCACGATCCCGTCCTCCCGCCGGCCGACGACCGATGTCTTCGTGATCCGCCCGATCTCCATGAGCTCCGCCAGCCGCCTCGCAAACTCCTCCCGGCTCACGACCAGTCTCTCATTCACCGGATTGCGCTCGTTCAGGTCGGCGAAGAGGACGAAGGACTTCTCCTTCCGCACGCGATAGAGCGATGTCCGATCGTCCTTCACCGCGTCCTCCGCCTTGCGAAACATCTCCAGCGCCTTTTCCACATACTCCGCCGTCGCCAGGCCGGGGTTCGCCCCCTCGCACATCTGGTGCACCTGCCGCTCCTCGACCTGCCGGTGCATGAAGTCGAAGTATGCGCGGACGTGCGGCGCCGCCCCGCCGTAGTAGGCCGCCATGAACTCATCAATCAGGGGTTCCACGTCCGCCTTCGGGTCCCAGTGCAACCGGCTCTGGACGAAGACGAACAGGTCCTGAAAATTCGTCGGCACGCCGCAGTAGTAGAGGCCGCGGATGCCGTTGGCCGCGTAGAAGTCCAGTTTGCGCTTCATGGCGTAGAAGCTGCCGAACGGTTCGTTCCAGATCTTGTAGCCGCGCGGGTAGTCGAAGATATACATGTTATTGGGACATGCCTGGACCCAGCCCTTCAGGTCGGCGAAGCCGGATTCGTTCTTCCCGCACCGCAGATCGTGGCTCTGGCACGCGGTCCGCATGGGATACGGGCAGTACTGCACCATCACGTTCGGCTCGGGCGTCACCCGCCATGGCGGCGGCGACGTCGCGTTCGTGTAGGCCAGCGTGAGGATGCGCTTGTCGGGATACTTCTTCGCCACCTCGCGCGCGCAGTAGTTGACATAGTCCAGCAGGCGGTCGGTCATGTCGCGGCCGGGAATGTGGTCGAGGGCCTTGCACTTATCGCACTCGCACCACGCATGGCCGTCGCCCTGGGAGACCCCAAAAAACGTCCGGTCCTTCTGCTTCTCGATCAGGTCCAGCAGCCGCTCGGCGGAGATGCGCCGCACGTCCGGGTTCGAGAGGCACAGATGAAGGTCGCCGCCGAAGTCCCGCTTGCTCTGCGGGTCGGGATGGAGCCGCTTGCCGTCCTTCTGCATAGCGAAGTATTCGGGGTGGGACTCGCCGTACTTCTCATAGGAAACGAGGAAGGCCGCCGCGTGCACAAGGCCGCCCTTCTCGCCGATCTCCGCCGGGTTGCCGAGGTCGTCGTTCGGCGTGTGGCCCAGTTTCAGATCCTGCGTCACCTTTCGGAACTCGTAGATCGGCCACGCCTTCAATTCACATTCGGGAATGGTCGGGTCCTTCACGGCGGGAACCTTCTCGCACGCCGGGGCGTAGAACTTGCAGCCGAGGCGCCCGAGCAGCGCATACGCCGCATAGACCGTCCCCAGATCGCGCCAGCCGCACACCGCCGCCCGCCCGTCCTTGACGCGGACGATGTAGCCGTCAATCTTCAGGGGCGAAAGTTCGTCCTGCGAGACGAGCCCCGCCTCCACGGCTAAGCGGCCCACAGCGATGGTTCCCTTCGGCGCGGTCTTGTCGGCGATCTCGATCCGGTCGAGTTTCTTGCCGGAAATTTTTGTGAGGTAAGCGACGAGTTCATCCGCCGCCAGTTTCTCCCGCTCCGTCGGGTTCGGGGCGGTCGCCACGGCCTTCGCGGGGACGCCCCCCGCCAGCGTGATCGTCCCGGCCGCGGGCGCAGGGGCGGGCGGCTCGACGCGGAGTTCGACGGCGGACACTGTCTCGCGTCCGGGGTCAACGGGGATTGATGTGAAGGCCCAAAGGCCCTGGCGGTCGCCGTAGTTCGCCACGCGCGCGTCGAAGGGATACAACCCCATCGGCGAGGCGGTGGACACGATGATGCTGCGCTCCGCCGTCTTGACGATGAAGCCGTCGCCGTGCCGCGCCATGCCGCCGCGCTTCGGTACTGCGGGGATGGGCTTCTCATCAATCACCATCCCCGCGGCGTCGAAGACCTCCACGCTCCCGCCCTCGATGAGGGCCGTCGGCATCTGGAAGGCGGCGTACTCCACCGGCCCCACCACCGCGTCCTTCGCCAGGGCGACGCGCGTCTCGACGCGCACCCCGTTGGGCGAGACCGTGGCCGAGTAGGCGAAACTCCCGGCGGGGAGCGTCGCCTCGAGTGTGAGCGTCCGTCCGTCCTTCGACACGGACGCCTTGCCGACCTTGCGGCCCTCGCTCGACGAGACGAGGGTTCCCTTATACTCCGGCTTGCACACGCTGAAGTATGAGCCGACCGTGACTGGCCGGCCCTTGTGCGCGATCTCGAACCCGCGCTCCGTGAGGCGGACCGAATAGTCGCCGGCGGCGACCTCGTTCTTTTCCTGCGCGAGCAACAGGGGTGCGAGGCAGACGGCGGCGGCGAAAACAAGAATCAGAAGGTGTGAAAAAATCCCATTTGTAGTCGCAGGCTTTAGCCTGCGGGCCGATTCGCGGCGCTCTCGCGCACCCGTAAAGGGTGCGCCTACAATTTTCTCACGCCTTCTCAGCCGTGGCAGAACCATGACCCATCCTCCATCAAGAGTGACTGTGTTCGCGTTCCTTACCGCGCCGGATGATACCACGCGGTCGGGGAGGCATCAAGCCCCCTGCGAAAAAGGGTGTGCGGCACGAAAAATATATCAGGTATTCATAAGTGATGTTATGCGCGTTACTTATGTCACCGCAAATGACGACTCGGCTGATCCGCTTCGCAATTTCCACCACATTGCCGACGTCTGTCAATAGCGAGTTGGTAACCATCGTTGTAGAATATAGTTACGAAGGTCTGACCTTATAAATCCCACGGCCGCAGTCCCGCGGCGGGGGCGGAAGGCGCCTTGTCGAGATTTTGCTTGCGTCGGCTCGGCGCGCAGAATATATTCATGGCCGACGTCCAAGCAAAGTACCATCGGAGGAAAGAGAACTCATGCTCGACATCAACATCATCCGCGACGAGACCGAAAAGGTGCGCAAGGCGATGAAGGAAAAGGGCGACGTCGCCGACATAGACGCCCTGCTGGCGCTCGATGGGGAACGGCGAGCGATCCTCCCGCAGGTCGAGGGACTCCGCGCCCGGCGCAACGAGGTCTCGAAGGAGATCAATGATCTGAAGAAAAAGAAGTTGGACGCCACCGCCCTGATCGAGGAGATGCGCGGCGTCGGCGCGAAGATCAAGGAACTGGAGGAGAAGGTCCGCGATCTGGAGCCGAAGATTCGCGATCTGCAGATCCTCGTCCCGAATATCCCTTCCGAGGACACGCCCGTCGGCAAGGACGCCCGCGACAACGTCGAGGTGAAGCGCTGGGGCGAACGGAAGAAATTCCCCTTCAAGCCACAGGCCCACTGGGACATCGGACCCAAACTCGGCATCCTCGATTTCGAGGCGGCGTCCAAGATCGCCGGGTCGGGATTCTGCCTCTACAAGGGCGACGGCGCGCTCCTCGAACGGGCGCTCTACAATTTCATGCTCGATCTCCACGTCGAAGAGCATGGATACAAGGAGGTATTCCCCCCGTTCCTGACCAACCGCGACGCCATCACCGGCACCGGCCAACTGCCCAAACTGGAGCAGGACATGTATCGCTGCGAGGTGGACGACTTCTTCCTCATCCCCACTGCCGAGGTGCCGGTCACAAACATCCATCGCGACGAAATCCTCTCCCACGAGGACCTGCCGATCTACTACACCGCCTACACCGCCTGTTTCCGCCGCGAGGCGGGGGCCTACGGACGCGACACGCGCGGGCTGATGCGCGTCCACCAGTTCGACAAGGTCGAGATGGTCAAGTTCGTCCGCCCCGAGACGTCCTACGACGAACTGGAAACGCTCCTCCAGAACGCGGAGGACGTGATCCAGAGGTTGGGCCTGGAGTACCGCGTCCTGCAGCTCTGCACGGGCGAGCTAAGTTTCGCCGGCGCAAAGTGTTACGACATCGAAATCTGGGCGCCGGGGATCGAGCGATGGCTCGAGATTTCCTCGTGCAGCAACTTCACCGATTTCCAGGCGCGCCGGGCGAATATCCGCTTCCGCGACGAGGACGGCAAGGTCAAATTCATCCACACGCTCAACGGCTCCGGAGTCGCGCTGGCGCGGCTGGTGCTCGTCCTCGTCGAAACGTATCAACGCGAGGACGGGACCATTGATGTGCCGGAGGTTTTGCAGCCATACATGCGGGGGAAGAAACTCATCACGGGATAGCAACTTGCATGAACACTATCTTGTTCTATGACGACGTATTCCTGAGACACGATACCGGCTACCATCCCGAGAAGGCGCAGCGCTTAGTGAGCATTCGGGACCACCTGAAGGAGGAGGGGCTTTGGGAGAACGTCCGCACAGGTCCCCGCGCGGCGGCGGAGGACGAGATCGCGGCGAACCATGAGCGGCGCTACATCGCCCACTGCCGGAAGGTGGCCGCGAGCGGCGGGGGGATGCTCGACCCGGATACCGTCGTCTCGCCGGGGTCGTACGACGCAGCGATACGCGCGGCGGGGGCGCTGTTGGAGGCGTGCGATGCGGTGATGAACGGCAAGGCCAAGTCGGCGCTCTGCCTCGTCCGCCCGCCGGGTCACCATGCGTTGTCTGCGCAGGGGATGGGGTTCTGCATCTTCAACAACGTCGCCGTCGCGGCGCACTACCTGAAACGCAAGCACGGCCTGAAGAAGATAGCGATCGTTGATTGGGACGTGCACCACGGGAACGGCACACAGGACTCCTTCTACCGCGATCCGTCGGTGCTTTTCTTCTCCATCCACAGGTATCCCTTCTATCCCGGCACCGGCGCGGCGACGGAGGCGGGCGAGGGGGAGGGGAAGGGCGCGACGATCAACAAACCCGTCCCCTACGGGATAAGCCGCGCGGAGTACATCGCTATCTTCAAAGATGTGCTGACCGGTCCCGTGAAGGATTTCCGCCCGGAGGCCATCCTGATATCTGCCGGGTTCGACGCGCACGTGGACGACCCGATCGGCGGGCTGAGCCTCGAGCACGAGGACTTCGGGACGCTGACGGAGATCGTGAAGAAGGTCGCCGTCGAGACCTGCGGCGGGCGGATCGTCGCCACGCTGGAGGGCGGCTACGGCTTGGACGATCTGGCCCGGTGCGCAGCGGCGCACCTGCGGGCCCTCCGGTAGGGGGAAAAAGCTTGAAAGCCCCCAGGATGGTCTCGGGGATGTGTCTGATCCTGTTCGGCCTGAGAGCTGCGCTCGGCCAACACTCCACAGCCGAACTCTCGGCCGGCGCCTATGGTTCCATCCAGGAGGCCGTCAAAGCCAATCCCGGGCGGATGATCTACGTGCCGGCGGGCGATTGGGCGATTTCGGAGAGGATTCACATCCGTTCCGACAACTCGGGCCTCTTCGGCCCGGGCCGCATCGTCCAGACAAATCCCGACGCCCCGATCGTCGTGATCGAGCGGGCATCGGGCGTCCAGCTTCGCGATCTCACGCTCACCCGGCCCGAGGGCAAGATGGACACCGGGGCCGAGGCCGTCGTCGCCGTCCAGTGCCGCAACTTGGTCCTGGATAACCTCCAAATCCTGGACAACCGCGGCCGAGCGGCGGCTGTTACTTTGCGCGAGTGTCGTTCCAGCCAGGTCCGCAACTGCCTCGTTCAGAACTACATGGGGATTTCCGTGGACGACCGCACCCGCGGCACGGACTACGGCTACGCCTTCAACTGCATTGATGGGACCGGCATCGGGGTAACCGCCAGCCAGGCGATCCTTATCCAGGGGAATCGCATCGTCGAGCGCAATCTGCTTCCCACACCCGAGATCAAGCAGAAGTTTGATCTCGGCCGGATCGTCAAGAAGAACCCTGCGAAAGGGCCGTTGGTCAGCCAGGAGGCATGGGACAAGGAATACGTCAGCAATTGGCATCAAGGCTCGGCGATTGCCGTCACGTCGCCGACGGCGACGGAGTGCGTGCAGATTCTGGGCAACTACATCGAGAACGCGGCCCAGGGGATAGACATCCACGCCGACCGCGTGATCATATCTCAGAATATCGTGAACAACGCCTTCATCGGGATGAAGGCGATGCACGGTTCGCGGAATGTGCTCATCATCGGCAACCAGTTCTCAAAGAACGACCTCTGGAGCATCGGCCTGATGCCTGGGGCCGCTTCACACGCCGCGTCGCCGGCGCGCGACGGACAACCGGCCGTCGAGGCCAACGTGGACGGCGGCTCGATCATCGCCGACAATATCATCTCCGACTTCGGCTGCGGAAACGCCCATTGGATATGGGGCGACAACGGAACGCCCATCAAATTCGACAGGGGGCAGAAGCCGGACAACCCGCCGCTGACGGATGTTATTATTTACGGCAACATCGTTTACGACGCGGGCCGCGACGGCGTGGCGGCGGACGGTGCGCCGGCGGCGCAGCCGCCGCGTTACAAGTTTGCAGTATTGGTGTCTGGCGACGCGAGGGGGCTGCACTTCTCGAACAACCTCCTGCACCCCGGCACGCAGGGCATCTCGAACGTGGATCTCAAGCCGTAGCCGGTTCTCTTTGGAAAAGGCGAAATTCTACTCTTCTTTTGGACAAAAAGCCGCGCAACGAGTATCGGCAAAAGAGACGGTGGGGGTGTTGAAAAAGCCCCGCGAGGCCAATGTCAACTGTAGCCGCACCCTTCATGGGTGCGGTGTGGCGCATCAACGTCCCCGCAGGCTGAAGCCTGCGGCTACAGGAATAGGGTTTTTCAACAA
>JBFMAD010000090.1:0-17108 GCA_040755855.1 Planctomycetota bacterium | reverse complement strand
GTTCGACAAAACTGTTCATAGCCCAACTCTTCCACTCCACTCGACATCTTTCACCGCCCCTATAAATACCATGACCCCTACGAAAAGCAAAACCTGTTTGGTTCCGGCTACGCCGGGTTATGCATTTACGATGTTACCATTGTAGAAACAACCCAAGCAGAATGCCGCACAAAAACGCCACAATGGGGGCATAGTACTTGTCCCACTGGCTCAGGGCCTTCACGCGCGGGAGCGATTCCTTGATCCGATTGTCCACGATGTATTCCTTGATCTCCGGGTCGGTCATCGGGCACGCCAGCGCGCACGAGTAGCACTGCTCGCAGTCCTCGCCGACGACGCTCTCGATCGCCATGGAGGTGCGCTGCTCGGTCCGCTCTAAGCGCTCCGGTTCGCGGCGGAGCACGGCGCAGCTGTCCACGCAGTTGCCGCAGGCGATGCACGTCTTGTCGGCGGTGACCTCGCGGTCGGTGTAGATGCGGTGATAGGCCTCCAGCCCCGACGAGAGCAGCCTGCACCGCGCCACCGGCGGCTCCTTCGTCTCGAAGACCTTGTCGAGCACCTTGTGGATCTTGGTGATGTCTCGTCGTTTCACGGTATAACCTCCTGCGGTTGTGACCGGGGGATATTTTCCCCACGCAGCCGTTTCGCTGCAATGGCGCTGCCGGCGATGTTGATCGGCGAGATGCCGTTCGGGCACTTGGCCGCGCACTGCCCGCAACCGACGCAGTACTGCGCCAGCTCCTCAACCCGTTTGTAGTTGCCGAGGCGCGTCTGCGTGACGAGATGCATCGGCAGCGGCACGCCGTTCTCCACCCGCCGCACGGGGCACACGCCGACGCACGCCTGGCAGTTCATGCAATTCAACGCCTGGCCCGTGTTCGTGACCAGGATCGCTTGGACGACGAAATCCACGAACAGGATCACGGTCAGGACGATGGCCAGTTGGAAGAACGTCTCGCGCTCGAGGTTCACCTGCCCGAGCCAGAGCGCGGCCTTGCTCAGCCACGTCACCCGCGGCGGCCTGTCTACGGTCGCTGCGAGGGCGTTGTAGGCCGCCTCGCGGATACTGTTGCTCGTCTCCGTCGCCCCGGTGACGGCGTCCACGGCGAATGTGTTCTGCTGGTGGATGCGGTTCGGCACTTCCTGCAACGCCTCGACCACCGGCTTCAGCTTCACGTTCTCGTCCTGCCGCGTTATGGCAACCTGCTCGACACGACCGGCCTTGACGACCACCCGAACTGCGATGAGGCCGTGCTTCCCCTCCGCCTCACCGGTGTGAATGCCGTCAGGTGCGCGGCGGATGATGTCCGTCAGGGCCGACCGGACGTTCCACTTGGCATAGGCCAGCACTCCGGCAACTGCGACCGCTGCCGTCAATGCCGTGGCTGCCTTCACCCCCCGCCACATGGACGCATAGCACAGGATGCCGATGCCGATCAGTGCTAACGTGATCCCTCGCGCCTGCGGGAAGAGCAGGGCGAGGATCAGGCCCGCGATGAGCAATCGAAATGGCCTACTCTTCAGTATCATTCCTGACTTTATTCCGTGTTGCCAGACCGTTCGACTGTGATTTCTTCTCATTGGACATACTTTTTCCAGGCGACATAAGGACGAGGGCGGCATCGTCCCCATGGGCGAAGGAGACGTCTCCGACATTCGGATACAAACAGGTTCCGTTCTTGAAATGGTGTGATTGGAACCTGTTTGTATTGTATGTCCAATGAGAAGAAATCACTTACGAGTTTTTCACATCCTCAACTTCGAGCGGATGGGCTTCCTTCATCTCGCTCATGGAGATTTTTCCCGTGATCCATGTCATGCTCCCGGGGAACCGCCGCGGGGAGCAATGTACATTGTACATGTGCCAGACCAGAATTGCCAGCGCCGCGAGGATTGCCTCGTATCCGTGAACCGCACGGGCCGCCAGCAGCAACCAGTCGGGCACGGCCACCCCCGACCGGCCCAGAAAGATGACAAGGCCGCTTGCGCCCATGATGACCGTCCCCCAGACGACCGCCCAGTACTCCGCCTTCTCCCGGTATCCGAACCGACCGAACCTCGCGCCCTCCCCGCGCAGGCCGAGATAGAACAGAATCTGCTGAAAGGCGTCCTTCACATCCCGAAAGCGGGGAAAGACGCCTGCCATGTCCCGGCGAAAGCGTTTTGAAAATATAAAACAAACGATATGGACCACCGACAGTCCGATGAGCACGAACCCGCAGCCGATATGAAGAAACGCCGTCCAGTCCACCCCGCCGAACAACCGCACCACCGCCGGCGCGGGCCAGTGGGAGTGGAACAGCATGGACAGGCCGCTGATCGAGAGGTAGATGAACACGACAAGCAGCACACCGTGTTGAAGCCGCCACACGAGAGCGTATCGGTCCACCATCGCATCGTCGGCCCCTGACGTCTGTTTCTGTCGAATCACTTTCACAAAGTCGAGGATGTTGTGCGCCGCCATGCCGCCGATCGTGCCGACTATCAGCAGGATGTAGAGCCATCGGATGACGCGGACCATCGTGGTGGTCCACTCCTCCGGCGGCAGGTCCGAATAGTCGAAGTGCGCGAACCGTTTCTCGGTGAGGATGCTCCTCTCTGCCCCCTCGTGGCAGCGCGCGCACCGGTCGAGGCGGTAATCCTCCTCGGTCAGCGCGACGCCCGAATATGTCTTGGCAAGATAGGCCTGAACGCGGTCGAAAATCTCTTTGTTCGCCGCCTCCTCTCGCGTTTGGATGCGTCCTAACTCCGGGTCGTACAAAGCGTTGCGCAGGACATCGAGGGGAACCTTGCCGCGCTCCATCGCCGTGAGCGTGCGCTGCTGCATCCCGTCCACGATCTTGGGGATGTCGAGGTTGAGGATGCAGAACTCACGGCATCGTCCGCATCCCTGGCAGCGCAGGCCCCCGCTCTTGATGAAACGGATGTAGTCGTTCACGCGGCTGGCAATGACGAGTTCGACAGGCTCGAGCATCTCTGGACAGCGCTTGGCCGGGTCCTCGGTTTTCTTGACGCGGATGCAGGCGCGGTCCTCTAAGCAGAACAGGCTATATCCCGACCCCATAATCAGCGCCTTCACGATGACCCCGAGCAGGCTGACGGCGATGATCAGCATGGCGATCCGGTTGAGATGCGGCGTAAGCATCCGGTGCTTTGATCGGCTGAAGAATTGGTAGCGCCGAATGCCGGGATAGACCTCGACGGGTTCCTTCTCGGTAGCGCGGTTCGGGTTTTCAGATGTTTTGTCTGCCACGGATTACAGCCTGCTCAAAATACTTGGAAGGATGGAAGAATGGAAGGATGGAACGACAAGACAACCCTCGTATCCGCCTTCCATACTTCCAGTCTTCCACCCTTCCAATCTTCCATTCTTCCATCACGTCAGCAACAACAGCACCGCCGACAGGACGCCCCCCATCGCGCCCTGGAGCAACTCCGCCGGCGAGCGGAAGTCCATGGCAAACGCGATGACCACGCCGGCGAAGGCCCCGCCAACCAAAAACGCAAGGATCGTCGCCATCTTCTTTCCTTTCACAAGTCTTCCC
Source organism: Planctomycetota bacterium (assembly GCA_040755855.1). Taxonomy (GTDB): domain Bacteria; phylum Planctomycetota; class Brocadiia; order JAADGH01; family JAADGH01; genus JAADGH01. The sequence continues at coordinate 13,563 of JBFMAD010000090.1, read as the reverse complement.
GATGGACGCATCAGACGCAAGACAAGGCACGATGCGGCGAGCAAGCCGCCCACGAGAACGGCAAGGGTCAGCAGATTGCTCGCGCACATCGCATTTTTCTCAATCTGCAAGAACCGTATGGACACCGCGGCCAGAGGGGTCATAAGCACCATGATGCCGAAGGACTGCGCGCCGCGCAGATAGCCGATCTCGGACCGAATGATTCCCTCGGCAATCGTGCCCACTCCCCCGATCGGCGACGGCCCGCACGACGCCGCGGCGTTGACAATGAAGGCGGCGAGAAGCACCGTGATCTGGTTCTCGTTGAACAGGCCGAGCGCCATGTCCCCGCTGATGGTCTTCGGACCGAGGGCAAAAATCACCGGCAGGAGCGCGGCCGCCAGAATCCGCCCGCACGGCATGGGCACGATGGTTTCGAGCTGCACGAAAAGCACGGCCATGCCCGCCAGGCCGAGGAACGTGCGCTGCCCCACGACGCGGACGAGGGTCCCGAGGGCGTCGAAGCCCCCCGTCACCGACAGGCTGCCGGCCATGAGGAATCCCGCGATAAGCGCCGTCACCGGATGCAGAACGATCCCGCTGACGACGGCCTGGATGCCGGTGCGCGACACGATCATGATGAGGATCGTCCCGGCGATGAGGATCGTCGTGATCGGCGTTTGGCCGAAGAAACCGAACACGCTGCCTGTGAGGCAGAGTGAAAAGATGGCCAGCGACACATACCCGGTGACCGGGGCCGTCAGCGCCAGTTCGCGTTTCCCATCGCCCTCCTTGCGCTCGCGAAGGCGGATGTTCTCCTCCAGATCCACCTTTGTTGTGAAGTAGTAGAGAAACAGGGCGGTGAGCGCCGTGCCGACCATGATGCCGAACTCCTGCGGCATCTGCAGAAATCCGAGTTGTCCCATGATCCCCTCGCCGATCTGCCCGATGCCGCCGATCTGCGACGGCCCGCACGAAGCGGCGGCGTTGGCGGCGAACGCCCCCACAAAGACGACCATCTGGCGGACGTTCAAGAGGCCGATCCCCTCCGGGCCGAGACCCATGATCACCGGCAGGAGCGCCGCCGCTTGGATTCGTCCGCACGGCATGGCGAAGATCGTCGGAATCTGGGTGATGAGGACGATCGTCCCGGCCAGGCCGAGGGGCGTGCGCCGGGCCTTCGCCACGATCAGCCGCAGCGCAGCAAACGCGCCGGAGTGCTCCAGCGCCCCGGCCATCAGAAATCCAGAAAGAAGCGCCATGATCGGCAGGAGGATGATATTGCCGTGCACCTGCGTCGGCATGGAGAGGATCGCCGCCCAGCCCGCGCCGTTGATCGCCAGCGCCGCCCCGCCGATGAGCAGGTTGAGGATCGTGCCCAGGACGAGGATCGTCTGCAGCGGCAGAGGGATGATCCGAAAGAGCGGACCGAGGACGCAGATGAACAGAACCGCGAGGCTGATGTAGCCGACGAACTCCGGCATCTACGTCTCCCGCCTGGCAAGACACTCGTAGGAGGACTCGACTGTCACGTCGCGCATGAGGCCGCGCAGCCCCCGGCCCTTGCCGCGGAGGACGACGTAGCCGCTCGCCTTCTCGCTCACCCACACCTTGTCGCCGGGGGCGAGATTGGCCGAGCAGAGCAGACAGCCCTCGATGGACGCGGACACCACCCGCCCGGACCAGAGCCGGACGAGGATGGTCACAGCGTGGGGATGACAGCCTTTCAACGCGGGAAGCGACACGATCGCGCCCGTCTGGCCGTTGAAGTAGGAGGCCAACTTTCCCCAGAGGAACAATAGCACAATCGCCGCGCACGTGCACCAAAACAGCCAACCGCTGTCCTGGTAGGTTGGCGCAGCGCTAATATGAGCAAGACTTGGCATGTGGTCAGGCAGCATGGATAGATGGATTTACAACTGGACCAACCCCCGAATTCCCGCGCAGAGGAACTGCGTTCCCATCAGCATCACGAACACGCCGCCGGCATACTTGACGCCCTTGAAAACCCCCGGCGATAGGGCCCCCCTAAGCGCGCCTATGGAACAACTGGCCGCGACCACAAACAATGTGATCGGGACAAATGCCGTCAGGCAAAACACCAGAAGCATCAGCAACGCCCCGCCCAGGCCGAGTGTCGCCGTCGCCGCCCAGATGGGCAGGACAAAGGCCAGCGCCTCCGCGCCGCAGGCTGTTCCCACGCCGAGACCCCACAGCAAGAACCCCATCACTGAGAACCACCCAGGCTCCTCCCCGCGCCGCCTCGGTGTGCCACCCCCAAACTCTGTTTGGGGGTGCTCGCAGGCGAGGCGGGGCTTGGCGACAAACAGTTCGATGCCCAAAACCATCATCAAGAAACCAACCGCGCAAAACGCGGCCATCGCCCCCATGCCGCCCGCGCAGGCGGTTACCCCCCGCACGCCGAGCCACGCCAGCACACCCACGGCGCAAAAGCTGACCAGCCGTCCGAGGTTAAACAGCCCCGTGGTCAGCAGGGCATGGCGCACGCTCTGGCTCCGCAGCGACACGCACGCCGCCAGCGGCACACCACAAATGGGGCAGCCGATCAGCCCGAACAGAAAACCCAAAAGCATGGCCGCCGCCCACATACTGCCGCCCGCCATCCCGTCCGTCGAAACGAACGGGAGCAGATACTGGGGGGCAAGCCGCAGCCGCGTCTGCAACGCGATCTGCAACGCGACTACGATCAGGATCAGTACGACCCTAAGAGCCAATCGCTCGAATTTCTCAAGCCTACTTTCCATATTTTTAATTATACGCCGAAGCGAAACTGGAATTCCATGCAAAAGTAGGTTAGAATCTGTGGCCTCGGTCACGGGGAAACATGGGTGGAGGGTATATTCCTTTCCGCTGAGAATCGGCATGTTGTAGGAGGGGAATCCTTTCCCCGACGGATCGCGGAAGGGATTCCGCTCCTACTACTCCCAGTGACCGAGGGCCTACGTTACAATTTCGCATGTGATTCATCGTCGCGGAGGAGAAGACCATTATGAGACGCTTCGGTTGGCTGGCAAGAGTGTTCGCCGTTGGCGGCTTGTGCTTGGGGCTCGGCTCGTGCACAAACCCCAACGTGACACGGGAGAACTACGCGAAGATCCACGAGGGGATGCCGATGGAACAGGTGGAACAGATCCTCGGCAGCCCGTCCCGCAAGCATAAGGACAAGTACTACTACAACGGTAAGTACGGCCGCATCGAGATCGAAGTGGAGAAGGGCTGCGTGGACGATGTGGAGTGGGAGGACTGAGGACGATGTCTCACGGCACAGCGCGCCGACGAGCGCGAGCCGCTCTCTTATCTTGCCTGATCCTCGTTGCCGTGTCCTTTCCCGCTCGGGCCGACGAGTCGAAAGTGGAGGCCTACGCCTCCTCGGCGAACCAGCAATCTCCCGCTAACTACGCTATTGACGCCGCCGGCGCCGCCACGTCCTGGCGGACAGACGAGGCCATGCCCCAGTGGATCGCCCTCGACCTGGGCCAGCCGGTCGAACTCAATCGCATAAGGTGGAGCAAGCAGCCCCTCCCCGGCGGGCCGAGGGACTATGACATTCAACTGACCAACGTGGACCTCAAGCACGACGGCAAGGTCATGTGGCAGACCGTCGAGCGGGTGCGCGGGGCGGTGGACCGATGCCGCGGCGAGGCGGCCTTCCGCGCCACGCGGGCGCGGTTCATCCGCATATACGTCCAGTCACAGAATCCCTCCTTGGATAAGGAACATCCCCAGCAGTTTGCCATCGGGAATATCGAGGTCGGCTTCGCCCACCCCGGCATGGTTCCCGAGCGGCTGCAGGCAGAGCCTACAAAGGATGGCATTAGGCTCTCCTGGCGTCCGCCCCCCTTCGGCCCCAAGGAGATCGCGGGATACAACGTCTATCGCACCGGCAATCCCCAGGACGGCTTTCGGCTCATCAACATGAGCGGGCCGATCAAGGAGCCGAGCTACCTGGATGAGGCGGTTGTTCCCGGCATGACCTTACATTATCAAGTATCCGCAGTCGCAAGCAACGGCGGATGGGAGGGGAACTTGTCCCCGCCGGTCACCGCCACGACGACCTCCGTGGATTATGCCCTGGGCAAGGAGCGCCCCGGCGTGAGCCGCTATGCCGTCGGTCGCTTCGGGGTGTCCGACTACCTCGGCCACTTCTCCGCCACCGAGGGCCTCATGGTCTGCTCCGTCGCCATGGAATGGAACCGGCAGTTCTATCTGACCTGCCCCACGCTCCAGAACAGCGACCGCCCGATGCGCGGCCTGGAGCAGGCCGGCTTCCCCTACTCGCCCAAGCCGATGGTCTTTGGGACAGTCCGTCCCAAGGGCATGAAACGAGGCGAGATCCCCGATACCCGCATCCTGTCCAGCACATGGACCAGCCTGGAGGTGGAGATCAAATACAAGGGGGCGCGGATGGTCCTTTACGAAAGTCTCCTCTCCCCTGCCGTCGCCGTGAAGGTGGAGGCGCCGGGGGTGGACCTCTTCGACGAGATGACCGCCTTCGGCATCGGCGGGGCGCGCTACATCGCCCACCCGCGCGGCAGACAGGCCGAGTCCGGCATCCTGAGCAAGAGCCGCCTCATCGCCCCCAAGATGGCTGTGCCGTGGCTGATGGTTTGGTTCGCCGGAGGCAAGGGATGGGAGACCTATGACATGCCGTGGATGGTCACCTTCCAGAACCGGCCGGACATCATCCGGTGGACCGGGCAGTACCTCGACATCAGTTTCCAGGACCAGTGCGGCTTCATCACGCTCGCCCCGCTCTACGGGCCGGAGAAACTCATTGACACGGAGGAGTGGAAGGAAAGCCTGCCGCCCGCCGCCGCGCACCATGCCAATCGCCTCGTCCCCTTCTTCCACGCCATGCCGGTCGGGTGCGAGGAGTCGTTTGCCGTTGACTACGAGACCAACCGGGTCAAGATCAAGCAGCAATACAAGTTCCTCAACCTGGAGGGCCAGTGGGAGATTGCGCCTGTTCGGTACAGTCCCCTGCCGCCCATCGCCGCCCTGGCCATGCGGTCGAGATACCCCATCAAGACGAGCTACGAAACGCAGCCCATGCGGTACGACACGACCTTCGGCCCTCTCTATGCCGCCATTGACACCGACATAATCGAGTGGGAGGTCCCCGGCCCGCTCGACATTCTGAACGCGGCGCAGAAGCCGACGGGTGAGAACACGCAGGACCCCGAGGTCGCCAAGACGGTGCAGCAGATGTTCTCCATCGCCCCGGCCGCCGCGCCCCAGGGCCTGCCCGCCATTCCCGCACCCGAGGAGATCCGAAGCAAAGGCCAGGGCCGCGGCATGAGCGCCCTCAGGCTCCTCGAAGGCGGCTACCGCGCCTGGGGCAGTCTGGACGAGGCCGCGAAAGCGAAGTTCGCCTCCCATGTGTCCACGCTCTTCCAGGAGATCAAGCCCTTCGACATTGGATCGCTGCGCCTCATCGCCGACCCCCTGACCGGCAAGAAGGGGTACGTGGACTCCTGGTCGCCGGACGGCTTCGCCGCCCAGCCGCAGCACGTCCGCAACGCCGCGGAATTTCTGAAGGGCCTGTGGGCCTATGCCTTCCACTTCAACAAGATGGACGAGATCAAATCGCACTGGGACGCGGCGCTGCCGCATTTCGATCTGTTGTGCGCGGCGTCGGATTGGGCCATGATGTCGCCCCTTGCCACCATCGAAACAGGCGTGCCGAGGAAGGGCACGTCCGTCCATCTGACAATCGAGGAGACGCTGGCCGTCTATGACGGGCTTCTCGCTGCGGCGCGGATGGCCAAGGCCGTGGGCGATTTGCGCACCTATGAGGAGGCGGTCTATATGGCCGCGAAGGTCCAGGTCCTCCTCTATGCCTATCCGCAGTACAAACAATTCGCCTCGGAGTACCTCCCCTGGCTGGACTCCGACGGGCAGGCGCTGGACCCGAGCGCGCCGGGCGCGCCATCGCTATCGGGATCAACCGGCGCCGACTCCTGGACCCCGAAAACCGAGCCGGGCTGCACGCCGTCTCCTGACACGCTGAACTTCTACAGTCTGTATCTTCGGAATAATCTTTCCCAGTGACGCCGCCGAGCGCTCCCGCTCATGTCGCGCTCAAAAGGCAGCGAGGCGGCGCAACGCCCCCTCGCGCTCGGCGCAGTCAATCTTCGCCTTGCGCAGACCGGTGCGGAGGATTTCGATGGAGCGATCATACGTGGCGCGATCAACCGGGTAGGGGAACCCATCCTTACCCCCATGAGCGAAGCTGAACCGGGCGGGGTCGCGGAAGCTGGGCCTTTTTCCATAGATCAGTTCGCCAAGCAGACTCAGGGATCGGATCGTCTTCGGCCCGACGCCCTGGATGCCGAGGAGCCTTTCAAAGTTCTCCGGCTGCCCCTCGTAGGCATGGAGGAAGATCTTTCGCATTCGCGTTGATTCGACGTCGCTCAGCAGGACCATGTGGCGGCGGGGCATGTCCAGCGTGACGGCCTTCTTCAGCTCGGTCATAACCTTGTCCGGGTGGAGCTTTGCGATTTCCGTACTGGCGTCGCGCGATGCCGCGCTCTCCGATGCCACCATGTTCAGCGCCTCGCCGCGCCGGTCGCAGCAGACGGCGTCGTGCGGCTCGCAGACGAAGTCGCTCACGTGCTCGCCCAGCCAGTGGTAGCGGCGGGCGTAGCCGGTTGCCTCGTTCATGCCTTGCTGCACGACGCACCACGAGCCGGCCTTCGTGAAAATGAAACAGTGCTGATAGACCTGATAGCCGTCCTGCACGGCGGCGTTGTCCACCTTGGCCGACAGGCGGCTGGCATAGACGAGTGGGGCGGCGTCGAGGGAGATGGCGTCGCAGACGGTCTCGATCTCCTGCGGCGTCTTGCGCGAGCGCCCGCCCTTGCCGCCGGCGACGTAGAGGCCGATCTCGTGGCTTACGTCCTTGAGGCCGTCCTTCATCGCGCCGCAGACGGTGGTGGTGACGCCGCTGCTGTGCCAGTCGAAGCCCAGCGCGCAGCCGAAGGCCTGGAACCAGAAGGGGTCGCTGAGACGTTCGAGGACCTCGTTTGGCCCGAATTCCTCGACGATCCAGAGCGTGACTTCTCGCGCCAGCTTCTTCATGCGTCCGAAGAGCCACGCGGGGGCCTTGCCGGAGTGGAGGGGCAGGTTGGCGACGCCGGTGCGTTTCATGGGTGGATTATATCATGCGGGACCGACAAGAATTGAAGAATGTCTCCCGCAGAGGCGCAGGGGCGCAGAGGGGGAAGAAAAGAAAGGAGGGAAGAAGGGACTATTCTTTGAGGCCGTTGACGCAGCGGGTGATGCCGTCTTTCATAAGGGCTTCGTTGAAGTTGAGGAGGTAGCCGAGCTTGCGGCCGGTGAGTTTGAGGTAGGTCTGGACCTGCTTCTTGTGGGCGGGAGTGACCCGTTCGACCGACTTCAATTCGAGAATCACCATGTCGTTTACGATGATGTCCGCCCGGAAGCCTTCGTCAAACCGAATACCTTTGTACTCGATCGGAACAGATACCTGTCGTTTTACCTGCAATCCTCGTTGTTGCAGTTCGTGTGCGAGGACGGTCTCGTACACCGTCTCCAGCAGTCCCGGTCCCAACTCCCGATGAATGGCAATAGCGGCTTCGATCACAGCCGTTCCAATTTCATTCTCATGCATTCTCTGCGCCTCCGCGTCTCTGCGGGAGGAGTCCCCTTTACTTGCTTGCTCGTTTTCTCAGATCGTTGAGTTTGCCCCCTCGTTGCTCGATCATAAGCAGGGGCAGTAGGATCTCGCGCCAGTCGTCAACCGCGCCGTTCACTCCCCCGATCTCCAAGCCATCTTCGGAGTACCAGACCTCCAGCTTTTCGTCGCAGCATCCGCACTTGAGAAGGTATCGCGGGCAGCGCTTCCCCGTGCCCTTTTTGTGATACACCCGAATCTGGGGCTGGCCAAAACGTGTTGTGTCGTAGAGCCGGTTCCGTCGTGTCAATATTCTCATCTTATTTCCTTGTCTCCTCTGCGACTCTGCGCCTCAGCGGGAGGCATCTATCTTGTCGGGCTCACGCCGGGGTCATTTCCTGGAAGGCGAACTCCTTGTCGGTGAACTCGATCAGAGCGGCGTCGGTGGAAGTACTTGATTCTCACGTTGACCCACCCCGGAGGATCCCTGCCTCGGCACGTGTGTAGAGATCACGCGCAAGAGACCTGATGACGAGTCCATACTGATGCACGTCGCTGACCGTCAAAGCGATTTCGTCACCTTCCCTGTAGTCAGAAACCTCTGCGAGCATCGAGTCGGCGATTGCCAAGTTATGTATGATGCAGTTTCGGATAAGGGAGGCCCGGATGGCCTTCTCTTTTTCCTGTTCCGGCCATTTCAGCTTCGGCTTCTTCTCGAAGTATTCGGCCACACCGGCCATGCCTTTCTGGTGCCTGAATACGGCGAGCACTTCCTTTTCGATCATCAGCGTGAGGACCTCCTTGTAGCAGGAGACCTTCAGGATTTCAGAGAACTGCAACTGCTTGTCTTGTTCCTTCCCCTCGTCTTTGCCCTTGTCTTTGCTCAGCATGCTGGGTTTTTTCGTATAGATTTCACGCACCAAATCGGCAAGAAAGGCCTCTGAATACGAGTAACCGAGCAAGAAGGCCCCATGTGTCACCTGCACACGGTAGGTGTCGTACGACGATGGGAGCGAATCCTCCGCACCCTCAAACGGCCAGACTGCCCTTTCATCCCGGATAAGCCGGAAGACGTCTTCATGCGACAATGCAAGGAATGGAATCAAGGCGTCGAGTTGCCTCACAAGTCGGTCCAGCAGATTGAGGTCCTTCTCCCTGTGGTGTGATTCGGCCATATGCACCGCATGCCTGACAGAGTGTGAGGATCAAATATACATGCGCCCCCGCTTGCGGCAGGCGCTCAAGCAACATCTCATTTTCCGCGGTCTATCCTTGCTTGGAGTTCTTGAAGGAACAACAGGTCGTCGGGATTCGAGGCATGGGCTTTGAGTCGTTTGTCCAGTTCGTTCTTGTGGCTCTGAGGTACAGGCACGCTCGAACGTTCCGAGGCGATGCTGTCCCGGATGGCCTTAACCTTTGAGACGGCCTCTTTGCGTGTGCGGCCATAGGCCATGACGCCGGCCAGGTCCGAAATCTCGGCAATCCAGCGCCCATCCTCTTCACGCTCGATTTCGATCTTCATGGTTTACCTTCTCCGTTCGACTGCGGCTCCCCATTCCTCATGGAGAGCAAGTTTACCACATTTCTCTCTTTCTGTCAAATCGGCGCCTTCGGCCATTTCTTCAGGGCGAGCTTGCGGAGTTTCGCCGCGACGTCGGGATGCTTCTTGATGACGTCCGTCGTCTCGTCGAAGTCGTTTCGGAGATCGTAAAGGCGCGGCGGGTGCAGCTTCTCGCGCAGGGCCACGATGATGTCCGGGGCCATCTTGCTCTCGTCGATCTTCGGCCGCTTCGACTTCGGCAGGTCCTTTTCAACGGGAAAAATGTAATTCCAGTCGAGCGTGCGGACCGAGCCGTACCGGCCATAGCCCGAAACAACGTAATCGTGAATCTTCTCCTTCCCGCGCGCCAAGTCGAGAAAGTCCTTGCCCTCGAGCCTGACCTCCGGCTTCTCGCCGAGGAAGTTCATGAACGTCGGCATGAAATCGAGCGCCGACATGAGGCCCTTGACGCGCCGCCCGTTCAGCTTCTCGTCCGGGTGATGCACGATCATCGGCAGGCGGACGACCTGGTGGTGGAGGAGGTGCGGGTGCTTCTGCAATTCCCCGTGCTCGTAGAACTCCGTGCCGTGATCGCTGGTGAAGACGACGAGCGTGTCCTTGAATAGGCCGAGGCGCTCGATGGCGTCCAACAAGTGCCCGGCCCATCGGTCCACCAGCGAGCACAAGCCGCAGTAAACGCCCCGGATGGCGGGGATGTCGGACTTTTTCACCTTGCGGAAATCCGCCCCGTAGGCGTAGATGTAGCGCTCGACGGGATACTTGTCGAAATACATCTCCGCGTATTCCTTCGGGCAGTCGTAGGGTTCGTGCGGGTCGAAGGTATCCACCCAGAGGAAGAATGGCTTGCGGTTCACATTATGTGCCAGCCACTTCGCCGCCGTGCGGAAGGTCTGGGCGCAGAAGTAGTCCTCCTCCGAGTGGAAGTCCTGCGTGTTGATGAGGTATTGCAGGACGCGCTCGTGGTAGAACCTCGTCCACAGGTGCTTCGGGATGTGTTTCCTCGGGTCGAAGAGGTCCCTGTTGCCCGTGCGCCAGGGGTCCATCTCCTGCCCGCGGATGAACTGCCAGTTGCAGAACCCTCGATGTAAGTTCATGGCGGGCTTGAAGTAGTGCCACAGGTCCGTGATGAGACCGGTATAGTAGCCGCGCTCCTTGAGCGTCTCGGCGATGGAGACGTCGCTCTCCTTCAGGGGCATCCACCCCGCAAGCGGCGGATAGACGCCCTTGGGCTGCGGCCCTTTTTCGAAAGGCATGATGCTCCGACCGGTGAACCAGATGCGACGCGCCTGGACGGTGGGCAGCGATTCGCCGTAGCAGTTTTCATACACGATGCTCCGCTCGGCGAAGCGGTCGAGGTACGGCGTCTTCATCCAGGTATTACCATAGCAGCCGATGTAGTCGGCGCGCAGCGTGTCGGTGCAGATGACGATGACGTTCATGGGCAACTCCTTTCGGCGATTTTGGATTTGTGATTTTGGATTTTGGATTGTGTCAGTTCCCGCCCGCCTCCGTTCCTGTAGCCGCGCCCTCTATGGGTGCGTCGGATCGCAGGCTGAAGCCTGCGGCTGCAAGAGCCGTCGACCGCATAACACCCCATGTAGCCGCACCCTTTACGGGTGCGGTCTCGTCCGCGCAACACTACCGCCATCCGTTCCGCAGGCATAAAGCCTGCGGCTACAACGTAGGGAAAATGCTCCTGACCCCTTTTCCTTCCGAACGGCCTACTTCAGCGGCACCTTGTTCAGCCTCACCTCGTGCGAGCCGTCCTTGCGGGCGTATTCGCAACAGCATACTATCCAGTCCTGCCTTTTCTCTGCTTCCACTCCTCAACGGAGAAGGGCGATCTGTAGGACTTGACGCTCTCGCCTTTCCCCGGCAACCGTTCCGTCGCCTCGAAAAGGACCGTTGGAAACTCTTCGAAAAGCTCTGGAAAGGTATCCATGGCGTACCCCATCAACTTCTCGGCCTCGGATCTCGACGTCTCTTCGCCGAGGGGGACCCTGGATACATAGCTGATGTGCGGCGGAATATCCGTCAGCGTCGTGATGATGCCAACGCGAAAGACCCGGAATTCCTCGTTCCCCACAGTCCATGTCGGCGCAAGCTGGTCTTGGGTTCTCATTGCCGCGAAGTCCCGCCTCAGCCGGAGGGCGTCACTGGAGATGAGATTCGGCCCCAGAGAGTCCAGATACACCGCCAGCGTCAGGGCGACATGCGCGGAGAGCGCTTTCCCCGAGGCCAGCCACTTCCGCCCGATCTTTTCGTAGTGGCGTGCGTCCTTCCCCTGGTACGTGGTGTCCACGAGGCTGAGTCCCGCAAGTCGCAGCGCGCCGCCCTCCCGGCAAAGGAGTATCACGGCAGAGCGTGCCGTAGGCGCTGTCTTCACCGAAATGACCGCGATGATGAAGCCCCTGACACACTCAGGCCCTCTGACACAGTAATGATCGGGAGAGCCGTCGAGTGAAGACCTGCAGACGACTTCGGTTGCGCCCTTGGGGCGAACAATCCGCCACCCCCAGTCTACGGATAGGGGGGCCGTCTTGGGCACTCGAGGTTGCATGGCTTTGGCCGCTGCCACAAAAGCGGCCTTCTGAACTCCCTGGCGCAACACCGGATGCGTCTGCTCCCAGAGATCGTCGTGCTTCCCGTCCTGGATCTGCGCCAGGACCTTCAGGCAGTATGCCTTCACTTCCTTCTGTTGTTCGGCAGGCAGCATGGAAAGGCTCTGCTTGATCACTACGTGATAGTGGAACATGTACCAAGCCGAACCCACGCACAGCACGACAACGACAAGAGCGACTACTCTCTTGCGCATAATCAAGGCTCCCTCATATGCAACCTTGCTCCAGGCCATGGGCCCCAATCAGCTTGCACCGAATGGGGTGGCTCACCCGGGGCCTACCTAAGCGCCACCTTATTCAGCCTCACCTCGTGCGAGCCGTCTTTGCGGGCATATTCGTAATAGTAATAGATGCTGTCCTTGAGGACGAAGGCATCGATGTACCGCAGCGCCCCTGATGCGTGGGGCGACGTGAGGATCGGACCGTCGGTCGTCAGGCGGACGAAGTCCGTCAGGTCCGTGCTCACGGCCAGGCCCGTCTTCTCCTCGTAGTTCTCCTTCTCGGACGGGATGCCGTCATAGAAGGCCGTGTAGAGCGGCGGCAGGTAGAGGACCGAGTTGATCCGCGCGCAGTACTTATCCCAACCGTCCTTGCTTGGGGAGAATACCTCGCCGAGGTACTCGAAGTTTACGCCGTCCGTGCTCAGTGCGAGGCCCGTCGCCGAGAGTGTGATGCCGGTGGTGTGGACATCGGCCGTCGAGTGCATTTTATTCTTCTGCGCGGCGGTCAGCTTCTTCGGGATCACGGCGATGCTGAGGATCATGGTGTAGATGCCGCCGATCAGATAAACCGCGGGGTCCTTCACGGCCTCGACTCCGATGTCGGCGGCGGTGAGGATCTTGACGCGCTTCTTGGGATCGAGCTTAGCCGGACTGTCCGCTTCCATCATATCAATCCGCCAACGGGCGTCAGCCGAGTCAACATAGCTGATGTAGGCGCGGAAACGGCCCTGCGGGGTCTTGATGATGGCTGTCTTTTCGATGGACTGCGAGTTAAGCTGCTCGCGGGTGCATCGCCAGACCTTCTTGAACTTCACGCCGTCGCGGCTCTCGGCAATCTCTACAATCCCGCCGCGCACGGGACGGGGCTTGCGGAGACGATAATACAGGTAGAACTTCTTCGTCTCGTCGTCATACATCGCGCTCGGCGCGCCGGCCCAGTAGCCTTCGCCCTTGCCCAACGGTTCGATGACGGTCTTGCCCTTCTTCGGATCGAACAGAGGCGCAACCCCCAGCCATTTTTTCGCTTCCGCATGTTTCATCTTTTCCCTCCGGACTCACTCAGGTTACACAGACTTACAGAAAATCGAAAAAACATGATACGAGAGCAGGTTGCACATGTAAACCATTTTCTATGGACCTTCTTGCTATCGCAGAATATATTAAATCGTGCCTACATAACTATCTAATATTACATAATTTATATTGGTAGCATTGACAACATTGTTTATCATATGCACGAGATCGGCCAATCTCTCGGGCCGACGGGATGTGGTGTCAATTAGCGATCGTGGTGGAATCCGCGCAACGGACTGCCGGTGACGAATAGAATGGAATGGAAATCAACGGAAGGCAGAGTATCCCCACATCGAGATGTATGATCGCCCCGCGATAAATCTACTACTCCGGCAGTGTCGCGTTGCGCAGGTCGTTCAGCCGCTTCAATAATCGCCGATACCGCGGCCAAATCTCACGTCCGTAGGCGCGCTCCATCCGTCCAACAAAATCGTCCCCGCCGATGAAGAT
>JBFMAD010000089.1:0-17670 GCA_040755855.1 Planctomycetota bacterium | reverse complement strand
GATTTTATCTACATCTCCGCCGCGCCTTCTTTCCCCATCCCCAAACGCAACCCATCCTTGATCCCCCTCCCCCGTTCCTGGTATCCTTCACACCAACGCAAGAGAAGTGCCGAACAGTATTGGGACACAACACGATTATTCCGGGGACACAACACGATTATTCCGGGGACACAACACCGTTTTTCCTGGATTATTCCGGGGACACAACACCGTTTTTCCTGGGCTTCCGTGTGCGCCATGCTTAAGCCCTCCGCCGACATATGGTTCGATGATGGACCAGGGCTTAGATTGAGGGAAGTATATCACACGGGACGGGGACTGTCAAATCCCCGGACCTGGCGGCGGAGATTTGCCGTCATTGGGGCGGCCCCCGCCTCTCGTCGCCTTCGGAGAACGCGCCAAGTGTGAACGGCGCCCGTGCGACGCCGACTTCGTGAATATATTCACAATCTTCCCCTTTCGCCCCCCGCCCAACCGCGACCAAATCCACATACGCGATCGGCTTCCCTACGGGCGCGACAAGATTGAAGCCGTGAAAGGGGCGCCGGATATATTCGCTATTGTGAATTATTCCGGCATAGTTAAGGAGGGACGATACCCCCTCAGGGGTTTCGGCCTCCAGGGGTTATTGTCGGGCCTGCGGGAAGACCGCACCCGTAAAGGGTGCGGCTACAAATGCGCGGTTTTCGGACAGGCACTAAGAACGATGGCTTTCGGATGGGCGCTTACGCGAGGGTTTTTCGGATGGCGGTCTGCCAACCGGCCAGCCGCTCTTGGCGATCGGCGGGGGACATGGTCGGCTCGAAGATGCGATCCACCTGGCGGCGGTGCTCGATCTCGTCGGCGTCGTGCCAGAACCCGACTTGCAGCCCGGCGAGGAATCCGGCGCCGAGGGATGTGGTCTCGATGTTCGCCGGGCGGTTGATGGGCAGATTCAGGATGTCGGCCTGGAACTGCATGAGGTGATCGTTGGCGGAGGCTCCGCCATCCACCCGGAGTTCGGGGATCGAATGGGGGATGTCTTTCTGCGCGGCGGTGATGAGGTCGTGGGTCTGGTAGGCGATGCTTTCGAGGGCGGCGCGGACGATGTGGGCCGGTCGGGTGCCGCGGGTGAGGCCGAGGATCGCGCCGCGGGCGTCGGCGTTCCAGTGGGGCGCGCCGAGTCCGACGAAGGCGGGGACCATGTAGACTCCGCCGGTGTCGGAGACGGATCGGGCGAGGTCTTCCGACTCGGCGGCGGAGGTCATGAACGCGAGGCCGTCGCGCAGCCATTGGATGACCGCGCCGGCGACGAAGACGGATCCCTCGATGGCGAAGGTCGGCTCGCCCTTCGCTCCGCAGGCGAGGGTGGTGAGGAGGCCGGCGGACGACTCGACAAATCGGTCGCCGGTATTGACGAGGAAGAAGCACCCGGTGCCATAGGTATTCTTGGCGAGGCCGGGGTGGAAGCCGCCCTGTCCGAAGAGGGCGGCCTGTTGGTCGCCGGCGATGCCGGTGATGGGGATTTCGGCGCCGACCAGCGACCCGTCGGCGACGCCGAATTCGGCGGCCGAGGGGAGGACCTTGGGGAGGATGGGGTCGGGGATGGCGAGGGCGGAGAGGATGTCGCGGTCCCAGGTTCGGGCGTGGATGTTGAAGGCGAGGGTGCGCGAGGCGTTGGTGAAGTCGGTGGCGTGGGACCTTCCGGCGGTCAGGTTCCAGAGGAGCCATGCGTCCACGGTGCCGAAGGCGAGGTCGCCGGTCTCGGCGCGGGGTCGGGCGTCGGGGATGTGGTCGAGGAGCCAGACGATTTTTGTGGCGGAGAAGTAGGGGTCTATGACGAGGCCGGTTTTTTCAGTAAGGGTTTTTTCAAGTCCTTGTTGGCGGAGGTCGCGGCAGAGTGGGGCGGTGCGTCGGCACTGCCAGACGATGGCGTTGTGGATGGGCTGGCCGGTGCGGCGGTCCCAGAGGATGGTGGTCTCGCGCTGGTTGGTGATGCCGATGGCGGCGATGGTTCTTGGGCCGACGGCGTCGGCGGCTTGGCGGAGGTGTCGGAGGGCGACGTTCCAGATCTCGGCGGGGTCATGTTCGACCCAGCCGGGCTGGGGGTAATGCTGCGTGATTTCCTGGTAGAAGACATGGGCGGGGCGGGCCTGTTTGTCGAAAAGTGTGGTTGTAATGCCTGTCGTGCCGGCATCAATAGAAAGGATGTATTGGCTCATTTGGGGCGGTTTCCTGTTTTGGGAATGTCAATGTTCCACGTGGAACATTGGTTTTTTTGCCCCCCGAAATAGTCAATGTTCCACGTGGAACATCGGGCGCGTCAGGCCCCAAAGAAGGGGGGAATTATGCCTCCTTGATGCACTTCATTATGTGCTCGAAATCGTCCATGCTGTAGTATTCAATGATGATCCTCCCCTTGCCTTTTTGGTCAACGATCTGGACCTTCGTGCCGAGCCGCTCACGGAGCTGCTCCTCTAAGTCTCGGATGTGGGCGTCCTTGGCGGCCCCTGCCTTCCGGCCCTTTGCCCGCTTCTTGCCGGAGCCGCAGAGCCGCTCCGTCTCGCGGACCGAGAGGTCGCGCTTGATGATCATCTTGCAGATGCCGAGCTGCCGCTTCGCATCGGTCAGGCCCAACAGCGCCTTGGCATGGCTCATAGAAACCGCCCCCGCCGACACCAAGTCCTGAACCTCGATCGGCAGCTCCAGCAGCCGGATGAAATTCGTCACCGTCGAGCGGTCCTGCCCGATCCGCTTGGCCATCTCATCCTGCGTCAGGTGGAAGGTGTCGGTCAACTGCTGGAAGGCCCGCGCCTTCTCGATCGGGTTCAGGTCCTCCCGCTGGATGTTCTCGATCAGCGCCAACTCCAGCATCTTCTCATCGTTCACATCCCGAACCACCGACGGTATCTCCGCCATGCCCAACTGCTGCGCCGCCCGGAACCGCCGCTCGCCCGTGACCAACTCATACCCCCCGCCGGCCGCGGGGCGGACGGTGATCGGCTGGAGGATGCCGTTTTGCTGGATGGATTCGATCAGCCCCTCCAGCCCCGCGGGATCAATCGCCTCGCGCGGCTGAAAGGGGTTCGGGGCGATCTGCCCCATCGGCAGGTTCATCACCAAGCCGGCCGTCGGCGCATCGCCGCCCATCAGAGAGTCCAGCCCGCGTCCCAGTTTTGCGTCAGCCATGAATCAATACCTCCCGGGCCAGTTCCATGTAGGCCCTTGCTCCTCGTGACCGGATGTCGTAATCGAAAATGGATTTGCCAAAACTCGGCGCCTCGCCCAGCGCCGTATCGCGCGGAATTCGGACGCGATAGACCTGCGCCGGAAAATGCCCCTCCACCTCCGCAACCACCTCCCTCGCTAAGGCATCGTCGGGGTCGTACATCGTGAAGAGAATCCCCTCGACCCGGAGCACCTGGCCGTCGCGCGACGGTGTGTTTCGGATCGTCGAGATGATGTGGGTCAGCCCCTCCATCGCATAATACTCGCACTGGATCGGGATGATGACGCCCTTGCTCGCGCGGAGGGCGTTGCGGGTCAGCAGGCCGACCGACGGCGGGCAGTCAATCAGGATGAAGTCGTAGTCGGACTCGAACCGCTCGACGATGGGGATGAGTTTCAGGTCGGGGGCGCGGTCGGCGGCGAGGGTCTGTTCCAGATTCACCAGCGCCGGCGATGCGGCTAAGAGATCGAGATGCTCCGCCACATCCTTCGCCAGCGCCGCCTCGACGCGATCAGGGTTCAGCAGGACATGGAAGGTGCCGAGGACCTTATGCTTGTTCAGGCCGAGGCCGGAGGTCGAGTTGGCCTGCGGGTCAATGTCAATGAGCAGGCATCGCCGTCCGGCGAGAGCGACGGCCGCGGCGAGATTCATCGCCGTGGTTGTCTTCCCGACGCCGCCTTTTTGGTTTGCGATTGCGATGACCCGCGCCATGGTTGTAGGTCCGTATAGGGCTGCAACCTCCCGGAGGTCCAAGACCTCCGGGTGGTTGGGACTTGCCGCGGCTGGATTATAGCGCAGTCGGTGGCGGATGCAACAAAAAAATCTCGGTGCGATTTTGTTTTTTTGCCGGACCTTGCCCCTGCCGGAGGCGATGAAATTCTAGCGGCGCGAACATCTCACGAACCATAGATTGTGAATATATTCACAAAGCCGTCAGTGCCAGTGCGGGGGGTGCTCCAGCAGCGTCGGGAGATGGAGTCGGTCCTTGTGATCGTCAGCGCCAGCGCGGGCGGCATGGAGAGTGATGTCATTCCCGCGAAAGCGGGAATCCACGAGGGGACAGTGGATGCCCGGTTTCGCGGACATGGGGCGCGCATCGGCAAGGTCGTGGTGTGCGCACAACTCGTCGCCGCGGGCGCGGGGGCGCTCCCCCTGCTTTGACCTCCCGGAGGTCCCTGACCGCCGGGAGGTCGGGGCTGCGTGTTCCGCCCTGGCGAGAACGATCCGGCGGGTCCTCATGGCCCCGCTATCCGGCATCATTCCCCGCTCGCCCCTTGCGGCAGAAAAGGGATGAAAAGATTGACCGCGCCCCGTTGCTCGTGTGCCACGGCTTGTTTGCAAGCCGTGTACGGCCCCGCACGCAGCTTCAGAGGGACCGCGGGCGCGGCGGATATTCGCAATTGCGAAAATCGCCCATTGGCGAGCGCGTCGCCCCGCCTCGGTTCTTTCCTCCTTCATCATTCAACATTCCTTGTTCGATATTCAATATTCAATTCTCATCCCGCATGTCGGGGATTTGACAACGGCCCCCAAGTGTGATAAACTCCTTCCGGTGTTGTGCTATTGTCGAGCGAGATGTTTGGGATATGGATAATTATGTATGGTGTCCCCGGAACTGCCGGAACTGCCTGTTTGGCAAAGAGGCATATGATGACTGTATGGAAGACTGTATGAGTGGAGCAGAGGGTGGACAATACGGCGTAATTGGCTGGCTTGCGAAGCGTCCGATGGTTGCAAAAGGCGCGGGGGCCGCCGGAGCAACTTTTGTGGGGACGGGAATGCTTCCTAAGTTCGCGGTTCCTGCTCTAAGCAAGCTGTTCGGAATTCCCCCACGAACTGGTGGACCGAACCCGCTTAAGTCTTGGTTAACGTTTTTCAGGAACGTGGCGGCGGCGAAGGGATGGAGAATAGAGCCATCCCTGACTAAGGCAGCACACAAGTACAGGAGCATGGCAAGGGAGTTGAAGTCGGGGAAGGGAGCGCGTGGACTGTTGTACATAGATTTGGCGACACACGCGGGATATGGATGGGCCCAGAGCAGATGTGACGCCATGTGCCGGGAATCAACGATGTACAATGACGAAGAAGCCGTTGGAACACACTGGCTGTTCGACCCGTAGGTTCAGGCTGAAGGCAGCGGTGTGCTGTGATACGGACGGTGCGCTGGTATTGAAGTGCCACGAATGTAGTCGGAATGCAGTAGCGAGCGTCCCTTTGGCTGGCGTCTGATGGAGGACTCCGCTGGCAGAATGGTCATCCCGCTATAGGTCTTTCTTGAGGCGCCTAAGACGGCGACACGGTTGGCATGGTTGACAGGAAAGCGAGAAACAGAGCTGCGGCGGTTGTGGCGGCTTTCCGTGATAGCAGGATGAGTGCCGAGGAACTCAACGACGCGCGAGAGCAAATCGAAACCAAAGACAGAGCAGTTGTGGCCGTATTCACGAATATCGATATGTTTTTCTGCGATGATTTTGCAGATCACCGTTTAGACGGTAGGTATGCGCTTGACAAAGACCAGCTGGCTTGGTTTGATCGATGTCTCCTTTTTCTGGAATCCGACAATGAGTATGCGTGGCCTCCGCCGCTTCCCGATTGTCCTTCCCATCCATTGAGGGCAACTTTGTACATCTTCTGGAACTTGATCGCACCTTTCGTCCTATGGCTGGCTATACCAATCCTCCTTATTCTGGTGCTTCTGAGCTCACTGGTTTTCGGACAGATGAACTTCTGGCCTGCGATTCTGGCACCGCTAGGAGCGGCCCTGCTGTTGGTGGGATGGTTTTGCGTAAGATCGCGAGCATGGCGTCGGGCCAAGGAGGCATTTGTGGCGGCTGGTGATTTGGATGTGTGGCCCTTTCTCACGCGTATAGACTATGAGGATGCACTCGAACGAGCTAAAGATCGAGAGTTCCGAGGCCACCCATAGCCGACGTTGTCAAGGGCCATGTGTCGTATCCGCCATGTCCAGCCCTTGACACATCCGCCTCGATGCGATAGCATTTCTCTCGTCGTCTTCCGCTCTTTGGCCGATTCATCAACCGGGACCCGAAGGGATATGCCGGCGGCATGAACCTCTACGCCGGGTACTTCGTCCCGAACGCGGCGGACCCGATGGGCACGTGGCCGCAGCCGATTGTTGACCAGTGGAACAATATCACGAACATGTGGAACAACCGGCCGACGTCCGGCGACCGGTCGCAGTGGAAGTCGTTTTGGGAGAACTATCGCGCCGCGTGGCGGGGCTACCGGAGGACGTGGCGGGACTACCTGGGCATGCATGGTCCGAGGATAATCATATTTCTCTACTATGGGAACAGCCGGCTGGTGGGTCGGGGCGGGGGGGCGCCGGGACGCTCCGAGAGTGTGCGGCAGTACATCGTGGGCAGCCGGTCTCACCTCCAGGTTGGCAGGATGGAATCGTTCTCGACGAACTGGCTGTAACTTTCCTGGTGTATTCCGGGGACATATCACTGATTTTTACTTGACAGTCGTCTTCCGTGTATTCCGGGGACATATCACTGATTTTTACTTGACAGTCGTCTTCCGGGTCGTATTCGGGGGATTCGGCGGCGCCGCTCGACTCCTCTTTCACTTCGAACGTCTCTCTCCCGAACCGAAGTGGTAAACTCCGAGGCTTTTTCCCTTGCCTTCGGCCTTGACCTCTGATAGAGAATGGCCATTCATTCCCATGGTCCTCCATGTGGAAGGGGGATGGTGCGAGATGGAGATGGATCAACGGCAATCTCGCGTGGAGGATAAGGGCGAATATGAGTGACCCCAATCGCGCAAGACCGAAGGCGATTGAGGCGGTTTCCAGAAAATGTAGAATGAAGACCAGACCCCGATTAAGCATCCTGAAAGCGATCTTCTTTCTCTCCGGCGGGGCCGGGCTGATCTATGAGGTCGTGTGGACGCGCGTCTACGCCGATATCGTCGGCTCCACGGCCCTTGCGATGACGGCCGTCTTCGCCGCATTCCTCCTCCTCCTCGCCGTCGGCGCGCAGGTCGTCGGCCGGCTTCCCATCTACGGGCGGAGGGCGCTCATGCTCTACGGCGGGATCGAACTGGGCATCGCCCTGTCGGCGCTGGCGGCGAGCGCCCTGCTCCTCTGGGGCGATATCTGGATCGCGGCCCACCGGCCGGCGTCCATGCTCCCCGGATTACTCTACGACTTTATCGCCGTCGCCCTCATCATCGGCCCGCCCGTCCTGCTGATGGGCGGGACGCTGCCCGCGATCCTGAACGCCTCGAAGGCCCTGGCGCTCCCGCGCGACGTCGTCGCCCAGCTCTACGGGTGGAACACCCTCGGCGCGGCGATGGGGACCGTCGCGGCGGGGTTCCTCCTCATCTGGCGGCTCGGCCTCTTGGGGACGCTCCTCACGGCCATCGGCGTGAACGCGGCCGTCGGCGTGATCGCGCTTTGTCTCAGCAGACGCGCCGTGGATGCTGCGCCGGAAGCCGAAAGGGAACTGGACATCCAGCCGACCGAGGCGGAGGGGCATCCGGCCCTGTGGCTCCTGCTGGCGTGGCTGAGCGGATTCGCCGTGCTCGGGTATGAGGTGCTGTGGGGGAGGATGGCCAAGTTTCTGCTCGGCGACCGGACGATTGCGATCTCCACGCTCCTCGCCGTCTTCATCGCGTGCCTCGGCCTGGGCAGCCTGCTGGCGGGTCGGCTCGGACCCCGTTTCGGCCGCACGGCGAACCAGGCCGTGGGCCTGATTGCATGGGGCCTGATCCTGGCGGCGCTGCTGCACATGGCAACTGTCCCCCTTGCCCGCCTGACGATCGCAGGCGGCGGGCTGAAGTGGCTGGTCCCCTTCACGACCCCCTTTGCCCGGCGCGTCGTGACGGTCTGGCTCCTGGTCTTCCCGCCCATCCTCATCCTCGGCGCGGTCTTCCCCCTCATTGCCCGGAGCGCAAGGCGTCTCGACGCGACGCCGGGGCGCGTGATCGGCAACCTGTATCTGGTCAACAGCGTGGGGGCGGCGCTGGGGGCGTTTTTTGCCGCGTTCATGCTCAGCCGCCTGTTGGGGACGTTGGGCGGATTCCTCGTCTTGTCCCTGCTGCTGGCGGCGGCGGGGGCGGCGCTGCTCTGCCGGAGGGCTGCGTCGAGGGCCCAGCGCGCAGGGGGGCTCGCCGCGTTCTGCATCTGCGCGCTCGTCGCGCCTGTGTTTCCGCGGGACATGATTGAGCTCCGCGACGACGAGACGCTCGTCGCCGCGCGGGAGGACGAGTACGGCGTGCAGGTCCTAGCCTCCACCAAGCGCGGCTCGCTGCGCGTCCGCAACAATCGCCTGCACCTGGTCTATGAACTCGGCCACCCGCAGACGTCCCACGCCCAGCAGATGGCGGCGCACCTGACCGTCCTGCTGTGCAATTCCGGGGACACCATGCAGGCCGGCGAAGACCCATCCCACATGGGCAGGACCGGCAACCCCCCGGCGGCGCCGGGCCCTTCAGCAGACCATGCGGCGTCCCCGGAATTAAGTATGGTGTCCCCGGAATTTCCGGAATTCCGCGTCATCAACGTCGGCACGGGCTACGGCATCACCGCCGGCGCGTTCACACTGTATCCCCAGGTCCGGTCCATCGAGACGATCGAGATACTCCCCTTCCTCGTGGACCAGCAGGGGCGCTTTGGAGAGTTCAACTTCCACTACCTGCGCGACCCGAGGGTCGCCCTCGTGCAGGGCGACGGCAGACATTACTTAGCCGCGTCGCATGAGCGCTATGACATCATCTCGGTCAATGTGCTCGATCCCTATCTGCCCGGGTCGTCGTCGCTCTACACCGTGGACTTCTGGGAGCTGGCGCGGGACCGCCTGAGCGACGGCGGGGCCTATACCCAGTTGTTCTGGGGCGAGGACGTGCCGCTGCTGGTGAAGGGGATGCGGAAGGTCTTTCCCACGCTGCTGTTCTTCCCGGCCTATGGCGGGACCTCCTACAACGTCGTCGCCTTCAAGGAACCCCTCCGGCAGGAGCAGGTCCGCCTGCACATGGATCGGCTCGGCCCGCGCGCGGCGGCGGCCATACGGGCCGTCACGGGCGACGATCCGGCGGCTCACCTCGCCCGGCTGCTCCCCCAGGCGTGGGACATCCAACGCAGGCTGATGCAGGAGGCCGACCGCGCGCCCGGCCGGTGCCACACGGATAACTTCCCGATCCTCGAGTACCGCTGGGCGCACGGCGAGGGCCGCGTGTCCGCGCTCGACTCCCCCTTGATTATGGAATGATGAACGAGACCCCGAAGAACGATAACGAACACAGCCTGCTCCGGTGCGCGTCGCTCGGCGGGATGGCTCTCCTGTCGGGCGGGTGCGCCCTCATGTATGAGGTGCTCTACATGCGGGCGCTCACCACCGTCCTGGGGGATATGTTCTACGTGCACGCGGCCCTGCTGAGCACGTTCCTCATCGGCATCGGCCTCGGGGCGAAGTGCGCCCATCGCTTCCGGCCGTGGCTGTTTCTGATGGAGATCGGCACGGGGCTTTACGCGCTTGCGCTGCCGTGGGCGCTCGGCCGCTTCGCCGAGATGCGGATCGCCGAGGCGGTCACGGCGCGGCCGCTCTGGACGATCGCCGCCACTTCCGCGTTCCTCGCCATGCCGTCGTTGCTGATCGGGTTCAGCATCCCGCTGTTCAGCGACTATCTCAAGCGGACCATGCGGAGCGGCCTGGCCTTCCAGCGCGTTTACGTGGTGTATAACCTTGGGGCCCTCCTCAGCATCCTCGCGGTCGAGTTCGTGCTGGTGCGGCATCTGGGCATTCGCCGCAGCCTGGCCCTTGCGGGCGGGATGAATCTCCTCATCGGCGTCGGCCTGTATCTCATGCGGTTCCGGCTTGAGAAAGCAAAGCCGCCCGAGCCGGCGGCCTTCGCCTGGGGGGAGATTGCGGCGGTCGCCCTGGGCAGCTTCGCCAGCGCGGTGTTCCAGATGTTCTTCCTCAAGCTCACCTACCTCGTCTTCGGGCCTCACCGCGAGAATTTTGCGATTGCGATTGCCGTGACGATGGGCGGACTGTGTCTCGGCGCATGGGGGGCGGCGATTTCCCGCATCCGATTCTCCACGGTGCTGTTGCTTGTGGGGGTCGTAGTGGGGGCCACCTACACCGCCTACCTGCCGATGCTCCTGGCGTATCAGGCCGTTGCGCCGTGGGCGTCGGGTTCGGAGACGGCGGTGGTGGTTCGCAAGTTGGCGGCGGCGTGCGCCTTTGCCCTGCCGGCGATGTGCCTCTTCGGGGCGATGCTCCCCGCCCTGATGCGGCGCGAGCGCGCGGTGGCGGAGGAATCGGGGGAACTGCTGTTTGTCTCCAGTCTCGCCAACGCCGCGGGATATCTCTTTTACGTGTGCGTGGCCCACGCCCTGCTGCCCGGTCAGGCGGTGCTTGGGGCGGTCGCCTTCGCGGGGCTGGCGGGGTCCGCGCTGGCAGCGAGGCTGCGCTGGTCCCGCGGACAATGGGCGGCGGCGGGGGCGGGCGCGCTCCTCGTCGGGGCGCTCCTGCTGACGTGGCAGGAACGGGACTTCTACCTGGCGCAGTGGGCCGATGAACTGAAGCCGGAGGACGAGGTGATCGTCTTCAAATCCGGCGCCGAGAGCGCCACCCTCCTCCGGAGCAGGGACTACGAGTGGGTCTCCTACAACGGCCATCCGAGCATCTACGTGACCAGGAAGGGGGTTCCGAATTCGGCGGAGATCACGAGCGGGGTCATCGCGGCGCTGACCGCCCCCCGGCTGGGCCGCGCCCTCGTCCTGGGCTTCGGCACGGGGCTGACGGGGGGGACCGTGGCGCAGTATTTCGAGGAGACGGACCTCGTGGAGATCAACGAGGCCTTCTACCGCATGATGCCGGAGCTGCGGCACGTGAACCTGGGCGTCGAGGAGAACCCCCGCGCCAAGCGCATCCTCGGCGACGGGCGAACCTTCCTTGCCGGCCGGCGCGACGCATACGACGTGATCGTGAACTCGATCCCCGCCCCGACCTACTTCTCCGCGTCGAAGATCTATACCGTGGAGTTCTACGAGCGGGTCGCCGGGGCCTTGCGGCCCGATGGGGTGTTCTGCACGTGGCTGTCCGCCCCCGATATGTCGGAGGAGGGGGTGATGACGGTCCTCGCCGCCCTGCGAAGGCAGTTCCCCTACTGTCACCTGCGGCTGCTGAACGGCTCCTACTACATGGCGGCCTGCTCCCGCCTGCCGATCCATCCCCGGCGGTTCCGGGAACTTCCTTCGAGTCTGCCTGTCGAGGCCGCCCTGCTCAAGCGATTTCCCGACCCCGACCTTGACCACTTCTTTGAGGACATTCGGCTGTCGGACAACATCTTCCGCATCTTCACGCCGCAGGTTGCGCGGGAGAACACAGACGACTTCCCCGCTCTGGAGTTTATGCTTGTGCGCAGATACCAGACGCACGCGATGGGGGGCGATCCCTTCGCGGCAGAGCCGGAGCGGTTCAATATCAATCCCTTGCAAGGGATTGATCTCAAGGACGCCGCGCAGATCGTGGAGAGAGCCGGCGTGTACTACCGGCTGGGCAGCCGGTTCTTCGAAAAGACCTTCTCCCCCCTCCTCAAGTCGAATCCCGCCACGAAGGGAATGTGGGACGACTGGCTCGCCCGTCACAAGCCGGTAGACGAGGATTCACCGCGACGGTAATGCTACCTCGATGGCATCAAATCGCCTATCGTTAGACCGGGTATATTTAACCTATGAACTCGCCAGCCATTCTTGACAGCCCCCCGTCCATAGGGTACACTTCAATCATCGCGACGCGAAGGAAAGGCGAGAGAGAACTTACCCAATGGTCCCGTACAGCCCGGCGCCAAGAAAACAGACTCAAAACTACCGTCCACGGGGTTGTTGAAAAACCCCCGCGAGGCGAACACCGACTGTAGCCGCACCCTTTACGGGTGCGGTTTGACGCATCACGGCCCCGCAGGCTGAAGCCTGCTACAAGAACAGGGTTTTTCAACAACCCCTATGTCCCCGGAATATCGTCCCAAAGGCGCAGACGTCAACCCAAAGGATAATAGGGGTGAGACCCCTTTGGATCTGACCAAAAGCGAAGGGATGGGTGCCATCCTCCAGCAGCACGGTGCCAAACGAGGAACTGAACTAAAGTAGGTCTGCAGAGTTCAGGGCGCAGTTGGGGGACATCCATAGCCGTAGAAGCCAAGGGCCATCTGTCATAGGGGTTCTCCGGTCTTCTCCTTCAAAGGGTGCGTTTTTTCAATTCGTTCGCGTGCTGTGCAGACACCCATTCGTGCGGTGTCCGTTGCTCTGACAAGGTCCTTGACCTCCGGGAGGTCGCTTCCCTCGGCGAATGGGCGACCGGCGGCGCGGCGGATATTCACAATTGCGAAATATCGTCCCCCGGCGAGGGCGTCGCCCCGCCTCGGTTCTTTCTTCCTTCATCATTCAAAATTCCTTGTTCGATATTCAATTCTCATCCCGCATGTCGGGGATTTGACAACGGCCCCCAAGTGTGATAAACTCCTTCCGGTGTTGTGCTATTGTCGAGTAAGATGTTTGGGATATGGATAATTATGTATGGTGTCCCCGGAACTGATCCGCGCCGTCGTTTCGGAAGCTCGACCCATCGGCCACAGCATTTGTCGCCGTGTATCGAGCCACGGATGAAACACGGACCTCATCTATGAGACCATCATAGTAGTACTCGTTCCCCGTGAAGTTGATCCGGCCCAGGGTGAGCGGCCCGCTGCCGGAATAGATGGTCCCCGTGAACGTCGCCGTGTTCTGATCCTTGCTCCCATTGATCCAAAGGCTCAGCTCGTCGCCGCTTCGGACGAAGGCCACATGGGTCCACGAGCCGAAGATAACCCAACAGCTACTTCAGTTCCTTGCCGGACTTGCCATCGTGCTGGCGGAGGATCTCTGCGATGTGATCAAACCCTCTTTCCCGCGCTGTGTCCAAGGCTGTCTTGCCCCACCCGTCCTTCAAGTTCACATCAGCACCATTCTGAACCAGAGTATCAACAACCTTCTTGTATCCATAAAACACGGCATAGTACAAGGGTGTTCTGGGTTGGCAGTCAAATGTGCAGGCATTCAGATTAGCACCATTGTCAATCAGTAATTGAGCAATCTCATCATTACCCTGTATGGCGGCCAAATGCAGAGGGGTAAATGATTGCTGATTCGTTGTTATATCAACATCTCCACCCATCTTCAAAATAAGACTGGCCAACGCCGAATTATGGTTTGCGACCGCATAGTGGAGGGGTGCCCAGCCAGCGGCGTCGAGTGCGTCCAAATCAACACCTCGTTTCAAGAGATTACTCGCGCGAGCAGTCTCGTTGGACTCGATCGCCTTCGCTAATTCCCTATTCCTAATACAGCGTGGAATCCTCGATAGCACGGCAATGGTGAGGATAGCGCCTGCCATAGGAGCAATCACTCTCAGTATGTTCCGCCTGTTTCGGAATCCAGCCTTGCTGTCGTTTGTGTTACACATGAGCATGGACGCGGTAGTTGCGAACGTCAGAGGGAAACAAGCAAGTCCAGGTGTCAGCAATACAAATAGCACACCTGACGGCGTATCATAGCGCCCATATCCCCCATCGGGGCCAACGATGGCAACAAACGCCAAAAACCACCCGTAAGAAAGGACAAGCAGCATACTTCCACACGCCACGACCGAGAGAATCCTGCCCCGTTCTAGTTGTGGGCCAACCAAGAAAAACACGGTACCGACGACAGGAAAACCCGGTAGCATACTGAGCAGCGGTACAAGCAAAAGCTTGATTCCGCCTGAGCGGTTAAGCAGTGACTGGTCCAGCAGCGAATACACCCACACAACGGCTAAGCTCCCGACGAAATAAGACGTAAGAAGTGCCAAACTCGTGTGGGCTTTTGTACGAGAGAGAATTGCACAGACCAAGACCGGCAGCAGCACGCATAGTACGCAAAGAACCACTCGAGAAAACACACCAAAGAGCAGACTGAGCCATGCCCATTGTAACTCGACGGTTAGGCAAGTCCCAAGGGCAATACTGCCAACTGCGGCGGACAATACAATGACAACGATGCGCTTGCGAAACGATGTTCCGGGTTGCAATGAATCGAGATTATAGTCCTCTTGTACCATGGTTGATGGATTCTCCTCCCGCCACGATCGACTTGGGCTGTGTCGCCCCAAGATAGGATGCCCACCGTGCCGACCATTTCCGCTGCTAAACCCGCCTTTATGCGCCCTCCGGAGTCTGCCTTAGACGCAGCAACCAACGCCCAACTGGCTACTCAAGGCAGCATTGAGGGGGTGCCTCTTCTACGAACTCGCGACAAGTATGCCCATAAATCAGTTGAGCAGCAAGAGACTTAGAGAAATAGTACAGCTTCGCGCCGGCTGGCGGCTTCTTCCCCCAGGCCCGGAAGTTGTCCGCCGATGGTGCGAATTGGTTCTTTTTCGCAGCAACGCCGGTGTCCCACGCAAATTCCTTCAGACAATTCATAATGTCTTGCTCCGTGGCGCAGACACAGTCTATCTCCGCACCGTTAACCGTCATCCTGCCTTCAGCTTTTCTGGACATCTGGCGAACCACCTTGCGCTGGGGGTCTGCAGTGCCGCATGTCACCCCCTCTGGGCCATATTCAACCATCGTGGATCCGGTTTCCTTTCGGTCCGCCCCCCCCGTCTCCCACTGAATTGCAGTGTGATACACCAGCGACTCTCCCGTACTCACGACATAGAAGTTGCTCGGCCATTGAACGTTGTCCAGACCCATGGGATCTACCCCATTGGGAACGAAATAGCCACCGTAGAGATTGATACCAGCGTCATGGCCCAGGGGGTCACTAGAAATGAATCGACCAAGGAGCGGCGAGTAATACCTAACGCGGTAGTACATAAGGCCGGTCTCGGTGTCAAGGGCGCGGGCGGTGAAACCGTAGGGGTTGCCGACGGAACTCGTGGCACGATAATTATCATCCGACGTGCCGAATGTCCCGTCGGTGCCGGGGGTGTGGACGAGGAGGCGACCGTAGGCATCGTAGGTGTAGCGCTCGACGATCGTTTCTTCTTGTTCGCCCGAATCCCACTCGTTGAGAGCGACGATGGAGCCGAGGGCGTTGGTCTGATAGTAGAAGTTCCGCCAATTCCCTTCGATCAAACGTTCCATCCGCATCGGCTCGTCAATGCTTCTGCCCATGACGTATCGGCAGACGAGGGCATCATTTGCGTTGTATTCGCAGACGACGTCATTGCCGTCGTAAACGTATCGCGTGTCGTCATTGCCGACGCTCTTGAGGACGCGGCGGCCGAGGCCGTCGTAGAGGTATTCGGCGACGACCGAATCATCGGCGGACTTGGTGACCTTCAGGAGGCGATTGAAGACGTCATACTGGTATTCCATGTCCCCATCGCTCGTCAGGTTGCCATTATCATCATAGGTCAGCGTCGCATCACTGAACGCGCTTCTGGCGAAATTGCTCGCGCGAACTTCATCTATCTGCCCATCGAAGTAATACCAGTTGTCCGTCATGTTGATCCGGCCGATGGTGAGAGGCGCGCTGCCGGAGTAGACCGTTCCCGTGAACGTGGCGGTATTGGCATCCTTCGTTCCATTGATCCACAGACTCAATTCATCGTCGCACCGCACGAATGCGACGTGCGTCCATGTCCCCGCCGAGATCGAGGTCTGGCTCGTCACGGAGACGACGCTGCCATACGCACCGTCCGGACTCACGCGACCGCGAAGCTTCCCCTCCTCTATCCACATCTGCCAGCTTCGCTGATCGCCCGAGGGCAGCCACTTCGCCACGACATTTCGGTAACCGGATACGGTGTCAGCCTTGACCCAAGCCTCGATGGTTAAATCGCCTGTCATATCGAGGCTATTATCATCCGGCGCCTCGACGTAGCTGCTTGCGCCGTCAAACTCATAAGCCTTGCCGTACTTGCCGCCGGCCACGGATGCGACAGATATGTGAGCGCCGTCGTTCCGGAAGCTCGACCCATCCGCCACAGCATTTGTCGCCGTGTAACGAGCCACGGATGAAACACGGACCTCATCAACCAGGCCGTCGTAGTAGTACTCATTTCCTGTGAAATTGATTCGGCCAAGCGTGAGAGGGGCGTTGCCTGAATACACGGTTCCGGTGAATGTCGCCGTGTCTTTAAAAAGTAGCCTGACTCCTTTTCCCTTTTCGCGGAGGGTCGTTTTTTTCTTGACGCCGGGGAATATGAGTGACCCCTTTACTTCCTTCTTCGCATCAATGTCCCCTGGTCAGGAAGTATGTGATGATGCTGCGAGCAACCAGAAATGCGCCCATTGCTGCAAAGGAAACTCGAAGCAACCGTAAAGCCCACAAATGATCTTTGGCATTGGACGGTCCACATGAACGGTAATCTCGCGCACTCCCCTTTAGCAACTTATCCAAAATGAAGCACACAGGATCGCTACACAACTCCCTGTCTGCGCCCATTGAAAGGAAGCCACAGGCAGACGCCGCAAAGCCAAAGACAGGGTACAGCCTACCTCCGTAGTAGTAGCAACTCAATACGGCAAGGACAAAACTGGAAACCACCAAGGGTAGGGGCAAGTACACCAGACTTGCCCAGTTCTCTCCTCGTGACCGCCGGAGAAGCAGAGAACCAACGACGAGCGTGAAGAAGAAAAGGGACGCCAATATCACGCTAACCACGTCAACCTATCCTTTCTCTCATTACTACGCTTGTGACAAGAACAGAACTCCTTCATTCTTGCACGTCCTTCGGGCAGAGACACAGGAGCTTCTTTGCTGCAGTTACCGCAGTCTCTATTGCGCTAGCCCGATTCCAAGAGAGGTATATCTCTCCACCAACATCTACGCCTCCCACTACCACCCCAGCAACACCACCAGCGATCGCCTTGCTGGCGCCCTGCTTGATGCCCCACACAGCTATTGCACCGGCTCCGCCCGTGATAATGTGTTTCCCAAAGTCGTGTCCCGTCGTAAAAGGCAAAATGGCATTGACGTACGCAGCGCCTTGTGCACCTATGGCTTTCTTGCATTCTTCCTCCGCGGCCGCCTTGCCGATCTCGCAACACCTACTCCTTGTAGCCCTGAATTTTGTATAGTCTGAGACGTCAGTGCCTTCAATGTGGCCGAATTTCCCCTGCAGGTAGTGGCCACCCACACTGAAGCCAGGCACCCATTCCCACCAATCCAACCCGAGCGGATCCACCTTGTTCGGGGCGAAGTAGGCCGCATACAAATTCATCCCATCCACGTACCGCTCCGGATCGCGCCCCACAAACCTGCCCTGGGCGGTGGAGTAATAACGAGCTCTATAGTACATCAGCCCGGTCTCGGTGTCAAGAGCGCGGGCGGTGAAAGTGTAGTGTCTTGCCACGAGTTTCAAGTGGAATTTTTTCGGTGATTTTGTGGGGGACTTCTGTCGATCCACAAGCCCGTTTCTCTTCCTCTTCGTTGCCCAGGGAACCCTCCGAACCGCCAACGAGGAGCG
>JBFMAD010000088.1:0-17971 GCA_040755855.1 Planctomycetota bacterium | reverse complement strand
TTGTTGAAAAACCCCCGCGAGGCGAACACCGACTGTAGCCGCACCCTTTACGGGTGCGGTTTGACGCATCACGGCCCCGCAGGCTGAAGCCTGCGGCTACAAGAACAGGGTTTTTCAACAACCCCCCTGTACCCGCAATATCCACATCATAATGTGGAATTAAGGTTTGATCCTATTGACTGCCGCCGCGCGATGCTCCCGTCCTTGCCGACAACCACATCCAACGTTTCGCCCGGAGGGACGACGATTACTTCGTCGCTTTCCCAATCCCCCGAAAGGAGGCGGCGAATGAGGCCCATCCGGACCGGCACAGGCACAACCGCCCAACCGAACTGCGCCGCATATTCCCGAACTTCCTCCTCGCATCGCATGCGCACATCGTGGAGATCTTCGCGGTATATAAAAAGGGCGCGGTCATTGTATTGGGCAAACCGGTGTTCCATCTCATAGATGTATCGTCCGTTGTCCTCGCCGTACTGCCGGATGTACTCCGCGAGCGTCCTGCCCAGGCCGAAGCGCCGCGGCACGGCGTCCACCCGCGCCGCGCCGAGACGCTCAACGGCCCCCTGGTGATAAAAGACCGTTCGTTTTTCTTCGTCGAGGTATTGGGAATTTCCGCCCAAAAGGAGGCCGTGGCAATCATGCACCCGGGGGAGGGCAAGCGGCGCGCGCCCCGCCTGGAGGCCGAGGGTTGTGTTACCGCAAAGCCCCATGGCCAGGATGACCGCATTGTATTCTCCCTCTGCGCAGACGGGGCAATGTACACCGGGAAGATCGGCCTCCTTGCGCGACGTCGTATTCGTAAGGGCAACCTCCTCCTGAAGCGTTTCACGCATCAGGCTAAGGTCGTCGTGCAGGGCGCGCGGGAGCAGCTTGATGTCGCACACATGGGGCGACTCCGACGCCGCACGATAAACCTCACGGAACAGCGTCTCGCAGGCCAGAACCTTGAGTCTCATTTGTCTTCTCCCTGGGCCTGATTTGCCTCGCCGGGGTCGGATTCATCTTCCGGCGGGCTCGCCTGGAACCGACGGGGGCGGGGGTGGTCAATCCGGGCAATCCTCTGATACAGGTGTTTGTAGAGAAACGCCGGCGTCTCGGTGTCCCAATAGTTAAATACCCGCGCCACATGGGGAGTGAGGAGGAACGCGGCCACGATGACCGCCCCATACACAGTCACCGGGATTGCGCTCCCCTCCACCCTCCCTGCCGCCCGCAGCGCCCCCGGAACCGGACAGACCTCCACGCAACTGAAACACATCGTGCACTCCGTGGATCCCACGCGGCGCTTCGCATCCACAGGGACTCGGTTGGGGCAGGCCCTGGCGCACTTGCCGCAGGCGATGCACTTCTCTTCGGCGCGCCGGATCGCCAAGGGGCTTGGCGCAGAACACAGGCAGAGGAGCGCCCCATACGGGCAGAGATACCGACACCAGAAGTTCTGGAAGATGATCGAAAGGATTCCGAGCGTAATCAGTGTTGCAAGAGTCGTCCTGCTGATGTTGGCGAAGAACAGATACATCTTGACGTCGGCGATTCGGTTGTACGGTCCGTAGATGAAATGGCGCAACCCATCGGCGGACATGCGGAAGATGAAGTAAATAAAGAATGCAAGGACGACGTACTTGATCCCGCGCAAGGGGATATCGAGCCACCAGGGCATCCAAAGATTGCGCCCTAATGCCCTTCGCCCTATCCTATGCGCATATTCGGCCAGAGTCCCGATGGGGCACACCCAGCTGCAGAAGCCGCGCCCGATGAGCAGCGTCAAAGCGAGGATCAGCATGAAAAGCACGAGTCCCGCCGGATGCACGCGGTTGGCGATCCCGGTCTTGGCGAGGTAGGTCAGACTCATCAAGGAACTGATCGGCAGATAGGCTTCCACGCCTGCCGGCCGGTACGCGACGGGTTCGTCGAGCGGGCCAGAGAGGGAATTTACGAAATTGCGAAATTGCAGACCCATCAGGAGGGAGAGGAACAGAAAACCCGCCTGCACCGCCGGCCTCGCCCATTTTGCGTGAGCGGGCGGATTCGTCGCCGCGTGCTGTGCGGAATGGTCAATCATCGAATCCAAACTTGTGACGGATCGAGTCCGAAAGGGAGGTCAAAATCGAAAACGCCCGTTCCACCGACGTCGTTTCATCGGGATTGATAAGGCAGCAGGTCGCCGGGGCCAGGATCGCTTGCCGGGCGATTTGAGTCTCGCCAAGTCCTTGCCGGGCCAGCTTTGTCCACTGCCCCAACAACATTCTCATCAGCGATTCGACAGTCTCGTTTTTCAGAAGGTCCTGGTGGGTGGGAACGATTCCCCAGCCGATCACGCCGCCCTGCCGGATGAACTCGCCGGCCCTCTCATAGGCCGCGAGGACCGCCCCGTGACTGTAGGCGTCCATGGACAGCACGTCAATGGGAGCGCCGAGCAGAAAGTCCCAGTCCGGCTTCCCGCACAGGTGGATGCCGCGCGGGCCTTCGACCTGCTCCAGCGCCGCGCCGAGGTCGGTCTTCGCCTGCTGCTCGGTGTAGCCCGTAATGCTCGTCCAGAGCATCTCCAATCCCGGCTCGTCGAACCAGACGAAGGCGCGGCGGTTTCGCTTCGACAACTGCTCGTACTGCCAGTTCGCCTTGCGCGGGAAGGCATCGAACAGCACGGTGCGAACGCTCTCATCATAGATCACCGGCTTCTTGTCCGGGTCGGCAACCTTCAGGCCGAAACTGACCGGCCCGATGATCTGGCCTCGGATCGCCCACGCCGAGCCGATGTCCAAACCCAGAAATTCATCAAAGACGACGCTCGATTCCGGAGACAGTCCCACGTAAGAAAGCTCCCCGGAATGCGACGCGTAGGACTCGATGTCGCCGAAGAAGCGTTCCCGGTCGAACCGGATGGTCTTCCCTTCCCGATCCACTTCAAAACCCGGGAGGCCGTCGCACGCCTGGGCGTACATGTCTTCCTCGAATCGGAGCCGAGGGAGCTGAGGCCAGAAGGGGATGTCCAGCGACAGGGCCAGGTCCATCGCTGCGGAGACGTCGCGGTGGGGCAGGATGCCCATCGCCGTGGTTCGGCAGCGAGGCTCGCCGATCTGCTTGAGGAACCGATCACCCGCCATCTTGTGCGCCTTTGGGTCGCCCTTCTCCGCCGTCGCTTCGAGGCAGGCCCATCACGACGGCCAGCAGAGCATCCGGCCCGAGTCGGTCCACCACATCGGCGACTCGTTCCCGGGGCGCCATGTGCTCCATGATCCATGCGAGCGATTTTTCGATCATGCCGGGGACCTCCTGGATCGAGAGACCGCGGCAGAGCTCCCGCGCCCAGGCCGGATGCCGCCCGAGTTTCCCGCCCACCAGGATGCGAAAAGAAAGTCCATCCGTGGCAATCGCATCCTGCGGACAGGCCTCGATGCACATCCCGCATCCGACACACATCTCCGCATCGAGGCGGGCTTTCCCCTCCCGCACCGCCATCGCTCCCTCCTCGCACGCCTCCTCGCACTTGCCGCAGCCATTGCACTGGGGAGTGACGCCCGTGGGACGCATCGTCGCGATAATCCCAAAATCCTTGATCTGTGGCTGGGTGCATGTGTTGGGGCAGGCGGCCAGGGCGATCTTCAGGCGCTGATGTGGAAGAATCCGGGTCGGGAAGCGTTTGCGAAGAAAGCCCTCCCATCCAGATCGCTCGACGACGGCTTCGACCCGATACACCAGGTCCGCTAATTCGGTCAATGCGAACGGGCATCCCCCCTCTCGCCCCCGACAGATCCGCACCTCATGGGTGGGGGCGCCCTTCAGATGCGCGGCGGGAACCTTTTCCTCCGAAGAGTCAGGTCGGCACACCGCAGCGGCGCCTTCCAGCCGGAGCTCCCACAGCGCGCCGGCAGGGTCGGGGCAGCGCGTCAGCACGCGGCCGTCCTTCTCCCAGGGGAGGGTCCCGCCAGCGCGCATCGTCTGCGCGTCACGCGAGAGCGCCACATAGGCGCTATCGCACAGACCCTTCGGGGTAAATCTTCCAAGAACAAATGTTCGCCCTTTGCGGTAGTACCGGCACGTCCCCGCGTCCACCACGCGGGCGATGACTTTCCGCTTGCCGGTCTTCATGGCCTGCACCTGTTCATATCTCGAAGAACCATATCCGCTCGCTCAGCTTCTCCTCCAACTTAGCCATAAGCTCCTCGGGCCCGATGTCGAGGAAGAAATCGGAAAATGATATGCCCGCCGTCGTATTCTCCCGATGGATGCTGAGCAGGTCGCGCAACGTGGGAACGACATCCTCCGGGCTAACAAAGGCGATCCGCTCCCCCAGCCGGCCTTCGCCGTGAACGGACCCGCCGACGACCAGGTCGAAGCCCCGGAGCTTCCGGCCGCCGCGCGCCCCCACGGACCCCACGAAGCCGATGTCGTTGATGTGGCCGTGGCTGCACTCGTTGGGGCAGCCGGACAGGGCCACGCGGAACTCGCGCGGCAGGGGGCCTTGCTCTGCCGCCTCGGTGAGGAACGCCTCGATGTCGTGGCAGAGTTTTTTCGTTTTCACATAGGCGGCCTGGCACTCGTCCGCGCCGGGGCAGGCCACGACGTTGGGACGCTCAAGGATGCCGTCCACCCGCAGGGGAAGCCGCCGCAGCTCGGCCAATACAGCCGCGATGTCTTCCTCACGCAGGGAGGGAATCTCGATCTCGTGACGCGAACTGCATCGCACATCGCCGTCGCCGTATTTCTCCGCGATGGCGCAGAGGCGCTCCAGCGTCTCCGCCGTCAGATCGCCCGCCGGGACGGCGCAACGTACGCGCGCAAGGCCCGCCTGTCGCTGCGGCAGGACCGCCGACTGCCGATCCTTTTCTAAATCACATACTCGCATGCCTTCTCCGTGAGCCGTTCCTTGATCTTTGCCAGCAACCCATCATGGCCCAGTTGTTCCGCAACGAACTTCATCCTCGCCCAATGGCGACGCGTCCGGTCGCCGAGATCGTTGAAACATTCGACCGTCGCCCGGATAAACGGAAGCACGTTGTCAGGCCGGAGGACCATGGCGACCTTCTTCGCCAGCATGGGATGCCTGCCCAGCCCCCCGGCCAGATACACGTCAAACCCGATGCCCGTGAGGCCCGTCTCGTCCACCTGTCGCGCCACGAGGCCCACGTCCTGAATCTGCGGCAGCGCACACCCCCGCTCGCAGCCGGAGATGGAGATCTTGAACTTGCGCGGCAGATGTTCATACTCGGATGTGCCGGCGAGTTTGTCGGATAGTTCCGTGGCGAGCGCGCACGCATCAATCCGTTCATTTGGGCACACGCCTGCCCCGGGACAGGCCGTGATGTTTCGCAGACAGTCGCCGCAGGCGCCGCGTGTGCTCATGCCGGCCTCCTTCAGCGCAGACAGAACGGCATCGACGTGGGCAAACGGAATCGCGGGCAGCAGCACATCGGCGCGCGTGGTGAGGTGCAACGCGCCGATGCCATATTGCTTGGCGAGTTGCGCCAGCGTTCGGAGCTTTCCCGCGCTCCACTGCGAGCCCGGCCCGCGGACGCGGACGATCACCAAGTCATTGTCCCCGCGCCGCTTGTAGAGGCCGTCCAATCGCCGCGCGGCGACCCGCGCAGCGACGCCTTCAAGTTTGTCCATCTTCCTGCGCCTCCTGAGGTAACGCCGAGCGCCGCTCACCAGGTCCCAACACCGACGCCAAGTCCGGCAGGAAAATCAGCGCCGCAACGAGGCAAGTCCCAATGCCGAGGAAGGCCGTCTTGCCCACGCTCACAAGCGCCTGGATCCTCGAAACGATGAGCGTTCCGAAGGCGCCCAATGTGGTAAGGGCGACGTTCTCGCAGCGGGCGAGCAGCCGTTTCCCCAAAGCCGTCATGAGCGTTGTCTTCCCGGAGCCGCGGAAGCCGCTGATCAGAACAAGTTTGGTTCTGGCGCTCATGCCATTCATCGAGTCGGTAAAGGGGTCAGAGACATTGCTTTTCACCCGCGCCGCGCGGCCTCACGCCAAGGAACAGGGCAGCCGCAGGCGCGAGCGTAACGACCACAAGGATGACCGAGAGCGCTGCGACAACGCTGCTGGGGCTGTTGGCCTCCACCGTATAGAGGGCGATGGGCAGCGTTTCAAGCCCCGGCGGATGGACCAGTATGGCGGCGGACATCTCGCCCACACAGAGGATAAAACAAATCACGAGAGAAGTTAGGAGGGCCGGCGCAACAAGCGGAAAGAGAACGTGCCTGAAACACATGAACGCTCCGGCGCCGTCGATGGCCGCCGTTTCGGGGAGCGAATTGGGGATCTGCTCAAGAGATCCCCCCACAATTCGCGCCGGTATGACGAGGAACCTGCCGAGGCATGCGCACACGATCAATCCACCCGAGGCGGTCAGCACATGGAAGGGCGCCGTGGGGCGATCATAGGCCCTCAGCAGGCCGAGTCCAATGATCGCGCCGGGGACGGCGAACGTGAGCAGCGGCAGCGCCCACGCCAGCTTTGCCTGCCACCCGGCTCGCGGCTTCAGCACGGCAAGGACGCACGCCGTCGCCGTGAGAACCAGGGCGCAGACGATGCCAAGGCAGAGGGAATGCCGAAGCGGCCGCGCGGCGATTGACAGGGCTCGGGCATAGGCTGCGCCGCTCATTGACTTCGCAAGCAGCACACCGATGGGCAGGGCGAACGCCGCCGCCGACATCAGAAGGGCAAACAGTACGGCGGCCCCCGTCCAGGGCCCAAGCCGAACGATAGCCCCTTCCGCATGTGCTGTCTCCATCAACTCCGACGTCATGTTGCCGGTCACGCGGGCCTCCAGGAACAGCACGGCGACGGCGGCGCCGATCATCGGCAGGGAGAGGATCGTGGCGGACTGGAAATCGTTGAACGCGCCAATCCGGGTGAAGATCTCGAAGTTGAAGACGGAGACCTTCAGGAGCGTTGGGACGCCCAGTTCCGACGCCGTCAGCATGGCGGCAATCAACGAACCGGACAGGACGGCGGGAAAGATGAGCGGCAGCGTGATGTGCCATGCCACCTGGCGGCGCGTTCCGCAGAGAAGCGCGGCCTCCTCGACCTCCGGCGCGGCAAGCCGCAGCGCCTTCTGGACGAAGAGCAGGACGATCGGGAAGTAGGAGAGGGTGAGGACGAAGACGGCGCCCCAGAAACTGTAGATGAACGGCTCGGGTAGTACCTCCGTCCAGCCGATGCCGTTGATGTAGGGAGGAATGGCGAGAGGGACGACAAGGATGAGGCCGAACACCCGTCGCAAGGGGAGGTTCGTCCTCGTGAGCAGGAAACCGAGAGCTGCGCCCAGCACGCCCGTCGCCGCGGCCACGGCGGCGGAGAGCAGGAGCGTCCGGACGAGAAGCCGCAGGTTCTGCGGGTTTTCAAAAAGAACGCGGAATGGGCGGAGGGAAATCCCGTCCGGCGTTTTGAATGAATCGGCCGCCATCATGCCGACCGGCAGGACGGCGGCGGCGACGAACAGCAGCAGACAGCACAGATGCGCCAGGCGCGTCCATGGGCCCGACCCCAATGCCATCATCCGCCCTCCGTCCAGGTCTTCAAGAACCCCGCAATCCGCTCGAGCCGCATTGCAGTCCGGTGGTAGTCAATCGCCATCGGTTTCACCTTGTCTAAAGAGAGGACGTTGGGCGGTATCGGCACTCCGGGGTGGAGCGGCGACTGGGCGCATTCCGCCTCCGCCAGCATCTGTTCTACCTCGGCGGTGAGAAGGAAGTCAATCAACCGCTTCGCATTTTCCGGATGGGGACATCCCTGGATGAGGGAGACGGTGTTCGGCATCACGAGGTTGCCAATCTGTCCATCGTTCTGGTCCGGAACGATCGCCCGGACCGGCTTCTTGTCCAGGACGGCGACGCTCGCATCGTCGGAGTCGGATAAACCGATCTTCACGCCGCCGCTTGCCACCTGCCGGCGGACTTCTCCGTTGGAGGCGACGATGCGGCAGTCGTTCGCCCGAAGATCATGAAACCATTTCTTCGCCTTCTCTTCCCCAAGCGCCTCAAAAAGAGCCGCCGCGTGGAATGACGTGGTGCCGAAGAGCGGATTGGCAATGGCCACCTGGCCGCGCCATCGGGGGGCTGTCAGGTCGAGAATCGAACTCGGTGCGTCCGATTCCTTGACGAGATCGGTGTTTATCAACAACACGCGCGTCCGCGCCGAGAAGCCCGTCCAGTATCCTTCTTTGTCCTTGAAGCGATCAGGGATGTCCCGCGCCGAGGGGGATATATATGGCGCGAGGACGCCCTTCGACTTCAGCACGATCGGCCGCGCCGGATCGCCGCTCCAGAAGACGTCACCGTCGGGATTGTCCTTCTTCGCGATGAGGCGATTTACCAGCCCGGCGCTCTTCGTCTCCTCCGTGTCATACACCCCAACCACGCGGATGCCCGTCCGCCTCTCGAATTCCTTCAAGACCGGTTCGGAAAAGATGCGGTCTTCGGAGGAATAGACCACCACCTTGCCCTCGCCGGGACCGCAACCCGCAGCCAAAGCCGCGAGCGCGATTGCCGTCATCGTCTTGTGAAACATCATTTCCACCTATCGCATGTCGAGCGTTGGCGTCCGATCGCCCTCCGCCCCCAGGCAGTAGTCGGCCACATTGTCCGCGCCGCCCTTGCCGTATTCATCCGCCTTCGCCTCGATCAAGTGCTGCCGTCCCGAGGCGATGATGTCGCGGCTGCGAATCTGGCGGAAGTCGAACTTGGCCTCCCCCCCCTCCACCGACACGACCCGGAAGGCGTGAGGATACTGGACCGTCGCGGGCGAGGCGATGTAAGGCAGGCCGTTGCGCACCTGCACCTTGGCCACATGGTGATGGCCCGAGAGGACGAGCTTCACATTCGACGCCTTCTCGAGGATCGGCATCACCGCCTCCGCGTTGCCGATGACATAGGATTCCTCCCACTTGGGAATCTCCTTTGGCCGCCACGTGGGAAGGAACAGATGATGGGTCAGGACCATCACAAAGTCATTGCGGCGCTCGTCGAGTTCCCTTTTCAGCCAGGCCAGTTGCTCCTCCGAGACCGCGCCATTGTTTCGCCCCTCAATGGACGTGTCGAGGCCGATCACGGCAACGCCTTTCGCCGGCGATGCGCTCCACCAGCAGCAGTCGCCGTCGAAGCCGCGCCCCTGGAACGCTTTGACAAATTCCTGCTTGGAAACCGGGTCGCCCGGCGGGAGGGACGACGCCTCCCGGTTGCCGAATTGGATGTAATACGGCGCCTTCAGTTTCGCCGTGAGCCTGAGGAACTCATCGAGGTCGGCTGTCCCTTTTTCGCTGTTGTCGAAATTATCGCCTCCGAACAGAATGAAGTCCAACCCCGCTGTCGCGTTGAGCTGTTCCACGACGTCCTCGAAGATTCGGATGCTGTCGGCCTTCATCGCCGCGCCGTTTTTTCCCTGGGTGGACAGGTGCATGTCGGTCACGTGCGCGAACCGGAAGCGGGGAACTTCCCCCGTCCGATCCTGCGCCTCGCCGCGCCGCACGGCAACGGTCCCCGACAGGATCGTTCCGCCTGTCGCCAGGCTGGTCCACAAGAACTCGCGGCGCGTCTGGGTCGCTGATCTTCCTTTGTCGCTCATTTCATTGCCTCCTTTGCATTGACTTGCTTTCCCCAGTCGGAATCGGAAAGAAATTCCGCGATGGCGGCCGCTTCCCTCTCGGAGATCGTGTCGCGGGCGCCCTGCTTCTCCAGCATGTTGTCCACCGTCCGCCGCCAGTCGTCGGCGGTGTAGTCGCGCTTTTCAAGGACTCGATCGAGGCTGTGGCACTCGACGCAGCGCGACTTGAAGAGGCCCGCGCCGTCCAGCGCAATCGACGCCGCCGACAGGTTGTCGAAATAGGTCACGGCGTCGGCCTTGGTCCAGAGACCGATCTTGCCGCGTTGAAATTCCGCATCACGAACCTGCAGAAGCGCCTTGCCGTCCAACCATGCCGCGATTTGATCGCCGAGCATGACGATCCGAATCTCGCGCCACTGACCCGATGGCATCTTTGCGTTTGCCGACGCAAGTTGCTCGCGCCAACCGGCGACGACCTTGTAGATCCGAAAATTGCCTTCCAGCGGATTCGCCCTGACGATGTAGTAGTTGTTCGCATCCTTGCAGCGCCAGATCGGGCCGCCCCCCTGGTCCTCCTTGCCCTGGACGGCCTTGAAGCGCACCGAGAGGTCGAGATCGTCGTAGGTCGCGCCTTCGACGATGGCCAGGTTGAACGTCTCCCCCCGGTTCTCCGTCTTGACCAGCCCAAAGGCGTTGGGGGGACTCGGCGCCGTCGTATCGGTCACGGTCTGCCAGAGGCCGACCTTCCCTCTGCCGTTGGTCTCCGCCGGGGCGAAGCCGGGGGGCATCGTTCCGGGCGGAAGATCGTCGAACGTCCACTCCCTGGATGCGACGCGCTTTAGCGGCGGGGCGTCGGCGGAGATGGCAGTCTCCCGGCAACCCAGAATGCCGACGGCGCAGATCATAGACAGTGCCCGCACAAACCAAGCTATTCGGACAAGCATACATACGCTCCTTTTTGAAACATAATGTCAGTCTCTTCCCGACGACCTGGCCCGGCACCACGCATACAAGGCATCGTAGATACAAGACTGGATGCGCAGGTTTTCGTGGTCGTCCGGCACGACATGGATAAAGCCTTCACCGATCGCCCGCAAGCCGGCCGACTGGGGGGTGGACCGTTCATCCTGGACATCCGCGCCGTGGACAATCTCCGCGAGTTTCAAAAGGGCGGGATCGGTCAGATGGTATTCCTCAATGAGCACCTCAAACGTGCACTTTCCCTTGCGGTGGCCGTACCTGGCGCCGGGCGCGTCGAAGGAAACCGCGCCCTCGCGCCTGGCGACCTCCAGCACCCGATCGTCGGGCACATAAAGAATCTCGGCGTCCGGGTCAATGAACTTCCTAATCAACCACGGACAGGCAACTCTATCTGTTTTCGGTTTTTCGCGAGTGATCCATTTCATGGGGTGCTCCAACCGCTTGGGATCATCGGTCTCCTCTCTCCCTTTCGGCTGCGGCTGAACGGCTGTCGAGCCGATGATGAGCAACTTGTCCATCTTCGCCCTCAGCCCAGGCACGCCTTCAGGTCCTCCTCGACGGTGGAGATGGGTGCTATGTTGAACTTGTCCACCAGGATGTTCAGCGCAGCCGGCGTCACAAAGGCCGGCAGGCTCGGGCCGAGGCGCATGTTCCTGATCCCTAAGTGCAAGAGCGTCAGCAGGATGCAACACGCCTTTTGCTCATACCACGACAGGATCATCGAGAGCGGCAGGTCGTTCACGCCGCAGTCGAATGCCTTCGCCAGGGCCACGGCGATCTGGATCGCCGAGTAGGCGTCGTTGCACTGGCCCACGTCCAAGAGGCGCGGGATGCCGCCGATGTCGCCGAAGTCCAGCTTGTTGAAGCGATACTTCCCGCAAGCGAGGGTGAGGATCACGCAGTCCTTCGGCACGGCCTGGGCGAACTGGGTGTAGTAGTTGCGGCCGCTCTTGGCGCCGTCGCACCCGCCGATGAGGAAGAAGTGCTTGATGGCGCCTTTCTTTACAGCCTCGATCACCGTCCCGGCCACGCTCATGACAGTGTTGCGGGCGAAGCCGACGGTGATCTTCTTGTCCGGCCCACTCTCCTGAAACCCCTTCGCTGCAAGGGCTGCCTCGATGACCGGGGCGAAGTCGCGGTTGCCGATGTGCCTGACGCCCGGCCAGCCGACGAGACCGCAGGTGAAGATGCGCCCCTTGTAGGAGTCGCGCGGCTTCTGGATGCAGTTGGTGGTCATCAGGATCGCGCCGGGGAAGTCGTCGAACTCCCGCGCCTGGTCCTGCCATGCGCTGCCGTAGTTGCCGACGAGGTGTTTGTATTTCTTCAGCTTCGGATAGGCATGGGCGGGGAGCATCTCGCCGTGGGTATAGATGTTGACGCCCTTCCCCTGGGTCTGTTTCAGGAGCTCCTCCAAGTCCTTCAGATCGTGGCCGGATACGACGATGGCCTTGCCCTTGACCGGCTCGACGCGCACCTGCGTCGGCTCGGGATGGCCGTAGGCGTCGGTGTTGGCCGCGTCGAGCAGTTCCATGACGCGCAGGTTTATCTCACCGACCTTCAGCGCCTTGGCCAGGAGGTCGCCGACGTCGGTCGGATTCCCGGCGAGGTAGTCGAGGATTTCATGGAAGAAGGCATAGACCTTCTCGTCCGACTTGCCGAGAATCTGCGCATGGTCGGCGTAGGCGGCCATGCCCTTCACGCCGTACATGACGAGTTCCTGCAGGCCGGTCACATCGTCGCCGAGTTTTTGCTTTCTGACTTCGATGCCGACCTCCCGGCCCTGCTGCACCAGCCCTGGGCGGTCGGCCGCAGGTCGCCAGGCGGCGGGACCACCGAACGCCTCCGGCTTCTTGCCGGCCTTCTTGCACGCCGACTCGTAGAGGCCCTTTGCTTTGTCACGGCGCTGGGCGGCCCGGCGGAGAATCTGCACGAAGCGATCGGCGTCGAAGTTCACATTCGTCAATGTGGCGAACAGTGCTTCGGTGATAAAGACATCCACCTCTCGATCCGCTGCCCCCAACACCCGCGCCCGATAGGCGTACATCGAGACGCCCTTCGCCGCGTGGACCAACAAGTCCTGAAGCGCCGCGACCTCGGGGTCTTTGCCGCAGACTCCATACTGTGCGCAGCCCGCGCCCTTCGCCGTCTGCTCGCACTGATAACAAAACATCTCCATGCCCTTTCCTCCTTCACATCAATAAGAAACCCATTTCTATGGTCTATG
Organism: Planctomycetota bacterium; assembly: GCA_040755855.1. Classification (GTDB taxonomy): domain Bacteria; phylum Planctomycetota; class Brocadiia; order JAADGH01; family JAADGH01; genus JAADGH01. The sequence goes on along the minus strand of JBFMAD010000088.1, from coordinate 5,216 downwards.
CCTGTTTTCGGGACGGTCCCGATTCGATGCCGGTCTTGATTTCTTGAGCCAATTTCTCGCACGCCCCGACGACCTCCGGATGGTCCTCGAAATTCTGGAACATCTCGGGCTTGACCTCGGTAAACGCCTCGAACTCTGCCGGTGTCATCCATCGCGCGGGGCCGCCGTAGCGGCAGGTCGTGCCGAACCCGCAGATGAAGCACGGCGGCGTGGCGCTGTTGAAAAACACCTGGCCTGCGATTCGGAAGTTGAAGTAACTCTCTAAGTGGTATGCAATCTCCCGGACGGTCTGCTCGGCCTCATCACCGCCGACGGCGACGGCCGCGCCGATCTTGTCCTTCGTCTGCGGCTCCACGTGGCGCAGGGGGAACATCCGTTCGAGGAAGTTGCGCGTGAAACCGTTCGGGTGGGCGAAGTAAGTCACGCCGCCGACGATCATCGCCTCGCTCTGCACGATCTTGTCATAGAGCGGGGCCATGTCGTCCTTCACCACGCACCGGTTCGTCTTGGCGCATTTCACGCAGCCGATGCAGGGCTTGATTCTCAGCTTGGCGAGGTCCACCATCTCATACTCATGTCCCGTACACGACGCGATCTTCCGGAGCATCCGTCGAAGATTGCTGTCGGGTTTGGGGCTGCCGTTGATTACCAGAATCATTTCTTCGTCTCTCCTATGCCTTCTTCGTGGCCTCGCCGATTTCCTTCCCGAAGGCGCGGCACTTCTCCAGGTCCTCCGCCCTCGGCTGCCATTTGAACTTGATCCCATCGCGGATGATGGGTATCTTGCACTCCTTCAGGTGCTCCTCGATGATCTTGACGCACTCGCCGCTCCAGCCGTAGGTCCCAAACGCCGCGCCGAGTTTGTTCTTGAAGCCGAGGCCCTTGATGTCCTGCAGGATGGGCCAGATGGTCGGCAGCAGGCCCCGGTTCAGCGTCGGCGAGCCGATGACCACCGTGCGCGCCTTGAAAATCTCGGTCAGGACGTCGTTTCGGTCGTTCACCGCCACGTGGTAGATTTTGTGATCCATGCCGACGTCCGCCAGGCCGTCCCCGATCGCCTCGGCCATGCGCCGCGTGCCGTTCCACATGGTGTCATAGACGATCACCGCCGTCGGGGCGGGTTCCTGCTTGGCCCACTTTTGGTAGGTCTTGACGATCTGCAGCGGGTCGTCGCGCCAGATGATGCCGTGGCTCGGGGCGATGATGTCCACCGGCAGATTTAGCGCCAGGACCTCGTCAATCTTCTTGAGCACCTGGTCGCTGTAGGGGGCGACGATGTTAGCGTAGTACTTAATAGCCTCCTCATACAGTTCTTCCCGGTCCACCTGATCGTTGAAACGAAAGGCCGTGGCGTAGTGCTGGCCGAAGGCGTCGTTGGGCATAAGTATATTGCGCCCAGTTAGATACGTGAACATGCTGTCGGGCCAGTGGAGCATGGGCGCCTCGACGAAGATCAGGTCGCTCTTGCCGATGTTGATCTTGTCGCCGGTCTTCACGGGTTTGAAATTCCACGGTTGGTGGTAGTGGGCCTCAACGCTCTCCGCCCCGCGCTTGGAGACGACGAGGGTGGCGTCGGGTACGTGGCGCATCACGGTCGGCAGTGAGCCCGAGTGGTCGGTCTCGGAGTGGTTGGCCACGACGATGTCAATCTTCGCGGGGTCGGTGATCTCGCGGATGTTCTCGATAAGTTGGTCCGCGAAGGGTCCCCAGACCGTGTCCACCAGGACCGTCTTCTCGTCGAGGATCAAGTAGGCGTTGTAACTCGATCCCCGATGCGTCGAGAGCTCATGGCCGTGGAAACGCCTCAGCTCCCAGTCCACCACGCCGACCCAGAACACGTTCTCTTTCAACTGCGTTACCATCTACATCCCTCCTCTATTCTCCACCTATGGTCCTCTCCAGTTCCGCGCTTCGCGGGAACAGGATGTTGTTTTCGAGATGGATGTGCTGGTGCAGATCGTCCTCCATCGCCTGCAATACGTCGTAGAGCGCAGCAAAGGTGTTGCACGCATCGCCTGGTAATGTATAGTTTACCGTAATCTCCCTCATTTTGTCCAGGGCATGGGCCGCGTCGTCGTGCTCATGTTCCATCTGCCCGATTGGATTCTGGACCGTGCCGCAGTGGGCGACGGGCCTCGGGCCCTTGTCCTGTGCGTAGGCGTCCATCGAGCGAATCAGAGGGAAGAGGATTCGTTCCTCCTTGTAGAGATGCTCCTCAATCTCTACCCTAAGCCCCAGGTAGGTCTTCTGCAGTTCGCGCAGCATCTTTCCGTGATTGGCCTCATGCGCACGGATCACCTTGGCCAGCATCGCCGCCAGACGGGGGAGCTGCTCATGCATGAAGGTGTGATGCCGGCTCTGGATGTGGTCGGCCAGCTCGGAAAGACTCGCGGCATACCAGTCCTTTTCATCGGTCTCCTGGTCGGGCTTTTCTTCAATGGCCATCTTCAGGTCGGACAGCAGTTCATCCGGCGACGTCCCCTGCTCCTTTGCCGCCTCGGCCAGGCTGCGCTTGCCGCCGCAGCAATAGTCAATTCCTCGTTGTTCGAATACCTTCCGCGCTCGCGGGCACTTTCCCGCTAACTCCCCAACAGTCGTTTGTTCCGTAAGCAATTGCTCCATGGTACACCTCCTGCCTTGCGCCAGAACCGGCGACGCTACAAGCACGACTATCAGAGCGCACTTCACAACGGTCTCCATTCCAAACCTCCTCCCATCATGCCTTCGCGCGCAGCATCGTCAAGAGCATCTTGAACCGCGTCGGCGCCTTGACCGCATGGGGCACATTCGCCGGCATGACCACCGCCTGCCCCTTCCGGGCCGCCACGGCCTTGCCGCCGATGGTCAGCGCCACCTTGCCGTCGAGGACCTGAACGACGGCGTCGAACGGCGCCGAGTGCTCGCTCAGGCCCTGGCCTTTGTCGAAGGCGAACAGGGTCAGCGTGCCCGCCTTGTTTTCCGCGAGGGTCCGGCTCACAATGGAACCCTCGGCATAGTCCACGGCCTTCGCCAGATCAATCGCCTCCGCCTTCGGCAGCTTCATATCGCTTTCGTCACAGTGGCATTTCTTCCTGCTCATTGCTTCGCTTCCTCTCGTTGAAATTCGGGGACACATTTCCTCAGCGCGATGGACCGCCCCGTCTCCGTCCGGAGCGTCCGTTCGATGAACTGACGGATCTCGTCCGGGCCTTTTTCGCCGCACTCCTCCGGGATGTTCACGATCCGGTCGGCGTCCCAAATGATGCGAAACTCCAGCGTGTCAATATCCTTCGCGCTGTGGTGGTTCGCTATGATGCGGCAGACGTGGTCAACCGTCTCCTCGTCCAGGCCGATCTCTTCCATGATTCCCCGCGCGATGGGCGGCCCTTCGATCTCCTGATACTTCCCCGCCGACGAGCCGTGCTTCCGTTCCGCCGCTTTGATGCCGATGTCGTGGAGGAGCGCAGCCGCCTTCACGACCAGCGGCGAGCCGCCCTCCTTCGCCAGAATTCCTTCGGCATACTTCTGGACCTCCAGGGCGTGGACGACGCGCTTCTGGTCCGCGCCAAACTCCTTCTTCATCGCCACGACCAACCGCTCGCAGACCGACATGTCCGCATCGGCATCTACCTGGGGCTTATAGCCCAGGCATTGCTCGGCATACTTGCACCACCTCGCACAGCCCAGGTCAATCCTCGGGTTCCGCACCTTCTCGCCGCACTTCTTGCAGTTCACAAAGGGATCGTCCTTCCAAAACTCCATCGCCGCCCCACACTTCGGGCAGGATGAATCAAAGACGTCCTTCGGCTTCCAGAACCTCATGTCTTGTCCGGGACATCGTATCTTCGCCATGGTTTACCCCCCCTTTCCTGAAGGTTGCCTTTCGATACACTCTTCTTGAATCACCTGGCCCTCGATGCTCACCGTCGCATCGCGCAGCGGGACGTCAACGCCCGCCCTCTCGATGGCCGCCTCCGCAATGCGCGTCAGCGCCGAGCAGCATGGGACCTCCATGTGGACCACCGTGAGACTCTTGACCGACGAGGACGCGAGAACGTCCGCCAGCTTCTCGACGTAGTATTCCGCATCGTCCAGTTTGGGGCAGCCGATAACCAGGGGCTTCCCGCGCAGGAACCGGCTGTGGAAGTCGGCCAAGGCAAACGGCACACAGTCGGCGGCAAGCAAGAGGTCCGCCCCCCGGAAGTACGGCGCGTTCGAGGGGACCAGCCTCAGTTGCACCGGCCAGTTCGTCAGCTCCGATGGAATGGACCCCATTGAGGCGTGTGTTGTGTGCGCCGGTTCGCGCTCGATGCGCTTCGCCATCGTGCCCGGGCAGCCGCAGGGCATCTTCTCCCCCCGATGGGCACGCGCTTCCAGATGTTCCTTCGTGGCCGCCTCGTTGAAAAGTTCCGCCTCGCGTTCCTCAATGGTGATGGCGCCTTGGGGGCACTCGCCCAGGCAGTCGCCCAGCCCGTCGCAGTAGGTCTCGCTCACAAGCCGCGCCTTGCCGTCTATGATCTCTATTGCCCCCTCGGCGCAGGCGTCCACGCACTGGCCGCACCCGTTGCATTTTTCTTCGTCAATTTTCACGATCTTTCTACGAGCCATTGCCATCTCTCCTGAACACATTCTGCAAGTCGGACAACCGCGTGGCTGATAAATAATCTCTCGCCTGCTTGTTCAGACTCTCAACAAGCCCGCCAAGGACGCACTTCTTCCCCTGGCAAATCGGGTGGCCCAAGAGACAACCGTTTGATCGCAGGGGTCCGTCAATTGCCTCATATATATCAATCAATCGGAGGCCCTCGCGCCCTTTCTCCAGGGAAAATCCCCCCCCAGGTCCCGGGACCGACTCCACAAACCCGGCCCTGTGGAGCTGCTGGAGGACCTTCGACAGGTGGTCGCGCGAGGCCCCCAGCTCGACGGCGATCTCCTGGACCGGGATTCGTTTGCATCGGTTCACCGCGAGATACGCCATCGCGTGCAACGCCAGCGAGGCCGCTTCCGATATCTTCAGAATTCTGTTCATCCCGTCCCGCCTCCATATCTGGTAATCTAATACCATAATACCATATTTGCGCAGATTGTCAAGTGAAAAAATAAAAAAATTGTAAGGCCTCAGTCACGGGGGGAAACAGGTGTCATTCCCGCGCAAGCGGGAATCCAGGGCTTTGGAGACCGTGCCGCAATATGTGGATTCCCGCTTTCGCGGGAATGACGGTGTGCCGCCTTTCAAT
>JBFMAD010000087.1:0-18896 GCA_040755855.1 Planctomycetota bacterium | reverse complement strand
AAACGGCTTCTCGGCTCTGCGCTCCGCGCACGTTACTATCACAGCCAGTGTCGCGAGATGTACCTTCGCGTCATCACCTTCAACCTCATGATCCTCTGGCCTCGACTGATATGTTTTCTACAGAGCACCACTAACCCTATTAGACGGGCATCTACCCGTTCACATCACTTTACCTTCACCTTCACCTCGCTGAACACGGCATCCGCCCTGATTACGCTCAACTGCAACTTTCCTATGTTCTCACAGGGCATCGCAACGTCCACCTTCTCGCCCTTCACAAGCACGCGAATTCCGCGCTTCGTTATGCTTGCACGAACCGGAATACGAGTATTCAAAGGAATCTGAAGTGGAATGTTCGTGTCGGACAGATCGGGTTTCTTCGGGCGGGCGGCAACGGTAACAGTGTCCGGGCCGATGCGAAAATGATTTGCAGAAACGCCGGCGTGACCATGGCTCCAGACAATGAGCACAGCACCCGGTGGTGTTTCGACAAGCCACTTCCGGACTGTAAAAGAGAATTGTATCTCAACAGCTTCCGTGATTTCCGCTTCCCACTCCAAATGCCCCGCCTCTCCTGAGAAAGCGGCTCCATTCTTCTCTTTTCGCCATTCCCCGTTTCCGATCTTCCATCCCTTCAAGGGAAAATCTTCGGTCGTTGTTTTTTCATTATCCGCGGTCTCCTCTGTTGTCTTCCCCTCGCCTTGTCCTACCTCAATCCACTCCAGAACCCTTGACCGCACGAAGTCCGGTAGATCCAGATGGGCCTTCTTGGCTGCCTGCTCTAATGTCTGCAATTCTGCCTTTGTCAGTGGAACGACCACTCTCTCGTCCCGCTTATCCTCTGCCCCCAGTGCCTTTCCGCCCTTCTTCTCGTCCTTTGCCTTTCCCCCTTCCTGCCCCATCGCCACGGCCAACGCCAAGCCCGTCCACAAGCCCACCCATGCTGCTTTACCCATCGAATTCCCTCCCCAAAAACCCTTTTCTCGTCACCCCGCTATTTTCCTCGTTCCGAGGCTCTGCCTCGGAACGGCGCCGTCCTGCGCGGACGCGGGACTACCGCACGACCCGTTCCCAGGCGGAGCCTGGGAACGAGGAATATCCTGGTTACAGCGTATCACGTCTTTTCCCCCGTGACAAAAACTGGATTCCCGCTTTCGCGGGAATGACGGACAGAGCGCAAATCGAAAATCGCCAATCGGAAATTGAAAATCATCAGCCCCACTGCCTCAGAACGTATTCCCGGTTCTTCCTCATCCCGACGTCCGCGTCGGGCAGGTGGGCCGGGTGCCATTTCTTCTCGTACTCGTCGGACAGGTAGCCGTCATAGCCCTTCGCCTTGAGCGTGCGGAGGACGGTCGGCCAGGCGATGTCGCCCTCGCCCAGCAGACGCGCCTCGCGCTTGTTCACATCGCCGCCGATGAATTTCCAGTCCTTCACGTGGACATGGCGGAGGTAGGGCATCTGCATGGCGATGGCCTCCTCGATCGTCTCCTTGCCCGCCACATGGACCCAGGCATGGTCGTAGAGGATGCCGACGTTCTCCAGGCCCACGTCCTCGACGAACCGCACCGTGTCGGCGGCGCTCATGGTGAGCGTGCCGGCGTGGTTCTCGACGCAGATCGTCACGCCGTGGCCGGCGGCGATGCGGCCGGTCTCGCGGACGCCCTCGACGGACGGTCCCCATGCGCCTTTCGCCTCGATGCCGCCATAGGAGCGCACGCGAGTGCAGCCGAGGGCCTCGGCGACCTCGATGGTCCGGCGCATCTCGTGCAGCGTCTTCTTGCGCTCGGCGGGGTCCACGTAGTTCTTGGCATAGGGGGTGAGGCAGGCGAAGGCGATGCCGCGCTCGCGGGCGCAGTCGAGGATGAGTTTGATCCGGTCCGGGGTAATGGATAGCGGGTCAATCTGCCCGTCGGGTGCGCAACGGACCTCGATGCCGTCGTAGCCGATGTCGGCGAAGAGTCGGATGGCCTGGAAGATGTCGAGGTCGGGGGTTCCCATCGTGTGTCCGCAGGTTTTCATGGGGCGCAGATACTCCTTTCGTAACCATTTAGCCAAATGTAGTGATAAGGGTTTAGCAGTGTCATTCCCGCGAAAGCGGGAATCCAGGCCCTCGATTGCTTGTGGATTCCCGCTTTCGCGGGAATGACGGAGGTCAGATACCGAGCATCCTCACTTAGCTAAATGGTTACCTCCTTTCGATACTCTGTCTTTCGCGGCTGGAATGTGTGGGTATTGTCGCGCTGGGGAGGATGTTTGTCAAGGATGAGGCGGTATTGCTCAGGAATTCTTGGAAAATAACTTGACATAAAGGCAAAGGGGAGTATAATAAGTGGTTTGCGCCGTTAGGGAGACTGCCGGAAGAAGGAACGACCGATGAGAACGTATATGGCAAAGAAGGGGGATGTGGAGCAGAAGTGGCATTTGGTTGACGCCTCGGAGAAGATTCTCGGCCGATTGGCGGCGAAGATTGCTCCTATTCTAATGGGCAAGCACCGACCGACGTACACCCCCCACACAGACACTGGGGATTTTGTGGTTGTTGTCAACGCGGAGAAGGTGGCCGTCACGGCGGACAAGGATCGGACAAGGGTGCATTACTATCACACGGGCTATCCTCGCGGCCTTCGGTCCTATACCATGGGCGACCTGAGGAAACAGGACCCTGCGGAGGTCATCCGGATGGCTGTGCGGCGCATGATCCCCAAGACGAAGCTTGGTCGCAGGATCTTCTCGAAACTGAAAGTCTACGCGGGGCCGGAGCACCCCCATTCTGCGCAGAACCCACAGCCGCTCGATATCTGAACGATACGGAGGAACCATGTCGGACGACATTTATTATCTGGGAACAGGCAGGCGAAAGACATCCGTCGCCCGCGTCCGGCTGAAAGCCGGCAGCGGGAAGATCGTCGTTAATGATCGGGAGTGCGACAGCTATTTTCCCATTGAGCGCTGGCGGCAGACCGTTCGCCAGCCGTTGAAGGCCACGAAGACCGTGGCGCGATTCGACGTGCTGGTCAATGTGGTGGGCGGCGGCCCCACGGGCCAGGCCGACGCGGTGAAGCTCGGCATCGCCCGCGCCCTGCGCAAGGTGGACAGGTCGTTCGAGCCGATCCTCCGCGACGGCGGCCTGCTGACGCGCGACTCGCGGATGGTTGAACGGAAGAAATACGGCCAGAAAGGCGCTCGCCGGAGCTTCCAGTTCTCGAAACGATAACCGCCATCGCAATTCAAAAAAAGAAAAAGCGCCGCACTTCTGCGGCGCTTTCTTTTTGGACTTGTGGGGCGGGGGAACCGACTACAGACCCGAGACGGCCTGGACGAGCGCATCCTTCGTGATGCCGAAGTGCGCCCATACCTCCATGTGCCCCTCCGACGGCGCGACGCGCGGGTCCACGATGCCGATGTGATCGGTCGGCGCGCCCGTTCCGTATGCCGCGCCTGCCACCACCGCGGCGAACCCGCGGAGTCCTGTACCCCGCGTGGCGATGATGCCGTCCTCAATCGTCACCACGCCGCCGCGGTATTTCTCGAATATCTTCGGCAGCGTATCGCCGGGCAGCGGGAACCCATTGACGACATAGACATCTGTGGGGTTGCCCTTGTCATTCAACTCCTTCGCCGCCTGCTCCGCCAGAAACGCCGTCGCGCCCAGGGCGAGGATCGCCCTCTTCGCACTGGGGTAGGTGCGGAACGTCGTCACCGCCTTCCACTCGTCATGCACATCCCAAAGCGGCCCCGACCCATCCTGCTTCGCCAGGATGGGCACCTTGTCGCGCGGGATGCAGATGATGTGCCCGCCGTAGTGCGCCGCTAAGTCCTTCACCGCCAGGAACGCCGCCCGCGCATCGGCCGGGGCGTAGAAGCGGTGGAGGTAGGGCAGATAGCCGAGGGACATCGTCACCCAGTCCAGCCCCCAGCCGGAGAAGTGGTCGCGGCCGGTGCAGGCGCCGACGTGCGACATGTGGAGCGTCACGTTCAGGCCCTCGTTGGCGCCGGTGAGGTTGCGCTGGTAGCGCCACATCTCGAAGCCCTCGCGGGCAATGCCCTCCATAAACGCGGCGAAGGTGGAGAAGACGTTGAGCTGCGTGCGTTTCGTGCTCATAGCCAGACCGTCGGCCATGAGGGCCGAGGCCTGCTCCTCGATGCTCATCTCGAACTGGTGGTCGGGCTTGAGGGACTTCCGCGCCTTGCCCAACTTCGTCGAGGCGTCGAGGTCGCACGACACGACGAACATGCTGTCGGGATATGTCTTGGCCACGGCGGCATAGCCCTGCTCGACGCCCGTGCGCGGGCTGTCCTTTTCGCCCACACCGGGAAGTTTGATTTCATCAATGGCCGCTTTGGGGAGGATCAGGTTCGGCGAACCGGGCGCGGGCCGGGCCTCGGTGACGACCTGGCGCTTCGGCTGCTTCCGCAGGCGTTCCAGGGCCTTGGTCTGCTCCGGGGTGGCCTGGAGCATGGGATTGGCGAGCACCTCGTCGGCCTTGCGGCCTTTCATGTGGCCATCGTGATGGCCCTCGCCGCCGGGCAGGTCGTTCACCAAAAAGACGCACTCGATCATGGGCTTTACGTCGCGATGGCTCATCAGCGATCCGGGGACCCAGACCTTCTTATCCATCGCCACCCCGTGCTTCGCCGCGAAGGCCTCGGTCTGGGCGGTGATGCCATATTTCTCCGCGAAGGCCCGAAGCTCGATGTCCTGCCACCCCTTCGGGTAGATCATGGACGGTCGGCCCTGCTGGGCCAGTTCGTAGGCCTTGCGATAGGCGCGATAGAGGGAGCGGACGTCGTGCAGGCTGTCAATCTCGATCAGCGTGACGCCGAGGGCCTTGACGATCGGGCGCATGTCCTTGTCCATGATGTGCTTGTTGGCGCCGGAGAGCTGGATGCCGTTGCGGTGCATGACGAAGGTGATGGGGGCCTTGTGCAGGTCGGCGGCGTTAAAGCCGTTGAGGGCCTGGCCGGAGATCCAGCCGGCGTCGCCGCAGTGGACGATGACCCAGGCCCCCTCGCCGTGGACGGCCTTCTTGCCCAGGGCCTGTCCGACGGCGGTGGGGACCATGACGCCGAGCCGCCCGCCGCTGAGCTGCGTGCCGCCGGGCAGCCAGGCCACGTGGCCGGGGATGTCGAGGCCGCGGCGGAAGCGTTTGATGACGATGTCCTCATCGAGGTAGCCATAGGCCGCCAGGACGGAGTAGTAGCCGACGCTGGTGTGGGCGTTTTCGATGGTATATTCCACCTTCTCGAAATCGGCCATAGCGAGGGTCATGGTCAGGGCCGAGATGAGGTCCAGCCCGCCGCCGAGGTGGTCGAGCTCGCCGATCTCGGCCAGGGAAGCCAGCGACTTGACGGCCGTGCGCGCCGCCTGGATTTCGAGCGCCTCAATGGCCAGCCGTTCTTTCTTGCGGAGCGATTTGGTGTTCTTGATGTCAATGTGCAGGGGCAGGACGTCGGATACGATCCTGTCCTTCATGTAAACGGACCCTTGGATGAGGGCCTCGTTCCGTGCCTGCTGGGCATCCCATGTCTTGCCGTCGGACGTTGTCATTGCATTGATCCTCTCAGCCTGTGTGACGAAACCTGCGCAAACGAACCCCCGTTTCTTGGAAAATGGAAGGACACATCTTACTATGAGAGGAAGGAAAGTGCAAGAACTAAACCAGCGGCGCCGGCAACTCGGGGCGAGACAAAAAATTTCGTGCGATTCTTTGTATCCCTTGCGATGTGTGCTATAGCCTATTTGCCACTGGAAAAATGGCCTTCCCCTTTGCTACGATACCCGCTGGGGAATGGCCCCGAGGCATCAACAGGGAGAGCGCCTTCTGTGACTCATCCAAAACCGCACGAATTCGTACCCGAGACAAGCGATCAGGGACGCCGTGAGTTCACCATGGCCATGCAGCTCAAGATCATCGGCGATATGCCGCGGGCCTTGAAGCGCTTTGGCGTCTCTCTCGATCATTACAAGCGAGTGATCGCCGAGATCCACTTCCAGGTGGGGGATTGTCTTTTCAAAGAGAACGACTGGGTCGGCGCGGCCGCGCAGTTCGAACTGGCCCTTCAGAACATCCCCAATCATCTGCGGGCCCAGGATCGCCTCGAATCGTGCCGCCACTTAATCAAGAGAAGCATAGGAGCAAAGGAGTAAAGAATGGATGTCAGCGAGAAAGATCGAACGATAATCCGCGACCTGGCCAAGCAGGTGGCGGAGATCGCCCACATGTCGAAACAGGAAGAACGCCGCGACCTATGGCGAAGGCACAATAGCCTCGTGAAGACCCGGCCGCCCGTCCTCGTCCGCGCCTTCGCCGCCTGGCCGGAGATATATCCTGAGGATCAACTCCAGTGCCAGAATCCCACCCTCCGCGCCCTGGAGCGGGGCATGCGGCAGAACATTTTCCAGGACAGCCTCAACGACGACTACATCGTCGAGCCGTGGATCACTGTCCACGCCGTCCAGGGAACCAAGCTCGGCAACGTCCGATGGGGACCGGAGATCAAACACACCCCCAAGGGCGCGCCCGGCGGCACGTGGCAGTTCATCCCGCCCATCGTCAAGGAAGAGGACATTGACAAACTCGTCAAGCCGCGCCACATGATCAACGAGGAGGCGACGAAGCAGTACGTCTCAATGGTGCGCGACGCGATCGGCGACATCATCGAGGTTGACCTCGACCGCGGCCCCGCCTTCCGCGGTTTTATGGGTGACATCTCCTTCGATTCCGCCCAGTTGCTGGGCTTAGAGCAGCTCATGGTCTATATGGTGGAGCGGCCCGAGTGGCTCCATCGCTTCAAACGCTTCCTCATGGAGGGCATCCTCGCCTGCCAGGACGAGGCGGAACGTGCCGGCGACTGGGGACTCACAGGCGGCCAGAACCAGGCCATGACCTACAGCCGGGAATTGCCCGACCCCAAACCGAATACCTATGGCGTGAAGCGCAGCCAGCTCTGGTGCTTCGCAGCGGCGCAGGAGTACGCCTGGGTCTCCCCCGCCATGCACGAGGAGTTCCTCTACAACTACCAGATTCCGATCATGGAGAAGTACGGCCTCGTCGCCTACGGCTGCTGCGAGGACCTGACGAAGAAGCTGGACATGCTGAAGAAGCTGCCGAACCTGCGGCGCATCGCCATCACGCCGCAAGCGGATGTCGCCGCCTCGGCGAAGAACCTGAAGCGCGACTACGTCCTCTCCTGGCGGCCCAATCCGGTGCACATGATCTGCAACGGCTTCTACCCCGACAAGGTCCGACAGATGCTCACCGACGGCATGGAGGCGGCCACGGGATGCAACGTGGAGATATGCCTCAAGGACGTCCAGACGATCAACCACAAGCCGGACGACCTGCGCGAGTGGACGCGGATCGCGATGGGCGTGGCGGAGAAGTACGCGGCGTAAGACACGGCGCATGATCGGCCCATGACAGATCATCATCCATACAGGCTTGACTTTGGAAACATTGTGTGGTATATATCATAGTATAGTCCATCAAGCGAAAGGAGTAACAGATGAAAACCGCGCAATTATTCGCCAACGGTCGAAGCCAGGCCGTCCGCCTTCCCAAGGAGTGTCGCTTTAAGGGGAAAGAAGTATATGTAAAAAAATTCGAGAACATGGTCATGCTCATCCCGACGAATGACCCGTGGGCGTCCCTGATCAAAGGCTTGGAGCGGTTCTCCGACGACTTCATGGCGGAGAGAAACCAGCCGCCGACGCAGAAGAGGGATAAGCCGTGATCAAGTTCATGCTGGACACAAACATCTGCATCTATATCATCAAGAAGAAGCCCGAAAGGGTAATCCGTCGCCTTCGGAAGGCCGACGTTTCCGACGTTTGCATATCGAGCATCACGCTCAGCGAACTGGAGTACGGCGTTCGGAAAAGCCTGAAGCACGATCAGAACAGACTTGCGCTGGCCGAGTTTCTTGCGCCCATCGAGATCGCATCATACGATGACTCGGCAGCCTGCGAGTATGGCCGCATCCGCGCGCATCTCGAAAAGCGCGGGCGTCCCATCGGCGCCCTTGACACACTCATCGCCGCCCATGCGCTATCGCTGAACTGCATCCTGGTCACAAACAACCCGACCGAATTCAAGCGCGTGCCGGGGCTGCGGGTCGAGAACTGGGCGGGGGAATAGGAACACTCAATACCGCTTCTCGATCGGCCGCTCGATAACGGTCGTTGTGTCCGATGCGAGGGCCTCGCGCAGATGCGCCTCCAGCGCGGCGTCGTCCGCCGCCCGGCATCCCCGCAGGCCGAAGGCCCGGGCCAGAGCGGGGAAGTCGGGGTTCTGCAGGTCAACTCCGATGAATCGCTTGCCCCACCGCTTGTCCTGCCCCATCTTGATCGAGGTCAGGCAGTTGTCGTTCACGACGACGGCCACGATATGAATCCCGAACTGCGCCGCCGTGGCCAGCTCCTGGCAGGTCATCAGGAACCCCCCGTCGCCGATGACCGAGACCACCGGGCGGTCCGGGCACGCCGCCTTCGCGCCGAGCGCCGCCGGCAGACCGTAGCCGAGCGTGCAGTAGCTGTTCGACGCGAAGTACCGCCGCGGCGCGGTCACCTTGTATGCCCGCCTCAAGCGATAGGCCGTCATGTTCACATCGCCGATCAGGATGGCGTCATCGGGCAGCGCCCGCCGGAGCACCGTGACGATGGGATATTCCTTCTCTACCTCCCGCTCGGCGCGGAGGGCCTTGATGCGGTCGCCCCAGTCGGACCGGATTTCCCCTGCCGTCAATTTCCCCAGGAGCATCTCGATCGCGGGGGCGACGTCGGCGGCGATGCCAAGCGCGGTCTCAAAGTCCACACCGATATACGACGGATCGGCCTCGATGTGAATCAATCGCGGAAGCTTCAGGTTCCACCCTATCGTGTCGAAGTGGACGAACCGACACCCAAGCGCGAGGGCGAGGTCCGACTCCTGGAGGGCGGTGCGGGAGCAGTGCACCGTGATGTCACCGAGGGAGAGGGGGTCGTCGTCGGAGATCGCGCCGCGCGCGTTTTGCGTCGTCACGACGGGGCATCTCAGCATCCGCGCCAGTCGGCCAAGCCCGTCACATGCGTTCGTGTGGAGCACACCCGAACCGGCGATGATGACGGGACGCTCGGCGACGGCAAGCATCTCCGCCGCTTTTGCGATCTCATTATCTCCCGGCTCAATCCGCTTCGGCTGGACTTCCGGCGGGATCGTGGCATCGCCTTCTGTCTCCAAGACATCCTTCGCCGCTTCGAGCGCCACCGGCCCAGGCCGGCCCGATCGCAGGATGGCAAACGCCTCCTGCACCATCCCCGGTATATCCTGAACGGCCCGAGCCGACTTGCACAGGCGGGCGACGGGCGCGAAGAAGGCCATGTGATCGAGACCGTGGAAGAGCCTGCTCTGCGCCTTGCCGGCGATGCGGGCCTCGTTCTTGGATGTAATCAACAGCACGGGGACGGACGCGCTCGCCGCCTCGCCCAGGCCCGTCGCGGCGTTGCTCGCCCCGGGTCCGGGGATGACGACGCAGACCCCCGGCCGCCCCGATGCGCGGGCGTAGCCGTCGGCCATAAGCGACGCCGCTTGCTCGTTCCGGACCAGGATGTGTCGAATCTCCTTCTGGTGGTCATAGAGGGCGGCGTAGATTCCCTCCAGATGCCCGCCGGGCATTCCGAAGATGGTATCCACCCCCTGCTCAATCAGACATCGAACCAGTATCTCTCCGCCGGTCATGGGTTCTCCTAAGGCTCTCGTCACTTGATGCCAGTGCTATATCCTACACGCATTGAAATCCCCCGTCAAACAATGTTATGATTTCTTCACTGTTCGCAGGTCAAATCCACATAACATCCTTGATTTTCTGTGAACCCAAGCCGCCTTTCATTCTTCTATACCTGTGAAAGCAGTAACCCGTGGGTGATGCGATGATGATGGATGACGAACAACTGGTGAATGCGGCCCTCGCCGGAGACATGTCAGCCTTCGGCGGGCTGGTTACGCGGTACAAGGATGCGTGCTTCGGCGCGGCGTATGCGATTCTCGGCAACTTCCACGATGCCGAGGACTTCACACAGGAGGCCTTCGTCCGCGCATTCCAGAATCTGGAGCGCCTGAAGGACCGTCGGAAGTTCGCGCCGTGGCTGTGCTCCATCGCCATCAACCTGTGCCGCGACTGGCTGAAGCGAACGCGGCCGGGCGCGATCTCGAACGAGACCCAAGAGTCGCTACATTCGGCGGAGGACAGCCCGATGGACGAGACGGCGAAGTTCGACGTGAAGGAGATCGTGCAGAAGGCCATCGCCGATCTGCCGGAGCAGAGCCGTATGGTGACGACCCTCTTCTATGTCAATGGGTATTCGCAGGAACAGGTCGGCGAGTTTCTCGGCATCCCCGTGGGAACCGTGAAGAGCCGCCTGAGCAAGGCGCGAAACATACTGAAAGAGAGGCTGATTGGAATGGTTGAGCAAACACTGAAAACCGCACGGCCGGGCGACAAGTACCCGGAACATATTGTCGAGCTACTGCAGCGTCCCAGGCCGATGGATATGGCCGGGCACCCCGTTCGCAAGATATGGGAGATGATCCGCGACGCCCTGCCCGGCTATGAGGTCGTCGAGGGCAAGGAGGTCGAGAGCGTCGAGGAGACACGGCAGGCTCTGAACATGGAGAACCAGGACCCGATTTTCTATCGGGCCTACAAGGTGGATGACGATCAGTACCTGCGCACCCAGATGACCGTCACCGCGATCCTCGAGATGAAAGGTCGCAAGCTGCCGGTCAAGCTCCTGGCGCCGGGTCGGGTGTTCCGCCCGGACAAGGAGGACGAGAGGCACCTGAAGGTGTTCCATCAGGTGGACGTGCTTCACCTCGATCGCGGCGTAACAAGAGCCATGTTGATCGAGAGCATAGCGAAGGTCAGCCGGGGCATATTCGGCAACGTCGAGATGCGACATCGCGCACCGGAGAAGGACTTCTTCGGCGTTTGCGACTCTCTGGAGATTGACATCCAATACCAGGGCGAATGGGTCGAGGTCGCCGGGGCTGGGATGATCCTACCTGACGTCATCGCCCGGGCCGGGTACGACCCGGACCAGGTCGCCGGCTACGGCTTCGGCGTCGGCATCGAGCGTCTTGCCATGGTCAAGTGGAACATGGACGACGTTCGGGAACTCGTGCCAAAGGTTGACTGAACGAGGCGGCGGGGGCCGCATGGTCCCCGCCGTTAGTACTGCCTCAGTGACGGGGGGATTCCCGCCCCAGACTTGCTTCGTCATTCCCGCGAAAGCGGGAATCCACATGTGCGGCACGGCTTGCGAAGCCCTGGATTCCCGCTTTCGCGGGAATGACACATGCTCCCCCCGTGATTGACGGGTCCCCGCCGTCAACCCATTTCCCTTGCCATTCCCGCCTCCTTGTGGTTTTATATCCTCCGTTTTCACACAAGGAGGAGATCATGCCTGACCGTCCGAACGTCCTGCTGTTCTTTGTGGACCAACAACGGTTCGATACACTCGGCTGCAACGGACACCCGACGTGCCAGACCCCCGCCCTCGACCTGATGGCGTCGGAGGGGGTGAACTTCACCCGCGCCTACTCCTGCTGCGGCCTGTGCAGCCCGGCTCGGTCGTCGCTGATGACGGGACTCTACCCGCACAACCACGGCGTCTTGACCAACACCCACGACTGGCAGACGCGCCGCTTCCTCGATCCCAGCATCCCTACCTTCGCGCACATGCTGTCCAATGCGGGATACCACACGAGCTACGTGGGCAAGGTGCACCTCGGCAGCCGGGAATCGCCGCTGGAGTACGGCTTCAAGGAGTGGCACCGGTCATACCAGCAATACCTCAAAGAGCGCGGCCTGAAACCGACGGCCAACCCGTGGGGCGCGGCAAGTCAGGACGGCCTCATCGGTCCGAAATACGGTCCGGACTCGACGTGCTTCCGATGGCCCTTCGCCGCCACGTGCGCCGGGCCGCAGGAGAGCCACCAGGAGTACTGGCGGGCGGAGGAGGGAATTCGCATCCTCGAAGAACGGGCGAAGGACCGCAAGGAGAACGGGACGCCCTTCTTCCTGCGGATTGACTTCCCCGGTCCGCACCTGCCCTTCGTGATCCCGGAACCGTATGGGTCCATGTATGACCCCGCCGCGATCCCGGAGCCGCCCGAGTTCGACGATACATTCGAGAAGAAACCCTACATGCACGCGCAGATGCCGCGCTTCTGGCAGACGGAGGGGACCGACTGGGCCTTCTGGCGACCGATCGTGGCGAAGTACTGGGGCTATGTCACTTTCCTCGACCACCTGATCGGGCGGGTGATGGACCGCCTGCGCGGCCTGGGCCTGGAGCGGAGCACAGC
The DNA here is from genome assembly GCA_040755855.1 of Planctomycetota bacterium. GTDB lineage: Bacteria > Planctomycetota > Brocadiia > JAADGH01 > JAADGH01 > JAADGH01. The sequence goes on along the minus strand of JBFMAD010000087.1, from coordinate 6,549 downwards.
CGTCTTCTACACCACCGACCACGGCGACACGTGCGGTAGCAGGCGGATGTTCGACAAGGGGTACTGCATGTACGAGGAACTGTATCACATCCCGTTCATCGCCTCGTGGCCGGGCGTGTGGTCGAGCGGGGCGAACGACCGGTTCATCAACCACATGGACCTTATGCCGACGTTCTTGGAACTCGCTGGTCTCAAGCCGCCGGACGGTCTCGATGCGCGAAGCATCAAACCGCTCCTCGACGGGAAGACACCGGGCGACTGGCCGACGGACGCCTATGCCGAGTTCCACGGCATGCAATGGGGCCTCTACTCCCAGCGCATGGTGCGGGCGGAGCGATACAAACTGGTCTTCAACGCGCCGGACGTAGACGAGCTGTACGACCTGAAGGAGGACCCGGCGGAGTTGAAGAATCTCATTGACGATCCGGCGCTCGCAGACGTTCAACAGGAGATGTATCGCCGCCTGTTCCGCCGGATGCAGCAAACCGGCGACCCGTTCCACCGCGACTACTGGTGGCCGAAGTACGAGGCCGTCCGGCAAGGCATAAGGCTCGAACCCGACCTGCGATATGGCGAGAAACCGTGAGCGATTCGCTGAGTTTCGGACGTGCCGAATCAGCGGCATGGAGATGAAGCGATGGCGACATGCAGATTGCTTGCCCTCGGCGCGCTGATCGCCGTTCTGGCCCTGCCCCCCGCCGTCGGCGCGCAGGCCGCCGAGCCTCCCCGCTTCGGCTACTGCATGTGGCACCGGCGCGATGTGGAACATGCCGAGGAGATCCTCGCGGCCCTGAAGGGAACGCCGTGCGACACGATCTTCGTCTGCCCCATGATCCAGTTGGACAGTTGGCGCGGGACGAAATTCAGCCCGTCGCCCCGCGCGTGGGGCGCGCAGCCCGAGGACATCGAGCCGCTCATCCGCCGCGCCCGCGAGTTGGGCTTCACCGTCGCCATCCAACCCAACTGGACCATTGACGCAAGCGTCGAGAAGGAGATGCTGCCCACGCACAACCCGTGGTGGCCGATGTTCGCCCACACCACGGAGGAGACCTGGAGGGCATGGACGAAGGTCCTGGAGCACTACGCCGTCATCGCCGAACGCGCCGGTGCGGAGTATCTGCTCCTCCTCCACGAGACCGACTGCCTGCTGCCCTATCCCGGCTGGGCGGACTTCATCCCTAACACCCTACGCAAGCGCGCCCCCTCGGTGAAGCTCGTCTATAGCCAGCACGGCATGCAACACCTTCGGCTGTTCTACGAACCGATCCTTGAGCTCGGTCTCGCCGGCTTCGCCCTGGCGAAGACAAATGGCGACCGCCCCCTCGCCGCGGCGAAGATATTCGAGATGGTCGGGCAACGGAGCTGCCTGCCGGACCTCCGCCTTCCCGCCGACCCCGCCCGGCAGCGGCAGTTGGGATACGACCTCTACATGAATTGGGTGAAGCGCCAGTCACCCGAGGACCGGCAGGCCGGTCGCTATCCGTGCCTCGACCTCGTGCGCACGCACTTCGACGCCTACAAGTCGTCGGACTACTGGCCGCTCGTCTACCGGGGCAAGACCCACGAGACCATGGCGCAGCTTTACCGGTCTGTGACGTTCAATCCTCTCCCCGACGTGCCGCAGTTGGACGATGTGTATTATGTGGACTTCGTCGCGGCGATGCAGAACACGCGGAAGATCTTCGGCGCGGAGAAGCCGTGGTTCACGGAGACCGGCCTCGAACCGCCGCTGCCGAAGGATGAATCGAGGGCCGCGCTCTGCGCGCGCTTTGTCCGGGCCACCCGCGAGGCCCTGACAGGCGCAACCGACTGCATCGTCTGGTGGGGCAACGGCAACGACCGCGACTTTATCGCCGTGATGCAGGATCTCGCACAGGAACGGAGAAAGGCTGAGAAAACTAAGTAGGAGTAATGGAATGACAAACAAGGTTCTGCTCGTTATCGGCGCGCACCATGATGATTGCGAATACGCTGCCTGTGGGTTGGTCCTCAAGGCCGTGTCGCGAGGATACAGGGCGGTCCTGGTAACCCTCACGGGCAATCACTCATCCTGGGCCCCTACCGCAGGTCGGGAAGATGAAGTCCGCAGCGGACTGACGGCCATTGCCCGCGATATGGGTGTGGAGAAGCGCTTCTATGACTGGGGATACCACCAGGTCCGTTACAACGACGATGGGATTCGGCGGTTGACCGAACTGGCGGTCGAGCTGAAGCCCCGGATCGCCCTCATCCATTGGCCGCACGACTATTGGCCGGACCATGAGGCCGCGGGGAAGCTGTCGAAACACGCCCTCTGGTTCCCCCACGGATTGCATCGTGACGTGAAATTGGATACGAGGCTCTATGCCTTCGAGGCGGGCGCCAACCAGACCGATCCGGCGGTCCCCTTCCGGCCCGATGTGTACATTGACATCTCCGGAGAGATGCAGGCGGTTCGCGAGGTCATCCGCCGCATAGACGGCGTTGTCGCGGGAAAGACGATGACAGGACCATCGTGCCACGAGATGGATAAGGACGCCCGGTCTCGATTGCGAGGATCGGAATGCGGGGTGGCGTATGCAGAGGCGTTTGTGGCGCTAAAGAGGCGACCGCAGGACATCCTTTAACACGCTATCGGCAAGATCACGCCTTTCCGCGGGGGATGACGCCCGAGTATCGGACCCCGGGAATAAGGCGCGCCCCGTCGGAGAAGCCCTCGGGCCGGTCCTTCACCTCCTCGATCAGGCGCTTGCGCCATCGGTCAATCCGCGCCGATGCGCCGGAGTCGCGGGCGAGGTCGCGGCATTCCTTCGGGTCCTGCGTCAGGTCGAAGAACTGCTCCCGGCCGTCCTTGACGAACCAGATAAACTTCTCCTTGCCGTCGGTCAGCGCATGATAGGTCGGGGCGGTCTCGATGTGGATCCATTCGCGCCACGGCGCGTCCTGCCCTCGCATGAGCGGCAGCAGGCTGGCCCCCTCAACCGACTCGGGGATGGCGATCCCGGCCATGTCGAGGAGCGTGGGCATGATGTCCTCGATGCCGACCGGCTTGTCAATGACCGCTCCTTCCTTCAGGCCGAACTCGTTGGGGGCGCGAACGAGAAGAGGGATCCGCGCAGAACCTTCGTACGGCAGCGACTTGCGCCAGAGGTAATGGTCGCCGAGCATCTCGCCGTGGTCGCTGGTGAAGACGACGATGGCATCTTGCTTTCTCTGGCCGATGATCGGGTTGATGATGCGTCGGATCTGGTCGTCCACATGGTTGATGAGACCGTAGTACCCCGCGTGGCAGGAGCGAAGCATCTCGCCGGTCAACTTGACACGTTGCGCGCTCACCTCCGCGCCGAGGCCCTCGTTCGGGGGCGGCTCGGCCCAGTCGCCGATGACCGGCTCCGGCAGGTCCATGCGCAGATACCGTTCCATGTAGAAGGCGGGCGGGTTCAGCGGCGGATGGGGCGAGATGAACGAGACCACGAGGAAAAATGGGCAGGATGGATCGCGAGCGCGGAGGAACTTGAGCGCCTCGTTGACTGTCCAGTTGGTGTTGTGAAGCGACTCCTCCATGTGCCACGGCCTGGCCGTCCAATCGTTGTGCATCACGCCGCTGCCGTAGTGCCCACCGCCGCCCTCCGGCTGGTTGCGGTTCATGAATTCCTGGTAGTCGTTAAACGCCTCGCGGTGGTCGGTGGTGACTATATGATCGAAGCCGAAGCGCTTGCGCGGCGGATGCTGGTGCATGCTGCGCCCCACCAGGACGGTCTGATACCCCACGCGCCGGAGCACGCCGGGCAGGGTGTGCTCGATGTTCCACTCCGTGCTAATGTTCGACGCCGCGCCGTGCGTGGCGGGGAACTGCCCCGAGAGGAAGGACCGTCGGGCCGGGACGCAGACGGGGCAGCTGCTGTAGGCGCGGGAGAAGCGCACCCCCTCCCCCGCGATGGCGTCCATGTTCGGGGTCAGGAGCGCGGGATGCCCGTCAATGCTCAGGCAGTCGCCGCGCTGCTGGTCGGTCATGATGACGATGATGTTCGGCTTGTCCATAGGCGGATTTCCTAATGCTCACAGCGCCGCGACGTTGATCAGCTTGCCCGTGTCAATGGAGCGTCGGGTCGCCTCCAGCGCGGCATAGGAGGGGCGCACGTTGCGGCCGGAGTGCGACGGCTCGCGGCCCTCGATCAGCGCGTCAATGAACTCGCGCCACTGCTTGAACATCGCCGTGCTGTGGTCGAGGCCGTCAATCACTTCGTTGTTCACGGTGACGGAATTCGTCGTGATGTACATAGACCCCTCCGTGCCGCCGATGCACTGGTCCCAGCCGCCCTTGTGGATGTTCTCGCTGAGCATGAGCGCGCCCATCGCGCCGTTCTCGAACTCGAAGAGAGCGGTGATGTCGTCCACGTCGTCCTTCGCGGCGATGATCTTCTTGCCCCGCGCCCAGAGCGTGGCGACGTTCGAGTCGGCGAGCCAGAGCATGGTGTCCATCTCGTGCGGGCCGAAGCCGTAGAGCTCCCACCCGCCGCTCAGCGAATAATCCCTGGCCCATGAGTGCCGCGGCGCCTCCGGTGAATACCGGACCCGGCGGCGGAAGTGGTTCATCGGCTTGCCGATCCGCCCGGCCCTCAGCAGCTCTCTGGCCTTTTCATTCGCGTCCCGAAAGCGAAGGACCTGCCCGACGGCGAGCGTCACATGGTTCTCCTCGGCGGCCCGAATCATCGCGTCACAATCGGCGAGGCTGGTCGCCATCGGTTTCTCGGTGAAGACGTGCTTCTTGTTCTTGGCCGCCTCGACGGCGGGGTCGCGGTGGATCGTGTGCGGCAGGCAGATGTCCACGATATCCACATCGTCCATCGCCACCGCCTCGCGCCAGTCGCTGGCAACGTGCTTCGCTCCCGTCTCTTTCGCGACTTCCCTGGCAAGTTCCTCGTTGATGTCCACCATGACAAAGGGCTTGATCTCCGGGATCTGGGCGAAGGCCGTCCGATGGGCCTTCGTAATCCCGCCACATCCGAGCAAGGCCAGATTAAATGTCTTCATGTCGTCTCTCTCCTATTCGTCCAATCTTCCGGTTCCCTCGACCAATCCCAGCGGCAGCGGCGCGGGGCGCTCGCACGTGCTCCCGATCTCCACATACTTTCCGGCGTCCGACGCGTCGTGGAAGGCGTGCATCAGGTCGAGCACGTGGTAGGCCAGCTCCCCGCTCGCGCGGTGCGGCCGCCCCGACCGGATGCCCTGGGCCATGTCGGCCAGGCCGATGCCGCGGGACTGCTCGAAGTAGCTGAAGGCGAGGGGGACCTCCCGCCACTCCGCATAGTCCATGCGCCGGATGCGGATCGGCCCGCCGAAGGTGTTCGGGTCGGGGACGCTCAGCGTGCCCTCCGAGCCGTAGATCTCGATGCGCGGCAACTGGCTGGCCCAGACGTCAAAACTCATGATGAGGTTGCCGACCGCGCCGCTCTTGAACTCCATGATCCCAACCAGGTGGGTGGGGGTGTTCACGGGGATGCGCGTCCCGAACTTGGGTTTTTCGGGGTTGGTGATCGGGCGGACGTCAAACCCCTTGGTCGCCGAGCCGACGACGCGCTTCACCGGGCCGAGCAGGTTGACGAGGGTGGTCAGGTAGTAAGGCCCCATGTCGAACATCGGCCCGCCGCCGGGCTGGTAGAAGAAGTCGGGATCGAGGTGCCAGTTCTCCGGCCCGTGGCCCAGCATGAAGGCCGAGGCGGCGAGGGGCCTGCCGATCCAGCCGTCGTCAATCACCTTGCGGCAGGTCTGGATGCCGCCGCCGAGGAAGGTGTCGGGCGCGCAGCCGATGCGGAGGCCGTTTTTCTTGGCGAGCTTCAGCATCTTTTTGGCCTCGTCGCGGGTCTGGGCGAGCGGCTTTTCGTTGTAAACGTGCTTGCCCTCCTTGAGGGCCGCCAGGGCAATCGAGCTGTGGACCTTGGGGATCGTCAGGTTCAGGACGATGTCCACGTCCGGGGCGGCGATTAGTTCGTCAACGGTATAGACCTTCGGCACATTGAGTTCCTTCGCTCGATCCTCGGCCCGCTTGGGGACGATATCCGCGCAGGCGGCAAGCGCCAGGTTGCGGAAGAACGGGATTTTGCGCATATACAGGGCGCTGATCGCGCCACAGCCGACGACGCCGACGTTGAACTTCTCTGCCATGTGATTTCTCTCCTGTGAAGAATGCCGATCATGCGCATCACAACAAGGGAGGTATCATGCCGTGTTTACGGAGGGATGTCAAGCGGCTTTGTGCGCGCGAGGCGGTGGTAGGTGATAGGTGGGAGGCCGGAGGTCAGAAGTCAGAAGTCAGAGATCAGAGATCAGAGATCAGAGATCAGAAGTCAGAGGTTATGGGAGATAGGTGACAGGCGAACCGTTTCTTGTTTCTTTGCGTTTTGCGTGAGGCGTCTTTCTCGTCATTCCTGCGAAACTGGTCCCTGTGGGGTTGTTGAAAAACCCCCGCGAGGCGAACACCGACTGTAGCCGCACCCTTTACGGGTGCGGTTTGACGCATCACGGCCCCGCAGGCTGAAGCCTGCGGCTACAAGAACAGGGTTTTTCAAC
>JBFMAD010000086.1:0-19055 GCA_040755855.1 Planctomycetota bacterium | reverse complement strand
TTCATGCCCCCATGATGACAGAACGGCGAAAAAAGTACAGTTAGGAATCGGTTAGCGTTCGCTTATTTTTCGGTGAGCATCCCCCGCACAGACCATGCAAGCAAAGTGCCGAACAGTATTGGGACATGCTCGGGAAGTCCCGGCGTCCGCACCGGGAAGCCGAAGGTGTCGCCGAAAGCCCGTTCTCCTTCACCATTCTGCAAACGAACCGTCCTCGTGTTCAAACTTTGGCGTATCCCAATCGCCGGCGAAGCGACCGGCCTCCACCTTCTCGTCGTCCAGTTCAATCCCAAGCCCCGGGCCGCTCGGCGTCGGCACGTAACCCTTCTCGACCTGAAACGGCGTTCTCAGATAACTCTCGCCGAGGGTGACATGCTCCTGGCAGAGGAAGTTCGGAGTACACGCCGCGACCTGGAGGCACGCCGCCAGCGCGACCGGTCCCAGCGGGCAGTGCGGCGCAAGGGCGATGTTCGCCGCCTCGGCCATGGCCGCGATCTTTCGCGTCTCGAAAATCCCCCCGGCGTGGGAGACGTCGGGCTGGATGATCGCCACGGCGCGCTTGGCGATGACCTCCTCGAAATCCCATCGCGTGAACAACCGTTCGCCGGCGGCGATCGGTATGGTCGTGCTCCGGGCGATCTCCAGCAGTGCATCGGCGTCGCCCGGCAGGACCGGCTCCTCGATGAACATGGGATCGTACGGCTCCAGCGCCTGCGCGAGCCGCTTCGCCACGGCCGGGGTCGTCCGACCGTGGAAGTCGAAGGCGATGTCCACGTCCCGGCCGACAGTCTCGCGAATCCTCGCAAAATCCGCGACCACCCGGTCCAGGACGCCCGGCGTCTCGATCATCTTTGTCGCCTTGAGGGAGGACGTCTTGTATGCCGTGAACCGGCCGTCGAACTTGTCGAGCGCCTGCGCGGAGATCCGGCCGTAGAGGCGAATCTTGTCGCGCACCCGACCGCCGAGGAGCTGATGGGTCGGTGCGCCGAGGTGCTTGCCGAGGATGTCCCACAGGGCCTGCTCGATGCCCGACAGGGCGGAGGTCAGGATCGGGCCGCCGCGGTAGAACCCTCCCCGGTAGAGGTTTTGCCAGATGTGCTCGATGCGCCGGGGGTCCTGGCCGACGAGCCACCGGCCCATCTCGTGCACCGCCGTCGCCGCCGTCTGGGCGCGCCCTTCGAGCGTCGGCTCGCCGAGGCCGACGATGCCGTCGTCGGTATGCACCTTCAGGATGAGCCAGCGCGGTTTGACGTGGATCGTTTCGAGTCGAGTGATTTTCATATGGCAATCCCTATTCGTAACCATTTAGCCAAGTGTGGCGATCCCATATCCGGCCTCTCGTCATTCCCGCGTACGCGGGAATCCACGAGCAATCGAGGGCCTGGATTCCCGCTTTCGCGGGAATGACACTGCTAAACATTCATCACTACATTTGGCTAAATGGTTACCCCTATTCTTGCGCCGTCTGTTCCCAGGTCAAATGCTGCGACCGTGCGTTTGCCTTCGACGAGAAATGTCCCGCTGCGAAAATCGCGGCGCGACCGCACCTCGCGCAAGTCGCCATTGTTCACGGTCACGCGCTTTGCTGCACCATCAAAGGAAATCGTGAAGTCTTGCGCGGGGAACCTGCCGCCGATTCGCACCTGCGTCTCCGCCGAGCCGGTCTGCTCGTCCAATTCGATGTCGTTGAGCGAGCGGGCCATCCAGTAGCAGCCGATCTCGCTGTTCTTCATCCAGAGCGTCTTCGTCCGGTCCGGGTCGTAGGCGTCCAGCCGCCGTTTGACTTCCTTCAACACGCGGAAACCGATTTCTTCATTCGCGTAGAAGCAGGGCCAATGGCCGATGAGGATGCAGGGGAGTTCCTTCTCGATGATGGCTGGGGCGCGCCCCCCGCGAAGGTCCTCCGCGATGATAGGATCGGGACCGCTCCTGAAGTAACCCGTACCGCCAAAGCAGTCGTCGACGCAGGCGACGATGCTGGCGATGGCGATGCCCTTCTCTTTGTCGGCGTGCCAGATCGGTACGTCGGGCAAGGCGTCGTGGGTCATATGAAGGAAATAGAAGGGACGGGGGTTATTGTTGACGCGCAGCGAGGCGTCGAGCGTCGCCCGCGCATACGCCTCCTCCTTCTTCTTGCCGAAGGCGCCCGGACTGGTCACCCCCTCGCACGCAATCCCAACGTTCTTCAGCAGTTGCATCGCCGCGGCGATGTAGTCCGTCAGGGGTTCCACCGGCGGGTCCACCCATTCGCCCTGCTCCCACTCCTCCGTGAGCTGCCAGGTCTTGAGGTCCACCACCTTCGTGTGGGTGATCATCTCCGGCGTGATGTCGAAGTTCGGTCGGATAACCTCCTTCGCCACCCGCAGCCATTCGGTCAGTTCGTCTCGCGGGAAACCATCAAAGCCCCGATCAATCCTCCCCACGCCTGCCGGGAACGGGACCAGACTGAACTTGCCCCGAATCCCCTGCTCGCCGCACCAGTCGCCCCACTCGGCGGCAAACCGGGCCGGGATGGCGCGGGGCATGAGGTCCAGCTTGTCGTACTGCGCCTCCCAACCGTAAGGCGGCGTGTCGGGGTGATGGCGCAGCCGCCACTCCCGCCGCTGCATGATCCAGTAGTATGCCTTGTTGATGACCGGGCATGAGTCGTCAATGATCAGCGACAGGGGCGTCCGGAGCAATGGGTTACAGACGGAAACGTTCATCTCGATCTCACTCTCTGACAGACGTTATGGCAACGCGCTTCATCCGGCCCGCTCATTCGGCAGGGGGCGCCCTGCGCGCTTCGCCAGCGCGCGCACCTTCGCCAGCACGGCCTTTTCCACGGAGACATCCAGGAACCCCCAGCCGGTGATGAAGTCGTGCGACTCGTAGCCGCCCTCCCGGTGGATCCGCGCCGACGGCAGGTAGCCGAAGTAGTCGGCGCAGTACCCGGCGATCCACAGGTTGAGCGGGCCGATTGTCCTCTCGATCAGGCGGATATAGTGCCCGACCACCTCGCCCGACAGCCGGACAAGCGTCAGGTCCTCCCCGAACTGCCAGACGGCGATGGGCGAGCGGTAGTGCGTCGCCCACGGCTTGCCGGAGTCAATCATGGCCTGGATGCGATCGGCCTGCTTCGCATAGTATTGCCCCTGCTTGCGCATGGCGTCGAGATGCTCCTGCGTCGGCTGCGGTTCGAGCGGCATGTCCACGTGGTCGAAGGCGATGCGGAGCGGCCCGCGCACGGGCTGGAACTCCTGACACTCCTCTTCGAGGAGGCGCCGGACCTCCGCGCCGAGCGATTCGCCCCGCTGTCGGCACATATCATAAGTTCCCCTCGGATAGGGATTTGCGTCCGCGCCGCAGCCCATGAGAAACATGGCCTGCACGCCGGGATGCCGCAGTTCGAGATAGCGATAGGCGAAGCCGGCGTAATCGGCGGAGATCATGCGGTTCGTCCCGCCGAGGGTCGTGTTGTGGCAGGCATAGCCGAACATGAGGCCGCGCAGCCGACCCGCCTCGTCGGCCACGCGGAGCGTCGGCACACTGCGGTCCACATAGCCGCGCGGGTTGGGGGCGTTCTTCACGCCCGTCGGCGTGGGCTTGCGCCGGTTCATGGCGGCGGAGTACGACCCCACGGCCCAGGAGAGCGTCGCCGGTTTGAGATCGGCCAGCGCCCCGGCGACGACCTCCACCATGCGCCTGCGGAGGAGGGTGTTGTATCGCTCGATCGCCGCGATCTGTTCGGGCGTCAGTTCCCAGCACTGCTGGTAGCGAATGCCGAAGATCGGTCCTGCGTGGGTGTGCGAGGAGTTGATGATGATCTGCCGCCGCTCAAGCCCGGTTTGCTTGCCAATGTCCGCGCATACAACATCGGCAAACGCCGCATCAATGCCGATGAGGTCGGTGGTGATGATGACGCCGCGTTCGCCCTGGGCGTCTTCCAGGGCCAGGGCCTTGGCCATGAGGGGATCGAGGACGCCCACTGACGGCTCCACCCGCGCCCCATAGCCCCCCATGCGGATGGGTTCCTGCGGGGTGATGTCAACCTGGGCCAAACCGACCTTCAACGTGGACATGGTTCTCTCCTTTTCGCCCGACTGTAGCGGAAGTCGCAAGACTTCCGATCCCACGTTCCGCGGGACAATCCAACCTCCCGGAGGTTCGGAACCTCCGGGAGGTTTGTGTGATGATGGACATGGCTGCGGATTATGTCGTCACGCCCTGCAAAGGGCAAGGGAAAAGTTGACATGCCCCCAGGGATGTCGTATGGTCATGCGGAAGGAAAAGAGCGGAATCCCCTATAAATGAAAGATCCATGACGCAGGAAAAATCACAATCCCGAATCGCTTCTATTCTCTTGTTGATCGTCATCCATGGAGGAAGACTTATGGCGCAGGAAAAATCCCAGGGCGTATGGTACTGCTGCGGCACGGCCAACACGCTGCCCGGACACAAGTATGTTTACTCCGGGGGCATGGCGACCTACTGCATGTGGCACCGGCCTCTGGCGCGCTACGCGCCCTCGGTGGATCGGACGTTCTTTGTGTTTGGAAATCCCCAGAACTCGCCGACGATCAGTTACTACGACCACAAGACCCAGACCTTCGCCGCGCCCGTCGTCCTCGGCGCGAACCCCGACGGCGACGCGCACCGAAATCCCACGCTCCTCATTGACGAGGACGGATTGTTCTACGTCTTCTACGGCGCACACGGGCATCCGACGAAAGTGGTCAAGTCCACATCGCCGTATGACATCTCAACGTGGTCCGCGGCGGCGACCATCGAGGACAAGAACAGTTACCCCCAGCCCTGGCAGTTGAAGCACGGGGAGATATTCGTTTCGTATCGAGGAGCAGACGCATATCGAGGATCGGCGGGCTGGCTGTATCGGAGGTCGCGCGACGGCGCGGCGTCGTGGGACGATCCCGTCATCTTCGTGAAGTTCGAGGGGTGTTCTATCTATGCCATCACCATCGCGGAGAACGGCCCCTATCCGAGGAAGGTCCACATCGCCTGGTCGCGCCTGGGCGGGGGCGCGCCGGAGGATGTGAAGACGAAGCACCTATGGGCCCGGCGATACAACGTCTATTACGCCTGCTCGGACGACGGCGGCTCGACGTGGCGCAGAAGCGACGGCTCGGCCTACGATCTCCCCATCTGCGAGGAGAACGCGGAGAAGGTTTACGACTGCGGTCAGCACGGCGTGTGGCTGAAGGACATCCAGCTCGACTCGAAGGGCCGGCCATGCATCCTCTTTCTCGACGCCGAGATCGAGACATTCGAGACCGCGTGGAAGTTCGCCCGATGTGAACAGGGCCAGTGGCGGATCAGCGACATCACGACGAGCGACCACATGTACGACGCGGGGGCATTGGTCATCCGATCCGACGAGGATATTCGCGTTTACGGCGCGACCACGGCCTCCCAGCCCCAGGAGGACGGCGGCGAGATCGAGGAGTGGACGTCGCGCGACCGGGGCGACACATGGGCGAACACGAAGCACCTGACCTCGGGGTCGCCCTACTCCCACAACCACGTGCGGACAGTCTTCAACCATCATGCAGGCAAGGGGGACTTCCGCGTGATCTGGAGCTATGGCGACTCGAACTTCCCGCCGGAGACGCGGGACGTTTATCTGTATTATTACGGTGAGGCGCTGGGCGAGCCGCGACGGATCATCTTCCCCTAATCTCCCACCGCCCGGATTGGATCCCAGATTTTGGCGGAATCGGGTTGACCTACGGTGTTTTTATTGTTATAATGTCTTTCAGCAAACGCTGAAAGGTGTATATATAATGAAAATTCGTCAAGACGAACTCGACATCCGGGGCGAACAGGCCCTTCGCTTTTGTCTGGCAGGAATTCCCTTCTTGCGGATAGCGGCGATGCAAAAGCAGCCAGCTTGCGGTGACACACTTCTTGTTACGCTCGAAAGCGCCGGGGGAGGGGAACAGAAGTTACTCGTAGAAGCGAAGAACAACGGTCAGCCACGTATCGCGCTTGGGGCGGCATACGCGCTCCACAAATATATTGAGAGCGTTCCAGGCGCATACGGAGTCTTCCTGGCTCCTTACATTTCCGAGGCGGCAGCGAACATCTGCGTGAGAGAGGGCGTTGGCTACGTGGACCTTGCGGGGAACTGTCGTTTGTGTTTTGGGCATATCTTCATCGAGCGGAAGGGAAACCCGAACCCGTTCAACGAAAAGCGGGATTTGCGTTCGCTCTACTCGCCGAAGGCGGAACGGGTGCTCCGCGTTCTCCTCACAACCCCCGGCCGGACATGGAAGATTGTGGAATTGGCAAATGAGGCAGGGGTAAGCATCGGCCAGATTTCCAACGTCAAGAAACTTCTCACCGATCGTGAGTGGCTCCGGACTGGGCAAGGGGGATTCGCTCTCGCTGAGCCTCAGCAGCTCTTGTCTGAATGGGCAAAGAATTACAGGTTCCGGAAGAACGCGACAAAGGACTTCTATTCGCTCAAGGCCGTCTCGGAAATAGAAGCTGATCTCTGCGCCGTTTGTGAGCAAAACGGCGTCAGGTATGCCTTGACTGGTTTCTCTGGCGCGGCGCGCCTGGCGCTGGGTGTAAGATACCAGCGAGTGATCGCTTATGTAGCGAAGTCGGAAATTGATGTAGCCGCGCGTCTCGGCCTGAAGGAAGCGCCGAGCGGCGCAAACGTCACGTTGCTCACTCCCTATGACGAAGGAGTGTTCTACGCCGTCCAGGAAATTGGCGGAAGCCGAATAGCATCATCCATACAGATATATCTCGACCTCATGAGTTTCCGCGGCCGAGGCGAAGAGGCAGCCCAGTTGCTTCTTGACAATGTAATCAAGGCAAAATGGTAACGCGAAGAGACTATAATGAAAGCGATGGCTCTTGCGGACCGCCTCAAAGAAAAGGACGCCTATGACATCTATTACACTCTGACGAACTATCCGGGCGGAATCGAAAAAGTAGTGGAGAAATTCAGGCCGCACATCCGGCACGGGTTGGTCAGGGAAGGCTTGGCGAAGTTGGCAGAACATTTCGGATCCGTTGATGCCGTCGGGCCTGCCCACGTGGCAAATTTCGCCGAGATAAGCGACGAAGAAGAACGAGACCGCGTACGTCGGGATGCATTTGAAAAAATACACTATCTCTTGACGCAGTTGGGGTAGGTAGGACATTGGAATGAACCCAGGTACTCTGAAGCCCGCCTACGGTGTGGGAGTTGGCGACCCCGCCAGGGCGAGGGCCTTTTCGATCTCCTGCAACGCCTCGCGTTCGAGGGGCAGAGCCGCCTCCAAACGTCGTATCTGTTTCTTGCGCATCTCGGTCGTCCACACCTTGCCATCCTTCAATGCCCAGGGATAGGGGGCGATGGTCACGACGCAGTGCTCCTTGTCCCTCAAAACCTCGTCCGACATCTTCCCGTAGAGGTCGGCAGCCCTCCGCAGATGCTCCGCAGCGGGGGCGTTGAACTCGCCGGCGACATCGCGGAGATACCAGGACGCAGCGCCGCGATACTGGGCGAGGCACTCGTATATCCAGGCGTTCCCCTGCATGGCGTCCTTTCGCGTCTTCTCGTCGGCCTGCTCCAGCGCCTTGAGCTTCTGGATGTAGCCCTCCCACGCCCTGAAGCCGAGGAAGTAGGCCCCGCTCTCCGGCGTCTTCGCCATCTTCACCGCCTGCTGCAACGCCTCTATCGCCAGATCGCGCTTGGAGGGCATCTCCTTCTTGCGCTCCGTGAAGACGACGATCCACCAGGGCCATTTGGTTTCGACGAACGTCTTGGCGCCGCGGTCCTTGTAGGGATGCAGGCAGATCCATTCCTCGCCATTCTTTTGATGCCCGACAATGACGCCGTCCTCCTCGAAGCCATATTCCACCGGGGCGCCGCGGTCTATGCTCTCGACGGCGGCGCGGCGCGCCCCCTTGACCTTCTCGGCATCCTCGGCCTTCACCTGGAAGACCCTCGTGTTCCACGGGAGCGCCTTCATCGCTCTTTCTACACACCGGTAGCCGCAGTATGAATGCGGCGAGCTGGGGCAGAACCCCTCCTTGGACACCTGCGTCCGAAAGGCCAGGCCCGAGACGCCGACAAGATACTCGTACTTGATATTCTCGCCCACGGCGTTCATCACGGCCTCTTGGGCGGCGTGGATGGAGCTCTCCTTGTCGCCGCAGAACCAGCCCTTCACGCCGTCGAGCCGGACACGGTCTCCTTCGCGATGGACGATCGTATTCACGGGCGTCTCCTTTCCCGCGCTTTTGGAAGCGCAGGTGCACCCACCCACCAGAAGCACAACCGCCAGGAACCCGAATCGCTTGCGCAGCATCTTAACCTCCTGACCGACATTTTCCATTAAGCCACGGGGCTGATCTATGGAACGATAACACTATACCGCTTTTCTGGGGGAGGCAAGCAAAATCCCAGAAAAAACAAGACCTACATGGACCTTGAGTCCAATGGATTGATCTCCCTCGCCCCCTGATCCATTTTTAGACCAAGCCGGACGGTATTGGGCCAAAATAATATGAAATCTTGCTCCCGCCTCCGCCTGTTCAAGCCGAAACAGCCCAAAAGTCGTAATACGCTGTTATGAGCCAAATTAGAGCCATATACATCACCCATGTTATGGGCCATATAACAATTATTACCCATTATTCGGATTTTATTGATATGTCATAATAATCCGAATTTCCGCGCAACGACATCTATAGACGAACCTCCAAGCGTCGGTTAAAATCGCCAGAAAGAGAGGCAGAAAAGACGACCAACATTTAGCAGGAAAGGACCAGCAATGTATGCCATCAACACCCCGGCCGTGTATGCCCACGAAAGCGTCATGTCCAACGCGACCTACCGCGCCCGCGTCGAGAGCGTCGTCGCCGCCCTGCAGGAGCCGCGCGAGATCATCACCTACAGCGACGACCAGCTCCCGGACATGATTAAAAACCGGGGACTTGCGAAGGGCCGCGTCTGCATGGGAACCCTCAACCCCGTGCCCGATCCGATCCTCCTCTTCAACACCTTCCGCTTCGACAGCAAGGAGGAGGCCCAGAAGCGCAAACAGGCCCTCGTTGACGCGGGACTGAAACCCGAGCAGTGCAACGAATCCCTGTTGGGAACGGGCGCCTTCCACTGGGCCTGCTACAATCTCAAGGAAGACCCCTGCCGCAACGACAAGGTCTGCCGCCCCTGCTGGCGCATCCATCTCGAACAGGGCTGCCTCCACAAGTGCAAGTACTGCGGACTCGGCGGACTGCTCGTGAGCATGGTCAACATCGAGGACTACTGCAAGTACCTCGGCCAGATCATCGAGCGTCATCCGTGGCAGAAGACATACCTCCTCGACGACGACGCCGACCCGCCGGGCCTCGAGCCGGAGTTCGGCTGCCTGGGCAAACTCATCGAATACTTCGGCACGCTGAAGGACCGCTACCTCATTATCCACACGAAGACGTGGAACACCGAATGGATGCGCGACCTGAAGCACAACGGCAACACGATCATCGTCTGGAGCGTCAGCGGCCCGACGCAGAGCCGGCAGATCGAGCCGAACACCGGCACGACCGAGCAGCGCATCGAGGCCGCCCGCATCGCCCAAGAGGCCGGCTACCAGATTCGCTACAAGTTCAAACCCATTATCCCTGTCAAGTCCTGGCGCGAGGACGCGGCCAAGACGGCGGAGATGATTTTCACAAAAACGAACCCCGACGTCATCAGCCTCTGCTGCTTCATGTGGATGGATGTGGACGAGATGAAGCGCCGCCTCGCGCAGGTGGCGGACATGCTCGATCCCGCCTACCTCAAGGCCGCGGAGGAGAGCAAGGCCGAGGTGGAGGACACCCGCGCCAAGCCATTCCCCGACTGGGTGCGCGCAGAGATCTACGAGCACCACCTGAGCGAAATCCGCAAGCACAGCAAGGACATCCCCGTCTCCCTCTCCACGGAGAACTGGAAGATGTGGAGCAAGTTCAGCAAGAAGCTGGGCATGACCGCCACCAACTACGTCTGCGGCTGCGGCCCTCAGACGACGCCGGGCGCGAAGAAACTCGACTGCCATCCGTTCAAGGTGGCCGTCCGCAACGACGATGGCATTCCCGGGGTCTCAGGGTGACTCCGTCTAACCTAAGGGAGGTCTGTCTCATGTATCCATTAAAGCCAGCGAAACTCTATGCCGACGAGAAGGCATTGACCGATCCCCTCTGCATTCGGCGAATGGAGCGGCTCCTGAGCGCGATGGGATGCTCTCGCGATCAGGTGGTGAAGATCGGCGACGCGGATTTGCCGGAGACGATCCGCTCCAACGGCCTCCACAGCGGGCACAAGCGCACCTACCAGTTGCCGGAAGACCACGAGCCGATCGTCTATTTCAACGCCCTCGATCTCAGCGACTCCGACGGCAAGGCGCGCTCCGACGCCGTGCTCAAGCAGTGCCCGCAGGGCACGGCGGCGGCGCTTGTGCGCCGCCTGCTCGGATACGACTACATCGGCCACGCCGCAACGATGATCCGAAGCCGCGAACTGATCTGCCGCCGATCCTATGAGTTTCAGACCGCCTATGGCTGCCTGCACCGGTGCATCTACTGCGAATGCGCGGCTGAACCGGTGGTGATGTTTGCGCTCAACATCGAGGATATGATAAAGCGCAAGATCGCGCCTCTGCTCGAAGCGAACCCGTGGCTCAAGGTCTTCCGATACCAAACCCAGGTCAGCGACGCCCCCACCTTCGAGCCGGAGTACGACGCGGTCCGGGCGTTTGCCGAGTTTTTTGCGACCACCCCCGACCGCTACCTCCTGCTTCATACGAAGAGCGCGAACACGGACTGGCTCGCGAAGGTCGCCCACGAGGGGAGGACGATCGTCTGCTGGAGCCTCACGAGCGACACGGTCAGCCGCGACATCGAGAAGCGAACCGGCGCGACCGAGGAGCGGATCGAGGCGGCGCGGCGTTGCCAGGAGGCCGGTGTGCCGATCCGCTTTAAATTCAAGCCCATCGTGCCGGTCAAGGGCTGGCGGGAGGAGGCCCGGCGGATGATCCGGCTCGCCTTCAAACGCACGCAGCCCGACATCGTGAGCCTCTGCGTCATGATGTGGATGAAAGCGGAGGAGTTCGAGCAGATTTTCGATCCGGCGAACTTCGACGAGGAATTCGTCCGGGCCATGCGCCAGGACGCGACCCTCCTGAAGGAGCGTCAATGCGGGCCGTTTCCGCATCGCGTCCGCGCGGAGATCTACAACTTCTACATAGACGAAATCCGCAAGGTCGCGCCGGATGTGCCGATCTCTCTTTCCACCGAGACGTCGGAGATGTGGGAGACGCTGGGCGAGAAGCTCGGCTTCGGGCCTTACAACTACGTCTGCGGCTGCGGGCCGCAGTGCACGCCCGGCGCGAAGGTCCTGGGGAAGGACGCGCAGCCGGTGGAGGCGGCGGTCTGATGCAGGCGCTCAAGCCGATTGGAACTGGATACGCAAAGGAGCCGCGTCATGTATGATGTGAACCCCAAGCGAATTCTTGCCTTGCGGCGGGTCATGGACAACCCCCAGTGCGTCGCCCGTATGGACCGGATGCTTGCGGCGATGAAGAAAGACCGCCGTTCCGTGGCGGTGCTGGACGATCTTCAGATCCCGCAGGCCATCCGGGAAAGCGGCTGGGTGGCGGGCACCCGGCAGGGCGCGCTCGACAATCGCAAGGACCCCGATATCGTCTTCAGCGCCTTCACCTGGCCGACGAAGGAGGAAAAGACCAAAATCCTCCAGGGGAAGTTGTACCAGGACTGCATTGGCTCGTTCCGCTCCGCCGGCGGGTCGGTCTCCGAGAGCGGGCCGAGGTGGACGCAGGCGCTGCTCGGATGCAGCGACCACTTCCACTATGAAAGGCGGCCCGAATGGAAACCGGACCAGGTCTGCTGGAGCCTGCACGACCTGCACAGCGCCTGGGGCTGCCTCCATCGCTGCTCCTACTGTGCGCGCGGCGGACTCTATGTCATCATGCTTAACGTCGAAGAGTTCATCGAGCACGTGGACGGCCTCATGGCCGAGCACCCCTGGCAGAAGGTGCTTCGATACGACGTCGAGCAGGACTGCCTCGCCATCGAGCCGGAGTACGGCGCATCGCGAATGCTTGTCGAGCACTTCGCGGAGTTGGAGGACAAGTATCTCATCCTGTTCAGCAAAAGCGCCAACGTGGATTTCCTCCTCGACCTCGACCACAAGGGCCACACCATCATGCTCTGGACGCTCTCCAGCCACGATGTCAGCCGCCAGATCGAGCCGAAGACCGGCACGATGGAGCAGCGGATCGAGGCGGCGCGCAAGTGCCAGGAGGCCGGCTACACCGTGCGGTTCAAATGCAAGCCCGTCATCCCGTTGAAGAACTGGCGCGAGCAGACCACGCACATGCTCGAAACGCTCTTCAGCGTGCTCAAGCCCGACAACCTCAGCATGGAGGTGGTCTTCTTTGCCGGCGGCGTCGCGGAGATGGACCAGGTGCTCGGCGTATCCGCGTTCGATGAAGACGTCGTGGCCGCGTGCCGCAAGGCCGAGGAGAGCGGGCCGTGGGACCAGCGCGCCAACGGCCCTCGACCGTTCCCCTTCGAGGTCAAGCGCGAGGTCTATCGCCACTTCCTGACGGAGGCCAGGCGCCTCAGCCCGGAGACGCCGGTGACGCTCTGCGCCGAGACGCAGCGGATGTGGGACGCCTGCGGCGATCTGATCTCCATGAAGCCGTGGAACTATGTCTGCAACTGCGGCCCGCACTGCACGCCGCGCCGCCGCGCGATCGAGAATATAGAAGGTCCCGACGCCGCGCGCATCGCCAAGGCTGTCGCCGCCCGGGCCATTCCCCCTGCAAACTGATTTTCCCGAAGGAGGTTGCCGTCAGATGTATCCCCTGAAACCTGTCGCTATCTACATGCTCGAAGGCGCGGATTCCACGCCGGCCGCTTCCGCCCGGATTGACCGGATCCTGAAGGCCATCGGTCGAAAGCGCGATGAGGTTGTCGTATTCAACGAAGCCGACGCCCCCGATGTGGTCGCGCGGATCAACGCCGCCTATCCGCCGAAGGAACCCCTGAAGGGCGTGCCGAAGGAATACACCCGCTCCCTCGTGTTCACCACCCTCCAGCTCAACGGCCAGAAGCCCGACACGGCCAAGCTTGCCGAGAAGTGCGGGGCCGGATCGAAGGGGACGCTCGACGGCATCTTCGGCTGCTTCCCGCCGCGCAAGTTCCGCGAGCGCGAGCGCGATCAGGAGCTGAACCACGTCTGCTGGTGCGCCTACGAGTTCGGCACGATGCAGGGCTGCCCCCACGGGTGTATGTATTGCGGCACCGGCAGGGGGAGCAAGTTCATCGCGCTGGCCGTGAACTTAGAGGAGTTCGCCGAGAAGTGCCTCGTCCCTACGCTGAAGGAAAGCCCCTGGCAGCGCTGCTACCGCATCATCGGCTGGGGGGCGGACAAGATTACCTTCGAGCCGGAATACGGCCTCTTCGATCTCGTCACTACCGAAATGGCTAAATTCGACGAGAAGTACGCCTACTTCCACAGCGGAAGCACAAACGTCAAATGGATCGCCGACCTGCCCCACCGCGACCGAATCATCGGCGTATGGAGCATCACGTGCGACGCCGGGGCGAAGGTGATCGAACCCGGCGCAGGGGCCGCCACGGACCGCTTCGACGCCGCAGGTTTCCTGGAAAGCCTCGGGATTGCGACGCGCCTGAAGTTCAAGCCGATAATCCCCATCAAAAACTGGCGGCGGGAGTACGCCAAGGCCATCAAGGAACTCTTCAAACGCTGCCGGCCCGAGTCCATCGGCCTCGCAGTGTATATGTGGAACACGGTGGACACGCTAAAGAAGAGCATCGCCCCCTCATTGCTCGACCCCAAATTCCTCAAGGACGCGGAGGACGCGGCGGAGGAGATGAAGGACGTCAAGACCGGCCCGTATCCCCAGCATATCCGCGAGGAGATTTATCGCTTCTTCATCAAAGAGATTCGCAAACATGATAAAGACGTCCTGATCTATCTGAGCACCGAGTCGCGCGAGATCTGGGACGCCCTGGAGAAGGAGATCGGCCAGAAGAAGCGCGCCTTCATCTGCGGTTGCGGGGCGATGGCCGTGCCGGGCAAACGACTTGCCCTCGCTTCGGAGATGAAGTTCACGACCTACTCGGCCACGGACTCATAAGCAAACCGGAAACGGACTGATGAGACATCGCGCACGGATCGGACTGGCCATGGCCCTTGTCGCACTGGTTGCGTTGGCCGGATGCGAACGCGACGGAAGCGACATCCGCGCCGGCAGGCTCACATTGGCCCTGTCGCCGGACGCCGGGCGTATCTCGGGTCTCCGGGACGTTCCCGCCGCGGGCGAGGGAGGCGTCTACTGGTTCGACGGCGCATCGGGCAAGGAGGTCATTCCGCGTGCTGACGCCGTCCATTCTGGCGCGGAACAGACGACGTTTGCGCTCGTTGGCGAGCCGACCCTCCGCGCCGAATGCGTGGTCCAGTCGGGCGACCGTCTGGCCACATGGCATATCAAGCTGACGAATACCGGCGACGCGCAGCGTCTCATCGAGCTTCGCCTCGGCCTGCCCCTGGCCGTCAACGAACAGTGGGAGTACTGGGACGGCTACGACGGCGACCAGGTGGAGGGTCCCACGCGGACCTGCGCGAAGGACTGCAACTTCTACGCATGCAACGCCGCCCCGTCCGTCCCCCGCGGCGCCGACCCGGAGGGCCGGAAGCGCGCCGCGATCAAGTGGCACACGCTCGGCGGTACCTGTATCTTCCCACTTAACGTGGTCTGCTCCGACAAGAAGGGGATCGCCCTCGGCATCGCGCCCGACCGGCCGATGAGCCACTACGCCGGCGGCGTGCAGCCCTCGGCCTCGGCGCGCGAGAGCTTCTACTACGCCGTCAAGCTCGTGGTTGATCCGGGCAAAAGCGAGGAGTGCACGTTCGTGGTCTTCGGCTTCGATCCGAAGTACGGCTACCGCAAGGCCATCGAGATATACCAGCATCATTTCGCCGAAGCCTTCCGCGTCCGCGAAGGTCTCGACCCGAGGATCATGCTTCCCGCCAACGGCACCTTCCTGTCCACCCACCGCGCCGTCGCCGAGATGGAGGGGGCGGCGGACCTGTGGCGGGAGTTCTGCCGCCGATACCGGACCGGGTGGACGTGGCTCTACGCGGCCTTCCAACAGACCGGCGACTTCTGGCCCGAGGCGGATACCTTCGACGCGAAGCGCTGGCGCCAACCGCAGCCCGACTCGCCCAAAACCGCCGAGGAGTTCCAGCGCATCATGGCCGAGGCGAACCGCGCGGCGCGGACGGGCTGCGCCGTCGGCTACTACATCATCCCCCAGCGCTGCGCGACGGAACTGGCCGATGCCCTCTATGCCGATGCCCGCGTGGTGAGGACGGATGGCAGTTTTCATCGGTCGGGCGCGGTCATTGCCGACGAGCCGCTCACGACGATGTTCGCCATGAACAACTCCTTCGGGCAGAACTGCGAGCGGGAGATTGACCGGATTCTCCACAAGGCATGTGTGGACGGCATCGCCTTCGACAACGCCTTCGCCCACGACATGCACACCGGCGGCGGCATGAAGGAGTCCGAGGGGCGCGCCTTCTACGACGGCAAGCCCTACATCCTCAACGCCCTCGCCTATCGTCATCTCATGGAGGAGGTTCGCAACACCGACTGCCGCACGCCCGACGGCTTCCACCCCGCAGTCTTTGCGAACGGACCTTACAACCTCTTCACCGCCCAGGCCACGGACGCCGCGCTGATCGAGTACCATCCATATCCGCCGTCCAACGTGGCGGGTCACTTCGCCGCGCTGCGGTATCTGCTCGGTTCGCACAAGCCGATCTCCTTCAAAGTGCACGGCCGCTCGACGGGCGCGACGCTGGCGGACAAGCAGGCCCCGCCGCAGGACGAGATTGACGTGCAGATGAACCTCCGCCTGTGGAGTCTGCTGCACATGCTCCGATGGGGGGCATACCCGCGCGTGCGCGAGGCCCTCGGCAGCGCCGACCTCATCGCCGCGATCCCCGTCCTCGTCGAACTGCGCCGCGCTGGCTGGCAGCCGGTGTCGGCGGTGACGGGCGGAGGCGATTTGTGGATCGAGCGATTCGGCGCGGGAGCGGACACGCGCCTCGTCGTCATCAATCCCACCGAGAAACCATTCGCGGGGACGTTGACGTTTGACCACATCGAGGCCGGTCTCGGCCCGACGACCTTCGAGCGCATCTACGGGGATAGCGCCCTCGATTCCCGCATCGAGGGCGAGCAGTCTCTGCTTCGGCTCTCGATCGCCCCCTCCTGGTTCCAGGTCTTGAAAGCCAAGTCGGACCAAACGCCCAATCAGCATCCGGTCCGGTTCCTCCCGAGCAGGGAGGCTGTGCGTGACTGGCCCTATCTCGCCGACGGCAAGGCGGACTTCACGCTGCCCGTCGCCCCGGCGGACGAGGGGATCGCCCGGTCGGTGCAGGGATACTTTGCGTATCTGCAACTGGCCGATACCTTTGAGATGTGGTTCATGACGAACGGTCGGACGCCGATGCCCGATCCAAAGACGGTCACCGTCCCGAAGATTGTGCACATCAACGCGAAGTACCAGGGCGAGCGTCGGCTTGCCTTTGCGATTGACGAGGGTGCGGCGACGCCGTCCGTCGAGGTTGCGGGCAATGAGGAGATCATCCTCCGCGCAAAGAACAGCGAGGGCCTGCGCGCCGCAACCGACGCGTTGCTGCGGCTGCTCGACGAGCGATTCCCGCGATTCGGCTACGACGGGTGGATGAAGCGCTTCCCAAAGAAGGCGGGCGAGCTCGCCCCCGGCAGCACGCTGTTCCGGCGGTACGGATGGCGGGAGTTTCTGGCCTTCATGCAAGAGCGATACACGAAGCGGGGGGAGAAGGAATAGACATGTCCCTCGGGCAGAATGTGAAGGATAGGAATCAGAAAGGTCAACACAGGTTATGAGGAAGGTGCAATGAAACCGGTCAAGCCACGGAACTTCTACATTACGGATTGGGCGATGGCGGACGAGCGGTGCAAGGCGCGGATGGAGAACATGATGCGCGGCTTCGGCCAGCCCGCAAGCAAGGTGCAGGTGATCGCGGAGGACGAGATCGAGGCCCTCGTCCGCAAGAAAGATTGGGTGGACCTCGACATCCGCCAGGGCCGCGTGCCCTTCACGGGCGACCCGGATGTGGTCTTCAACAGATTCAAGTGGACCTCGCCGGAGGAGACAAAGGCGATCATCGAACGCCATGAGATCCTGAAGAATTCCAAGGGCTATACGCGCGGCTTCTTGCGAATGCTCTACGGCTGCATGGATTTCTTCCACCTCGAAAGCGGCAAGGGCAAGCGCGACCAGCAGGTCATGTGCTGGCAGCTCTACGACCTGCACTCGGCCTACGGGTGCTTCCACAAGTGCCGCTACTGCCGCCGCGGGCGCGTGACCACGCTCATGCTGAACATCGAGGATTTCCTCGACCACGTGGACGATCTCATGGCGAAGAACCCGTGGCAGAAGGTGTTCCGCTACGACGTGGAGACCGACTGCCTGATTATCGAGCCGGAATACGGCATGTGCCGCGCCCTTGTCGAGCATTACGCCAAGATTCCCGACCGCTACATCATCCTCTTCAGCAAAAGCGACAACATTGACTTCCTGCTCGACCTGGAGCACAAGGGCCACACGATCATGCTCTGGACGATGTCAACGCCCACCGTCAGCCGCCAGATTGAGCGCGACACCGCCACGACGGAGCAGCGCATCGAGGCGGCCCGCAAGTGCCAGGAGGCCGGCTACACCGTTCGGTTCAAGTTCAAACCGATCATCCCTATCGCAAAGTGGCGGGAGGAGGCAACCGACACGCTCGAAAAACTCTTCGCCGCCGTCACGCCCGACAACCTGAGCATGGAGATGCTCTTCTTCGATAAGGTGGCGGAGTTCAAAGAGCTTTTCGACATGTCGCTCTTCGATCCGGCCTTCATCAAGATGATGGAGGAGCACGAGGCGAGCGGCAAGATGACCGACCATATGCACCCCATGCCCGACGATTTCCGCGAGGAGGTCTATACGCACTACATGAACGAAGTGAAACGGCTCAGCCCGAACACTCGGCTGTCGCTCTGCGCGGAGACGCAGGAGATGTGGAAGCGGCTCGGCCCGAAGCTCGGCATGAACGGCAAGAGCTTCGCCTGCAACTGTAGCCCGATCGCCGTCCCCGGCGTCACGTCCGGTCGCGTGACGACGACGGACGACGGCTACGCGGTCCTCGACGGACAGGCGGCGAATTGAAGACCCATCGTCGGGCCTGGCAGCTCCACGACCTCTACGACCGCATCGAGCGGGAGACGGTCGCGGCCCTGCCGCAACCCCCGGGATTTACCGCATTGGGGCCGCCGACATGGGAAGGAACAGGCAAGGTAGAAGCGGCATCATGGTCATAAACCATTTACGTTGACAGAACGCGACCAAGGTGTTTGTAGTGAGGGCTTTAGCCCTTTCCCCCGAACGCCACGGACTAATCCCGCGCCACGCGGGACCGCACTACAAACGAAGGCCCGGTGGTCCCAACCTTGCGTGTCAACTGACGTCCTACCTCCCGGAGGTTCCGAACCTCCGGGAGGTAGGCGTTCGTCGGGAAATGCCGGTGGCTGCAAAGCGGAAATCCCGCGCCGCGCGGGACTGGGGGAATGGGGGCCAGGTGCCACGCCCAAGGCCGCGTCTTCGCGGGCTTGAGCGTGCAAATGACGAATTCATAACCCGGCGTAGCCGGAACCAAACAGGAAAAATCCTTACCATTTTGAGCAGGATTTTACCACTAAGGTACTAATGACGAATGACTAATGAATGCCGAATGGCTCAATGCCTAATTGCTGATCTCCTGAATTCCCCCCCTTAGACATTCGAGCTTAGTCATCAGGCATTGATTAGTACCTTACCGCTAAGATCATTGTCAAAATGGTCATGATTTTTGATTCATGCAATAGCGTTTTGAGTAAACCCTGGGAGAATGACCATCTCTCGAAGCTTGAGGGCCATGGCTGTCACGGTGC
>JBFMAD010000085.1:0-19819 GCA_040755855.1 Planctomycetota bacterium | reverse complement strand
CCTCAAAACGCGACCGTGTTTTGACATATCTTAACGGGGGACCACCACTTCCGCATCCCAAAAGGACAAAATCAAAAACCCATAACCACTTCCGACAAATCACCTCTTCGTTTTGGGGAATGTCCTGTAAGAAGCGGGGAGTTTCCCCACCCCGCTTTGGGCTATTCCCCCCCGGTCCAGTCCACTAACACAACGGTGATGTTATCCTGTCCGCCGGCGGCGTTGGCGGCGCGGACCAGCGCGTCGCACGCCGCTTGGGGTTGGGTGTGTTTCTGCAACAGGGCCGTGATGGCTTCGTCGGCCACCATCCCGGTCAAGCCGTCCGAGCAGAGGAGCAGTCGGTCGCCCTTGGCCAGCGCCAGGGCAAATGCGTCGGGCCGGGCCTCGTGCGGCATGCCGATGTATCGGGCCAGGCGGCTCCTGTCGGGGTGCCCCTCCGCTTCCTCCGGGGTGATCTCCCCCATGCGCAGCAGCAGATCGGCCACGGAATGATCCTTCGTGAGCTGCTGGAAACGCCCCTCGCGGAGCAGGTAGGCGCGGCTGTCGCCCATGTGCGCGATGTGGGCCTTTGCGTCGGACAGCCAGGCCACGACGATCGTAGCCCCCATCCCGGCAAGGCCGGTGTGCTCCTGGCTCTTGCCTCGGAGGAGCTTGCTCACGTCCAGGACGATGTCCCGCATGTTGGCGAGCACGCCCTGCACGTCGGCGGTCTCGAGCTCCCGGAGACGGGTTACCATCATCCCCGGCAGGACGCTGACGACGATCTTCGACGCGAGCTCCCCCGCCTGCTGACCGCCCATGCCGTCGGAGACAATGAACAGTCCGGAGTCGGCGTCGGCGACGTAGGCGTCCTGGTTCTCCTTGCGCACCTTGCCCGCCGCGCTCTTGCATCCCCAGTGGAATGGCATGTTCCCGGACTTTCCGCCCGGTGTCCCATGTATCGTTTGGCGTTTCTTTGATCCCAATTTGCCGGCCTGATTCTGGAGGACAATCACTTAACGGCGAATAGTACCACGGGCGGCGCGGCGTGTCAATGCAAATGGCGCGGGGCTATTGCGGCCCCGGCCCGCCGATACGCCGATTGTCCGGGCGCTCTTGCGCCTTCTTCCCCCCGGCTATGAGCGGGCCGTAGTGCTTCTTCACGCACTCCGAGCAGTAGCTGTGGGAGAGTTTCGCCTCGGTGTGGGCGTCGAGGTAATCCTCCAGGGGAATCCACTCCTCGCCGACGCGGATCTTCTTGCAGAAGGAGCACACGGGGAGGAAGCCCTCTAAGTATTTGATCCGGCGTACCATGCGGATAGTAAGCAGCATGACGGCCGCGCCCAGGCAGACAACAAGCGCCGTCTCGAAAACCGCCTCTCTGAAGTTAATCACCGTCTGCGGCGCGCCAAACAGGTGGTATGGAAGGTCGAAAACCTCATTGAGCCACAGGAAGAGAACCACCCCGCCGAACCCGATGATCTCCAGAGCCACGATGCGTGTGAGGATGTTGCGTTTGGTCATGTCTCCCTACCCGTTTGCCGCCGCCTTCCGATGCGGAGCAATACGCCTACATGCCATTATCCTCCGAAACCGCACAATGTCAAATGCGAAATGACCGGACGCGATGGATGTGGCATTCGGCGCACCGTATGTTGTAAAATAGTGCGGTGTGCGACAGGCTGTCGCGCCGTAAAAAAGCGCCGGACATCACTCGAGCAAAGGAGAGAAGGTATGTGCTGGAAATGCCTACTTTTGATAATTTCGGTCCTCTTCGCAGCCGTTGCCGCGCACGGGCAGGGGCGGAAACGCATCGTGACTCTCTCCTCTCTTTGTCTCCTCAACGGCGAGCGATACGAGAACCAGGACTACGTCCTCGGCGAACTCGCAAAGTGCCCCGAGGGCGCGGACCTCCTCGTTCTCCCCCACATGCCCTTCCTCTCCTTCCGCGCCGATCAGGCCGAGGCCGACCTGAAGCCCTTCGCGGATTTTTCGCAAAAGAGAAAAACGTATATGGCCTTGTCGCTGACCGAGAAGGACGCCGACAAGATCTACTTCACCGCCGTTCTGATGGATCGGCAGGGGAAGATCATCGGCGCATACCGCAAGACCCACGCCTTCCCCGATGATGCAATCGCCCTCGGCGACGACCTGCCGGTGTTTGAAACGGACTTCGGGAAGGTGGCCATGACGATCACCAGCGATTTTTACTTTCCCGAAATCTATCAAGTCCTCACGATGAAAGGTGCGGAAGTTCTCACATGGCACCATTACCCCGAGCGCATGCGCGACCACAGCGGATGGGAACCGCTCCTCATGGCGCGCTGCTTAGACAGCCATGCGCACATGGTAACGGCCATGTACGCCGACCCGCGCACCTACCTTACCAACCGATGGGAGCTCGGCATGCCCGGGGCGGCTTGGGGGCGGAGCATGGTCATCAATCGCGTCGGAACTACAATATCAGACACTGGTTACGCCGATGGGTTCGCCATGGCAACCGTGGACCTGGATAAACGCAAGGTGGACATGGGTGACGGGCACTACCGTGGCGAGAACATCTTTTTCGTGAACAACTACGGCGACCGCACGGCCTTCCGCCCCATTGCCGAGCCTCACCAGAAACCGAAGTTGCCCGCCTATGCGAAGCGCACCTGCCGCCTCGCCGTCGGCACGTTCACGGGGCAGAAGATGTGGCGCGACAAGGAGACGCCCGACCTCATGCTCCGCCTCATCGCCCAGGCGGCGGAACTCAAACCCGACCTCCTCCTATTCTCCGAGCAATCGTGCAACATCGCCGACGAGACGACGCGCAAGACCATCGAGATCGTCTCCGCCAAGGCCGCTGCGATGAAGTGCTACCTCGCCATCGCCGGCGTCCGCGACGAAAATCATTGCAGCATCTGCCGCGTGTGGGATCGTACCGGCAAGGAGATTTACGCCGAGCCGATCTACTGGACGAAGGGTTTTCCCGAACTCAAGGTCTTCGACACCGACTTCGGCCGCATCGGCGCGCATACCTGCGGCGACCTTTACATCGGAGAGATTGATCGCGTCCTCGCCCTGATGGGCGCCGATATCATCATTGACGGCAGCATGATGTGGGGCGCGTCGGGCCGGACGAACGAGACGATGCTCCGCGCGCGGGCCATTGACAACGACGTGTGGATCGCCTGCTCCCACTGGCTCTCGTCCGATCCGTCGCTGCGGAGTCTGATTATCGATCCCTATGGACAGGTTATGGCGTCGTCACAGTTCCAGAAGGACGGCCTCATCCATGTGGACATCAACTTAGAGGATCAGCGCGTCTATTACGCGGGTGTGAAGAAGGACCAGCCCAAGCGCGGCGAGAAGGGCATCCCGTCCTATTACAGCGAGAACATGCCCGACCAACGCCTCGGCTGGCGGGAGATGGTCTTCGAGGCCCGGCGGCCTGAACTCTATGGGATTATTCCTACGGCGAACGACGTCATCCTGAAATATCGGGGGCCGAAGCCGCCGGCGGATTGACGCAGGCTGTGGCCAAGGCTCACCGATGAAAAAGCGCTTGCAGGGCCGCGCCGCGCGTGATGGGGCCGACCGCGGGCGGCAATGCCTCCCCCGCAATGCCCGGCAGGAGCGTCCTGAACTCCGCCGCGCTCATCACGTCGTCTTTGCCGCCCTCCGCCTCCGCCACTGCGCGGGCAAGGGCATTGGGATCGAGCGTCCCCTGCCGGAGCCTGGTGAGTCCCTCGACCCACAGCCTGCCCGTGGCGCGTTTGAGCGGATCGAGCGGGCGCGCGTTGTAGTCGTGGAAGAACCCTTTCGTCCCGAAGTATTGCGCCGCGGGGACCCACGGCGCCGCGCCGTCGGCGAGCACATCGTTGAAGAACGTCACGAGCTGCCGGCGCTCGACGAGGGCGCGCAGGAGCAGGTCCGGATCGAGATCGGCCGGGGTGGTCTTCTCGCGTTTCGCCAGCGCCGCGGCGAGGCCCGCCGCCTCACCGGTCTGCATCCACACCGGCTCCAGCCGGACCGCGCCCCAGGCGACGTGCGTCGCCGACAGGCAGACGGGGACGAGCAGGTTGTCCACCCCCTGCGGCAGAAGGGCGCGATACGGTATCTGCGCCGGGCGCGACTCCTCGGTCAGGATCAGCTTGCCGTCGTAGCGGAAGCCGGGGCGGCTGTCGGTTGTGCAGGAGTGCGAGTCCATGTACCAATCGCTGATCGCCACGCTGTCGGGATGGATCGGCGTGCGGCCAAGGGCGGGGGCGAGGGAATTATCGCGCTCGGTGAAGACATGCCGCCCCACGATGCGCCGCGCCTCGCGCACGTACATCTCGTAAGGGACGTGGTTGTTGTCGGTGAACTCGTCCTTCGCCAGTCCCCATTCGCGGAAATTCGCCTGCTTGTCGGGCGGGACCGACTCGTCGTTCTGCAGGAACCAGATCAGGCCGAGCGCGAAGTTCAGATGCCGCCGGATGATCTTCTCGCGCGTGGGCCAGTCGGCCTCCGGGTAGTCATGGTTCTCGCCGGGAAGGATCGGGCTGTTCATGTGCGATTTCCGGTTCGGCCCGGCGTTTGTGGCGATGCCCTTACGCTCGTAGTGGACGTATTCCTCGCGGTTGTAGCCGGGCGGCGGCTCGGTGAGCATGATCCGGTTGGCCGGGTCCTTCGAGACGCAGAAGCGGAAGTTATAGGCCTGAACCGCGCCGTCGGCGGTGAATGGGCTGTCGGGGTCAATCGTTCCCTGCCGCGAGCCGTAGGGGTGGATGTTCAGCCTGCCCTCGACGGCGTCCGTCGGCGCGGGACCTTTGGCGATGTTGCAGAACACCTTGCCTGCGTGCGGCTCGTTATATTCATCGCGCCCCTCGCGCCCGACGCGGTAGGGGACCTTCGCCAGCGCGAAGAGGTCGCCCTCGTAGGTGGCGTCGGCGAAGATCGCGCCGCGCACGCGGACATCCTTCGCGCCGCCGTATTCGCGCAGCGTCACGGTGCGCAGGATTGCCCCATCGCGCTCGACCGCCGTGGGATAGTAGCCGAGCAGCACGGTGATATTTTCCTCGCCTACCACCAGCCGGTTGAACTCGCGCTCGGCCACATGCGGCTCGGCCCAGCCGGTCGGGTAGTGCTCGTGCGTGTAGCGGACCACCTGGTAATCGCGCGACTCCTCGCCGTACTCGGCGCGGTAATGCCTCTCGATGGTCCGCAGCAGCTCGCTGAACAGCGGGGCGCGATGGCCCCCATAGAGCGCGTCCCACTGCATTAGGCCGTTGACCATCATGCCGCCGAGATGCTGGTTGTGTTGCGCGAGCAGGACGGAGCAGCCCTCGCGCGCCGCGCGCACCGCGCACGCGACGCCGCTCGCCGTCCCGCCGACGACCACGAGGTCGAACGACTTGCCGTCCACGTCCTCGGGCTTGACGGCTGCGGGGCGGACCATCGCCGGCTTCCTGGCCCGGCCCTCCGAGACGGCCCGGTGCGCCGTCTCCTGGAGGAACCGCGCGTGTGCGGGGGCGATCCCTTTGGGGGCAAAGGCGTTTCCGACCGCGCTCTCGCCGAAGAGGGATTCGTAGAAGACGCACGCCGCCAGATACTGGCCCGCGGCGTTGGCGTGATGCCCGTCCATGCCGAGGGTGGCCTTGCCGTCCGCTCCCTTTTTCCAGTGCCAGCCGATATGCAGCGAGTGGGCCTGGGCGGGCAGCGCCGGCGGGCGGGCGTTCTTGAAGTCAAACGTCGCGTCCGGTTGATAGCCCCATGTCGGGTCGGTGTCCGCGAGGTGAAAGGCGTCGCCCGACGGGATGATCCGCGCCCCCAGTTCCGCCGCGGTGGTTTCATAGGCGCGGGTCAGCGCGTCGTGCATCGCCTGCTGCGTCGCCGGTTGGCCTGGATGGGCGGAGGGCCTTGTGAAGCGGGGATCGTCGCAGCGATACGCCCACGTCTGATGCACCAGCACCTCGGCCTGCGGGGCGAGTCTCTTGATGTAATTGTGGAGCCGGCGCGCAAACGGGCGGTATGAGGCGACGTCGTGGCTGCGCAGGCTGGCCTGCTGGATGGTCACATAGTCCCACGGCTCCGCCAGCAGCTCCTGCCGCAGGCTCCGCTGCGTCGGGTATAGCCCCGCCGGGTCCTGCGAGTCTCGCTCATGCCGCTCCACCTTTTCCCAGTGTTGGGCCATCGCGCCGCCGCTGATCACGACCGGATGATGGACCAGGACGTTGCCCGCGGCCGCCGCGATCTCCCCCAAAAACTGCGTGGCATTGAGGGAGAAACTATTGCCCACGGTCAGCAGCCGCACGGTCTTCGGCCGCCGGGCCGCGGCGCGCTCGGCGCGGGCGACCTCCACCGGGACAAACTGCACCCCATCCGCGACGACGAACCCGTTCGCGCCGGCGTTGGAGATGGTGACGGCCCCCTCGCGGCCGGCGTTGAAGCGAAAGACTCCGAGCGCCCGCGGGACGCCGTTCACCGTCGGCTCCTCGCGCTGGTTGACCGAAACCGTCCTTTCGCCCTCGGCGCTGAGGATAGTCACCGCCACGTTCGCGGCCCGGTTTGGGTGCGCGGGGTAGAGCAGACGGACTTCATATTCGCCCGCCGCGGGCAGGTCGGGCGTGAAGCGGGCGAACTTTGCTCCGCGCCCCTGGTTGTTGTCGTGCCTATAGGCGTCGCCGACGAGGGCGGGCTGTTTCGCGCTTTTCACCCACTCGCCTGTGAACTCCGCCTCGTCGTCGTCCACCACGACGCCCGACAGTTCCGCCGCGGTTGCCAATGCGGCCATGACCAACATGCCGAAAGAGACAAACATTGTGAAGATGTGCAAACAATCGTTCAAAGACATAATGGCTCTGCTCCAACACACTATCACTATATTACGGTAACCTACCCTGCGCGTCAGTCCGCCAGCACGGCGGCGCCGTAGGCATCCAGATCAATCGTTCCGATGATCCGCTTTCCGGTGAGCAGGTCCTCGCACTTCCCGCCGCCCAGCGCGATGGAAACCGGCTCGGCGTTGAAGTTCAGCAGGAACACGAACCGCCGCTCGCCGTCGGTCCGCAGTTGCGCGGTAACGCCCGGCGGCAGGTCCACGGCGAGGGCGCGCAGCGGGCGCAGTTCCTCGATCAGCGCACCGTAGAAATCGCTCAGGAATCGGTCGTCGTTCCGCGACGCAATGTAATACGCCTTCCCCTTGCCGAAGTGGTTCACGGTCAGCGCCGGCCGCCCGGCGTAGAAATCGCTCTTGTAGGCGGCCAGGACCGCGGCGGCCTCGGCATGAATCAGGGCGCACAAGTCGCGCGCCTCATACTCGCCGGCGAGACCGAGAGGATTGCCCGCTACCGGGACGACATGGTTCCGGTCCGGATCGTAAAGCGCATCTATCTCCTCGTCCCAGACGCCGAGCGCCCTCCGCAGCGGCCCCGGGAAGCCACCGAGGAAGCAGAGGTCGTGCTCATCAACGATGCCGCTCCAGTAGGTCGTGACGAACGTCCCGCCGCCCTTAACGAACTTCTCGATCCGCTCCGCCACGCCCCGTCGGACCATGTGGAGCATCGGCGCGATGACCAGCTTGTAGGACGAGAGGTCCTGGTCCATGTCAATCACGTCCACCGGGACGCCCCGCCGCCAGAACTGCCGGTAGTGGCGCCTGCACGTAGGCAGGTAGTCCTTCTTCTCCCGTCGCGGCCCCTGAGCGTCCTGGATGGCCCAGGCGTTCTCCCAGTCATAGATGACTGCCACATCGGGTCTTACGGTAGTTCCAATTACAGGGTCGAGGCGCTCCAGCGCCTTGCCGACCTCGGCCACGTCGCGGAAGACGCGGTTGTTCTCATGACCGCAGTGATCCACGACCGCGCCGTGGAACTTCTCGCTCGATCCCCGGCTCTTCCGCCACTGGAAATACTGCACCGTGTCCGAGCCGTGCGCCACAGCCTGGAGCGACGAGAGCATGTGCATGCCCGGCCGCTTCAGTTTCGCCACCGGCATCCAGTTCGTCATGCTCGGAGTACTCTCCATGAGCATGAATGGCTTGCCGCCCTTGAGACATCGGTTGATGTCGTGGACGAAGGCGATCTCCGAGGCGAGGGTCGCATCGCCCTGGGGGTTGTGCCACTGCGGGTAGTTGTCCCAGGAGATCACGTCCAGCTCCTTTGCCATCCTCCAATAGTTCAGGCCGGGGAATGTGCCCATGAAGTTTGTCGTCACCGGCACATGGGGGGTGATCTTCTTGAGCGGGGCGATCTCCGCCTTCATAAAGTCCGTCGTCTGGTCGGTGACGAAGCGCTTCCAGTCGAGGTTGAGGCCGTGGACGCACGTCTCGCCCACGGGGCTGGGCGGCTCGACCTGCAACCAGTCCGTGTAGGTGTGGCTCCAGAAGGCGGCCCACCATGCGTGGTTTAGGGCATCGAGGCTGTTGTAGCGCAGCTTCAACCATTCGCGGAACGCCTCTCGGCAGAGGTCGCAGTGGCACTCGCCGCCGTATTCATTGGAGATGTGCCAGACAAGGAGGGCGGGATGGTCCTTGTATCGCTCGGCGAGCTTTGTGTTGATGATCCGGCACTTCTCCCGATAGATGGGTGAGGTAAAGCAGTGGTTGTGCCGCAGGCCGTGGAGGTTGCGCCCGCGGTCGGGGCGCACGCGCAGGACCTCCTGATACTTCGCCGACATCCATGCCGGCCGCGCCCCGCTCGGCGTGGCGAGGACAGCGAAGGCGTCGTTCTCGGCCAGCATGTCCATGATCCTGTCGAGCCAGCCGAAGTCGAACCGCCCCTCCTCCGGCTCCAGCCGCGTCCAGGCGAAGATGCCCACGGACATGGCGTTGCAGTGGGCAAGTTCCATAAGGTGCATGTCCTCGGGCCACACCTCCTCCGGCCACTGGTCGGGATTGTAATCGCCGCCGTGGAGAAAGTGAGGGCATTTCGGGTTAATGGGGGGATATCGGTCCGGCATAACGGTGCTCCTCTAAAATCGAATCGCCTTGAACTTCTTCATCTGCTCCCGGATGGCGATTTCCGTCGGCAGGCGCTCCATGCTCGATGCGCCGTAGAAACCATGCACGCCCTTCGTCCGCCGAAGGACATACTGCGCGTCCTCCGGCATGGAGATCGGCCCGCCGTGGCAGAGGACGAGCACGTCCGGGTTGACGGCCTTCGCCGCGTCGCAGATCGCCTGCACCTCCCTGACCGAATCGTCGAGCGTCTTCGCCGTCGTCGCGCCGATGGTCCCTTTCGTCGTCAGGCCCATGTGGGCGACGATGAGGTCCGCACCCGCCTCGGCCATCTGCTTCGCCTCAGCGACGGTGAAGGCATACGGCGTGGTGAAGAGGTCCATCTCGCAGGCGGCGCGGATCATCTCGACCTCCAGGCCGTAGCCCATGCCCGTCTCTTCCAGGTTTTGCCGGAACACGCCGTCTATCAGGCCGACGGTCGGGAAGTTCTGCACCCCGGAGAAGCCGATGTCGCGCACCTGCCGGAGAAAGACCGGCATCTGCCGGAACGGGTCCGTGCCGCAGACGCCCGCGAGGACGGGGGTATCCTTCACGACGGTGAGCACCTCGCCCGCCATCTCCATGACGATCGCGTTCGCGTCGCCGTAGGGCATGATCCCCGCGAGCGACCCGCGGCCGGCCATGCGGAAGCGGCCGGAGTTGTAGATGACGATCAGATCAACGCCGCCCGCCTCTTCGCACTTGGCGGAGATTCCCGTCCCCGCGCCGGCGCCGATGATCGGGACATTCGCGTCAATGTTTTTTCGCAATCGTTCCAGAATCTGTTGTCGTGTGAAGGCCATGGGCTTTCCTCCGTGTTATGTAATGCGCTTCGGCGGCTCGATCTTCACGCCGTCCATCCGCCGCAACTCGGCCTCGGGACCGGGGGGCGCGTAGATGGCGAGGAGGCGCATGGGGCCGTCGCCGGTATTGATCGTCGAGTGGAACCAATCGGGCGGGATGTGGATCATCACCCCCGCGCCGACCTCGCGCTCCTCGCGCGCTCCCTCGACATCAACCATTTGGATCCCCTTGCCCTCGAGGACGTAGAGGATCTCCTCCACACCGGGATGATTGTGTACGTCGTGGCCCTTGCCGGGTTCGAGCGTCACCACACCGGCGCTGAAGCGCTCCGCCCGCGTCACCCGCGGCTCAGACAGCCACGCCAGCCGCCCCCAGCCGAAGACCTGGGTCTCGACGTCGTCCTCTTCCACAAACACCATGTTCCTGGATCTTTCTACCATGTTTATCCTCGCTTCTTCCGGGCGATGAGGTCGAGGATCATCTCGACCGCCTTGTCGAAAAACTCGGTATCGTTGATATTGCAGTCCAGCTCCACGACCGGGATGCCTTCCTTCAGGCCCGCCTTGATCGCATCGAACATGGCCCGATCGGCCTCGCGGTCGCAGAAGGGCTGACCGTCGCCGTCGAGGATCGAGACGCCTCGCAGGGGAATGAGGAAGGCCACCGGCCCCCTCGCCGCGTTCGCTTTCTCCGCGAAGACCGCGCCCATCCGCCGGTTCTCCTCGACATTCGTGCGCAGGAGCGTGACGGACGGGTTCCACTCATAGAGCGTACGGCCTGCGTCTCTGTATTTCTTGGGCACTGTATCCAGCGCCCCGAAGTTGGCCATGTCCACGCACCCCGGCGCGATGAGGTGCGGGATGCCCATCTCGCCCGGCGCGCTCAGGCGCTCCGGTCCCGCGTCGAACACGCCGCCGCAGACCGTGTCGGCCCATTCGGTTGTTGTGATGTCGAGCACGGCGTCCACCAGGCCCTCGCGCACAAGCGACTCCATCGTCCGCCCGCCCGCGCCGGTGGCATGGAACACCAGCACCTCGTACCCTTTCGCCGACAGGTGCTCGGCGCAGGCATTCACGCACTGGGTCGTGTTGCCGAACATCGTGGCCGTGATGATCGGCCTCTCCTCGGCGACGGTCGGCGGCTCGACGCTGACCATGCCGCAGATCGCCCCCGCCGCGCGGGTGAAGATCTGGCGGGAGATGCGGTTCACGCCCGCCACATCCACGATGGACGGGATCATGGTCACGTCCTTGATCCCGACGTAGGCCGATGTGTCGCCCGACGCCGCCGTGGAGACGCACACCTTCGGCACGCCCACGGGCAAGGCCCGCATCGCCGCCGTCACTACCGACGACCCGCCGCTGCCGCCCATGCCGATGACGCCGTCGAACCGGCCTTCGTCGAAGAGGCGCTTCGCCACAACCGCCGCGCCGGCGGCCATGACCTTCATCGCTGAGCCGCGGTCCTGCTTCTTCCGCAGCGCGGCCAGGTCGCCGCCGCCGGCCCGGGCCACCTCGTCGGCCTCAATGTCCACCGGGAAGAGGTCCGTCGCGCCGAGGACGCCGGTGTTCATCGTGAGGACGTTGTGCCCCTGCGCGAGGATCTGCCCCCGCAGGAAGGCATACTCCTTCCCCTTTGTGTCGAACGCGCCGATGATCAGGATGGTCTTTGCCATTGCCTCACTCCGGTCTTCCGGGGACTCGCGTGTGCAATGGTACGAAAACGGCGGCGCGATGGCAAGCGCCCTTCATGCGAATCGCTCCGCGATCTTTTCGTTGCCGGGCATGGACAGGGCGGCGTCCAGGAACTTTTCCGCCTGATCCAGGGACCGCGACCGGTGGTCGTCCAGGAGCAGCGTCAGGAGCAACCGCCGGTCGCCGGTGAGGAATGCCTCGAACGTGCATTCCGCCCGCCACAGGCGCGGCTGCATGGCCTGGAGCATCAGGTTGCGCGGGAGCTGGCGTGTTACGTAACCTTTTATGCCATGCTTGTTTACGAGCGCCGGGACCTCGACGACCACATCGGCCGGGATGCCATGGAGGACGCCATTGTTCGGGACGTTCACCTGGAAGTGGCCCTCGTTATCGTTGAACAATGCGTCAATGATGGGCACAATCTGCTCGCCGCTCTTCTGTGGCGGGAAGACCTCGGTCACGCGCCTGTCCCGATCGCGGGCGGCGCGCTCGATCTTTGCGACGCGCTCGTCAAGGTTCTTCAGATACTGCGCCCAGCCGATCTCCGAGTCGAAGCCGCCGAGGTGTCCGTACCAGCGCTTCTTCGTGTCGAGGTCCACGTGATACCACCACCCCACGATGCGGGGCGTGTCGCCGATGGGCATCAGACCGAAGAGCCGATACTGGTGGATCGCCGCGCGGGACATCTGGTTGTCGCCGTAGTTTGGCTTATAGGTCCGCCAGAACTCCTCCGCCTTCGTCTCGATCCACTCGTCGAGGAGCGGGTATGCGTCGCGGCCCTCGTGCTCGAACTTCGTCATCCATATCCAGTGGTTGAAGCCAGGGGCCTCGAAGGCCACCTTGTTCGCATCGAGACCGAGCACTTGGGCGATGCGGCGGTAGCCGTAGTGGCCGTGGCAGAGACCGAGGACCTTGATGCGCGACTGCCGCGTCATGAGCGTGCACCCCTCGAAGACGGGGTTGGCCGACTCGATGAGCCATGCGTCGGGACAGAGGCGCTCCATGTCGCGCACGATGCTCATCATCAGGTCGTACTGGAGGTAGTTCACGATGCCGTACCCGCGATAGTATCCGTGGCGCTCGCCCAGGGTGCGCAGGTTTTCCATGTGGTCATGGCCGCCTACGAGGGCGGTGTTGATGACGACGTCGGCGCCATCGAGGACGTGGGCGCGGTCGAGGGTCTTGTCGAACTGGATCGGGACTCCGAGCTCTTGGACGTATCGCGTCGCCAGGAGGTGGACCTGATCGAGGCGTCCCTCATCTACGTCCATGAGTACAACGCGGCTGCCGTGCAGGCCGTCAGTCAGGCACAGATCGCGGACTAATCCGAGCGAGAAGACCGCGCTCCCCGCGCCGATGACGCCGATCTTCAGCGAGCATCCCATCGCGTCTCTCCGTTCATCGAGTGTCCGACAAAAAAGCCCTACGGATCTCTCTGCCTGAACCCCTCTCCCCCGCGTCTTCGGGGGGGGAGAGGGGAAGGGGAGAGGGTGGCGCGAGGCGGCGCACTCCTCCCTCACCCCCATCCCCCTCTCCATCCAATGGAGAGGGGAAAGGGGAGAGGCCGCGCCCCGATGTCCCGCACCTCACCCCCTACCCCTCTCCGCGGGCGGAGAGGGGAGTACGCTTGTGAATGTACGCCGGAACTCACGGCAGCGGGAAATACTTTCCCAAGGCTGGCTTCAGGTCCACCAGCCGCAGCCGCGGCGGCAGGGGGCCCGCCGTGGTCATGGCGAAGGTCACGCTGTTGGCGTAATTCAAGCTACCGTGGGTGCTTGCGACATTGGCCATGAGGGCGAAGTCCGCCCTGCCCCAACACCAGGCATCCTCAAGGGACACGACTACATCCGGCGCGTTCTGCACCGCCCCGTGCCAGCACAGCCAGATGCGATAGAGCGGGTCGGGGTATTTGTGGAGGGCCGTCGCACCGAAGAGGGCGCGGTCGTCGAGAAACCCCTCCTTGTCCACCTGCCCATGTTCTTTCATTTTTGCGATGATTGGGACAAGCTCCAGCGGGTCGCCTCGGACGGCGTCATAGCGATACCGCCCCGCGCGGCAAGAGATGCGCGCCATCTGGTCGCGCTTGCGGACGGTGATGGACTCGCCGGTGGGATAGACGACGAGGTCCACGCCCTCTAACCCGGTGAGCGCCTGCGCCACACCCGCCGGGTCGTTGGCATAGATCACGGCGTCGGTGCACAGACCGAAGGCCGACACGACGACGTCGTTCCTCTCCTGCAACACATCCGATGGATGGTAGCCGCGCCGATCGAGGAACTTGGTCAGGGGGATGCGCCGGGCCGGGGTGAGGGAATGGCCGTGGTCGGCGAAGATCGTGATCGTGATCCGGCCCTGGTGCTTCGCCATCATCTCCTCGCAGAAGCGATCAACCGCGTCGAGCACGGCCTCGAATCCCTCGCGCCCCTGGGCCGTGCCCAGGCCGGCGCTGGAGGAGTTGTAGCCGACGAAGACCCGCTTGCCGCGCGTCTCTAATCGCTCGCGGATGGCGCCCATCTCGTGGGCGAAGGCCGCCCATCGCGAGGCATAGCAGACGGCATCTACGAGCGTCCCGCAGCGATAGTCCACGCACGGGCGCCACGGCTCGTTGGCCCGCTGCGCATAGACCTTCATCGCATCGCTTCGCCGGCCGGTCTTGCGGTCGAAGTAGTCCGACTCGACGCCGAGCGGGGCCTCGGTGTGGAAGATGAGGGGGAACGAGAGCCACGTCATGCTGGGGAAGGCGGAGTAGAGCCGGCTCGGCGGATGGAACAGGCGGAACCTGCCCTGCTTGTAGGCCTCCTCCACCAGGTCGAAGGGGACGCCGTCCAGGATGATGACCAAATGGCGGCAGGTATTCAGGTCGAGCTTGTCGAGATCAACCGTCAGGTCGGGCTTGCCGTCCTCGGACGTGTCGAAGCGCAAGACGACGACGCGCCCGTCGGCGTTGGCGACCTGCCAATAGTTAGGCTGGCGGGATTTTCCAAACGCATAGGTCCTGACCAGGCCGTCCGACGTCCGCTCGGCGGATGCCGGTTCCTTCGGGAAGTCCGATACGGATGCGCAGCCCACAACAAGGAGTAATGACAAAAAAACCGCGAGACGTTTCATGGCAAGACTGCCTTTGCATCAAGCAGGTTGACGCCGTCCAGCCCCGGCGCGGGGGGTTCGTTCAGGAGATGAAGCAGCGTGGGCACGAGGTCCACCGACCGGGCCGTTTTCATGTGTTTGTGGGGAACCCCCGGCCCGGCGAGGATCATGGGCATGTGCATATCCACGGGGCGCAGCCCGCCGTGCGCGCCCTTGTTCGGCGAGCCAAAATCCCACAGCGGCGTGGCGAAGAGGGCAATGTCGCCGGCGAGGGGACTGTCGAAGTAGGCAAGAATCTGCGGGAGGAGATCGGGGAACTGGGTGTCGGCCGTGGCTTCAAGCCACCGGCGGGAATCGAAAGGCTTGCCGGTGAGCATCTCGTTCGGGACCCAGCCTTCGTAGCCGAGGGGGTTGACGCCCTCGAGCACGTGATAGGAGCACATCCGGCTCTGACGGTCGTGGCGGCGGACCTCGACGACGCCGTCCTTTCGGTAGAGCCGAACCGCGTTCGGTCCCACCGCATAGGCCGCCATGTCTACGCAGCGTTCCCTAAGGAGCCGGGCAACGACATCCACCTTTTCGCCCTTCCGGTTCGGATAGGAATGAAAGTGTCTTGGCTCGGGGCTCTTCAGCCAGTTCTCAAACCCGGCCCCATCGTCCCTCGGCCGCCGGAGGTAGATGGCGCAATAGCGCTCGCCGGAGCGGGGAAGGATGCAGGAGAAGTCCTTGTAATAGTGGAGGCGATCCTGGAAGGAGGTCTCCTCCCACAGGTGCCGCCGGGCCACGGCGAGGCCGAGTGTGTCGTGGAGGAAGTCTTCGATGACCATCTGGTTTTGCACGTCGCCCATGCCGTGGTCGGAGACGAGGACGAGGATGAGTTTGTCGAGGATGCCTGCGCTCTCGAAGTCCCGGAGCGCCCGGCCGATCTGCGCGTCGGCGTGCTCGAGGGTATGGCGGTAGGCGGAGTTGCTCACGCCGGAGCGATATCCCTCCATGTCGGGACCGAGGAGGTATGCGATGGTGAACTTCGGAAACTCGCCGGTGAGCCGGGAGACCTCGGCGACGATGGAGAACCGGCAGAGGCTGATGCGGTCCACCATCTCGTACCACCCGAAGAAGTAGGGTGGGCCGGCGGAGGTCCAGTTCTCGACGAACTTCGTCGCCCCTCGGTGGGCCTGGTAGAAGATGGAGAAGGTGATGTGGCCGCGCAGCCGCTCGAAGATCGTTGGGACGTGGTGGTCGCTATCGAGGAAATTCTTCTGGGCGACGGTGGCGTAGTCGCGCCAGATGAGGGCGTTGCGGTCGAACCAGTTAATGCCCGTGATGCCGTGATTCCCGGGGAAGAGGCCGGTGACGACGCTGGTTTCGTTGGCGAGGGTGACGGAGGGGACGTTGGCTGTGCAGCGCTCGATGTAAAGCCCGCGGTCCACGAGGTATTTCTTGATGTTGGGCAGCCGGGCCCCATCGAGCAGATCGCGGAAGATCTCGGCGTTGACGCCGTCGAGGAAGAACACAACGGCGGCGGTTTTGTCAATGGTTTCGGGGCCGGTGTGCTTATGCCCGAAGGGCCGGTCGCGGATGTCGGGGATGGCCGAACAGCCGACAACCCCCAGCAAGGCAAGAGCAATCCAAAGGCATTGACGACGATTGATGCGACGTTTCACGTGTACTTCCCTAAGGTAAATTTCGACCTCCCGGAGGTTCCAAACCTCCGGGAGGTTAGGCAAGGTTCTATACCACGAGATAGGCCGAAAGAAAATACCCGTCATCATTGTCCGTCCATTCCACGATGCGGAAGCCTGCCTGCCGAAGCATCTGCTCCATCTCGCCCAAGACGGGGATCGTGTCGCGCTCGACAGCCGTCCCGGACTTGCGGTGGAGGTCGTTGATCCGCGCGCTGCCCATGAGATGGACGATGGCCAGGCAACCGTCAGGTTTGAGACAGCTCTTAAAAGCGCGGAGGGCCGCCGGCTTGTCGTTGAAGTGCGGGAAGGCGGCGAAGCAGAGGACGAGATCAACCGACTGCGGCTCCATCTCGACCTTCTCGACCTCGCCGAGGATGGCGCGGACGTTGCGGTTCTTCGTCGCGCGACCGCAGACCTCGATCATCTGGGGGCTGATGTCAACAGCGATGATCCGCCCGCCCGGGCCGACGCGCTCGGACAGGATTTTCGTCAGCCGCCCCGACCCGCAGCCAGGCTCGAGAATTGTCATGCCAGGCTTGATGTCGAGGCGTTCCAGGATCGCGTCGAGCTTCGCCACCTGCTCGTCGGAGAATCCATCCTCGTCCCACTGCTCAGCGTACTGGTCGAAGAACTTCGCCTTCTCTTCATATGATTTCATCCAATCACTCCTTCACGGCTTCCACCCCGACACCGGCATTATAGTCCATGCGCGGCAACGAATCAATGCCGTAGCGCATTGACACGAGCGTTCGATGAGGATAGAGTGGGGGAGTAATCAACCCGTTGCTTGGAGCGCTGACTATGAAACTTTTCATTTTAACCGACATGGAGGGTGCCGCCGGCGTTTTCAGTTGGGACCTGCACGTCTTCCGCGCGGGGCGCTACCACGAACTGGCGAAGCAGCTCGTCACCGCTGAGGTGAACGCCGCTATTGACGGGGCGCGCGCCGGCGGAGCGACGGAGATCGTCGTCTGGGACAGCCACGGCCCGGGGACGTTGAATATCCTTGACGTCCGCCCCGGGGTGAGGATCATCCAGGGCCGGACGGAGCCGCCGCACGGCCTGGACGATTCCTTTGACGCCTTTTTCCAGACATGCCAGCACTGCAAGCCGCACACGGAGAACGGCGTTCTCCAGCACGCCATCGGGGGCGGGGTGGACCGGTTCTGGTTGAATGACGTGGAGGTGGGGGAGATCGGTCTGCGGGCGGCGCTGGCCGGACACTACGGCGCGCCGTTTGTGCTGCAGACGGGGGACACGGCGGCCTGCAACGAGGCGCGGAATCTTGTGCCCGAGATTGAAACAGCCGAGGTGAAGCAGGGATTGGGCGAGGAGGCGGCCATTCATATGCATCCGATTGATGCGCGGCAACTTATCGCCGAGAAGGCTCGTCGAGCCATGGAGCGCGCGCGGGAGATTCCCCCACTGGCCTTCGATAGACCCTATGTGCTCCGGATTGAATACCGGGCCGAGTGCCACGCAGAGCATCATTTGAAGGTTCGCGCAGGGTGCGAGCGCATCGGTCCCCGGGAGGTACGCATCACCTCCGACGATATGGCCGATATCTTGAGGCGCGGCAATCCTGTCATGGCACCCAATGCTCCGAAGTTGCCGCACACCTACCTGATGAGGAGTTAAGGCGCAGCACGATGATTGGTGCAGGCATCTTTCTGCCGTGGCAACAATAATAGTATAATATTATATACCATATCATCCTAATAAATAAAATAAGAAGATGATGGGAAAATAGCTATGCAGCACATAAGTGAAATTTGATGGGAGTCATTTCATCAATGGATTTCAATCCAAAGCCAATCTATCAGATTTAATAATATAGTATATAATAATATACACTAAGTAGATCACGTAGTTATAACTATCACAACATCATGAAGACCGCGCTTCTCTATCTCAGTGAACTCAGCTTGAATGGATGTACTTCTTAGTGGAAAGCTGTAGTATATTATATTAAACGATCTTACTAAGAATCTGAACTAAGTATTTGGGAACCTAATGGCCTCTACTTGCGTCCAATTGAGGCAGGACACATAATCGTTGCGGAAGCCGTCTCCTTATGCTCGGTCCAGACCACTGGCAAAGAGGCAATTATGTTGACCCTCGGAGGGCGATGTGATAATATGCAATGGGCGGCAAATACCCTTAAACCAATCGGACCTGCGTAATGGATAGCGGTCAAGTAATATCTATTGTCCTGAAACGCCTTCGCAACCGGGTCAAGCTGGTTGACCTTGGCGCGGGATTCATCGCCCTTGCCGCCTTCCTCGTGATATTCCTGCTCCTTGAGGTCGTTTTTGATCATGTTTTCGTCCTCCAGAA
Source organism: Planctomycetota bacterium (assembly GCA_040755855.1). GTDB lineage: Bacteria > Planctomycetota > Brocadiia > JAADGH01 > JAADGH01 > JAADGH01. The sequence continues at coordinate 1,274 of JBFMAD010000085.1, read as the reverse complement.
GGCGACGCGGCTCGTTTCCCTATCCATCCTGAAGGTCTCCGTGTTTCTCCTTGCATGTGCGAGCATCCTTTTTCCCCTGCTCCGGCACATCCGCGACCTCTACTGCGCGAAACTGATCGAGGACGTCTACCCCGATCTGAAGAACTCCCTGACGAGCTATCTCCAGGTCAAGGATGACCCGGAGACGCCGCCCGACGCCCTCCAGGTCCTGAAGCACAAAACCGCGAAACACCTGGTCCACGTGCGGCCCGCTGTCGTGGTCTCAACGCGGCGCTTCATCTATGCGGGCTATCTCCTCATCGCGGCTATGATCGTGTCGTTCACATACTCGATTCTGTCCCCGAAGAATGTGGTCCCATCACTGAAGAGATCGCTCTTCCCCGAGAGGGATATTGACCCGCCAACGAAGACGGTGATCGCCTCCGTCCAGCCGGGGAAGAACACGCCTCGCGTCCTGGAACACTCCCCCGCCCAGATCTTTGTGAAGACCGCGGGCCAGTCCCCCGACGGCGTGTCCGTTCGATGGCGCGAGCGAGGAGGGGAGTGGTGGAGCAAGGGCCTGGAACCGGCCGGCGAGCATCGCTGGCGCGGGGGAATCGAGACGGTGGGCAAGGGGGTCGAGTATTTCATCGCAGCGGGCGACACAAAGTCAGACATGTTCCGCATCAAGACCGTGCCGCGGCCGATCGTGCAGAAGGTCGAGGTCGAGGTGGATGACGATCCGAATTCACCCGGGCCCGCCCGCCGGAGCGAAGGCGGAGACATCAGCGCCGCAACGCACTCTCTTGCGACCGTGAAGGCAACGACAAACCACCGCCTCCATTCCGCGGCCCTTGTCACCGAGAGCGGCCGGAGGGTCGAGATGACTGTCGGTCCCGATGGGCGGACGCCGGCGGCGAAGATTTCCGTGGAGCGCGACGACAAGTATCGCATCGAGGTCGTTGATGAGTATAGCCACAAGAATGAAAATCCTCCGACGTATGTGATTACCTGCTGGGAAGGACAGGCCGCGGAGCGAGAAAAGGCGACGGAAACCGCCGGGGTCCAAAAGCAGTCTCCCGATCGAAAGATTGCCAAGGATCAGCCCACAAGGAAGGCCGACGCGTCGGAGATGGCGGCGCTTGTCCAGGAGAATCAGAACAGGCTGGCGAAGATCGCCGCGGCCCTGGAAAAAAGGAGAGAGCAGCAATCCGACACCTCCCAACAGAACAAGGGTGCCCGTCGGACAGAGGGCCAAGGCAAGGCGAAGGCGGAGGCGCGACCCGGCAAAGGGG
>JBFMAD010000084.1:0-20291 GCA_040755855.1 Planctomycetota bacterium | reverse complement strand
CGCTCCTCGTTGGCGGTTCGGAGGGTTCCCTGGGCAACGAAGAGGAAGAGAAACGGGCTTGTGGATCGACAGAAGTCCCCCACAAAATCACCGAAAAAATTCCACTTGAAACTCGTGGCAAGACAGATCCGCACAGGGATGATCCCGCGTTGGATGGCATTCCTCGGCTATGCGCTTGCCCTATTGCTCCTCCTGAGCATTGGCTATTTTTACTGGATCCCACTGGCCTTCCCACTGTGGGTGCTCCTGGTCAGCGCACATATATTATTCTTTTCGAATCTGAGGGAATCCAAGTCCGATTCTGTGATGGACCCAATCAAACGAGATTGAGAAATTCTATGGACGGTGAATGGCCTGTGGTTGACGCGGGCCTGATGCGAATCCTCCAGAGCAGTCTTGACGCCAAGTCCACGACATGCTACCTTCTTCCGACCAGAAAAGGGCGGGGCTTGGATGAATTCTTCACACTTGTTTTGACATACTGAATTGAGATGACCTTGAACGCGAACGGCGAGATGATCGCTGATAGATAGGCGCCGACCAGCGCGCAGGAGGTTTGAATGAACATGGACGCCGTACCGATTTGGGCAATTTTCGCGGGAACGACCATCCTTGTGGTGATTGCCATCGAGCTGGGATACGGGTTGGGGCGCGCCGTCCACCGGCGCTCGGAGGATGAGAAGGAATCACCGGTCTCCGCCATTGCGGCTGCCATCCTGGGCTTGCTGGCGTTCATGTTGGCGTTCACATTTGGGATCGTGGCCGAGCGTTTTGACGCCCGAAAGGGGCTTGTGCGCGACGAAGCCAACGCCGTTCGCACGGCTTATTTGCGGTCCGATTTCCTGCCGGAATCGGATCGCGGCGAAGTGGCGAATCTTCTCGCAAGATACCTGGACGATCGCCTTGCCTTTACTGAGTCGCGCGACCTCGATCAGGTGAAGAAAGGCCTGATCGAGGCGGACCGGATTCATCGTCAACTGTGGGAGATGGCGGTCGTGAACGCCCGCAAGGACATGAACTCAGATGTGGCCGCCCTCTACATTGAATCGCTGAACGAGGTGATCGCCTTTCATGCGCTGCGGGTGGCCGTCGGGCTGCAAGCGCGGATTCCCGCCGGCATCTGGCTGGTTCTCTATGCCCTCGTCGTCCTCGGCATGGCCGGCGTCGGATACCAGACCGGCATTGCGGGGTCCAGGCGATCATGGGCACGGCTGATCCTGGCGCTCTCATTCTCCATGGTGATCGCGCTGATCGCCGCGCTGGATAACCCGCTGCGCGGCCATGTCGCGGTTTCTCAGCAGCCGTTGGCGGACCTCCGCGCCGCGATGGCCGCAGACGCCGAAGCCCGTTCCGGCCGTGGAGAGAAGCCCTGACGAAGCGGGGCCGACCAAAATATCGCCGAGTGAATTCAACATCGAGAGACCTGGAGCGGATGGAACGCTCTTGGGCATTCTGACTGACTTGTCATATGCCTCCTCGCCCACCGGGCTCGCGCCGGGAGACCCTATTCATGCCCGGGGAGAAAGACGGATTTCAGATGAATCCCGATGCTTGGCATGATACAAATATGTGCTCACGTGCAACATGCTTAGAAACCAAACCGGTGAACCCAGGAGAGTATCTTCCATGAGTAGTAGAGAGAAGAAGCAATCGAAATCGCTCACTCGTGAGGCAGCGAGACTCACGGAAGCCAGAGAGAAAAATGTTCCCTGGAGGAAATGGGGACCCTATCTGAGCGAGAGACAGTGGGGGACTGTCCGGGAAGACTATAGTGAGAACGGAGACGCCTGGAATTATTTCACTCACGATCAGGCGCGCTCCCGGGCCTACCGATGGGGAGAGGACGGCTTGGCGGGGATATGCGATTACCACCAGGTCCTCTGTTTCGCCCTTGCGCTGTTGAACGGCAAGGACCCCATCCTCAAGGAACGTCTATTCGGCCTGACGAACAGCGAAAGCAACCACGGCGAAGATGTGAAGGAATACTACTTCTATCTCGACAGCACTCCGACCCATTCGTACATGAAGTATCTGTATAAGTACCCTCATGCGGCGTACCCCTATGGAAATCTTGTGGAGACGAACCGCAGGCGCTCCCGCGGGGAGTTCGAGTACGAGCTCCTCGACACGGGCGTCTTTAACGACGACCGCTACTTCGATGTCTTCGTGGAATACGCCAAGGCGGCTCCCGAGGACATACTCATCAAGATCACCATCTGCAACCGGGGTCCCGAGGCCGCCCCTATCCATGTGTTGCCCACCCTATGGTTCCGCAATACCTGGTCCTGGCCGGACGGCGGTTCGAAGCCGGTGCTCCGGTCGGTCGGGGGCGCGTCCAACAGCGTGATCCACGCACAGCATACCGCCCGCTTTTTCAGGAGGGCCTGCCGGACGACTACTATCTTCACTGCGAGGGCAGGGTTCCCCTGCTCTTCACCGAGAATGAAACGAATAATGAAAAGATCTTCGGGACACCCAATTCCAGCCCGTTCGTGAAAGACGGGATCAACAACTTCGTCGTGCACGGGCAGCAGAGCGCAGTGAATCCCGATGCGGTTGGGACAAAAGCGTCGCCTCATTATCAACAGACTATCGGCGCAGGAAAAACCCATGTCGTCCGATTGCGTCTGAGCCGAACTGCCTCCGAAGAGCAGCGCAACCCGTTCGGGGATTTTGACGCCATCTTCCAGGCGCGGATCGAGGAGGCGGACGAGTTCTATCGCGCCATCACCCCGCCCTCCATCAGTCCCGATGCCGCCAAGGTCCTGCGCCAGGCGCTTGCGGGCATGCTCTGGTCGAAGCAATACTACTATTTCAACGCCAACCAGTGGCTGACGGAGCATCGCGCCCACCCGCTGCATCCCATTTGTCGCGAGTTCAGGAACCGCGAATGGTTCCACATGATCAACGACGACATCATCTCCATGCCCGACAAGTGGGAGTACCCCTGGTACGCCGCCTGGGACCTGGCGTTCCATACCATTGCCCTCTCTGCCGTGGACCCGGACTTCGCCAAGCAGCAGCTCGACCTCATGCTGACTCAACTGTATCTTCATCCCAGCGGCCAGATTCCCGCGTACGAGTGGAATTTCAGCGACGTGAACCCGCCCGTGCACGCATGGGCTACCCTATTCCTCCACCGCACCGAGGAGGCCCTTCATGGTAAGCCGGATGTTGATTTCCTGAAGTCCGCCTTCAACAAGCTGCTCCTGAACTTCACGTGGTGGGTGAATCGCAAGGACCGGTTCGGCAAGAACGTATTCGAGGGCGGATTCCTCGGCCTCGACAATATCGGCGTCTTCGACCGAAGCGCGCCCCTTCCCACCGGCGGCTACCTGGAGCAGGCCGACGGCACGGCCTGGATGGCCCTTTTCTGCCAGAATATGGCGGAGCTGGCCATAGAGTTGGCCGCCTACGACCCCTCCTACGAGGCCATGGTCGGCAAGTTCGTGGAGCATTTCTTCTGGATCGCTGCTGCCATGAACCGGGCCGGCGAGAGCGGGATGTGGGACGAGGAGGACGGATTCTACTATGACATCCTTCGGCTCCCCGACGGAAGCGCCAGGCGGCTCAAGGTGCGCTCAATGGTCGGGCTGCTGCCTCTGTGCGCCACAACGGTGGTTGAGAAGTGGCAGCGGGACCGTGTCCCCCGCATCACGGCCGCCATGCTACAGCGCGTGCGCCAGATGCCGGAGCTGCTGCGGTACATCCATCCTACAGGCCCGGGCCATTTGGGGGTTGCCGAGCGGGGAATCGTGGCCTTGTTGAACCCGGAGCGGCTCAAGCGCGTCCTTGCAAAGATGCTCGACGAGGAGGAGTTCCTCAGCCCCTACGGCATACGCTCCCTCTCCAAGTACCATGAGCGGAACCCCTATGTCTTTCACGTCGGCGGCCAGGAGTACCGCGTGAATTACCTGCCCGCCGAATCGGACAGCGGCATGTTCGGCGGGAACTCCAACTGGCGCGGCCCTGTGTGGATGCCTGTGAACGCCCTCATCATCCGGGCGCTCTTGCAGTTCTATCTCTACTATGGGGACAACTTCAAGGTCGAGTGTCCCACCGGCTCGGGCCGGCAGATGAACCTGTTCCAGGTGGCAAAGGAAATCTCGGATCGTCTGGCCCGCATCTTCCTGCGCAATGAGCAGGGCCGGCGTCCCGTCTACGGCGGTGCGGAGACGTTCCAAACGGATGCCTACTGGCGCGACAATATCCTTTTCTTCGAGTATTTCCACGGCGACAACGGCGCGGGCCTCGGCGCCAGCCACCAGACAGGTTGGACCGGTGTGATAGCACGTCTTATGCAGATATTCGGCTACCTGGACCAGGGGCGCGCCCTTCAGGCGGGAAAACTGGCGGCGTTCCGTCGCGGCTCTGAAAAGCGATAAGGAAGATGGGCAGATCGTGAGAGCCTGGCCGAAACACCCGCTCATATACGAAATCAATACATGGGTCTGGCTCGACGAACTCAGCAGGAAGGCCGCACACCCCCTGACCCTCGCGTCACTGCCCGATGAGGAATGGGATCGCATCGCCTCACTCGGATTCGATGCGGTCTGGCTCATGGGCGTCTGGGAGCGCAGTCCCGAGGGCATCCGGATATCCATGACGAACGAAGGGCTCCTGACCGACTTTCGGCGGGCCTTGCCCGACTTCGCGGACCGGGACAACGTGGGGTCCCCATACTGCGTGCGCCGGTATGTAGTGGATGCCTACCTGGGCGGCCCCCGGGGGCTGGCCGTTGCCCGAAAGGAACTCGCCCGGCGAGGGATACGCCTCCTTCTTGATTTCGTGCCCAACCACGTTGCGCCCGATCACCCCTGGGCGGACGAACACCCCGAATACTTCATTCATGGAAGTGCGGAGGACCTGAAACGTGACCCCCGTTCCTTCGTGGCCCTCGCCGGCAGGGCGTACGCCTGCGGCCGTGACCCCTACTTCCCCGCCTGGCCCGATGTGCTCCAGTTGAATGCGTTCAGTGCAGGGCTGCGCACTGCGGCCATCGAGACACTCTCCGACATCGCGGAGCAGTGCGATGCGGTGCGCTGTGACATGGCCATGTTGCTGATGAATTCCGTCTTCGAGAGAACCTGGGGATGGCGAGCCGGGCCCAAGCCGGGGACGGACTACTGGCCCCAGGTCATTCCTGCCGTCAGGGAGAGACACCCTGAATTCCGCTTCATCGCCGAGGCGTACTGGGACCTGGAGTGGGAATTGCAGCGGCAGGGATTCGACTACTGCTACGACAAGCGGCTCTACGACCGCCTTGAGCGCGCCCCGGCGGAGAGCGTGCGGCTGCATCTGTGTGCGGACCTTGCCTATCAGGAAGGGCTTGCGCGCTTCATCGAAAATCACGACGAGCCGCGCGCGGCGGCCGCCTTCCCGCCGGACAAGCATCGGGCCGCTGCCGTGACGGCGCTGACGCTGCCGGGGGCCAGGCTCGTCCATGAAGGCCAAATGGAGGGGAGGCGAGTCCGACTGCCCGTCTTTTTGGCGAGGCGTCCGGAAGAGTCGTCAGACGTTGAATTGGCCGCGTTCTATCGGCGTTTGCTCGAAGCATTGCGCGACGGAGATTTTTTGCAGGGGGAATGGCGGCTGTGTGAGCGCGTCGGTTGGCCCGACAACGATAGTCACCGGAATCTCGTCTCCTGGTGCTGGCGGAAGGACCTTTCTCGCTGCCTCATTGTGGTCAACCTATCGAATGCGCCCTCCCAGGCATTGGTCAGGGTCCCGTGGGAGGACCTGCGGGGTAGGAGCTGGCGGTTGCGGGATGTTTTCACCTCCGCCGGCTATGATCGCGATGGGAACGAGATGACCGACCCAGGCATCTTCGTAGCTCTCGCTCCGTGGGGGTTTCACTTTCTGGAGTGGTTGACCCAGACCACGTAACCCAACAGAGGAGCTTCTGCCTGCATAGGGTGTTCCTCAATCATTTGGGTCGCTCAATCCCTCAGCCACCGGCGGAACATTCCTATCACTCTTTCGGCGTCGCTGGCGGCGGCGCGTTTTCTCAGGATCTCAGCCAACATAGCGGGTTCATCCGTGAGGATGCCGTCCACGCCGAAGTCGAGGCACCGTTCCATATCCTTGCCCTTGTTGACAGTCCATACGTGCACTGACTTGCCGGCGGCGCGCGCCCGCTGAACCAGGTCACGATGCAGAAGCCCCAGGCTGATGACCAGCATGTCCACAGGCAGTCTCTCCGCCCTGCCCAGCGTCTCGGCCACGATGAAGCCCGTGCGCTGCTCCGGTGCAAGCCGCGCGACTTCTTCCAGGGCCTCATACTTCAGTGACGTAATCACACACTGATCCCGAAAGCCGGTATCCCCAACGATGCGGATCACGGCCGCGGCCAGGTCCTTATCATGCCCGTTGTACTTGAGCTCGATGTTAAGCTGAATGCGGTCGCGCGCCGCCTCGATGGCCTCTTCAAGCGTGGGAATGCGTTCGCCCTTGAACGCCGGGGAAAACCAGCCGCCCGCGTCGAGAGCGCGCATCTCCTCGTAGGTGGTCTCCCAGATCTTCCTCGGGTCGCCCGCAATGCGCATGAAATCCGTGTCGTGGGTCACGACCACAACGCCGTCGGCCGTTTCCTGAACGTCAATCTCCGCCATATCGGCCCCGACCTCGATGGCCTTGCGAATGGCGGCAAGCGTGTTTTCCGGCGCTTGCCGGGAGCACCCTCGATGTGCGGTGATCACGACATGATGCTCAATGCCTGTCCCCGTCCTCTGAAGCGGAGATAACAGCAATACGCCGCCGGCCCAGGCAAGGAGCACAATCCAGAGCGCCACAGGAGCAACACCGCCGCGGAGCCAGGAGACAAGCCCCGTCTCCGAAAGGATGAGGGTCCGCTCGGCGGAAGAAAACTCCCCATTTTTCCGGCGGAACGCCGTCCGGTACAGCTCGAGGGCGAGCAGGCTGTCCACCGCACTGAAAAGGAAATACCCTGCAGCAGAGAGCAACACGAGGAGGGCCATCAGGCAGACCACGCCGTAGACCGAGTCAACGAGACTTGGTCCGAGATGGTCCAAGTACCAACGGGCAAAGGCGTTGTAAGCCGTAGCGCCTGCCGCGTTCACTGCGCAGATCACCGCGATCCACGCGGCCACAATGCCGAGGAGGAGGCGCCGCATGCCGCCGCTCAGGGCGGTGCTCCGCCGGACAACACCCCAGGGATGCCGGCTTTCCATGAGCGCCACCGGGAGCGTGAAGTAGAAGCGCAGGTAGGCCCACACCATCACAACGGCCCATGCGAGTGCGACGATCCCCGCCTTCACTGCCGCGGCGATGAACTCCGGAGACCGGCTCTTGAGGTAGTAGTTGATGTCGTGCTGACTTAGTATCCCAGAGGCAATCCAACCGATTACGGCGAGAAATGGCAGCGTGATGAGCACCGCGATGATGGATAACAGCAGGGCGGCGCCAAAGGTCGAAGGAAGTCGTCTCACCGCGAGCCACAAGGCTTGTGCGCCGCTAGTGGCGATGCCCCAGCGGGAGCGCTCGGCGATAATGATGAATCCGGAACGCTCGATCCAGATGCCGCACAGGCATCCCCCGAGGAAGAGGAGCACGAACACCCATCCCCGGGGCGAAAGCAGAAACCCCACGATTGCCGTGTTCCCAAGCGCTGGCAGGCCGCCATAGGCGTGGATGCCGTTCAGCACCCAAGACCACAAAGGGGCCAACAGAACAAAGAGCGCGATACGAAACAGCACGAAATAGGAGACGAACGGTCCGCACAACCGACAGAAATCTCTGAGAACGGAACGAAACATCCGGGCTCCCTTGTTCCCCTGCCATCCTTTGAATCAGCCCCCGCCTTTCGTTGCCGGTTGCCTTGGCGGGAAGTGCTCCAGTATCTTTTGGACAACTTCGTCGGTTGACTTCTGCGCCTCTTCCGGCGTCTTGGTGCCGGGGTCCAACTCCTTCTTGGCGGTCGCTCGCCAGAGCAACTTCTTGGTCTTCGCGTCCACGAAGTCCAGGATCAGCGTACCTTCCTCGTAATACGTGGTTCTGATGTCGCCGGGATATCCGCCCCTCCAATCCCCCGGATATGCCCCCCGCCAGTATCTTCTCGCCGGCGCGTAGTCGTATCCGAACGAGGTGATATCAATCTTTTCTTCCTTGCTCACGTGGGCAACGATGTGGAAATCGGGCTTCTGGGAAGCCATCTTTAGGCCCTTGGCCTCCAGCTGACTGGTTATGGATTTTTTGATGCGATCCAGGGCCAACTCGCTGATCGTCGGTTTGGCCTCGATGGGCATCCAGTCGAAGGTCTTCAGCGCCGCGAAATTGACGTCGGGGTCGTAGTCATACTGGACCTCAATGCATCCCACAGCAAGTGCAACCACAAACAGCACCAACAGATACCCCAATACTCTCATCGCAGATCTCTCCTCAAAACCGTACTTGCTCTTGGCTCAAATCGTCAACCAGAGGAAGCGTCCTTACTCCCTACGCGCTATGGACAACAACAGGACGTCGTCGGGCAACGCAACCTGGTCGCAGTAATCATACACACGCTGGTAAATTCGGTCAATCGCACCGACTTCTCCCTCCCGCGCCTCTTCGCTCAGACAGGTCGCCAGTCCGTCCATGCCCATCATTTTCTCATCCTGGTTGGCGACCTCGGTGACCCCGTCGGTGTAACACAGAAGCAGGTCTCCCGGCGACAACACGGTGGTCGAGCAATCATATGCCAAATCCGGTAGTAGGCCCAGAAGCATTCCCTCCCCTCCAAGTTGCTCGACGCTCCCATCTTGCGCGCGGAAAAGCAACGGAGGCGGATGTCCGGCATTTGTGTAGGCGACCCGGTTCTCTGCAACGTTCACGACCGCATAGAAGGCGCTGGCGAATCCTCCTTCGGTCAGGAAACGGGCAAGGTCCTGGTTGATCGCCCCCATGAACCTATCCGGATCACCGGCGATGTCGCCATGTTTTTCGACCAGCGTCTTAAGCGTCATGGTGTAGAGGGCGGCCGACACGCCATGGCCCTGGACGTCGGCCAAGAACACTCCAAAGCCGTCCTTTCCCACCGGGAATACATCGTAGAAATCACCACCCACCTGGCCATGCGGGTAGTACCGAACATCAAACCGGATGTGGTCCGTCTCGGGGAGCGACGGCGGAAGCTGATGCGTCTGAATTTGCTGGGCGATCTCCAAATCACGGATCTGCCGACTCGCATCCTGGAAAAGCTCGATGCCTCCGACGATGTTGCCATCCTTGTCGCGCAACGGGGCCGTGCTGACGAGAACAGGCACGCGGCGGCCGTCCGGCTTCTTGGCATACACCAGGAGCGGGTCGCCGCTGTCCTTGCCGGTCAAGATGGACTTGTAGAGGGGACAGAAGTCGCTTGTGCAGATGAGGCGGTCGTCTTTATCCTTGTGGTTTAAAACATCGTCGGAGCACCGGTAGCCGACCACATCGGATGCTTTGTGGCCCGTGATCTCCTCCGCCTTTCGGTTCCAGAGCACGATCCGGCGGTCTCTGTCCGTGATATACACCCCCATGTTGACGTAGTCCAGAACTTCGCTAAGCACATTCATGTCCATCGGTAACTGATCAAGCATCACGTTCTCTCCAACTGCCATGTGTCTCGGTGATGTGGATGGCGACCAAACGCGCAATGAGGACGGCGATGTAGAGCTGCCCCGTCACCGCTTCCATCCACGCCAGAGTCTGTGTTATCGGCGCAGCGGGGACGATGTCGCCGTAGCCCACGGTGCTCAGGGTGACGAAACTGTAATACATAATCGTGGCGAAACGAATCCGCGCCGGCAACTCAGATGCATCCTGGGCCATCTGGAGGGACCCGGGGTGAAGGATATCAATAAGCGAATAGAGAAGCGCCCAAATGATGCCCATGAGCAGATAGACACAGATCGCCCCAACGATCTTGTCGCCGGTGACGTGATGCGCGGTGAGCACATCGCGTAGAACAAGGCAAGCAATGAACCCGAAGAACAGCGCAAGCAAAATGCTGTTGGCCGCAAGCAGCATCGCATTGTCCGATGCGGTGGACACGCCCGTGGTGACAAAGGGGGGAACGGCAAGGATAAGGGCAATGAGACGTATGCGGCGCTGACGGCTGACGGAGAACACGGCGGCGACGAGAATGGCAAACTCGCAGAAGCCGACCAGTCGAAGTCCTAAGACCCGTTCCTCTCCCCCTACCAGCGGAAGGAGAAGGACCAAGAGGAGAAGGGATAGCAGAAGGGACACATACTGTCCCCCAACTGCCGGTCGAGAGCGAACCGGCCGATGCCCATCGGTTGCGGGAGCGGTCGGGTCGGCTGGTGCGGAACCCATGGGACCTCCTCCATTTAGGGTGTCTGTCGTCATCTCTCACTTCCCAGAAGCGTACATTCGGGCAATCAACAGCACGAGGGCGCAGCCCACCACGCACGCGGCTACACAAAGCTCGTTTTCCGTTTTGCCTTCAGATCGTTTCCTACGAAGTCAACTCCTTGATGTACTGCGCCAGGAGATCGCGCGTCTGCTTGAACTCCGGCAGCTCAGCCATCTCGCGGCATTGATCGTTCGCTTTGACCAGATCGAAGTGCCGCTGCGCCGTATGAAGATCCCCGATGTCCGGAACATTATCACCCTCGAAGACTTGCTCCGGCAGCGCAAGGTAGCTCCGCCATTGGTCGTCGAGTTTACCTTCCAGCTTCCGGGCCGATTCGGCCAGTTTTTTTCGGAGTTCCGTGTTGCCCTCGACGATATCTTCCATCTTCTTCGCGGTCTGCTGGTCCATGCGCGTCATCACCCAGGACTCGGTAACACCGCCCGGGAAGTGGAGGAGGATGGTGGACACGTCCTTCGTGAAGTTGCCGATTCCCGTCTCCATCACAACGGCATCTTCCTCACCCACCTTCCATGCCGCTTGCTGGGTTTGCTGATCTATTGACCCCGCCACACTGAGCATGGCGCCCTCGGCGGAGTTGTAGTACGTACCGCCGATCGTGCCGTCCTTGGTCGAAGCGAGTTGAAGCGCGGCCTGGACAGCTTGGCCTTGCTGCGGCGCGATCCCGAAGACACCCAACGGCATCCAGTCCGCATTCTCCGGTTGCTCCTGCGCCGCATCGGCGATTTCTGTGGCTTGTTGGGCGTACTGGTCCACGGGGGCCACCTGCGTCTCGCCGTTGTACACGTACCCATCATCCACACCATAGTCATAGTACTCAGGAGCCGAGCTGTAACCGATCCATCCGCACAGGGCTCCCCACGTAACCCACGCCCACGGGCGGTAGCGGCCGTGGCGCCAGTGGCAATGGCGGTGGTAGTCGCCCTGATGGTACCCGCGCCAGTCGCCGGGCTTTGCGGGCCATGTGCCCGGACGGGTCGGCCTCTCGCCCGGCTTCCCGCCGGGACGGATCGCCCCAGCGGGCTTCAGCCCGGGCTTCCGCACCTCAGGACGCACGCCGGCGCCCGGCCTCGACGACGACAGTTGCCCCGGGGTCGGCCCCGGTCGGCTGCCGGCTCCAGGCTGCAGCCCCGGCTTTGTGCCCGATCCCGGTACCAGCCCAGGACGACTTCCCATTCCCGGAGTGAGGCCCGGCCGCGCGCCAACAGTCGGCTTGGTGGATGGCACGCGCCCGGGTGTCATGCCCGCCACCTTTCCCGAACCGGGGCTCGGGCGGGAGGGGCTGATCGAGGGGCTGCGATTGACCGGCTTGCTCGGTCTCGAGGAAGAACGGCTGGGAGAGGATTGTCGCTGGCTCGACGATGGCCGTGAACGGCTCATAGACGGGCTGCGGTTGTAGGATCGGCCTCCGCCTCCGCCGCGGGAGCCCCCCCCGCGGCTGCCGCCGCCACGACCGCCCCCTCCCCCGCCGCGACCAAACGGGGACACCTCACTCAACGGAAAGAATACGCACAGTGCGACAAGCGCCGACAGGAATGCTTTCTTGATCATGGGACAATTCCTTTTTATTGAGAGTCTTGGCAACCCCTATCCACAGGCCGACTATTCAGCTGTCGGAGGCAGACGGACCACCTTGACTTCGTCAATGTCAGGCGCAGGCTCTTCGCCCACCACTCGCTCCCGCGACTGGAAGGTGAACGTGTCGTTATCCACGAAGGTGTAGGTGCTCGTCGCCGAAGACTTGGTTCCGTCCTGCAAAACGCCGGCCACCCGCACGATCCATTTGTTGCCGTCTCTCACCCAGAACCCCTCGAACATGCCGCCGTCTGAATCGAAGACCCAGCTTCGGATCTGGCCGCGCAGGGGGTCCCATCCGATGCGCTGTGTTCCCTCAATCTGCTTCAGCCCCTCCGCGTGAACTGCAAACTTCCAAATCAAGAAATTCTTGTTCTCGCTCCAGCGAACCGACGATCGAACCACGGACGCCTCGTCCTTATCCTCCCAATCGCCGACCAGCCACTCCAGCTCCTTCAGTCGGTCGTAGTTGGAGGGAATCTCCTCGGCCATCTCGCGAACGCTCGCCACCAGCCACTTGCCCCCCTCCTTCACACGGACCACGGTGTACCGCCCGCCCACAGGTTGCCCGGGGACAGGGGGGTCGAGCGTGGCCGTACCATCTACAACGGCCACGTCGGGTTTGATAAACTGTATTGACTCGACCTGCACTTGGATCTTGCGGGATGAGTTCTCCTCAAAGAAGCGCTTGAAGTCTTTCGCCAGCGCGTCACGCCCGCGAACAATACGACCTGTTTCATCCACGTAGTTCACGGCATCCGTGCACTGCGCCGCGATTGCATTCACGTCGCGACGGTTGAATGCCTTTGCATACTCCTCGACAGCCGCGCGAATGGCGCGCTCGTCGGCTGCGTGCGGACCTCCCTCCTGGCTCTCCACCGCTCCCGCACCCATGAGCCAACCCATGCCGCAAAGCAACGCCGCTGCCAATATACGCCTCTGGTATCGCATCGAGCCCTCCTTCCCAATCCCTTTTCTGTAGAACTGCCTTCTCAAACCATGGTTTCCTATGCTTCGTCCGGAAACGGCTTCATGCCGAGAAATTCAACAAAGATCGCATACAGGACCGGCACAAGAATCACCGTCAGGATCGTCGCCAGGGCGAGGCCGAAGATCATGAGCCACGCCATGCCCTCCCACAGCGGCCCGCCGAAGAGGGCCAGGGGGATGAGGCCGCCGATCGTGGTGAGCGTTGTCAGGGCAATGGGGAGCAGACGCACCTTGCCGGCCTTTACCAGCCCGCCATAGAAGTCCTTCTTCGTCAGCCCGGCAACCGGCCCGGAGCCGTCCGACGCGGCGGATCGATTGCGAAGCTCGATCTCGGCAAACTCGATGTAGATGATGGCCGTATTGACGACGACGCCGAAGAGCGAGAGCAGTCCAAGCTGCGGCATGAAGCCCAGCGGCTGCCCGGTGATGAACAGGCCGAGGAAGGCGCCGATCAGCGCCAGGGGCACGGTAGCCATAATGATGATCGGCTTCGCCCAGCCGTTGTATTGGACGACGAGGCAGAGGATGATGAGAAGCAGCGAGATAGCGAGAGACACGCTCATCTGCTTCTGGGACTTTACCGTTTCCTCCATCTCGCCGCCGAGTTCGACCCAGAAATCGCTCGGCAGGTCCGCTTCCAGTTGCTTCATCTCCGGGGTGTCGAGGACTTCCTTTAGGACGTCATTGGCGAGGTAGCCCTCCTTGACTCTTGCCCGCACCTCGATCATCCGGTTGAGCTTGCGCCGCTCGATCTTTGCGGGGTCCCAGCGGGGGCGAATCTCGGCGATTGATGTGAGCGGTATCTTGCCGGACTGCCCCTCCACATACGCTCCCCAGAGATCATCGAGCGCGCCCCTCTGCTTGGAGGGAAGGCGAAGATAGACGGGCACGAGATGGTCCCCCTCGCGGAAGGTCGTCAGATAATGGCCGGAGAGGTAGGCGTTGAGTGTCTGGGCCACACTCAGGTTCGTGACGCCTGCCACGTTCGCGCGGTCTTGGTCAATGTCAACATACACCTGGAACCCCGGCGAGCCCCAGGCGTCGTGGATGTCCCACGCGCCGGGATGCTTGCGCACGATGTCCTTCAGGCGCTTTGCGAAGGATCGAAGCGTCGGAATATCCGCGAAGCCCGCTCCGTAGATGCGGATGCCGATGGGCGCATCCACGGAGGGTCCCATTTCCAGCTCGCGCGGGATCACGCGGGCGCCGACGACCGGCTCGATGCCGAGGGCCGTGTCTCCCTCCACGGCGATCCGGCCGACCCGAACGGCAAGGTCATGGGTAAACTGCGGGTCCGTGGTGCGGATGAGGATCTCGGCATAGTTCGGCTTCAGAGGCTCCGGGGCGCGGCCGAGGTACCACCGCGCGCCGTCCCCGCCGACCATGGTTCGCATGCCGCGGATCTGCTGGACGGTCTTGCCCTCGCTGTCGGTTGTGGGACTGAGTTTGCGGAGGATGTCCTCGACCTGCTTCGTGGCCGCGTCGGTCTGCTTGATGCTAACCTCTTCCGGCAGCCACACCTCGACGGCGAACTGGTCGCGCAGATCGCGTGGAAAAAACTGCGACCCGATGGGCAGCATAAGCGAGCCGATGAGCAGGCCGAGGGAGACCGCGATGGAGAGGAACTTCGCCTTCAGGCACACGCCGGTAAGCCTGCCGTAGAGCGCGACGGCGAAATTGTCCCCGGTGTTGCCCGCTTCTCCACGTCCGAGGCGTTTCTTGATGAAGGCGATGAGCCAGGAGAGAGGCGAGTCGGGTTTGCTGGGGTCTTTCGGAGCGCGGATAAACCAATAAGCCAGCAACACGCAGAAGGTCATAGCCAGGACATAGCTGATGCCCAGCGTCACCGAGAGCGTGATGGGCAGGCTATAGACGTATTCCCGTTTGCTTCCTTGCAGGCCGATGAGCATGGGCACGAAGGCGGCGACGGTGGTCAGCGTGGCGATGAGGATGGGAAAGGAGAGTTGGTTCGCGCCGTTGAGGGCCGCGTCGTAGGGCGACTGTCCCTCCATCTCGAGCCGCCTCGTCTGGTCGCAGATCTGAACGGCATTGTCCACGAGCATGCCCAGGGCGATAATCATGGACGCGATGGAGATCTGCTCCAAGTGCACCCCGAAGAAGGGCATAAGCGCCAGGGAGGAGAGAACCACAAGGGGGATGTTCGCCGCCATGACCGCCGCTACGCGGAAGCCGACCATCAGATAGACCACCGCCACGACGATGACGATGGCCTCGACGACGTTCACCACGAAATCCTTGATCTTATTGTCCACATTTTCGGCCTGGTCGGACACAAGCGTCCAGCCAATATCAGGAGGAATGATCTGCTCCACGTCCCTCATGACGGCAAGGCGCTCCTGCACGACCGCGGACAGCTCGATCACATTCACGCCTTCTTTCATGGTATAAGCCACAACAACGCACGGCTGCGAGGTATGCCCATCCCCATAGCGGCAGATCACCGACGGGGGGTCTTGGTACTCCCTGACAACCTTGACGCCTATGTCTCGGAGGTAGACCGGAATATGCCCCGTCTCTTCTTCCACGCCGCCGACGGTCATGGTTTCGAGCTCTCGCACGGCATTCAGCTCGCCGCCGGGTTTTACGGAGAAGCGGCCGCCGGGCGTGTCGATTGTGCCGCCGGGGGCGATGATGTTGCGGGCGGATGCAAGCTGTTGGAGCTGAGTGGTGGTGAGCGAGAGCAGCGTCCACACGCCGAGGTCCGTCTCGACATAGATTGCCTCGTCGCGCACCCCGTACTCTTCCGCCTTCGCGACGCCGGGGATGAGCTTGACGGCATCTCTGATCTTCTCGGAGAAAATGTCGAGCTGTCGGAGGGTGTAGCGATTCTCCTCTCGAATTTTCTCCTCGCCCGGCATCGGCGTCTGGTGGACGGCGATGAGCATGACATACGTATCGCCGAACTCGTCGTTCACGACGGGCACGATGCCCTCCTCGGGCATCTCGACCTTGACGACGCGGGCGCGCACCTTGTCCCAAACATTGTCAATGGCCTCCGCTGTCACCCAGTCTTCGGCATAGACATAGACCGTTGACAGGCCGACCGTCGTTGTGGACTTGATGTAGTCCACTTCGTCCATGGTATCTACGGCCTTTTCGATCTTGTCGGTGATAAGCTCCTCCACCTTCTCCGTCGGCGCGCCGGGCCAGGAGGTCGTGACGGTGCAGGTGCGGACGGTATAGCCCGGGTCCTCGCTACGCGGCATGTTGACATAGGCGGCGACGCCCACGATCATGAGCAGCGCGACGGCGGTTATGACGATGGCCCGATACTTCAGGGCAAATGCAGACAGGCTCATTCCGCTTGCCCCTCTTTCTTCGTCGCCCGCACATCTTCGCCGTCCACAAGGAAGTGGATGTCCTTGGCGATGACCTGCGCCCCTTCTTTGATGAGCGACGCGGCGGCGTCGTTGCCCGGCTCGATCTGGAAGAGGTCCCCTATGCTCGGTCCGATCTTGACGGGGACCTTCTTCACCTTTCCGTCTTTCACGATGCAGATTTCCCCGTCAGACTGGGTCCGGGAAAGGATCGCCCCCATCGGGAGGTAGAACCCGTCGCCCGGGCCGCCGGCGCTGAGAAGGACCCCGGCCACGTCGCCCGGTCGCAGCAGCCATTGCTCGCGTTCGTAGAAGACCTTGTCGCCGTCCTTCACGCCCTCGGGGACGCCCATCGCAAGCGCGGCCTTGGCGATCTCCGCCGCAAGGGCTACCTCCTGAAAGAACATGCCCAGCAGGGCCATGCGCCCCTCTTTCAATGTGACGGGCACACGGCGCAGCGTCAGGACGCCGTCAAGGTCGCCTTGCATCTTGTCACGCTCCAGCCCCTCCACCTTCCATACGTGGTGTCCTTGTGCGTCCTTGTACAGCGCATTCGTGCGAACGAGGAGCGGACTCTTGGGATCGCCCACGTTCAGGTGTTGCACGCTGACGAGGTCTGTGACGCGCGGGAGCTTGCGCGCCTCGTCGGTCTTCGGGACGGTGACCGGGATTCGCGCATTGCGGAGCATGATGGTGATCTTGAATGTGCGCGTGGCGCGATCGGCGGTCGTTTCTTTGTTGTGGACCCATCCCAGAAGGGGCTGATCGCGATCCGGGGGATAGACGCGAACCGCATCGCCCACGGCCAGCGTGCGCTCGACCTGCGCCGAAACCGCTGCCACGACCTTCAGCGGGTCCATCACAATCACGGTAACCGCCGGGCGACCGGGCTGGACATAGGCGCCGGGAATGACGCGGACTTTGGACACCTGACCGGAGAAAGGCGAGTAAAGGACGCAGTCGGCCAGATCAACCTTCGCCTCCTTGACATCCTGCTCGGCTTTGCGCGCGTCGGCCTCAAGGGACTTCAGTTCGGCCCTCTTTGCGGCGGTTGTGGCTTTGGTGCCCTCCGCGGCGGCCTAGCGCGTCTCGAACTCCGCTTTCGCCCGATCCGCGTCCTGCGCAGAACCGGCCTTTTGGTGGAGGAGCGTCATGGCCCGCTCAAAGTCCATCTTGGCCCGGGCCAGTTCCGCCTCGGCAGCCTTCAGCCTCTCGCGGTAAACCTGCTCGATCTCGATCTTGGTGGCGTCGGCCTGCGCCAGGATGGCGGCCAGTTTGGCCTGGGCAGACTCCACGCGGAGCTCGTACCGCGTCGGATCGAGGCGGCCCAGCACCGTTCCTTCGGTGATCATCTTTCCACCTTCATCGAAGGTTCGGCCTTCCACAATCAGACCTTCCTCGATGGCCCACTGCACGCGGCCGTCCACCTCGAAGCCGATGTCCTCTTCCTTCCACGCCTCCACGGAGCCTGTCAGGCGAAGGCGCTGGACAGGATCCACCCTTTTGAGCTCGAAGACAACTACCGGGCGAGGTTGCTTGGTGGGCGATTCAGTTTTCCGGCCGCAGCCGGCAACTGCGATGAAGTAAAACAGGATACACACAGCGCGCATGGTCTTGCAAATCATCACAATCCTACCTTTGGTGGCAAGGAGTGGAGAACGTGGATTCAATAGAGGTTGAGGCCATCAGCGTCGGGGCAAGATCGCAAGCGTTGCCTCCAATACTCCGGCGCCGGCTTCCCGGCATGCTTGTGGGCGTCACAGTCAATCGGTCTTCATGTGCGCTGTGCGTGGCCGGACGACACAATACGAATGACGCATTACCACGGCCAGCCGTAGCGATAGTCAGTGCCTCTCTCCGCCTTCTCTCGCTCCGTCCGGAGGCTGTAGGCTTCTGTTTGCCGCTGCCAACGTTGCTCGATTTTTTCGGCTCGCTTCTCCCTGGCTTTCTCGGCCCTGGCGAGCTGCTCCTGTCGCTTCGCGTCCTCTTCCGACTTGGCCGCTTCCCGCTTTTCTTCCTTTTCTTGCTTCGCCTCAGCCTTCTGTCGCTCCAACTCTCCTGTGGCCCACACGCGCGCCTTTTCCAGATGCCCTTGCTCCTGAAGGAAAGCAATCTTCCGGTCCACTGCGATCATCTGGGGAAGCGTCTCGGCAAACCGCTTTTCGGCAAGCTCGCGGTTCGCCTTCAGAGCCCTCTCCATGCCTTCAACGTCCTTCGGCTCGGCCGCCCGGATCTCGTCCATGCGGTCTTCGAGTTCGCACTCGATGGCGATCTGAAAGGCGTCATCAATGGAGAGGGGAACATCCTCTTGGGCTCCCTCTCTCTTGGTCCAAGCGGCGGTTTTGGGCGCGCGCTCCGGCATCTCTTTGCTGGCTTTGAGATAGGCTTCGGCCAGACCGTTCTCTTCCAGGTACTTGTCAAGGAGGTCCGTGCGGAGTTTCGCCTTCTTCGCCACAGTGCCGATTACACTGTTCATCGTTTCCAGGGCATCAACCTTCAGTTGCAGCCTCTGCCCGGCGTTGCGCGGCCATGGCCTCATCAGCGGTCTTGCGTGCTTCTGCGGCATCGCCTCTCTTGCTCTCCGTATTCTGCGACTTTGCCGCGCCGTCATCCGCCCCCACCGAAGCGCAGATGAACGCGACCAACGGCAGGACCAACGCTCCCGATCGAACCACTGCTTGTCTAATTTCTCTCTCTCCTCTCCACATGTCCATGTCAATCTGTCGCTCACGCTAACGACTCGGGTACCCTGTGTGTCACCGAATGCCCTATATGAGACAGTCTATCATCATCGCCACCCAAGCACAAGTGAAAATCGTGGGCCGATGTCAAGTTCATAAGGTGGGATGGAATCGCGCTGATGCTGACAGATGGCGCGCCCGGCCTGTCCCCCAGCCTTGCCGGATACTCGCGAAGTTTGACGCCGACATGGAGGATGAGTCATCGCTTGGAGCGATAGTGGGCGGTTTACACACGCTTGACGACAAGCACGGTATAGTCGTCGTTCATGGGCTGACCCTGGCAATGCCGTGACACATCTGCGTTGATTTCCTCTGCGATCGTGCGGGCTGTAGACTGCCCGTGGCGCTTCACTTGGCCCTCCAGACGCGCGGCTCCGTATTGGTTGCGGCCGGGATCGGACGCTTCAGAAACACCGTCGGTAAAGAGCACAATGGCGTCGCCTGCGGCAAATGGCACCGCCTCGGATTGGAAGGTTGCATCCTCCTGAACACCAAGAAGCATACAGCCAGCGCCAACCTGCCGTGTTTGGCCATCTGCCGCACTGAACATGAGGGCGCCTGGGTGCCCGGCCAGGGTTGCGTGGACTATGCCTGTCCCCGATGGGAAGAACCATTGTCGGTGATCCAGAAACCCGGCGCGCCGAGCGATAGGGTTCGCGTTGCATGACGAGGTCCACCAAGCGACGGTAGGAGGCAATGCCGGTGGCCGACTCGCAGCAGCCAAAAAGTTTCGCATGTCTGACATCCCATGCCCCCAAGTAGGCCAAGGCGCCATGCCGCTCGTATTCAAATTCTACGCGCCGCGCCCGTCCTGGAGAGGGAGGGGTAGCCGGGGCGATGCGCTTCCTGGCCTGGATACTTGTTTTCTCGTCGGCGCAGATGACGTGGTCGGAAGGCTCCAATGGACTCTTTTCCCAGATTCCGTGATACAGGTCAAGAACGCGGCCGGCTTTCTGGGCGAACTCCGGGTCGCGTGGCCATATCCAACTTCGGTGTGTCCACGGCCGGATGGCATCGGCGTCCAGACACCGCCAGACCGTTGCGCCGCTGATGGAGGCGACAATGCCTTGGAGCACGACCTCTCGGGCGATCTCGGCGCGGGAGAAGCGAGAAAGAGGTATCCCCCGCTGCGTCGGAAGTTCGCAGGCCAATGCCTTGATCTCCACGATAATTTCAGGGGGAAAAAGTCCGAGGTCTCCCGCGCCTCGGTCGGTCTTGGAGACCAGCCAAGCGTTCGTAGAAGAACCGTTTTCGCCACTTCGAGACAATCTGGCGGGG
>JBFMAD010000083.1:0-21381 GCA_040755855.1 Planctomycetota bacterium | reverse complement strand
GACGGCATTCACCATGTCCTCTTCGCCAGCGCCTCGCCGCCCCACGTCCTCGCCGTCCCCCCCGGCCCCATCCAACGCCGCTTCCCCTTCGAACTCCCCTACCCATGAACCATGGGGAAACTCCTCGCTTCTTACGCTTGACATGGCATCGGAATCGGGGTAACATATGCGGGCGAATCCAATGCAGCATGGTCGGCCCGGGCAGGGCGCGACACAGCAGGAAAGGGAAAGCGTATGTCCGCAGACATTGACTATGCAGAAATGCGGGAGATCTTCCGACGGGCGCGTAAGGCCAGGGCCTCCGACATCCACCTCGTCGCCGGGCTTCCCCCCGCCTTCCGCATTGACGGACAGATCACCACGGGGCGAGACCCCGCCCTGAAACCGCAGGACACCAAGCGCCTGGCGCTCGCCCTCCTGAACGCCCCCCAGAAGGCCGTCCTCGAGAAGGAATTCGAGCTCTGCTTCTCCTACCTCGACGACGAGCTGGGGCGCTTCCGGGTCAATATCTACTACCGAAACGCCAACCCCGAGTTGGCGATCCGGTGCTGCAACGAATCGCTGCGCTCCGCCGAGGAGCTGGGCCTGCCGCCGGTGATTGACAAGCTGGCGATGCGGCCGCATGGCCTTGTCCTGATCACGGGACCGACCGGGATGGGCAAGACAACGACCATGCACTACATGATTGATCTCATCAATCGAACGCGCCGGTGCAAGGTCGTCATGGTGGAGGACCCGATCGAATACATCCATCAGCCGAAGCAGGCCATCGTCGTCCAACAGGAGCTTTACACCGATACCCTCTCGTTTCATCGCGCCCTCGTTCATATTCTGCGTCAGGATCCCGACGTGATCGGCATCGGCGAGATGCGCGACCAGGAAAGCATCCGAACCGCCCTCGAGGCCGCCGAGACGGGGCACCTCGTCATGGCCACGCTCCATACCCCCGACACGAGCCAGACCCTCGACCGGCTGGTGGCCGGCTTCCCCGCGACCGACCAGAACCAGATCCGCACCCAACTGGCCGGCTCCCTGCAGGCCATCATCGCGCAGAAACTCATCATCCGCGCCGACAAGCGCGGCCTCTGCCTGGCCTTCGAACTGATGATCGCCAACCCCGCCATCCGGAACCTCATCCGAGACAACGAGACCTACAAGCTCTACAGCATCATGCAGACCGGCATGAAAGAGGGCATGATCACCTTCGAGGAGTGCCTGACGAATCATTACCGGGCCGGGGCGATCACCTATAACGCCGCGATCTCCCACGCCCCTCGGCCGGGCGAGGTGCGCCGCTCCCTCGAGGCGGCGGGCATCGCCGTTCCGGCAGCTTCGTAAACGCCGATTTTTCTTCCCGAACCTTTTCCCCGGTTCTTGTGTAGTACCCATTGGATGCGGGATTATGGCACAGGAAGACCCCGCAAAAGAGGTGATCCTCGCAGCCCGGGGCGGCGACCATGCGGCCTTTGGGGAAATCGTAACTTTCTATCAAAACACGGTTTACAACCTCGCATTCCGCCTATGCCGGGACCGGGCGGAGGCGTGGGATATGGCCCAGGAGGCATTTCTGCGGGCCTTCCGAAACCTGAAGAAATACGACCCGCAGCGGCCCTTTCGGCCCTGGCTCTTGAAGGTCGCCACGAATGTCTGCCTGAATTGGATCCGGGACAGACGCCCCGATATGCCTACGGTGAGCGCCATGGCCGATCCCGATGGCCAGCCGATGGAGGCGACCGACAACGCCGACCCGGCCGCAGAGGTCGGCAGCCGCGAGGCGGCGGATGTGATCCGCGCCGCGGTGGTCGGGCTGCCCACGAACTATCGCGTCGTCGTGACGCTCCGGTATCTGGAAGAGATGTCCTACGAGGAGATCGCGGAGCTGCTCGATCTGCCGATCGGCACGGTGAAGAACCGATTGTTCCGGTCCAGGGAAATCCTCAAAGAGAGACTGAGGCACCTTGAAAATGAACTGTAACGCCGCGCGCAATCAGCTCCAGGAGTATCTCGACAGTGCCTTACCTGAGTCCGAGGCGCGGAAGGTGAGGCGCCACCTCGATTCGTGCGCCGAGTGCCGAAAGGAACTCGACCTGCTCGGCAGGGTTGATCTCACCCTCCGCACCGAAGCCCATCAGGAACTGCCGCGCGACCTCGCCGCCGCCGTCCTCCAACGGCTCGGAAGGCGTTTCAACTATGGCTGGCGGGATGTTGTTGCTGTGGCCGCATCGGTTGCCATTGTGCTTGGCCTGGCCTGGCTGCTTGGGCCGATCCTCGAATCGGCCCTGCTCAACGGGCAATCCGAAACGGCGCTCCCACCTATGGCGGATATTTTCAGGATTGACGTGAGCGGATTCAGCTTCTCCTACGACGATTTCCGCGACTTGGTGATGGAAGGCCACATGCCCGCTACCGGCGCAGCGGCTGAGACGGCTGGGTGGTTTTCCCTGGGCGGCCCGGTCGCTGCCATTCTCTTGGTCGTCAGCGCCCTGTTGGCCATCGGCACAAACGCCTTGTGTTACCGTCGCGCCTATATGAATCGCCTCCGGGAGATTTGACTGTGACAAAGGAGATGTCCTTATGACGTGGGATATTCGGAAACGTTGCCTCCTTGTTCTGTCGCTCCTTATCCTGTTCTTTGTTCTGCTGTCTTCGACGCCGATGCTGGTGGAAGCCGCGCAGCAGAACAACGATCCCCTTCGGTTTGTCCGAGGGGAGCGCATAGCGACGATATGGGGGCAGCTGGCCATTGCCTCCCTGATAATCATCTTTTCCATCGGCGTCGGCGGCCTGGCGATCCAGCTCTGGGCGCGGATCACCTTTCCGCAGCGAACCGAGGCCATCCTGATGGCCCTTGACGGAAAACGGTGGAAGCTGTTTCTCGTCGGCCTGGTCAACCTGGCATTTCTCTCCCTATTCTTCTACGGCTTTGCGCAGGTTCGGTGGCTGCAGTGGCTCGCCCTGCTCGTGGGCATGGTTCTGCTCGCGATTGTGTTTCTCGGCCTCTTGGCCAAGGCCGAACGGCTGGGCGCCAGAATATTACAGCAGGCGGGCCGCACGGCCAATCCGGTGACAAGCGTCCTTGTCGGCTGGCCTGTCCTCTACTTCGTTGTCATCATCCCCCTGCTCGGCCAGGCGCTGCTCCTCTACCTCATTGTATCCGGCGCCGGCGCGGTGGTGCTGTCGCTGGTCGGCGCCACACCCCCCGCGGCAGAGAAATCGTCCGAGGAAAAGACATAGAAGTCAACAAGGGGCCAAGTCTCAAGGGCGTGTTGGCCAAACGCCATTTTGAGATGTTGGTTGTGCGACGGAGAGGATTTCCCAGACTGTCCACGTCGTTGACACCCCCACCTGTCAACTTCGTGGACGCCCACGCCGACCGCCCGCCGCGATGCGACCGCTGCGCCGATGAGGACTGTCAACTTTGTGGACACCTGAGGCGTAAGTCCCGAATGGACAATGAGATAAGGAGTCAGTCCCGCGAGGACGCGGGACTGATCCCGCCAAGGCGGGATTCCGAGGCAGAGGCGCGGAACGAGAGAGACGTCGGGATTACCCGTTGCCGACCGAACCGACCTCCCGGAGGTCGGAACCCCGCGGCCGCGCGGGGGAGGTCTTGGCGGAAACTTCGCAACAGTGAAAAAATGCATCGCCGCATCTGCGTCCGTTGGCCGTCTCGCGGTCGTTAAACCGATTAATCACCGTTAAGCGTATGGGAAATGCAGCTGGAGGGCTTCTGGGGCGCGTTTGCGAGTTGCCATACGGTTGGCTACTAAGTGGATTTGGGGCGAAAAGCCGTTTCTGGCCGAATTCGGGCCGGAAAAGGTGGTTTTGCGATTAGTAGCCAAGCGTATGGTCATACGCTTGGTTACTAATCGCCAAATCGCGGCGGGCGATAGTCCTATCCTTCTTCCCCGCCAATTGTTACGCCAATTACCCGGCGCGGAATCGAGCCGTGCGCACATGTGCAAGCGCATGGGGAAAAGGGTCATTTTGCGGAACAAAATATGCTTGGGTAACAAGAAGTTGGAGGGATGGAAGGGGGGAAGGTTGGAAGGGTGGAAGAATGCAAGAGTGGAAGAATGGAAAGTGCAGAGTGAAGAGACAGACGCTGATTGACGCAGATGGACACAGAAGTCAGGGGTCAGAAGTCAGAGGTCAGAGGCCAAAAATCAGAGGGCAGGTTCCTGATTTCTTCCATTGAATCTGTGAAGATCAGCGTGAATCTGCGTCGCCTCTTGTCTTCACCGCCGTTGGGCTGTGATGAAGGCCGCTTCCCCCAATCCGATCGCCCCACCGCCGTGGCTCTCGATCAACTGGATTCGCACGTATCGCGCCTCCACCGCCGGGAATGAGAAGTCCTGAAAGGCGCCGACCTCCGGTTTCAGTTTCTCCATCGTCGCGATCTCCCAGCTTGGGTGCTTCGGGTCCCGCCGCGCCGCCTCATCGCGCGAGACATAGACCGCAAAGGTCTTCGTCATCCCCTTCGGTGGATGGAGCGGATTGTTCCAAAGACGGATACCCCGAAGCTCGACGCCGCGCGGCTCGAAGCCGACGATGACCTCGACCAAGTCCTCGGTCTCCACCTCCCACGCCTTGCCAGGGTTCTTGTCCGCGCCATCAAAGAGGTTCTCGCTGCCCCCTTCGCGGTCGAGGCGGTCCATCGTGGCGAACTCGATTCGATGGGAGACTCCCTCGGTCTCGTGCAGCCGGTGATAGGCATGGAACAGCCGCGCCCTCGTCTTTGCGGTTGCGTGCATCCGCTCCCTCACGGCGCGGAGCGTCTCGGCGTCCCAGAAGATCTGTTGCGGTGCGGGACCGATCTTGGTCAATGTCCGCGTCTGCTCCGCGATCACGCGGAGCTGGTCCGTGATCTGGACGGGGATGTTCTCGATGCGCGGCCCGAGAAACTGGCCCGGCAGGAGGTTCGACAGCGCGATCTCTATCGAATTGCCCTTGTCGTAGACGACGTGGTCGCTGATGTCCACATAGCGGCCAAGTCCAGCGCGGTGGACGGGCGCCTCCGCATCATTGATTTTCACCGTCATCTTCTCGATGGCCCCGGGGAATGTGAAGGGCAGACTCACGAGCAGACGACTCGCGTCCGCCGTCAGGGGCGTCGGCTTGCCCGACGGTCGCGGCGCGGGCCTTCGGGCATCGAGGACGCCCTTTACATTCGTCGGCAGGAAGAACTGCGTATGCAGCTTCACATCCTCGACGGCCTGTCCGTTGGGTATGTCAATTCGCCTGCCCTTTTCATCCTCCCAGTTGTCCAGTTCCCGCACGACCCGCAGGCCGGAGAACTCGACGACGGAGCGGATGTATAGATTCTCTGTCACGCCGAATCGCGCCTCCTGGCCGTTGATACGCACGCTCTTGACGCCGCGGGGCTGGTCCACCAAAACGAGCAACTGCGCGGTGGATCCCTCCTCGCCGGAGACTCCTTCGATCGCCAACGCATCGCCTTCGAGCCGGACCTGTCCCGGCGCGCCGAAGAGTTTCGGCAGCTTCTTGTCGTACGGTTTGATCTCACCCACAAATACGCCCTCGGCCGGAACGGTGATGACCACCTCCATGCCACGAGGGAACACACCCAGGGCCCGCCAGATCAGGTTACGACCCTCCATCGGATAGAGTTCGGTTACGACAAACTCCTGCCCCTCTGTCAGCATGATCTCTTCGCCGAGGGGAAGGGCCGCGTCGATGTCGCGCGGATTCGAGTTGAAGAGAAAGACGAAGCCTCGGTCGCCGATGACATGGGCATATCCATCCACTGCGCCGAGGCCCGGTGGGCCGAAGATGCACCGGCTGACCTTGAGATACTCCGCGTTGTCGTTCGCCCACGTCAGCCATTTGCGGTAGAAGGCGACAAGGTCTTTGCTCCGGATCGCATGGAGATCGTTCGGGAAGACATTGACGACCGCGCTCCCGCTCGTGCCGATGGCCGAGAGAAGGGCGTACTTCCAGGAGTTTTCCTCCCACCATTCCCCGCGCTCGATCTCCGCCGCCGATCCATCCGCGCCGGGACCATAGGCCCCGTGGCCGACCTGGGCATAATTCTTGTAGTGCGGGAGGAAGCGGCAGTTCTGGTTCCACCAGAACTGAAGTCGCCCGTCGTCCGCCATCTGGTGGTCGGACCAGATGCACGGGAAGATCTCGGACCGGCCCATCTCGTAGAAGTTCTCGTGGGTGTCCACCCGCTTCAGCCCCCACGGTCCGTAGGATTTTAGGCCCCAATAAATGTGAATCCACAACTCGGGGTGCGCCTCCTTCAGTCGGCGGATGACCTCCATCCGCCCGCGCCACTCGGCGTAGTCGCTCTTGCCGGGAAGGTGGCGGTGGTTTTCCGCATGACATGCGTCCCACGACCCAAGCGCCCCATCCCACTGCCACCAGCCGAGCTCGTAACGGCGGATCGTGCTGTCCTGGACCTTGAAGAACCAGTCGGCGAATTCATCGCAGCCCAGACAGTTCACGGGCAACGTCCGCCCGTCGGGGGCGCGCTTCTTCCAGTCCTCCTTTTCGGGGAGGAAGTTTCGCGGCCCGCTGTTTCCGTACTCCCGCATGGGGGAGGCGTCGCCGAGATAGAGGCCGAACCGCATCCCCTTCGGTCCCTCCCGCCGGATGACCTCCTCGACGTTGGGGTTCATCTCCCATCCCATGCTCGCCATATCCGGCAGCGTGGGTGGGTCCTTGGGGAAGGCCATGAGGCTCATAAGGTTAATGCCCGCCTGGCGGATGTTGCCCGCCAACGTGCAGACGAAGTCCACATCGGTCTTACTCGGTTGGGCCGGCAGAGAGGGAAGCTGCGACCACCAGCCGTCGAGCTTCGCCCGCGTCTTCGTGACAGTCGGCGGCATAGACTGCCGCATATAGTCCTGCATGGCCCAGATTTCCCCCCAGTCCAGTTCATCGTGCGAGAGGCATTGCCATATCCCATCGAAGCGGTCGGGGACCCAGCCGGAGGGCATGGGCAATTCCTTCCGGTAGAAGCGCTCCGTCTTCCTGTAAACGCCGATGAATGCCCGTTCGCTTACATACCGGTCCCCCGCCCTCACGCGGAGCATCGGCTCGTAGGAGAGTTGAACGTCCCTGTCGTCTGCCGCCATGTGGAAGAAGGGGTTCTCGATGCCGAGGAAGAAGCCGCCGCCCTCGGCGCGCATGAAAAGAGCCGTCGGACATCGGATCGAATCGGGGGTCATGCCGCCGCGCCCGGCATAGGAATAATATCTGAGTGTGTTCGTGACCTTCGGCTCGAAGGTTGCGGACAGGAGTGTGACCTTTACAACGGCGAAGTCTTTTTGATCCGTGGATTCCACCGCCACCCACTTCTGGAGAAAGGGCTGTTTGGGCTGGAGTGAATAGGAGAGGTTAACGGCCAGACCGTTTGCCTGGAAGCGGAACGTTCGCATCCCGGTCTCAGCCGGAGGGAGGACGGTCGGGTTTGCGGCTGTGAAGTCGCCGCGATCCGTTGCCAGGGCGAACGGCGCACCGGAGAGTTTGTAGGTCTTATCGCTTATCTTATTGCGCAGGGCAATAAGCGCGCCGGTTTTCTCCAAGACAACCGCCGACAGGAACTCGTTCTCCAGCGCAATCTGTTGGCCCCATACCCCGATGACCGGGCCGCACAGAACCAGCAGAATGCCCACGAAATAGGCCATCCGTCCCATGAGTTGTTCCTTGCCGCGGTAACGAGCCGTCTTCTCGACGCTATTCCTGCCAATCACATCCTCGTCTTACTATAGCACACGGCGGGCGGTGAGGCAAGCGTCATTCCCGCGACAAATGATCCCGTCTATAATATCATAATGATAATTAATACATATATATAGCGTATTATATGATACTATAGATATGGTATTGATATTTTTTTCTTGACATCGTCCTATGCACTGGTATTCTTTGAGCGAAGGTGGATCTTATGAACGCCAATGACGACAGGGAAAAGCAACTGCTCCGTCATCTCTTCCATCGCGGTCCGGCCACCCGGACCGAGCTGGCCGAGGCGCTCGGTCTCCGCCGCAATACTGTTGGCGATCTCTGTGCGATGCTCCTCAAGTCGAATATGCTTCACGAGATGGACACCGACCGGCGGCGCAACGTCCGCCTGGCCCTTCGCCCCGATTTCCTTCACGCCATTGGCGTGCAACACATGCCGGACGAATTTCATGTCGCCGTGATGGACGCCGCCTGCGCCGTGCGTGTCCAGAGCGCGGTGGATGTACGCGGCCTGTGCGGCGCGGCCCGGTGCGAGGCGTTGGGCCGAGAAATCGAAAGCCTCCTTCGCCGCGAGGGGCTGACCGGCGAGCGTGTCGCAGGGATCGGGTTCGCCGACCTTGCCATCATTGACCCGGCGCGGGGCCGCTCCGTGCGCTCGGCCCACATCCCCGGCTGGAGCGACATCCCGACATGCGAAATCCTGGCCCAGGCGACCGGCCTGCCCACATGGCTCATCGGTTTCACCGACGCGGTCGCGGTGATGGAACTCCGGGCGATCGCGGAGCCGGGATGGGAGACGGCCCTGTGCGTATGGCTCGACCGCGCCATCGGCCTGGCCGTGTTTGCCGATGGCCGGCCGCTCCGCGGCAACCATTCGGTGTTCGGGGAGATGGGACATATTGTGCTCGATCCGATGGGGAGCGTTTGTCGTTGCGGCAACCGGGGCTGCCTCGAAACGATTGCCGCCACGGGCGCGGTGATTCAGCGCGTGGAGCGGGGGATCGCGCAGGGCGCCGAGTTCCACACCGACGGCGGGGAGATTGCAATGGGCGGCGTCCTTGCCAATGCGAAACAGGGCAACAGGCTGGCCGTGCGCGTTCTGGATGAGGCGGCCGGCGCCGTCGGGCGGGCGTTGGCTATCGCCGTCAACCTGTTCGGAATCTCCAGGGTACTTCTTTTCGGCGAGTTGATGAAGGCGGAGGATGTCGTCATCGGCCCCATTCAGGAGGCCGTCCGTCGCGGCTGTGTGGCCCCGATCAACGTGGACGTGACCTATCGCATCAGCGCTCCCGCCCCGTTGCGCGCGGCGGAGGGCGCGGCGTACATGGCGTTTCTCAATTATTTTTGCTCGACGTCAGACGCCGACACAAGGAGAACAGAATGAACGGACGCGAACGATTTCTCCTGGCCTTGGCTCACAAGGAAGCAGATCGGATACCGATCTGCGATACACCCTGGGAAACGACGGTGGCGCGATGGAGGCGCGAGGGGTTTCCTGAGAATCAATCGCCGCACCGGTACTTCGGCTACGAGCGCACCGGCGGAGGCGGGGCGGACCTCTCGTTTCAGTTCCCGCCGGAGACGATTGAAGAGACCGATACCTACAAGATCGTGAAAGACGGCTGGGGCGCGACCACCCGCGTCTTCAAGGGCCAGGAGTCGGTGCCGGAGCTGATTGACTACACAGTCATCAGCCGCGAGAAATGGGAGGAACTCAAGCCTCGCTACCTGTGGAAC
Source organism: Planctomycetota bacterium (assembly GCA_040755855.1). Taxonomy (GTDB): domain Bacteria; phylum Planctomycetota; class Brocadiia; order JAADGH01; family JAADGH01; genus JAADGH01. Next base: position 11,931 of record JBFMAD010000083.1, on the reverse strand, counting down.
GATTCGCGCATAAACTGGGAGGCGGGGCTGCGGGCAAACCGCGCCGCGTGGGAGACCGGGTTGTTCGTCCAGTTCTCCGCCGGGTTTGGCTTTGATCGCATCCAGCGCATGGTCGGCATGCCCCGGGTGCTGATCGCTATCGTGGAGGACTTCGAGTGGGTCAAGGAAATGATGGACATGACGGCCGATCTCATCATTGCCGCCGCTGAGGAGATGATCGGCCGCGGGTTCAAATTCAACGGCGCGTTCATCTGGAACGATCAGGCCTACCGCAACGGCCCATTTTTTTCGCCGGCGGCATGGAAGCAACTGGAGTTTCCGAACCAGAAACGGATGTGCGATTTCTTTCATTCCAAGGACATGCCGGTGATCGTCCATTCCGACGGCGACATCCGCCCGCTGCTTCCCATGATGATCGAGGCCGGTTTCGATTGCATCCAGCCCTGCGAGGTGAAGGCGGGGATGGACCTCGTTGATCTGAAGAAGAGGTACGGCGATGTCCTGGCCTTCATGGGCGGGATTGATACGCGCGCCATGGCCGACCCCGATCCGGCCGTGATCGAGCGCGAGATCAGCGCGAAAATCCCCGTGGCCAAGAAAGGCGGAGGATACATCTACCATTCCGATCACTCCGTGCCGGATAATGTGAGCTTCGAGCAGTATCAACGGGTGATGGAACTCGTGCTAAAATATGGGACCTGTTGAGCGGATGTGAGAGTCACATGCTTAAGATACAACCACAGCCAAGTCCGGTCTTCGTCCAACTCGATCGCTGGACGAAGAGCTGGATGTATCACCTGACCATCCGGGAGACGCGCGGCCTGGCCGTGCGGATCGCCGAGGCGACATTCGATGTCATGGGAAAGAACGGCCTGCTTCGGCGAGACATCTACGACGAGGAGCGCCTCGCCCAACGCATCAAACCCGCGGATGCGAGACGCTACCGGTTCCGCCCCGACCTCTACCAGAGGAAAGGCTCGAATCGAATCCCCCCCCGCGGCGCAAGGCGGATGAGCGACATCTTCTACTCCGACCACAAGACGCTCCCCGTCGTTGAGATGCGCCACCTTTTTCGGTGCGAGGACGAGAAGGGCAAGGCGTTTACGGCGCGATTGGACTTCCCCCTCCTGGAGTCAACGCAGAGGACGCGGCTGCGGCTGCCCTTCGGCGGACGATGGCTCATGGCGCTCGGATTCGAGTTCTTCGAGCATCACGGCCGGCAGGCCACATGGGGGAATGATTTTTTCAAACTCGGCCCGAATTCGCTGCCCTTCCATGGCCAGGGAAAAAGGAACAGCGACTGGTATGGTTTCGGCGAGCCGGTCCTTGCCCCGGCGGATGGCGTCGTCAGCGCCGTGCGGCGGGACTCGCGCGACAACATCCCCTTCACGCCGGTCGGAGATCGCGGGGACTACAACTACGTCTATATCAAACATGCGCACAACGAGGAGACGTTTCTCGCCCACTTCAAGCACGACTCGATCTGCGTGAATGTCGGGCAGAAGGTGAAGCAGGGACAGAGGCTTGGCGAATGTGGAAACACGGAGACGTGGGCAATCGGGACGCACATCCATTTCGGGTTTAAGGTGGGACAATACCAGGTTCCGGCTATGTTTGACCGTGTGCGCGTATTCTATCCGACGGAGGCGCGTGAGCACGTTTATTCCGCCCTACAGGTTGTCAGAAGAAGTGTCCTAAGACACGGACAGATCGTCGAAAACGCGTAAGATGTCCGTTTTATGAAAATGATTGCCTCGGCGGAAAGGCATCCTATTGTGATGAAGCAACGACAGGCGAAAAAGCCTTCGGCAGAGGCCGGACTCAAAGCGATGCTGCGGGTTCTTTCCCGGGAAATCCCGCACATCGTCGGCGACCTTTCGCCGCGGACCCTTCTCATCGGCAACGCGCCGCCGGCGGCGAATATCCGGGGAAACTCCCGGCAGCAGACATTGCGCCATCTTCCACCTGAGCCAGATGTGCACGAGCACGCGGAGATATGCTGCGTCGTGAGCGGCAAGTGCATGGTCAGAATGGGGGCGCAGTGGATTGAAGCGTATCAAGGGGACGTTTGCGTGTTTCCACCGCGAACGGAGCATAGAGACATCTACGTGAGTCGCGCCGATCCTTACTCCATTCTGTGGATCCCGATTGATAGCGAAAGGATCGGGGGACACCTGGCGAAGTACTCTCGCAGCGCAGGCTTCAACGTAGTGTTTCATATCTCTTGTGAGGCCGCGGTATCGTCCCCCCGGCTTGCCAGAGACCTGCTGCGGGCTATTGCAAAGGACGTGAGGCGAAGCGACTCCATTCTGCGTCTCAAGGCGTGCGTTCTGGAGCTCTGCTGGCTGCTTTTCAACCGATGCCTCCAGATAGATGCGGCGTCTCACAGCAACTGGGGCGACAAAATCATCGGCGAAGTGATGGCCTACATCCGCGCCCACTATCCGGAGGGCCTATCGCTCCCGCAGATTGCCGGGCATGTCCATCTCTCGTCGAGTTACCTCAGCTCCTTGTTTCGAAAACACAGCGGCCAGACCATGTCCAGCTACCTGAATTCCCTTCGGATGAAGAAGGCGGAGGAACTGCTTCTCGCCTCGCGGCTGAGCGTGAAACAGATTGCCGCGCAAACGGGTTTCCGGAGCGCCCCCTATTTCTCGCGGTGCTTCCGACGCCTTCATGGGACGGCCCCAGCGCGGTTTCGTGAGTTTCATGCGTGATAAGCAAATCCCTAATGGGGTGATGGAGTAATTGGGTTACTGGCGTCTTTAGCCCCAACCAAAATAATTGTAACAGAAGAAGGATGGGAGATTGGCGATGTATTGACAGAAGATCATGTGCGCCACCTCATGGACGATGACGCCTGGAAAGGTGGCCCATGCGCTTTTCGCTTGAATCCACGCGCTGCCGCCGATAGCATACCAACTTTTGGTTACTTACTGTGGTAGCTTTATGTTCCTTTTTGAGTGTTTTCTGACGGTCATCCTGTCTCTCATCTGGGCGATATTTTTCATATCGCACCGCGTCCTCGTTCATCAGATGGGCATCCCGGTCATTATTGCGGGGTTCTGGACGCGCGTGATCGGGATCAGTCTGCTCTTTACAACGATTGTCCTGCACAGGGAACTCCGCGAGTTCATCCATCCCGGGAAGCTGCTCAAGTTCGCGCTCCTCATCGGGGCCGGGGCCTTCGGGATCAACCTGTGCGCGTTGATTGGGTTCAAGTTCACCGACGCCTCCTCCGGCGCCATCATCCAGAAGACGGACATTCTATTCACGCTCATCGCCTCCCACTTTCTCCTTCGGGAGAAGATGTACCGTTCCGACTGGATGGGCACGCTGCTGATGATCCTCGGGACCGTCGTTCTCCTGTGGGAAAAGATCCTCCACATGGCCCCGAGCCTGATCGGGGACTCGCTGCTTCTGCTCAGCGCCGTCCTTCTAACGGCCAATGCCTTCATCATCAAGATGAAACTCGGGCCGATGTCACATCGCGTCATCGCCACCTACAACTCGTCCGTTACACTGTCGGGCTTTGCCATCCTTCTCCTCGCGGGGATGCTTTGGGGGGACCTTGAAAGCCCCGCGATGGTCTTTCGCGCATGGCCAAGCGCGCTGATGGCGATCCTCGCCGGCGGGTCAATCGCAGGGCTGTTTCTCCTCTACTATCGCGCCCTGGCGCGCCTGCCGTTCTGGCTGGTGCGCGTGCTCCTCCTCTTCACGCCGGTGTGGAGTGTGGCGATCGAATACGCCTTTCTCGATAAGAAACTCTTGTTGCACGAGATCCCTGGTATAATGGTCATCCTGGCGGGGGCGGCGCTCATCGTTCTTTCCCACGATCGGCGCCATCGGGCCGAATCGGCCGCGCACGAAGTTCGGGAGGACTTGACATGATTATTGACGGACATGCACATCTTTACGCGGAGGACAACTACGCGGAGCATCTTCTTCGCCAATACGATAAACTCGGCATTGACACGGTCTGCGTCAGCGGACTCGGCGACATCTTTGCCCTCGCCGATAATGACGATGTGGAAAAGGCGTTCAAGGCCCATCCCGACCGGATCGTTGGCTTCGCCTTCTTCCGGCTCGGACATGACAATCCGTCGCTCATCGAGCGCTTCCACGATCGCGGCTTCAAGGGCATCAAGGTAACGTGCCCGACGAATCACTACGACGCCGACGAGTTCCTGCCCGTGTATGCCAAGGCCGAGGAGCTTCACATGCCGGTGCTCTTCCATCTCGGCATTGTGACCACGGCCCCCGGCCGGCGCGACGACGTGACCTCGCGCTGGATGCGGCCCATGCACCTGGACCGCCTGGCGCACCTATTCCCCGGCTTGCCGCTCATCGGCGCGCACATGGGTGTGCCCTGGTACGAGGAGATGGCAGAGCTGCCGCGATTCCATAAAAACGTATATATTGATATCACCGGCAAACTGACCGGTTGGCGCGCGCATCTCAAGGCGAGGGACATCAAGCGCCTTCTCTGGTATCCCGGCGCCATCGAGCACCTCATCTTCGGCACCGACGTGCACTACACCGAGGCGAAGCAGGCCCTCGACCAGGACGTGAAGCTATATCGGACGCTGCGCCTGAAGAAGAAAGTGCGCGACGGGATCTTCGCCGGAACGATGGCGCGACTGATCGGCCTGAACATCGGTTGACTATGGAACATCAGACGCTTGCCGAGATCGCCAGGGCATGGGCGGAGGGCAAGACGGCAAGAGCCCCCGCCGTCCAGCAGGTCCGCGATGTGACGATCATGGACATTGGCGGCGGGATGTCGCTCGTCATGGCGTGCGATGCGCTCGGCGCGATCGGGTCGAAGGAGCATGATATCCTCCGCGCGCCGTTCCAGGTGGTCGGCCGATTCACGGCGCGGGTGGCCCTCTTCGAGCTGATCGCCGCGGGCGCGGCGCCGCTGGTGGTAGTCAATGCGCTGAGCGTCGAGATGGAACCGGCGGGGCGGCAGATCATCGAGGGCATTCGCGCCGAGCTGAAGGACCTGGGCCTGGCCCATGTCGCGCCGATCACAGGCAGCACGGAAGAAAACATGCCCACGACCCAGACGGCCCTGGGCGTCGTGGCGGTCGGTGTCGTCGCGACGGACCGACTGAAGATCGGCAAGGGCCGGGCGGGCGACGAGGTGTACTGCATCGGCCTGCCGAAGGTGGGGGAGGAGGTGGAGATCGGCGACCCGGAGATGCTCCAGGCCGAGACGCTTCTGGAACTTGCGCGTTTTGATTTTGTCCATGACATGGTTCCCGTCGGGTCGAGGGGCGTGGCGTACGAGGCGAGGGAGCTGGCGCGGTCGGCCGGCTTGCAGGCAAGGCTCGAATCCCGTTGCGGGATTGACCTGGAGAAATCCGCCGGGCCGGCCACGTGCGCCGTCGCGGCCCTTGCGCCGGACGCCGCCGAGCGGTTAGGCTATGTGGCGACGGAACCGGTTACATGGGTTGGAAGACTGGAATGATGGAAGAATGGAAGATTGGAATGGTGGAAGACTGGAACGGCTGGAGCCTCCCCCTTCTTCCATCATACCATTCTTCCATCCTTCCAACATTCCAACGCGGCAATGACTCTCATTGGAGACAATCATCATGACTGAAGAAAAAACCTACTCCCCCCCGTCCTGGGTCGGCCCTGGGAAAATCCGATGGGTATGGGGACTGTGGGAACCGTTGATCTTCTATCGACGCCTCGGCCACGAGTCGGGCACTGTCGAGGGCGGGGCGCACTGGGCCGAGGACTGGTACGAGCGCATGCACAGCGAGGAGACCGTGAAGTGGCTCGCCGACCTCGGCATCAACTGTCTGACGACGCACTATTACAAGGGCTTCGGTCTGAAGGGCGAGGCCCACGAGATGGAGCGGACGAAGGAGTTCACCGAGCTCTGCCACAAGCACGGCATCCGCGTCTTCGCCTACCACCAGCTCGGCACGATCATCCACGAGACGCTCCTCGCCGAGGAACCGAACGCCCGCGACTGGTGCCAGGTGGATCACGAGGGGAAGATCAAGCTCTACGGCAAGACCGTCTATTGGCGGTGGACCGGCTGCCAGCAGAACCCGGCCTACTGGGCCTACGTCAAGAAGGTCATCCGCCAGGCCATCGAGGTGGCGAAGGTGGACGGCATCCAGTACGACGGGTTCAGCTACGAGTGCCACTGCGACATCTGCCAGCAGAAGTTCCGCGAGTTCCTCAAGGAGCGGTATCCCACGCCGGAGGCGTCGCTGGCGCGCTTCGGCCTTCGCACGCTGGACCACGTGCGCATCCCGCCGGACAACATCCAAGCGAAAATCTGGGACCCCATCTACCAGGAGGTGCAGCGCTTCCGGCGGCAGGCGATGGCGAACGCCCTGCGGGAGCTTTACGTCTTCAGCAAGGAACTGAACCCGGAGGTGGCCGTCGCCAACAACGAGGGCTGGCCGCGGCAGAAGATGTCGAACCAGAACCAGGTCCTGAATATCCCCCTGACCGGGCAGTGGCAGGACGTTCTTGTGGCCGAGAGCGGCGACTTCCCGCATGTGTCCGAGCATGAGATGACGACGAAAGTTCTGTATTACAAGATCGGCAACGCCCTCGGTCGCACCGTGGAGCCGACGATGTGGCTGAATCCCGCGACGGGCGGGATCGCCGCACCCGAGCATCCGGCCCAGGAGCGCCTGGCCATCGCCGAGGCCGCCGCCTTCGGCGGACACTGGGCGGCGGCGACATGGGCCCTTCGCCCGCGCAACAAGGGCAGGAATGTGGCGGTGAATGTGACACCCGAGCTGGAGGACGCGGTCAAAAGTTACTTCAATTTTTTCAAGGCGCACGAGTTCCTCTTCGAGGGCGCGAGGCCCATCGCAAACGTGGCGCTCTACTTCTCTTATGAGTCACACGCCTTTGACTTCCGCGAAACCTATCCCTGCGTGATGGGCGCGAAGCAGATTCTGATCCAAAACCAGGTCCCCTTCGGTCTCGTGTTCTCGGATCACAAGGAACAGCTTGCGGACTATGACGTCATTATCCTCGCCAATCAGACCTGTCTGAGCGAGAAAGAGGCCGCACTGTTCATTGATCTGGCGAGGCAGGGCAAGGGCCTCCTCATCACCGGACGCACCGCGCGGTGTGACGAGAATCTGCGCGAACGCAACGAGGACATCCTGGCCCCAATCCGCGACGTCCCCAGTGTCATCTGGATAGAAGGGACGCCGGAGCGCATCCCATGGGAGAAGGACAGCATCCCGCAGATACTCCCACCCAAGGCGGGGGAGTTCGAGGATACGCTGCGAATGCTGATGAACTCCGTCGGCCGCAAGTTGCCCGTGCAGGTGAGCGGCGCGACGGCATGTGTCGGCGTGGATGTGCATCGTCTCGCATCGGGCGCGCTCACGGTGCACCTGCTGAACTACCGGAATGAGCAGCCGGTCCAGAACGTGAGTCTGTTGCTTTCTCCGTTGTTCGACGGATGCGCGAAGGCGGTGCGCTACGATCCTGACGCCGACGGTCCTGCCGAATTGAAAATCGTCGAGGGGGAGAGGGAGCGGATCGTTGATCTCTACTCCCTGCAGACCTACGCGGTGATCCATTTTACGTGATCGTCAAAAGACGAGCACGCCGGTGGACTTGAACGAGGCATACACCTCATCGCCTACGGCGAGGGACATCTCGCGCCGTGACTGCTGGGTGATCTCTGCGACGAGGGGCAGCCCCACATCCACGGCGACGTTCACGCCCCCATCCTGCCGCTCGTTGATGGATGCGATCTTTCCGCGAAATGAATTGCGCACGCTCGACTGCAGCGCCGCGGCGGAGAGGATGATCTCATTCGCATGAATGGCAATCTTGGCCTTGCCGGTCCGACGCGCGATGATTTCGATCTCTATGTCTCGCGGTCCCGCAAAGAAGAACCTGCCATCCCGTTCCCGAATTTCGCCCTCGAATAGGTTCTCAAACGGCGGAGGGGCGAGGCGTCCTGAGTGAAGGGCGAAAATGCGGTCCGAGACCTTTACGATCTGCCGCTCGTCGTGCGAGGCCAGGATCGTCGAAACGCCGCGGTTGCGCAACAGGGACTCGATCAAGCCCTCCACGACCTGCACGTTCTCGCGATCCACGTTCGCCGTCGGCTCGTCGAGGATCAACACATCGGGTCGGAGGCAGATCGCCCGCGCTAGGGCGATGCGCTGCTTCTCCCCGGCGGAAAGTTGGTCCGGCCTGCGGCCGGCGAGGTGGAGCAATCCGACCGCGTCGAGCGCCTCTTCCGCCGCCTTCCGCCGTTCCGATCTGCCGACCCCGCGCAGCTTCAGCCCGTACGCCACATTCCTGCAAACGGACATCTGGAACAGCACGGGGTTCTGCGCGAGGTAGGTGACGCGCCTGCGAACGGACTCCACGTCACCTTTCGGGTACATAAGCTTGCCGTTGAAGGCGACGGTCCCCGCCGTCGGCGACATCAACCCCGCGAGGACTTGCAGCAGTGTGCTCTTGCCCGCGCCGTTGGGTCCGGTGAAGCCGACAATGCAGCCGGCCTCGATCTCGATGGCGGCGATGTCGAGCGCCGTCGCGTCTTCATACTGCTTGACCACATTTTGCAGACGAAAGAGCATCTACTTCTTCCCCTTCATCTGGAAGTAGTGGAAGATGGCATTCACCACGAACGCGACGATGAGGAGTTGGATCCCGAGCGCCATGGCCAGGCCGAACTCGCCCTTGCTCGTTTCCATGGCGATGGTGGTGCTCATGGTGCGGGTGTATCCGCGGATGTTCCCGCCTACCATGTAGGCGCAGCCGACCTCGCCGATGACGCGCCCGAAGGCGGCGACGATGGCGGCCATGATGGAGAACCGGGCCTCAAGGAGCATGCGCGCCGCCGCCTGCCGATGTGTTGCCCCCAGCGTGAGAGCGGTCTTGACGATCATCGGGTCCATGTGCTCGATGGCGGGCAGTGTGATCGCCGCGACGATCGGCGCCGCGAGAATGAACTGGCCGATAATCATGGCCGTGGGGGAGTAGAGGAGGTCCAGCATACCGATCGGCCCGCGGCGGCTGATGAAGCAATACAGGAACAGACCCACCACCACCGTCGGCAGCGCCACGAGGGTGTTCAGGATCGTGACGGCGACGGGCTTGCCGCGGAAGGCGCGGCGGCCGATAAGCACCGCAGCCGGCACGCCGACGAGCGTCGCCAGGATTACGGCAACGAGAGATACCTGGAGCGAGAGCCACGTGGCGTGCCACACGTCAGTGTCGAAGGAAAACAGCAGGCGAAGGGCCTCGCGAAAACCCTCAAAAAGCAGACGCATCGGTGGCGGATTCCTCTCGCGCCGTAAGGCGGTCACTTCTTCAGAAACGTGGTCTCGATGAAATCGGCGATGCCGGCGACGTCGTCAATGTGGAACCTCGGCACATTCACAGCGACTTCGACATCGCTCGCCAGGGCGATCCGGTTGTCCCGGTCCGTGCAGAGCGGGGCGCTGTGGGCCGCCGACCGGAACACCTCGATCTTGGGCTTATCCGCCGATTTATACCCCTCGGTAAGGACGATGTCAACATCATTCAGGAATTGGGCGACCAGCTCGTCAATGGTGAGCTGCCGCTCGACGCGTCTCTGCATGGCGACCTTCTCGGCCGAGGAGATGACGACGGTATCCGCCCCGGCGTGGAAGTGGCGGTAGGTATCCTTGCCCTCGTGGTCCATCTCGAAGCGGTGGGCGTCGTGCTTGATCGTGCCGATGCGGTAGCCGCGGCGCTTCAGTTCGGGGATGAGCTTCTCGATGAGCGTGGTCTTCCCGCTGTCACTCTTGCCGACGATGGAAACGACGGGGACCATGCGGCGCTACCCTCCGGCGATAGGGGGGAAGAGGTCCACCACGGCGCCGGCCGGCAGCTTGTCGGACGCCTCGCCGCGCTTGCCGTTGATGATGATCAGCTTCGCCTTTTCGATGGGCACGCCGATGATCTTCACCAGATCTTTGACGGGGATCCCCTCGGCCACGTCGAGGGTGATGTGGTCCTGGCCCTTCTTTGGGGCGAACTTTCGAAGCTGCGCATGGAGTTTTACTTCGACTTTCATGGCTCCTCCGCAATGGGATCAGCGGCGCTTCGGCAACGCCTCCCACACTTTGATGTCGTCCACCATAAGCCGACTGGATGTCTTCTGTTCCGGCCGGATGACGATCTTGGTGAGGCTGCGCTCGCCGGAGAAGGGCATATCGCAGGTGACCGTCTGGTCGTCCACCGTCAGGGCGTAGCTCGACCCTGAGACCTCATACAGCACGTCAATCCAGCGCGCCTCGGGATATGGGAAGGGCGCCATTGCGACCTCGACCATGCCGGTCTCCTTGCTCCACGTCACCAACGTGAGCTTCCCATTCGTGGGGGAGATCCGTGCGAAGGGGAAGTTGGTCCACGTTCCCAGCAAGGCAACCGTGCAGTCCCGAGGCAGGAAGACCCTCATCTCGAACACGGCGTTCGCCACTGGGGTGATGGGTCGCTCGATGCTGAGAGCGACCTTATCCCCCGTTGACTCAGTGACAAGGGCCTTCTCGGCGATTGCCCAGTGACACTTGTCTGGATCGAACGTCCAGAGCAGATTCTTGCCGGAGAAGTCGTCCTCCAGGATCAGCTTGCCGCGTTTGCAGAGGACAGTCTCTTGCACCTTCCTCTTTTTTCCGCGCGCTTCCGTATCGTACACTGCCGTGAGGAGGAGACATACGGATAGAAAGACACAAGTTGTTCTCGCCACTGCATAGCTCCGTGATGACTCGTTATTGCGCTTCACTGGCACGACACAAGACACATCCCGAGCCTGTGAACACCTCTGTGGGCCTAAACATAGTCTCTCAGAATCGGAGGACCTTGTCCAGTTTCTCGTTCCGAGGCCCTGCCTCGGAACGAACCGCCGTCCCCAGGCAGAGCCTGGGGGACGAGGTAGAACTTTCGGAGCTGTGCGTGGAGTTTCACCTGAACCTGCATCACAGACCTCTTGGTCCTTCGGGCTTCGGCATTAGGCATTGATTAGACATTCGGGCTTAGGAATTCGTCATTTCTTTTTCTTGTCTTTGTCCGTCTCCTCGTCCTTCGGATGCGAAGTGTGTTGCTCACACAACAAAATCAGAGGGGGCGAGAACAACAATATCTTTTGGGGCCTTCTTCTTGATTTCCCTGTCCTGGGTCAAGAGCGGAATCCCCCACTCCTTCGCCGCTTGGAGGACAATGGCGTCCCCGCCACGCAATCCACTCTTGACGCCAAGCGCGCAGGCGCGCTGCGCGTCCTCAACGGTAATGCTCAACCAATTGATGGACGGCAACAACGCGAGGCTCCTGCCGAACCGAAGCGCGATGTGTTCATCATCCGTTCTTCGGCGGAGCACACAGACTGCCTCCACCAACACGAGCACTGGGCATACGGCTTCAACTTCGGAACGGAGGAGTTTTTCAAGGATGGGGCGGCACTCGGAATGGAAGGCGTCTTTGGGATCGGCGCCGCTGACAAGGACGTTGGTGTCTATGACCACCCTCACCGTTGGCGTTCCTTCTCGATGTCCTTAACACTGTTTCCGCCCTTGGACAGCCGGCCGATTTGCTCAATCAGCTTCTTCCACGACGTCGCCCCTCCTCCCCCTGGTTTTCTTCCTCGATGTGGAGAGGACTTGGCCGTCGCAAGCTGGCCCTTCATGCGGTGCAGCTTCCGCTCCATTCTCCGAATTTCCTTGATGATTTGTTCTCTCTCCATATCCTTCGCTCCGCCGCTCGACTATCTGCAACTATCGTCATTATTGCCCGTCTTGTCCCTCACGTCAAGCAAACGTTCGGATTTCGTCATTAGTACCTTACCGCTAAGATCATTGTCAAAATGGTCATGATTTTTGATTCATGCAATAGCGTTTTGAGTAAACCCTGGGAGAATGACCATCTCTCGAAGCTTGAGGGCCATGGCTGTCACGG
>JBFMAD010000082.1:0-22256 GCA_040755855.1 Planctomycetota bacterium | reverse complement strand
TTGGCCGTCGCTTCCAGTTCATTGCGTTGTCCTTGGGTCAATTCCATCTTCATTCACCTCCTCTACTCTCTTATACCACATCAGGAGGCAAATGTCAACTTATTTAGTTAATCACCATAAGCCTGCGGCTACAAGAACAGGGTTTTTCAACAACCCCACAGAGGGTAGATTTTATATTATTTTGCCCGGCACGGAACATGGTAAAGTTATCCGGCGCCCTTTGCGCTGTCATGGTCCCAACCCCGGCAGCAGGCCCCCTTTCGCCTTGCCTTTGATGCGGACGGTGATCGGGGACTGGTCGGTCTTCAGCTTCAGGCAGATGACTCCGATCTTCGGCAGAAGTTCCCAGCCCTCTTCGACCTGGTCCGTGTCCTCCGCCTGGGCGACGGGCGCGCCGCTCCGGCTGATGGCGTCCACGCTCTCCAGTCCCGCGACGATGATGTACGACGTCTTGTACGGCGCGTCGCGCAGTTCGAAGGACATCACGCCGTCCTTGTAGTCGAGGCCCTTGATCTCGCCCACGGCGGTCACGCGCAGGTCCCGGCCCAGCGACCGGTGGACGGCCGTCTCGGGCGACTTCGCCCGGCCGGTGAGGAACAGGACGTTCTGAATAATAAGCTGCGGGTCGAGCATGGCCTTCCACGACCGCTCGTCCGTTCGCAGGATCCAGCTGTCCGGGTAGCGGCCCTTGAACTCGCCCTCGGCGCTCTGCTGGTGCATGGCACTGAGGGTGATGCCCTCGGCAAAGTGCCGCCACGGGAAGGAGTCGTCGTGCTTCGCCAGCTCCTGGAGCGCGACGGCGTAGTCGAGCGCGCACCATTGCACCGGGCGGCCGATCCAGCAGTTGCGCACGTAGAAACTGCAGCCGTAGACGGCGATGCCGCCGAAGGGCATGACCGGGCGGTCGTCCACGCCCCACATATACACGAACGGCAGGCCGGCGTATCCCCATCGGATGGCCTTATTTAGATGTTCCTTCCTGCCGGTGATCTTGTAGCCCTCAAGGTAGCACATGAGGGCGTACCCTGCGGCCAGAATGTCGGGCGTGTGGACGGGGACCTCCCACACCTGCGCGGCGCGGGGGACGGTGAAGCGGTCCAGATTCTTGAGGGCCTTGAGGCCCGATTCGGTGAACGTCTCGTCGCCGGTCATGCGGGCGTAGGTCAGGATGGGCAGGGCGGCGCGGGCGGTGAGGCCCGAGGCGGACTCACCTTCTTTGCCGAGGAGTCTTTGGAGTTCGCCCGTCGGAGCGAAGCCCCACGAGCCGTCCTCGCGCTGGAGGGCGATGCCCGGTCGGGTCCCGGGTGTCCCGTTGCCGGAATAATCGCGGGCCGCCGTGCGGATCGCCTCGGCCAGCCGTCCCAGGCGGAAGGGCAGCGTCGAGGTCGGCCAGCAACGAGGCGTGGTGACCATGGCATAGGTGCGGTTCGGGGTCTTTTCATACTGCGCCATGCACTTGGCGACTATGTCGCGGGCCTTCTGGGCGACGGGGGAGTCCTGGGCGGCGTCGAGGTATGTGATGTACTGTTCCAGGGCCCAGCTCGGCCCCGTCTTCTGACCGCGCCAGTCGAGCCAGGTCTGCTGCTCCTCGTCCCATCGGGAGTTGAGGTAGTCCATGCAGAGGTCCATCTCCTCGTCGTAACCGCGCGGTTTGCTCTGGAGTCCTGGCACGCCATAGACCTGCAGCCAGTTCTTAACGCCTTGGAGCACATCGTCGGCTTCCTGGGCGAAGATGTGGCAGGCGATGGTCAACTTTGCGTCCTTCTTCAGGTCATACGGTCTCGTTGCCATGAGAGAACTTTCCAGGACCCATTCCGGTATTGAGGGGGCGAAGAGGGACATCTTGTGATTTCCCTGCGCGTCCTGGACATTGGGGGAGAGGAAATGGGGCGTCACGCAGTAGCGCTCTCCGTCCCACTTGTCGAGGGCGTTCCACATGAGGCCGACCACCTTTCGGTCGGCGAGGACGGCCATGATGGGGATGGTCACCTTGTAGGGATCGGGGGCGTAGCGGTCGCTGCGGGGCGGGGTGGCGTCGAGCCAGTTGGAGCTGCGCTCGCCCTTGATGAGCCACTCGATGCCGGGGAAGAGGGCGGCGTCCTTCTCCGCGCCGAAGGATCCCTCTCCGGCGTAGAGCGTGGGGCCGCGGAAGGCGATCAACTGGCGATCGGCATTGGCCTGGACCGAGTACTCGGCCTTGATCCAAGGCGCCTCCGGTGAGGGGGTGAATTTGACGTCGGCGGTCCATCGGACGCCGTCCGCGTCGTCGAACTCGGCCTTAAACTCCCTGCCGTTGCCCTTGCCGAAGAGCATCTTTTGGAAGACCCTTCCGTCTTTGGAGCGATATAGGACCTCGCCCAGAGAGGGCAGAACGCCGCACGCCTCCCACCAGAGGCCGCGGTTGATTTCGAGAATGGCCGGGCCGTAGCCGAAGGAGTTCCGGTTGAAGGCGAGCCGCAGGCGGTCGTTGCCCACGACCATCGCCCCGTCGCGCGGGCCGGTGACGATGAGGGGGCAGATGGCCTGTGGGTAGGCGCAGTCCGCGCAGATGGCGCGGCCGCCGAGCAGGGCGGCGAGGGACCCGGTCGTCTTCAGCGTCCATGATATTTCGCAGACTTGGCCGGACTCGATGGCCGGCACCCTGGTGATCTGCTCGTAGGCCCCCTCCGCGCCGGGGACCTCGATGATGGCCTTCACATCGCGGAGCTGCGCGCCGCCCTCATTGCGGAGCAGACATCGGACCTTGGCGCTCTGCCCCTCCTGGTAGAGCACGCGGTCCGTGGCGAGGTAGCCGATTTCCAGGCTGGGCGGCCCTTCGGGGGTTTTGCCGGCGCGCATATAATCCACGCGCACCTCCGAGCCGACGGAGGAGTTGACGATGAGCTCGATCCTCTGAATCCTGCCTTTCCAGGTGGGGTGCTCCCTCAGGTCCACGTTGTAGGTGTGGAGACGCCCGTCGGGCCGGAGGAAAAAGTCCTGCCACGATGCGTGCGAGTGGGGGTCGAGGTCGGAGTACCACCGGATGCACCCGAGCGTGCCGTCGGTGACGCTCATCCGCACGGCGATGATGGGGTTCTCCTTCGTATTCACCGCGAGGTTGGGCCGGACGAGGGCGCTGCCTTCGTCGTTGGCCTGGATCAGGCCGAGGCCCTTCAGGGTGGCGTCAATCTGTCCGACGTAATCCACCTCCAAGTTCAGGATGCCGTTCTCCATGCCGACGACCCGCAGCCCCTGGGGGATCCAGTGCGGGGCCTCTGCGGATGTGAACTCGCACTGGAGCGTCTCGGTCAGGGGAATCTCGACGGTCTGGATGCGGATGGAGTCAATCTCGACGCGGCCTGTCTCGCCCGGCGGGTCGAGGCGCAGTCGGGTCACCTTGCCCCGCCAGGTGGGCAGGATGTGATATTCGTGCATCCGGCCGTCCGACGCGCAGGGGAAGCGACGCACCACGCGATCTTCGCTGAAGGGCAGGGGGTTGCCGTCGTCGCCGACGGTCTGCCAGAAGAGCTGGCCGCTGGTTCCGTCATCGCTGCTCATGCGGATGATGACTCGCGTGCCGGGGGCGGCGGAGAGGTCTATCGGCGGGCCGACGATCCAGGAGTCTTTGCCGGTGATATCGAATTGGAGCCTTCCGTCGGCCACGCGGAGGTTGGCCGTGCGCGGACCGAGGGTCCAGCCCTCGGCGTCGGCGCCGTCGAAATTCCAGGCGACGTCATCGGCCGCAAACGAGACGGCGGCGAGCAGGCACAACAGGATAGTGGTTGATCGGGTCATTCGATCCTCCTGTCTATGGCATATAGTCGGCGACGTTTTTCACTTCCTTCGACTCCGCCGCCTCGATGGCGGCGAAGAGCATGGCGAAGCTCTTGATATTGTCCTCGAGCTGGGTCTCGGGCGGGTCGCCACCGTCGAGCCAGCCGAGGAATCGGTCGAGGATGGCATGGTGGCCGGTGGGCGGCGCGGGTTCCAACGGCGCTTCCTCCGGCTTCTGGCCCGGTCGGAAGACGCGCACGACGTCGTCGCCGCCCAGCTCCACGGCGCCCTTCTCGCACTCGGCGCGGTAGTACTCCTTGTGCCAGGAATTCTGTACGCCGGCCTCGGAGCAGTTGCCCTCGTAGAAGCACCTCACGCCGTTGGCCATTTCCATCACATAGACGGCGGTGGAGTTGCCCTTGAAGGAACTCCACGCGGGGTTCCAGTTGTAGCCTGTGATGGTTTTACAATCGGCCCCGGCGAGGTTCCGGAGCATGTCGAAGTGATGGACGGAGCCTTCGATCAGGAGCGAGTTGGGTATCTCGTGGCGGAACGCCTTGCCCCATGCGCCGTACTTCAGGTAGTTCGCAGCGAAGCGGCCGATGATGTAATTGATCCGGCCGAGGGACCCACCGTCGAGGGCCTTCTTGAACGCGAGGATGCGCGGGGTATATCGGTAGTTCTGGATGACGGCCATCTTAACACCGGACGCGGTCACCTTCCGATAGATTTCATGGCCCGCCTCCAGGGTGTCGGCGATGGGTTTCTCGCTGAGGATGGGGATGCCCTTTTTCACCGCGCAGAGCACGGCATCCTTGTGATAAGCCGGCGGGACGACAATGCAGCAGAAGTCGGCCTCGGTCTGTTCGAAGGCCGTCCTGATGTCTGTGAACTGCCGTTTCTCCGGAACGTTGAGGACGCCCCCGGCGTCCTTGAGGACATCCGGGGCGACGTCAACCAGCGCCGCGGCCTCGATGCGGTCGGCGAAGTCGGGGAAAACGCGGTTGATCCAGTTGCCCCGGGCGAACCCTCCGCAGCCGACCATGATGAATCGTCTCTTCATGTCTTCCTCCCTCCGGCGCAGGCCCCGCCTGCGAGGAATGTGACTTTTCATTGTAGATGATTCGCGCCAAAGATTCAAGCCCACTTCCTGGCCGTCGCCGTCGGGAAAAATGGGGACAGACCGGACCAGGTCTGTCCCCATTTTTCCTCCGGGATGTTTTCCTTGAGTCGGGGGTTGGGTTGTGGTACTCTACTCTATAGAAAACTACTTGCTTGCGAGAGGAGAGGCTCATGGCGGACGGACTGAAGGCTGGCGTCTCGAAGGTCAACATCACCCCGCCGATCGGTTGCGACCTGACCGGTTTCGGGGGACGGGAGTACCCCGCGCTCGACATAAGCGACGATCTATTCGCCAAGGCGCTCGTCCTCGACGACGGCGCCGCGAAGATCGCCATCGTGACGACGGACCTGCTGGGCCTGGACTTCGACCTCGTTGAGGAGATTCGCGAGGCAGTGGAGAAGCATACCGGCATCCCCGGCGCGAACGTCATGCTGCCCTCCTCGCACACCCACTCCGGCCCGGCGACGATCAGCATCGGCCTGGGCGACCGCGACGAGCACTGCGCGCAGGTGACCAAGATGAAGATGATCGGGGCGGTCCGCACGGCGTGCGCCGCCATGAAGCCGGCCAAGGTCGGCTGCACCCGCGAGGAGGTGCGCTGCGGCGTGAACCGTCGCGAGGTCCGGGACGGCAAGATGGTCCTGGGCCACAATCCGCACGGGGAACTGGCGCCTTACGTGGATGTGCTCCGGGTGGACGACGCCGACGGCCACATGCTCGCAGTCCTATTCTCCCACGCCGCCCACCCGGTGGTGCTCGGCGGCGACAGCTACGTCGTCAGCGCGGACTTTCCGGGCCATGCCATGGAGACGGTGGAACGGGTGTTCGACGGGAGACCGGTTGCTCTCTTCGCGCAGGGCTGCTGCGGCAACATCAATGCAATGCTCCGCGGCACCCCCGCCGAGGCCCGGGCGCTGGGTCGGATGCTCGGCGGGGCGGTGATCAAGGCGGCGGCCACACTGCAACCAAACCTGAGCGGACCGATCGGGAGCGCCCGGGAGGTGGTGCAACTTCCGCTCCAACAGCCGCCGTCGGTCGAGGCGGCGGAGAAGCAGCTCCAGAGCGCCGAACAGGTCTTGAAGGACGCCCTTGCCAGCCGGCACGCTGGGCGGATTCGCGTCGCTCGGCGATTCCGCGACTGGGCCCACGAGATGCTGGTCCTTGCCAAGGAAGGCCCCAAGGATCGGACGCGGGCCTTCGAAATCCAGGCACTGCGCCTGGGCGACATCGCCTTCGTCGGCCTGCCGGGCGAGGTTTTTGTCGAGTATCAGATCTGGATTGACAAGCACTCCCCCTTCACCAGCACATTCGTCTTTGGCTACACCAACGGCGTGATCGGCTACGTGCCTACGGCCGACGCCTTCCCCAAGGGGGGGTATGAAGTCGAAACGGCGCACAAGTACTACCCCGGCACGCTGATGCTCACCCCCGACTGCGAACGGGTCATCCATGAGGCGGCTCTGCGCGTCTTGAACAAGGCAAAGGGGGCGGAGCAGGCGTCAGCGCCATGAAATTCGATACGATCATCCGAAACGGCGCCATCGCCAACGGCGAGGGGAGTCCACTCCGGCGAGCCGACGTCGGCATCCTCGGCGACCTCATCAGGGCCGTCGGCGATCTGTCATCGTCCGAGGCCGAGCGCGTCATTGACGCGGCGGGCCTCGTCGTCGCCCCCGGCTTCATTGACGTTCACAACCATGCCCACAACGAGATCGGCGGCGGCATCATGGCCATCCCCGATGCGGACAACATGCTCCGCCAGGGCGTGACGACGATCATAGCCGGCAACTGCGGGGGGTCGCCGTGGCCGATGGACGAGCACCTTCGCAAAGTCGAGAAACTGGAAATCCGCCAGAACTACGCCTGCCTCGTCGGACTCAACACCGTCTGGGGGCAAGTGATGAGGGGAACTGGCCGGAGCGAGAGCACGGAAACGGACCGCGGCCGCCTTACTGCCCTCGCGGCCCAGGCGATGCAGGAGGGGGCGCTCGGCGTCTCGGCGGGTTACTTTCCGCCGGCCATCAAGACGGCCGACCTCATCGCCGGGGCGAGGGGCGTAGCGGCGCACGGCGGCGTCTATGCCAGCCACATCCGCAGCGAGGACGAGGGGCTGCTGGAGGCCGTGCAGGAAATCATCACCGTTGGGGAGACGGCTGGGCTGCCCGTGCAGATCTCCCACTTCAAGACCCTTTACCCCGGCAACTGGCATAAGCGCGACGAGGCGATCCGGTTAGTCGAGGAGGCGCACGCCCGCGGCGTCGAGGTCCTGGGCGACCGCTACCCCTATATCGCCAGCTACGGCGGGATCGCCAGCATCGCCCCGGCCTGGGCAAGGAAGAAGGAGGGCATGGCCGCCCTCAGCGCCGACGAGACCGTGCGCATGAGGAAGGAAGTGGACGCGCAGCTCGAACGCATCGGCGGGGCGGATAAGGTCGTTTGCGCGCCGTGGGCCACGGACGTGGAGGTCGGCGGGAAGACCCTGGCGGCGGTGGCCGCCGCGCAGGGCCGACATCCGGGCGACGTGGTGGTGGACCTGGCCGCGCGCGGGAATGTGAGCGCAATCCGCTTCGGCATGTGCGAGGAGAACCTGCGGGTTTTCCTCGCGCATCCGTTGGTCTTCATCGGGTCCGACGGCCACCTTCGACGCTTCGGCGACGGCACGTCGCACCCGCGCAACTACGGCACGTTCCCCCGCGTGCTGGGGAAGTACGTGCGAGAGGAGAAGATTATGTCGCTTGAGACGGCGGTGAAGAAGATGACCTCCATGCCCGCGAGGCAGTTCCGGCTGCATGATCGGGGCGTGCTGCGGGAGAGGGCCATCGCCGACCTCTGCATCTTCGATCCCGACACCGTGGCCGACAGGGCGACGTTCGACAACGCCCACCAGTATCCCGTGGGGATTCGGCATGTCTTCGTCAACGGCGGCCTGGCCGTGGAGAACGAGCGGACGACGGCCCGGGGCTACGGTCGGGTGAT
The DNA here is from genome assembly GCA_040755855.1 of Planctomycetota bacterium. Taxonomy (GTDB): domain Bacteria; phylum Planctomycetota; class Brocadiia; order JAADGH01; family JAADGH01; genus JAADGH01. Next base: position 14,404 of record JBFMAD010000082.1, on the reverse strand, counting down.
CCGGAAATAGTCAGAGAAATCCACAGGTGGCTGCCTCCCGCCGGTGCGGCTCTATCCCCACTTAAATCCCTTTGGGTTATACTTCCGGTGTAAAGAATTATTCCGTAAGCGATGTATTCATAAAGTGTTATCCATATCCGGTATACTACGAGTGTATACACGGGCGGGCCATCTTTTATCCTTCGACGACCGTCTTCGCAATCTTCGCCCATTCCCAGAGACGTTGCGGCTGATAGCGGACGGTGCTGATGTCCTTGAGGATGAACTCAAGCGGGCAGCCGTGGCGGGCGCAGCGTTCCTTCGTATCCCGAAGGTCCGCCTCCACGGCCTCCGGCCGCCAGGCGTCGCCGGCGAGGAGCGCGGGGCTGGGCTTTCGAGAGAAGACGAAGTCCCGCCCGATCCGCTCTGCGCCCTTCTCCACATCCACCCAGGGACTCATGGAGATCTTCCGGACGTGCGGGATATTTCGGATGATGTGTATCTTCCCGTCTAACGGCTCGCAGCATCCGTAATACACGAGACCGAACCGGGAGTACCACCGCACGGCGTAGTCCAGCTCAAACTCCTGGTGCATGGCCGGGGAGACGGTGGAGAATATCTGTGCCATGCCGCACGTCCAGAGGTCCTTCGCCCGGACATGGCTGGGATCAAAGCCGGGCGCCGGCAGATCGTCGCTATAGGCACCTGTGCAGTGGATGGTTGCCTGCCCATGTCCCAACAGGCCCTTCTCCTCGAGCTGATCGAGCATGGAGATGTGCGCATCGGTGAGCCTTGCCATGATCCGGTGGATGAACTCCGGCCTGTCGGCAAGATCAAAGAGGACGCTCTCCGCCCCGCGCCATTGGACGATTCTATCCCAGGGAGCAAACCCCGGCAGCGATCCTTGCATCCGCACGGTGAGGATGCCGTCGAATATCTCCTGCGCCTTCTCCTGGACGCGCGCCGTCGCTTCCTCATCCAGGGCGATTTCCGGCTTCCGAATCTTCTCCACGTCCGCGTCGCTCTTCAGTTGGTCAATGTAGTAGTGGCCGACCACGCTGTTTTTCGGATCGCTCACCGCCCGCTTTTCAATGGTCTGTATCCCAAAGCCGGCGCCGCGGATGACCTTGGGAACGTCCACGATCGGCTCGACGACCATATCCGCCCGCATGTGCTTCCAGGAATAAAGCGTCCTACGAAGCCTCGTTTCCAGTCCTTGGCAAAAGGCGTCTTCGGTGCGCAGCGTGAGTTCGCCATCCACATCCATCTCGTGCCAAGGAATCTGGTCTATCATGACCATAGGGCGCACGGGCTTCAGGCCGTTCAGCGCCTTCCAGAGGGAGATTGTCTGCTGCTGGCAGGGCAGCGACGCGATCTCCGCGACCTGCCTGGCCAGCTCCCTCAAGACGTCTCGATCCTTCTTGTTCACCAACACGTCATCCTCCTGTCGGGGCTTCCGGATAGCGATGGTTACTCAAATCACAACCGAAGACACACCCACGACTCCACTGTCGGCGTGCCGGGGCAGACCCAGAGTTGCCCCCGGCCGGGGTCGCAGACAAAGGCCGTGAGCGTAGCCGCCCGGCAGATGGCCCCCGGCTCCGATGGGTCCGAGCAGACCTGCTTCAGCTTCGCCACCGGATCGGCAAACGCCCCCGGACGAAGGACCTTCTTCAGTTTCTCAAACCGGTCAACGGAATTGCCCGAGGCCTTTGGCAGGTGCTCGGCCATGCCCCTGCCGAGGTAGTGATTGGTTGCATAAGCCGGGCCTTTCTTCGGATGCCGGACCGACTGTCGGTCGAAGGACTTCTCGATGGCCGCCACGTCGCCGCCCGCGTCGGCGAGGGCCATGTTCAGCCCCTTGCCGGCGAAGATCATGCCGGAGAATTCGTCGATCGCCTCGGCCACCGTCCTGCATCGGTAGAGCACCGGCGTCGGCCCGGCGTGCTGGGGCACGCCGAAGCCGTCCTGCCCCGTGAAGCGCGGGGCGGAGGCCGTGCCTACGGCGATGCCCCGCTCGTTGATCCCCGCCACGGTCCAGAGCGATCCCACCGATCCGCAGCGGATCATCGTCATGCCGTTCTTGTAGGCGATCCTCTGCGCCAGGCCCCATCGCTGCTCGACGACGCCGATGTCGTGCGTCTTGCCGACGCAGCCGCGCGGCTCCTTGCTGCGGACGGCGAAGACCGAGCATGCCATGAGGGCGGGATATACGGAGTTGAAGGCGGTGAGGGCGAAGGGGACGTCGAAGTCCACGCCCGCGCCCTCGGCGATGCCCTCCATCTCCTCGATCATCTCGGGGTAGTGCGCTCCGAGATAGGTGAGCATCCGCTCGCGGACGGAAGCAAGGCCATCAACCAGCCACGTCTCCGCCTTCCATTCAGCAAAGGCCCTTGCAATCTCCTCACGCAGGAACCGACCATGCTGCACCCCCACCTCGCGGGGGCTGCCGGAACACTCGATGTAGAACATGACTACCTCCGCTGCACTTTAGCCACACGCCTGACCTCCCGGAGGTCCCGGACCTCCGGGAGGTGGAACACTCCATTACTCCATTACCCAGATCGGACTCGACCACGCGCACTGCCCGTTGAACTGGATCGCCTCGAGAAAGTAGAAGTCGCCGGGAGCGAGGTCGCCGGCGTCCTCCGCCCGGTCGGATACGTCATACTCCGACGCCGGAACGGCGCGGTGCACGACGACTGCCTCGGAGGCGAAGGGCATCTCGTAGTGCGCCCGTCCGCCCTGGAGCAGCTCGCCGATGGCGTGGGTGAAGCGCTGGCCGTTCACCGAGCATACTAGCTCCGTCGCCTCGTCGCCCTCGATCTCCAGGATCATGGCCGATGTAGCGGAGTGCTGCGTCGAGATGTTGGCGAAGGACATGCACCGCCACTGGACGCCGTCCGCCGACCGGCCCTCCACCGCGTTGTCCAAGTCGTTCACGTCGCTGTAGTCCGGGTCGCCCGGCTCCGGAGCGAGGATGCTCCGTCCTCGGAAGCACGGCTCGATGCCGAGAAGTTTCCCGCCCTTCAACGCGATGCTCGACTTCCATGCGTACGGTTCCGCGTCGCGCCCCCAGCCGAGTTCGATGCGGACCTTGAACCGGCCGCTCCCGGCGGGGCCTTTCAGGTCGAGGGGCGAGTACCACCGCCATGGCGCGCCGTTCTTGTAGATGACCACGCGCTCGAAGGCGTCGCCCCCGCGCAAGGCGAAGCCGATGGGCCGGGGCCCCTGGATCGAGACCTCCTCGCCGAACATGGCCTTGCCGACGCGGAAGTCGAGGACGATCTTATCGCCGGTGACGCAGTACGTCCGTCTGGCGTGGATGGCGGACAGGAGCGCGGGGCGTGTGAGGCGGTCGGCGATGACGGCCACGCGGCCGTCTCCGTAGGAGCCGGGGAAGCCGGCGTGATGATCGGTGGATCCGGCGAAGCCGAAGCGTTTGCCCTGCCTCAATCCCCAGACGACCGTCGAGCGCGAGTCGCGCGGGCCCATGGTGTGGAGGTAATTGTACGGGGCGCGGTCCATGAGTCCGCAGCCGTGCTTCGAGTATATCTCCACTACCGATCCCCGGACGGGGTCATAGGCGTCCCAGTTGATCCCGCGGTAGCCCTGCCGGTAGGCGACGTGGTGGGGGATCAACATGGCGTTGTATGGTTTGAGTTTTTCAAAGAGATCCGAGGGCCTGTCGGCGGGAAGGATCGGGCAGGGCTTGGGCGAGATGACGTGGTGGTCGCCGAAGGCGGAGGAGTGGATTTCGTAGCTGTGGAAGGTGACGAACTCGCCCGGGCGGTTGGCGGCCTCGACGGCGGTCTGGGTCTGCTCCCAGTTGGCGGCCAGCTTGGCAAAGCCTTTTTCGTGGAAGTCTATAACGAACCCGAATTTCTCTCGGTCATCGGGCATATCGGGCCACATGGCGTGGCCGGTGATAGCGCAGAAATCGAGCTGCTTCTGCGCGTTGACGAGGGCGTTGTCCAGCGCGCCGTAGCCGTAGCTTATCCCGCAGTGGCTGTGGATATCTCCCCAGTAGATGGGCATGGGCGGACTCCTTCCATTCGGCGTTTCCGGCAGCAGAGTATGCGAAGCGCGAAGGGTTGTCAAGGGACATTTGCAGTGCAAGTTAAATCAGGTATATGTAACATAAGATCATTGTCAAAATGGTCATGATTTTTGATTCATGTAATAGCGTTTTGAGTCGAACCTCCCGATCATACAGATACCGGGTCATCGCTTCGGCGTGGCCGATCTCTACCACCGTTCCCGTGATCAGCACACGATCAAAACACGACAGAACCCCTCTTATCTTTTCGCCATGCCGTTCGACAAAACTGTTCATAGCCCAACTCTTCCACTCCACTCGACATCTTTCACCGCCCCTATAAATACCATGACCCCTACGAAAAGCAAAACCTGTTTGGTTCCGGCTACGCCGGGTTATGAATTCGTCATTTGAACATAGCGGAAGTCGCCGATTCCCGTGTAAGCGGGGATGGCGACGCGCCTTCTCATACTCAACTGTCCCCGCAACTGAAGGGTTCGTCCCTCACGAAAATTCTATTTGACAATTCGCCATTAAATGGCTAAATTTCAACCATGATTAGGCGACATATTACGGAACAGATTCAGGCGGCGCTGAAGGACACCCCGGTCGTGTTCCTGGCGGGGGCGCGGCAGACGGGGAAGAGCACACTCGCGCGCTGGCTTGTTCAAAATGGCTACCCGGCGCAGTACGTGACCCTGGACGATCTGACTGCCCTCTCCGCCGCGAAGAGCGATCCCGAGGGCTTCTTATCGGGTTTTGAAGGGCCTCTCGTCCTCGATGAGGTCCAGAGAGCGCCCGAGCTATTCCTGGCCCTGAAGAAGTCGGTGGATTCGGACCGGAGGCCGGGACGGTTCCTGCTTACCGGATCGGCGAATGTTTTATTGTTGCCCAGGCTTTCTGAGTCTCTGGCCGGGCGCATGAAGATCATCAGGTTATTGCCCTTTTCGCAAGGCGAATTGCGCGGCAAGAGAGAGACGTTCATTGATCGAATCTTTGCCAATAAGTTCAAAGCGTCGGGCGGACGCAGCGAGAAAGCGAAGGACATCTTCTGTCGCGCCCTCGTCGGGGGATATCCCGAGGCCGTTCGCCGCAAAAGCCCGGCAAGACGCCGCGCTTGGTTTGGGTCCTATATCACCACCATGATTGAGCGGGACATCCGGGACCTGTCGCACATCGAAGGATTGACCGCTCTTCCCGGTCTTTTCCATCTGCTGGCGACTCGCGTCGCGTCCCTCCTCAACTACTCGGATTTGTCCAGGTCGTTGGGAATGCCGCAGACTACGCTCAAGCGCTACATGACGCTGCTGCAATCCTCCTTCCTTGTCGAGACCCTGCCGCCCTGGTCGGCGAACATAGGTAAGCGTCTGGTGAAGACGCCCAAGGTGTATCTCAATGACACGGGGCTGCTCGCATATCTGCTGGGCCTGACGGAGCAAAGGCTCGCCGACGAACCGGCATCCTGCGGCGCGCTGCTGGAGAACTTTGTCCTCATGGAGTTGGTGAAGCAGAGCTCCTGGAGCTTGGCTCGCGTGCAATTCTTCCATTTCCGCAGCCATGCGGGGGACGAGGTGGATATTGTCCTGGAGGAGGACAATGGGAGACTAACCGGCATTGAGATCAAGGCATCCAGCGCGGTGCGTTCGGACGATTTCAGGGGGCTGCGTCTATTGGCTGAGGCGACTGGCAGACGCTTCTGCCGCGGAATTGTCGTTTACAACGGCGACAAGACCGTGCCCTTCGGCGACAGCCTCTACGCCGCGCCGGTCAGCGAGTTGTGGACGGCGTGAAGGTCTGGGGGACCCTGCCGAAGGACGAGGAGACGGAGAAAGACAAGAAGAAAAGAAAATGACGAATGACGAAATCCGAATGACTACAGCGTGCAAGAGGCATAGTAGGAAGAACAGAGAGAGGGAACATCAAGGGTGACCACGGCGAGTCCGCAGTGCTATATTATCGCTGGGCCGAACGGCGCGGGCAAAACAACCTTCGCGCGCAAGTTCCTGCCGGGCTATGCGCAATGTGTGCACTTCGTCAACGCCGATCTGGTGGCGGCAGGTCTGTCGCCCTTCGCGCCGGTTCAGGCCGCTTCTGCTGCAGCCCGGATCGTGCTGAAACGAATCCATGAATTGGCGACAACGGGCGATGACTTTGCCTTCGAGACCACTCTCACGGGGAGAAGCTACATCTCCTTTCTCCGTAAACTCAGGGATTCCGGCTATGCTGTTCACATGTTCTACCTCGGGATTCCGAGCGTTGAGCTGGCCCTTTCTCGAATTGCAGACCGGGTACAACGAGGAGGCCACAATGTTCCGGAGGCGGATGTAAGGCGACGTTTCACGCGCAGCTCGCAAAATCTCTTCTCGGTTTATCGCAACCTTGTGGACTGTCTCTATTTCTTCGACAATTCGGGTGTGCGGCCTTGCCTCGTATTCGAGGTAAGTCATGGGAAGTTGCAGATACACCGGCAAGACATCTATGATGAGATTGCCTCGGAGGTTCAATCGTGAGAAAGAAAACGTCTTTGCGGGAAAAAGCCATCGCGGCGATGGAAGAGGCTGTTGCGGGCGTGATTGAAGAACACCGCAAGTCGGGGCAACCGCTCGCGGTCTGGAGAGATGGCAAGGTCGTTCTGATCCCGCCGTCGGAGGCCGCCAGTGTACGAGAGAGCCCTGTGCGCTATGACCGGAAGCGGAAAAGGTAGGCGCACTGTGACAGGTCAGCTACGGACAGTCATTCCCGCGAAAGCGGGAATCTACGGTGGGGCAGGACCAACGCACCCCGTCGTAGGTGATCCGTTGCGGCGCATTTGCGCCGGAAAGTTTCTGTAAGACAAGAACAGGATTAGGATTAGGGTTAGGATTACGATTACGATTAAGATTAGGATTGAGTGGTATGAAACGACCGAAAGTGACAGTGGTTGGCGCAGGGCATGTCGGCGCGACGACGGCGCAGCGGGTCGCCGAGCGCGAGCTGGCGGATGTGGTGTTGGTGGATATCGTCGAGGGACTGCCCCAGGGCAAGGCGCTCGACATGATGGAGGCGCGCCCGCTCCTCCACGGCGACTGCACGGTCGCCGGCAGCAACGACTATGGGCCCATCGCCGGGAGCGAGGTGGTCGTCGTCACCGCCGGCCTGCCGCGCAAGCCGGGCATGTCGCGCGATGATCTCCTGCAGAAGAACGCGGCCATCGTCGGCGGCGTCGTGGACAACGTCGTGAAGCACGCGCCGGACGCGAAGCTTATCGTCGTCTCCAACCCGCTCGACGTGATGACGCACCTGGCCTACGAACGGAGCGGCTTCGAGAAGAATCGCGTCATGGGTATGGCCGGGGTGCTCGATTCGACGCGCTTCGCCTACTTCATCGCCGAGGCCCTCGGCATCGGCGCGCGCGATGTGAACGCCATGGTCCTCGGCGGCCACGGCGACCAGATGGTCCCCCTGCCGCGCTACTCGACGGTGAACGGCATCCCCGTCACGGAACTCCTGCCCGAGGACAAGATCAACGCGCTGATCGCGCGGACGAAGGACGGCGGGGCGGAGATCGTGGCGCTGATGAAGACGGCCAGCGCCTTCTACGCGCCGTCGGCGTCGGTGGTCGAGATGGTGGATTGCATCGTGCGCGACAACAAACGCATCCTCCCCGTCTGCGCCAAGCTGGAGGGGGAGTATGGCCTGCATGATGTGTTCGTCGGCGTGCCGGTCAAGCTCGGCGGCGACGGCGTCGAGGAGATTATCGAGATCACCCTCACCGACGATGAGCACAAAGCTCTCGCCGCCTCCGCCGAGAAGGTGAAGGAAAACGTCGCGAAGGCAAAATCTTTAGGATAGCGCTCTCCCGCCCCGAAGTGAAGGATGTGCCCGCCTGCGTCGCGGCAGGAAGGCGGATGTGAAATCGACGCGGAAGCGAAAGGGGAACGGGCAATGCTGAGTGAATGGGTGTATATCTCTCGCCGGGGGGTTGCCGTGTTCCTGCTGATGGCGGGAATCACTCTCGCTATTGCCGTTGGGCTGCACGTGGCGGGACGCGGGTTTCCCGCGGGGACCGTGCTTGCAGGCAAACCAATGACCGTGAAGGTCGCGGCGGTCCAATGCTCCTCCACCTTCGGCGACGTCGAGGCCAACCGGGCGAAGCTGACGGCCCTCGTGGAGCAGGCCGCCTCCGAAGGCGCAAAGATCATCGTCCTGCCCGAGGCCGCCGTCACCGGCTACCTGTCGCAGGACCTTCGCCTGAACTGGCGCATCGAGGGCCGCCCCATCGAGCCGAGGTTCGAGGGACGCGACCCGGCCTCCGCCGCCGAGACCGTGCCCGGACCATCCACGCGCCACTTCTGCCAACTGGCGAAGCGACTCGGCGTTTACATCACCGTGCCGTTTGTGGAGGTCGTGCGCGGCGCGAAGGCCGAGGGCAAGAAAGACGCCGGGGCATCCACCCCGGCGACCTACTTCAACACTGTCTGTCTGGTCTCGCCGGAGGGCCGCATCGCCGCGCACTACCGCAAGCTGACGCCCTGGCCCTACCCCGAAGTATCGTGGGCCACGGCCGGCGACCGCGGCGTGCAGGCGGTGGACACGGAGTACGGCCGCGTCGGTCTGGCGATCTGCTTCGACATCCACAGCATCCTGGAGAAGTACAAGCCCCGCAAGATTTGGGCGCTGCTCTACCCCATCGCGTGGGTCGAGGATACCCATCCCGCCGAATGGTTCTGGCATGAACTTCCCCGGCGCGTCGCGCCCTACAGGCATTACCTGATCGGCGCGAACTGGAGCGTTGATCGCGCGCAGGCGTGGTACGGCTACGGCTTCTCCGAGATCATCTCTCCCGAAGGCGACGTCGTGGCCGCCGCGCACAGCCTCTACGGGTCCGAAATCGTTTACGCTACGATCAAGACGGCGTGGGCGATTGAGCAGCAGGACGCCGCCCCCAAAGGCGCAGAGATGGAGAAGACGAAGTAGACGCAGATTCACGCTGATTTACACTGATAGAATTCACATCAGTGTTCATCTGCGTCAATCAGCGTCTTGCCTCTTCCTCTGCGCCTTTGCGTCCTTGCGTGAGATTTTTCGTCGCATTTGCGTGTATGGTGTATATTATGGCTGTCCGGTCGCGGGTGAGTTCGGGCAGTTCACACCAAGAATCACCGGGGGGCGCTCCGTGGTATATCGGCTACGGTGGTGGGACAGGAGATAAGTAAGGTGTCCCGTGCGCCGTGAACAGATAGGCCCCCCCCTAACCCACCGCGCCACATCTCGACTCTACCGGAACTCCAATGAGGGAGTAGTGGACCCGCACCAGCACGTCGTGATCCCCCAGAGAAGACGAAACCTCAAACTCCTCCAGCACGATATTCTGCTGGGCGACCAGGGTCAGTCGCCTTCCCTTCATTTTCTCCTCCTCACGGTTTCATCGAGAGCGGCGCATCCACAAGGGGGATGTCTTTCTTGGCCTTGATCTCCGAGGGAGGAGGGCCGCCGATGTTATCGCCGTAAGTCACTACCTCAACGGACAGCGTCGGGATCTGCTTGACGCTGCCATCCGTCGTCCCCTGCACCGGCGCGCACCAATACGGCTTCATGAACAATTGCAGCGTCGCCTTGCCGTTCTTCGGCTTCACCACGGGAGAGGGGAAGCAGAAGAGGGGATAATACTTACCTGTAACAGAGAAGACTTGGTTGGGCTGGCCCTGCCACTGCAGACACTCCTCGGTCTGCACCGTCCAGGCGCCGCCTGTCGTCTTATGCCACTTGCTGCCGCGAATTCCGCAGACCACGTAAAGGGAACCAAACATGGGATGGCCGAAGTCCCCGACCGTGAACTCCGTGGTGATGGTATTGATATCCACCATGACCTCAATGGCGACAATGTCATCCACCGGTATCCAACCCGGATAGACCTGGGGAGTAGTGACCTTGCCGTCGCCTTTGTTCCGCCAGGTGTATTTGACCGACTTGATCGTAATCGAATCGGTGCTGTACAGCCCCTTGGCCAGTTCGGTCTCCACATGCTTCTGGTCCTTGCCGCCCTTCTGGTTCCAGGCGGTAAGAACGACCTTCACTTTCGTGTCCGTGGGAACGGGAATACCCCCTCGCTTCCAAGGGGAGGGAAGCTCTACGCCGGTCGGGAAGTCCCCTTTCCCTTGCGCCGCCACAGTCCCCGCCGTCCCGGACGGCGTGGAGGGGAAGTAGTACTGAACCGCCCACTCGTCTTCGCCCACGACCTCCGCCAGAAGAACCGGATGCTGCCCATACAGCAGAAGGCTGTTCGACAATTTCAGGTTCTTGATCTCGACGGCGTCCTTGATGGGCAGAACCGTCAGGGAACTGGGCGGGACGACGGTGGTCTGTTTGAACGGATTAGACAGGTTGTTTTGTTCTCCAGTCTGGTTGGAGATGTCCCCTTCGACAACCACATTATAGCTGTCCACCATGGCGACGTAGAGAATGTTGTCCACGATGGTTTTCGGCTGCGTGCTGCCTCCCTTCACAACAGACTTTGCGGGCTTTGCGATGCCGGCCTTTGGGGTCGCCATTTGGGCCGTGTCGGGCGACTTCCAAGGTACCTTGACCAGCCTCGTTTCGCCCGGATTCAAAGAGGCATTGGGTGTAACCTGCACCAGCGCCTCCCCCATCCACGGCACCTTCGCCAGCTTGGCCTGATCGGCCCGGCACAACCCCACCGTGAACGAGTCGGATGGCGCATTGCCCTTGTTGCCCACCTTCACATCCACGCCCTTCCCGTCGCCTGTATAGACGCCGTTGGTCACGGCGACCTCGCAGAACAGATCGGGCCGTGCAATAGCATATTTGAACTGATTCGATATATTGTTGGTTTTTTCGCCCTGGGTGCCTTCCGCCACGGTCTTGTGGATGTCCACTACGGCATAAAAGACGAGGGTGTTCCAGTTCGCCATCGTCTCGACGGGCGCCTGTAGCGACACGGTGATCGTCCGGGTTTCTTTGGGCTGGAGAGGCTGCTTGGCGGGATCGGCCATGTCAACCGTCATGTCCGCGATGCCCAGCCATTTTACGGTGGGCCAGTTCGCATCATTGGCAAGGGTCGGATAACTGGTCGAGCAGACGCCCACGGAAAACGCGGGCGAGGCAAATCCACCCACGTTCGTCACCTGCACCTTGACGCTCTTTCCATCCCCGATGTACGCCCCGTTCTTCACCTCCACCTTGCAGATCAAGTTCGGCGGGTCGGTGGTGTAGCCAATCGAATCGGACGGGACAGCGGGCTTCAGATCGGAGAGGTCTTCCCGCATCGGCGGCTGGACGGTCGTTCCTTTTCCCGCTTCTTCCAGCCGAACGACATCTCGGGGATGAACGCGAAACTCCGCTTCCGCGCAATTGTTCTCCTCGTCGGCCTCGGCAATCTGGTTCTCCGGATCCACCTGGACGGATACGCTGGATCGTCCGGCGTATCTCGCCCCCACCTTTGCCGTAAGCTCGCCAGGAAGCGCCGCCGAGAGCGCGGCATTTTGACGGGGGCCGATGCTAACCGCGAGGTCGCGCCCTATAATAGTATTTTCCATGCGGAATCGGACGCGCACCCCCTGGAGGCCCTCATTCCCTCGATTGGAGATGATCGCCTGAATCCGCGCATCTTCTCCCAAAACGCAAGGACTTGGGGAGACCGTAATTTCCTGGACCGCCAAGTCCCGTTCTCTTCCTCGCTCTGGCGGAACATCCTCGCGCGGCGCGGCGCCGATCAGAATCCCCACTTCCCGGACATTGTTGGTCTCGTTCACTTCCGGGACGACATTCTCCGGATCCACCCAAACGCGCACAGCGCAGGCTCCGGGCTTTTCTGCCGGAAGCATCTTCTTTACCAGGATCGAGGAAAAAGCGCCGATGTTCACATATTCGTCGTCGCCCATCTGCGCCGCCCCAAGAGAGAAGCGAACGGGCGCATTTGCAACGGCCACCCCGCTCCGATTCGAGATGACGGCCCGCACAAGAACCGGATTGCCCTGCGCCACCGAGGCAGGCGTCGCCTGGACGTCTTCCACACACAAGTCGCATCCTCCGCCCCGCGTTTGAGGAGGAGGAGCGGTCTCCCGCTGGGTGGGGGGCCACGCCGGCTGAAGGGGGTAGGTAATGCCCCTTCCGGATGGCTGTCCTGGAGGTGTTGTCGTTGTCGGCCCGGGCTGAACCCACGGGGGTTGTCTTGTCGGGAATCCCCTAACTCCTGGCTGGGCCGGCTGGACTGGTTGGGTCGGCTGAATTGGCTGCGCCGGCTGGTTCGGCTGGGCCGGCGGGACCTGGCCCGGTGTGATCTGAATCGGTCCGCGCAACATGGTCGCCGGAGGCTGCGCCGTGCCAGGGGTCGGCGTTGCCGGCTGGCCCCCTGTCGCTCCCGCCCCCGGCTGCTGGATCTGAATCGTTCCGGGCACTACGGTCTGAACTTGCGCAGGCCCCGTCCGAGTCTTTGGAACGACGACCTTTTGCTTCTTTTGTTGGGTGAAGTCCTCCTTGCCCGCGCCCTCCTGCGACCAGACGGTTTGGTTCGCGGCATGGAGGCAAAGCCATGCCCCGAAGACCCATACGACGGCCGCAACAAGTCTTCTGTAACTCCAATCCGCCCTCATCGTCGTTCCTCCTTCTGACTATCCCGTTTTAGAAACAAGGCTCAAGGCGTCAGTGCCCGTACCAATTTCCTGTGAACCCGCGACAGGAATCGTTCTTGCTGCGGACCTCGAGTTGCGTGACGATCTCCCTGGGCTCGATCTCGATGCTCCCCTCAAAAGGCTCCTTGATATACTGGGCGACCAGCGAGTTGATGGTATGGTACTGCGTCTCGTTGGGGTTGAACTTGATCAACATCCACCCCACGTATTGCCCCGTCATCTGGTGAAACCTCATCACAATCCATCCCTCCTTGCCCGCCAGAGGAGGAATCTCCACATTCGGCCCTCCAAAGATCACCGGCTTGTCCTGGGGCGGGGCCGGGGTCTTCTTGTAGATGGCGGCCGGGTAGAAGAGGATGACCTGGTAGATCCAGTTCGGGTCCTTGCTGCTGACGTACGGTATGACATTGTACCCACCCGGACAGCCCGGCGAAACGTCGCTCAGCGCGGCCCATTTCATAGGCGCCTGCCTGCGGACCACGGCCTCCAGGCGCTCATCCGCGGTCGGCGTCTCGATCCACACGCTCCCCTCGAACCCGCTCGCCAGCATCTTCATGGGACATATGACGCCAGACGATTGCGGGGTGTCCCAGTGCGTCCACAGCTTCACCGCCGTCGCTGCGGTCTGCGGGAACTCCTTCCCCGACTTGTCATAGAAGTGCACCGGATACAGATAGGTCTTCTTCGTGTTTGAGTTGCTCTTGATGAAGATCGTGTCGGTGCGGGTGAGGCCGTCGTACGCGATGCCCGCGAAATAGAGATGGTATCGCTCGGGGGCGTACTTGCTGCTGGGCACCGGGGACATCGCCGGATTGGGCTTGTAGTTCAGCAGGCCGATGTCCTGCCCCGTCTCCAGGAACTGCGCGCCGGTGAAGTACACCCCGGGCGTCACCGCAGGCGCCATCGCTCCGACATAGACCTCGCGCTCGTACGGTTTGCCAATCTCGTCATAGGGCATCAGAAAATGGAGCCCCCGCGATGGGATCTTGGCCTTCACGAGTTTGGTGGGAACAAACTCCTGGTTTTGGTTGCAGACCTGCCAGCCCACCCCGTACTCGACGTCGAGCGGGGTCTCGCCGCCATTATAGGTCGCCAGGGTCGTCCGCACCTTCGCCGGACCCTCGTCCTTGACTCCCAGTTGGAAGAACCAGGGCGACCCCCACTCATACAGGGGCCTAGCGGGCTCTGCCAGCGCCACGCCGTTCCCGGCATTCGCCCGCATCTCCAGCATGGAGTGGATGGCGTCTTTCTCCCCGTGGCCTTCAATATTCACGCTGCCGGTAAACGACGCCCTGGTAAAGCGATGGCATTGGAACGGCCCCAGGGTCTGCTTCCACGCATCAACCAATTTCCCCTTGGCGTCGCGGAACGAAACGGTGATGTCAATCTTGTACGCGGAGCGATTGGCCACGCCGATCCAACTCGTGTACTTGCTGTCGCTGCGAAAGTACGGGTACAGGCCGCCGCTGGAATACTTGTCCGTGGGATGGTAGCCGGGTTCTTCGGCGGGCGATGGCGCGGGCGCGGGCGGCTGAGGCGCCGGCTTCAGGTCCGGTTGTTCGACCTTTATGTCCTGGTGCACCGCAGGGGCGAGCGCCTCTGCCGGGCGTTCGGGCTTGTCGTATCCCGGCGGCGCGGCGCCGATCAGAATCCCCACTTCCCGGACATTGTTGGTCTCGTTCACTTCCGGGACGACATTCTCCGGATCCACCCAAACGCGCACAGCGCAGGCTCCGGGCTTTTCTGCCGGAAGCAT
>JBFMAD010000081.1:0-22591 GCA_040755855.1 Planctomycetota bacterium | reverse complement strand
ATTTTATCTACATCTCCGCCGCGCCTTCTTTCCCCATCCCCAAACGCAACCCATCCTTGATCCCCCTCCCCCGTTCCTGGTATCCTTCACACCAACGCAAGAGAAGTGCCGAACAGTATTGGGACACCATACATATCTCCTCCTCGCCAGTCATGTCCGCCTGTCATGACTTGCCGTCCGCATCCACAATACGTCGCTATTCAGGCAGCCGAAACAGCTCCGCCGCGTTGCCGAAGCCGATGGCGGAGATCGCCTCGTCCGAGGCGCCGGCTTTCCGGAGCAGGTCCACCATAGCCGCCACGCACGGCGGATAGGGGTTCGGCTTGTCCGCCCCCAGCGTTCCCATTGCGAAGAGTGTGCCGTAGGCGGGGAACGGCGGACCGACGCGGTTGGTCCAATCCGTCCCCGCAAGGAGCCGCGTGTGCGGGACCCGGTCCAGGGCGCTGCGCAGGCCGGGGGAACTGAAGTCGCGGACCTCCATCCAAAAATTGTCCGGCCATTCCCCGTAACGGTCCTCCACCATGTCGAGGTATTCGTCCACCACCGGCGGGTCGGCCTTCTCCCCGCCGACGGCATGGGCCAGGATGTACTTCGCCTCCGGCACGCGGTCGGCAGCCCGGCATAGATCTTCGAGCTGCTCCGTGCCGAAGCTCGACGGATGGGTCTTCGTGTTGGACGTGGAGATGTGCACCTCGACGGGCGCGTCGTACTCCGCGGCCTTTCGCAGCAGGGCCTCGACCTCGTCGGAATCCATCACGAAGTCCATCATGTATTGCAGCATCTCGCCCAACTGGACGAACCCCCACCCGCCGAAGCAGCAGTCCATCACGTCTAACGACGCCTTGAGGAAGTGCGGATTGACAAGGCAACTGCCGTAGAGGCGGCCGGGCGCGGCGCGGACCAGATCGCGGATGAACGTCGCCGCCTTGGCTACGCCGTGGGCGTCCTGCTTCACGGTCCCGATCCAATTTGCGTCGGGGCTGATGACCCATCGCAGATCGGCCTCGTCGCGGTCGAAGACATCCATCACGTCCTCGACCAGCCGTTCGTGCCTCCGCCCGTCCTTCCCCCTGTCGCTGACATGGACATGCGTGTCAATCCACTTTGCGGTGGTCATTGCCTGTCACTCCTTTGGTAATGCCTTACTCATGGGGGAGGCGTGTGCCATTCCCGCGCAAGCGGGAATCCAGGGTTTCGCAACCGTGCCGCCACATGTGGATTCCCGCTTTCGCGGGAATGACCAGGTGCTTCCTTTCCATGAACTCCCCCCCGTCAGTGAGGGGTTACCTCCTTTGGCGCGGGTGTCTCAATATCGTGAATAAGGATTTTCTTATCGCGGCCCACGTTCACGGCCGCGTCGCCGTCGGGCGTCAGATGCCACCCTGCGCCGGGGGCGTCCGCCGGGGCCAGCGTGAGGTATGTCGAGCCGTTGTAGCTCACGGCGTAGTCTGTGCCGCCGAGCCAGTAGCGCACCCAGCCTTTCGCCACCTGGGGGAAGATGTATCCCGGCGTCTCATTCCCCCTGCCGATCTTTTTCATGAACAGCTCGGCGACGGGGACCACCTGCCACGGCTTGGGGCAGACGAGGCACCCGCCGCGCTGGAGTGTGTTGACGATGACATACCGCCCGTCCGGCGTCCACAGGGGAGGGACGTCGAGGTGGTCGCCGCCGAAGGCCTTTGCGAACTGGTCCGACAGGTCCTCCGTCCGGCCCGTGGCCGGGTCGAGCAGGAGGGCCTCGCACGGCCCGGGGGGACCGACCACATGGCTGACGCAGAGGGCCGCCGATTCATCGGGCTTCCAGGAGACGCCCACCGTGTAACCCTTCTGCGCCCCGAAGGCCGTCACCGTCTTGGTGGAGGCGTCGAAGAGGCGGAGGTCCGCGCCGTGGCTCTGGTTGCGAAAGATCACATACCGTCCGCGCGGCGACCAGCGCTCGATGCCCCAGAACGCCCCGCCCTCATAGGGCGCGGAGTAGAGCGTGATCGCGCCGCGGCCCGCCACGTCCCGAATCTTCCGCAGTTGCAGGACGCGATCCGACTTGCCGCCGCCCACGCCGTGCGGGTTCGAGTGGACGGCGCAGGCGAACTGGTCGTCGCCCGACCATGCGAGGCTTGTGACGATCTGGCCGGTCGTCTCTAAGTCCCAGTGCTTGTCCGATTGGGTCTCGACGATCGTGAGGCGTTCCGGTGTGGCGACCGCCATGTGCTTCGAGTCGGGGGAGAAGACGACGTTCACCAGCGCCGCCGCGGCGACGGCCCGATACTTCTTGCCCGCCGTGATCATGAGGAGGGATTGCTGTTTGTTGGGGTAGGCCAGGGCGCACCATCGGAGATAGACCCTTGTCTCGACCGTGGGCATCTCGGGGGGCAGGGGAAGGTCCTTTGTCTCGATCCACTGGTAAGCGATGGACTTCCCGTCGGGCGAGAGCCAGATGTATCCCGGGCCGCCGCCGGTGGGGAGCACACGCGTATAGAGCCCGGTCTTGACCAGCAGGACGCCGCCACCCACGGCGACGCCGATGAGGATCAACAGGAGAAGGACCAGCCGTCCCAGACAGCCAGCCGTTTCTTTCGATGGGGATTCGTGCGAGTCGTTTTCCATGGCGTCACCTCCGCAGGTAGCGTACGGTCTTGACGGCGAAAAGGCAACGGGAAAGTTTCTCGTCGGTTGAAACCTGTCCGACTGCATGTTATTATGATTTTTTTCCTGTTGCCACATTCTGCAAGAGGAGCGACATGAATAGGCAGGATTCCGTCATCATCCCCGCGCAAGAAATTCCGGTGAGCGGAGCATACGACGTCGTGGTCTGCGGAGGCGGGCCGGCCGGCATCGGCGCGGCCGTCGGCGCGGCGCGGGAGGGCGCGCGGACGCTCCTCATCGAGGCGCTGTCATCGGTGGGCGGCATGGCCACGGGGGCCTTTGTCGGCGCGTGGATGGACTCGCCGGGTGGGCCGGTGTTCGATGAATTGCTGAAGCGAATGACGGACATCGGCGCGGCGAAGAACCATTACGATCCCGTGCGGCACCACAAGCCGGGCCGATACACCTTCCACTGCGAGACGCACAAGCCCGTCGCGCTGAGGATGGTCCGCGAGGCCGGGGCCGATGTCCTGCTATGCACCGTGGCCGAGGGCGCATGGGTGGACGGCGGGCGCGTTGCGGGCGTGTTCATCGCCAACAAGGGCGGGCGGGCGCTCGTCAAGGCGAAGACGGTCATTGACTGCACCGCCGACGGCGACATCGCTGCGAGCGCCGGGGCGGAGTTCATGCAGGGCGACCCCGACGACGGGCGCATCCAGCACGTCAACTTCCATTTCCACATCGAGGGCGTGGACGCAAAGCGATACGAGCAGGAGAAACCGTCGGACGCGGACCTGATAGACCTTTTCAAAAAGGCCCTTGCCGACGGTCGCCTCCACGCCCCGCGCGGCGTGCGCCGGCCGCTGCCCGACTGCTTCCCGTTCCACGAGCCGGAGGGTAAGCTGTGCCTCCACGGTTGGTGGGAGATCGAGAAGGTTGACCCCTCCGATCCGCAGGCGGTGAGCGACATCCTGGTCGAGTGCCAGTTGATTGCCTTCGAGGCGGTGCAGTTCTGCCGCGAACATCTGCCGGGATATGAGAATGCACGGATCGGACGCTTCCCCACACTGCTGGGCACGAGGGAGTCGCGGCGGATCGTGGGCCGGTACGTGCTCACCCGCGAGGACGTCCTCGCGGGACGAAAGTTCGAGGACGGCATTGCGAAGGCGTGCTTCTTCATGGACCTGCACGACTCGCCGCCGGGCGTCAGCATCCCGTTCAGCGTCGAGCACATCGTTGCGAACCGGCCGGAGTATGGCGACTGGTATGAGATACCCTATCGCTGTCTTGTGCCGAAGGATGTCAAGGGGCTGTTGGTCGCGGGGCGGTGCATCTCGTGCGACCGACCGGCGCAGGGGTCGCTGCGCGTGATGCCGACGTGCATGTTCACGGGCGAGGCGGCGGGGATCGCCGGGGCGATGGCCGCGGCGGAAGGTTTTCTTCCCCACGAGATTGATGGACGCCTCGTCAGAACCTTATTCCGTAACATGACGCCAATTTGCGTGCATGTTTCCAGGGCAAAATTCACATTGGACACATAATACCACACTTCCTGTCTTCAGGAAGTGTGGTATACGTAGAAAGAGATTTTGCATGACGATATGCCGCCCAATGGCACGATGGCGTCGCTTTTCGCGGGAAAAAATGTGTCCAATGTGAATTTTGCCCTTGGGTTGCGGGCGATGCCCGCGTTCGGGAAAAGATGGGAATGGCGACATAGAAGGAGGAGAAATAGCGATGCGCAGCGCGTCATTCGTGTTTCTATTATGCCTTGCGTTAGCGATAGTTACGAACTTGAGAATCGGCATTGCCGAAGAGCCGGTTGGTCGAAAGGAGGCGGTTGTGGAAGGCAACAATCAATTTGCGCTCGATCTCTACGGGAAGCTGAGGCAGGAGGAGGGGAACCTGTTCTTCTCACCCTACAGCATCTCCACCGCCCTGGCCATGACGCACGCCGGGGCGCGGGGGAACACGGAAAAACAGATGGCGCAGGCCCTGCACTTCGGCGCGGACCAGCAGAAACTCCATCAGGCGTTTTCCCGCCTGCAGGGGGAGATCAATGCCGTCCAGAAGAAGGGCGAGGTCCAGCTCCACGTCGCCAACGCCCTGTGGGCGCAGAAGGACTACAAGTTCCTCAAGGAATTTCTCGCCATTCTCAACACATGCTACGAGGCGGGTGTGACCCCCATGGACTTCAAGACGGACGCCGAGGGCGCACGGAAGAAGATCAATGCGTGGGTCGAGGAGAAGACGAAGGACAAGATCAAGGACCTGATCAAGCCGGGAGTGCTCGACGCCATGACGCGCCTCGTCCTGACCAACGCCATCTACTTCAAGGGCGATTGGGCCGAGCCGTTCAAGGAGAAGAACACGAAGGACGAACCGTTCCATCTCTCCGCAGCAAAGTCCGTGGACGTGCCCATGATGACGCAGACCGAGGATTTCCGATACATGGAGGACGAGCAGATGCAACTGCTCGAGATGCCGTACGCCGGCGACGAGGTTTCCATGCTCGTCATCCTGCCGAAGAAGGTGGACGGCCTGGCGGAGATCGAGGGCGCGCTCGCCGTCGGCGACCTCGACGCATGGATAGGCAAGATGCACAGCGATGAGGTGAAGGTCTTTCTGCCGAGGTTCACGCTCACGTGCGAGTTCGGCCTGGCCGACACGCTGAAGGAGATGGGGATGCCCGACGCATTCGCCTACGGCCCCGCCGATTTCTCCGGCATGGACGGGACGAGAGAGCTTTTCATCTCCGCCATCATCCACAAGGCGTTCGTGGATGTGAACGAGAAGGGAACCGAGGCCGCCGCCGCGACCGCCGCTGTCATGACAGCGGGGGCCATGCCGGAGCCGCCGCCTGTCTTCCGGGCCGACCATCCCTTCCTGTTCCTGATCTGGCACAGGCCGTCCGGCTCGATCCTGTTCATGGGTCGCATGGCGAATCCGAAGGGATGACGAACGCGCAGCGCATGTCAGGCCGGTTCGGGGCCTCCTGGAGGTTGAACGATGGCGGAAGATCGTCATTCCCGCGAAAGCGGGAATCCACGTATGGCGGCAACATCTCTGAGGTCCTGGATTCCCGCTTGCGCGGGAATGACACCCGCTCCCCCCGGCGCTGAGAGGTCACGATGGATCGCATGGGGTTTTCTGATCGCGATCGCGCTGCCCTTGCGCTGCGGCATTGCGGGCGAGAACTCGAAGATTGATCTGCGGTGCGGAGAGTTCTACTTCCGCATCGGCGGCAGGCCGTCATTCATCCTCGGCCGCAACCCGACGGGATGGAAGGTGGAGCAGTTCGGGCCGTTGTTCGAGTGGGCGGCGGGGTCGGGCGAGACGCTCATGCGCATCCACCTGACGAACGGCATGCCGGCCAACGCCCCGCCGGGCGAGGTGGACGAAGACTGGGCGCAGCGCTGGGAACGGGTCTTCGACATGGCCGCCGCGAGTGGGCTGCGCGTCCTCCCCGTCTTCGGCGTCTGGGCCGACTGGAACGACGGCGGCCGGGGCGAGCCGTGGCACTCCTGGCACAAGAACCGCTACAACGCATCGCTCGGCGGACCGGCAAAATCGCCCGCCGATCTTTTTCGCGATACGGAGTGCCGCCGACTCTGGCTGCAATGGCTGAGGAAGATGGTCGGACGGTGGCAGGGCCGCGCGCACATCCTCGGTTGGGAAGTATTTTCAGAACTCGATCTGGTCACCGGCTCGACGGAGGACGCGGCGGTCGGGTTCGTGGCCGAGGCCGCGAAGGTAGTCCGGGCCGCGGACGCGCAGGGGCGACCCGTCACCGCATCGCTGTCGGGCATAGGCGAATGGCCTCGGCTCTTCGCAAGCAATGCGCTCAACTTCCTCCAGGTCCATCCGTATGCCAACCATCCGCGATTCAAGGGCGATCTTGCCGGCATGATCGTCGAGACCGTCCGCGCCCGGCGCAAGCGTTACGGCAAGCCTGTTCTCATCGGCGAGTGCGGTCTGGATTCGGGATCGCCGCCGGGCACGCTGACGGTCTCGTCCCGCGCCCACATCGGGATCGGCCATGCCATCTGGGCGTCGGTCGTCTCCGGGGCGATGGCGGGCCGGATGCTCTGGTGGGAGGATGGGTACGACCTGTATTCGAAGCTCGACCTTCGGACGAAGTACAAGAACGCCTCCGCGCCGGTTGCGACATTTGTCAAGGGCGTTGACTTCACCGGCTTCGAGCCGGTTGATGTGAAGACATCTCCCGAGATCAACGGTGCAGCCATCGGGAATAATCGGGTTGTCCTGGGCTGGTTTCGCGACGTGGAGTGCGCGCCGCCGAACTGGCCGGAGCGCCCGGTCGCGGGGCAGCGGGTTGTCCTGCCCGCGTTGGGTAGGTCGGGGAACGGGAACATCTCGTTCCACGATACGACAACGGGGCAGATCATCGCCAAACAGGCGGTGAGGGCGGACGAGGGAAAGATCGCCATCATCCTGCCCATGTTCCAGGACTCGATTGCCTTCAAGCTTGCAGTCCCGGAAACAGAACGGTAGAGAGCCAGTGCCCGTTATACGCCAGGACGGCTTGCCCGGTCGCACCGCCGGAAGCTTCCGACGGCGCCGGAGGGTTGACAATTCGTTTCATGCCGGATAGATTTCGGGCACACTCAAGGCGAGAAATTCCACACTTGCGGGGAATGCTCAATGGATGTTGATGCTCCGGCCTTGTGGCCGCGGTCATGGCCGCCGTTCTGGCAGGGGGTCCTGCATGTGGCCATTGCGGCGGGCGTAACCAACATGGTTGCGCTGGTGTCCGTTGTCTTGGAGTTCGCAACCTGGGAGTTGGGGTTTCTGTTGATAGCCGCAATCGCGGTACCCATCCTGCCTCCGTTGCTTGCGGGGTTCCTGCGCCGAAGCCACCGTCAGACAAAGAGGGCGCTCCTTACAGCCTTTGTCCTCGGGGTTCCGATCTTCGTCGGCGGGGTGACATTTCCCATCGGCTTGTTGGTAATCGGTTGGGTTTTCATCCGAATCGCCCGTCCGGCGAATCGGCGGCGAGTCTGGCTGATAATGCTTTTGGCCGCGCTTCTACTCGTGTTGTCTGTCCTGTTGGGTGGCGCATGTGAGCAGACTGTTGTCTTTCGCCTTCACTATCATGAGGGCCTCTCGTTGGCGTTGGTGACGTTCTCACTGATCAGTGGGATCACGACCACACTCGCCATCACGGCCGTTCTCCTGACCACCACGATGGGCGAGCACGGTAAGCCGGTCGGGGACTATTCCCCCCTTGACCCCTTCGATGGTTTTCTGCGCGTCGTGCTTGCGCCTGTCGAGCGCATCCTCCGCTGGACCCTCCGGATTCAGCGCGACGGCACCGGGGGTGTGGAGATAAAGGTCCTGAAGAACGGTGAGAGCAAGTTGAGCCGAAGCATTGTCGGCAGGAGACGGGCGAAACGAAGGGATGCCAAGGTCGGGCCATAGCACGGCCAACGACACTCGAGCAGGATGCGCCCGGTGAGTTTTTCTGGCGCGCCGCCCGGCTGGGTGATATAATAAAAATGCGAAAATGATTTGGAGCGGGCGAGGTGGTCGCTGGTCGGGGGTTCGCCCCCGGCTGGAGGAAAGTCCGAGCACCGCAGGACAGGGCGGTGGGTAACACCCACCATCCGCAAGGATAGGGAAAGTGCCACAGAAAACACACCGCCCCGCCTCGGCGGGGTAAGGGTGAAAAGGCGAGGTAAGAGCTCACCGCGGGGGTGGCGACATCCCCGGCACGGCAAACCCCGCCCGGTGGAAGGCCAAATAGGGACGGATCGTCCGCCTCGGCGGGCGAGCGAGCTGGTCCGGCTCGCCACAACGTCCGGGTAGGCCGTTCGAGGCGTCCGGCGACGGGCGTCCCAGAGAAATGACCGCCCACGACAGAACTCGGCTTATTGCCCGCTCCAATTCATTTTCGATTTGCGATTGGCAATTTGCGATTTTTCGGAAACGTGTGCCACGCTCAAACTCGTTTGGGCGTGTCTTTGTTTGCCGAAAGGCTCCTACCTGACCGGGGAGTAACCCATGAGAGACTTTTCCGTCGTCGCTTTGGCCTTTACACTCTTGCTGCCTCCGGCCGCCTTCGCCCAAGACGCTCTCACCCTCGTCCGCGACGGCCAGCCCCGCGCCGCCATCGTCGTCCCGAAGGAGGCCAACTACGGGGAGAAAAAGGCGGCGGAGGAGATGCAGACCTACCTCAAGAAGGCGTCGGGCGCGGAACTGCCGATCAAGGCGGAGGGCGATCCTGTTGAAGGCGTGAAGATCGTCCTCGGTCGAGCCTGCAAGGACCTGACAGGCAAGCCCACCGGCGATGGTTTTGCCATCGAGACCCACGGCGATTCGATCCTCATCGCAGGGGGCAACGAGCGCGGCACGCTCTACGGCGCGTATGCCTTCCTCGAGGATCAACTTGGCGTCCGGTGGTTCATGCCCGAGGAGATCGGGGAAATCGTACCGCAGTCCAAGACGATCGCCATCCCGCCGCTGACCAAACACGAACAGCCTGACTTCGAATATCGCTGGATCGGCCGGGATAATGACTGGGTGGCGCGGAATCGGAGCAACGTGGGCATCCCCGAGATTGGGATCAACATCTACAAATCGGCGCACACCTTCGCGACGTTCCTCGATCCACGTAAGTATCACGACCCGCACCCCGAGTGGTACGCCCTCGTCGGCGGCGTGCGCAAGAGATACGAGCGCCTGTCCCACAACAACCAGATCTGCACGAGCAATCCCGACGCGGTCCAGGAAGTCATCAAGAACATGCGAACGTTCCTGGACGAGAACCCGCAGTACTCCGTCGTCACGCTCTTTCCCAACGACGGCAACGGCTTTTGCGAATGCGAAAAATGCAAGGCCCTGGACGAGCCGGAGTGGGCCACGGTCGAAGAGATCAACCGCCAGGGCCGCGCGGCGGGGTTCCGCGGCTACGGGACGCTCACCCGCCGGCTGATGATCTTCAACAACACCGTGGCGAAGGCCCTGCACGAGACCCACCCGAAGGTCATGGTCAAGGTGGGGGCGTACAGCTGCTACACCAGTCCCCCGAAGGACAAGTCCCTGAAGTATGCCGACAACGTCATCGTCCAGATTTGCCACAGTTGGTGCCATAATCACGCCATCGCCGACCCCAACTGCCCGATCAACGCGGACTTCAAGAACTCCATCGAGGGCTGGTGCAAGATCACGCCCGGCGGCGTCATGCTCTACGAATACTACTGCAAAGCCGCCCAGTGCGAGCTGCCCTTCCCGATCATTCACGCCATGCGGCAGGACTTTCCCTACTTCAAAAAAATCGGCGTGAAGGGCGTGTACACCCAATACGCAAATGACTGGGGCACGCTCACGCTGCCCTACTACATCCCCACGCGGCTGCTCTGGGACGCCGAGGCGGATGTGGACAAGCGGATCGAGGAGTTCTACAGCATGTTCTACGGCCCGGCGGCGCAGGCGATGAAGCAATACTACGAACGGCTGGAGAAGGCGGCGGTGGATTCCGGCCTGCACTTCGCGCCTCCCTATTTCCGCTTCCCCGAGGCGTTCACGGACGACTGTCTGACCGATTGCCAGACTCATCTCGACGAGGCAAAGAAACTCGCCGACACGGAGGCGATCCGCCGACGCATCGCCATCGCCCAGACCTCGCTCGACTACACAAGGCTGGTGATGGACTACGTGAACTCCATCCGCGCGGCGGACAAGAAGATCGGCAACTGCCGATGGCGGCTGGACATCAAACCGGAGCTCTTCGACGAGGCGCGGCAGAAGGCGAAAACCATCCGGGAGTTCACGGCGCGTCCCGAGTGCAGGAACGTTGTCAGGGCGAAGGGAAACTACATAGACCGTCTCCTGAACCCCGAGTTCACATTCAACGACCGGTGGGACGAGACCGACACGCGCCAGATGGAGCAGCGCAAAGAGATCGCCCTGACCAAACCCGTCTGGCTCCAGACCGCGCCGAAGCATGAACTGTCGGGAGTTCCAAGTACTTTCACACTATGGATTTACGGCAACGACCTCGACGAGGACGAGAAGGAATCGGAGAGCGAGTTGTTCTTCCTGGGCAGGGACGGCAAGCGCGTCGCCGTCGGTCCCCTGCCGCCCAAGGGCCAGGCATGCAACCGGAAGACGGGGTGCGTCGTCTATGAGAACCTGACGTGGCCCGACGACCGGCGAAATGTCCTTCAACTGGAGATCGTGAATCGGCCGGGGGGCGGGTCCGGCTCGATGTTGCTCGCGGTCTATGTCATGCCCCCCGGACTCGGAGCGTCCCACGAGGCAGCCGGCAAGATCTTACAAGACCATCCCGACTGGCCCCGGCGGAGCGCCATCGGCTTCACCGAACTTGGCTTCCGAGGGATGACCAATCTGGAGGACGCGCCGTCCCGCATCGAGGTCGAACTCGTGGGCTCGCCGAGGGACGTTACACCCTTGCCGGAGTGATTCGGCCACTTTTCCCTGTCACCTGTCACCTACCACGCAAAGCGGGCGATGCCCGCAACCCCGCCAACGGCGGGGGCAAAATTCACATTGGACACATTGCAGATCGTGGGTAAACTCCTCCCGTTTTTGCGCTTGCGCATGGCCGCGGCCGAGGATATAATATTTTAGAAGTCACTCCGAGTGGTGAACCCATGGCGAAACTCGTACAGATCGAAGGCCCGCATCGCGGCAAAGAGTACACGATTGATCAAGCGGTGGTGCTGGGACGACGCCTGGATGCCGACGTCCGCATCCCCGATTCCACCGTGAGCCGCCACCATGCCAGGATCACGGAGACGGCCAAGGGCTTTGTGATCGAGGACCTCAACAGCGGCAACGGAACGATCGTTAACGGGCAGATCATTGGACGCACCACCCCCCTGAAACACAGCGACAGGGTCCGCATCGGCAA
Source organism: Planctomycetota bacterium (assembly GCA_040755855.1). Lineage (GTDB taxonomy): Bacteria > Planctomycetota > Brocadiia > JAADGH01 > JAADGH01 > JAADGH01. Next base: position 11,112 of record JBFMAD010000081.1, on the reverse strand, counting down.
GGCCCTCTTCATCTTCTCCACCGATGAGGAAGCGGAGCTGTCCACGCTCGACAAGCCGGCGGTCTCCTTTATTGACAGCTCCCCCACGAACGAACGGACCATTCTCGGCACGATTGCGCCGGACGAGCATAGCATTGCGACCACCTCCATTGAACAAGTGGCCCGAGCGAAGTCCGGTGTAATCCACGCGCGCCTGAAGATGGTCCTGCAGATCAGTGAGTCCATGCAGAGCGAGTTGGACCTCAACCAGCTTCTGCAGAAGATGCTGGACGGCCTGTTCCAGATCTTCCCCAGCGCAGATCGGGGGCTGATCATGCTCCAGGAACGCAACAGCGGCGAACTCGTCCCGAGGGTTACGAAGGTCCGTGGGGGGATCGAGGACGAGAAGCAGATGCTCGTGAGCAAGACGGTCGTCAACGAGGTCCGCAAGAGCCGCATGTCCATCCTCAGCGCCGACGCCATGTCGGACCAGCGCTTCGAGGCCCGGGCAAGCATCGCCGCCCTCCACATCCGCTCCGTCATGTGCGTCCCCCTTATCCGCCAGGACGATTTGCTCGGCCTGATCTACATTGACACGAGCAGCCGATCCGCCAAGTTCACGCCGGACGACCTCGACCTCCTGACCGGCATCGCCGCACAGGCCGCCCTCGCCATCCAGAACGCCCGCATGCACGACAGCCTCCTCAGGCGGCAGCGCATCGAACAGGACATGCAGTTCGCCCAGGAGGTGCAGAAGAGCTTCCTGCCCGACGAGGTGCCCAACGTCAGCGGCTTCGAGTTCAGCGCGTGGTACGGTTCCGCGCTCGACGTGGGCGGCGATTTCTACGACTTCATCGAACTGCCGGGCGACAAGCTCAGCATCGTCATCGGCGACGTCTCCGGCAAGGGCCTGCCGGCGGCCCTGATGATGGCCAAACTCATGAGCGACGTCCGCTTCTTCGCCCTCAGCGAACGCGAACCCGGAAAGGTCCTCAGCAAACTCAACGACCACATCGCCCACAGCCGCGCCGCCGAGGACCGCTTCGTCACCCTCCTCTACATCATGCTCGACCCCGTCTCGAAAACCGTCTGGCTGGCCAACGCGGGGCATCCCTTCCCCCTGATGAAAAAACACGCCGGCGAGGTGAGGCACCTCGATCAATCCGTCAACCTCCCCCTCGGCGTCGTCGAAAGCACCGAATACTCCCAGCAGGTGTGCAGCATGGCCCCAGGCGACACCATCGCCATCTTCACCGACGGCGTGCCCGAGGCCATGAACGCCGCCAAGAATCAATTCGGCAGCGAGCGCCTCCAGAAGGCCCTGGCCAAGGCCCCCCCCTCCGCCAAGGGCATGATGGAACAAATCCTCGGCGACATCAACGAGTTCGTCGGCCTCGCCTCCCCCAGCGACGACCTCACACTCGTCTGCTTCGGACCCAAACTGTAAACGTTTCGTTTGGCATTTCTCCGTCCGCATCTGCTATAATCCCCCAACATGTCTCGCGCCACGAATCTTGAAGGAGAGAAGGAGATGGCAACATCCGAACGCCTTACGGCGGCCGTCGGTCGCGCGGATATTACGCCCCCAATCGGCATTGATCTCATCGGCTTCGCCGGTCGGGGACCAAGCACGGGCATGCACGATCCCCTCGCCGCAACGGCCCTCGCCCTCGGCTGCGGCGAGAGCAAGGCGGCTATCGTCGCCTGCGACCTGATCGACCTCGAGGAGGAGCAGGTGGATGAGATCGCCGCCCTCATCCACCAACGATGCGGCATGTCGCCGACGAACGTTCTCTTCTGCTGCTCCCACACCCATTACGGTCCCCGGATCGCCGACGAGCCGGAGGACTGCGCGGCCTACCGGAAACACCTGACCTATGTTCTCGCGGGCCTTGTAGCGGAGGCCGCCGGGCGCACGGTCCCCGTGCGGGTCGGCGTCGGCAAGGGGAACTGCGACGTAAACATCAACCGCCGCGAGCGCCAGCCCGACGGGACGATCAGGCTCGGCAGGAACCCGGAGGGGTTCACCGACCGCGATGTCATCGTGGCGCGAATCGAGGCCGATGCGGGCCGACCCCTGGCGGCCCTCGTCAACTACGCCTGCCACGGCGTCTGCCTGTCGGGCCAGTGGCGGCTGATCTCGTCGGACTTCCCCGGGCCGATGCGCGGGGTCGTCGAGTCCGCCGTCGGCGCGACGGCCCTGTATCTCCAGGGGGCCACGGGCAACATGAACCCGAAGCTCATGGCGAATGAGTATCGCAGCGCGCGATCAACGGGCGTGAAGCTCGCGGGTGAGGCGCTCAAGGTGTGGGAGTCAATCGTGCCCGAGGAGGCGACGGGCCTGGCGGCGGCGTCGCTCCAGGTCGAGCTTCCCGCCCTTCGCTTCCTGTCGAAGGAGAAGGCGGCGGGGCTTTTGGAGAGGGACCGGAAGGAGCTGGAGCAGCGCAAGAAGGAGGGGGCCATCCCGAACCTGATCCGATGGATCGAGCGGCGCATCGAGCGCGAGGAGGCGGCGGTTCGGTCGTGGGAGACGGGGGAGCCGCCCCCCGGCATTCCCGACCGCATCCACGCCATCCGCTTCGGCCCGGCGGCGGTGGTCAGTTCGGCGGGGGAGATCTTCGCGCAGATCGGGGTGGAGGTCAAGCGGCGGTCGCCGATCCCGAACACGCTCTTCGCCGGCTACACGAACGGCGACATCGGCTATATCCCCGTGCCCGAGGCGTATGAGGAGGGGGGCTACGAGGTGACGCACGCCTGCCGGGTTGATCCCGGGGCGGCATCCATTCTCATTGATGGATGCCTGCGGGCGTTGGAGCGGGTGAAGTAATAGCCCACAGGACGAAGGACGAAAAGGGGACATTCTACTTTTTATTTGCTTTTTTCAATGAGATATCGCACGTCATGGAGAAACTCCCCTTGAAATTTTTTTCTTGATTCACCCCCGCCCGCGAATCTATCATCTATGAGGGTGGACGGCACCTTGAAAGGATACGGACCCGGGAAGGCGGCGACGCACACTGCCGATCTATTCCGCTGACGAACAAGAACGAGGCCATGTGAACAAACTCTTCTAAGTCGATAATTTTGAGAGTATGTTCTGCTTCGATGCAATCCTACGAACCTGTCTCATCACCGATTGAAAGAGGGCTTATTCAGGTACTGCAACGGGCCCGGGAGACGTTATTCATTACGACGCCCTACATAAAGGATTATGGCGTTGATTTTGTTTTGAATAACACACAAGCCAAGACTCTACGATTACTGACCAACCTCGAAATTGCTAATGTCACAGGGCTAGCTTTCGACGTCTCAGCCTTACTCAAACTCTGGGATAAATTTACGCTCGAAGTATCATCTATGGGCAAGTTGCATGCAAAGGTTTATATGGCCGATAATAAAGTAGCATTCGTAACATCGGCCAATCTGACACGTGGAGGACTGAGAGAGAATTACGAATATGGCGTGATCTTGCGGGACGAGCAGCTCGTGTCAACTATGCTCGCAGATATGAACGCCTACTTCCGCCTGGGAAATGTTTATAGCCGGGAGACGATTGAAGATCTCAAGAGTCAAATTGAGGAAATACGGGGTTTGCAACATGAACTTGAAAACAGCGCGGAGGCCAGACGATTACGAAAGGCTTTGAAACAAAAAGAGGATATTCTGCAAACCAAGATACTTGCCAATCGCGTAAGGGGGAAAACCATCAATGCGATTTTTTCTCAGACTATCGAGTATTTGTTAGGAAGCAGGGGCGCGATGTCCACACAGGAATTACATCCCCTTATTCAGGATATTCATCCAGATATCTGTGACGACACAATTGACCGCGTAATTAACGGTCAGCACTTTGGCAAGAAATGGAAGCATTTTATTAGGAATGCACAACAGTCTCTTTGTAAAAGTGGAAAAATCTACTTGCGAGGAGGGAAATGGTACCTAAGCGATTCGCCCAACCAAACTTTTGGAAGATAACGGTTGCTTCGGATAAGGGACTGTCCGATGCCAATATAGATTTGATCGTTGCTATGGCCTGCGAAGAAGCGCGGAAAACGAGCAAGGAAAATATGATTATTTTGCATGACGTGATCGAGAGCAAGCAATACTGCCAATTACTTGTAGAAACCAACAAGTTGGGTGTGACCGATCTTTTGTCAGTTTTAAAAGATAATTTTGATTACAGGATTAGAGCTTCCGTCTTGGCTTTGTAGAAACTGCGCTTTCCCGCCATTGGAAGCAGATGGAATGGATTGGATTCTATTTCCAGTTCATCTGCGAGACGAGGCTTCGCGGGATTATCACTACCCCTGGTCCACGATACGGGAAAACTGGTTTTGATGGATTTGGAGGAGATATTCCTTGGGATTTCAAGGCTCATGCAATAAACACATCCTCACACCAGATAATTGTGAATGATTCAGAGGCCACGGCGCGAGCGATCGCGGAATATGGTGCAGTAGGCCTTATTCTCGCAATAGGCGAGGTTGTCTACAATGATGAAGCGAGAACATTCCAAAAATGGCATGATCGCCTCAAAGGGGAAAGTTCCAAGTACGTGCGTGAGCGGATTGCAAGAGGTGCATGGTCGAGGCTTAGGAAGGTGTCCTTCTATTTGAAACAAGTTTCATTCATTCGCCTAACTGACGATACCCTGATAAAAAGTGGCTCTTTTCAATCGGACTTTCGGAACTCGAACGGAAACCCACGTAGAGCCAAGGTTCTTATTGATCTGGAAAAGTTGGATGATGAAACTGTTTACTTTGTTGACTTTTAACTCCCGGAAAGTAGAACCTTCGGTCTTGACTGTGTAGGAACTGCCCTACCGCAGCTTTGCAATCGTCGCGCGGGTGTTGGCGAGGCACTCGCGCATGGCGGGAACCGGGTCGTCGGGGTCGGATTCGTATTCGAGGGAGAAGTAGCCCTTAAAGCCGATCTCCTTCAGGGCCTGGAGGAAGCCCACGAGGTCCAGGTTGCCCGTCCCGACGATGCAGTCCTTCTTGTCCTTCGCGTCCTTCAGGTGGACGCCATGGATGCGGGGGGAGAACTCCCGCACGACGTCCACGGGGTTCACGTCCGACCGCATGAAGTGGCCCGTATCAATGCACAGGCCGATGCGATTGCTCCGGCCCTCGACAACCTTCCGAATGTCTTCATCGCTGGAGTAGAGGGATTTCGGCCCGTGGTTGTGGATAGCGATGTTGATCTGGTATTCCTCGACGAGTTTCTCCAGGCTGTCGAGGGCGTCGGGCTGGGGATTGGCGCTGAGGTGGGGGATGCCCGCGGCCTTCGCAAACTCGAACAGCTGCTTGTTCTTCTCGTGGTCCTTCGAGAAGCCGCAGACGCCATAGGCGTTCAGCGTGATGTCCATTGACTTGAGCTTCGCCTTCATGGCCTCGATCTCGGCGGGCGCGCTGTTGCTCTTGAAGTGGCCGGGGAAGGCCTCGATGTAATGGAGGCCGAGCTCCTGTGTCTTCTTCAGCGCGTCCTCGAACGAAAATTTCCGGAAGCAGTAGCTCTGCGCGCCCATAAGGAAGGGGGCATAGGGATTCGCCTTGTCGGACGGGCCGAACAGGCGATCCATTGCGGCGCAGCCCGCGGCGAGGCAACCCGCCGCGGCCAGAAACCCTCTTCTGCATAGCCGTTTGTCTTGCATGGTATTTCCTTTCCAGGAAGCCGTAGCCATTACCTGACGCCGCAGCTTAGGTTGGCGCCTTGATCGTTCGTGATCCGCAGGCAGTACGACCACCCGCCGCCGATCTCGCACACCTTGAGGAGCAGGGGATTCGGCCCCTTCTTCAGATGCACCTTCACATTGTCCTCATCCACCGCCCCGGACCGGGGCTGGAGAAAGGCATGAACGCGCTCGCCGTTGAGCCACACCAGCAAGCCGTCGTCGCTGCCCGACCGTAGCCGCACGTCCTGTTCGTCCTTGCTCACGATCTCCGCATAGGCATAGGCAACCACCTTGTCGTTCGCGCCGAGGACTTTTTCCACATTGACCCTCGCCTCCTTGTCATCGGTCTCGATGGGCGTCCATCGGTACTTCCTGCCGCCGACGTCATACTCCTTGGTCAGATCAATTTCCGTCTCCGGGAAGAGCGGCTTCTCCCACGAGGGGATGTCCGGGGCCGGGAACGGACCGATGACCCACCAGCGCCGAATCTTTCCGTCGGCGGAGTGGAACTCCATCTTCTCTCCCAGCGTCCGCAGCTTCTGCTTCAGGTCGGCGGCGGAGGGCGGGTTCTTGGAGAGGGCCTTGCTGTAGATCTTCACCGCCTCGTCCCGCTTGCCCTGGGCGGCCAGCTTGTCGCCGATGGCTACATAGGCGTCGAGGGCCTGATCGAGGTCCTCCTTCTTCAGCTTCTCCACCATCGGCTCGATGAGGAGCAGGGAGGCAGGATCGGCGATGCGCCCCAGTCCCGCCAGGGCCAGGTCGCGCGCCCGCTTCTTCGCGCCGGCCTCGATGATCTTGTGATAGATCGCCAGGGCCTCCGCGGTCTTGCCGCGGGCCAGTTCCGCGTCGCCGATCTCGGCATAGGCCTCATAGGCCGCCGTCTTCACCGCATAGGACTCGCTCTCGGTCGCCTTGAGGAGGGCGGGGACCGCCGCCGGGTCGGCGATGGACCCGAGGGCCGCGATCGCGGCGAGAGATATCTCCTCGTTCGCATCCCCGACCAGGGGGAGGATGTCCGGGGCAGCGGAGGCGTCCTTCCGCTCCTTGAGAGCGGCGAGGACGGTCAGCCTCAGCAGAGGCGATTCATCCTTCAGCCTGGCGCTCAGGGCTTTGGTGATCTCCGCGCCTTCGATCCCCTTCAGCGCCGCAACCGCCGCGCCCTGGATGCGGTGCTCCTGCGCGTTCAGGAACGGCAGGATTTTCCGGGCCGAGGCGCTGTCGCCCAGCCGACCCAGCCCGGCAATCGCCCGGATGCGCGCGGACTCCCGGTCAGCCGACTGCAGGACGCGGTCGTAGAGGGAGGCGGCCTGCGCCTTGTCGCCCTTGTCCAGCAGGTCGTCGGCAAGGTCCAGGAGCGCGTCCATGGCGGCCGACTTGACGGCAGGTGATCCCTTTTCGGCGGCGTCGGTCAGCTTCGGGATCGAGGCGACATCGGCGGTCAGCCCCAGGCCGTGGAGGGCCATGGCGCGGGACGCATCGTCTCCTTCGAGTTCGAGAACCTTCGCATACATCGCCTCGGCCTCTTTGGTCTGCCCCTTGCTGAGGCAGGCGGCGGCGAGCTTCGCATAGGCGACGACGGCGGCCTTCTTCAGATTGTCCGAGCCGGTAGCGGCCGCCTCCAGGACCGTCGGCGCCGCCGCGGGATCGCCCGACGCCCCCATCGCCTTGATGGCGGCGATGCGGGCGTTCTCGTCGCCGTCCTTCGCGGCAGTTTGGAGGACGGGCGTCACGGCGGGGTCCCGCCGGTTGCCGAGCGCCGTGAGGAGGGCGCATTTGAACTCCGCCGTGGCCTGCGGCTCGGCATGGGCCATAGCCTGCGTGGCGGACATTCCGGGTATCTCGATCAACGCCGCGAGGGCGGCGTCGCGGAGCTTATCATCCGCAAGAAGGGGCGCGAGCGTCTGGACGGCCTCGTCGCCCCCGGCCTGGCCGAGGAGTGTGGCGGCGAAGGACCGCTGCTCGACAGGACGGTCGGACTTGATGACCTCAGTGAGCGTCGCAACGACCGGCGGGCGCGGGGCCATGCCCTCGGCGGCGCGCATGGCGACCCATCGGAGCATGCTCCGGGTCTCGAAGATGGCCACGTCGTCCTTCTTCTCCTGCTTCTCGAGTTCGGCCAGGCGGTCAAACAGGGGGATCATTGCCGGCTGGCCGATCTTGATGACCTGGAACTTGACTCGATAGTCCTTGCTCTTTGCGATCAGGTCGCGGATTTCCTGATCGGTCGGCTTGCCGTCGGCCAGAAGTGGGGCTGCGCCAAGCGTGACCAAGGCGAGGACGATACTAACAAGTTGCCACAGGCTTTGTTTTCTGATCCTCATTCGTGGAATACCTCCGAGGTTCGGCATACTGTGTCTCATGGGCGGGAAGTCCTAACTGATGAGCTGCTCCTTCTCGGGATCAAAGAGCATGACCTTCTTCTGGCGATAGGACTCGACGCCGAGGGCGATGGCGACCATGGCGGCGTAGGCCTTTTTTGCATCGAGGTGCGGCGTCTTGCGGGTGCGGACGCACTCGATAAAGTTGCTCATGTGGTTGGCTCGCGGCTGGCGCTGGATGCGTAGTTCCTTGCGCTTATCGCTGAAGGGCTTTTCGGGCCGGACGACCAGGCCGGGGCTCTCGAAGTGGATAGTCGCCTCCTGGCCGCGGATCATAACCGGCAGGCCCGTCTCGCTGGCCTGGGTGCTGAATAGGGCGAGCGTATGGCCGCTCGGGAAGTCCACCAGCGTGTGGTAGGTATCGGGCACCTCGCGGTCGAAGTGGACGTAGTTCCCTCCTGATGCAACCACGCGGCAGGGGAACTCCGTCCCGAAGGCCACCTGGAACGGCCCCATGGAATGGTAGAGCAGGTCGGTGGCCAGACCGCCGGAGTAGTCCCAGTATTTTCGGAACCGGAAGTATCGCTCCGGGTCGAAGGGGCGCTTGGGGGCCGAGCCAAGGAAGCGGTCCCAGTCGAGGTTCTTCGGGGTGGCATTCGTCTCGACGTGATAATTCCAATCGCCGGTGGGGCAGTTGCGGAAGGCCCCCGCCTGACTCCAGATCAACTTCCCGATGGCGCCTTCCTGAAGGAGTTTTCGCGCCTGCCACCATGCGTCGTCGGAGCTGCCCTGCGCGCCGCACTGGAAGACGCGACCGGTGCGCTCCTGGACCTCGGCGACTTTTTTCGCCTCCTCCCAGTATCGGGTCATCGGTTTCTCACAATACACGTCCTTCCCGGCCTCCATGGCGGCGATGGAGATCGGGGCATGCCAGTGGTCGGGCGTGGCGATGACGACGGCGTCTAACTCCTTCCACTGGACCATCTCTTCAAATTCATGGAAGACCTTGCCGCCGCAGATCTTCTGGGCCCGTTCCTTGCGCGGCTCGTAGATGTCGCAGACGCCGATGACCTTGATCTTTTCGACGCCTGTCTCGCTCCATTCGACGAGGCGCTGCAAGTGGCCGCCGCCCATGCCGCCGACGCCGATGACGCCCATGTTGATCCGGTCGTTCGCGCCGAGGACGTCCTTCGCATGGAACACGGCCGTCACGCCGGCGCCGACGCCGGCGGAGGTCCGAAGGAAGCCCCTTCGGGTGATTTTATTCGGGTCTGTCATAGCAGGATACTCCTTCCTTCAGGAAAGGGAGTTGTGTCAGTGGTTTTCTTCGTTGCTGTCGGTCTCTTCTTCGTAAGTGTTCTCGCCCTCATCGAGCATCTGCGGACGGACACGGACGTAGGGATGCCGCGGCTCGACGAAATAGCGGAAGAAGGCGACGGCGCAGATGATGGTCAGGACGCAGGGCACAAGGAACACTCCGGTGTAGTTGGTGCTTGCGGCGCCCCCGACGGCGGTGGTGAAGTATTTCATGATTCGTTCGGTGAAGAGACTGCCGATGAAGCGCCCCACGCCAAGCGTGACGATGATGAGGAGCGCCTGGGCGGAGGCGCGGATGTCGTCGGAGGCCAGTGAGTTCACGTAAATCTGGCCGACGGTGAAGAAGAACACATAGCAGAACCCGTGCAGCGTGAGAGATGCGACGACGAGCGACTTGGGCCCCCCGATGGCAAAAAAGATGTACCGCAGCATCCACGCGAGAACGCCGATGGCCAGCGTGGTTCGCACACCAAAGCGAGGAAGAAAGTATGGCAGAACCAGCAGCATGACGAAGACTTCGGCAATCTGCCCGATTGACATGATGAGCGACAGGTTCTCTTTTTCGAAGCCCACGCCGTGTTCGAGGAAAGTTGATGTGAACATGTAGTAGAACTGAAGCTGCGTGGCAACGATGAACGAGATCAGGAGGAAGACCGGAAATCCCGGCACAAGCAGGAGTTTCAGCGCCTTGATGATCGCCCAAGCGTCCTCCGCTTCTCGTCGCGGCGGCGTATGAGGGAGGAACAGGCAGCAGACGCTCATGAGGATGGAGGCAACACCGGCCACGAGAAACAAGTCACCGGCGATGGCGATTTTGAAGTTGCGCATCAAGGTAAGCGCCAGGCTGGTGGCGATCCAGCCGATAGTCCCCATCACGCGAATCGGGCCGAAGTCTCGTTCAACATTCTTGAGGTGGTGAAAGGTCAGTGATGTGGTCAAGACAATGGTCGGTGCGTAGAGGAAGGCGTACCCAGCCATAGCGAAGTACATGGGGACGAATTCCGTGCAGCGCGACATGACAAAGAGAAAGATGCCGCCGAGAAAATGGAGCGCCGCCAGGATCTTTTGCGTGGAAACGTATCGGTCGGCAATCTGGCCGAAGATGAAAGGAGATACCGCGCACGCAAGCGGCACCAAGCTCATCATGAAGGAAATCTGCGTCTCGGATAAGTGGAAGGAATCCTTCAGATAGGCGGCAAGGACCGGTTCCCATGCGCCCCAGATCGCATACTGCAGGAACATCATCAGGCTCAACCGCCAGCGCAGGCTCCAGCTCATGGACGGTCTCCTTATGCACGAACGCGGTTAAGTTCCTCTTTCGGCATCCCCTCCCAGAAAAGATACCCAACCCCTATAGCACATTCTAACACCGTACGCAAGTACTTATGCGTATTAGAGTTTCTGCACCCACCTATTCACCTATTATAAAATCGTACCTATATAAATATGGATATTTGCAAGTATTATATTATTGATATTGACAGTTACCTTGCGATATGATAATATTTCGGCGAATGCTGACACATAGTTTCTGAACCTGTTTGGAGGACATTTCACATGTTATCAGGCTACCGGGTTTCTTTCGCCGGCGGGGTGTTTCACGTGACCACGCGAGGGAATAATCGCGAAGCGGTCTTCCTCGACAACAACGATTTCGAACACTACCGCTCCCTCCTCCGCCGCTACCGCACCCGATACAAGTTCAAACTCTTCGCCTACGCCCTCATGCCCAACCACGTCCATCTCCTCCTCGAAACCAGCACCGACGGCTCCATCTCCAAAATCATGCACTGCATCAACACCGCCTACGCGATGTATTTCAAC
>JBFMAD010000080.1:0-23529 GCA_040755855.1 Planctomycetota bacterium | reverse complement strand
AACGCCCAGACATATCCAACTCCAACTTCCGACCCATAAACAACCTCCTGTCTTCAAAACCTCTCCACATCCTAACCCGACAGGAAGTCTCCCTCAAACCCATTCCCAGAAACTATGAGCAATACATTTGTTATTTGTCATTTGCAGCGTCCTCTCGTGGTTTGAGGCGACGTTTTGCCAGAAATGAGAAGATGAAGTTGTGCCGGCCGTCCCATGCCAAAACGAATTCCTGGATAATGTCGGGTGAGATGCCGGTGAAAACCGAAATCCCCATCAACTCCTGATCAACCTCTTCTTTGGAAAGGAACAACCGTGAGCAAACTGGTGAGATTGGCAATGGTCGGGTGCGGGGGCATGGCAAAGGGCCACTTGAACGCCTACAAGACGATTTGGGCGCGCGGCGGGCGGAACTTCAACATCGTCGCAACGTGCGACGTGAAGCGCGAGCGGGCGGAGGACTTCGCCACACAGGCCGAGGCCTTCCAGGGCAAGAAGCCCCGCGTCTACGCCGATATCAAAGACATGCTCAAGGACGGCGACATTGACGCCGTGGACATCGCCGCCCCGCACGGGTTCCACCACATCCTCGCCGTGCCCTGCCTTGAGGCCAAGATGGACATCATGGTGGAGAAGCCAATCGGCATCACCTGCAAGGCCACGCGGATCATCCTCGACGCCGCCGAGCGCAGCAAGCGGCTCGTGGCCGTCGCCGAGAACCTCCGCCGCTACGTCGGCCAGCGCTGCGTTTACTGGATCATTAACGAGGCGAAGCTGCTCGGCAACATGCGGATGTTCTTCGCGCAGAAGACGGGCTGGTATCCCATGTCGCTCGAATCGGAACCGATGCAGTGGCGCGGGGAGCGGCTCGTCGGCGGGGGCGGCCTGATCTTCGACAGCGGGGCGCACTACATGGACACGATCCGCTACCTCTTCGGCGATGCGGACCGCGTCTTCGCGCAGATGCGCACCTACGAACGCCGCCCGTTCAAGCACCCGGAGCGCGGCGAGGTCGTCGGCGACGTCGAGGATTCCTGGACCGCCACGATCGTCTTCAAGAGCGGCGTCGTGGGCGTGTGGAGCTACTTCCCCGCCGCCCGCGGCAAGGCGCTCGGCCATGCCGTTTACTACGGGGACAAAGGGTCCTTCGAGGACCTCAGCGGCGACATCTTCCACGGCCTGCGCACCGAGGGCGAGGTGACCTTCGAGGACGGCAAGAAGCGCAACTTCAAGGACCTCGAGATCGAATACCTCGTCCGCCTCACGCCCGAACAGAAGGCGCAGCTCTTCCCGTACGGCCTCACGGACGGCGTGCAGCTCGAATGCGCCGATTTCATTGACGCCGTGGCCAACCGGCGCAAACCGGACGTGGACGGCCTGGACGGCTTCAAGGCAAAGGCCATCGCCATCGCCATCTACGAGTCGGCGTGGACGGGCAAGTCGGTGCTCGTGGACGACGTGATCGAGGGCAAGGTCGATGAGTATCAAAAAGACATCAACGAGCGCTGGGGCATGGGCGCAGGCGCATCGCCCGCGAAGAAGGTCAGCCGGAAGAAGAAGTAGAAGCATGGACGATGAGGCGTGAGTCGTGGGGTTAGGGTCAAGGCCCCGTCGGCCAGACGGCGATGAGGTAGAGCCAGTTGGCGACGGCAATCGCGGCGGCGACGGCGACGATCGCCCGCAGCTCCCAGACGCTCCCGAACCGGACGCGGATGCGCGGCAGGCGGCCGATGAGGACGACGGCGGCGTAGATCACATACACGACGATGCCCACATACAGCGCCGCGCCCAGCGGACTGAAGCGCCATGCCGTGAAAATGTCCAGCCGGCTCATGGCGACGAAGCATCGCGTCATGCCGCAGGTGAGGCACGGGATGCCGGTCAGGTGGAGGAACGGGCAGGGCCGCAGCGGGAGTAGATGGACCGGCGCGAAGCGCGCCACGAGGAGGACCAGCAGGCCGATCGCCCCCCAGACCAGCTCGTGGTCGAAGTCCGCCTTGTTTCGATGGCGAAGGCTTACTTCCATTCGAGCCACCAAAGGGGGCCTGTAACCAGAGAAACGTCCCCTCCGAACCACACGACCACCCCCGCGCACATCAACCCCAGCAGAATCGGCGGGACAATCGCCGCCGTCACTGCGGCCCCGAGGCCGACCTTATTCGTCTCGCGGAAACCGATCGCGGCAAGCACGACGGATAGAACCGCCGCCAGGGAGAAACCGAAGACGGGAAGATAGCGGAAGAACGAACCCGCCTCCGAATACCCGATCACCTCGAACGTGGCGGAGAAGTCCGGCTTGCGTTCGGTTGAGACCCTGAGAATGGCGTACGACATGACCGCCCCCGCCGCCACGCGGAACATCGTCAACGCGGGGATGACCACGAGGCAACCGGGGAGGGTGCAGACGAGGGAGTTCAGGCGCTCAGATTGGCCGACCGGCCCCGTGAACCACGGCGGCGCGGTTCGCAAAAAGTGGGAAAAAAGGAATAGACAAAGGACGTCCAGCATGAAACGGAGAAGTGCGCCGATGACGTTAACCCCCACGGCAAAGGGCAACCCTCCGACACCCCGCAGGGGCATCGCGCGGAAAAACCGAACCGGATGGAAAAGGATTTGCTTGACCGTCCGCCAGGACGCCTCGAGGCTGATGGCCCGGGCGCGTTCCCGCCAGGAGAGGGGTCTCTCGGCGCGCTCCTCGTCGTAGCGGCGAAGCGACGGCATGGCCGTCGTTGGGTCGGGGAGGACGTGCAGCATCCCGCCGCAGTGGGGACATCGAATGGGGATGCCGATGTCGCTCAGCCGCAGTGGGATATGCTCACGGCAGAACAGGCACGGGGCCTGGGTGGTGTGCTCTTCCGACTCCACCGGCGCCTGGCCGCCGCCGGGGACGAGGGCCCAGGCCGAGCAATGCCGGCAGGCGACCATCGTCCCGGCCAGATCGTCGCCGGCGGCAAGCGGGCCGTTGCATTTTGGGCAGTTGAATTCGATCATTCCCTTTCCCCCTTGACATGAAATATCAACCTCCCGGAGGTCGGAACCTCCGGGAGGTTGGACTCTGCCTCACATCGGCCCGGCGGTCATGAGCAGGCCGAAGCCAACCAGGAGCCATCCGCAGCAACAGAGGAGCGCCAACGCAAGCGGCGTGAAGGCGGCCAGAAAGGCCTTCCCCGTGCCGATCCGGTTCGTCTCGCGCAGGCCGATAGTGGTGACCACGAGGAACCAGATGGGGGCGATGATGCCGCAAATGGGGATCAACCCAAACACGTGTGCACCGCTTCCGTAGCTGAGGACGCGGCAGGTGTTCTCGTACCCCTGGTTTGCCCCGCCGAGGACCATGAGGACTACGTGCACAATGGCTGAGGCGATGAACATGGACAGCACCTGGATCAGAGGCATAAGCAGAACCATAATCGCATACCCCAAGACGCCGAGCGATTGGGGCATCGGCAGCGGGGCGGGCGCGCCGGGCGGCCGGGTCAATGTTGCGACCCTCTGCGCCAGGTACTGCCAGGAGGACTGCTGCAGCACGCTGCCGACAGCGACGAATAATCCGATGACGAGGATATATAGGATCGCGTCGCCGAGGCCGTATGGTCGCATCCGCCGGTAGAACTGCGTCGGCGAGAACACGACCTCCTTGAACGTGCGCCACAGGGCGGTGAGGAACCCCAGGGCCTGCCGATTCTCCCACGGGATCGGCTCTATGTGCGGCCCCTGCTCGCCGGGCTGGAGGACCAGGCGGCCGGTGGGCGCGTGCCGCACGACCTGGATCATCTGTCTGCAATGTGGACAGCTGATGGGCATGCCGACGTCGCCGGGTTCGATGAGGATGAACTGTCCGCAGAATGGACAGGGCGCCTCAGCGCTATCCTCGCCGCCGTGGGCCGCGCCCGGGACCGCCACCCACGCCCCGCAGTGCCGGCAGGGGATCATCGTCCCGGCCTGTTCCTCGGAGGCGATGAGGACCTGTTGGCATTTGGAACACTGGACCTGGATCATTTGCGGCCTCTCTTGGAGTACTAACCTCCCGGAGGTTCCGACCTCCGGGAGGTTGCGGAGGTCGGAACCTCCGGGAGGTTGAGCGTCCCTGGAATGCCGTGATTATACCACAGGCAAAGAGAAGGGTATTGTAAGTTTTTTCGGTTTTGCCTATAATGCCGCCCCTCTGATGGAGTGCACCTTTTCATGAGTTCGTGTAAGGTCCGTTGCGGACCGACGATGGTCATTCCCGCGTACGCGGGAATCCACGAGGGGCGAGGGCCTGGATTCCCGCTTTCGCGGGAATGACAGGTGACACCCCCTCTATACGAACTTATGAAAAGGTGTACTTAAGGATCATGAAAAGGAGCCAGGCCAATGCCCCAGGATGAACTCAAACTCCGATACGGCTGCAACCCCCACCAGAACGTCGCCCGCGTGTTTGCGAAGTCGGGCAGGCTGCCCATTGCCGTCCGCAACGGCGCGCCGGGATACATCAACATGATGGACGCGCTGAACGCATGGCAGTTGGTCCGCGAGCTGAAGACCGCCCTCGGCTTGCCGGCGGCGGCGTCGTTCAAGCACGTCAGCCCCGCGGGGGCGGCGGTGGGCATCCCCCTCGGCGATGCGCTGAAGAAGTCGTATTTCGTCGAGGGCATGGACCTCTCGCCCCTGGCGACGGCCTACGCCCGGGCGCGCGGGGCCGACCGCATGTCGTCCTTCGGCGACTTCGTCGCCGTGAGCGATCCGCTCGACGCGCCGACTGCGAAGATCATCCGCATGGAGATCTCCGACGGCGTCATCGCCCCCGGCTACGAGGCCGAGGCGCTGGACATCCTGAAGGAGAAGCGCGGGGGAAAGTACCTCTGCCTCGAGATTGATCCCACCTACGAGCCGCCGGAGATGGAGAGCAAGGACATCTTCGGTCTGACGCTGGAACAGAAGCGGAACAACCTCGCCGTCACGGAGGGCCTCCTCAATAAAATCGTGACCAGGAACAAGACCCTCCCCGCCGAGGCGAGGCGCGACCTGATCGTCGCGACCATCGCCCTAAAATACACCCAGTCCAACTCCGTCTGCTTCGCTGCGGACGGTCAGGTGATCGGCATGGGCGCGGGGCAGCAGTCGCGCGTCCACTGCACGCGGCTGGCCGCCTCGAAGGCCGACATCTGGCGGCTGCGGCAGCATCCGAAGGTCCTGGCCTACAAGTTCAGGAAGGGCATCGCCAGGCCGGACCGCGACAACGCGGTGGAGAACTCGCTGTTGGACGAGCTGAACCCCGCGCAGCAGAAGGCGTGGGAGGCGGCGTTCGAGGCCGCGCCCAAGCGCCTCACCCGCAGGCAGAAGAAGGAATGGCTGGCGAAGCTAAGCGGCGTGGCGCTTAGTTCCGACGCCTTCTTCCCGTTCCGCGACAGCATTGACCGTGCGCGCGAGAGCGGGGTGAAGTACATCGTCGAGCCGGGCGGCTCCCTGCGCGACGACGACGTCATCGCCGCGGCGGACGAATACGGGATGGTGATGGCCTTCTCGGGCATCCGCCTGTTCCACCATTGAAAGCCTATCCGCAAAAGGGATATTCGTAGCCGTAGTCTTTACGGGTGCGGTCTTCCCGCAGGCAGGCGCATAAAAAATCCTCTGCCCCCAATCAGATGTTCCCCACATCACCCGAGCCAGAACGAAAAGTAGAGATAGAGTCCCAGGACCAACCCCAGCACCCCGAGGGTGGCGAGAACATCCACGGCGTTCCAGCTTGCGCGATTCACTCGGCGGTCTTCGTCGGTCGCGTCGGCGTAGGTAAGCCCTCGCGTCTTTTCCGGCGGAGGCGGATCGCCCGTCAGCGACGCGATGACGATGACGGCGACGCTGACGCCGAAGAGTATGCCGGAGAAATAGAGGAAGTTGAGGTCGCCGATGGCGGCCAGAAGGGCAGGGGTCTTGATCTTGCCGGCCCCAAAGAAGGCTTGGATAGTCAGCTTGCCCATCCCGAGGATGAACCCGCAGACCAGCCCCCACACCGCGCCCCGCGCGTTGACCCGCATCCAGAAGAGCCCCAGCAAAAACACCGCCGTGATCGGCGGGGCGAGGTAGCCCTGCACGCTCTGGAGATATTGATACAGCCCGCCTTGAGAGATCATCGGCATAACGGGAATCCAGAGCAGCCCCAGCCCCACCACAACGGTCGTCGCGATCCGCCCCACACGCACCAGGTGCTGCTCCGACATGCCGGGGCGTATCTTCTCGTAGATGTCCACTGTGAAGAGCGAGGCCGATGAGTTGAACAGCGACGAGAGCGAACTCATCAGCGCCGCCAGCAGACCGGCCACCACCAGCCCGCGCAGCCCCGATGGCAGCAGCGCCGTCACCATCGTCGCAAACACCCGGTCGCCGTTGATGACCGTCGCCCCGTTCACTTCTTTCGTCGGCATGGCAATGACGCCCTTCTGGTTCAGCGCGTAGCCGATCAGCCCCGGCACGATGAAGATCAGGACCGGCCACACTTTCAGAAAGGCCCCCCACAGCGCGCCGCGGCGGGCGTTGCGCAGGTCCTTCGCCGACAGGGTCCTCTGGACGATGTACTGATCCGTGCACCAATACCAGATGCCGACGATGGGAGAGGAAATCAGTATGCCCAGCCACGGGAACTGGGGATCGGAGAGCGGCCGCCAGAGGGCGAACTGCGCCGCGTTCTTGCTGCAGATCGCCTTCAGCTCCCCCCACCCGCCCAAACTCTGCAGGCCGAACATGGTGATGAAAAACGAGCCGACAATCAGGATGATCGCCTGCGCCGTGTCGGTGAACAGTACCGCTCGGAGCCCGCCGAAGACCGTATAGATGCCGGTCAGGACCACCGTGGCGAACGCGCCGACCCAGAAGGCGTTCTCCGGACTGCCGAAGGTGTCCGGCATCAGTGTCTGGAACACAATCGCACCGGCGTAGACCGTAACCGAGACCTTCGTAAAGACGTAGGCCGTCAGCGAAACCACCGACAGGATCCAGCGCGCCCGGGCGCTGTAACGCCTTTCGAGGAACTCGGGCATGGTGAACACGCCCGACCGGTGATAGAACGGCACGAAGACCCATCCGAGCATGATCATGATCCATGCGTGCAACTCGTAGTGCGCCATGCCCATGCCCGTGGACGCCCCCTGGCCCGCGAGGCCGACGATATGCTCCGATCCGATATTCGAGGCGAAGAGCGACCCGCCGATGACGAACCAGCCCATGTTGCGTCCGGCCAGGAAGTAGTCGGTGGATGTCTTCTGCCGCATCGCCGACCACCATACCACCCCCGCCATACCAAGAAAGTAGAGACTGATCACGAGCCAATCCCAGACCGCCAGGTTACCCATATCTGCATCTCCGATGTTCGGCTACGAAACGGCGTTTCGGCGCGGCAGCGCCGCCGATTCTCGGCCAGAACGATACCATATGTGATGAACGTTGCGCAAGCCCGACCAGGCTCGTTGTTCGCGAATCACGGCGGATGGCCCGTCAATGCCAGTAGATCACGTGGCCGTCGCCGAAGAAGAAGAGCCAGTCCACGATGACGCTCACTCCCATCCCGAAGAACCACCCCAGCATCACCCCAAGAAAGAACGGCCGCCACTTGTTCAGCAGCGTCCGCCCGCCGAAGGACACGGCGACCAGACGGCACAGCCACCCGAGGAAGATGGGGAACACGACCCAGCGCACCTTGAACACCGTGCCGATGGGGAACCCGATGGGATTGAGCGGCCACCAGGCGAATCGGTGGCGCAGCCCGGTGAGGACGAGCATCACCACCGCGCCCAGCGTGCCGCACAGGAGCTTGTTCCACTCGACACCGGGGGGCGCGTTGAAGGCATGAACCACATACTCATACGGGACCTCGGCCCCCCTTCCGAAGAGCCACGTGCCGAAGTTGAATCCCCCGTGCGTGTAGGCCATGTAGAGCGTGAACGGGATCGCCGCAGCGAACGAGGAGAGCAGGGCAATCCCGATTGCGGCCAATACGCCGCGCCCAGCCGCCCGCGCATGGTGGGGGACACGCAGTGCGTTTGCCGCCGCAGGCATGAACGTGCAGATCGGGTCGCCGATCCATGCAAAGGAAAGCCCCATCGCCGTGATCGTGCAGGGGTCCGCGGCGGAATTGCCCAGCAGGTTCATGGTCATTGACTGTGCGGTCAGCGGCATGCGGCAGAAGACGACGCCCCCCTCCACGATGATCCGCGACAACCCAAGGTAGATGATTACAGCCGCAAGGTTGAACAGCACACTCGCGCCGAGGCTCATGCCGAGCCGACAGAACCATGCCACCATGAAGGCCATCGAAACCGCGAGACCGACAACCGCCGTCCGGTAGGACATAATCTCGCCGGAGTCGTCCACGGCCTGTCGGCCCAGGGCATTGGCCAGCACGTCGCGCAGGTGCCTGCGGGCGGTCCACAGCATCATGCACACCATCGCCACAAATGCGCCGCCGCTCTGCCAGGCCAGCGCGGGACCGGAGGCGTCGTAGTGATAGACGGCGAGGGAGCTGGTGATGGAGAAGCCGAACCGGTTGTAGACGCCCTCCTGGAGGATGCCCAGTAGAACGAAAAACCAGATGCTGAACGACACATCGAGCCGGATGAAGAACGCAATGGCCACCATGGGCCAGTAGAGCGTGAGGAGGATCGGCGGGAAGGCGCGGGCGATCTGCAGCGGGGCCAGGGACCGTGGGATCTCCGGCAGCGGGGGGTAGAAATAGCCGGCGATGTGCCACCCCATAAGCAGGACGCAGATCGAGAACCCGAACCAGAACGACCATGATCGCATGAAGGCCGGGGAGGGGCGGCTATCGCCCTCGATCATGGCAATGGCCGGCTCGGCCAGTGGATAGGACAGGCGCTCGTAGTCCATCCACTGCCTGCGCAGGATCACGATGAAACACGTGCACGCGAACAGGGCGAAGGCGATGAACATGAGCCACCAGAGCAGGGCGGGCAGCCAGAAGGCCCAGGGGATTGTCTCGCCGCGCGGCAGACCCTCGAAGAACCACCTCACTTCGAGTCCGCCGCGAGGCAGGCACCACTCGGGGAGGTATTGGTGGAAGTAGGATTCCCATCGGTTTTCCACCGTTGCGAAGTAATAGGGGGCGGCGATGGTCGCGAGCCAGTATCCACAGACGCCGTAGGTCGGGATGGTCGTCGCCACGGCGAGCATCACGAAGACCACGGCCAGCTCGCCTCTGGTCAGGCCCCAGCCCGGCCGCATATGCTTCAGGCAGGGATTCAGCGCCGCGACGCTGACAAAGAACAGGAACGCGAGACCGACGGGGAAGTAGTTCGTCGTGAGGAGCTGGCTGTGCAGGATCCATTCGCAATACGGCGAGGCGAGATTGATGGCCACTGCCAGCGCCGCCCCCCATGCGATGGATCGCACGGTTACGCCGCGGACCAAGCCGTTGCTCTTCAGACTGAAGTCCAGGGATTGTGTCTGGCCCTTCTCCATCGGTCTATTCGCGGACCCGGATTGTTGGCACATAGCCGGACTGCCATTCTACACAGAGGATGGTGTACATACCAAGCCAATTGATTTCTCTCTCCACAACGGCTATTCTATATGCCAATCCTCTGAGCCAGCGTGGCACTGGGAGAAAGGAAGGAATCCAACAAATGGTCGCTCCGCACAATACAGGCAATCCCGCGACAGAATGGCGGCGCAGCGATCCTGATATTGTCGTATACCTGCCGAAGGGCGGCGATCTCAACGACACGGACAATGAACACTTCCTTGTGTTCGAGGCGCCGAAGAGCGATGAGCTCCTGGCGATATGGACGCAGAGCTCTTGCGAGGGGCGTGGCGACAATCACCTCGTCCTGGCGCGGAGCCCCGATGGCGAGAACTGGTCCGAGCCGCAGCTCCTCACCGGCACACGGCCGGGCGGAGATGGGTTGCAGGCAAGCTGGGGATTCCCTGTTGTGGCCCGGCAGGGGCGAATCTACTGCTTCTACACGAAGGAACTACCCATCACCGACAACAGCCGGCAGGGCTGTGGGGCCATGGGCAGCCTCTACTCCGACGACAACGGTCACACCTGGATGTCGGGTGACGACATTCCCATGCCGCGCAGCAAGCACGACCATCCCGACCCGGCTGTGCCCAAGAACTGGATCGTGTGGCAGAAGCCAATCCGCGACAGCAATGGCAGGTGGCTAGCCGGCTACACCCTCTGCACCAGCAAGGCCGTCCTGGATCCGCCGCCGCAGGGGTGGTGGCACTGGGATAGCCACAGCTACTTCATGCGGTTCGACAACATCAACGACGGCCCCGACCCGACGGACATCCGGATCACCTGGCTGCCGGAGGGGGATAGGGGGCTGGCCGTGCCCATCCCCGTTCGTCCCGAGTGGTCGTGCGCCCAGGAGCCGAGCGTTGTGTTGCTGCCGGACGGTCGGTTGTTCACAACGATGCGCACATTGACGGGACACGTTTGGTACTCTGTTTCCGAGGACGACGGTACATCCTGGCGGGAGACGGAGGTGCTGCGGTACCGAGACGACGGGGACGCGGTGGAGCACCCGCTCTCGTGCTGCCCGATCTATCAGCTGAACGACGGTCGCTTTCTCCTCCTTTTCCATAATAACCCCGGGCGCAAGGACGGGCACGACCAGTTGGATATGGAGTGGAAAACTAACCACCTCAACTTCATCCGCAATCCCACCTTCATCGCCGTCGGCGAGTTCCGCCCCAAGGCGCATCAGCCCATCTGGTTCAGCACGCCCCGGAAGCTCCTCGACACGAACGATATCCCCATTGGGCCGAAGGGGACGGCGGAGATCGCCACCTACACCAGCATGACCGACTGGCACGGTCGGCGCGTGCTATGGTATCCGGATCGGAAGTACTACCTGCTGGGAAAGTACATCACCGATGAAATATTGGCCGAGATGAAAGTGGAATAGAACGGCGCGAGGGTCCATCTGGCTGGCCTATGTCCCTCGCCTATCTCCCCTGGGCCCGGCAATGGTTCCCAATCTCTTCCGAGGATAGCGCGCGATCGTAGATCTTGATCTCGTCTATGACGCCGATGAAGTTGTGCTCCTTCCCTCCCGGGCCGAATGCGCCGATGCACATCCTGGAATGCGACGGCGTGATCGCGCCGAATCGCTCGCCCGATCCCTGCTCGACGCCGTTTACGTAAACGCGCATGGTCTTGTTGTCGAACGTGGCGGCGACGTGGGTCCACTTCCCGAGGGGGATGGGATCGCGCGAGTTCACCATATGGCTCCAGGCCTTCTGGGGAATCTGCCACGCCAGCCTGCCGCCCGACATGCCGAGGCGATAGCCCGTCGTGGACCGTCCGACGGTGTTGATGATCCATCGGTCCGACTGGTTCGGCGCGTCGGTCTTGAGCCACAGTTCGATTGTGATGCCCTTGAGCGGTGAGAGCAGCTCGTGAAATTGCAGCGAGGCCGTGCCGCTGTCGCAGAGGAACCCCTTCCCGCGGATGCCGTCGGTCGTCTTGAAGTCCTGCTTGGCGGCGTGGAAGCCGCACTTGGAGGAATCGAGGACCAGGTAGTCGTCGTCCTTGTCGAAGGTCCACCACGCGAGGAGATGGTCCACCACATCCCGTCTCTTGACCTCGCCGAGTTTCAGAATCTCGCGGCGCTTGCGATAGACGCGATCCGGCGGCTCGATGCCGACGTCCTCCGGGATGACGTCCACGCACGGTTCCTTCTCGTCGCAGAAGACCTCTCGGATGACGTCCACGAGCTTGAACCCCAGGCCCGCGCATGGCTCGATGTAGTGCCCTTCGCCGAACTCACACCAGTTGTCGAAGATGACGATGCGCTTGTCCAGGCCGTTGCCGGGGGTGGAGTCAACGATCTGTTTTGCGTTCCGGCAGGCGGCTTCGAAGTTTTCGGGCGATGCGCCGGCCTGATACGACGTCGTCTGCGGCCCGTGCCAGGGCCGCGGGTCCCACCCCATCATCACGCAGGCGATGTCCGGCAGCGCGCCCACGGCCCTCTTGCCCAGCAACACGTCGCGCTGGCCCAGCGAGGCGTCTCGATGCGAGAGGGTGGCAATGCCTTCCACGTCGCAACCCGGCTTCTCCGGCATCGCGGGCCACTCCGTATCGGGCCACACCGCATAGGCCGAACTCGCGTCCCAGCCCGCCTTGCCCATGTCCTCGAGCAGCCGCTTGTCTGCGGTCCCGACGCAGCCGACGATGTAGAGTCCGTCGAAGCCTTGCTTGCGGCACGCCGCGCGCATGTCGTCGAACGCCCGCCGCGTCCCCTCGGGGCCGCCCAGTTGCGCGTGCACCCGCGGGGGCACCCAGATGTAGAGCAAGGGCTTGTTGTCAATCTTCACATATGACGGGTGCTTGAAGTAGTTTTCCATCCAGTACGGCAGCAGATTGTTCATCAGGTCGTCGCGGTCTTTGACGCCCTGGGCGCAGCCGTTTTCCCACATGATGGCGAACTTGAATTGGTCGCGGTATCTGGCCTTGAACAAACCGTCGTGAATGGCATGGCCGAGGGTGTGGGTGATGGTGGGCTTGAGGTCGGCGCGATACCAGCAATAGATGAACCCCTGGATTCCGTGATCGAGGGCGTACTTGATGTGCCAGTCGGCCACCTCCGGCGTGCCCTCGTCATACCAGCCGATGGCGGGGGTGCGCTCCGGCCAGGGCTCGATGCGCTCCCAGCCGTAGTGCGTGCCCTCCTTCCAGAGGGCGCAGTAGTGCATCAGCATAAGGTACTTCGACTTGACCGGCTTCGGTTCCGGCACGTAGGACGCCTTCGGCAGCTTGAGATCGGGCCTGAACTCAAGGGGCAGTTCCTTCTCTGCCCCGTCGAATTTCGCGGCGGATAAAACCACCTTCACATCGCCGGTGAGCGGACGGTCGCTGCGGACGGTCCACTCGACTCGTTCCGTACAGTGATACGGCATATCGCCGATGGTCTTCTCAGCCGAGTCTGCGATCTTGACGCCGCTGGGGACTGAGAGCATCGCCTTCACACCCGCGGCGTCGGCGCCGAGGCTGCGCACGATGGCGATGACCTTCTCGTCGCGTCCCGCGCGGAGGATCGCCCGCCCCGGGGCCAGGCTCCGCACGTGGAGGAACGGGCGGCCCTCGGGCTTGTCGGAGATCCACAGGTTTTCTATCGTTGCGTTGTGAGACTCGCCGTCGGGGAAGGAGACGGCCAGCAGTTTGAGCCGCCCCCGCCAGTTGGGATGATGGGCCAGGTTGACGATTGATGTCCTGCGACCCGGCCAGACGGGAAGCGTTGCGCCGCCCTGGCCTGCATCGCTGAGGAACAGGATACCGGCGACCCGCGCTGTGGCGCATCGCAGATCAACCGAGAGATAGGCCGTGTCGCTGACGTCCATATCGAGCGTCGGATTGAATGCCAGGGCATGACGGCCGGGAAAGCGCCCCGCCATCGAGTCGCCGTCAATCTTGACGTCCGCGTCGAATCCGCCCCGCCAGCCGGGCCAGCCTGCGCCTTCGCCGAAGTGCGTCTGCCTGCATCGTTGATCGGGGGGCGTCTCGCGGATCATGGCCTCCATCTGGCGCATCATGACGAGGCTTGGGTTGAATATCTTCAGATCGTCGAGCCGGCAGTTCGGATTCCCGACCCGAACCGGGTTCTTCGTCGGCTTGGCCGTAGCAGTGCGCGATATGGACGTCTTTTTACCGTTGACCTCGAGACTGAGCTCAATCCCCGTCCACTTTGCCGTGACGTGATACCATTGTCCGGCCTCGGGCGCGATCGAGCGCACGCGCGGCTCCCATCCGTCGAGATGGACGAAGAAGGCGAAGTATCCCCCTTCGCGAGCGTGATCCACGCGGAGCTGATACTCCATGTCCTTCATGACGATGGGAATATATTCCGTCGGCCTTTTATCGAAATAGACCCAGCAGTCAATCATCAGGCCGGGGGCGAGCTGCAGGTCGGGGCTGTCGGGGATCTCCACCGGCGGCCCGGCCGCCCGGAGCGCCTGGCCCTGGCGGCCCTGGACGAACTGAACAGCCTCGCCGCTACCGTGGTGGCCGTTGCCGGAGAGATCGTTCAGGCTCCCATCAAACGGCCAGTGGCCCAGCAGCCATGCGCCGTCATCCTCTTTGCAGCCCGATAGGATGGCGCAGATGATGAACGACAGGAGCAGGAGGATTCCTCGATATGGTATCATTGCATGTACCTCCAAGACCGGCACGGACAAACCTCCCGGAGGTTTGAAACCTCCGGGAGGTTTAGATGAACGTAAGGGTTTACGCTTCCTTTGGCTTTATGAACAGCACGTCGGCGTGTTTGATCCAGCCGGTGCGCAGGTCCACCCGGAACCAGCCATCGCTGTTCTTCTCGTGGAAGCGGGTCGGACAGCGCTTGCCGAACTCCTTGAGATCGTGCTGCGCCCACGTCCGCCCTCCATCCAGGGACACGATAAACCCGCAATTGAGCGGCGACGCGGGACCGCAATGCGAGGCCAGGAAGACGTTGTCCTGGATGATCATGCTGCCGGATTCGACCTCCGGGTTAAACAGCAGCGTGTGCTTCTTGGGATTGGCAATGTCTGCCGGGGCGCATCGAAAGATACCGCGATCGTACGGCTGGGGGCCGTTCGAGTCGCTGATCCAGTAGAGCTGCCCGTCCACGAAGGTGATCCCGCCGGCTTTGTACCGCGAGTTCAGGTGATCCGATATAATGACCTTCCAATTCCACTTGTCCCGCTTCGCGTCATAGGTCCCTCTCAGCCAGTGGCACTCGAACCCTTCGGGCTTGTCGCCGTCGCCCGTGCAGGCGTAGAACGCATCCTCGACAGGATTGTATGCTACGCAGTGAAGATGGCGGCAGATGACAGGATTGACGGGATTGCCGAGCAGCGCGCCTGTGTTGCCTCCACCCGGAGAGCCGTTGTCCCGCCAATGGGGATTCTGTCCGAAGGCATAGGCAATCTTGACGGTATGCCCGCCGTCGGGGGAGTAGTAGATGTTGGAAGGAGACGCGCCGCCAAGGACGTTGCAGTAGTTCCCCCATGCAAGCATCTCCACTCCGTTCACATCCCACGAGTTGATGCCCGGCAGGGTGTGGAAGTACCAGCCGGGCTGGTCGGGATTCTGCGGCGTGTGCGGGATGTAATCGTCGCCGTTTGCGTCCTTCACCGTGATTCGCTCGACCGTCTTCAGGTTGTCCGCGCTGAGATAAATCTTCGAGCGGGTGCTGAAGACGATGTTCCCGTTCTTCAGGATGCAACTGAACGTGATGTTCTGCGCGTTGGGAAACGCGGCGCTGTGCGGCCAGGTGCGGCCGTTGTCTTCGGACAGGAATATCTTCCCGTCCGCATGGCCGAACGCCTTGTTGTCGCGCTGCGAGTCAATGTACGGTCCATTCGGTTGCAGGCGATACCAGAAATGATCCGTCGAACCAGTTTGCTGCTGCGTCGTCGTCATCTCGTGTCACTCCTCTAAATATGTCGGCCCTATGGAAGCGGTCGTCGAATCAAAGCGATGTCATCGAGCCAGAGTGTGCCCGCATTTCCGCGGCCGTCTGCGTCGCCAATGATGACGCCGATGCCTGTGACCCGCGTCGGGTCAAAGGCCTGCAGGCCCTCCGCGTCCGCCCAGTCGGCCCGTTTCAGATCGCCCCAGGTAAACGACACTTGTCTCCACCCCGCCACACAGTCCGGGGTGGTCTCGAACTTCACATCGAAAGGCGTTGTGGCCTCCGTCGCGCCGGAGAATACCAGGAAGGCGAAGGATTGCCCCGCCTTCGAGGCATGGAGCCAGAACGTGAGCCCCGAGCCGGCGCCCCAGTTTTGGGCCGTGTCGTAGGAGCGCCCAAAGCTTGCGCCGCCCCCCGGCTTGACATCATAGGCAACCTTCAGCGAGGCCGCGCCGCCGTGGGCTGCCGTGTTGTCGAGAGCCACATCCACCGTGGCGCGGTCGCCTTCGGAATGGTAATTGGATTCCCCCTCGAAATTGTCAATCACATCGCTGGAGAGCGGCGCAGCGGCGGGAGGTTGCGCGGGTCTAACCGGCTCTGCCACAGGCCGGGGAGGAGGCTGCGCCGGCGCGGGTTGCGGTGTCGCCGGTTGTGCAGCGCGGGGGCTGGCCTTCCATCGGTTGTAGAAGACATTGAGCAGGGGGACGAACTCGGCCGTTGCCTTCTGATGGCCGGCCGTGGACGGATGGCTGTCGCCGGTGGGATACGCGCAGAAGTTGCTCTTGACCGTTTGAACGTGCTGCACAGCCCCGTCGCTCCAGCGATGGTGGTTGCCGGTCTGGGCGCCGGCGTCATTTCTGTTCGCATCGCCGCCGTTGCTGGTGAGCACATTGTAGTAGTCAAATACGGCTACATTGTGATGGGCGTAACCCTTCAACCACTCGTTGACCAGCCAGTTGTTGAATGCGCGGGCGTTCGCAGCGCGGTCGGGCGCAGTCTCCTCTCTCGTCAACGGCGGGGCCGTGATGACCACGAACAGTTTGTCCTGGCGAGACGCGAAGCAGGTCAGCAGCCTGTTGTAGACGGCCTTCGCATTGCCGACGGCAAGCTCTTCGTTAGGTTCCGCTCCCGGCGGATCGTTGGGAGCGCCGGAAAGGTCCGAGTTGGGAAAACAAGACTTGAACAGGATGATTTCATTTTCGCCGGCGGGACCGGCATCGGGCCGGGACCACGCGCCGAAATCGCCGATGTTCTGGCCGGTTTCGCGATAGAGCGCGTTCAGGATGGCGGCGCTATTGGGACCTACGAACCACTCCGGCCAGTTGGGGATGTCCGTGCGGTCGCCGATGCCGTCAGGTCCCCATCCATAGTTGGTGCCGCTGACGAAATAGTTGTTCTGCATCAGGGCGCGAGCCAGCCCGCCCGATGGCTGGTCGGGGTTCGGATCGGCCAGCCAGTTTCCACCGGTGGAGTGATGGACAAAGATGAGCCGGACAGGCGCGGCGGGAGGGCGTGGATCGTCTGCGGCGGACGATTGTCGCACGTGGTCTGCGCAGACAACGGCAAGAACGGCAAAGACCGTCAGGCAGGATTTCCAGGGTTTCATAATCGCGCCTCCTTCTTGATTTCGGAACCCGTCATTGCTGAAAGCCAAAAGCGATCCCCGTGTCCTTCCGCCTGGCATGGCGCGGCGACTTCCCCGTTAGGCGATCCGGCTCCCTCATGCCAGTAAAATCAGTCCGATCCCAACTCCGATCCCCATCGCCGCGAGAAGGACCGACATACATCCTCCCCCGCCCGCCTTCTTCGCCTGGATGTCCTTGAACCACTGCGGGGCGACCTTGGTGACCTGGTAGTTGTCGAGGAAGAAGACCCTGCCTTCCTCACTATCGCCTTCCTTGCAGGTGATGATGGCCTCCTGGAAGGTCGTGTCCTGGAGCTTCTCGCCGCAGTAGGGGCAGGCCAGCGGCTTGGGCATCTTCGGGGTGCCCTCGAACGTGTTGATCTGGTGGTCTGCCATCGTTCAGGCTCCTATTTCCGCACGAGATTATCCGTTGCGACCGCTCACTGACCTCGTTCGCCTTCTCGGTAACGGTGACGATCACGCTGACGAGCGCCCCCGCCACACCGCGCACGGGCGGCCCGCATCGTCCGGGGGAGGGGCGACAGCCAAAACATCTATTATAGTGCCAGAATATGCCTATTCCCCTATTTCACGCATCGGCCCTACGCACAGCACAAACCCCACCTTCAGACGTACGGCGGGCGGTTCGATCGCCCAACAACTGCAATGGAATGTCAGAAGCAGACAATTACAGGCCGACTAAAAAGTAGAAGGTCCCGTTTTTCCCGCCGTTCGCTACTCCTTGGCGGGCATGACCACGAATTCCTCAACGGTCAGGAATCCATCGCCATTGGCGTCAAGATCTCTGAATATCTTTTCGTGGTTAGCAGACAACTCTGTGGCGAGTATCCTGCCGTCGCCGTTGGCATCGGTCTGCTTGAACTCCATTTGGAAGTGAAGGATATACTCTTCAACGGTCATCTCCCCATCGCCATTGGCATCTCTCTTCTCCCACTCGGTCTTTTTGCCTTCTTTGGCCGAGGCTTCTGCCGCCTTCTTGTCCTTGTTCTCCGCCCCGACAAAGAAGATCATGAACTCGTCGAGCTCCACATCGTCGTCATCGTCGAGGTTCATCTTCTCAAAGTGCCCGGCGACAAACTCGGCCGCCGATACCTTGCCATCCGCATCGGCGTCCATCTCCTTGAACCATGCCTTGCGGCCCGCCGCATATTCATCAGCGCTCACCTTGCCATCGCCGCTGGTGTCCATCTTCTTAAAGATGGGCTTCTTCTGCTCCTGACCAAGCGCATCCCACCGGGCCAGCAAGATAACGACTCCAATTGCCGCCACGACAAACAGTGTTTTCCTCATCGCCGCAATACTCCTTTCCCATTCTCCGAACCCATTCCTTCTTCCTTCGTCCAAAGCCACGACGGCTTGCGGAACCATGGGAAGACAGACAGTATATTTGACAAACGTAGAAGAGATGTCCCGCCTCTTCGCGAAGCGGCAGGATGCCGCTTCTACCTTCATGCCTTCCTGAGACTCAGCGCGATCGCGGCGTCGCCCGTCTTCGCCGTCGTCTGCGGCTCGCCGTCAATCGCGTCGCGCAGCTCGACGGCCAGCGTCTCCGACATGACATAGTCCCGCCACGCGGCCATGGCCCGGCCGAGCGCCTCGTGCTCCGTCGCATAGGAGAGCACGATGCGGTCCTCCAACTCCAGGCCCCGGTCCTTGCGCAGCGTCTGGATGTGCCGCAGCACATCGCGCACCATGCCCTCGGCGATGAGGTCGTCGGTGAGCTCCGTGTTCAGCTTCATCGCCATGCCGGTACCCTCCTGGAAGAGCAGGTCCCCCGGCGACTCCGGCTGCACATCGATCTCATCCGGCCGCAGCTCGTAGGTCTCGGCGCCCACCGTAACCGAGATGGACTGACCGGAGTCGACCTTCCGGAAGATGTCGAACGCGTCAGCCTTGGCCAGCTCCGCCGCCACCGCCTTCATGGCCTTGCCCAGCCTCGGGCCGAGGGCCTTGAAGTTCGGTTTGACACTGTAAGACACCAACTCCCTCGCGTCCTCGATCACCGACAGCTTCTTGATGTTCAGCTCGTCGAGGATGTCCTCCTCAAATCGCTTGAGGGCGTGGCGCGTCTTCTCGACCGGCGAGGCGACGATGATCTGCGCAAGGGGCTGGCGGACGCGAATCTGCCTCGCCTTGCGGAGGCTGAGGGCCACCGAGACCACGTCGGCGGCCATGTCCATATCGCGCGCAAGGTCGTCGTCAATCATGGCCCGGTCCGCCTCCGGGTAGCGGCACAGGTGCACGCTCTCCGGCGCCGACGGGTCGTGCCCGCGCACCAAGTTCTGATACATCACCTCCGTGATGAACGGGGCGACAGGCGCCAGGACTTTGCACAG
Source organism: Planctomycetota bacterium (assembly GCA_040755855.1). Taxonomy (GTDB): domain Bacteria; phylum Planctomycetota; class Brocadiia; order JAADGH01; family JAADGH01; genus JAADGH01. The sequence continues at coordinate 4,159 of JBFMAD010000080.1, read as the reverse complement.
CGCCACCAGCGCCGCATGGAGGGTCTGATAGGCCGCGAGCGTGTTCGCGTCCGCATCCGACCGCTCCCGCCAGAAGCGCCGGCGGTTGCGGCGGACGTACCAGTTGGACAATCGCTCGATGAACTCCTCCGCCTCGCGGACGAGCGTCTGCACGCTGTATTCGGGAAAGACTTTGCTCGCCGACTCGACGAGCAGGTTCAGCTTCGAGAGGACCCATCGGTCCATGTCCGTTCGCTGGTCCATCGGCACGCCCTCGGCCTTCGGGTCGAAGTCGGCCAGCCGCGCGTAGTTGCAGAAGAAGGCATACGTGTTCCACCACGTATCGAAGACGGTTCGCTGCACCAGCTTGCCGGGACCGTAGCCGAAGTTCAGATTATTTTCCGGGTTCTGGCGGCAGTAGAGCCAGCGCATCACGTCCACGCCCATCGTCTCGGCGGCGTCGTCGAACCAGATGGCGTTGCCTTTGGATTTGTGCATCTCCTCGCCGTTCTCGTCGCGCACGAGCGCGTGCCCCAGCAGCGCCTTGAACGGCGGGATGTTCTCCATCATCGTGCTCATCGCCAGCAGCGCGTAGAACCAGTTGCGGAACTGGCCGGGGAAGCACTCGAGCACGAGATCGGCCGGGATCCATTTCTTCCAGTACTCCCGGTCCACGTTGTAATTCACCGTCGAGTAGGGCACGATCCCCGCGTCGAGCCACGGGTTGCCCACGTCGGCGATGCGCGAGACGGCCTTGCCGCATTTCGCGCACCGAATCTTCACTTCATCCACCCACGGCCGGTGGGGCGAGTGGCCGTCGAACTTGTCCCATCCCTCGACGGCGCGCTCCTTCAATTCCTCCTTCGAGCCGATGACGTCGAACCACCCGCACTCGCACTCGAATATCGGCAGGGCGAGGCCCCAGTAACGCTTCTTGCTGATCATCCAGTCGCGCATGTTCTGCAGCCAGTTCAGCTCCTGGTCGAGTCCCCACCCCGGCATCCACTTGATCTGCTTGGCGACCTCCATGATCTCGTTGCGCCACGACATGTTGATGTACCACTCCGCCACGTTCCGGTAGAGGAGCGGCTGGCCGCAGCGCCAGCAGTGGGGGTAGCTGTGCTTATAGACCTCGCGCTTGTAATAGAACCCGCTTTCGCGGAGGAGGCCCATCACCTGGTCGGCGACCTCGTGGGCGGACTTGCCCGTGAGCGGGCCGAAGCCGTCGAAATAGACGCCGTTCTCGTCAATCGGCGCGACCACCGGCAGGCCGATCTCCCGGCCCAGCTCGAAGTCCTCGCGCCCGCAGCCGGTGGCGATGTGGACGATGCCCGTGCCCTCCGACTCCGACACCAGGTCCCACGCCACGACGCGGTGCGCCTCCGCCGCCTCCTTGTTCGCGGGCAGGTCGTCGAAGGGACCGTCGTAGGTCAGGTCGACCAGGTCCTTGCCGGGGAGCTCGCCCAGCACCTCGAAGGGCCCCTTCTCCTTCATCACATGCACGAGCGACAAGGCGAGGTAGTAGATCGCGTCGCCCTGCTTCACCCTGGCGTACACCGTGTCGGGCCCGACGGCGCAGGCGATGTTCGCCGCCAGCGTCCAGGGCGTCGTCGTCCAGACGAGGAGGTACTCCTTCTCGCGTCCGCGAATCGGCATGCGGAGGAAGACGGACGGGTCCTCGACCTCCTCGTAGCCCTCGTGCATCTCGTGCTGGCTGATGCCGGTGCCGCACCGGGCGCACCAGGGCATACTGTCGCGGCCCTTGTAGATGAACCCGCGGTCGTGGCACTTCTTGAGGAAGGTCCAGATCGTGTAGTTATTCTCGTCGGACATCGTGTAGTAGGAGTCGTCCCAGTGCATCCAGTAGCCGAGGCGGATGGACTGATCGGTCTGGACCTGCGCGTACTTCCGCGCCCGCTCCTTGCACATCTCGACGAACTTTTCGAGGCCGAACGCCTCAATGTCGCGCTTGGATTTGAAGCCGAGTTCCTTCTCGACCTCCACCTCGATCCAGAGTCCCTGGCAGTCGAAGCCGTTCTGGTAGCGTTGCTGATGGCCCTTCATGGCATAGAAGCGCTCGTAGCAGTCCTTGAGCGTCCGGCCCCAGGCGTGGTGGACGCCCATGGGGTTGTTCGCCGTGATCGGCCCGTCGAGGAACGACCAGATCGGGCCGTTCTCGTTCTGCTTCACGAGCTTGTCGAACGTCTTGCGCTCGTCCCAGAATGCGAGGATGTCGTGCTCTTGTGCGATGAAATTGACGCGGGAATCAACCTTCTTGAACATCACTGAACCTGTTTACCGATGAGCCTTCGTCTCCAAGTCGAAAGAATCAAACATTCTATGCGAAAGGGCCCCGCGCCGCAACACAAAAATGGTAACGATCGGGAATCCACGTCTCACCACAGAGGACACAGAGAACACGGAGGAAGGATTAGACGCAGATTTACGCTGATTCACACAGATAAACGGTCAGATTGAGCAGTCAGAATTCTGGCTTCTGTCTTCTGATTCCTGATCTCTGACCTCTGACTTCTGATTTCTGCCTTCTGCGTCCATCTGTGGTTGCATCTTTCCATTCTCCGCGCCTCTGTGTCTCTGTGTGAGATGTAGTCTCTCTGCCTTGCCACGGATAGACACGGATTGAACACAGATAAATCAGACCAAGATGATCCGTGTTTTTTCCGTGTTGATCTGTGGCTCTGCTTCGCGTCTTTGCGCCTTTGCGTGAGAATTCTCTTCGCATTGTCGCAACCGTGGTGTATAATACTCTTGCCCGGTGAGTGGCGTCGGGCGGTTCACACCACAAACCACCGGGGGGGCATGCCGTCGGGTGCTGTATTTTATAGAAGAAGAGATAAGCAAGGTGTGTCCTGAACTCGGGAACCCGAACTCCCGTTACGCTTACCTATGAAGCCGTGGGAGAACCATATACATGGACTTTCAGTGTAAGGAGGGTTGCTATGGGATGGCAGGAGAAAACGGTGAAGCTTCGTGTAGAACGTTCGTTCGATCCGAGATCAGAAACCTATGTGTATCGCATCTGGGACGAATTTATGGCAATCCCACGGCCGGAGAACGCAATTTCTGTACAAGTCTACATTGCTGGTTCATGGGAGGACATGTTCTTCAACAAGGTTTGGGGCCGCCGGTACGATCCCAAGGGTGTTGGTTGCGAGTTCCGGTGACACCATACATAATTATCTGTCGTAAGACCTGACGATAGAACGACTTGAGAAGTAAGGGGAGCGTCAGTCCTCGTTTTTTTTGAGAATTCTGCAGGTTCGATTTGACAACTGCCGTTTTGTGTGGTACGGTACATTTGGAGGCTATCCGAAAACCCGGCATTTGTAGCCGCACCCTTTACGGGTGCGGTCTTTTCGCAGGCGTAAAGCCTGCGGCTACAGGTTTTCGGATAGGCCATTACACATGGCCCCGGTCTGAGCGCCGGGGCTGCGGTGTTAAAGGGGGGCGGCAAAAAAGGTCGAAATTACGAAACGAACTCAACAGGTCAAAATTACGAAACGAACTCAAAGCCCTGAAATTGCGAAACGAACTCACGAGGGGAAAGAGGGGCAGAAAAAAAAGGTCGAAATTACCAAACGAACTCACCCCAATATGATGGGGTTCAAGGGGACCGATATACAAGATAATGTATCTGTCGCATTTTGCGACACCTTGTTCGTCCTGACCCGCTCTCTCGGAATGGGCTTTCGGTCCAGAATTCTGGCTCGGGATTCTTTCCTTCATCTGTGAATATCAGCGTAAATCTGCGTCTGCTTTCTTCGTGATCTTCGTGTGCTTCGTGGTTTCACGGTTCTTGCGGCGCGGCGGATCGCCCTCACTCCTGGATTCCCGCTCCCCGCTTACGACCTGCGGGGACAAGTTTCGCGGGAATGACGGCCAAGACGTCTCTCGCAAAGGACGCGAAGAAAGAGGCAGACGCTGATGAACGCAGATCAACACAGCAAGAAATCCCATCTGCGGGAATCAGCGTGAATCTGCGTCCACTTCTATCTTCGCCTTCGTGACCTGCTATGGATTATTCCAGGGACATATGGGGTTGTTGAAAAACCCTGTTCTTGTAGCCGCAGGCTTCAGCCTGCGGGGCCGTGATGCGTCAAACCGCACCCGTAAAGGGTGCGGCTACAGTCGGTGTTCGCCTCGCGGGGGTTTTTCAACA
>JBFMAD010000079.1:0-23783 GCA_040755855.1 Planctomycetota bacterium | reverse complement strand
ATAAGGAAGACGCCAACCGAACAACTCCCGCAACCCAAAACAACGTGATCGCGACCAACCTACGAACAGGGGAAGGAAGCTCCCCGAAAGCTCGACTTTTTGGAAGTCCCCGAAAGCGGGAATCCACATATTGCGGCACGGTCTCCAAAGCCCTGGATTCCCGCTTGCGCGGGAATGACACTCCTTGCGGGCGGGGCTTGGGCATTGCCCTTTCTCGCCTTTTGCGCTTGACTTGATTCATGCGTGCGACAACAATCGAGCAAGCGTAGAAGATATGAACACTACGATGATCCCAGCAAACGTCCTTAACCGGGGAGGAAAGGGGCAGAAAAGTCCGATGGATGGGTTGATTGTGCACTCTATATAATCATTGTTGGACACAGCAGACGAATGAAGAATCTGCCTGCATCTTGGGATGTCGGCGACGTTGTCTCGACTGAGGAGATACACTCCTATTGGGGAAGCGCCACAGCAGTGACGGTGGCGTCTGGGGATCGGTACGTCCTGAAACGAAGAAACGCGCCCGGTGATGCGAACAAGGAGTTGGACCTGCTCCTGTGGCTCCAACAGTCCGGCGTCCCGGTAGCGGTTCCCGTCAGAACGAAGAGTGGGGATCCCTTCGTCATGTGGAACGGCAAGGTGTACGGCCTGTACCCTCTTCTGCGTGGGGAGGTGATCCGTGATCACTACGGTCAGGGCGCGGCAGATCGTTCACGACGGTTCGGACGCGCGATTGCCTCTCTTCACATGGCTCGTCGGGCTAATCCCGCGCCGCGCGGGACCGCACTACGAACGGCCTATCGCGCCCCGAGGAGGTCGTCTATGGTCTTGACCTGGCGGAGCCATTCCGCCCCGCGCCGGATGTCCTCGTCGGTCAGTTTCGGCAGGCCGGCCAGACGGAGCCTCTCCTTCTCGGACATCGTATCTCGCGCCGAGGGGGCGAGGTGGGCGATCTTTTTCATCGCCTCGGTGGAGAAGCTCAACGGGTCGAGCTCCATCGCGCGGCGGTAGGCGAGGATCGCGTCCTGCCGGTTCTGCATGATCTCGCAGACCGACCCGATCCACCAGTAGAGTTTGCTGTCGTACGGCGACCCTTCCCCCCGGATGCCGCTCTTGAAGGCGTCCACGGCCTCGGCGCAGGCCCGCGCAAATTCATCCGGGTTGGCGATGACCAGCCTGTCCGGCTCCTCGCCGCGTTCGGTGTGCGATTTCACGGCCCGGCAATACAGGTTGAAGCCGAGGGCGAGAAAGACGATGGGATGACTGCACCCCGCCGCGATGGCGCGCTGCAGAGAGTTCACCACCGTCTCCGTGTCGCCGAGGTGGTAGTTGCACTCCGCGCGGATCAGGTTCACCACCGCCTGCGACACGTGGCTTGTGTCCTCCACCTGCTCCATCCTCTCGAAAATCCGTTCCACGTCGGGCCGCAGGTCCTGGGCGATCTCGACTAAGTTCATGATGGTGATGACCCCGGAGCGGCTCAGCTTTCGGATGGCCTCGTGGCGGCGCAGCTCGATGTCGAGGAAGTCAACGAATATCTCGGAGAGGGCGAGGCGCTCCCGGTCCGCCCGGGCGATCCACTTGTCAACCAGGTCGTAGAAGACGCGGCAGAAGGGGGAAAAGGTCTCGAACTCCTGGAGCTCGCGGAGCTTGGCATGGATGTTTTTGCTCTCGGGGTTCGACATGTCTGAGTTCGGCCCTGCATAGATGCCTGACGTTATCGGTCAGCCATGTATATTATACCATTTTGGGGCCGATGTGAACGAAAAAATATCTATCCCGGTAGCGCTTCACTTACGTGGGGGGAATTCACTCCAATTCGCCGCATCGTCATTCCCGCTTGCGCGGGAATGACACCGGCTCCCCCGTAACGGAGGGAGTGCCTATTCCAGGCGCACCGTGTTCGTCTCCTGGGGCAGGACCTCCACCTGCACCTGCACGCCGTCGGCCGGGCGGGCGAGGCCGTGCAGGCCGGGACGGTCCGGCTCCAGCGCGATCGTGATGCGCGCCGGTTCATCGCCCGCGTTGCAGAACGTCACGCACAGTTCACCCGGAAGGCGAAGCGACGCGACGCGATCCGGCAGGCCGAGCGCGCCTTTCGTGAAATATCGGACCTCCGGCAGCTCGGCGTTGCAGAAGCGATGCCCGCCAAAAGCCGCAGGATACAGCGTGGCCGTCACGTGCCCGATGCCGGGGCAGCGGCCGTGGCCGCCGGCGAGGGCGGAGATCGTCCCGCCCGCGCAGCCGTGGCGGCGACCGTCCTGCAGATGTTGTCGCGCCTGGGCCAGGCGGTCGGCGGCTCTCTCGAGGGCGCGAGCCAGGTAGGCATCGGAACCCGAAATCTGCCAGGCGAGAAAAAGGGAGGCAGGGGATGGGCCGGTCTCCTCGGCGATGGACCCGTCGCCCCTTCGACGGCCCCATCGAAGATCGTCCTTCCGCCGACCGATCCCCATCGGATGGGGCAGGGGCGTGGTGTCCACCATCATCAGGAGCGGTTGGTCGTCCTCCGCCTCGGGCATGGCGGCCATGATCTCCATCGCGCGGGCGTCGAGGGCCGTGTCGCCCGTCATCCGCCGATACCTGCCGTAGAGCGAACCCGGCGGCTCGCTGTAAGGATCGGCAATCGCCTCGATGAGGTACGGCATCATCTTCTTCACGGACGCGATGTACCGCTCCCCCTCGGTGAGGAGGAACATGTCCATTAGGAAATCAATGGAGCATCCGGCCACGTGCATCTCGACGCCTTCCTTCGGATCGCCGCGCGCGCTCTTCACGCGACCTTCGGGGTAGGCGCGGAAGTCGTTCGTCGGGAGGAGCGCGCCGGGGATTCGCCCCTCCTCTGCGAGAATCGCGTCGCACCACTTGTCGCAGTACTGCTTGCAGAAATCGAGGTACCGCCCGTCGCCGTTGGCCAGATAGGTCGCGAGCAGAATCTCGGCGAGGCGGAAGTGATCGCTGTTCTCATAATCCTCCGGCGGGCGGGCCGCGACCTCGCGCGTGCCCAGCCGCCAGCTCCGGAAGCGCCGTTTCTCCCAGTCGTACCACTCGGGGATGCCCTCCACCCAGTTGCCCACGTGGTGGGCCATGTGGTCCATGGCCTCGATGGTCGGTCGGTGGTCGGGGTCGAGGTGGAGCATCCGCGTGAGGAAAATGAGGAACGTCTCCGGCTGGTGGTGGGCCTCGCCCTTCGCGTAGTAGCCGTGGTGGAAATTCTTCGCGGCCCAGTCGAGCCAGCCGTCGCGCATCCATCGGAGGAAGTCGGCGACGCGCCCGTCGCCCGTCAGCAGGTAGTAGCCGAACCACGAGCCGAGGAACGTCCCCTCGTCGTGTCCGCCGGACCAGGGAATCTGCCGATTGAGGGCCATGCTCTGCTTGATCCACGCCGCCATCTCGCCCCGGAGACGCAGCATGGCCTCGGCCCATTCGGCAATTTTATCCGCCACGACCTGTCCTCCTTGTGGCGAAAATGGGCCCGATCTCCCTCTCTGACCTCCCGGAGGTTCCGAACCTCCGGGAGGTCGAGACTTAGCGCAAAAAGTACAAAAAGTAGAAAGTTGAGATCTGACCCTTTTGACGTTCTAACCCCGCACCCCCCATACACCGTGGCTACGCATGTCCTTGTTACCTCCCTTTGGTCCGCTGACCGCTCAGTGGCGCAAGCCGGACCTCGACCCGGGTGACCTTGAGCGGCCCGCTCCCGGCGGCCTTGACCGCGATCGTGTCGTCATTCGCGCCGGGTAAAGCGGCGAGCGGGATTGCATACGTCAGCAGGCACTCGCCGTTACCGCCCGATTCGGTCTTGCGGAGTTCGCACGCCGTCCCGTTGACGGCGAGGGCCGGGGCCGGCGCGCCCTGCTCGGTGTCGGCCAAGCCGATTGTCGCGTCCGCGGTCCAACCCGCACCGGGTTTCGGCCCAAGAGGCAAGTTGAAGGCCACGTCACGGCCCGTCGCCGGCAGGGGCGGCTTGTACGACTCGCCTGGGGCCGTGATGTCTCGGTAGGTCACAGCCACACGGCGCGGCAGCTTCAGCAACTCGTCGAGCGATCTCATGGCACGACGGGTGTTCAGCCACGGCCCGCCGGGATGGAAGTAATTGAAGAGATAGACACAGTCGGCGCCGTCGACCAGGACCGCGACCGCCGCGCCGGTCGCCAGTTCCGGGGAGGCATCGGTGGCCCGAGCGCCCGGCGATGATCGGTAGAGGATCTCCAGTCCCCCGGCAAGCGTGACGTTTGCCTGCCCCAGCTGTTCGCGCCAGAGCTTGATGGGCATGTCGAACTCAAGCGTCGCCCAGCGCGGGGTAACCACCAACAGGTCGATCAGGCCGGTCTTCGCCCAACCGATTGCGTCCAACCCCAGTGCCAAAGCCGTTTCCGGCCGGGACGGTACGCGCACGCCGAGGCGCACGGAATGGCCGCGCCGGGCGGCGGCGGTGTTCGTCAATTGGCGGATGTCGCGCAGCCAGGCGGTCAGGATCGCTCGCCCCTCCTCCTCCTTGCCGACGCTGAACAGGTACGGCTCACGCATGAAGTCCAGTTCCAGGCCATCGATGTCGTAGCGCTCGAGCGTTTCCACGATCAACGCCTTGTAGTGATCTCTCACCTCCCAGCGCGCATAGTCCAGCCCCCGGGCGAAGTAACCCGAACGTCCTTGGAAAAAGAACCGCCCTTCCCGGTAGATGCGGCTGTGGGAGGGGTGACTCAAGTCCTTGTTGTTATGTACATCGTTCATACGCAACGAAATCCACGGTGCGATGCCATGGTATCGACAGCGCTGGATGACCCGGGCCGGATAGTCCTCCCGCTGCCGGTACACCTCGAGCATGTTTCCGATCATACGCCGCCAGCGCTCCACGGCTTCCGCTGGCAGGCTCGCGAGGAACGGCTGATCATCCGGGCCGTCCGGGTCGTATCCGTCCCAGTGCGCTTCCCAAACGTTGCTGCGGTAGTTCGTCCGCCGAGAGTTCGTGTTACAGAGCAACACCGTGGTTCCCGCATCTGCAATCTGGTCTACGTAGCTGTCGATGAGTTCGCCGGCCTTTCCGTCGGGAATCGGCGGTTGTGTGGCAAAGAACTCTGTGCAGTCTTCATTGTGCAGTAATGCCGGCATGTGTATTCCCTCCGCTCTGACCGAAAGGCCCGGTCCGCAGCGACCCGACAGGATGAAAAGAGCCACGACCAGAAGCCGGCCGGTGATTCCAATGTGACGAGCGTTGCCCATGCCGCGACCTTTGCATGTAACCATTAAGGTATCCGAAGTCAACTTTCTGTGAAGAAGTACGAGCGCAGGCGGAGAATTTCAAGTCTCTTCCTGTGGTGAGTGTGCGTGGAAACAGGGGGGGTAGCAAGTTGCTTATTACCAAAAAGTGATAGGAATTTCCTTTTCGGCGACGGGAAGAAGATAGCGTGGAGTGAAGGCGGAGGCAAGGGATTTGGGGCGGATTTTGTCGAGAGGGGGCTTGATTCGGTCCTGTAACGGGCCGGCGCCGGCCCGTTACAGGACCGAATCGGTAGCGCGCGGGCATTTTGATGGGGCGTTTCTGCGGGTCCAGAAGGAGAATCTCTTCGCGCACTTTCTTCCTCAAACTGAGCACTTTTTAAGAACACAACGTTGCTGATTGTCCGCAATCAGAGAAGAGTAGTGAAGCGAAAAAACGCAGCCGTGTCAAGGATTTTTCTTGCCCCCCCCGAATTGTAACATATTGGGGTATTCCGGGGATGAGTTCCGAGTTTCGGCATCGAGTTCCGGGGACATATCACCGATTATTCTGGGATTCCGGGGGCGCCATAAATAATGTCCTCCACCCTCAGAGTGTTCTCATGACCTCCGCGCTCGCCGCGATCGTGCGGGCGATGTCGTCATCCGTGTGCGCCTCGGAGACGAACGCCGCCTCGAACTGCGACGGCGCGAAATATACCCCGCGATCCAACATGCCGTGGAAGTACTTCGCGTAACGCCTCGTGTCGCTCGTCGTCGCCGAGGCGTAGTCGGTGACGGGGTGCGCGGTGAAGAAGGTGCACATCATGGACCCGACGCGCGTGTGGAACGTCGGGACGCGCGCGTCCCGCGCCGAGCGCTCCAGCCCTTCGGCAAGCATGGCCGACTTCTTTTCCAGCCTCTCGTAAAAACCCTTTTGCGAGATGCGCCTCAGCGTGGCGATGCCCGCCGCCATGGCCAGCGGGTTGCCGGAGAGCGTCCCCGCCTGATAGACCGCGCCGACGGGCGACACGCAGTCAATGATCTCCGCCCTGCCGCCGTAGGCCCCGACGGGCAGGCCGCCGCCGATGATCTTGCCGAGCGTCGTCATGTCCGGCTCGACGCCGTAGAGTTCCTGCGCCCCGCCGCGCGCCACGCGGAAGCCGGTCATCACCTCGTCGAAGATGAGCAGGATGCCGTGCTTCTTCGTGGCCGCGCGCAGGCCCTCAAGGTATCCCGGCTTCGGCGGGACGACGCCGATGTTGCCGGCCACGGGTTCGATGATGATGCACGCGATGTTCTTACCTCGTTTGGCGCAGACGCGCTTCACAGCGTCGAGGTCGTTGAAGGGCAGGGCGATGGTGTTGCCCGTCACGCCCTTGGGTATGCCCGGACTCGACGGCGCGCCGAAGGTCGTGGCGCCGGAACCCGCCTTCACGAGCAGCGCATCCACATGGCCGTGGTAGCAGCCGACGAACTTGATGACGAGGTCGCGTCCCGTGTAGCCGCGCGCGATGCGGATCGCGCTCATCGTCGCCTCGGTGCCGGAGTTGACCATGCGAAGCCGCTCGATGGACGGAAAGGCGTCGGTCACGAGCCTTGCCAGCTCCGTCTCGCGCTCCGTCGGCGCGCCGAAGCTGGAGCCGCCGCGCATCGCCTCGGTCACCGCCTTGACCACATCGGGGTGGGCATGGCCGCAGATGAGCGGACCCCACGAGCCGAGGTAGTCAATGTAGTCGTTGCCGTCCACATCGCTCACATGGCTGCCCTTGCCGGACCGGATGAAGACGGGGGTCCCTCCCACGCCGGCGAAATTTCGCACGGGGCTGTTCACGCCGCCGGGCAGGAACCTCCGCGCCGCCCGATAGGCCCTCTTGGATTTTTCGTAACGCGACTTTGCCATCTTTGCCTCCCAATTGTTTGCGAGATCAATCGTGTCCGTTTTCAACCTCCCGGAGGTTCCGAACCTCCAGGAGGTCAGGCGGATAGTGTAATCCCTGTGCGGTCGTCTTTCAAGATGCTCCCGGCGGGAACATCCTTGACTGCCCGCCCGCCGTGTGGTGTCATTACCATCGCTAATCGCAAACGACAGAGGAGGCGGAGTGATGCCAAAGATGATCCTGCTCGTTCTGGTCTCGACATTCCTGGCCCTGCCCCTGGCCGCGCTGGCGCAGAAGAGACAGTTCGAACGGCTCACCGGCTGGGGCGGCGGTAAGGCGGAGGAGATCTGCCCCAGGGCCGCCGACATCGGCTTCAACGAGATCATCGTCTGGAACCGAGACCCCGACTATCTCCGCCATTTTGTCGAAGTCGGAAGTCAATATGGCATAGAGGCTTATGCCTCCGTCCACCTGAACGACATCCGCGCCTGGAAGAAGCGATACCCGGACGCCCCGCCCCCACTTCAGGCGATGAGCAAGGAGGAGAACGAGGCCCTGGAACGACTGAAGGCCGACAAGCGGCCCGGCAAGGGCCAATACCAGGTCGGCGGCGAACCGCTCGACGGCCGGCTGGAGGTCCTCCTCGTCGAGATGCTGTGCCCCCACCGGCCGGAGGTCGTCTCGTTCCTCAAGGAGGAGATCAAGGCGGCGCTCGCCGTGGAGGGACTCAAGGGAATCGCCTTCGACTTTTTCGGATACCAGAACTATCGCTGCTGCCGGTGCGAACACTCGATGAAACTGTTCGACGCATACCACAAGAAGCATCCCGATCTCCCCCGCGAGGGCGCCCTCGACAGGTTCTCTCTGGACACGCTCGTCGCGTTCAACAATGAACTGGCCTACTACGCGCGCTCGGTCAGGCCGGGCGTCAAGGTGGCCACACACATCTATCCCGTCTTCCTGTCCGAGCCGCTCTACGGCAACCGGCTGAACGTGGATTACTGCGGGCAGACGGCGGCGTGGTACTTCGACCCGTTCTGGGGCGTGGATAAGATCAGGCAGTACTCGCACATCATCGCTGCCGACGCGAAGAAGCGCTACCCCAATGCGGAGGGCGTCGCCCTCATCGGCATCCATACCGATCCCGAAAAGAACGGCCCCGTCAAGACGCCCGACCGGATCGCGTCGGAACTTCAGGCCATCCTTGACGGCGGGTGTGCGCGGGTCCAGGTCTGCTCCATGAACTCCGTCCTCAAGGACGAGGCCATCGCCGCGGTCTTCAAGCGGTTCTTCGGGCCGAGGTGATCGAAATCACCCCGACGCGTACCAAGGAGGCTACTCCAACCTGCGGACCATGCTCCGTCAATCATTGGCGAGACAGGTGTCATTCCCGCGTACGCGGGAATCCAGGACTTCGGGGATTGTACCGACGCATGTGGATTCCAGCTTTCGCGGGAATGACGATGCACTTCGTGGAGTGAACTTCCCCCTCGTAACTGAGCCGTTACCCCAGATCTCGCCATTCTTCTTGACATCGGTGGATTCCTGTTTGAGAATGTTCGTATCGGATCTTTGTCCCAAATGTCCGTATGAAGGGGAATGTCATGTCCAATGGCCCAATGGATTATCTTGGAATCATAGTCCCAGACGAGACAGGTGCTATCTTGCTGTCGATTTGTCGCTCGGTCCGAAGGAACTGGAAGATTGTTGCTGCGGGCGTGGCTGTTCTCGTCTACGGGGCACTACTCGTGTTCCTCACGGTTATGGCCAAGGAGGCCCAAGACGGTGTGGTGCGAGCGGCGTACATCCAAGCAATTGTCACTGCCGTTCTGACGGGCGCATTGGTGGCGATAACGGTCATTTATGTTTGGCACACAGGAGGAATCGCACGAGAGACCAGCGAACTTGCGAAAGCGACCCGAGACGAGTTGAATCTACTGCTCGAAGATCGCAAAGACAGAATCCGCCTCGTCCACCAGAAGATTTTATGGGAGACCAGCGTCTTTGATGAGATAAGAGATAATTCCACAGAAGGAATGGCCGAGCATAGAATCGCAAATCGCGAACTTCCATTCCAGGATGTGAAATACAATGGCATTAAGGACAATCTCGCGGAACTGCCGCCGAAAATGCAGGCAAAGCTGAGGAAAGTCTACCGGAAGGCCGGTTTCTTCAACGCGCAACGGGGTACCACTCAGTCGCAGAGCCTGTGCGAGGGTGAGATCAAACTCATCAAGAGTTTCAAGCAATTGTATGGCGACCTTAATGACATTATCTGGCAAGGTGTTTTCGGCGATAAGGACGCAGGCTGAAGCCTGCGACTACATTTTGCCCTGATCTTGTTTGAGGAACTGGGCTACGTCGCGAAGCAGAGCGCCCTCGGAGGCGTAGGACTTGGGAACTATCGGGGTCTGATCTCAACTTTCTACTTTTTGGCGCCGCGTGGCATCCTTCCACGATCTCATCACTCATTGCATGAGCGTTGCGATGGCCTTGGATTTGAGCTTCAGTTGGGCGATGAGGCGGTCCTGCGCGTGGAGCTTCCTAAGCGCCCGCGCGACGAGATACGTCCCCAGGATGATCAGCGCGGCGCTCAGCGCGATCACGGGGGCCAGGAAGTGCATCACCTTTGCCGGGTCGTAGTAGCGGGATGTGGTGATGAGGATGCTGAGGACCGACAGCGGGAGGGCGAAGACCGCAATTCCTGTCCGGAGGACCGACAGCGACGTCCGCTTTTCGGCCAGCAGCAACTGGATCTCGTCCAGCAGGAAAGCGGTTTCCTTGCCCGCCTCGCCGGAATTGCTCCGAGTGCCAGTTATGCTCATGTCCTCCCCTGGTTCGGATGAGTGGGGGATGCGGGGGGGCAGGATACCCATCACCTATCTCCCGCCGTCTTGAGATACTCCCCCAGCGCCTCCTCCCAGGGGCGCATGGCGCAGCCGGTGGTGCGGGTGAGCCTGGAGGTGTCGAGGATGACGCAGGCGGGGCGCGGGGCGGGGAGGCCGTACTCGGCGGCCGTGGTGGGCTTGACTGCCGCCTTGCCGCCGGTGAGTTGGACGATGCGCTTCGCCTGCTCGAAGCGCGAGCAGTGGCCGCGGCCCGAGGCGTGGAAGATGCCCTTGCACTCGGTGCGCGCGGCGACGGCCCAGATCGCCTCGACGAGGTCGCGCGTCCATGTGGGCGAGCCGACCTCGTCGGTGACGACGTTCAGCTCGTCCTTCTCGCGCCCCAGGCGGGCGATGGTGTCCACGAAGTTCTTTCCATGCTGGCCGTAGAGCCAGGCGGTGCGGAGGATGGCGTGGTTTTCGCAGTGCTGTGCGACGAGGCGCTCGCCCTCGAGTTTGGATCGGCCATAGACGCTCAGGGGGTTCGGCTCGTCGTCCTCGGTGTAGGGGTCGGTCTTCTTGCCGTCGAAGACGAAGTCGGTGCTGATGTGGATGAGGCGCGCCTTGCAGGCCGCGGCGGCCTTGGCGAGGTTGCCCGGGCCGGCGGCGTTGACGGCGACGGCCAGGGCATGTTTGCGCTCGCAGCCGTCCACGTCGGTGTAGGCGGCGCAGTTGATAATAAGGTCAGGGGCCAACTCCTGGACGGCGGGGACGACGACATTCTCCTGCTCGATGGGCAGGTCGTCAATGTCGCGCTGGATGATGCCGGTGACGGCGGGCTGGGTCTTGAGGAAGCCGACGAGCTCCGTGCCCAACATGCCGAGTGCGCCGGTGACAAGGATTTTCATGGGCTACTCCTTCAGACCGTGGGTCTGCCGGTAGTGGCGGTCGTAGTATTCCAGATATTCCCCGCTCTTGATGCGCTGCCACCATGCGCGGTTGTCCTGATACCACTGGACGGTCCGCGCCATGCCGTCGGCGAGGGAGACGGTGGGCCGCCAGCCCAGCTCCGTCTGGATCTTGGTCGAGTCAATGGCGTAGCGGCGGTCGTGGCCGGGGCGGTCCTTGACGAAGGTGATGAGCGATTCCGGCTTGCCGAGCTGCTTGAGGATTTCCCTGGTGATGGTGACATTCGCCAGTTCGTTGTTTCCGCCGATGTTATAGACCTCGCCGGGGCGGCCCTTCTCGACGACGGCCTCGATGCCGCGGCAGTGGTCCTCGACGTAAATCCAATCGCGCACGTTCATCCCGTCGCCATAGAGGGGGAGCGGCTTGTCCTCGAGGGCGTTGGAGATGAAGAGGGGGATCAGTTTCTCCGGGAACTGGAATGGCCCGTAGTTATTGGAGCAGCGCGTGATGAGGCCGGGGAAGCCGTAGGTATGGTAGTAGGCGCGGACGAGCAGGTCGGCGGCGGCCTTGCTGGCGGAGTAGGGGCTGTTGGGCTGGAGGGGGGTCTCCTCGGTGAATAGGCCCGTGGGGCCGAGGGAGCCGTAGACCTCGTCGGTTGAGATCTGGACGAATCGGGATACGCCGTGCCGCTTCGCCGCGGCCAGGAGGGTCTGCGCGCCGAGGACGTTGACGCGGACGAAGATGCCGGGGTCGGTGATGCTGCGGTCCACGTGGGACTCGGCGGCGAAGTTGACGACGACGTTCACGCCGTCGGCGAGGAGTTTGTTCACGAGCGCCTCGTCGCAGATATCGCCCTTGACGAAGGCGTAGCGTGGGTGGCCCTCGACGTCGCGGAGGTTTTCGAGGTTCCCCGCGTAGGTCAGCGTGTCGAGGTTGACGACGGCGTATTTTTTATTGTGGGCGAGGATGTGCCGGACGAAGTTGGATCCGATGAAGCCACACCCTCCCGTGACGAGCATCTTCTGGCTCATGTCTGGCGACTTCCACTACGTGGTCATGCGTCATGCCCGCTCCCCGCTTACGGCCTGCGGGGACAAGTTTCGCGGGAATGACACACGCGAGCGGCGCAATGACTAATCCCGCGTTCCGCGGGATTAGTCATTTCTCCGCCTTGCCTTCTTTCTTTGGGGCTTCCGGCTTGGGCTGGGCGGAGTCAATGGCCTTCGCGGCCTCATCGGCTGCCGTCTCGGCCTCTTTGGCTGCGGCCTTCGCGGCTTCCATGGCCTCGCGGTCCATTTTCTCCTGCTCGGCCGCGGCCTTCTGCGCGTCCTTCTCGGCCCGCTTCATCTCGGCCTCGGCCTTAAGGTACTCCGCGCGCTCCGCAGCCTTCTCCTTGTCAATCTCCTTCTGGTCCACCGCAGCCTTGCTGGGCTCGGGCTTCTTGGGCTCCTCTTTCTTCCCGCAGCCCGGCAGCAAGGCGATGCACACGGCCGTCAGAACGGACAACAATGCGGTCTTCATTTTCCCTTCTCCTTCATTCGCTTTTCCATCGCGTCAATAGCGGCCTTCAGTTTGTCGAGCGTCTCGCGCAGTTTCGTCAGGCTTGCGTCGGCCTGGCCCAGGGCCTGCTGCATCTGTTCGTTCCGCTCCTGGGCCTGGGCCACCTTGGCCTCCAAGTCGGCCATGTTCGCGGCGACGGCGGAAAGGGGCACCTCCACCGTCACGATCAGCCAGCCGTCCCGGACCTCCGGCTCGCCCACATCCTGCGCCCCGCTCACAAATCCCTCGACGACGATCTTCTTCACCTTCTCGTCGCCTGTGATCTCCATGTTGCCGAAGAGCGCGGCCAGGTTGCGCATGGCCACCACCTTCGCCGCCCGCATGGCGCCCAGCTTGGCCGCCCCCGTGAGGGGCTGGCCCGGCGGGACCCTGGCAAAACCCTTCACGCGGATCGTGGCCTCGCCGAAGGGGTCGGGGGCGTCCGCCTGCTGACCCAACGCCGCCCCGGCCATGCCGGCGGCCAGGAGCAGCGCCGCGGCCAATAGGTTCGTTGCTTCGCGCATGATTCCCTCCCATGAAAAGGAATGACTCGCGTTCCCGGTCGCGATTCGATGCCCATAGGATAGCATGAGGGCGGAATTTTATCAACCAAAATCGGCGCGCGGAAGCAGGGTCGGATGTCCGACAAAATGGGATTTGGGCAACAGGCCCTCACGGGCCCGCGCCAGCCACCCGCTCCGCATACCTCCGCACATAGGCGCGCGGGTCGGTGCGATGCCTCTCGATGAGGTCGGGGCGCGGCCTGCCGAACTTCGCCAGGACCTCCGCGGCGGCCAGCTCGATCTGCCAGCTCGCGTCCTCCTGGACGCCCCCCGTGCCCATCGGCGTGCTAACCTGGAAATTCCGCGTTCGCGGAAGGTCCGGCTTGGCCAACATCTCCTCGATGGCCGGGGCAGCCGAGGCGTCGCCGATCCGCCCCAGGGCGCGGACGGCGGCGATCAGCGTGTCCATGTCGGCGGACGGGTCCTTCAGCACGTTGGCGACCTCCGCCGCCGACGCCCTGTCGCCCACCATGCCGAGTAGGGCGATGGACGCCTGCCAGGCCGGGACGACTTTAAGGCCCTCGGGCTTGTCCGCGCGTCGTTCCTTCAGGCAGGAGACCAGCTCCGGCGCGGCCTCGGGCTGCCGGAACATGGCAAGCCCCACCGAGGCCCAATAGCGCTGCCTGGGGTTGTCGGACTGGAGGGCCTGCTTGAGGAGCGGCACGGCCTCCTGCCCGCCGTGGACCAACTGCCAGACGGCCTCGGTCGGCTTCTCGCCGCCGAGTTCCTGGGCCAATTCGTTCAGGGGCCGCGTCGGGAGCAGAGGCGGCTTCCAGGACTCGTCGTGGAGCTGCACCTCCTTCGGGGGGGGGAGTTCCGGGGCGCGGCGGGGTCCGAGCGCGCCGGTCTTGAAGAGCGTCTCCTGGAGGAGTTTGACATCGAGCGCCCGCGGCGCGACCTTGTTCTTCACCGCCAGTCCCGCCGCCGTGCCCGCCGCCTCGCCGAGGCGCTGCATGTCGTTCTGCATGCGGAGCTGGTTGTGGGCGTCGTGGGTCATGGAGATTGCGCGGCAGGCGACGAGCATCCCCTCCACGTCGCGCGGCAGGAGGCAGCGGTAGGGCACCTCGCAGCCAAACCTCCTCCGCCAGTTGCCGAGCACCCAGACCCATAGCATGGCCTCGTCGCTCTCGTTCTCGTAGTCGAAGCCGTGGTTGTCGAAGTGGGAGTAGGCGTAGGCGATGACGTCGGGGAAGTCGCGCCCGGCGATCTCGTCGGATAGGGTGAGGACGTAGTCGCCGAGGATCTGCCGGCTGTTGCGCAGGCCGATGAGCGGGGCGATGTAGAGGAGGCGCTTGTCGCTCGTGTAGCGATCGCGCCAGTAGTGCTCGAGGCCGCGTCGGCGGGCGCGGGAGAGATCGGCCACGTCCGTCGGGTCGCAGTAGCCCGCGTCGAAGTTGGTGATGAGGAGCTTGCCGTTGGGGTCGAGCCGCCCGGAGGGGAGGGAGTAGGCGTGGGGCAGGTTGTCGGTCCCGCGTCCGAAGGTGTAGGGCGCGCCGGCCATGACGGCCACGTCGCCGTCGCCGGTGCTGTCAATGACGACCGTTGCGCGGTAGAGGGCGTTGCCCTGCGGCCCGGCGGCGATGACGCCGGTGATGCGGCGGGGGACCTGCTCCTTGCCCGTAGCGGGGAGCTGCGACGGCACGTCCTCGCTCTCGACGCCTGTGACGACGGTATCAAAAACGAGTTCGACACCGGCCTCGTCGGCCAGTTGCTGGAGCGCCACCTTCTTCGCCTCGGGGTGGAAGCCGGAGACCTTCTCCTTCGGGCCGAAGAGGGGGAGGAGCGCGGTCAGGCGGGCGTCGGCCTCGTCCTGGATGCCGCCCTTCACGCCGTGGTAGTAGCAGTGGATGCCGCCGCCCGACCCGATGCCGCCGAGGAAGGTGGTCGGCTCGATGAGGAGGGTCTTGACGCCCTGGCGCCCTGCGGCGATGGCGGAGAAGGCGCCCGCCGTGCCGCCGCCGCAGACGACGACGTCGGCCTTATATACCGGCGGTGCGGCGACGGATTTCTCCGACCCGTCCCGGGCGGGCGGTTCGGGGAGGGCGCCGATACGCCGCGCGATCTCCTCGGCCGCCGGGCCTTGGCTCCATCGTCCCGCGCCGAAGAGGTTCCTGACGCGCGGGTGGAGGATGGAACTCTCGGCCTTGGGTTTGGCTGCGGCGAGGGGATACGGCTCGACGCCGACGTGCGTGACGACTGCGCCTTCGAGTTCCGGCATGGCCTCCCGCGCGGCGGCGAGGACGTCGGGGGTCATGCGCCGGGCGATGCGGACGTCGGCGGATGGGACCTCAAATTCGAGTGCGATCTCGCCGTCCCAGACGGTGGGCTTCGCCTCGATGTCGAGGGAATAAGTGTTGATGCGGCGGACCGCCGAGATCGGCTTCGCGGCGTTGAGGAAGATGGAGTGGACGGCCTCTTCCCGTTTGGGTTTGTCGAACTCGACGCCGGTGAGCCGCCAGAGGAGTCCCTGGTCGGTGGCGTCCACAAATGCCTTTGCCCGGATGGGGAACTCACCCGACTTGCCGGCGATGACGACGGCGGCGGCGAGGTCGTCCTTCACCTGGATCGCCACGGGGCAGGCATAGAGGAGGACGTCGAGGCCGATGTCCCTGGCGTAGCGGTCGAGGAGGATTTCCACGATGGGGGCGTCGAGTCGTCCGCCTTTTACGCCGCCTGCGGCCTCGATGCGGGAGAGGATTTCCCCGTCGAGCGGCGTCGGCAAGCCGTTCACATCTAAGCGGAAGGCCCAGGTCGCCTCCCAGCCGAGGACGGGGCGTCGCTCGACGAGGAGGACGGAGAGGCCGGCCTTTCGGAGGGCCGTCGCCGTGGAGTATCCGTTCAATCCCCCGCCGATCACCGCCGCATCATACGTCTTGTCCGTCAGCATTGCATTGTCTCCGAGTTTTTGTTTCTGCCGCGCAGCAAGATGGTGGGCCACAGGCCCACCCTACTTTCTTTCGCCGCGCAGAGGGGATGGTGGGCCAGAGGCCCACCCTACTATTCTATTCGTCATGCCCGCGAAAGCGGGCATCCACTGCGTCCCGTGGATTCCCGCTCCCCGCTTACGGCCTGCGGGGACAAGTTTCGCGGGAATGACATCACTCTCCGCTTTCCACTCTCCCCATCTGCATTCGTGTTCCTATCATGGCATGTTCGGGGGATGGTTGTCTACCGATAAATGCGCCGGAAACATAGGAAGATTTTGACATGCCGGCCATCCTTTCCGAAACCCCTTGACGTGGGGCGGCGGATGGCGTAGACTTCGAGGCCAGAGGTCAGAGGTCAGAGGTCGGTAAGACACCTCCCGGAGGTTCCGACCTCCGGGAGGTCCTGCAAAGGCAGAGATCAGAAGTCAGAAGATTTCAGTTTTGTGCAGAAAGGAATGGAGGGTAGGGAAATGGCGAAGAAGCAGACGACGTATCGCTTTTCGTTCGGGCCGTGGAACGTTCACACCGGGGCCGACCCCTTCGGGCCGCCCGTCCGCGCGGAGTTCACCTTCGCCCAGAAGATGAAACTCTACCGGAAGCTCGGCTTCCAGGGCGTCCAGTTCCACGACGACGACGTCGTCCCCGCCGACTGGGGATACCAGAAGATGGTCAAGGGGTGCAAGGCCGTCAAGAAGATGCTCGACGCCGAGGGCTTAGAGGCCGAGTTCATCGCCCCGCGCCTCTGGGAGGACCCCCGCACCATAGACGGCGGCTGCACCTCCAACAGCGCCGCCGAGCGCAAGTACGCCATTGACCGCTCCAAGCGGTCCATTGACATCGCAAACCTGATGGGGACGCGGCGGATCGTCCTCTGGCCCGCCCGCGAAGGCACATACATGCGCGAGGCCAAGGACGCCCAGACCGCCGTGGGCCGCTTCGTGGACTACATGAACGCCATGCTCCGCTACGACCCCAACATCCTCATCCTCGGCGAGATGAAGCCGAACGAGCCGATGGACCAGGCCTACGTGCCCACCACCGGCCATTTCATCGGCCTGGCCTACAAGACGGCCGATCCAAAC
Organism: Planctomycetota bacterium; assembly: GCA_040755855.1. Lineage (GTDB taxonomy): Bacteria > Planctomycetota > Brocadiia > JAADGH01 > JAADGH01 > JAADGH01. The sequence continues at coordinate 6,862 of JBFMAD010000079.1, read as the reverse complement.
CGCGTCGGCGCGCTCATCGAGACGGCCCACGTGATCCTGGCGGGCCTTGACCCGTCCGACGAGATGGCCTACGCCCTCTGGCACAAGAAACTCTGGGGCGTGCACCTGAACGACCAGAACGGCCTGAAATTCGACGAGGACAAGTCCTTCGGGGCGGTGAACCTGCGCCGCGCCTTCGACCAGGTGTACGTCCTCGAAAAGGGCGGGTTCGGCCGCAACGGCGAGTTCGTGGGCCTGGACGTCAAGGCCCTGCGCACACAGAAGAAGGCGCAATCGCTGAAGCACCTGGAGAACAGCCGGAAGATATTCCTCATGCTGGTTGACCTTGTCCGCAGGGTGAGCGAGCCGAAGATCGAGTCCTTCCGCAGGGCGCGGGATTACGAAGGGCTGGAGATGTATCTCATCCAGAAGTTGATGGGGAAGTGATGTTTGCAATGCCTCGATGAAGGGGTGATTCTCCCGATCCCGTTGAGGTCGGGGTAGGGGCGGGCCTGTGTGCCCGCCCCTGACGCAGGACATTTGCGACCTCAGGGGCGGCCACATGGGGCCGCCCCTACAAGTTACAAGTAGGGACCCAAGGATAATGCTTGCATGAGGGCGGCGGATTCTATATAATGACCTTTTCTCCCGGGGGAAATTTATTGACGTTTGATTTGCCCCGACTGTCTTTCATGCGCGGTTCAATGGATTTCTGCGCCGGCAAACTCATGTCTGCATGCCTCTGCCTGACGCTGGTCATCGGCGGCCTGGGCTACGCCGACGAGCAGCGGGAGAAGGATGTCCGCACGGCCCGGGAGCGGGCGGCGAAGTTCGACCCCAAATCGCTCGAAAAGGTGGACATCGAGGTCATCGTCAAGACCGGCCTGGGAAACAACAAGACCGACCCCGCAGCCCTCATCAAGCAGTGCGACGAGGGCATTCGGGCGATCAAAGAGACAAAGGACTACTCCGAGACCGACATCGAGAAGCTCATCTGGGCCTGGGAGCGCGTCAAAGAATGTCTCCAGTGCATCCAGCAGGGCAAGCCGCTTCCTGAGATCGAGCTGGTCTGCAAGGCCGAGCGCAACGGCGCGATGTACTCCGGCAGCACGGGGACCTTCAAAGGCGAGGCTAAGCGCGCCGTCGAGATCATGCGCGAGATCGGCCTGAAGGACACCGCCAACGGCAAGCGCTGGAGCGAACTGTGGGGGCACATGGACCGGACGGTGACGCCGCTTGGCAAGATGGAAAACGGCGATCCGGTGGTAGCCGTCGAGGTGATCCTGGCCGTCAACAAGATCGGGCTGATCTACGAACAGGTTTTGAACGTCCGCACGATCGAGTCCTACAGGGAGTATGACCTGGGGAACGGCTGCTACGCGATCCTCCAGAACATGATCTGCGACGGCTCGGAGGGCCGCGCCCCGCGGGGGAGCCAGGGAAAGAAGAAGAAGGAATACTATCCGATCGTGGAACAGATCAGCATGACGGTGATCCGCGACAATGGGGACGGGACCTTCACGCTGGGTAATTTTATGTCCACCAAGGCCCAGCCGCTCAAGGTCCTCAAGGGGATCATCGCCAAGATACTCGGCGGGCTGGTGGACCTGAAGAAGACGACCGAAAACGACACCGTCGAGAACCGCAAAAAATGGAACGATCTCTTCCAGGACGCCGTCCTGGAAGGCGCAAAGAAATAGTGTAACCATTTAGCCGAGTGTGGTGACTGAATATTTGCCGTTTCGTCATTCCCGCTTTCGCGGGAATGACGAGAGGCGAAAGGTGTAAGCTGCATTTGGTTAAATGGTTGCGAAGTAGTTAACGATTCACGTACCTTGCAGGAGAAACGCCTTGGCCAGCGCCGTTGGAGAACCGCAGGAAACAACAGAACCCGTCGGACGAGCCCGTTCTGATTTTTCACGGTTCAGCGTCATCCCCGACGTCCTGAACGAATGTGTGGAGAAGTACCCCGAGCGCCCCGCCCTGGAATGGGTGGGCGAGGACGCCCAGCCGAAGCATATGTCCTACGCGGAACTCCACCAGGCCGTCAAGGAATTCTCCGTCGGCCTCAACGCCCTGGCCGGCTTCCAGGACCCCGACCAGACCGGCAAGCAGGACTTCGCCACCATGCACGCGGAGTACGGCAAGGAAATCTTCCCCGCCTGGTGGGGCATCCTCGCCAACCGCGCCATCTTCGCCGGCGTCGCCGACTCCGAGGACCTGAAGAAGGTCCTCAACGAACTGAAGCCCAAGGCCGTCATGCTCCACAGCGTCAATTATCTGACGAAATTCGCCCAGGTCTATCCGCAGATCAACCCCAAGCCCAAAGTCGTCGTCCTCCTATCCGGCAAAAACCCGGACGGCGGGGAGATCCAGGGCCTTGTGACTATGGAGGAAGTGCGCGCCAAGGGCCGCGACATCCTCAAGGCCAATCCGAGGGCCTTCGACGAACTGGTGGCCAAAATCAAGCCGACCGACCTCTCGACCCTCACCGTCACCTCCGGCAGCAGCGGCGACCCGAAGGCCTTCTTCTTCGACCACCAGAACATGATCCGATGCGGCCAGTCGCTGAGCGAGGAGTTCCGCAAGCACTTCGACCTCGGCGAGAACGCCTCGCTCCTCAACGGCGCCTATCCCTCCGACGACATCTTCTCCTTCTTCACCCTACTCATCGCGGCGGAGGGCGACCGGTCCTTCTTCTTCCGCAACCGCGATCGGGAGAATATCTTCCAGTCGCTCAAGGTCAAAGGCCCCCAGCTCTGGTTCATGACCCCGCAACTCGTCTATGACATCAACCGCGGCCTGCAGCACCAGCTCGTCCTGAAATTCGGCGAGAAGAAGACCCAGAAGCTCTACAACATGGCCTCCGAGTCGGGCTACAAGTGGTTCCGCGCCAACATCATCGGCGACGGCAGGATGGGCCTCGGCGACAAGTTCAAGTTCCTCATCAGCAAATTCCTCGTCCACAAGGCCCTCTACAAGTTCCTCGGCGGGGCCTTCGTCGGCTCGGTCATCGGCAGCCAGAAGCTCGACCACCGCGCCCTCGGCGTCATGGGCGGGTGCTCCCTCTTCAAGGTCCGCCAGAACTACGGGACCCGCGAGGTCGGCGCCATCGGATTCGGACTGAACAATGTCTATGAGTTCATTGACGGCCTGGAGTTCAAGCTCCACACCGAGGATGGCCAGGTCCACGACGCCGAGACCGTGCGCAAATCCAGCGATCCCGTCACCGGCGTCCTCCGCGTGAAGACCCCCGGCATGGCCGTCTGCTACTTCCCCGACGAGAAACCCATCCTCGACGAGAATGGCTACTTCGACACAGGCGACATCGTCCGCATCACGCCCGATCTAAAGATGGAATTCCTCGGCCGGCAGAAGTTCTGGATCTACGACAACGGCGCCGAGGCTAAGTTCAACCCGGAGGACGTGGAGGGGCTGATCAAGGTGATTGACGGGGTGGTGAACGCCGTCATCGTGAGCCGGTCGGAGTACGACGGCGACTTCATCCCCGAAAACCCCACGACGCACCGCTCCCTCATCGGGGTGCTCGGCACGGACCTCCCCTATGAGAAGCTTCTGCCGAAGATCAACAACGTGAACAGCAAGGTCCCGCCGCGTCATCGCATAGCGGATTTCATCTGCACGCCCGCGCTGGAATGGGACCCGGGCAAGGGCCTCGTCAGCGACGGCATGAAGCCGCGCCGCCTCGTCATCGTGAAGCACTATGAAAAGCGGATTGACGAGGCATACAAGAAGATTGACGCCAACGGCGGGAAGCCGATCCTGCCCGATGTGGGCTGAAACGTGGAAGCGGCACCTTGCCGCTTCGGATTGAGGATTGGGGATTGCGGATTTCGGATTGAAGATCGGGAGTTGACGCAGATTCACGCTGATTTACACTGATCGAATTCTTATCTGTGTTCATCTGCGTCCATCAGCGTCTCCTCCGGCTCTTGCGTAGCGTGTCGGAAGTCTGGCGACTTCCGCTGCGCAACACGCTCAAGCCAAAGCTTGAGCGTGGCACATGGCCGCTTCGATGGAAACGCCAACCTCCCGGAGGTCGGAACCTCCGGGAGGTCATATCCGATCCGATGAAAGGTAACTGAACGATGCTCGCACGGCTGGTGAACATCCTTCGCGCGCGGGTCCTCCTCCCCCTGGCGCGGCGATGGCGCTATTTCAAACTCAAACGCCTCACCGGCTGCGGGCGCGTCGGCAGGAACGTCGTCATCGGCAAAGACGTCATCATCTGGACCACCGGCGGCGTGGAGATCGGCGACAACGTCTGCCTCCGCAGCGGCGTGCAGATATACGAGAAGCATAAAAGCCGCGTCATCCTCGGCGACGGCGTTCACCTCGACCACCAGTGCATCGTCAGCTCGATGTGCGGGATCACCATCGGCGAAGGCACGCTGATCGGCTACCGCGCCATCATCGTTGACAATGATCACCGCTACGACCTGTTCTCGCTTCCCTTTCAGGAGCGAGGCCATACCACCGGGCCCATCACCATCGGAAAGGGCGTCTGGATCGGCGCGCAGGCGGTGATACTGAAGGGCGTTACAATCGGCGACGGCGCCGTCGTCGGCGCCAACTCCGTGGTCACCCGCGACGTCCCGCCCCGCGCCGTCGTCGCCGGCGCGCCCGCCAGGGAGATCGAGCGGCGGACGCCGACGCCCGAAGCCCCTCCTCCGCAGCCGTAGGCCGGCCCCCGCCCCGAAAAATCCGTTGACGCAGATTCACGCTGATTTACACTGATTAAATCCTCATCTGCGTTTATCTGCGTCCATCTGCGTCCCCCTCTTACTCTTACTCCTGCTCTTACTCCCCCCCCGCATTGCGGAATGGCCCGCGTTACGGCTTACTCGCCGCTCTCGGCCGCAGGTGTCTCAACTCGAGATCAAGGAACGCCGCGATGGCGTTGTAGGCGTCCACCGCCCCCTTGTTGAACGGGATCGCCGTGAACCCGTGCGTCTCCCCGCACGCAACGTAGAGGCCGTTCGTCGCCCCCAGATCATCCAGCTTCTTCTTGAACTGCTCCGCCTGGGGAAGGAGGGGATCGTCCTTGCCGCACACAACCAAAACCGGCGAGATATCCTTGCGCGCGAGGAACATCGGAGACGCCTTCTTGTAGGTCTCCAGCATGGTGGACGGCGGCCCGCCGATGTATGCCTCCGCGATCGCCTTCGGGTCCTCGACGATCACGTACGGGCCGAACATCCCGTGCAGATTGACGATGTCGAGCACCGGAAAGAGAAGCACCGCCGCCTGCGTCTCCGCCGTTGCCTTCCCGTTGCCCGCATAGGTCGGCTTGAAATAAGGATCGTTCCAGCAAAGCGCGACCATCGCCGCTAAGTTCCCCCCCGCGCTGTCGCCCATTATGGCCACGCGGGTCGGGTCGCCGTTATACTCCGCCGCATGCTCCTTGATATAGATCACCGCCCCGAGCCCATCGTTTATCTGGGCCGGGAACTGATGCCGCGGCGCCAGGCGATAGGAGACGTTAAAGACCGTATAGCCCCGGTTCGAGAGCCACTTGCACATCGGCTCGGGGAAAATCTCCTGGTTGGTCTTCGTCCAGCTGCCCCCGTGGAAGTTGATCACCATCGGGAACGGCCCCTCACCCCGCGGCCAAAACACGTCGAATTGCAGGTTCTCCCCATCCACCGTCGCATACGTCACCCGGCGGACGGCGTAATCCGCCGTGATCGGATCAATCACCGGCGGGGCCATGCACCCCGACAAGATCAGGCACACAAGGACAAAACCCACAAGGCTCAGGTCACGCTTCATCACGTTCATCAATCTCCATGACTAAACTCACAACCGTCGTGTTCCCACACCCCCCCACGCCCATACTCCCAGACGCCCACACATCCCATAGAATACCGCCATTCGCCCTGTCTGTCAAGGTCACTCTTACTCCCAAAGCGGGCTTCGCCCGCAACCCAAGGGCAAAATTCACATTGGACACATAATACCACTCTTTCTGTCTTCAGAAAGAGTGGTATACGTAGAAAGGGATTTCGCGTGGCGAAATAGCCTTTCGTCGGAAGGAGGAAGGGCGATCTTGCGGGAAAAAATGTGTCCAATGTGAATTTTGCCCTTGAAACATGTACGCGAATAGGCATCATGTTACGGAATAAGGTTCTAATCTTCACTCCCCACTCCTCCCCCTTTCGCGTCTTTGCGCCTTTGCGTGAGCCCTCCTGCCTTTTCGACCTTTCGACCCTTTGACTCTTTCGCCTCCGCATTGTATACTGTGTCAGAACCGAACCGTCCACCGCCCCCGTCGGCGAAAGGCAGACATGCGACGAGCCGTCAAGATCGCCATCGTTCTCATCCCTGTCGCCCTCCTCATCCACGACGCGGTGAGCGGGAGGTTCCGTACGTTTCGCAGTCTCCAAGACAAGCAATACATCCTGCCATTCTTCGAGGCAGCCAAGAAAGGCGACTTGCCGGAGGTCCGTAGGCTTGCGAGAATGACCGGAAATATCAACCCGAGCAGCGATACGCGCTTCGGTTTCACGGTACTGCACTCTGCCGGACGCAATGACGTGGTCCAGTTTCTCATTGTCACCGGGGCAAATGTCAATGCGAGGACATTTGATGACATGACGCCGTTACACTTCGCGGCACAGGGGGGCAATGCGGACGTTGTAGCCGTATTGCTGAGCAACGGAGCGAATATAGACGCAACACTTGGCCGCTGCGATAACCGGGCACACTGGGCGCGGGGATATAATAACGGATATAGGGGTTGTTGAAAAAGCCTATTCCTGTAGCCGCAGGCTTCAGCCTGCGGGGCCGTTGAGTCGCCAAACCGCACCCATAAAGGGTGCGGCTACAGTTGACGTTGGCCTCGCGGGGGTTTTTCAACAAC
>JBFMAD010000078.1:0-25720 GCA_040755855.1 Planctomycetota bacterium | reverse complement strand
ACCGCTCCTCGTTGGCGGTTCGGAGGGTTCCCTGGGCAACGAAGAGGAAGAGAAACGGGCTTGTGGATCGACAGAAGTCCCCCACAAAATCACCGAAAAAATTCCACTTGAAACTCGTGGCAAGACATGGCCGACGGCATTCACCATGTCCTCTTCGCCAGCGCCTCGCCGCCCCACGTCCTCGCCGTCCCCCCCGGCCCCATCCAACGCCGCTTCCCCTTCGAACTCCCCTACCCATGAACCATGGGGAAACTCCTCGGGATGGAACGGCTTGACATATTTGTTTGTACAATATATAATAAAGTTTAGTGTTGACCGCTCTTTTCCGAACATCGGAGGATCGTCTCATGCTCTTGAACAAGAAATGTTCCGTTGCCGCGATGGTTCTGTTGTTCGTAGTATCTTCTGTTCTGGCCGATATTATCATCACAAAGAAGGGGGAAACGTGGGAAGGCATGGTGGTCCGGGAGAGCGAGGATGAGGTTATTCTCGATATCAAGGGCATGTGCCAGATGCCCATCAAGAAGGCCGACATCCTCAAATGGACCAAGGACAAGAAGAGCTTCATCGAGCTCAATACCGGCGAGAAATACGAGTACTTCAAAGTGGTGAGGGAGACCCCCACGGAGATTGTCATCAAGCTCGATGGCGTGGAGCAGGAAATGACGATCAAGAAGGATCTAATTAAGAGCCAGTATATCGGACCCGAGGCCGCGGCGAAAGAGGGCGAGAAAGAAGAAAAGGCCGAGAAAACCCCGCCGGCGGCGAAGAAGCCGGCAACCAAGAGCAAGGCGGCGCCGAAGACCAAGCGTCGCAAGTAAAGCAGGGATATCCTGCCGGCGACTTGGGGTGAATGGCGCGGTTTCCATGTCTTCTGTTGTATTTTAGTTGACCATCCCCCCATCTCCTGCTACCATCCTTCCTGTTTTTCGTCTCGAGCGGAAAGGAACATGCCATGAGCGGCTGCATCTTCTGCAAAATCGTGGCAGGGAAACTCCCCTCCTGCAAACTGATGGAAGACAAGGACGTTCTCGCCTTCGTGGACATCGGCCCCATCCGGCCCGGCCACGCCCTTCTCATCCCCAAGAAACATTACGAACGCACGGTGGACATGCCCGGCGAGGAGGTCGCCCGGCTCATGGCCCACCTGCCCAAGTTGGCCAAGGCGATTGTCCAGGCCACCGGCGCCGACGGATACAACGTCCTCCAGATGAACGGCGCGTGCGCAGGCCAGGTCGTCCCCCACGTGCACTTCCATATCATCCCCCGTCACAACGGCGACGGCGTCAAGTTCGGCTGGCCCGCCGCGAAATATCCGGAGGGGGAGATGGAAAAACTCGGCAAAAAGATTCGGACGCACCTGCAATGAGGGCGCTAAAGCTGCCCCATCTGCCCCGTCCCATCGTCCTCGCCTCCGCCTCCCCCCGCCGAAGCGACCTGTTGAAGCGCATCGTGGACGACTTTGACGTCGTCCCCTCCGATGCCGTGGAACGGATCGCCCCGGATTGCGCTCCCGCAGAGGCGGCAAAGGCCAACGCCCGGGCCAAGGCCGAGGCCGTGGCGAGGGGGTTCAAGAGAGGAACCATCATCGGCGCCGACACCATCGTCGCCGCGGCCGACGGGGGCATCGTCGGCAAGCCCACCGACCGGGCCGACGCCAGGGCCATCCTGACCCGTCTCGCGGGCAGCCGCCACTGCGTCATTACCGGCGTGTGCGTGATTGACGCCGCATCGAGCCGGACCGACTGCCGGGCCGAGGCCACATGGGTCACCATGCGGGCCATGTCGGCGGCGGAGATCGAGGACTACGTCGCCTCGGGAGAGGCCGACGGCAAGGCCGGGGCCTACGCCATCCAGGAGACCGGAGATCGGTTTGTGGTGAAGGTGGAGGGCAGCATGAGCAATGTCATCGGCTTGCCTGTGGAGCTGTTGGAAAAGATGCTTCAAGAATGGAACCCGGATGAAGAGTGAGGAGTCACGAATGTGCTATCGGGCCTGGTCGGTTGTTCTGTGCGCCTCCTGCATGCTGATCCTGTGCCTGAGCCCATCCCTGGCCCAGGAGCGGCCCTTCGACTACGCCGCCTGGGTGGATCATGTGGATTTCTACCGCCAATTCGACACGGAGAAAACGGAGGGCCTCGCCGCGATCCTCGATCACGTCCAGGAAACGGGGGCGACGACGATCCTCTGGCGAAACGTGGCCGGCTCGACCATGCGATACCAGACCGCCGTGGAATCGGGCAACCACGACAGCGCGCTCGACAAACGCCGCGTCGAGGACACCCGAGCGACCCTCGGCTGGGTCCGATACGGCGAGGCCGAGCCGGACATCATCCGCACCGTCGTGAAAATATGCAAGGAACGCAGCCTGCGCCCCGGCATCCACTGGCCCTTCGAGGAGACCCACTGGCGCATCTTCCACATCGGGCGGTTCAACCTCGAACACCCCCAGTACTGGTGCCGGACATTCGACGGACGACCCTGGTGGGGGCGGGTGAGCATCGCCTACGAGCCGGTCATCGAGCACAAGCTGAAACTCGTGGACGAGCTGTTCGACCGCGGGATCGAGTGCCTCATGATTGACTTCAAACGCAACGGCGGCTGGGGGGCGTTCGTCGAATACGTCCCGTCCGTCGTCGAGAGCTATCGCGCCCGGTATGGCGAAGCCCCACCCATTGACGCCGCGGACATCCGATGGGTTCGTCACGTCTGCGGATACGTCACCGGCTTTCTCCGCCGATTGCGCGCCCACGTGAAGGAGCGAAATCCGAACGTACAACTCATCGTCGCCGTGCCGAAGGTCGCGCCGATCAACGAGGCGTCCATGATCGAGTACGCGGCCGATTGGCGGACTTGGGTGGAGGAGGGGCTCGTTGACGCGCTCATGGTCCACAGCGTCGTCTGGGACGCGAAGGACCCGCTCAACAGCACGCGGGCGCTCTACCAGGAGGTCCTCGACTTCGTCAACGGCCGGTGCAAGGTTTACTTCCCCGTGAACGCCTACGGCCACCTCAAGATCGAGATACCCGCATACCAGAAATCGTTGGGCAAGACGCAGGACGAAATGGCCCGAGAACTCGCCGTCATGGCGTGGCAAGCGGGGGCCGATGGGATCGGCATGGAATGCGTGGACTTCGACAACTACCGCGAGCCGACGCGAAAAGCCCTGAAGGCGCTGCACGAGACGAAACTCCGTTTGGCGAAACGGAGGGCCGAAGAATGACGCGATTCGTCCCACTGTTGATTGTGTTGATCGGGGCAATGGGCTCGATCTGGTGTGAGGACTCGGTCCAGTTGACCACCGGTCCCGGCAACGACACCGAGGCGGCGTGGTCGCCCGACGGCAGACGGATCGCCTTCCAGACCGACCGCAACGGCGACCTCGACCTCTGCATCCTCGACGTGGAGACGAAGGAGGTCAAGCCCCTCGTCGGCGGGCCGGGGCACGCCTGCTTCCCCGCCTGGTCGCCTGATGGGAAATGGATCGCCTACGCCTATGCCCATTTCACAAAGACGGCGTTCGAGAAGAACGAGAATGGATACAACCTGTTCATCGTCCCGTCCGACGGCGGCGAGCCGCGGCGCCTGACCTCCGGCCTCTTCCGCGATTACGCTCCCGTCTTCGGCCCGGACGGGAACACAATCACCTTCTCCTCGGCGCGGCATCCCAAGACCAACGCCGTCAGCCTCTCTTCGATCCCCATCACCGGCGGCGAGATAAAACCGGTCGTTTCCTTCGAGCACGACGACGAAGCCGCCGTCCAGCCGGACTTCTCTGCAGACGGACGACTCCTCGCCTACGCCTATGTGCGCGGATTCCGCGAGAACTGGTCCCTGCGCATCGCCAAGACGAGCAAGATGACCGATGCCTTCCCCCTCTCCGACAGCCGAACGTCCTTCTACGGACCTCGCTGGTCGCCGAAAGAGCGCCTCATCGCCTGCACGGGGTATCAGGTGGGCGATCCCGGCTGGAACGTCTACTTCGTCCAACTCGACCCGTTGCGGAAGGTCCGCGTGACCGACGGGCCGGGCAACTCCCGCTCGCCGGCGTGGTCGCCGGACGGGAAGCGCCTCGTCTTCGAGAACAACCGGACGGGGGCCTACAAACTCTATGCCATGCCTGTCCCGGACCTGCCGAAGGCCGACCAAGCCGCGGCCGACGAGTCCCAGGGCGCGGTCCTTCGATACGACTTTGCGAAAGACCCCGGGGCAACGCTCTCCGATCTAAGCGAGCAGAAGAACATCGGCGCGATCCACGGTGCAGTCTCTTGGCAGGATGGGGCCTTATCTTTCACCGGAAAAGATGCCTGGATCGCCATCGAGAAGCCTCGTGGGTTCGTCTTCGGAAAGGGGACGTTCTGCGTACGGGCCACGGTGTCTGTCCCCGCCCACACCAACGAGGTCCGCATCCTCTGCGTCGGCGAGTACCCGAACAGCCGGAATGGGTGGCAGCTCTATCTGGGGAAGGACAATCGGGTTTATTTCAATTCCCGCGATCCGGAAGGCACTTACAAGGGGGCCGTGTCCGAGGGCGAAGCGCCCGTAGGTCGCCCCGTCACGCTCGTGGGCGTGCGCCTCGAATCGGGGGTGGTGAAGATCTTCGTTGACGGAGCGCTGGAGCGGCGCACGGCCGGCGGCGCATTCATGTCCTACCCCGAGCCGAATCAGGTCCGCATCGGGGCGCAGTGGAACGGCGACTCGCCGTTCAACGGGCGCATCCACGACTTGGCCGTCTACACACGGGACTTAACGTCCGAAGAGGTCCGGGGTAGTTCCCTCAGAAGATTTCTCATGGACTAAATGCTTGCAGGGAGGATGGCTATGCGACATCGTTCCGGATGGGCCCTTGCTCTTGTCCTCTGTCTCGCCGCATGTCCCGCTTCGTCCGCAGCGCCCCAATGCAGCGTGCGCGGGGGCATCCTCATCGAGTGCGAAGACTGCGACGAGCGGCGCTCGGACGACCCGGAGTTCTTCGCCATCATCAGCGACCTGACGGCAAGCGACGGCTGCGCCGTCTATCGCTTCTTCAAGCCGGGGCGCGTGACCTACCGATTCAGCCTGCCCGAAGACGGGACCTACCGCTTCTGGCTCCGCTACAGCGCCCCGGCCGACGTGAACCAGAAGGTCGCCATTGACCCGCAAGGCGAGCCGCAGTTCGAGTCCGTCCCCCTCCCCGGCACGGGGGCGGTCACGGGAGAAGGAGTGTGGCGGTGGATGCTCATCGCAACCAAAGACCTGACGAAGGGGGAACACACCCTCGCGCTTGGCTCGACGCCCCTTCGGCCCGACTGCGTCTTCATCACGCCCAAGCCCGATCGTCCGGACGACAAGATGCTGGAGGAGGTCGTCCGACCGATGGGGCCGAGGCTGCCGCAACTCAGGCATGAGCGAGAGATCACGCAGCACCCGAAGTGGCTGCACCAGCATCTGCGGCACTGCTATGCCCATTCCGAGTGGAATCGGGAGATCACCATCGAGGACTGGTGCAAGCTCGCCGCCGAGAAGGGCGCCAATGTGATCAACTCCGCCGGCGAGATACCCGCCGGAATGATGGACGGCCAGATGAAGCCCCTGCCTGTGGATGCGAAGAAGCTCCCGGAGGGGTATCAGGTGGACTACTCCTGGGTGAAGCGCTACGCCGACGCCGCGCACAGGCACGGCCTGAAGTACCTCTGCTACGTCAACTCCGACCGCACACTCGATCCGCTGCTCATCGAGCACCCCGAGTGGCGGCAGGTCGGCGCCGAGGGGACGCCCCGGGCTACATGGGGCTGCTGGAACTCGCCCTACCGCAGGGCCTTCGTGGACCGGATGGTAAAGATCGCAAAGGAATCCGGCCTCAACGGCATCCACATTGACATGCCCTTCACCGCCCCGTCGGGCGGATGCCGGTCGAAGTATTGCGTCGAGTTGTTCAAGGCGAAGTTCGGGGTGGAGCCGCCGCGCAAGATGCGCCCGAAGGACCCGCTCTATCAGCGGTGGGTGGACTTCCAGTGCTGGACGCGCGAGGAGTGGCTCCTCGACCTGACCGAGGCGCTCCACCAGGTCAGCCCGGAGGTCGCCGTCATCGTGAACCAGACGCGCGGGTGGATCTTCCGCAATGCCGAATACTCGTTCCTCACCACGCGGGTGGCGAAGTGCGTGGACGGCTTGAACGAGGAGATCGGCTGGGAGACGCAGCACACGTGGCATCGCCCCTGGGCCTGGCCCATCCAGCAGCCGTGGCAGAACCTCTTCCTCCGATGCCGCACGTGGCCCGGCATCGGACAGATGTGGCACGTCACCTTCAACATGCCGGAGGTCGAGCTTCAGGCGCAGGCCTTCTCCAGTCTCGCCAACGGCGTCGTGCCCAACGTCACCACCGGCGGCAACTGGGACGAGATGAGCCGTATCTGGGCGCACATCAAAGGCTGCGAGCCGTGGACCCTCGGCGCGGAGCTGGTCCCGTGGGCCGCCATCCACTTCCCCGAAGACACCATCGCCTGGCACGCCAACGCCAACGGCCAGGAGGCGCTCGACGTCTGGCTCAAGAACCTCTTCGGCGTCTTCCAGGCAAGCCTGGAGACGCACCTGCCCGTCGCCGTTATTACGGATGATGATTTGGCTTCCGTCGAAGCCCTGCAGAAGTACGCCGTAGTAATTCTGCCCAATAGCGCCTGCCTGTCGGACGAGCAGATTTCCGCGTTGACGAAATACGTCGAGGGCGGAGGCGGTCTTGTGGCCACGTTTCAGTCCGGCATGTTCGATCCCTTCGGCACCGAGCGCGCTGAGCCGGGGCTTCAGGCCCTCATCGGCGCGAAGCAGGGCAAGGCGGACTACGGTGTGTCGTGGACCGCACGCATCGCAGACCTCGAACATCCCATTGTGAAGAACGAAGCCGTTGCTCGCTCCGGCTCATGGTCTCAGGGCCAAACCGAACGCAAACCGTTCGCCTCGCTCTACGTCGGACCCATGGAGCGGAAGGTAGGGATGGTTCAGACGGGGCAGCTTGCCGAGGGAGTGCAAGCCCTTCTCCCGATGTCGGGGGCGTGGCGAAGGCACAAGGGCCCCTTGACTCCGGAGAAGGGGTATGGCTATCACGCGCTGCTCGCGCGGAGCGTCGGCAAGGGCAAGGTGGTCTATTCGCCTCTCGATCTGGGGCAGGCCTACTACTGCTACAACCATCCCTTGGGCCGCACGCTCATCGCCGAGTCGGTGAAATGGGCGGCGTCTAAGCCGATGCCGATGGAGGTGGATGCGCCTATGCTCCTGCAGACAGTCCTGTATCGCAAGGGCGACGCCGCTATCATCCACCTCGTCAACGACGTGTCGTCCTTCGGGCGGGCCGCCGCGCCGAACCCGGAGGGCTTTACGGGCTTTCGCGCAGAGGTGATCCCACTCCGGAACATTGCGCTGAAGCTGCGCGGTTCGTACAATAAGGCGCAGCTCCAACCGAGCGGCGAGGAACTGAAGGTGGAACAGGTGGACGGATTCACGCGAATTACCATACCGCAATTGGACCTCCATGGCATGGTTGTCGTGGAATAGAAACGGTCGCGCTTTCAACTGGGCCTTCTATACTGGAGAACAAGATGGCTACTGAGAAGCCGGTCGGGATAGGGTTTGTCGGTTGTGGCAACATCGCGGGACCGTACGCCAAGTCCGTGCTGACCCACAAGGACAGGCTGAAGATCGTCGGCGCGGCCGATGTTGATCCCGCGCGCGCTGAGGCGTTTGCGAAGGAGCACGGGGGCCGCGCCTTCGGCAGCTACGAGGAGATGCTGGACTGCGACGAGGTGGAAATCGTCGTCAATCTGACCATCCACCTCGCTCATGCGGAGGTCACCCGACAGGCCCTTGATGCGGGCAAGCACGTCCACAGCGAGAAACCCCTTGCCACTAAACGAAAGGACGCGGTCGGTTTGGTGAGCCTGGTCAAGAAACGCGGCCTCCTCCTGGGGTGCTCCCCCTTCGTCATCCTCGGTGAGGCGCAGCAGACGCTCTGGAAGGCCGTCCGCGACGGCATGATCGGGCGGCCCCTCGAGGCCATGGCCGAGATGATGCATGGCCGCATCGAGAGCTGGCACCCGAACCCGGGACCGTTCTACGGCGAGGGGGCCGGGCCGATGCTGGACGTCGGCTGCTACCCGCTCAATGTCCTTACATCCATTCTCGGTCCTGTCGAGAGCGTGCGCGGTGCGGCGGCGACCCGCATCCCGGAACGCACCATCGCGTCCGGCCCAAAGGCGGGGGAGGCGTTCCGCGTGATCACCCCCGATCACGTGAACGGACTCCTCCAATTCGCGTGCGGCGCGGGCGGGCGGCTGGGCGCGAGTTTCACGGTGGCAAAGACAGTGCACACGGGTGTGGAGATTCACGGCACGGCGGGCGCGCTGCGCCTGGAGTCGCCGACATCCTTCAACAGCCCGGTCCAGTTCTGCCCCATTGGAAGCAAAGAATGGCAGCCTGTCCCCTATGTCGCCGATCCGTTCAAAGGCATCGAGTGGAGCCGCGGCCTGCTCGACATGGCCGATGCGATTCGGACCGGCCGCCGTCCCCGGTGCACCGGCGAACAGGCAGCCCATATTCTTGACATTTGCCTCAGCATCCTGGATGCGGCGGAGAAGGGAAAAGAAGTGAAGGTCGCATCCACCTTCGCCTCGCCCGAACCGGTATACACGTAGAGACGTTGCCGCCTTGCTCCCTTTGTTCTTGACCTGCATCCGATGGTGAATTATCATCCAGAGTTTACGTTCCTTGGTGCTGTACCGAGAGGACGAACAACAACTTTAAGTACGCTTGATGAGAAGGCAGGTTGCAATGCGCACTAACAAAGTGAAGCGGGCCCTCCAGGAGGGCAAGACGGTCTTCGGAACCATGGTCAACAGCTTCCGCGGCACAGCGGTGGTCCAGATGGCGGCGAACGCCGGGTTCGACTTTCTCTTCATTGACATGGAGCACGGCGACTACAACACGGAGACCATGGCCGACATGATCCGCACCTGCCGCATGTGCGACATCGAGCCCTTCGTTCGGGTGAGCGACTGCCAGTACCACCTCATGGCGCGCCCCTTGGACGCTGGGGCGACGGGCCTGATGATCCCGCGCGTTGACACCCTGGCGCAGGCGAAGCAGATCATTGAGTGGGTCAAGTACCCGCCCGTCGGCGTCCGCGGGTCGAACATGAGCGTGGGTCACTCGGACTTCAAGCGCGTCGGCGTGAAGGAATTCAACGAGAACCAGAACCGCGAACTGCTGACGATCATCCAGATCGAAAGCCCCATCGGCGTGCGCAACGTGGACAAGATGGCGGCCCTTGACGGGATTGACGCGGCCCTGATCGGGCCGAACGACCTGTCCGTGACCTCCGGCCTGCCGGGACAGACCGACCACCCCAAGATGGTTAAGGCGATGGAGCAGGTCGTCCGAGCATGTGAGAAGCGCGGCAAGGCGGCGGGGATCCATCTTGCAAGCGCCGCCGCCCTCAAGACGTGGCACGAGAAGGGCATGCGCCTCCTCACCTGGTCCGGCGACACGGCCATCCTCCGGGACGGCTTCGTGAACGGCATGGCGGAGCTGCGGAAGGCGATCGGGTAGATGAGGGTCAAGCTCGCCGCCACCGCCGGGTTCTGCATGGGCGTCCGCCGGGCGATGAATATCGTGCTCGACGCCGCGGGGAAGGGAAAAGGTCCGGTCTACACCCTCGGTCCCCTCATCCACAACCCCCAGGTGCTGGAGAGCCTGGAGAAAAAAAACATTCATGTACTCACCAACGATAGCGACGCGTCGGCCGGCACGGCGGTCATCCGCGCCCACGGGATCGGCCCCGAGGAACGGCGGGCGCTGGAGGCGAGGGCGGCCTCCATTTGCGACGCCACGTGCCCGCACGTCCTTCGCGTGCAGTTGATCGTGAAGCGGCATGTGGAGCAGGGCTGCTCCTGCATCATCGTCGGCGACCGGGGCCATGCGGAGGTTATCGGCATCCTCGGCTATGCCGAGGATAAGGGACATGTGGTGGAGACGCTGGACGAGATCGCCGGCCTGCCGGACCTGGACAAGGTCTGCGTTGTGGCGCAGACGACGCAGAACCGAGAAATGTACGAGGAGGCGGCAAGACGAATCAGAGAACGGTTCCCTAATGCGGAGGTTTTCGACACGATCTGCGATTCGACGGCGAAGCGGCAGGCAGAGGTCGTTTCTCTGGCGAAGGAGTCCGACGCGATTATCGTCGTCGGGGGACGGGGGAGTGCGAACACCAACCGCCTGGCCGAGGTGGCCCGCGAGACGGGCGCGCCGACGTTTCATGTGGAAACGGCGGATGAGATCGAACCGGAGAAACTCAAGGACTTCAAGACCGTCGGCGTCACGGCGGGGGCCTCGACGCCGAATTGGTTGATCATGGAGGTAGTCGAGCGCGTGGCCGCCATCCGTCCGGGGCCGCTGGGCGGGCTGATCAACGCCGCGGCGTTTCTCATGACGGTCTTGACAAAGACGAATCTATATGTGGCCGCGGGCGGGGCGTCGCTCTGCTATGCGTGTTCCGCGATGCTGGGTGTGCCGTCCCGATGGAACCACCTGGCCATCGCATCGCTCTACGTCCTTGCCATGCACACGGCAAACCGGCTGACGGACGAATACGCCGACCAGTTTGCGGCGCCGTTTCTGCCGAATTTCTACACCCGCTTCCGCAAACCACTCCTGGTCATGGTAGTACTGGCGGTGGCGGTCGCGCTCGCGCTGTCTTGGCGGGAGCACCTGGCGGCGTTCGTCCTCATCCTTATCGCGTGCACGGCCGGTGCGTTCTATCGTGTGCGCATCCTTCCCGCCTCGCTCAAGCAGTTGATCCGCTACGAGAGCCTGAAGGATATCCCCGGCATGAAGGAGGTCTTCACCGCGGGCGCGTGGGCGGCGGTTACCGTTGTCGTCCCGGCCTTTGGCTACCAGGAGATTGGCATCTGGCATCCCGGATTGTATGTGGTGATGCTCTACGCCTTCTCCCTCGCCCTCATGCGGAACGTCCTGTTCGATGTGCGCGACATCCAGCGCGACAAGATCGTGGGGCGCGAGACGATCCCCACGGTCCTCGGATTGGGGAGAACAAAGATACTGCTCAGCGTCCTGGCCGCACTGCTGGCGCTGCTGCTCGTCGTCGCCGGTGCGATGGACTGGACATCCCCGGTGGCCTATGTCATGATCATAACAATTGCGTATGCAAGCAGTTACCTCTTTATGTATCACCTCCGCCTTGTCGTGCACGGCGCGCTGGCATGTGAGATAATCGTTGATGCAAATTTCATTATTGCGGGGATTCTTGCTGTGATTGGGCGAGCAAATCTTGCATAACCGCTTCCAATGCAATTGGAGTTGGTAGAGAATGATCCAGATCACCCAGAAGATGTTGGCGGCCATTCAAAAAAAGGCGCAATCCGCCGAGCTGCGGAAACATGCCGAAAATTTGCTTGTCAAGTTGGTCGGCGTGGACACCACGCCCCGAAGCGACCCGCGTGTGACGGCCGGCAACGAGGCGCGAGTGTTCAACATGATCCGCGAGGAGATCAAGACCATCCTCGGCGAGAAGGCCGACATGCAGTTCCTCCCCATTGATCCGAAGATCACAAGAAGCCCCCACTACACCCCGCCCCACTATACGAAGACGCCGGAGCGCCCCGATGGGCTGACTGTCGAAGAGACATACCGCAATCGAGGGAATCTGCTGGTTGCCATTCCCGGCAGGGGAGGCGACGGGTTGAAGCTCGCCATGAATTCGCACGTGGATACCGTGGCGCCGCACTTCCCGCCGCGCGTGGAAGGCGACCTGGTGTACGGCCGGGGGACCGCCGACGCCAAGGGCCAGGTGGTCGCCATGCTTATGCAAATGAAAATTCTCAAAGAGGTGATGGAGGAGTTCGGTATCTCCCTGAACAAGGACATCTACTACCAGATCGTGATCGAGGAGGAGCCGGGCGGGAACGGCAGTCTGTCCCTTGCCGTGCAGGACCCCTTCCCGTTCGACGTTCTGCTTGTCTTCGAGATTACGGAGATGAAGGTCCACCCCGGCAACCGCGGGGCGCTGTGGTACATGGTAACCATGAACCCGGCGAAGGGGATCAATCCTGTCGAGATGGCGGCGAGCGTCGTCCTGGCGATGGAGGAGGAGGGGCGGCGGATCAAGGCGGAGAGCGACCATCCACTCTTTCCGACCCGGCCCGTGCAGACCTGCCAGGGCATCCTCGGGCCCTTCGGCAGGCATCCGTCGGCGGTGAACGACCACATCGTTCTCCATATCGAGACCGATACGTCGGAGGGAGACCTCAAGGTCATAATAGACAGGGCAATAGGCAGTTATTGCAAAGACTATGACGACAAAACGAAGGTCGTTGATCCGCGCACGAAACAGGTTTTGGTCGAACGGCACTACGACCTGGAAGGCGGCGATTTCCAACTTACCATCCACGGCAAGGCGGGCCACATGGGGGCCATCCTCGAATGCGACGATGCGATCACGAAGATGGCCTATATCGTCCGAGACCTGATCGCCTATCGGAAGTCGGCGGGGCGCAGCCTCGGCATCTCTCTTGACGGACACGCGGGGCGGGAGCTGATCCTTGAAGGCGGCCAGGGCTTCGTACCGACGCACGAGATCAGCGAGGTCATGGACCGGATGCGGTCGGCGGTGGAGCGTGGAGCGCGAGCCTATTGTGAGCGAATCGGCGCGGAGTTCAAACCGGGATATGTCAAGACCACTTACGACAAGCTCCACAACGCCGCCTTCGCCCGCCAGGTGGATACCCCCGCGATGCAGACGGCCGTTGACGCATGCAAGAAGGTGGGATTGTGGAAGGACGAGCCTATCATCGGCTGGAACGTGAGCTGCGACGCGCGGATTTTCGCTGCGACGTTCCCGGACCGGGAGGTGCTGACCTTCGGCGTCGGGTCGCTCTCCGAGGCGCACGCGGCAAACGAGTTCGTCTCGCTTGGCGAGATCATGAAGGCGGCGGAGATGGCGACGGTGTACGCCCTGGAGCTTTGCGGCTGGAAGCGGAATGGGTAGGACGTGGCTCCTTCTTATCGCATTTATCTCTGCGGCGGCGGGGCCATCCGCTGCGCAGGTGCGCTTCGATTTTGAGACGGGCGACCTACAGGGATGGAAGGTCGTCGAAGGACAATTCGAAAAGCTGCTTACCGACCGCGCAACGTTCCACCATGTGAATGCCCCCTACAACAAACAGGGCAGGTATTTCCTCAGCACGCTGGAGACGAAGAACGGCAGCCCCGACGACAGAATGATGGGCGTAGTGGAATCGCCGGTTTTCGTCATACGCGGGGGAGAGGCGTCCTTTCTTGTGGGCGGGGGAAACCACCCCACCACGTATGTTGCCCTCTGCGCTCTTGACGGCAAAGAACTCCTGCGGGCGGCCGGAAGCAATGCGCAGAAGATGGAGCGGGTGACGTGGGACGTGAAGCCCTTCGCAGGCGAAAAGGTATTCCTGAAACTGGTGGACCAGCATATAGGCGGCTGGGGCCACATCACGCTCGACGATTTTTGCGCGGACGGGCAGATAGACGCGGAGGGCGCAATCGCCCGCGCAAAGGCCCGCGACCAGGAACGGCGCGAGGAGGAACAGCGCACGACACGCGATGCCATGAAGAACGGCTTGCCCCCTCTTCGGCTGGCTGTTCTCGACCTGGTCGAGACGTTTGGAGAGCGCTATCCCCGAGGGCAGGAGTTTCTGGCCAGGCTGAGCAACATCGAGAAGCGTACGGATCATGCGACGCTGGCGAGCGTGGACAATCTCTTTCAGGAATGGGAGGTCCTGAAACGAGACGCCATGACGGCGAATCCCCTTGTCTCCGGGCAGCCGATTATCTTCGTCGTCCGGGAGCAGTACCTGCCCGACCATCACAACACCGAGACGCTCTTCCAGACGGGCGAGATCAACACGCAGAAATTCCGCGGCGGCGGGGCGATAAAGACCATAGACTTTGCGAAGGGCGGCGAGAGCAGGACGCTGCTCGACGCGCCGCGCGGCGTGGCCCGCGACCCGGAGATTCATTTCGACGGCAGGAAGATCATCTTTTCCATGCGAAGGGACGCGCAGGACGATTATCACATTTACGAAATCAACACCAACGGCGCGGGCCTGCGGCAGTTGACCCATGGGCCGGGCGTGTCCGACATAGACCCGCTCTACCTGCCCGACGGGCGAATCGTCTTCAGTTCGACGCGCGAGCCGAAGTACTGTATGTGCAACCGGCACATCATGTGCAATCTCTTTCGCATGAGCAGCGACGGCTCGTGCATCCACCAGATCGGCAAGAGCACGCTCTTCGAGGGGCACGGATTTCTCATGCCCGATGGCCGGGTCCTTTACGATCGCTGGGAGTACGTGGACCGGAACTTCGGCGACGCGCAGGGGCTTTGGACCTGCAACCCCGACGGCACAAACCATGTTCTCTACTGGGGCAACAACACGAAGTCGCCTGGGGCCGTCATTGACGCGCGCATCATCCCCGGCACGCATCAGATAATCTGTGTGTTCACATCGTGCCACGACCGGCCGTGGGGCGCGTTGGCGATGGTGGACAATCGCCTCGGCATGGACGGCCGGCCGCCGGTGATCCGCACATGGCCGGCGGAGGCCATCGAACTCGTCCAGGCCGGATGGGGGACCAAGGGCTATCTCTTCGATGTGTTCAAGAAGGTTCAACCGAAGTACGAAGACCCGTATCCCTTGAGCGATAAGTACTTCCTCTGCTCGCGTATGACGGGCAAAGGTGAGCAGATGGGGATTTATCTTGTGGATGTATTCGGGAATGAGACGCTCCTGCATGTCGAAGGCCCCGGCTGCTTCGACCCGATGCCCATCGCGCCGCGGCCGCGTCCGGGCGTCATCCCCGACCGCATTGACCTCGCGCTGAAAGAAGGATACCTTTACGTGCATGACGTTTACATCGGCACGGGGATGGAGCGCGTCAACCTCGGTGCGGTCAAATACCTCCGCGTGGTCGAGGCCCCGGAGAAGCGGTTTTGGACCCGCCCTGGGTGGATAGGCCAGGGGCAGGAGGCCCCGGCGATGAACTGGGACGACTTCGGCAATAAGCGGATTCTCGGGACCGCGCCCGTCGAGCCGGACGGATCGGCCTACTTCGCCCTCCCCGCCGACAAATTTGTTTTCTTCCAGCTCTTGGACGAAGACGAAATGATGATCCAGACGATGCGCAGCGGCACGATCGCCCGGCCGGGAGAAACCACCGGTTGTATTGGGTGTCACGAGAGTCGTTTGTCCACGATTCCCAATCAGGCGAAGTCGGCCTTTGCCAAAGCGCCGCAAAGGCTCAAGCCCTGGTATGGGCCGCCGCGGGAGTTCAACTACACCGCCGAGGTGCAGCCGGTTTTCGACAAGCACTGCGTCCGATGCCATGACTACGGCAAGCCGGGGGCGCAGAAGGTGGTCCTCGCCGGCGACCGGACATTGGCATTCAATGTGTCCTACAACGAGTTGTGGCGGAAGGGCCTTATCAACGCGATTGGCGCAGGCCCAGCCGACATCCTGCCCCCATACACATGGGGTTCGCACGCCAGCAAGCTGGTGCAGGTGCATCGGCAGGGACACAACGACGTGAAGCTGAGCAAGGAGGAGATGGACCGCATCGTGACGTGGATTGACCTGAACGCGCCGTACTATCCTTCTTATGCCAGCGCATATCCGGACAACTTGTTCGGCCGTTCCCCGCTAACCACCCAGCAGCTCAATCGTCTGGGCGCGCTGACAGGGATTGACTTCCTCAAGCAGGACAGGAAATCCTATCAGGACACAGAGGTCCAGGTGAATTTCACCCGCCCGAAGTTGAGTCTATGCCTCTCTAAGTTCAAGGACACGAACTCACCCAAATACAGAGAGGCGCTGGCCATCATCCAGGCGGGCAAGGAGCAACTGGCCAAACGGCCGCGCATGGATATGCCTGGGGCGGCGCTCGTGGGCGTGGACCGGGAACGGCAGGCCAAGTACGATCGCCTTGCCGAGGCCGAACAGGAGGCGCGGCAGCGCATCACGCCGCAAGAGTAAAAGGGCGGAAGAATCCGAAGGGGCTAAACGCCCTATGCTATCGGCCAGACGCTCGACGCTTGTTTCGGGAACAGGATATTGAGAAGGGCGCGCACGCCGTCGCCGCGGGCCCAGCAGTCGGGGAAGGCGGCGCTCAATTCGTCCAGTGTTCGATATCCGAAAAGCAGTTGGAGAAACGTGAGGCCGGGAAAGGCGGCATGGCCGCGGTCACGGTTGTCAGGGGAGGGCTGCCACGGTTCAACCTTTTTCACCCGGCCGCGCTTGAGCGTGAGACGCACGCCGCTTCGATAGAAGCCGATCTGCACTTTCCCGCTGTGTCCCGCCATGAAAGATCCGTCTAAGCGTTGTTCGAGGACGGGCGACACATGCCTCAGGAAATCGGGCAGGTCGGGCGCGCGGAGATACCAGGCGTAGGGAGGGCGCGTCTCGGGGAGGCGCTCAGGAAACAGGGCGTAAACCGGGTGGTCGGCGCCGAGCAGAAGCGTGAATTTTCTGAATTCCTGTTTTTGCTGTTTTGCGAATTGCTCGCCGGTCTTCTTGATATAGCGCAGGACGCTCGGCGTGGTCGAGAACCAGGATGTGCCGCGTTTCAGTTCATAAGGCCCCATGAACATAACATTGCCCTGGAGTTGCCCGGGGTGAACGAAAACGCCCACCCGGTCCCCCTTGAGGTCCTCGATCACACATATCTTCCGCCAGTTAGTGTCCTTCTTGTGCCGGCCATTCAGTTCGTAATCCCACATTGCCTTGTCGCGGACGTCGGCGAGGAGATAGCGGCGGTTGGCCTCTTTGTATGTCCTGGCGATAAACGAAAGGTCGGCCCCCCTGGCGGCGCGAATACGGTATGGCTCCTTCTGTCCCTTGCCGAGGGCGAATATCTCCGCCGGGTGGCCGGTCCGGCCCCCGCCCAGGGTCACGGCCATCTCGTATCCGAACTGCCGATAAAAGTAAGGGATGCCGGTGATTCCCATCAGCTTCTCGCCGCGTTGGCGGCTCCATTCGTGAATCACATCGAACTGAGCGCGGATCAGGCCCCGCCCGCGGTAGTCCGGATGGGTGCTGACGATCTCGGGCCGACCGACGCCAAAGGCAACGCCGCCGTAAGACCAGGTTTGCGAGATCAGGTTCATCGAGGACACGATCTTGCCGGTCTTCGTATCTTCCACAATCGTGAAATCGTCCTTGTGGAAGGTCGGGTGGGGGCGCGTCATCAGGTCTCTGATCCAGTATTTTAGCCCCTCGTCGTTCGGACCGAGGATGGCGCAGTGATATCCGACGAGCGCGTCCACGTCCTGGGGCGCCGACCGCCGCAGGATCAGGCCGTTGCCGAGGTCTTTCAGAATCGTCTGTTTCTTCTTGCGTTCCCGATTCATTGTGCAATTCCTATTCAGGTGAGTCGGCAAGTATAGCCCGCGCGTGCAGGATGTCAAGTCGCAAAAACGGGAGATGACAAACCAAAAAAGTTGTGATAGGATTGCAGTGGGCAATGGATGTTATAAAGTCGCCTGGAGAGGCTATGCGAGCACGTTCCTTGTTGATATGTAGCTTCGTGTTGATGATTTCCACTGGCGTCTCTCTCGCCAAGACGGACGCGGAGTGGCCGCAGTGGATGGGGCCGGAGCGCGACGGCAAGTCGCCCGACACGGGACTTCTGAAGGAATGGCCTGAAGGCGGGCCGAAACTTCTGTGGAAGGCCGCCGGCATCGGCAAGGGGTATTCGAGCGTCGCCGTGGCGGGCAAGGTGGTTTACATCACCGGCGACATCGGCGACGATCTGGTCATCACCGCCTTCGACATGGACGGCAAGGAGGAGTGGAAAGTCAAGCACGACCGCGCCTGGCCCGGCGAGAACGAGACCTGGCCCGGATCGCGCGCGACGCCGACGGTTGACTCCGGCAGGCTCTACATCCTCTCCACGCATGGCCTTCTCGGTTGCTACGACGCCAAGCGGGGCAAGAAGAAATGGACGCTGGACATCCTAAAGACCTTCGATCGGGACAAGCCGCCGGGCTACGGCTACTGCGAATCGCTCCTGATCTGGAAGAAACTCCTGATCCTCACCCCCGGCGGGAAGAGCTGCATCACGGCGCTGAACCCGACCTCCGGCAAAACCGTCTGGACCAGCAGTGGGCTAAGCGACGGCGCGGCGTATTCCTCCTGCGTCCCCATCGTCTATAAGAACACCCCCCTGATCCTCCAGGTAACCGGCCAGGGGATGGTGTGCATCAGCGCCAAGACCGGGGAGTTTTTCTGGCGCAACGAGCGTGTGAAGGGCGAGGCGCGCGCCGTCTGCTCCACGCCGGTCTATTGCGACGGTTATTGCTTCGCCGCCAGCGGCTACGATAACGGCGGGGCGTGCGTCAAGCTCGACGTGAAACGCGGCAAGATCGTCGGGGACCAGGTCTGGGATACCAAAGACATGGTGAACCATCACGGCGGCTATATCATCCACGAGGGCCACATCTATGGCAACCATGCCGAGGGGTGGAGCTGCCTCGACCTCAAGACGGGCGAGAAGAAGTGGTTCGTCAAGGGCGTCGGCAAGGGATCGCTCTGCTACGCCGACGGGATGCTCTATCTCTTCGGCGAGCGCGACGGGAAAGTCGGCCTGCTCCCGGCGATGCCGGAGGAGCCGCAGCTCAAGGGCGAGTTCAAGGTGGATGGCGAGGGCAAGGCTTGGGCCCATCCGGTGGTGATCGGCGGGCGACTCTATCTGCGCTACGACGACAACCTGTATGTCTACGATGTGAGCGCCTCGCCGTGATCCCCAACTCGGGCAACACCTGCAACCTCAGGGCAAAATTCACATTGGACACATAATACCACACTTCCTGTCTTCAGGAAGTGTGGTATACGTAGAAAGAGATTTTGCGGAACGATACGATCCCCATTAGCAGGATGATGTCCGTTCTCATGGGCAAAAATGTGTCCAATGTGAATTTTGCATTTGGATTGTCAGCGCCTCCCGCTTTAGGCTCTAAGTGATGGATACCATTACGTTGTTGTTCATCGCCGTGGGGCTGGCCATGGACGCCTTTGCCGTCGCGCTGGGGGCAGGGATCGTCCTCGACCGGATCACCGTGCGGCGCACCTTCCGGCTGGGCTTTCATTTTGGCCTCTTTCAGTTCATGATGCCGGTTATCGGCTGGACGGCGGGGCGGTCCGTCCACGCATGGATCGCCGCCTGTGACCACTGGATCGCCTTTGCGCTCCTCGGCTTTGTGGGGACAAGGATGATCCGCGAGGCGCTGAAGCCGGAGAGGGAGCGTGAGTTCGTTGACCCCACCAAGGGCTGGATGCTCGTCACGCTCTCCGTCGCAACGAGCATTGACGCGCTTGCTGTCGGCCTCAGCCTTGCCGCGCTGGAGGTGAGCATCTGGTATCCGAGCGTCATAATTGGCGTCGTGGCGGCCACGTTTACCTCGACGGGCATGCACCTCGGCAAGCACGTCGGGACAGCGTGGGGGAAGCGGGCGGAGATCGTCGGTGGCGCCGTCCTCTTGATCATCGCCCTCCGAATCCTTATCCAGCACATCCTTGATTATGATTGACTTTAGAACCCGATCCCGTAACATGATGCCATTTGTTTCCAGGGCGCTCCCCATTAGGCTTGAGGTAACCATGAGGCGGTATCTGGTTTCTCTCGTGATAGTGGCCCTGTCCACGGCCCTTGCGGCCTCGGACAAACCCAACCTGTTCGCCAACGGAGATTTCGAGAAGGTGAAAGCCGATGGCACATTTGAGGGCTGGCGGGGATGGAGCAAGGAACCGGAGATCGAACACAAGGTGAGCGATGACGCTCATTCGGGCAAGCATTGCGCCTACCTCATCACTCGCGGCAAGGGGTATCATGGGGGATATGTGCAACCCCTGCGGCTGAAGGCTGGCTGCCGATACAGATATTCCGCGTGGATCAAGATCAAGACCCACGGGCAAGGGGGGCGGGTGAGGTGCTGCTACCAGGAGACAAGGCGGGTTATTGACGGCAAGAGCCATCATCCCAATACGGTCGCAAAGGAGACGACAGAGGGCTGCGACTGGACTTACTTCGAGAACATTGTTGATGCGCTTCCCGATGAGGACTCGGAGTACGGCTTGCACGTGGTGCTGGCCTACGATGATGTCGAGGTCTGGGTTGATGATGCGGAACTCATCGAATGCGGGCCGGCGCTTGCCGTTGACAACGGCAAGATGACGCTGCACTTCGGCGATGGGATCGGCATCGTCGGGGTGACGGTTGACAAGAAGGCCGTCGGCGCGTTGCAGTGCCGCCTCGCCCAGTTCGAGAGGGAGGGGGTGGGATACAAGAAGATGGGCCTCGGCTTCCCCGGCCCGGCGAGGGTGAAGCAGTTTGCCGTGAAGGAACGCGACAGCGCAAGGTGCGCGGTGGATGTGACGTGCGAGTGGGGCGATTCGAGGGAGGCGGAGCGTAAGTTCGAGGCCGTTTACCGCATTACAATCGCGGCGGGTCAGCCGTGGTTCGAGAGCCGGTTGATCTCGATCAAGAACACGGACAGCATACCCTACGACGTTCGTGGGTATTATCACCAGGTACAACCTGCCGACCCAGAAAAGGCGGAACCGCGGTGCTTTCCTACCTATGCTATGTGGCGACAGTCGCCGATCGTGCTGGGGGCGGCGATCCGGACCGAGGGCGATTTTGACCTCGGCCTGCGCAAAGACGGAAACTACGGCAAGGGCGAAATTACTCGCAAACTCGCCGTCAAGCTGCCGCCGGGGAAGACCTTGGAGGGGAATGAGCCGGGCGTGTATGTGTTTGTGACGGAGCAGTCCGACGATCGCGCCGTGATTGAGATGCTTGAGAAAATCCTTTCAAATTCACAGCCGTCGGGGGCGCTGGAATACCGCGAGGCGAAGGCCGAGAAGAACCAGGGAAAGCCATGACCTACCCGAAGTGGGCCGAGCCGACCCACGACGACGACCACGGGCCGTGCGACGAATGCGACGCCGCGGCCGTCGCCACGATCTTCGAGCCATGCAGGGACGGGAACAAAATCGGACAGCGCCGCATCGGACGCCTCTGCAAGCAGTGTCTCTCCTACCACGATGATATCTACGACACGATCTACGAAGACATGTGCATCTCCGGCATGACTATCGAGCGGATCAAGGCTGCCTTCGCCGCGCAACAGCCCTGACGCGGGCAAGGACACGGAGAACGGCCAAGACATAGATGCAGATGCACGCTGACTTTCACAGGAGTCGGAAGATAAACGCCTGCGTCCCTATTCCGGCAGCGCCTGGTCCTTTGTTTCGGGCAGGAACACGAGGACCAGCAGGCCGAGGAGAAAGACGGACGCAAGAAGCGAGATGGCCAACCGCAGGTCCATGCCCGGCAATGCCTTCAGCCAGCCGGAGAACCACAGCATCGAGGCGGCGATGACGCGGCCGCCGTTGAAGCAGAAGCCGGTCCCCGTGGCGCGGAGGTGCGTGGGAAATAGCTCCGGGAAGTAAACGGCAAACCCCGCGTGCATGCTCAGGGTGAAGAACCCGAACACCGGCAGGAGGATCAGAAGCTGTCCATAGGTGCCGGGCAGGTAGCACGTGATCGGCACTATGATGAGCGAGCCGATTTGCATCGCCGCAAACGTCCGCCGCCGCCCCCAGCGAACGCACAGCGGCCCGAACGCCAGCAGCCCAAGCCCGCCGCCGGTGGTCTGGATGATCCCATATGCGAACTTCGCCTTCTCCGCCGCGACATCGGGCGATGCGCCCGCACGGAGGAGAAGGTCCCGGGCCAGGTCCTGACCGGCGACCGTGACGCCCCAGAAACTCCCCAGCCCGACGGCCGCCAGCAGCATCCCGAAGATCGCCCGCATACGCCATCGAGGGTCCGTAAGGAGATCGCGGAAACTGCCCTTGCTCCGGCCGGACCCCTCCGTCTTCGACCAGACCTCCGGCTCCTGGACATGGGACCGGACCCAGAGGATCAGGAGCGCCGGCAGCACGCCCAAAAGGTAGGCATAGCGCCAATGTGCTCCCACGGCCAGACCTGCCAGCGCGGCCAGCCATGTCCCCAGAATGCTTGTTGCGTGGAATATCCCGGAGGCATGGGCGCGGGCGCGCGGCGGAAAGACCTCGGCCACGAGCGCCGCCGCCACCGCCCACTCGCCCCCGACGCCCATTGCCACGAGGAAACGCAGGACAGCCACCTGCCACGCCGTCCGGGCGAAGAATGTCAGCCCGGAAAACACCGAGTACATCAGGATGGTAACGACCATCACGGGGCGCCGCCCCCAGCGATCGGCCAACGAACCGAACATCAGGCCGCCAAGGGTGCCGCCGAGGAGGAAGATGCCGAGGAAGATGTCGCCATACTTCCGGATGACGGCGTCGCCGGGGTTTCCCAGGACATCGCGCAGGAGATCGTTGCGCGTAATGTTGAAGACCTGCCCTTCGAAGACGTCGAAAATCCATCCCGCCGAGGCGATGACCAACACCAGCCACTGGTAGCGGGTGACCTCGTCGTACCACCGTCTGTTCATGGACGCGTTTGGGTCTGGCAAGGGATAACTCCTGTTTTTTGCAGAGCAATCTATCGGGGTCAGCGGGATATGTCAACCGAAAATATGCCTTCGCGCACGATGAGAATAATGTCCTCGCCGTTCCGCAGTCGCTCCCTGAGCCATGCGATGGGGGAGTCGAGGAGGCGTTCATCCGCCGCGCTCAGGACCTTTTTGCGCCCTCGGGCGAGGACGCGCCGGAGGGCGTCGGCCACACCGGCGGTCGTGTTGTAGCTCTCGACGCGGCGGTGGCCGATCAGGATGCCGATCAGCTCGCGTAGGCGATCGGGATCGGCCTCGTAAAGCTCGCACACCTCGGGGCAGCACTCATGCCGGGCAAAGTCCTGAAGGGAATCGTAGAGCACCCTCGGCAAGTCGGGCCGGACCTCGGCGATATGCGCGTCAAGGACGATCTCGATCAGCACATGCGGCAGGAGCCACCGCGACCAGTGGTTGGCCAGGGGATTGCCCTCGGCGGCCATGGACTGCTGCAGGCCCTTCAACGTCTGGCCGAACCACGGGCAGTAGTGAAAGAAGGCGTCGGCGTCCACATGGTATTTTATCCCTTGTAGGACCCTCCGAGCGTCCTCGGACAGACCGCCGTCGGTGTCGGGGGCGCGATGATGCCTCAGGCCGACATGCCGCAGCAGGTCAGGTAGGACCGCCCCGGCGATGACCAGTGAGTCGCGGACGGGCTCGACGACAGCGACGTGCGAGAGGAAGTTCATGGGGTCACGTTGGAAGGATGGAAGAGTGGAAGAATGGAATGGTGGAAGAAAAGGGAGTAGGTCGGTCTTCCATCTCTCCAGTCTTCCATCATTCCAACCTTCCACTCTTCCTACCACGAGTGAATCTCATGCCCCGCCCCGGGGAACCAGATGGCGTCAACCACATAGGATAACGCAACGCCGAAGGCATATCCAGTGAGAAGTCCCAGAAAGAACGGCTTGGACTTGCGATAGGCGCTCACCCCTCCGATCTTCAGAACAACCGTTTTGCAGCACCAGGCGATGAAGATGGACATGACCGACCGCCTCACAAGGTAGGTGCATGAGATGGCGAATCCCACCGGGTGCAGCGGCCACCAGGGGAAGGCATGGCGCAGGAACAGCAGGCCCCCCATGCCAGCGAAGCCGATGCCGAAGAACAACAGCCGCGGCCAGCTCGTGGAGAATGGGCTGCTCATCTTCCGAACGGTATCGTTGAAGATGGACTGCGTCAGGCTGGAGAAGGGCACGTCCTGGAAGTTGTACGCGCCCTGTTGGTATCCCAGGTAAAGCGTGATCCAGATAGACACGATGGTCCCCACGAACAGGCCGAGGAGCACGGCGGCCAGGAGGCGTTTCTTGCTGCCGCGGATCAGGTCGCCGAAGCGAACGGAGTGGATGATGCCGGTCATGAAGAGGGCCCGGCCGTTGGCGATGAGGGTGTAGGTGAAGGCAAGCATGGTGAGGCTCGACGGAGCAAGCGCCCCGGAACCCAGAATGTAGCATCCGAAGGACTGGGCGCTGAGGGGGCCGCGCACGTAGATCAGGCCGGACTCGGCGACGATCCTCGCCACGCCGATGAAAATGACAACCGTGGCCAGGAGGAACATGATCCCGAGCTTGAACTGCATGCCTCCCGCGCGCAACCAGCAGAGAATGAAACCGATGCTGAGGATCAGCCCGAAGAATGCCGTCCGGTAGGACAGCATCTCGCGGGTGTCGTCCACGTCGTATCGCGAGTTGAACGCCTTGCGCGCCACGTCGCCGATGTGCTTCCGCCCCGCCCACAGCCCGGCGAGGACAAACAGGAAGAAGGCCCCGAAGTTCTGCCAGCTGTTGGCGGCGTCGTAGTTGGACCACTGGTCCTCGATCTCGCCGATGTCGAAGCCGATTCGGTTGAACACGCCCGCCTGGAGGATGAAGATGAGGAAGAAGACCCAGATGCTGAACAGGACGTCTGGGTTGGCGAAGTAGGCGAATCCGATGGTGAAGAAATTCAGTCGGGTATGGATCGTGGGAAAATCTCGGCCAAGGCGGAACCATCGCCCGCCCACAGGGATCTCCGGCACGCCAAAACTGAAGTAGCTGAGGATGTTCCAGCCGATGATCCCGAAGGACAGGAGAAAGCCGTACCAGAAAAGCCGCCCCCGCATAAAGGCCGGCAGGAGGCCGGGCTCGTCGGAGCAGGCGACGATTTCCTGGGTAACGGCGATCAAGGGGTAGGTGAGCCGTTCGTTCTCGGCCCACTGTTTTCGCAGTATAACGGCGATGCACGCGGAGAGAAAGACCACGGCGCCGATAAAGACCAACCACCAGAATAGGGGGATGATCCACTCTCCCCATGGGATTGCCGCGCCGGGGGGAAGCCCCTCGTAGAACCATCGCAGCGCGCCGGCGTCGTCGCGGGGGGCGATCCATCTGGGGATGTACGGGTGGAGGTGATCGCCCCATTTGTTTTCCGGTGAGGCAAAGTAGAACGGTGCCGCGATAACCCCGAGAAAGAAACCGGTGAGTCCCGATGCGGGCACGGCCGCCCCTACCAACCCCATGGCGACGATCACCATCAGCTCGGAGGGGGAGAGAGCGCGGTCCCGTCCGAAGAGCTTGAGCGCAAAGTTCACCGGCGCCACAGTAACGAGGAACACAACGAACAGCGCGAGGGGAAAGTGGCTCAGGTTCATGCGCGAGGCATGGACGATATATTCGGAGTAGGCGACCCAGATGTTGACGAAGGAGATGATGATCAGGCCGAGGATAAATGACCTGACGGTAAGTCCTTTCGATTCTTTCATGGAGTCGCTCACGTGGGCTCCGGATCTTCTGGATATACGGGAATCGGGTTTCGGGAATGTGAGAATATAGGGCATTGCCTGCAAAAGTCAAGGGTTCGTTAAACAACGAGAATCCACTTGACACGTGCGCGAGCGCCGTGGATAATGTGTTTTATTGCATCGAGGACGAAGATTCTGTTAGGAGGGGTTGCGATGGTTTCGAGAGGACTGTGCCTGTGTGTTGCGGTCGTGATGGCGGTCATGCTGGGCCTCGGTTGCGAGGAAGAGGCGATAGAGAAGCAGGCCGCACCCCCCGAGGAAAAGGCGGCGCCCAAGGCTGAGGCCAAGCCGCCCGCCCCGGCGCAGAAGCCCGCGGAGACGAAGAAGGCAGA
>JBFMAD010000077.1:0-25826 GCA_040755855.1 Planctomycetota bacterium | reverse complement strand
GGACGGGTCGTCCGTTGGGGAGTGCGTCGTTTGTGCATCGGCTGGAAGTGGCGCTGGGCCGTATCCTCCATCCCCGGAGGCCCGGCCCGAGACGCGAGGATAGGAATAGTTAAGTATGGTGTCCCCGAAACTCCATGCCCCCGTAGGCTATAATTCCATCAGAAGGAGGAGATCAAGCCATGAAACGCCTGATGCTGATCCTGCCCCTGCTGCTACTCGCGGCGGATGAAAAAGAAATCAGAGGATGGAAGGTTGTTGAGGGAAGCTACCAAAAAGAGGGAGGGGGGGTTCGCACTTCATTTATCACGATGGAGTATGAAGAACCCATAAAAAAAACTGTGACGATGACCTTTCGCCTAAACATTCGTGAGTGGAAAGATGGCCTCAAGGGCTACAGCTTCTTCGGAATTGGCTGGCAAACCGGCATCAAAGGAAAAGCCCGTCTGCAAATGGTATTCAATAAAGATGGGCGCGTAAGGGCGTCTGCCTATCCTGACGATCCTGCCGTACCCCCGCAGTCCGCCCTCTGCATTCTTTCTCGCGGAGCGCATCGTATCATGCTTGCCATAACTCGCGAAGGCGTTTCCTGCAAGGCGGACTCTACCATCATAAAGTTCGCCCTCCCCGCGCAGGATATGGGAAAACTCACGTTCTACCTAAACGGCCCCGATATTGTTGTGAGTGACATCCGCATCAAGTTGCAATAGGGCCGATAGGATTGCGCTGATGCTTCCCCGCGCCATGTCCCCCGATGCCTGCCTAAGCGCACTCCATAAAAACGCTATTTTTTGCTTTCGATTCGGTCCTTCGGGCGGATCATAAAATATATCCCAACCGCGCCGCACTCTTCCCCTTGACACATTTGATTGAATCCCCCACTCTGCATCGCGCCGAATCGCTTCCGGTAGCTCGCTAATGTTCCCGTTCAGAAGCACAAAATTTGTACTGATACATACGGGGTATCCGTATTTCGCACGGCTTTCAGTCAATGACCGGAGGAACCGCAAGGGCCGCTCGATTTCTCCGTGTTGCCAATGCCGATAACATTCAGAACTTGCTGCTGATACAGAGACCTGAACTCGGTAGCAACGAAGCCGCTTTACAAAGTCCAAATCCCCATACTGTCCGTTTGTCGAGAGATATAATGTGAAAGGTAATTTTTTTTCCGCATATTCCCGAAGAAACGCAAGGGACTGAGGGCTGTCAAAGGGTTCGCCTCCGAAAAGACGAAGGCCACAGATTTCATCCTTCCGGGCAATGATTTCCTCAAACACGCTGGCAGATAGGGTCCGGCCATCCGCATGATTTTGGTTGCAATACCGACATCCCAGGTTGCACAGCCAGTCGCCTTCCAGCGTTACCGTAGCAGGCATATGGGTGAGCACAGTAGATCGGAAGGCTTCTTGTGCAAGGCCCGCGAGATTATCTTGACATCGCTGGCCTGGCCCGCGCCCCCCATTCATAAACTGCCATTCGCCGAAACGCGGAGTAAGGCATGTACAAATCAGGTATGTATAAGCGACCTTTTACAGGATACTTACGGTTTAAATTTTGACATGCCGTCTAATCCGCCCCGCAATTTCCACCGCATTGCCAAAGCCTGTCAATATCGTTTCGATAAGCGCCAACTGCTAAAGAACTTATAAAGGTCTGACCTTTAGAATTCCTGTCGGCTACTGCATAAACCGCCGCACGGCGGCCACAACGTCGGCCGGCCGGCGATTCATGTAGCCCTTCCGCAGCGTCAGGCAGTAGCACGTCGAACACCATGTGCAGGAAGCCGATCTCAAGCCCCGCCCATACGAAGAGCAGCCCGACGGCGATCAACATCAGCAGCAGCCATCGCGACAGGCGGACCTCATAGGCCGCGTCATCACTCACGTTTGTCTCCCCTTTCCTCCAGGCGGAGGAGTTTCCCCCCGCCCGGCGGCAGGTCGAGCGCGCAGTGCGGCCCCCCGGCGGGCGACCACGTCCGCGCCGAAGGATCGAACACGGAAAGCGCGCCCGGTCCGACCACCGCCGTCGCCGCGCCCCGCTTGTAGTCCAGGTTCACGACCACGACGTGCGTCGCCCGCGATGCGCCCCCGCCCTCGGCCTTCCCAAAGAAGCCGAGCGCGAACCCCTCCACCGGCGCGAGGGACTTGAACTCCACCGGCGCAACCGGCGGGTCCAGCCGAAACGCCGCATCCGCCGGCAATGGCTCCACGCCCGGCGGCGTCATGCCCACATGATACGCGCCCAGAGACCGGAGGGGCTGAAGCTCCGCGGCAATCGCCTCGAACTCGCGGTTGAGCGACTTCGCCGCGTCGTAGAGCGGCGTCGTTGTGCCGTCCGCGTTGGCCATCGCGCCGACGTGCTTCGGGTGGCAATAGACGTAATGCGACAGGCCCTGCGCGCCATAGGCGAGGGACGTGTAGGTGAGCCAGCGCAGCTCGTCGCCGTTCGGGACGCGCCGCTTGGGCGTCCAGCTGCACGCCTGCACGATGTTCAGGAAGGGCAGTCCCGCATCGAGCGCGGCGCGCCGGATCATGCCGAGGTTGAGGAAGTATTGATCGCCGTCCTGCCCGTCCGAGCAGAAGTGGTAATGGTCGTAGCTGATAAGGTCGGGTTTCACAATTGCGACAAACTGGTTCAGGTGTTCCCTGTAGGCCGCAACGGTGTCGCCCTCGTTGCCCAGTTGCTTATTGTTCGCATAGGTTGGGAACAGGTTGATGTAAGCCAAGTGCGCGGGGTCGCGCTCGCGCAGGTAGGCCACGAGTCGGCCCAGCGCGGGGAAATCGGATGCGTTCGGCTCGTCCTGGAGGTAATAGGCGTAGAGGGCGGGATGGTTTCGGACCCGCTCGATGAGGACGTCGAGCTTCGCCTTCTTTTCGGGATCGTCCAGGCTCTTGGCCCTTGGCGAGAGGAGGGCGGGCTCATGCAGCAGGGCGCGAAGGCCGTGGCGGTGGACCACATCCAGTTCCTGTTCCTTGCACCACACCATGTTCCATCCGCCCTCGGCCATCTGCCGGGCGGTGGCGTCGGTCAAGGCCGGCCCGGCCCAGTAGGTGACAATCGGCCTGCCGATCTTCCACGCCTCGGCCTGGCGGGGCCCATCCTGTGCAGACGATTGCCGCGCGCCTATCCCTCCAGCGATGATGAGACACATGACCGAGACTCCTATAAGCACGGCGTTTCGTGGGCCCGTGGATGATGGGATGCAGTGTGCCACGGGTTGCTTGCAACCCGTGCCGGAAAGCGACACGGCGCACGGCTTGCAAGCAAGCCGTGGCACCCAACGATCAAGGGGCAACGTGAATCCATGAAACGCCGGACCACGGAGAATGCACATCCGCCTGCCGCGACGACTCGTTTCCATGCTCCTGCGCCTCCATCAAAGCGACCTTCAGTAAATCATTTCCATTCGATGGTACTCTTCCCCGTCCGCCCCCACGTGCGAACTCGTGACGCGGAAGCCGAGGGACTCGTAGAGCCTCCCCGCCCGCTCGTTGTCCTGGACGTAGGAGAGCACGAGGCCCTTCTTGCCGCGCCGCCTGCCCTCGGCGATGAGCTGCTCCATCAGTTTTCGGCCAAGGCCCTGCCCGCACAATTCCTCCGCGAGACCGATGCCGAGGCCGGGCATGTCGCTCTCCATCCGGCTGAGAAACGCCCAGCCGACGATCCGGCCGCCGACCTCGACGACCAGATCATACCACGCGCCGTCGAGATGGTCGGACACGATCTTCCGGCAGCGCTCTAAGCTCATATTCCATCCCGCCGGGCGGAAGACCCGTCGCGTCTCGCATGGAAGGGTATTGTAAAAGAGTTGGAGCGCCGGCGCATCGCCCTCGACCATGGGCCGAACGGTCGCATCGGACATGGGCGCACGCCGCACGGCTTGCGAGCAAGCCGTGGCACACGAGCCGGCCTGGCGGTGCAGATCGTCGAGCATGTCCACCGCCTCGTCCACGATCCGCTCCCCTGTGCCCGGGGCGACGAGGCTATGGAAGCCGGTCCAGCACTGGTATCCTCCCAACGCCATCCCCTCGCGGTCAGGGATGTAGCCGATGTAGCCGTTGGCCAGACCCACGACAAATGTGTATCGGAACGGCGACCGGCGGCGGATGGCCATGCCGAGCGCGGCGAACATCTCGCCCGGCGCGCCGACGAGCGCCACGTCGCCCAGGAGGATCGCATGGAGCCACGTCTGCCGCGTCTCGCCCCGATGAGCGGCGAGTTCCTTGCGCATCTTTCGGAAGACGGAGATATACGCGGCGGCGGTCTCGGCGGGGAATCGTTTTTCGCAATAGCGACAAACCGCCTCGTCCTCCTTCGCCTCGTCGAACTCGCGGACCTGATACGCGAAGGGCCGTTTCATGGAGAGCGCCGGCCCGCGCAGTCCCCAGCGCAGGTCGCCCATGCCGCGCTCGATGGCGGCGCGGATGCGGTGGATCGCTTCCGGGCCGGGGACCTTCTGGTTGTGCGTCGAGCCAAACGCCCCCGGCAGGAAGAGCACCGGCGCGCCGATCCGCTCCTCCACCTCCTGCGCCGCGAGGCCGTACATGGCCGGGCTGCGACCCTTGCCCCGTCCCCCGAGGCAGTGCGTGGAGTGATTGAAGAGGACCGAGGCATACGACCCGCCGGGTTTCCGGAAGGCGATGACGGCCAGGTCGGGATCGAAGGGGCCTGTGGGCCGGACCTCCTCCTCGGGCTGGTAGCCGCCCCAGGCGATCGCGCCATCGGTGAGGAGGATGCGGCTGTTGCGGCCGACCGTCGCCTCCTGCGCGAGGGCAAAACCCATCTCGACCTCGATGTCGTTCTGCCCGGCCTTGGGGTCGTCGAGCTTCGCGGTCGCATCCTTCGCGGCGGCGACGATGGCCTGTTCGAGTTGCTCGGTGAAGGACGCCTCGCGTCCGTAGCCGTGGACGGTGATCGTCGAGGGCGCGTGGTGCGTGTGCGAGGCGCAGATGAGGATGTGGTCGAAGGGGACCTTGCACTCGGTCTCGACGGCCTTTGCCGCGCGGTCGGCGACGTCGTCGGGCACGGCGATGACGTCGCAGGCGATGATGCAGAGGCGCGCGTCGGCCTCGATCACGGTTGCGCAGGCGCGGAGCTTGCCTTCCTGGTCCTTGGCGTACTTCGCCAGGATGCTTCCGGCGATGACCATGGACTCATCGGCCTTCAGTTCGACGCACGAGGCGGCGGCGCGCAATGGGGACATTCAGGTCTCCTGTCGGATTTTCGATTTGCGATTGGCGATTTTCGATTGAACCACAGATGGACGCGGATGAACACGGATAATCGTCATTCCCGCGAAAGCGGGAATCTATTCATACTCACCACAAAGAATACAAAGGCCACGGATGCCGGGCTGGAGCGATGGAGTAATGGAGTATTGGGGTGATGGAAAGGGTACAATTCCCAATACTCCAAAACCCCATTACTCCAACAAATTCGGCAATTGCAAATCGAAAATCACGCCCCCCACACGCCCGGCAACCTCGTCCGGCAGTGGGGGCACTGGCCGTTGCGCAGGTCGTTGCTCAGGACCTTGAATCCGAGCCGCTTGATCACCGGCTTCTTGCATTTGGGACAGAAGGTGTGGTTGCCCTCGTGGGGGGCAAGGTTGGAGAGATAGACGTACTTCAGGCCCTTCTTGAACCCCGTCTCCCGCGCCCGCTCCAGCGTCTTCACCTCCGTCGGCTGGAGGTTGGCCAGCTTGAACATGGGGGCGAAGCGCTCGATATGCCACGGCGTGTCGGGACCGAGACGGTCGGCGATCCACGCCGCGATATCGCCGATCTCCTTGTCGCTGTCGTTCGCGGCGGGGACGATAAGCGTGGCGATCTCGAGCCAGACCCCAGCCTTCCTGATCTGCTCGCACGAGTCGAGCACCGGCTTGAAGTCGCGCACGCCGATATAGTCCTTGTAGAAGGAATTGGTGAAGCCCTTGATCGTCACCGTCACGCCGTCGAGGACCTCGAGGAAATCCGCGAGGGGCCTCTCCCGCACGTAGCCGTTCGTGGCGAGGAACGCCTTGAACCCGCGCCCCCGCGCCGACCGCGCCAGTTTCTTGTTGAACTCGATGTGCGACGACCCCTCCGTATAGGTGAAGGTGATCGAGGGCATGTCCTTCTCCTTCGCCAGGCGGAAGGCGTCGGATTCGTTGAATTCGAGGTTCTTCGTCTCGAACGGGCTCTTCTGCGAGAACTGCCAGTTCTGGCAATACTTGCAGATCACGTTGCATCCCGCGTGGGCGATGGCGAAGGTCTTCGTGCCGGGCAGGACGTGGGCGAGGGGGTTCTTCTCGATGGGGTCCACGTTGATCACGCACGGCTGGCCGGAGGCGTAGGTCATCAGCCGGCCGTTCGTGTTCGTCCGCGATCGGCAGATGCCCATCTCGCCCCTGCCGAGTTCCTCCTGCCGCGGACAGAGGCCGCACTGCACCATCCCGCCGGGTTTCTTCGTGTAGTACTCCGCCTCGATGGGGGGAAGGATGCGCGGCCCGGCGGCGAGGGCCTCGCGCGGCCAGGCCGACCGGATCGCCTCAAAAAGAAGCGACGCGCTCGTGAGAGACGCGCCGCTTGCCATCATGCGCTTCAGAAACGTCCGACGACTGATCACCCGATGCCTCACTTCCGTTGCTGGTCCATGCGTTTGATGAGGGCGTCATACGTATCGCTGATGCCCGGGGTCAGGAGGAAGTATGCGAACTTGAACTGCCGCTTGTTCTCGTTCTGATCCTGACGGTTTGCGCCCTTCAGCTCCGTGCAGTAGGCGACCTTGTTCACCTCGAACTCCGTGTCCGACGCCGCACGGGCCTTCTCGAACAGCGCGCCCACGCGCGCCACGTCGGCCTGCTTCTGCGCCGCGCTCCGGCCGGGGACCTTCATGTCCATCAGCCGGTCTAAGTAGTTCAGCCAGATCGGTTTTGCGCGCGGCCACATGGCGGGGGGCACGGCGCGCACCTTCCGCAGAAACTCCATCTCCTTTGCCGAGGCCTCGGCCTGGCCGGCGCGGACGGGGTCGCTCAGCTCCGTCGGCGGCACGAGGCAGCAGGCGAAGTTATCCACGATCTCCTTCTGCGGCTCGGTCAGCGTCGCGTCCACCTGCCTCGCCAGGCGGGCCATGGTCATGATGCCCTTCATATCCACCAGCGTGCCCTTCAGGTGGGCCCAGTCGGTGGTCTTCTTCCCGGCGTCCGGGCTGGCGAAGAATTCCGGCCGCGAGGAAGGGACGTCCACGATGTTGCCCGCGGCGAGTTCCTTCTCGAACCTCGACGGCGGCGCATGGCAGCGCGAGCACTCGCCGTTGTCGCCCGGCTCGGGGGCGACGGTGATCGAGGCGCGGATGATTTTCGACTCCATCCCGCGCGCGGCCATCACACGGTCCTGCAGGTCCTTCGGGACCTCCTTGCCCGCCATGACGACCTCGCGCAGCTCCTGGTAGGTCTCGCGCACCTTCTGGAAGTCGCCGTAGAGCTTGCCCTTGGCGATGACGGGCTTCGGCCCGGCGGCCTCGAGTTGCCTGGCCAGGTCGCGGAGCGTCGCGGCCTGCTCGCGGCTCAGGTTCAGCCCGTTGATCGCATTGACGGCCGAGATATTCATAATCCAGTAGCCCATCTCCTTCATCTGGTCGTCCCACGGCGCCTCCGCGGCCATCGCAACGGGCAGAGCAACCAGAATGACCAGCAGACCGCACAACCCCTTTCTCATGGCTCTTCCTCCTTAATATCACCATTCTACCCTTCCCCCCCCGCCCCGTCAAGGGCGGCGGAGGGACTTTCCCCTCGTCGTCCCTATCGTGCCATACACAGGATTCGCCGAAATGGTTTCCCGCGAGCCGCTTGACAGGGCCATTTGCCCGACCTAAGATGATGCCTTATGCAGCGTCTAAATCCGGCGTCTTCACGATCAATAGATCGATAAGGAGAAGAGTCATGGCGGAAAAACTGGCCATCCACGGCGGACCGAAGGCGGTAACGATCCCGGCAACGGAAAACTGGCAGCGCGAGACCGAGAAGGAAAAGGCTCTCGTCTGCAAACTGATTGACGAGGGCTGCCTCTCCGCCTCCGGCAAAGGCTCCGGCTTCCCGGAGGAGTTTGAGAACGAATTCCGCAAGTTCATCGGCTGCAAGTACGTCGCCTTCCTCAACCACGGATCGAGCGCCCTCGCCGCGGCCTTCTACGCGGCGGGCGTCGGGCCCGGCGACGAGGTCATCGTCCCCACCGCCGGATACATCGGCAGCTACTGCGGCGCCCTCTGGCTCGGCGCCACCCCCGTCTTCTGCGAGATTGATCCCGAGACCATCCTCGCCGACCCGAAAGACATCGAGCGCCGGATCACAAAGCGCACCCGAGCCATCTGCCCGATCCACTGGACCGGCCTCGTGTGCGACATGGACAACCTCCTCCGCATCGCCAACACGCACAAGATCACCCTCATCGAGGACGCCGCCCACGCCCACGGCTCCATGTGGGGCGACAAAAAAATCGGCAACGTGGGCCACGTCGCCTGCTTCAGCATGCAGGGCAGCGCGCCCGGCGGCAAGCCCGTCTCGGCCGGCGAGGGCGGCATCTTCTGCACCAACGACCGCGAACTATTCGAGCGCCACCTCATCTACTGCCATCTCCACCGCGGCGGCATCGTGGACGAACTGAAGAACGGTCCCTACAAGCACCTCGACAGCGAGGTCCTCGGCTACAAGTGGCGCGCCCACCCGCTCGCCCTGGCCATCGGCAAGGTCGGCTTCGACTCGCTCCCCTACCGCAATAAGCGCCGCGTCGCCAACCGCAAGAAACTCCGCAAGGGCCTGGAGAAGGTCCCGGGCATCAAGGTGGTGAAGGACTATCCGAAGGCGAAGCCAGCCGGGTTCTACGGCGGGCTGATCCTGCGCTACTACCCCGAAGAATTGGGCGGCCTGCCCGCGCAGAAGTACGTCGCCGCCTGCCGGGCGGAGGGGATACCCGTCAACGGCCCCAGGCTGTCGCACATGGAGCACCTGCGCCACATCTATACCCACGGCTTCGACCTCTACGGCCGCAGGCGCGGGCAGCTCCTCAAGCCGCTCACGAAGCCGGGCGACTATCCGATCTCGGAAGACCTGAACCGGAAAGTCCTCCACTTCCCCGCTTATATTGATCCGCCCGACGGCCTCCTGGATCAGATCGTCGCGGGGTTTGGAAAGGTGTCGGAGAACCACGGGGAGCTGATGAAGGTCCCGTAGGGGGGGGCAGGTCTTCAGGGCGTGTCGCGCAACAGGCCCTTAAGGGCAGACCCTTTCGGCGCTTTCGTGCGCTCACGGAGCGGGGGGATCGGTTTTTGGGCGGATGATCTCCTTGATCTGCTTCTTGTTCCACTCCAGCTCTGCGCCGGGGGAGCGGATCTTGATGCGTGTCTCATCCTCAAACACGATCTGCCCCTTGAACCGCGCCCCGTTGGGGAGCACAACCGTGACCTGATCGGGAGGCTCGGCCGACCGCGAGCCGCCCGTCCCCGCCCCCGCGCCGCCGCCGGAGACGGTCTCGTCGCCGAACTCCTCCTGGGTGATTTGCTGCTCCGGCGGGATCGCGCCCGATTTGAGTATGAGCGCGTAGGTGTTGCCCGGGATGGACTCCTTCCAGTACTCGTAGTTCCCCGGCGCGCCGCGCCGAATCTTGACGACATTCTCCATAAGCCGGACCACAAGGTTTTCGCCGTCGCGGATTGTGGCGACCTTCTCGATCCTCAGCTCGGTTATGACCTTCACCAATAGTGTGCCGCCGGAGCGATTGGAGATGGTCACGTCCGGTCGGTCGTGCGCCAACTTTGGGAGAAGAAATGTCTGCACCTTTCCATCCGCATCGAAATTCTTGGTCCCGCGGTCTGTGCTCAACGTGATGACCGACGGGGAGACGCCGAGTTTCCTCGCCAGAGAACGCGCCTCGGCTTCGGCCTCCGCGTCCGTCTTGACGCCCGGACACCGAAGGCTGCACATGGCCAACTCCCCGTTGCCGGCGAAGCGGTAGCCTCCCTGCACGCCGCAGAGCTGGCCCACCAGAGAGACCGACTCGACGGCGCACTTCTTCTCCCGAGCCTCCTTGGAGACCGCGCCCCACGCCGCCGAGCGGCTGGCGTAGTTGCCGTAGATGGTGTGTTGCTGCGCGGCGAGCGCGGCGCGCATGGCCGCCTCCGCGCCTCTGTTGTCCTGGGCGCCGGCGCGGCCGCCGCCGACCGGCATGCCGAGTGCGCACGCGATGCAAGCCATGAGGAACAGATTATCGCATTGACATCGTCCCATCATCCCGACTCCTCACTATCGTGTTGGTCCAACGCCCTCGCGTTCCGGACGGGCAAGATTCGCCGCCTGACGGTCGGGGCATAATATCCGCCCGCGCCGGTTCGTGTCAACACGATTCTCGACATAGTCGCGCCCCCGCAAGATAGTCCACCAGAATCGCAACAAGCTCCCCTTGACGATGCCGCAGATGCCGCGCATAATGCAGGAGGAGAGTGGAAAGTGGAGAGTGGAGAGTGGGGAGTGGAGAGTGAAGAGTGAAGAGTGATGTCATTCCCGCGAAAGTGGGAATCCACGGCGGGATGTGGATGCCCGCTCCCCGCTTACGGCCTGCGGGGACAAGTTTCGCGGGCATGACACACGTGGGCGGTCTGTAGCTGAACTCGCCAGAGGTCAGAGGATCGTTGGGGCGCGCGGCGTACTCTCGGAAGTATGGCG
Source organism: Planctomycetota bacterium (assembly GCA_040755855.1). GTDB lineage: Bacteria > Planctomycetota > Brocadiia > JAADGH01 > JAADGH01 > JAADGH01. Next base: position 15,133 of record JBFMAD010000077.1, on the reverse strand, counting down.
ACTTCCGCTACATTCGGAAAACGCCGGCGGCGGTAAACAGGAACAGTCTTGAAAGGAGATGGGAAAGATGGCTCTGAAATGTTACGGTGATGAAGAACTCAACAATCTGCGTCAGGTCATCGAGAGCGGACAGCTCTGGCGGGGAACGGGACACGAAAATTTCACCGCCCGCTTCGAGAAGGAGTTCGGCGAATGGCTGGGGCGGAAGTATGTCCTCGGCATCTGCTCCGGGACGTGCGCGGAGGAGACGGCCCTGGCGGCCCTCGGCCTCGCCCCGGGCGACGAGGTGATCTGCCCGGCAAGCGCGCCGATCTTTGTGTCGTTCCCCGTCGCCTCCATCGGCTGCGTGCCGGTCTTTGCCGACGTGGACCCTCGAACGCTCATCATCTCGCCGGAGGGCATCGAGGCTTGCATCACGAAGCGCACGCGCGCCGTCATGGTGGTCCATTTATTCGGCCAGCCGGCGCCGATGGACGAAATCATGGCCGCGGCCAGGAAGCACAACCTGCTGGTCCTCGAGGACTGCGCCCAGGCCTTCGGCCCGACGCACCGGGGGCGGAAGGTCGGCGCGATCGGCGACGTGACCTGCTTCAGCCTCCAACAGAGCAAGCACATGAGCTCCGGCGAGGGCGGGATCGTCGCCACGGACGACCCGGAGATCTACAAGCGCGCCGTGCTTTTTTCCAACTGCGGCATGCCGTGGTACGGCTACGGCCTGGAGCAGCCGAAGCGGGAGTCCATCGCCGGCCACTCGCCGCGCGGACACTATGCCTTCGGCCACAACTACCGCATGAGCGACATGCAGGGGGCGGTCTGCGTCGCCCAGCTCAAGAAGCTGCCCGAGTTCAACGTGCAGCGGAAGAAACTGGTGGCGATCATCAAGGAGGAACTGAGCGGCGTGAACGGCGTCGAGCTTGCCCATGTCTATCCCCACACCGAGCCGAACTACTGGACCTATCCCGTCCGCGTCCCCGCCGGGCTGGGCGCATACACGGAGATCAACTACCTTGAGGCGGAATTCCAGAAGATGCAACGCGAGCGGCGTACTTCGCTTGGCATTCCTCTTCCCGACCATGTACAATACGTGCCCGGCGCATGCCCGAAGGCGGAGGCGGCGGCGAAGCGCTTCCGGGCGATCTCCGTCCACCATGCGACAGAGCCGGACAAGGTCCGCGAGGCGGCCCGGGCCGTCCGCCAGGCGGTTGAGCAGGCCGGCAAGGGCAAGTCCTGAGAGACGGGCCGACCCATTCTTCGGAAGAGGAGATCCCACGTGCATATTCTTTTCATCATCTGCGACTCGGTGCGGAGGGACTTTCTCCCCATCTACGGCAATGACTGGGTTCGCACGCCGAACCTGGACGCGCTGGCGAAGGAATCGGTCGTCTTCGACAACGCATGGATCGGCTCGTTCCCGACCTTCCCCAACCGCGCGGAGATCATGGCCGGCAAGCACGTCTTCCACACCATCGGCTGGGCGCCCCTCCCGGCCGGGACGACGACGGCGCAGCGCATCCTGCAGGACAATGACTATGTCACCATGCTCATCACCGACCACTATCAACTGCTCAATCCGGGGGCGAACTACCACCAGGGCTTCTCCGGCCACTGGTGGTTTCGCGGCCATCAGCACGACGCCTACATCACCGATCACGTCGAGATCAAGTTCCCCTGCGCCCCCGAGAAGTGCCGCCAGCCCGACTGGCTGGTCGTACCCTACCTGCGCAACCAGGCCTACCGCATCTACGAGCGCGACTGGCCGATCCCATCCGTCGTCAACGCCTCGGTGGACTGGCTGGAGCGCAACTACCAACACGACCGGTTCCTCCTCTACCTGGACATCTTCTCGACGCACGAGCCGTGGGACCCGCCGCGGTGGTATGTCGAGCCGTACGATCCCGGCTACGAGGGCGAGGAGGTCATCCTCCCGCGCTACGACACCCCGGACTACCTGACCAAGGCGGAGCTTAACCACGTGCGCGCCCTCTACGCGGGCGTGCTTACCATGATGGACAAGTGGATCGGGCGGCTCATCGAGAAGCTGCGCGACCTCGGCATCTGGGACGAGACGGCCATTGTCTTCACCTCGGACCACGGCGGCTACCTCGGCGAGCACAATCTCATCGGTAAACACACCATCCTGAAACCCAAGGAAGGTTGGCCGATGTACCGGGAGATCACCGGGATTCCGCTCCTCATTCGGTGCCCGGGCGTCGAGGGCGGCCGGCGGTGCGGGGCGCTCGTCCAGCCGGTGGACCTGATGCCGACGCTGCTGGAGCTCGGCGGGGCGCGGCCGCCGGACGGGATCCACGGCAAGTCGCTCCTGCCCCTGCTCCGGGGCGAGGTTTCGAGCATTCGAGATGTCGCCGTCAGTTCCCACACGCTGCCCACCGCCCCGGACATGCTGGTCTGGAGCGCGATCACCGACGGGGAGTGGACGCTCATGGAGCCGGGCAAGCTGGCCGAGCCGGAGCTATACCACCTGCCCGCCGACCCGACCCAGAGCCGGAATGTGATCGGCGACAAGCGCGATGTTGCGCGGCGCCTTCATGAGGAGTATATTGGTTTCCTGCGGGACATCGGTACGGAGGAGAAGAAGCTGCGCCTCCGCGAGTGGAAGGCTGTGCCCTGATCGGCCCTGGCGCCTTGTCTGTTCGATAGGATAGGAAAACCTCATGAAGATCGCGGTCATCGGTCATTCATCCTGCATCCCCGACGTGGGGACGGAGATGGCGTGCCTGCTTATCAACGGGAAGCACCTCATTGACACCGGCTGGTGCGCGGTGTTGAAGATGCGCGAGTACGGCTTCAATCCGCTGGACCTCGAATCGCTGCTCATCACGCACTTCCACCAGGACCATTACCTCGGCCTGCCGCACCTACTGTTCTATATCGGCCTCCGCAGCAAGCGGGAGGAGCGCGCCCCGTTCAATCTGGTCGGGCCTGCCGATCACCTGGAGCGGGTCGTCGGGGCCGCCGACGAGTTGCAGCAGATCCATCGCTTCCCGGAGCTTGAGGTCGGGAAACGCCTGGTCCCCGTCGTCCCCGGAGACAGTTTCGACCTGGGCGAGCTGCACTTCGACACCTTCGCGGCCAATCACATCTCCGGACATATGCGTCAGGAGCAGGCGATTGTCTATAAGGCGACGGAACGCGAGACCGGCGCGTGCTTCGTTTACACAGGCGACACGCACCCGCACCCGCCGATCGCGGAGTTTGCGAAGGGCGCGCCGCTCCTGATCCACGACGGCTCGCACACACCCGCCGACAAAGCGGCGGAAATCGCAAAGGCGGCGGGCGTGGGGCGTCTCGTGTTGATTCATTATGCGGAGAGCCAGGCCGAGCAGAAACTTGCCGCGGCGCGGGCGATCTTTCCGAAGACCGAATTGGCGAGAGAGGGCGATACCCTAACAATCTGAATCGAAAAGGGGTCAGGAGCCTTTTGCCGGGACGGGCCGAAGGCTGCTGCGCACAAAAGGCCTCCTGACCCCTTTTCGGGAGGCGGAGATGATTGCTCACAAGGCGTGTTGGCGAATCGGGCATTGTTCCTTGATAGTGATTGTCCTTTTGTTGGAAACACGGATGACCATCGGCCAACCCCAGATACAAGGCGTAGCCATCAGCGCCCCATCCGTCCCTTGCTTCGAACGGGTTGAGGTCTCATTTTCCCTCGTCGGCGACTTCGACAATCCATTTGACCCGCGCCAGATCCAGGTGGACGGGCGCTTCACCCGCCCCGACGGCAAGGAAGTCGTCATGCCCGCCTTCCTCTACCAGGACTGCCAAAGGCGTCTTGCCGAGAACGGCGGCGAGGTCGTCGAGAAGATCAGCGAGCCGTGCTGGAAGGTGCGGTTCGCCCCGACGTCGCCTGGGGCGTGGCAGGTCGCGGTGGCGGCCCGCGACAGGTCCGGCGCCGCCTCCTCCGATCCCATTCGATTCGAGGCGACGCCCTCGAAGGCCCACGGCTACATCCGACTCGCGGCCGGCGCGGACTACTTCCACTACGACGACGGCGCGCCCTTCTTCATCATCGGGGAGAATATCGCCTGGGCGGGCAAGCGCGGGACCTACGACTTCGACGACTGGCTCCCCGCCGCAGGCAAGGCAGGAATGAACTTAGCGCGCATCTGGCTTCAGTGGGGCAGCATCCTGTGCATCGAACACAAGGGCACGGGCGCCGGCCGCTACGATCTGGCCAACGCCTGGCGGATGGACCACGTGCTCGACCTTGCCCGACAACACGGCGTGCGCGTGCTCTTCACCTGCGACTCCCCCGAGCCTTACCAGAAGGAACACTATTGGCTCGGCAAGCTGACGTCAAAGCCCTGGGAGAATTGCCCCCACAACGCGGCCAACGGCGGCCCGCTCAAGGAGCCTGCCGAGTTCTATACGACCGAGGAAGGGCATCGCCTCATCCGCCAGCGGCTGCGCTACATCGTCGCCCGATGGGGGTGGGACCCGAACATCTTCTGCTGGGAGCTATGGAACGAGCTGAACGTCTTTCCGGGTTGGAACAAACTGGTCCCTGAAATCGCCCGATGGCACATCGAGATGGCGGGGGTCCTGCGCGACCTCGATCCCAACCGACATCTCGTCACCACATCCTTCTGCAACCCGGAGGGAGACGAGGGGATCTGGAAGTTGAAGGAACTCGATTTCGTTCAGTCGCACAGCTACAGCGGCCGCGACATGGCCGCGCTCCTGCCGGAGATCACGCGCAGGATGAAGGAGCGATACTCGCGTCCGCACATCTTCGGCGAGTTCGGCTGCCGCCTTACAGGCACGCTGCTGAGAGGCCCTTCAAGCGTCTTCGAGATGGATGCGAAGGGCGTCTATCTCCACAATGCGATCTGGTCAACGGCCCTCTCCGGCGGGGCGGGAACCCCCCTAACATGGTGGTGGGACAACTACATCCACGCAAAAAATCTCTACCCCATTTTCACGCCTCTCGCCAAATTCTGCGATCAGGTCCCCTGGACGACGGCCGGGTTCAAGCCCGCACAGGCAAGCTTCTCATGGACCAGCCCTCCTAAGCTGCTCCCTCCGCGCGATCTTGTGCTTTCATGCGACGGGCATCCGCCGTTCGAAGGGAGACTCATCCTTGACCCGTCAAAATCCCTCGACTCCACTGCGGGCCTTTCCCTCCAAGGGACGAATCACAAAGACCAGCAGAAGCCGATCCTCCTCGAACTTGACCGGACCGCGCCCGGCCCGATGGTCCTGCGCATCGGCCGTGTGTGGATACTCGGCGTCTTGGAGGTGAAACTGGACGGCAAGCCGATCCTGCGGGAGGAGTTTCCGGCCGGCCCGGGGGCAGGCCCGTGGGCGAAGTCCGAGCTGGACAAACGATGGAACATCTGGGGCGCGGATTACGACAAGGACATTTCCGTCGAAATCCCCGCAGGAAAGCATACTGTCGAGATGTTCAATACCGGCAAGGACAGCATCGCTATCGACCGCATCACGCTGCCGGGCTACCTGACCGGCCTGCTCCCCGCCGCGCGCTGCATCGGGTTGATCGGCGACAGCATGGCGCTCCTGTGGATTCAAAACGCGGATCATAACCTGGCGGCGATCCTGGACAGGCGCGAGGTCCTTCCCGTCGAAGGCGCAAAGGTCGCCGTCGAAGGCGTCCCGGCCGGGGAGTGCACGGTCGAGTGGTGGGACACAACCGCCGGAACGATTCTGCGGACGACCCGCGAGCGCTCCTCGCCGGAAGGATTGGTCCTCGAACTGCCGCCGATTGCATCGGATATCGCCCTAAAGGTGCTTTGGAGGAAAGGGACATGAAGACGATGACGACTTCTTGCGTCTACGTCCTCGAAGGTTCCGACACGGACAAGCGTTGCGCGGACCGGATGGGGCGCATGATGCGGGGCATCAACGCCGAATCGGTTAGGCGGGTGACGTGCGAGGAATTGGATCGGATCGCCGCCGAGCGCAAGGGACGGTTCGGCGCGCCGGGCCGCCCGGATGTCATCTTCTGCGCCTTTCAGTGGCGGTCGCCGGAGGAAGATCGGGAACTGCAAGAGAGATACCCGCACCTGGGCGGAAGTCTGCGATTGGCCTGGGGGGCGGACGTGCTTCAAATGGGCGGCGGCGCTATCGCGACGCCGCTGATCGGCGCGATATGTCGTCCCTTCTGGACCACAGGTCCCATGATCGGGTGCTATCACGCCTGCACATACTGCATGAACGTGAAATCCGGCCGCCTGCTTGTCACGCTCAACGTGGAGCAGCTTGTCGAACGGCACGAGGCGATTACGAAGTGCGCCCCCTGGCAGCGGCACTGGCACACCGGCGGGAACACCGACATCTTCTGCTTCGAGCCGGAATACGGCTTCACGGAGTTGATGCTCGACAGCGCCGCCCGACTGGATCGGTACGTCCTGTTCTACACCTCCAGCGACAACGTGGGGTTTCTCCTGAACATGAGGCATCGGGACCGGGCTATCATCGAGTGGACGATCTCCCCCCGCGAGCTGACCCGCTTCGAGGCGAAGGCCCCGTCACTGGAAGACCGGCTGAGGGCCATGCAGATGTGCCGCGACGCGGGATGCATTGTGCGATGCCAGTTCGCTCCCTTTGTCCCTCTCGCCGGATGGAGGCAACACTACCGTGAACTGATTCGTGAACTCCTCGCCGCCGTGGAACCCGACATGATCGCCATCCACATGCTGCGCTGTCCGCACCCGGTCTCGGAGGCGATTCGCCAGTGGTTCGGCCCGGATTCGCTCGATCCCGAATACGCCGCCCTGGTCGCCGAGGCCGAGGCGGGCGGGAGACAGGCGTCGTTCCCCGGCAACCACATCTTCCCCTACGAGGCGAGGGCGGTGATGAATCGCTTTGTGATCGAGGAGATCCGCAACGCCGGCTCGGACCTCCCGATCGCGCTGTGCCGGGAGACGCCGGAGATGTGGGAGGAATTCAAGGACAGCCTGAGGCTCGGTCCTGAGATGTGCGGTTGCGGATGTCCGCCGCGGTTCGCCCGGACAAAAAAGTCTGTTGCGCAAACAGCAGGCTAACGAAGAACACTATTCTGAGCGCGGCGAAGAGTGGAAAGGGGAGAGTGAAGAGAGGTTTTCACTTGCCATTTTCCCCCCGCCCCTCTGCACTTTAGGAGAATCGCTCCCGATGAAACATGAACATCTGACAAGCGACGTCCTGATCCTCGGCGCAGGCGGAGCCGGGCTGCGCGCGGCGGTGGAGGCCGCGGAGAAAGGGGCGAAGGTCCTGGTGGCGTCCAAGATGGGACCCGATGACATCAACTGCACCGTCTCCGCCTGGGGCGGGTTCACCTACGCACCCGAAGGCCGCGAGGATGAGCTCTTCCGCCAGGTCGTCGAGACCGGCGGCTACCTGAACAACCAGCGCCTCGTGGAGGTCTTCGCCCACGACACGCCGCGGCGCATGCGCGAGCTGATTGATCTCGGCCTCGACATGGAGGTCCTCGACGACGCCGACAAGAAGAACCAACTCGGCATCCTCAAGTTGCGCGGCAAGGGCCGAACCACCGGCTTCGGCATGACAAGGCCGCTCCGCGCCAGGGCCGAGGCGCTCGGCGCGAAGTTCATGGATCGCGTGATGATCTCCCGCCTCATCACGAACGGGAGGCAGGTCGCCGGCGCGGTGGGCGTGAATCTGGTGGATGGCAGTCTGCTCTCCATCGCTGCCAAGGCCGTCGTCATCGCCGCGGGCGGCGGCGCGTGCCTCTACGAGCGGACCGACAATCCCGCCGGCGCGACGGCCGACGGCATCGCCCTCGCCTACGAGGCCGGCGCGGAGCTGGTGGACATGGAGTGCGTCAGCTTCCAGTTCCCGAAGGACCGCGTGGCGCAGGTGTTCCAGGTAAAGCAGCCGCCCGATGAGGAGCTGCTCCGGAAGGGAACGGCGCACTACTTCCTCGGCGGGATCAAAATTGACGAGCGCTGCTGCGCCACGCTCGACGGTCTCTACGCCGCCGGCGAGACGGCGGGCGGACTGTTCGGCGCGGCCCGACTCGGCGGGGCGGCGATGGCGGACATCGTCGTCTTCGGGGCGATTGCCGGGGCGGAGGCGGCGGCCTGGGCGAGAGGCTGCGCATCCGCCGAACCCGACGCGGCGCAGGCGGACGAGGAGCGGCGGCGCATCGAGGCCATGCTGTCCGGGCGCGGCGAACCCACAGAGGACGTTGCGGCGAGGGTGCGGTCCATCATGTGGCGCAACTGCGGCGCGATGAAGACCCATGACACACTGACGAAGGCGCTGGACGAACTCGACAGGCTCCCCGACGCCGTGCGCGTGGATTCGGTCGCCGCTCTGCGCGAGGGGATTGAGTGCCTGAACATGCGGACCGTCGCCCGGCGCATCGCCGAGGCGTCGCGTCTGCGCGAGGAGACGCGCGGCTGCTTCTGGCGGATCGACTTCCCCAGGCCCGACAATGCCAAGTGGGTGCAGAACATCCACCAGTGGCGGTCGGGCGGTGAGGCGAAGTGTGAGGTCCGCCCCGCGGTCATGACGCGCTTGACCTCCCCCGGCCTGCCGCGCATCGGCGCGGGCTGCTTTTCCTATCTTCCGCAACCTTGATCCAGACGCCAGGAGAAAACCCATGACATGGACGGATGAAGAACTCAAGGCCATGCCCGTCGGCGAGGTCGTCGAGAAGGCGGGGGTCGCCGCGGCGACGCGCGTGAAGTACCCCGGCGCGCTCCTCTTCACGTACCGCTGCAGCATCTCGTGCGACCATTGCCTCTTCGGCTGCGGATTGAGCATCCCGCCGCGGGTCATGTCGGCGGAGGATGCGCTCGAATTCCTGCGGCAGCTCCACCAGACCGACCGGTGCGTCCACATCGCCGGCGGCGAGGCGTTTCTCTTCTGGGACGTGCTGGCGGAGGTCGTCGAGAGGGCTGGCAAGGGGGGCATTGCGCCGCACTTCATCGAGAGCAATTGCTCGTGGGCCGCGCACGACGGCATCGTTCGGGAGCGCCTGTCGCGCCTGAAGGATTGGGGGCTGCGCGGGATGCTCTTCAGCGCCGACCCCTACCACCAGGCCCATGTGCCGCCGGAGAATTTTATCCGCGCGCGCGCCATCGCCCGCGAGATCTTCGGGCCGCAGAACGTCCTCTGCAACGCCGCCCCCGACGCGGACATCATGGGACTGCCCGCCATCGTTCGGGACGAGAAGCGCCTGGCCGAGCGGGTGCGCTCCTCGCCGCCCAAGATGGTCGGCAATGCGGCCTATCGCCTGGGGCGGTTCCTGCCCGACTTGCCGCTGGAGTCGCTTCCCCTCAAGTGCGGCTGGGGACCGAATGTGCCTGAGTGCAGGGGCTGTCCCGCCGAGTTCGACGGCAAACGAATGTGGGAGGTGCATGTTGATCCGTATGCCAACATCCAGACCAACTGCGGGGTGATCCTCGGCAATGCGAAGAAGACCCCGGTCGCCGATCTGCTGCGGACGGACTTCGCGAAGGACAATCCGATCGCCTCGATCCTTGCGAAGGACGGGCCGTTCGGCCTCCTGGAATTCGCAAAGACGAAAGGGTGCCCCACCCTGACCCACGCGAAGCAGAAGTGCCACCTCTGCTTCCTCGTGCGGAGCTACCTTCGCGCCTTCTACCCGCACATCCTCGGCCCGGAGGAGGTCTATTACGCCGCGGCAGCCGCGGCCCTGGCCTACCGCGCGGGCGGGGGATAGTCCCTTTCGCTTTTCTGCTTGACTTGATTCATGCGTGGGCCGATAATCAAGCAACCTCAGATACCGGCCACTTGTGGAGCAATACATGGGGATGGATATGGCCGTCGTTTCATCACAGCGCGCCAGCAGATTCTATACCCGAGGAAAGGCAGACAGGAACTGTTCGCACAGAAATCAGATATGACATAGTCCACAAGTTGATTTAGAGAAGGGGAACTTGCCGTGGCACTCATTCAATCTCGACGGTTCTGTCACTCTTGCGGTTGCCATACGTTGCATGCGCGAGAACACTTCAGCGGAGGATGGGGATGCCTGCTGACGATTCTCACAGGTGGGTTGTTTCTTATCTTGTGGATCATTATCGCCGTACTCGAAGCGTTCAAGCCATGGCGTTGTCAAACCTGTGGCAAGGGCCGCATGCTATGAGGCTTGCCAATAGAGACAATGCAGCACGGATAAAATGTGCTCGAATGTACAAAACGCAATCATTGCATTTTCACAGTTAGCAACCAATTGCGAGCAAGCGACTTAACCCGTCTTCGGCGAGGAATCCCAAAACGTCGCATAAGGTAACGAACGAGCAAATCCGCGTGCTATGCGGGTCAGTCCAATTACTGTTGGCTAGCAGAGATGGAGGCAGCGGAAACCTTGAACGACAGAGACCAAACGCTGTTTGACATGGCTAACACCTACCGCCTGCACCAGGACAACTTGCGATGGTTGCTCGCCGGTGCCCACGCAGCATTCCTGAGCGCGACCATGACGATCTTGGCCGGGGATTCGGTCAAAGATCCGCTGTTTCTTGGCATGCTAACCGTCGCGTTCTTCCTCGCCGGCACGGCTTTCCTTCTCATCCTCGGTGTCGAGAATTGGTACTACAATCTCTTTGCGGACTACGCGACTGACTGCGAGCAGAGAATCTCACAACCGGAGCCACAGCCTCTCCTCACCCGCAGTTCCTTCAGCGAGAAGCACGCCGAAAAGGTAAGCCCAATTCACCCGAGTTTCATCTTCACCCTTTCTCTGCTGGCGCTTGGGAACACGTTCTATCCAATAGTCTTCATTGCGAAAGCCGTGCCCAATAGAAATATGGTATGGAGCATTGTCTTTGTCGTCGGCTACCTCCTTTTCGCGGGTCTCTACTTCGCGTATCTGAGGTGGTTGTGCAAACATTGGAACGAGCGAGTGTTCGAACGTTGGATCAAACCCTATCAGCACCTTTGGAAAGAGCCGCCACCGTAGTGGAGAAGACCTAATGGAAATACTTGTAGGAAACAAACGGTGAACAAGCCGCGCAATGGACCTCGCGTTCCGCTCGGAGGTTTAACGCCTACGTTCGCTAAACAAGTATGAATAAAGACCTGTACCAATCGGCAATTGAATACGAACTCCTCACCAAGGCAGTGTACGAGGAGGTGCTCCGCACCGAGGGCGTATCCACTGTTGAAGTTAGGCATGACACATTCATCAAGGGGCGGTCTGGAGTTCAGCACCAGGTCGATGTCTCTTGGAAGTTCACACAGGCGGGTGTGACGCACATAGTCCTCATTGAGTGTAAAAACTTTGAGTCCGCCATAACGCTTGAAAAGGTGCGCAACTTCTTTGCTGTCCTTCACGACATTGGCAATTGCCGCGGCCTGATGGTCACAAAGACCGGATACCAAAGCGGTGCTGTGGACTTCGCCAAGTACTATGGGATTGGCTTGAAACTCCTCAGACGCCCGACCAAAGAGGACTGGAAGGGTAAGATCAAGAGCATCCAGATCCAGCTCATTCCCCGTGGCATTGTCTCGACAGAGGAGAAACCCATTCAAGTGAATGTCCAACTTGCCGGGACAACGCGCGATCAACAGAAACGCCTAGCGGCGGCGCAAGCCGCTCTGAAGGGGCAAATATCTGAAACTGCATCACTTCGATTCCTCGATTCGACCGGCATCCCCTTGACGGAAGAATTGAGGTGGTGGCTACCTAAGCGCATAAACACACTAGAGTCGGTGGCCCCTATGAGGAAGCCGTTCCCATTGGAGAGTATTTCCTAAGACTCGACCTCGGAGACGGCCAGGAACTCGTCAAAGTCAAGGTGGTCAAAGTGCGATTCTACGTCGAGGAATATGACACCCAAGAAATCATCATCGACGGTGCGCAGATAGTCCAGGCAATCCTTAAGGACTTCTGTACTGACGCAGTCGAGCACATCAAGAGAAAAAGATGAGCGAACATCGTACGCGCGGCCCGCAGTGGGCCGCGGGCCGATGAGCCACGGTGTCGGTCTCTCCCTCCGAGGTTCAGTAGTCTACATTTACTACGGCCTCGGCGTGAGGTGGCTGAGGAAAGCGAGGAGGCCGATTACTTTGTTTTCCACCTCGCACAGGCCGGCGTAATCGTTAAAGCACGAGTCAGGGCTACGGCTACGGAAGAAAGATGAACATTGACATGGAACAGGTTCGGGCGCGGACGCTCGATTTCGTGGCGCGCCGGCGCGTCTCCGACGGATGCCCGCAATATCGCTACTCCTCCGCCGTCGCCCGGCCCACGCTCTACTCGTCGGCCTACGCCGCGATGACCCGCTCGCTCTACAACGACCTCGGCGCGCTGACGGACGAGGAACGGCAGGCATGGATCAACCACTTCAATTCCCATCAGGACGACGACGGCCTGTTCCGCGATCCCGTGATCTTCGGCCAGGGGTGGTACAGCGGCGATCCATTCTGGTGCGGGCGGACCCATCTGACCTGCCATGTCATCGCGGCCCTTGCCTGTCTCGGCGGCGCGGCGGCAAGGCCCTTCGCCATTGTGGACGAGTTCTGCAAACCGGGGCGCATCGCGTCATGGCTCGAGGGGCGCGACTGGGGAGCAAGGGTCTCCACAACCGGCAACGAGATCATGAACCTCGGCACGCTCCTGCAATACGCCCGCGACTTCCACCACGATGACCGGGCGGGACGCGCCGTTGAGCAGTTGCTCGACTGGCTCGACGCCCATCACGTCTCATCCGAGACCGGCCTGTGGGGGACGCTCGATGTCTCGGACCCGATCATGCGATCCCATGCCGTGCAGGCGGCATATCACTGGTGGACGCTCTACTTCTACGACGGCCGTCGGCCGCCGCACATGGAGCGGGCCATTGACGCCGTGCTGGCCACGCAGAACCCGGATGGCGGCTTCGGCTGCGGCGTGCACAATCCGACCGAGCCGTTCAAGAGCAGCGCGTGCGAGGACATAGACTCCATTGATCCTCTGGTTCGCATGTCCCTGCTGACGGACTATCGGCGGGGCGACATTCGCGCCGCGCTTGAGCGGGCGGGGCCGTGGGTGCTGCGCAACCAGACGCCCGGCGGCGGGTTCGTCTTTGTTCTGGATAAGGCGTTTGAGTACGGCCATCCGGAGCTTCGCGGGCCTGCCGGCGCCGGCGCGATGTTCCCCACCTGGTTCCGCACGCTGAGTCTGGCCATGCTCGGCAAGGGCCTTCCCGCCCATTCGGTAGGTCGCTATCCGTGGCATTTCTGCCGGTGCCCGGGCTATCAGTTCTCGCCCTGATTTGTTTCGACACAGATCAGGTCTACTTAACTGTCTAATTACCAATGTGATACGCTTTCAATCTTTACACACCATTCCCATTGCCCGGCAAATGGGTCGGGAATTACGTTGACCCCGATCACCAGCTTGCCTGCGCCGCATTGAGGCGTGGCTTCGGAGCCAGATTTGCTGTGTTCCGCAGACCGTGCGGCTGCCGCATGCGTGGAGGTGTGCTCTTTCGATTTCTTTTTTGCCGATTTTTCATGTAAATAGTGCGCACGTAAGATTTGTGCAATAAAGCAGTTAAGAAGGTCTGACCTATACCAACTCCGTGCTCCGCCCGCGAGAAAAACTCTTGACAGCCGCGCATTACATAAGTACAATAATATGTGTAAATGTAATTTGGATCTCTGTCTATTCGCTGGATTGAGTTTGGGCAGGAGGAACCGCAATGGGAGGATTGGGACCAATCACCGGACCGATCACCGAACAGATGCGCAGGACGGAAGAAGGGAAGCCGCCCGCCCTGATCTGCGAGTGGAAGGCCGCCGGCAATAACCCCGGCGATCTGATCTTCCTCTGGGCGGCGACCACGAGGCTCGCGTCTTCGCACTTCAGTTGGTTCAGCATGACGACCGTTCTGGGCGGCGGCAGGCCCGGCGAGCGCCCGGTGGTGGACACGCCGCCGGGCCATGTGGAGCGGTTGCTTGCGCCGCTTGCCCACGAGGGGCGCGTGAAGATCCTGCAGGCGTTGTACAACGGCCCGCTGACCGCCGGGCCGTTGGCCGAGGCGGCCGGTTGCCGCGGCGGGACGCTGTATCACCATCTGAGGGAACTCAAGTATGGCGCGTATGTGACGGACGCCGGGGGCGCCTACAGCCTGACCCCTCTTGGGCGACAGATGCTCGTCACGGTTACAGTTATCGCCCAAAAGGTGATCGGCGACCGAGACAAAGAGGGCGACGGCGTTGGTGGCATAGTGCCTGATGGGTAAGGGCGCGAAGCGAATGCGAAAAATGTACTCAATGCGAAAAATGTACTCAGTACATTTTTGCATCTCAGAACCGAACCGTCCACCGCCCCCGTCGGCGAAAGGCAGACATGCGACGAGCCGTCAAGATCGCCATCGTTCTCATCCCTGTCGCCCTCCTCATCCACGACGCGGCAAGCGGGCGATTTAGGACGTTTCGGGGGTTTCGGGACGAGCGCTACATCCATTGCCTTTTCAGCGCGGCAGGACAAGACAACTTAGCCGAGGTACGCAGACTTATGAGAATCGTGGGGAGATTTGAGACAAGAGAGACGTACGGGCAAACGGTGCTGCATCGGGCCCGATCAGTAGCTGTTGCTCAACTACTCCTCGACAGGGGGGCCTACGTAGACGCGAAGGATCATGCTTACGGCATGACGCCACTGTTTTACGCGATAGGTCCAATGCACCAAGACGTTGTCAAACTGCTCATTGAGAGAGGGGCGAACGTGAATGCCAAATCCAGTGAGGGGCAGACGCCACTCCATTTTGCCGCAAGGTGGAACTCCCGAGATGCTGCCATCCTTCTTATCTCCAAGGGTGCAGAAGTGAATGCGCGCGATACGTGCGGACGGACGCCGCTCGACTTGGCTAAGGTAGAAATGGGTAAGAAGGCGGTTGCTGTCGTCCTCCGCAAACACGGCGCCAAGACCGGCAAGGAACTCGACGAAGAAGCCAGAGATCAGAGGCCAGAAGCCAGAGATCAGAAGGAAAAAGACAAAACGCAAGACGAAAGGTAACCATTTGGCCAAGGGCCGTCATTCCCGCGAAAGCGGGAATCCACGAGTGATCGAGTGCCTGGATTCCCGCTTTCGGGGACTTCCAAAAAGTCGAGCTTTCGGGGAGCTTCCTTCCCCTGTTCGTAGGTTGGTCGCGATCACGTTGTTTTGGGTTGCGGGAGTTGTTCGGTTGGCGTC
>JBFMAD010000076.1:0-26459 GCA_040755855.1 Planctomycetota bacterium | reverse complement strand
AAAACCCCCGCGAGGCGAACACCGACTGTAGCCGCACCCTTTACGGGTGCGGTTTGACGCATCACGGCCCCGCAGGCTGAAGCCTGCGGCTACAAGAACAGGGTTTTTCAACAACCCCTCTGTCCCCAAATACCGTCCCCAAATACCCTGTGGAGCATGGAAACAATCTGTCTTTCGGCTAACAGGTCTACAAGTTGTGCAATGTCTCTCTCAAAGTGGAACATTCTTGGGTCTTGGAAGGCTTTAGTTCCTCCCGTTTGTGCCACCATCAGACGGATGCGTACGCTGGCGTTTTCCCAGGTTCGTCTCCCTTGCCGCTGATGGTTGTCACCCGCCACACGCTCAGCCGACTCTCATCATACACCAGCGCGACCTTCGGCGCAATCGCCTCCACGCCCGCCGGAACGCTCAGACGGATGCCGAGATGGTCATACCCCCCCATCCCCACAATCGCCCCAGGCAGCGGCTATTTTTTCCCGTCGGACTTGAGCTTGCGCCAGATGTTGCCGTCGCAGCCCTGCCGGACAGCTGGGGGCAGATCAATTATCGATCACTGTTGTCTCTCTCTGATGTGTGCGCAAGATTTCCGCAATATCATCGTTTCCGTTTTGTCGTGCGACATCCAGTGGGGTACGCCCCGTCACATCCTTCGCATTCACATTCGCATTCCTTTCAACAAGAAGCTGGACGATGTCTTTATGGTTGCAATAAACTGCCCAGTGTAGCGGCGTCCATCTGTTTTCCGTGGCAACGGCCTCGGTGGCAGCACCCCGATCCAACAGTAAGGCCACGGTCTCAACATAGCCATTGCCTGCGGCCAGATGTAATGCTGTCAAGCCCTGCGGTGTCTTGGTGTTGACGTCCGTACCGGAGGAAACAAATTCTGCCAATTGGTGCGTTTGCCCGAGGGCCGCTGCGTCATGGAAAGTGGGTCGCGCTCCTTTGGCAATAAGCAATTGCGCGACCTCCGTTTGACCTGTCCAGGCCGCGTGGTTGAGAGGGGTATAGCCGTCGCGATCCTTGGCGTCAACTGTCGCACCCGCTTGGAGAAGCATCTCTGCAATCTCCGTGTGTCCTGATCGAGATGCATCATACAGCGCGGTCTGGCCAAGCTCATCCTCAATCGAAACACTCGCGCCAAGTCTCAGAAGGAGGTCGACGGCAACCAAGTCTCCTTTTCTAGCCGCCAAGTGCAGGAGTTCACCGTTCCATGCGTCGACTTTGGCCCCTCTCCGCAAGATGACCTTTGCTCGCCGTGCGTCATTGGAGAAGATAGCTTTCTCGAGTTGGTTGTTCAGTCCGTGGAAATCGAAGAAAGGACGAAAAGTGCTGAACTTTCCCAGTCCGCCATCCAACATTAGCAGGAATGTAACCAAACATATGCCGATGTAGCCGAGGATCGACTTCTGTGCTGGAGGTCCCGGAGACGTGCGTACATGCCACCTTTCGGATCTCAGTAGTAACTCACTTACAAATACTGCAAAGACAGCAAAGAAGAGAACAATCGGCAGAACAGCGCTGGGAAGCCAGAGCACTGCGCACCACCAGAGAGCACTATACGCAGAGGTGCTACGAAACAACTCATCCCAAAGACCCAGCGCGACGACAGTGACCGCGTTCGCCAGAGAAAATAACCCAACGCCGGTCACGAAAGCAAGTCGCGGACGCCTAACGGCGGACCAGTGCCCACATGTCCTCAATTCGCCTCGGCAGAGCGCAAGACTAGACAGTGAGATGGCGGGTACGGCAAGCCCAATCCCAATGAGCAAGCCCCATTGCTCAAGGTACCAGAAGCCAAATTCGCAAACCCACGAACACCAAGGTGAGGCAACCATCAGGAAGGGCCAACAGCCGTATAGCACCGAACGAAAACGCGATCGAATCGACGTTACTGCGCTGAGGCTCCAAAACATCACGAGTGGCGTTGCGATGGTGACGGTTAGTCCTATGACATAGGCCAACCGGGAGTCGAACCCCATCAGAAGAGTACCGGAGGCAAATAGTGGATTCCCAATCACCAGAGGGACGGCGACATGAAGCAGGCTTCGCCATGTTCTATTGATTCCGACACTCTCCAACCCACTCACGTTGTGTCTCCATAAACGCCCTCACAACTACCAAAGCGCAAATCTTATCTTTCGTCACAGGGCGCAACTATCGCCGTTCCACCCCCTCCTTGGCTTGCAGCCAAATCTCCTCAAGTGTCCAGTCATCATAGGAGTTCCGGTGGAGTTCCGGGGACACCATAGGAGTTCCGGGGACACCATACATAATTAGTCTTACAGCCCATTCCTGCCTCGACGACGATGCACAGATTTTTAGATAGTATATCACACGGAGCAGACGGCGTCAAATCCGCAAGGATATCGCTTTGCCCCTGTGCATCCGGGGACTTTACGCCGCCCCGGCGCGTTCGGGCAAGTTACTTGCTCCGAATCCACACCGGGCTGGACCAGGCCATGTTGCCGTCGGCCTGGATCGCACGAGCGTAGTAGTAGTCGAACGCGATCCCGTCGAGCTGCGACGTCAGCGACTGGCCGAGGGGCGTCGAGTCGGTCCAGTCGGCGGCGAAGTAGTCGCTCTCGCCGGCCAGGGTGTAGGCCGCCTTGCCGTTGCAGATGATCTCGACGCGCTCGATCCGGTCCGTGCCGATGACCTTGAGATAGAGACGGCGCGGGACCTCGGGACTCTCCAACACCATCTCCTCGCCCATGAACATCTCGTTGATGCTGAACTCAAGGCGGATGCGCTCGCCCGTCGCACCGAAGCATCGGCGGGCCTTGAGGGCCTCGTACACCGCCCGGCGGGTGAGCGACTCGGCATAGACCCCGAGGATGCCGTGCTTGTAGTTGATGTTCGCCGCGCGGTTGCCTGCGCAGCAGCGGCCGGGGCAGCTGTCGTGCGTGTCGCTGGAGGCCATGACGCCGAGGCGGTAGCCGCGGTTGAGCGCGTCGCGCACGGACCCGCCATCGACCTCGCGCTTGTCCCAGAGGGGATTGCCGCTGAACTCCGACGACCCCCAGCAGGAGTAGATCTCGACTAAGCGCTCCAACTCCGGGTTGTGATGGGACCAGTCGTAGTTGTAGATCGTGTGGTGCGGGATGAGGAGCACGTCGCGCCCCTCGAAGAGGCGGTAGAACTGCTCCGGCGTCAGCTCGCGCTGGTAGTAGGCGGCCTGGTCGCTCAGGGTCCAGTAGCTCGGCTCGATGATGTCGTCGGGGAAGTATGCGTTGCGGTGGCCGTAGGTGTTGGACGTCCACTCGAAGCCTCGCAGCGTGACGAACTTGCCTTCCTCATAGTAGTCCCGCGTCTTCTCCTGGACCTCTGCCCAGGCGTCGGGGTTTTTCGCGTATGCGAATTCCATATGGTCGGAGACGGCGCAGATGTCTAAGTGCGCATAGTCGCGGCCGTACTGGTAGTATTCGTCCACCGCGCCGGGCCCGTCGCTGGCGAGGGTCTTGCCGTGGATGTCGCCGAAGTAGAGATTGAGCTTGGGTCGCTCCGCGATCGCCTCGACGGTGTTAGATCGGCCCTCGTTGCGAATTCCCTCGCACTTCACCGACACATGAAACCGCCCCGGCTTGTCGAAGACGATGCCGTCAATGATCGCATGGTTGTCCGATGCGTCCTCGATCCGGACCTCCTTCGAGATGCCCAGCTTGGGGACCGTGATTGTGAAGCGGCAGGATGCCGCTTCTATTTTTTTGTCCGGGCGGTTGCGGAAGCGATCGAGCAGGGCGCACTTCAGCGCGACCGGCTTCCCGGCCTGGACGATGGCCGGCAGGACGGCATGGATGACGGACGGCTCGTCGGGCCGGACCTTGATCCGGGGCGCGTCGGTGACTTCTCGATAGCGGCGCTTGCCCTCCAGGTCCACGAACACTCGGAAGGGGAGGGAGAACTCGCAGGCGTGCCTGCGCGAGTAGTCCTCCGGAAAGGTCTGGGCGCGGATGGGTTCCGTGCCCGGCTCGTGGACGCCGTAGGTGAAGATGATCTTGTCGCCGGGCTGGAGCGGCTCGCGGTCCACGAAGGCGACGGCCCAGGCCTGGCCGACGGACTCGAGCATCGGCGTGATGCCGGCGCTGCCTTTCGTCTCCAACTCAAAGGCGACCGTCTTTTTTTGGTAATAGCCTCCGAGTTTGGGGAAGGGCTGCCAGCAGTCGTGGGGCAGATTGATGCGCACGCCGCCGTTCACGGCCATGCCCAGCGGCCCAACGAGGTAGGTGATGACGAAGGTCGGATCGCCGCCCACCACGCACTCGTCGGTGGGCGACAGGATGACCTGCCCGAGATCGGATGGGGAGCTTGAGATTTTTGCCGCTTCCATAGCGAAACCTTGCCGATGATTTTTTTCCATTGGACACACTTTATTCAATCGATTCGGACACAAGCAGCCTTATCAGGATCATGGTTGAATGTCGGTTGTCGGTCCACAATACAAACAGGTTCCGTTGTTGAGCCGATATGGTTGGAACCTGTTTGTATTGTGTGTCCAATGGAAAAAAATCATCTGATTTTGTTCTTGCGGCGGAGGTATTCAGCCCAACTTGCTGAGGATCGGTTGAAGGTGTTCGACGGACTTTTGGACGCCGGCCAGGGGGCTGCCGTCCCCGTCGTATTCGACGATGAGCGGTCCCGCGTAGCCGGCGCCGTTCAGCTTCCTAATGATCGGGGGAAAATCCACCTGCCCCTCCCCGATGCCGCAATAGGCGAGCAGGCCGTTCTTTGCCATAACGTCCTTGAGGTGGACATTGCTGATCTTACCCGCGAGGATGTCAATGGCGGCGAGGGCGTCATAGCCTGCGGCCTGGAGGTTGCCCACGTTGAAGTTCGCGCCGAGGGCGGGATGGTTCACCGCGTCAATGATTTTTCGGTCCAGCTCGGCGGTGTTGACGGCGGCCTGGGTGTCGCTCTCAATGGCCAGGCGCACCGCTGCGGCGCGGGCGATCTCGGCGCACTCCTTCAGGGCGGGGCGGGTCCGTTCCACGACGGCGTTGATCTGCTCTCCTGGCTCCATGCCGGCGAGGTCGATGACGATCATGCCCGCGGCGAGGACCTTGCACATCTCCACGTATCGCCGCACGAGGTCAATGGCGTCCTCCCGATCGTCCCGCCCGGCGGCGGCCAGGGGGGCGCCGGTGTGGATGGCGGCGATGGGGAGGCGGTTCGATTCGCAGATGCGACGGATCGCCTCGAGGCGCCGACTGCTGTGCTCGGGCAGGACGTGAGCGCACACCCCGGACACGGAGCTCAGATTCACGCAGTCGAACCCCAGAGACCCCAGGGTCGGGACGAAGTCCCGAAGTTTGTGGCTCCGGAACGCCCACGTGTCGCAGCCGACGTGTCTTTTTGCCATGCGGTTCAGCCGCCTCAAGCCGGAATCGAGCGGATCGCGCCTCGTTCACTGTGAAAGAGAACTATAACGGCGGGCGGCGGCAAAGTCAATAGGCCGCGGGCGAGGGGGTGCCTCGTTCACTTCACCGGCGTAAGTTTCAGGTCTTTCAGTTGGCACTTCATGCCGATGGAGCAGAGGAGGAGCTTCTTGTGCTCGATCGGTTTGGGGTCGGCCGCCTCGAGGCGGATCTTGTTCCCCACCTTCGCCTGGATCTTCCCCTCCTTCATGCGAAGCTCGACGGCGATCCACTTCTTTTCGGGGATGTCAATCTTCACGTCCTGGAGCGTCTTCTGGCCCTCGTCCCACTTGATGAGGGCGATGCTGTCGAACTTGATCCGCAGGACGTAGGTGGGCCATTCCTCGGTCGGGTTGCGCCGGAAGCAGATGTCGAAGCGCGTGCCGCCCTCCGCGCCCTCGCCGGTCTTCTCGACGGCCAGTTTTCCTTTGAGGCAGAAATCGTCCGGGAGGTCCTCGTCGTATCGGAGGAACCCAAAGCCCGAGAGGACGCCCTTGCTGTCGGCCTCCCAGCGACCACCCAGGCCGCTCCACTCGGGGGTAAGCTTCTGGACCTCCGGCTGCGCGACGCCCCTCGCGCACAGCGACCCCAGGAACAACGCGACGACCATGCAAATTCTTTTCATTGCTCCTCCTTTGCCCAGAGGCCCCTTTTCTCTTGTCGGGCTTCCTTTTCAATATCCTGAAATTCTTCTTTTCGCTCTGTCGGGACATCCGCGGCCGCCTTGCCGTATCCCTGGCGAATGACCTCCGCGTTGAAAAGATCGTCTCCCAGATACACTTCCCCGAGGACCATGTCGTCCCGGCCCGGGACCGGCCGGCAGCGCTTGACGCGGATCATCTTGCCCGTCAGGCGGCCTCGGGTGAACCGCGCGGCCTCCTCGATCATCGCCCCCGCCTGATCGGGGAATATGATCTCATCAACGCCGATGAGCTTGATCTTCTCCCCCGTCTCTATCTCGATCAGGTTCACGCGCGGGATGTCCACGATGCGCGCGCTCTCGCCCGGCGGCCCGCCGCAGGAGGGTAGCAGGGCGCACAGGGCAGGCAGGATGGCGCGCCGCGTGAGCGCCGCTATCCTGCCGAGGGGTCTGCACATCATGACCGTTCCTTTTCTTCATCGGCTGCGAAACGCCGTGTGGACAAGACCATACTACCCTACCAGACGGCCGTCGGATTGTAAAGACCGTTCGCCCTATGCGACGGCTCAAGGTCGCCCGCGACAGTACCCCCTTAGTGACGGGGGGTGTAGCCGCAGGCTTTATGCCTGCGGTCTTCGTGGCAGGTGGTTGCACCATCGGAATCCCACACCCGTAAAGGGTGCGGCTACATCTGCTCGCCCAGCCTCCCCCCGTCACTGAGGGGTTACCCCCGACGGCGTTTTTCGCTTGCACCGGGCCGAGCCGTGCGGTAATCTGAAACGCCGAAGCGACCGATGTATCTCTCTGTGGATGAATGACCTATATGGCCGAACCGACGGTTTACCTGAACGGCAAGTTTGTCCCGGCTTCCAAGGCGTCAATCGCCATTTACGACGCCGGCATCGTCCTCGGCGCGACGGTGACCGACTTCACCCGCACCTTCCACCACAAGCCGTTCCGCTTGGAGGACCACGTCCACCGGCTCTACCGCTCGATGAAGTACTGCCGGTTCCACATCGAGACGACGCCGGCGGAGATGATCGCTCTGGCGCTTGAACTCAACCGCCGCAACACGGCGCTCCTCAAACCGGAGGAGGAGCTGGGCATCATCCACTTCGTCACGGCGGGGATATTCCAGGTCTATGCCGGCTCGGCGGGGCGCGGTGAGGAGATGACGCCGACGGTCTGCATCCACTCCTTCCCCCTGCCCTTCTACATCTGGAAGGGCGCGTACAGAAAGGGCGTGCACCTCGTCACGCCGTCGAACCGGCACGTGCCGCCGCAGTGCATTGACCCGAAGATGAAATACCGCAGCCGCCTGCACTACTGGCTGGCCGACCAGGAGACGCACTTAGTGGATCCCAAGGCCGTGTCGCTGCTGCTGGACCTCGACGGCAACGTGACGGAGACGAGCGGGGCGAATTTTCTGATGGTGAAAGACGGCGTCATCAAGTCGCCCACCACGCGGAACATCCTCCCCGGCGTGAGTCGGCAGACGGTGATCGAACTGGCTGGCGAGATGGGCATCCCCTTCGTCGAGCAGGACTTGCAGGTGCATGACGTCTGCAACGCCGACGAGGCGTTTCTGGCCACCTCGCCCGTCTGCCTCATGCCGGCGGCGAAGATCAACGGCATAACCATCGGCGCCGGCAAGCCCGGGCCGATCTACAAGAGGCTCATGGCGGCGTGGAGCGAGCGGGTGGGCCTGGACATCGTCGGCCAGATCATGGCCTCGCGACCGCCACGAGAGAAGAGGAAAGGGAGATGAATCCTATGCGGCAAGCGGGGATTCTCTGTCTTTTGGTTTGTATCGTGTCCGGGGGGATACTGTACGGCCAGGCCGTCCTTTCCACATCCTTTGAGACGGGCGCCAACGCGCCCGATGGTTGGACCGCCCCCGGCCCCGCCGGCGCCTGGGAGCGCGAGGGGCATACAGGGAACCGGTCCGTTAGCCTTACGGGGAACGGGCAAAACACGATGCGCTGGACCTATGCCAAGCCGCCCCTGGAGGCGAACCGCACCTACCGCCTCTCGGTCTGGTACAAGTCCGAACAGAAAGGAGCGGGGCACAACTCGATTCTCATCGGCATTGACACATCCTTCAAACGATTCAACCTCTCCGAGCGGTGGACGCAGGCCGTCATGACCTTTCGCACGCCCGCCGACGGCAAGGATATGGACATCGGCCTCCGCCACTTCCACCTCAACGGCAAGGTCTGGTTCGACGATCTCGCCATCGAACCGGTGGCGATGGTCTACCTCGAACGCGACGGCGTCCAGCTCGACGAACACGAGCGCATCGAGGGCGGACAATACGTCTTCCAACCCGACCTCAACAGCCCCTATACGAACTGCTACCGCGCCACCGTCGAGCAGACGGTAGTTCATCACGAGAACCGCATGTGGTTCCGCAGCGACAGGTATTTTATCCATAAGTATGAGGTGGGGAACTTCCCGCAGGTCGAGGCGGAACTGTCTCTCAAGGTGAACCAGGAGGGCGCCAAAAAGCCCGGCAAAGGAGGCAAGGGCGGCAAAGGCGGGAAGGGCGGAAAGGGAGAGGCGGACCCCCCGCCGCTCAAGGGCAAGATCGAGGTAAGCAAGGACGGACAGGCATGGGATGCGGTCGCCCCCATCGAGTCCATCGGGGACGCCAAGGTTGCGATCCCGACGCGCCATCTCCCCGCGAAGGCGATCTTCCTCCGCGTCAGCGGCGATGGGAATTTTCAGGTGCCGCAGTATCGCTATTCCGCCAAGCTCGACGGCGCCCCGCCGGACCTGAAGGGTCGGACGGAGGCGCTCAGGCCGAACCATCTGGTCCTCGACAACCGCGCCCTCCGGCTGATCATCGAGGAGGGCGAGGGCCCCCTCGTCTCGATCCACCGGATGGGGAAGGTCATGGGGCGGGTCGAGTGCCTGATCGCCCAGTTTGAGAAGAAGGGCGTGGGGTACAAGAACACGGGCATCGCCTCGGCCCCGGCGGAGCGCGTCAAGGGCTTTACGACGAAGAAGGACACCCCCGGCAAGCAGGCGGCGGAGGTTGTGGTCGAGCGCACGACATCCGAACCGGCGGCGCGGAAGTTCGAGGCCATGTATCGTCTCACCCTGCCCGACAACGAGCCGTGGTTCGAGAGCCAACTCGTCTCCGTCACGAACACGGACGCCGTGGAATACCGGATCATCGGCTACTACCACCGCCTCCAGCCCGCTGCGGGGATCGCCAATCCCAGGGCCTACGCATGGTTCGAACTCGCCGGGTGGATCAGCGAGACGGGCTTCCTGGGCGCTCTCACCCAGCGCCCCGGCGACTTCATCCTCGGCTTCCGTGACGGCTTCGGCGACATCACACGCAAGGTCGAGGCGACCCTGTCTCCCGGACAGGCCTGGGCAGGCGCCGAACCCCCCGTCGTCATCTACGTTGGAGAAGACGCCGACGACGCTTTCGACGGCGAGACCAGCCGAATCCGGCGGAGCTTCGGCCTGGTGGGGATCAAGCGGCTGCCCAGCGCCAAACCGGAGTAGTAACCTTCCATTCGACTCTTTCCCATCATCCTGCCTCTGATGTGTAATTGCTCAGGGGCCGACCATCCCGCCCTTCGCAAAGTCCTTCACGCGGTGGAATGTCAGGTAATTCGCATCATGGAAGTTGTGCGCGCCGTTGAAGGCCGTGCGGGAGGCCACGATGATGTCCTCGCCGTCGAAGAGCCAGTCCACGTACTGAAACGCCGTGTAGCGCGGCGCGGTCTCGTTGTCGTCGCGGAGGACGTCGCGCACGAGGGTCCAGTGGTTCAGGTCGGGTGATTTCACGAGCGTCAGCACACTGCGCATGGCGTACTTCGTCGGGTCGGTGACGCGATTGACCAGCGACCAATAAACCCCCGTCTCCGGATGGCGGCGGATGGTGAACTTTGTCATCCCGCCGTAGAAGTTGATCACGCGGTTGAAGGACAGCGACTTCCCGTCGGGGGCGATATTCAGCACCAGCGCCTTGTCGAAGTTGGGGGCGATGTGATAGCGGAGGATGTCCAACAGGTTGCCGTCGGGATCCACCACGGCGTTACCCTCCAAGAGACCGTCGGTCCCCTCCTTCACCTTCAGGTCCTTCGGAAGCCAGGCGGGGTCGTACGGCAGCGGCTCGCTGACCGTCCAGTTCTTCGGATTCATCAGATCGGCATCAAGGGGGATGGGCGCGGCAACGGCCGCAAACCCCGCCGCCCAGGCCCCGCGCTTGAGTTCGACGCACGTCCACAGGCGGCCCTTGTGCTCGATCACCGGCATGGGGGCCTTGTGGTACTCCCCTTCGGCGATGACGGCCGGCTTCTCCCACGTCCGCCCGCCGTCGGGAGAGTGGTGCAGCAGCAGGTCGCCGTACTGCTTCCGACAGGCTAGGAGGTAGAGCTCCCCTTTGTGGACGAAGACCTTTCCCCAGAAGGCCGGTTCGACGTCCGCTACATGCCGCCACGTCTCGCCGCGATCCTCGGAGCGGAAGACGCGGGAGAGGTCGTCGGAGAAATCGGGGGTCCCCGGCCCGAAGATGTCGTGGCTGGTTACCAGCGCTCCGTCGGGCATCCGGGCAATGGACGGGCTGCCGATGTATTGCCCCCGTTCGGCGTAGTAGGGGTCGTCCTTATGGAGATAGTCTATCACCACGCCCGGCGGGGGACCGGGGCGGACGATCCGCTCGGCGCTCCGGCCGATCTGCTTGCCGGCGCTCACCCGCTCGGCGCGGACGCGGATGCTGTAATCGGCATAGTTGAGCAGGCCCGTCATGGCAGCGGACAACTGATCGCCGGGAACGGCGGCGACAATGGCATCATCCCACGATGCGGTGAGGAGCTTCGCCTCCACGGTGTAGCGCAAGTCGGTCGGGTCGCTCTTCTCCGGCTTGGTCCACTCGATAGTCACCTGATGGTTGCCTGGAAGCACGCGAACGATCGGCGGCGTGGCCTTATCGGCCCGGACGATGCCGTACTTATCTCGCAGATACGCCTCCACCTGCTCCCGCTCCTTGTCGGCGAGGGCGGTGTTGTAGATGAGCATCTCGGCGACGTCGCCTTTGAGGTGGCCCTCCGTGCCGCCGGGGTTGTGCCGCTTGCCGATGTGGATAGGGTCGGTGTTCGGCTTCGGGGCTGCGACGTCGTTAATCGTCTCCACCGGCTTCCCGTCGGTGAGGATGCGCACGACGCCGGCGGTGGGATCGAAGACACACGTTTGCAAGTGAACGAGGTTTCGTGCAAAGCGCCCCCTCTTGACGAAATGCCCCGCCACGCCCAGCCCGCTCTGGGGGGCGATGAACCACCCGTCGGGCCCGCCCCCGCCGGAGCGGTCTTTTTTCTGCAACAGGCGGAAGCCGTCGGTGTATCTGAACACACAGAACGCCGTGAAGCCCCCCTGCGCATTCAAAGTATCGCGGTGCGGCACGGTAAAGAAGCTATGCGCGCCGTCGAAGCGGACGGCGGGCTGACCGTTCGGGCCGTTCTCGATCCAGAGGGGTGCGGTGTTATCCTCCGCGCGGGCGTCGTTGCCGTTGCCGGATTGATCCCTCCAGAGGGTGATCCGATGTCCATCGCGTTCCACGCCGGCATCGGCTTTGAGCCAGAGCTGCAGATTCGTCGCGCGGGGCGAAGGGAGTTGAGCAAGACCAGAGGTTGCGGCAGCGAGCAGACCCATGATTACCACCATCTGTCCAATTGAAACGTTCATGTCCCCTTCCACACGAGGGCCATTGGGAATGACGGGCCATTTTCTACCAGACCCGATGTCGCCGGCGCAAGCAAAAACTCTCCTTCACGCGACCGGCCATGGGGCGCCTTCGCCGTTCCATGCGCGCGCCGATTGTGGGTGGAGACAGCATTTTCAGGCGCCGGCGTGAGATGTCCCGTGTGCGACACGCTTGTGGATGTGTCAACCACCTCTGACCATGCTTCCGGTGAGCGATACCTCCTCGAGTGCATTCGCTGCAACAACTCTCATGTGAAAGCCTTCGCAAAGGCAGAGGAGCGCCGAAGGCATCCGCGTGCGCCGCTCAGACAGATCGTGCAAGTCAGCCAGGCGGCGCCGGATAGCAGCCAGACATACGGCGTCATGGGGAGTACCGCCGACGTAAGTCAGGGAGGTCTGCGACTTGAAGCACAGCAGAGCTTTGCCGAGGGGTCCCTCATTGCGCTCAGCTTCGCGATGGGCGAACGGATCGTGGAGGCGGTTGCCGAGGTGGTTTATTCTGCTGCAACGAACGATGGATTGTTCCGCATGGGTGTCAGGTTCACTGGCATGTCCAGTGTGGATCGGATTTTCATAGAGAAGTATTGCTACCTGAGAAGCCATCTGGCGTAGACGACAAGCGCTCACCGGCTCCCCGCCGGCTATCGGCGTGTCAGTGAGTGGGGGCGGCGGGATTCGAACTCGCGACCAGCGGCTTAAAAGGCCGTTGCTCTACCGGCTGAGCTACGCCCCCACGTGAGGCGTGATTTCAGTGCACGACGTGCACGACGTGTAGGATAACGAATTCGGGCTGCGCTGTCAAGGGCAAAAGCCTACGCATACGATACGTCTGCCAGGAAAATATCCGCGGGCGTCGAGTGCTCGGCGTGGGCGCGATCTTTCGCAAACACGGAATTGTTCGCGTGCGGCTCGTCCATCTTGTGCTCGTGCGACGAGTAGTACGACATGACCGCCGCGCCGGGGGCCAGGTCGAGCCAGCCGGCATAGGACGTGTCGCCGCCACTGGGGAACCATCGGACCGGCTGAATGTCCCGGTCGTCGGCCAGCCAGAAAAGTTCCGTGCGCAGGTTGCGTCGGCCGGGGAGGTCCCATCGCCGACCGACGATAACGCACCCGCCAGCCAGCCGCTTGATCATCGGGCCCTGCATCCGGATCGGGATGCGCGTGCTCGATTTGAAGGACGCATATGGCGGGTCCGCTACGCAGAGGGTCGGCACGCCGCCGAAGCTGTCGTCGCGCACGAGCGCCCACAGCCGACCGTCCGCGTCGAAGTCGAAGGCCGTCTCGTTGCCGGGGACGGGAAAGTCAACCACCTTCTCCCACGCGATTCCGTCGCCGCTTCTGTAGAACGCCACGGTCCGGGGCCGTTTTGCGCCGTCATAGGCTGAGGCATAAAGCATGTCTCCGCATGGCTTGGCCCACCACAGCCAGTGGCCGTCCGGGATGCCGACGACGGGGATGCGCTTCTCGAACGTCGCGCCGTCGGATGAGGCGATGACCTCGGAGACGCGACCGGGCGTCTTCTCGTCACGCGAGCCGCAATAGACCAGCAAGCGGTCCTGGAATGTGACCAGCTTCGGGTCGCGCAGGTCGCGGCCCGGCTCGACGGATTCCGTCACCATCTTCCACATTTCGCGGTCGGCGGAGGCGATGACCTTGATCGTTCCGTCGAAGCTCACATGCGTCGTAGCCGACCGGAACGTGACGAATGTCCTGCCGCCCAGCGCTGCGATGCCGGTGAAGGCGTTGTGTTTTCCATCGCCGAAGATTTTTCTCGATCGTGTGACTCGAATCTCCATCTGTTTATTTTTCTCCAGGAGAAGCTATTCCGTCTCAGGCTCGACAATGCCCACGAGCAGATCGCCGACGGAGGCGTACGGGTGCTGCGCCGGCAGCGCCACATCGCAGTCCGGCCGGCGGACGCCGTACTCCTTCAGATACCCGCTGACCGGCGCGACGATCTCGCGCGTCTCGAGAGTCTCGTCGTTCAGGATGTGGCCCAGCCTCTGTCCCTTCTCGACATAGTCCCACGTCGCCAGCCCCGCCTCGACGAAGAGGCCGGTGGTCTCCGCAATGATCTTCGTCTCTTTCGCCTTGTCGAGAAAGATGACGGGCTCGTTCCGCCCCTCCAACTTCCCGGCGATCATGCCGAGATGCTTCGCAATGTTCAGCACCGCCCGCCGCCCCCGCTCGACCTCATGCTCGACGACGGCGTACTGCGTCGTCAGCTCGATGGTGTAGCACGCCCCGCCGAGGCTGTTCTTGTAGCCGGTGATGGTGGGGACCGGCTTGCCCGACGGCTTGCTCACGTGGACGAAGCGGATCGCGGCGACCTCGGCGAGTGCGCGGACCTCCGGGCGGTCGGCCTTCGTGATCCCGCCCGTGGCGCTGAATCGAGACCAACTGTGCAGGTCAACGATATGGGTGGCGTGCCTGGCCACGCCCTCCCAGATGGCGTAGGACATGCGCTCGGTGTCGTTGCCGTCGGCCTTGCCGGGCCAGGTGCGGTTCATGTTGTGGCCCTGGTCGTCGCCGTAGGGCTGCTCAGGTCCCAAGTTGGTGTGCGGACGGCGCTTACGCAGAGCCAGGATGTTCGCAAACGGCATGGCGAAGACTTTGCCCTTTCGGAGTTTCGTTTTTGCGATCTCGACGAACCGCCGGATCGCCTCGCTGCCGTTCACCTCGTTGCCGTGCTGGTTGGAGAGGACGAAGAGGACCGGCCCGTCGGCGCCGCTGTCAATCTCCCAGTAGGGAATCTTGACCTCCTCACCGCTTTGAAGTTTCACGATGACGTGTCTTACTTCTGTTGTTGGAGCCATTCGCTCTCTCCTCCTATTCCATGATGTCGTAGAGCACCGAGCCGTTCGCGTCCCTCGGGCAGGGGATGCCGAGGAGGTAGGCCATCGTGGGGGCGACGTCGCGGAGGAACACCGGCTTCGCGCGCCGCAGTCCCCTCTTGATTCCCGGACCGGCGATGATGAACGTGGACATGATCGTCCCCTCCGACCAATCCACCGACGGCAGGTGGTGGTGCGTCCCCTCCGATCCGCCCCAGACGCCGTAGCGCGGGTCGGGTCGGGTGATGTGGTCCTTCGGCGCATGGGGGTTGTACTTCATGTTCTCGGTGTATCCCGGGGCGGCGATGACGATGAGGTCGGCGGGAATCTTCGCGCCGCCGAAGCCCAGGTTCAGCGCCTCGTGATTGCGCAGCACCGCCGCGATGGGGCAGCATCCGGTCTTGGAATCGCGAATCGCATAGAGCACCGAGCGCGCCTCCTCGCAGACTGCTTCCACATCGTTTCCCTTCACGATGCCCTTCGGTTCGCGGCCCTTGAGATTCAGCTTGAAGAACCCCCCGTGTCCGGGCAGGAGGCGGGACTTGGCCGGGACGATAGTCCCGTCCTTGCCGACGGCGATAAGGCCGGCGGCGACGAGGGCGTTCACCTCCTCCACCTTCGCCGTGCCCATGATGTGGCCGTGATCGGAGACGACGACGACAAGCGTGTCCTTGTCCGCGCCGCGGGCCATCGCGCCGATGTGCCGGTCCATCATCTCGTAGTCGCGTGCAAAGACCTCCCACCAGTCGGGGGCGGTCTTTTTATTGTAGCGGCCGGACATGGGGTCTATGCCGCCGAGCCACTCGTGCTCGGCGTAGTCGGGGCTGTGGCACTGGGTGAAGAAGAGGTCCCACTCGTAGTTGTCGCGGAGATGATGCGCCGCCTTCTGGAGCCATGCCGTGTGGTACTCCACCTCCTCGAAGTAATTGTCGAACCAGCCGAGAGCGAGGAAGAGGCGATTCGGGTTCTCGAAATACGGGCCGCACTTGGCGATGAGTTCCTTCGCGTGTTTTTTTGGATAGGTGAAGCCGTCGTCGGCATAGACCTCGGAGCGGTAGAGGACGATGCTCTTCGCGTCGGGGGAGAGTCCGAGCAACTTGAAGCGATACGTGCCCTGGATCGGCTTGCCGTTCATCGTGAAATCGCTCGTGATGAACTTGCTCCACTTGCCGACGCCGAAGGTCGAGGCGGGTTTTTTGCCCTTGCCAAGGGAGATGGATGCCCGGTCGTAACCCCTTGTTTTACTTTTGGTTAAGGTGAGGCGAAGCGTGGGATACGCACCCTCTCGGTAGGGGACGATAGGGAGGTCCGCGCCGAGGGCGTCGCCATCCTTTTCCAGTTGGAGTATGACCGGTTCGAGGCGGGGTCCCTTGAGGTCGTCGCCGGTGAAGCGGGTGAGGCGCTTGGTGGTGTAGCACTTCGAGTAGCAGATGCTCCACGGGCTGTTGGCCGGGCCGCCGGCCTCCATGGCGATGCCGTTCTTGATCGTGGGCGGCCAGCCGCCGGGGTAGCGGAGGATGATGGAGCGCTTGCCCGCGCGCTCGGCGCACTGCCAGATGCGCTCGGCCTGGCAGAGGGCGGAGTCGAAGTTGTTGGTGAGGACGCCGTGGGTGGCGCTGTCGGCGCCGGTGATGATGGTGGTCCAGTTGGGGCCGGTGCTGGTGGGCATGGTGGGATAGGCGCAGGCGGAGACGCCGCGCTTCATGAGGCGGCTCAGGTTCGGCATGCGGCCCTCGGCGGCGAAGCGGTCTATGCGCTTGATCATCATGGAGTCAATGCCGATGAGGATGCACTTTTTCGCTTTTGCGTTACCCATGGTTCTTTTTCCTTGCTACACCATTCTAAGGATTCATGTCAGATGTGTGCGCCCACTCGTCATTCCCGCGAAAGCGGGAATCCAGGCCCTCGATCACTCGTGGATTCCCGCGTACGCGGGAATGACCACGGTTAGCTCGCCGCGGGGGATTGTGAATTGTCAGGGTCAAAACATTTTTCCCGGGTTCAAAATGCCTTTCGGGTCGAGCAGGTCTTTGATCTCCTTCATCAACTTCAGCTCGCGGGGCGGGATCTCGATGGGGAGGTACTTCGACTTCCGGTTGCCGACGCCGTGCTCGCCGGTGAGCGTGCCCTGGAAGTCGCGGATGACCTTTTCGAAAAGCATCTTCGACAAGCGCTCGGCCTCGGCCTTCTGCTCGTCCGAATGGTCGTACATGAAGTTGACGTGGATGTTGCCCTCGCCGATATGCGCGAAGCGGATCACCGGGATCGTCGCGCTCTCGGCGATGGGATCGAGCCAGTGCATCAGGTCGCGCACCTTGCTGGGGGGCACGCAGACGTCGTGGTTCAACTTGTTCGGGGCGATCTTGTAGAGGGCGGGGGAGATGGCCTTGCGGATTTCCCATAGCGTCTCGCGCTCCTTCGATCCGGCGGCGGTGCGAATTTCCGCCGCCCCCGCATCGGCGCAAATGTCGCAAATGCGACGATGGTCGCGCTCGGTGGCGGCCTCGGAACCGTCCACGTCGGCGAAGAGGATGGCCTCGGCCGCGTCGGGGATGTCCACCTGGATGTAGCCGCGCACGGCGGCGATGGCGGGGCGGTCCATGAACTCGAGGGCGCGCGGGACGATGCCCTCCGAGCAGATGCGCATGGCGGCGTCCACGGCGATATTCGCATCTGCGAAAATCGCCATGACGCTCCGGAGCGACGGCGGCAGCGGGATGAGGCGGACGGTGATGCGAGTAAAGAGGCCGAGCGTCCCCTCCGAGCCGACGAAGATCTTGGTCAGGTCGTAGCCGGTGACGGACTTGTAAGTTCTTGCACCCGTGTGGATTATGTCTCCGTTGGCGAGGACGATTTCGAGGGCGATGACGTAGTCCTTTGTCACGCCGTACTTCAGTCCGCGCAGTCCGCCGGCGCACTCGGCGACGGACCCGCCCATGGTGGCGACGTCGGCGCTGGCGGGGTCGGGCGGGTAGAAGAGACCTTGCTTCTCGACCTCGCGCTGGAAGTCGGCCATGACGACGCCGGGTTCGACGACGGCGAGCATGTCGCTCTTGTTGATCTCGAAGATGCGGTTCATGCGGTTGAAGTCGAGGGCGACGCCGCCGTGGAGGGGGACGGAGCCGCCGGTGAGTCCGCTGGCTGCGCCTCGGGCGTAGACGGGGATCGCCTCGGCGTCGGCTATTTTCATTATTGAGGATATTTCCTCCGTCGTCGCTGGTTTCACCACGGCGTCGGGGAGGGCCTTCTGTTTTGTGCCGTCGTAAGAGTGGCAGATCCGGTCCTCGATGGCGTCGCTGATGTGTTCGGGTCCGACGATGCCTTCGATTTGTTTGTAGGCCGATGGGGATATTTTGCTTTTCTGTTCGGTCATTGCACGTCCTGTCCACTGGTTACGGAAAAGGATTATTCTATCAGACCATGTAGGACATGCAATGGAAATTCGGGGAGCAAAAGCACGTAGTCGCACCCTTTACGGGTGCGGGATTTCGGCGGCGCACCATTCCTCTACGGAGGAGACGAAGCGCACGAAGGACAGGGCATACTGCCCGCTCACCCATTTTTCCGTGCAAACCCCATCAGGGCCGGGACAAGGCCGAGCCACGAACAGCCGAAGGCGTGCTTGCATTCGATGGTGAAGCAGACAGCAAGAACGAGCGATGAGAAGAGGGACAGCCAGACCCCCACGAGCACACGGCCCTCAACGTTCACCAGGCAAACCCAATCCTCATTCACACCTGATCTGGTATCGCGCTGCGCCTTTCGTCCCTGCGTCGAAGGCGAGTCTGCCGTTCGAGACCGTTCCGGGGACGGGGCCGAGGGCCTTGCCCGCGGCGTCCACAGCCACGATGTCCGCCTTCGATACGCTCCTCTGCGGCAGGAGCGGACGGAGGTCCAGCTCGATGCGGAACTTCCGGTCGCGCGGGAAGGGCAGCAGTTCAAGACCGTCCTGCCGGACCAGGACCTTGAACGATCCATCCGTCGCGGCGGGACCGAAGTTGACCATCTTGCCGGCGACGTTAAGCCGGTCGGTGAAGAGCCTGCGCTTCTCATCCTGCCCCTTCTTCAGATCGTCAATGCCGACGAGCCTGATGTCCGCAATCTTGCCGTCCTTGCGCGCGACGGCCAGGCGGCCGATGGCGATGCGTCCGCCGCCCGCCGACACGCCCGCGAGGTTCACCCGCTCGCCCTTGTGCAGGCCGATGAGGATGTCGAACGAGTCCAACGCGCAGTCCTCCGGGACCTCGACCGTGTGCGGCCCGTCGGCCAAAACCATGCCCGGCTTCCATTGCGACGTGGGCATCGGCAGGCCGTGATCGTTCTGGAAGGCGATGCCGTCAGGGCGCTTCGCGGCCTCGCTGCAGAAGTGGACGAAGCAGCCGAGGTCCTTGTCGAAGGTATCGTTCACCGCCCACTCATAGGCGATCTCGAATTTCCGCCCGCCGATATACTTAAACGCCTTCACCTTTGGCTCCACGTTCTTCTGATTCCGCGTCCACGGCGCGATGATTTCGGTCCGGGAATCAACATAGAGGCTATTTTTCGCTTTTGCGAAATCAGCGATGACGCCGTCCTGCTTCGCCGTACAGACGAACGTGTCCGGCCCCTCCGCCAGGAAGCCGTACTGCGGGAGGACATGGCCGCGCACGGTCCAGTCGTCCTTGCGCAGGTTCACGTGGAGGACGAGGCCGGAGTCATACGCAATCCGCACTCGATCGAGCACGCCGACGACGGCGGCGACGGAACTGGCGACAAACTTCCCATCCACCTCGTACATGATCTCCGTTACCTTCGCGTCGCCATAGAGCGCCTGCACCGGCTGGCAGAGGTTATATTCGCGGACGACGAATGGGAGGTCCCGCCAGGTCTGCGATCCGACGAAGGCCGCGTGGCCGTAGGCGAGTTCCTGCGCGCGATACTTGTCCACCTGCTCGGGGGTGAAGGCGTCAACTCCCCACTTGGTCTCTTTGCCCGTGCGGAGCCAACGGGTGTAGTAGCCCATGCCGTGGTTCACCATCTGCGGGTGGAGTTTCAGGAGGTCGAAGTCCACGAGCACGTCATGGTCCTCGCCGCCGTGGACCTGCGCCTCGACGCCGTCCACGAGGCCGGCCCAGTAGAAGTGGCCCGCGCCCTCGCCAAAAAGGGGGCCGCCGTGGGCGTCGCGCTCGAACTGGAAGAGTCTCGCATGGTATTCCACTTTTGCGGCGTGCATCCCGGCCATCTCCTGGTCGGCCTGGTAGTCCACGTGATGCCACGGCGGGACGCAGGTGTGGACGTCGAGATAGGCCGCCGTCGTGCCGTAGCGCCGGTGGATTTCGGGCGAGTTTTGATTGGCATAATGCAGCATCCGGTTTGCCTTTAGGGCAAAACTCTGTACCTTCGTTCCCTCGTGATACCAGGCCTTCGAGAACTCGCCCTTGGGCGTCAGGACGACGTCTGCCGGGTTCCACGACGGCGCGTCGGGGTAGAAATCTATGTAGTTCTCGTGGAGCGAGAAGACGTAGCCGAGCCGCTTCGCCGTGGCCGCGAGGAGTTTCATCTTCTCGTCGCCGCCGAAGCGGGCATCGGCGGGCAGGTGGTCGGGCAGCTTCACGTCGTAGCCGTAGCACTGCCAGGTGTGCTTGATGATGGCGATCTCGTCCATGCCGTAGCTCTTGTACTCATCGAGCGTCTTGGCGTCGTCCTCATACATCCCGCCCCAGATGTCCACCATTATCTTCGATCCGAGCAACTTCAGATAAGGCGACGGGGGATGGGGGATGTTCGGCAGGACCTCGTCCACGTCCGGCGAGACGGCGACATAGCCGACCTCGCGGAGGGCGTTGCGCCTGCCGTCGAGTTTCTTGATGTATGTGGATGTCGCCCCCGGCGAGGACGAGGCGTGGGATTGCGTCCAGTCAATGTATCCCAGGACGAACACATTCTGCACAGGCAGGTAATCGGCGTACTGATGGCCCCACCCGGCGAGGTAGGGGATGGAGATCTTCTTTCGGAAATCCACCGCCCCGACCTGACCCAGCGAGAACCTGCTGACGGTCAGATCGTCGGACTTCGCCTCGATGACGAGGGCTTTGCCGCTAATGCCGAAGCGCCACTCGACCGTCGCCGATTGGTCGCCGTGCGAGTATTTCCACGTCGCGACGATCTTGTCCTTCTCGATCTTGTGAGAGAGGAGTTTCGCCTCCGGTCGGACCTCCTTGCCGTCCGCATCGAAGAAAACCCCTCCGCCGGAACAGGGGCGGAAGGGCTTGGCGTCGCCGATCTGGCAGACGAAGTCGTCGAGCGTCCCGGTTTTCGGCGCGTAACGATAAACCAGCGTGCAGTCGTCGGCCTGATAGCCCAGGGTGTATTCCTCGCTGAGGCCCTTCTTGATCTCGTTGTAGTTCTTCACCTTGTAGGATGGGACGATGCCCTGGCCGGAGCGGTTGCTCACCTGTCGCAAGTCAACTGTGGACAAGACCTTATACGCCTTCGTGTTCGTCATCCGCGCAACCGTGCCCTCGCGCGACTCGGCCTTCGTTCCGACGGTGATTCGCGGCTCGATGAAGTGGGAGAAGTCGAAGCTCGAATTCTTGTTCGGCCCCGGTTCGGTTTGGATGCGGAGGACGATCCGCTTTCCGGCATAGGCGGAGAGGTCGAAGTGAAACTCCTTCGGCTGGCCGCTCGTGCAGTGTTCGCGCATCAGTTCCTTTGTTGCGCCATCCGAGGCGACGCCGGCGCTAAACGTGACGCCGTCGCTCTTTTCGACGACATCCGGCCGCATGGCGATGGCGAAGTCCAACGCGATCGGCGTCACCTGCGGCATGACCAGACGGTACTCGACGAAGGCGGCGCCAGTCCCTCCTCGCCAGGGGCAGTGCAGGAGCAGGCCCGGCCTGCCATCCTGGGTGATTCTCATGAAGGCGACGCCCGACTCCTCCGTGAAGTTTCCGCTCCATGACAGGGGCATGTCCACGGGCTTCTGCCCGTATCGCTCATAGGCCACGCGATAGATGCCGATGTCGCTCAGGGGCGTCGCGCCTTCGGGCAGTTTCACCCACATGAGGTCCTCCTCGCAGCCTGCCAGCAGAATCGCAACGAGTACGACGGCAATGATTCCTCTCATGCCTTCACTCCTTCTCTGACAAAAGTCTCTTGAGCGCGGCGAGGTCGTGCGCCGCTGCGCCGCGCGGGTCGTGCTTCTTCGCCTGGGGATACAGGCACTCGATGGACAGGTAACCGTCGTAGCCGATCTCGCGAAGCCGACGGATGACTGGCCGATAATCCATCTTGCCCTTCCCGAGGGGGACGTACTCCCCGCTCTCGGTGGTGAACAGGCTGTCCTTCACGTGGGTCAGGAAGATGCGCCCCCGGAAGCGGTCAATCGCATCCATCGGATCCTCATGGCACGTGCGGACGTTGCAGAAGTCCAGGTTCACACCAAGCACGTCGGGGGGGCCGCACTCGATGCACCGCGCCGCCGTCTCGATGGAATCGCTGAGGTGGTTGAGGTGCGTCTCGAGGGCCAGCGTCACGCCCTCCTTCTCCGCCGCGGGGACGATGATCTCCATGGCGCGGTGGAACCGGTCCCAGTGCTTCTGCGTCGCCCGCGCGCTGCCCGGCGTGCCTGGCATGGTCTTGATGAGGCGCGTCCCGAACGTTCCGCACAAGCGAATGAAGCGGCGCGTCTCATCCACGTTCGCCCGCCACGTCGCCTCGTCCTGAGACGTGTACTCCACGGTGAGCGACAGGGCGGAGACGGGGAGGCGCGCCTCCCGCAGCCATGTGCGGACGTCGTTCGTCCGGGTCTCCGCCGTCTCCAGCGTCAGGTGCGGGGGAAAGCAGCCGAGCTCGATGGCGTCGTAGCCGAGGTCCGCCGTCGTGCGGATCGCCTCGCGCAGGTCCAGGGCCGTCAGGCTCGTCGAAAAGATGGATGTCTTCATGGCACAATCGCAATCTTGATATGGGTTTCGGGTTGGTGCATGGCGATATCAAACGCCGCCATGATGTCGTCCAGTTTCATCACCTTCGACAGCAGGGGCTTGAGTCGGACCTTCTCAGTTGCCAGGAGATCCACTGCCTTGCGGAGCATGGCCGGCATCTCGGCGCGCTGCTCGCGCATCATGTGGAGCTGAAGCGAACGCGATTCCCACTGCATCAGGTTCAGCGCCGTCGGCTGCAGGTGCGACCCGAAGACGGATATGATCCCCCCTCCACGGACCGCTTCCTCACATGCGCGAAAGGACGGCTCGACGCCCACCGCCTCCATGGCTACATCGGCCCCGCCGTTCGTCTCGGCGCGGACGCGCTTCACGACATCCTCGGCCTTGGGATCGAGGGCGACATCGGCCCCCATGGCGAGGACGAGGTCGCGTTTCATGGGATACAGGTCCGATGCAATCACCCTGGACGCGCCGTAGGCCCTCGCCACCTGCACGCACAGAAGCCCCGCCGCGCCGAGGCCGCTGACGAAGACCGTCTTGCCCGGCTTCATCGCCAGCTCCGCCCCGCGCACCGCGATGGGCAGCAGTTGCGCGATGGCTCCCTCCTCGAAGCCGATTTTCTCGGGCAGGTGAACGAGCATGTCGCCGTCCGAGGGCACATATTCCGCGAAGCCGCCCCACACGATGCGCGAGAGGATGCGGTCGCCCTTCTTGAATCCCTTCACCTCGGCGCCGACCTTCTCGATGAAGCCGGTGATTTCATGGCCCATGGGGCTGGGCCACTTGCGCTGTTGAAGCCCCTTGAAATACTTCACATCCGTCGCGCAGATCGTGCACGCCCCAACCTTGATGAGGCACTGCGAATCGCTAATTTCGGGGACGGGCGTATCGAGGATTTCATACTTGCCGACGGCAACCTGGATGGCGGCTTTCATTTTCCTCTCCCAACGCGGGCATCGCCCGCAACCCAAGGGCAAAATTCACATTGGACACATTTTTTCCCGCGAGATTGATCATCCTCCTGCCAATGAGAGGCTATTTCGCCACGCGGACTCTCTTTCTGCGGATGCCACCCTTTCTGAAGACAGAAAGGGTGGTATTATGTGTCCAATGTGAATTTTGCCCTGGAAGCATGCACGCAAATTGGCATCATGTTACGGAATCAGGTTCTAAACAGTGGTTCTGCGGGAGGAATTTAAGCATATTCCAGGTGGGGTGTCAAAGTCGGAATCGGCGGAGAGGAAAAGGGATCAGTGCGAATGCCTCGTATGCACCGATGCGTCATAACAGTCGCGGCATAGAGTTCGCGCCACGACATGATAAGCATCCGTGATAACAATCCCGAGGAACTTGCGGCAGCGCGCACATCGCCGAAGGGCATACCGCTTTGCCTCATGATAGGCGGCTTTCAGCCTTGAAGGCGCTGTAGCGATCATCGGGGCTCCTTTCCATGGCTTGAAAGTGTAAGACTTTTTGAAGGTGTTGCAAAATGAATACCGAACGTCGCCGCCAGGAAAGCGAACGTGGGAAAACATTGTAACAGCCGCAAAATCTTGCCGTTACGGAGGAAGACATTTTGCATCGAGACGCGACACGTGTCCAGCAGCATGGACGCTGCGTGTCAATTCTGAACAGCCGCGTTGAATTGTGTCGCAGGATTGATCACCGTCCGACGGGATTGACTTGCACCGGCCTTGTGGTAGAATTACCGCCCATTCTTCATCCTTGGCGCGGCGGTCGCATGAAACAAAAAACTCGAACTCGATGGCGTCGCTTTGTATCGGCGGGCCTGATGGCCTGCCTGTCTTTTCTCTCCGGGAGAGCGATGGCGCAGGAAACCACTCCCAGGCCCGAGGTCCTGGTCGTGAACAAAGGCGTCGGGGGGAATTCGACGCGCGACGGCCTCGCCCGGTTCGAGCGCGACGTGATCGAGACGAGGCCCGACCACCTGATCCTCTACTTCGGCATGAACGATGCGGGCAACTCCAAGAAGTTAGTGCCCCTCGACGAGTACGTGCGCAACATGCAGACGATGATTGATCGGGCGCGGGCGGCGGGCGTGAAGACCATCGTCCTCGTTACGCTCAATCCCGTCATCATTGACTACTGGGCCTCGCGCCACCCGACGCATCCCAACAAGACCCAGGCGCACTTCGACGCCTACGACGCGGCGGTCCGCGCCCTGGCCGAGAAGAACGGCCTCCCCCTCGCCGACCTGCGCGCGCTGGTCAACGAGCGCGGCGGCGCCGCGATGGACGCCGGCTGCCTGATACGAAACGAGGCGAACAGCCGCGCGAAGGACGGCGTCCACCTCACCGCCGAGGGCTACCGCCTCATGGCCGGGATCTTCCCCCCGATCTTCAAGGATCGGATCAAGCCGGGGCAGACGGTCGTCTGCTTCGGCGACAGCATCACCTACGGATCGGGCATAAAGGGGGCAGGCACGGCCTGCGGCGCGACCTATCCCGCCTGGCTTTGGCTCCACCTGAACCGCATGGTCGGCGCGACCGACCGCGAGGCGCCCCTTCCCCCGCCCACTCCGTGACTGAGGCGCGGTCTGGTAGCGGAAGTCGCCGGACTTCCGAAGATGATTTGCGATTTTCGATTGGCGATTTTGATTCACATTCCGCACGCCCACACGCCCATACGCCTCACCCACTCCCCACTTTCTGAACTCTGGCGAGTTCAGCTACGGGCCAGAGGCGAGGAACGCGGTGGTTGGGGGGGAATTGACGGGAGCTTATTCGACTTCTTCCTCATTCCCCCCTTCGCGCTTCGGCGGAGGAGACAACCCCAGGCAGCGCCACAGCTTATCATCATCATTCGGCGCCGCTGGCGGCTCGGTTGGTTCGGGATCGGTTTCTTGGTGATCGGCGGCGATCTGGAGCAGCAGCAAAGCCATAACTGAGAATGTCAGGCTCACCAAGACAAATGTCGATATCGAGATGGTGAAGAGATTGAAGATCCACGAAAGGATGGGATCTGTCCGGAACCAGGTGTATGATCCTTGGCCCATGCGCGGATTTATGTTCAGAAAGTTAAGCTCGAACGCCACGGCAATGGTGCCCAGGACCCAAGCGAACCCGGCGTAGAGCGACACCGTACCCAGCAGGAAAATCCCCTTCAACGAATGTGAACACAGGCCCCGCACCCAGTGGCTGAAGATTAGCGTAATGATCCCGGATGCCGCTACGGGAGATAGGCCGAGACCCGCGGCAAAAACAAGCATGTTGGTCGGCATACATAGCAACGGCATCAATGTCGAGCCAGAAAAAGCGAGCGCGCCGATACACAGTGCAACTACCAAAGCGAAGCGCGACCGTTCTTCCACACCCCTTAGCCCGGCCATAATGCTCCCAATTACCCCCGCAGCCACTATGCCACAAACACCTATGATCGCGAGCCAACCAAGCATTCCCCCGGGCATAGGACGTAGCCGAAAGCCAGCAAACACTCCCGCACTCCAGATAAGATTTCCCACCGCTGTCGCAATCAGCACATGCAGCACCGCCCGCCAGAACGGCGGCCAGGAGGAAGGCCAGGGATTTTCCCTATCATTGGTCATTGCGACTTCTCGTCCAGACCCTTCGAAGTCTTGATGCCAAGGCATGTAAGAATCAGGATTGCGCCGATGATGCGTCGCATGAACGGCCCCCGAAAGGAGTTGTCGCCAGGGCTTACTATTCCAAGTTTACCCACAATCCCGCTGAATTCAAGGCCAATTATCGCTGTCCGTGGACGGGGGGGCCCCGACAAAAAAGTTCTCGCAAGAGAGGTGTGATGGGAAAACGGCAAGGAGGCCCGTTATGGCTATTAACTAATTATGGAGACAGTCCAACATAACGAAGAAATTCCTGTGAGCCACACGCAAGACGACCCAACTCCATCGAAACCTGCACACGAAACTCGCAAAAATCATCGCTCCACGGAT
>JBFMAD010000075.1:0-26632 GCA_040755855.1 Planctomycetota bacterium | reverse complement strand
AAGGACCAGGAGAAGAAGCCGCCCCAGGACAAACAGCAACAGGATCAGAACAAGGATCAGGACAAGGACCAGCAGCAGGACCAGCAACAGCAGGACAAGGACAAGGACAAGGATAAGGACAAGGATAAGGATAAGGATCATCAACCGCTAAAACCCCAGGACGGCGATCAGGACAAGCAGAAGCAGCAGCCCAAACCCGGCGATGCACAAGAGCAGGAACAGGAGCAACCACAAAGGGGGCCGACGCCACAGATGACCGAAGAGGAGGCCAAGGACCTGCTGGGTCGGCTCCGCAGCGACCTTGAAGAACGCGAGCGGGGAAAACTCGAAGAGGCCCAACGCCAGCGCAAGCGGCCCATTGTGAAGGACTGGTGAGTGAACCGACGGCGAGTCATAACTAACCTTGCATCAATCGCTTGCGTCATGGCGTCCGCTATAGCGGCGGACGACATCTCCATCGAGGCGCAACTGAGCAAGCAGACCTGCTGCCTCCGCGACAACGTGCTGCTTGTCGTCAAGATCGCCGGCGCGGCCAATCCCCCCAAACCCATGATCCCCCCCATCGAGGGCCTGACCGTCGAGTATATCACGTCCAACCTTTCCGAGCGCGGCTCGTCCCTCGACCCGGACAACCTGAAGAAACCCGTCAGTTTCTATTATAAAATCACACCGCAGAAGCTCGGCGCGTTTAAGATCCCCCCGCTGGCATTTCGGACGGACGCGGGGGACAAGATCCTTACCCCGCCCCTGACGCTATCCGTCGTCCAGACGCCGAAGCACGACGTGATCCTCTGCGAGATGATCGCAAACAAGACGGACGTCTATCTCTACGAAGCCGTACAGGTTACACTCAAGGTCGAAACCAAGCTCGGAGAACAGATTCGCGGCCCGGAGGGCAAGGCCGCCCTTGCGATTGAATGGCTCAGGCAGATCCCCGGCTTCGTCTCCGTCGAAGACATCCAGCAGCATCAGAAGATGTTACGCGACCGCTCGGCACAACGCCGCGGAACAGCCTACGCAGTGGAGAGCATCAGCCGAATTCTATTTCCCACCGAGGCGGGAGAAAAGACGCTGCCGCGGGCGTCCATTGACTTCGAATGTCTCAAGCCGTTTCTTCCGCCGCGCACAACGGTCATCCCCGACCCCGCCTTCGGCGACGCCTTCGGGAGGGGCCGGGATTCCATCGCCTGGCAGCGCCTCATCGCCGAGAGCAATGAGCTGAAGATCCAGGTCCGCCCACTCCCCGACCAAGGCCGACCCGATGGCTTCAAGGGCGCGGTAGGGCAGTTCGACATGACCGTGACCCCATCCGGGACGAATGTCAAGGTCGGCGAGCCGATCACCCTCACATCCCTCATCCGGGGCACAGGCTACCCCGCAACCATCGAGGCCCCGTATCCGAAAAACAGCGACGGCTTCAAGGTCTATGCCGGGGACCACGACACCAGGACGGGACGCTCCACAAACAGCATCGAAGTAACAAAGACGTTCAGGACCGTCTTCGAGCCTCAGACCACAGCGGTCAAAACCATCCCGGAGATCGTGTTCCACTACTTCGACCCGCAGGCGGAGAAGTACGTGACCCGGACGTACGGGCCGATCCCGATCGCTGTATCTCCATCGGACGGAAGACCCGTGGCGTCGGTCCCTGTAACGATCGCGGCCTCCGCTGCGCCGCCCCAGCCGCAAGTAATGACGGGCGACATCCAGCCGATCATCACGGACGCATCGGAGCTGAGGGACCAGAGCAGGCTGATTATCCAGGAACCGTGGTTCCTGCTTGCGACGATCGGGCCCCTCCTGCTGGCCGCGCTGTGCGCCGTGATCCAGCACCACCGGGAACGCCTGCAAACCGATGGGGCCTTTGCCCGAAATACCTTTGCGATGCGGAACGCAAAGCGGCGCCTATCCGCAGCAAAGGCGGCCCTCGCCGCCGGCGACGCGAGGGAGTTCCACTCCCTCCTCTTCAAGACAGCGGCGGAGTATATGGGCGACAAACTCAATCTCCCGGCGGCGGCGATCACGAGCCAGAGCGTCTCGGATCTTCTGAAAGCAGGCGGCCTTGATGAAGAGATCATCGCCGAAACAAGGACGTGCCTCGAAGCCTGCGAGGCGGGGCGCTTTGCGCCGAACACCACGGAAGCCGATCCGGGCATGTTGAAGCGAACAAAGGCCCTCCTGAAGAGGCTGGAGAGGGCGATGCGATGAAGACGAACCTCTTTGGTTTCATCATGGCGCTGATCCTGACCGTCACGCCATTGCTGGCCGATGACGCGCAGGAGATCTTCAACAAGGCGAACGAGGCATACGCCAAAGGGCAGTCCCTGGCCGGCGAGCAGCGGCAAGCCGAGGCCATGGAGAGATTCGGAGAGGCGGCCAGGCTCTACGAAGAGATCCTCGCCTCCGACTTCGTGAGCTGGCCCGTCCTCTACAA
Organism: Planctomycetota bacterium; assembly: GCA_040755855.1. GTDB lineage: Bacteria > Planctomycetota > Brocadiia > JAADGH01 > JAADGH01 > JAADGH01. The sequence goes on along the minus strand of JBFMAD010000075.1, from coordinate 24,198 downwards.
CCTGGGCAATGCACACTACCGCCAGGGGCGGATCGGCAAGGCCATCGTCAACTATCGTCGCAGCGAGCGTCTGGCCCCCCGCAACCCAGCGGTCAAGGCGAACCTGCAGCAGGCCAAACAGCAGATTCGAGATCGGGAACTCTCCTCCGACCTGCCCTCATTCTTCCGGTCGCTCCTGTTCTGCTACTACGGGTTGAACATCAACGAGGCGACCACCCTCGCCCTCTCGCTTTACCTCATCTTCTGCCTCTGCGAACTCGGTTACATCTTCACAAAACATCGGCGCGCCAAGCATGCGACCAGCGTGTTCCTCGTTCTCACGATTGTCTCGACGACGTCATTGCTGCTCAAGTTCCGCAGCGAAAACCACCGCCCCCCGGGTGTAGTCATCGCGCCGGAGTGCCCAGTGCGCGTGGGACCGGGCGAAGAGCAGCATGTGCTATTCACCGCCCATGAGGGCGCGGACATCCTCGTCATGGAGGAGCGGCCTAGCGACACGCCCGAGAAGCGCTGGCTGAAGGTTAGGGTGCTCATCGAGACCGAAGAGCGAACCGAGAATGAGACGCGGCGCGTTTATGGACCGGAAGGATACATCCAAAGCCCTGACATAGAACTGCTCTGAAAGGAACGGCCTTGGCCAAAAAGAAAAAACGACGAGGCGAGTTCGAGGTAATCGGCGCGATCCGGGGCCGCCACGTGCCCAGCCGCCGTGTCGTCATCGGCATCGGCGACGATTGCGCGGCCCTCGACGTCCGCGGCGACGAGCTCTGCCTCATCACTATAGACATGCTCCTCGACGGCACGCACTTCCTCCTCGGCGAGGCGACGCCGGAGGAGATCGGCTGGAAGTCCATCGCGTGCAGCCTGAGCGACGTCGCCGCCATGGGCTGCGAGCCGACCGCCGCCGTCGTCTCCGTCGGGTTCACCAAAAAAATAGATGACGACTTTATAGACCGCTTCCACAACGGCATCACGGACATCTGCCGACGATACGGCGTGGACCTGGTCGGCGGCGACATCACCTCGGGCAAGGGCCGACTGGCCATCTCCGTGGCCGTGCTGGGCCGCGATGCAGGGCTGGCGCCAGTCACCCGGGCCGGGGCGCAGCCGGGCGACGCGATCCTCGTCACCGGGTCTCTCGGCGGGTCGGCGCTGGGCAAGCACCTCCGCTTCCACCCGCGAGTCAGCGAAGGGATCTACCTGAACCGGTCGGCGGACCTCCATGCGATGATTGACATCAGCGACGGCCTCGCCGCGGACCTGAACCACATCGCTGAGGAGAGCGGCGTCGGCGCGGCGCTCGACGCGGAGGCCATCCCGATTTCCAAAGACGCCCGCAAGCTGGCCAGGAAATCGGGAAAGCCGCCGCTCGAACATGCCCTCGGCGACGGCGAAGACTACGAGCTGCTTTTCACCGTTCCGGTCCATGACGTCGAGCGGCTCATCGCCGACCAGCCGTTAGCCGTTCCCCTGACCCGCATCGGCGAGATCACGACCGGGAAAGGCCTTGTCCTCCGCCGGAAGGATGGGTCCGTCGAGCCGCTCGCCCCGAGGGGCTGGGAGCATCTGAAGTGACGGCAGACGCCACGGCAGTCCTGACCACACATTCGCCGGACGAAACCATCCGATTGGGCAAACGGCTGGCGTCCCTCCTGTCCCCCGGCGACGTCCTCGCGCTCGTTGGCCCTCTGGGCGCGGGAAAAACGCTCCTGGTGAAGGGCATCGCCCTGGGATTGGAGGTGAATGACCCCCGCGAGGTGACCAGCCCGACATTCGTGCTGATGAACATCTATGAAGGCCGTCTGCGCCTCCACCACTTCGACGCCTACCGCCTGCAGTCCGCCGCGCAGATGTTCGAGATCGGGTGCGAGGAGGCGTTCTATGGCGACGGCGTGTCCGTGATCGAGTGGGCGGATCGCGTGCCGGGCTGCCTGCCCGCCGAGCACATTCGCATCGAGATCGAGATCACCGGAGAGAGCGACCGATGCATTACACTGTCCGCCGTCGGTGAGCGAGGTAGATCGTTCGTTGACAAGCTGTAGGTCCCGGAATAGAATAGGCGATCATGCCAGCCATTCGAATACTTCCCGATGCCATTGCAAACAAGATCGCCGCGGGCGAGGTGATCGAGCGCCCGGCGTCCGTCGTGAAGGAATTGGTTGAGAACGCCATTGACGCCGAGGCGGGGAAGGTGGATGTCAGCATCGAGGACGGCGGCCGCGGCCTGATCCGCGTGGTGGACGACGGCGTCGGCATGTCGCCGGAGGACCTGGCCCTCGCCTTCGAGAGCCACGCCACGAGCAAGCTCGGCTCGGTGGACGACCTGTTCGACATCCGAACCCTCGGCTTCCGCGGCGAGGCGCTGCCGAGTATCGGCGCCATCTCGCAGGCGAAGATCATCTCCCGCCTCCGCGGCGCGCCGACAGGCGGCGATGTGGAGATGAACGGAGGCGAGATCGGCCCGGTCAAGGAACGCGGCGCGCCGGAGGGGACGACGGTCGAGGTGCGGAACCTGTTCTTTAACGTCCCCGTCCGGCGGAAGTTCCTCAAGGCGGCGTCCACGGAGATGGGCCACATCGCCGAGGCGATGACGCGGATCGCACTTTGCTATCCCCGGGTGCGGTTCAACCTCTACCACAACGACCGCTCGGCCCTCAGCCTGCCCCAGGTGGATGAGCCGGCGGAGCGGATCGCTGGGCTGTTCGGCAAGGAACTGGCCCATGACCTGATCCACCTCCGCGATGAAGGGGAGGGGCTGTCCATTGGCGGATACCTTGCTCCCCCGCACCACAGCCGGGCCAATTCGAGATTGCAGTACGTCTTCCTGAACGGCCGCTACATCCGCGACCGGTCCATCCTCGCCGCCGTCGCGCAGGCCTATCAGGGTCTGCTGCTCCCGAAACGGTTCCCGGTCGTCTTCCTCTTTCTCAAAATTGACCCGTCGTTAGTGGACGTGAACGTTCACCCGACGAAGATCGAGGTGCGCTTCCGCGATGCGGGTGGCGTCTTCCGCCGCGTCCGGGTCGCTCTGTCGGAACACCTGAAGAGCGCCGGCATCAAGCCCGAGCTGAAGCTGCCGGAAGGGAAGTCGTTCCACGGCGTGAAAGCCGAGGCGAGGCCGCGCAGCGACTCCGTCCGCCGGGCGATTGCCGACTACTTCGAATCATCCCCCAAGGCGCCCCCTCTTCAGCCCAGGCAGACGCAGTTCCACCCCCAAAAGATACGCACTCCCGATCACCCCGCTCCTCGCGCTCCTTCGCCTCCGCCCAGGGAGGCGCCCCGCAATGTCTGCCAAGTCCACAACACATACATCGTGGAGGAGACGGAAGACGGCGTGAACATCATTGACCAGCACGCCCTGCACGAGCGAATCCTTTTCGAAGAATTGGAGGAGCGGGCGAAGAAGGCGGAGGTCGCCAAGCAGCGGCTGCTGATCCCCGTAACCATCCAGCTCAGCCCGAAAGAGTTTGCCGAGATCATGGACCTGAAGGAGGAGCTCGACCGGATCGGCGTGGAGGTCGGCGAGTTCGGCAACAACGCCATCGCCGTCCACGCTATGCCCCAGATCATGGGCGGCTGCGATGCGGAGGACTTCGTCCGCGAGCTTTTGGACGATCTCTCCCAGGAGGGGGCCAAGGTCAGCCTGGCGGACAAGCGGCGGAAGATGCTGGAACTCGCGGCCTGCAAGGGGGCGGTGAAGGCGGGCGAGCGGCTCACCCCAGAGGCGATGGTGGGTCTCCTAAAGCGCAGAGCGAACCTCCGCATGGGGACCACGTGCCCGCACGGGCGGCCGACGACGCTTTCGTTCTCATTGTCCGAACTCGAAAAGCAGTTCAAGAGGAAATAGTCATGGTAGAAGAAAACCCGGTCCTGATGCACGAGATACAACGCGCCTTCCACAAACTGACCCACGGCGGGCTGCTGGTCACCTCCATCGGCGAGGACGGCAGGCCGAACGTCATGACGATCGGCTGGTGGCTGTTCGGTTGGTTCTACCACGGCCGACCGATGAGTGTCATCGCCGTCCGGCCCGCCACCCATACCTTCAAACTGCTGGCGGAGGTGCCGGAGTACGTCGTCTCCGTCCCGACCGATGACATCGCCGAGGCCGTCGCGATCTGCGGCCGGGAGTCGGGGAGGGACATGGACAAGTTTGCCGAGTGCGGTCTGACCGCCATCCCGTCAAGGGAAGTCCGACCGCCGTCGCTCAAGGAGAGCACGCTGAACATCGAGTGCCGGATTTACCATCCCCAGGCCCCGCCGCACATGATCCTGACGCCGGAGCACCGGCAGAAGCCCGTGACTGCGCAGCACACTATCTACTTCTCGGAAGTGCTTGCGGCGTGGTCGCCGTGAGAGATAGATGACTCCTTACCGTCTCGGCTTCACGAACCGCGTGCAGAAATCCCGCACCGAGCGCGTGAAGGTCCACTCGTTCGTCTCGGGGACGCCGCGCGACGGGGCGCCGACCCAGCTCTCGATGACATACTGGTCCGGCGCGCCGTCCACCATAGCGTAATCGTAGCCCTGCTGCATGATGGACACGTACCACGTCGAATCGTCGGCCAGTCCCTTCTTCTTCATCGCGGGATAGCCCGAGGCCCAGTAGATCAGGCTGAAGGGCATCCCCTTCCCGCGGCAGTGGCGCTCCAGTTCGCGGACCTCTTTCCAGTTTCCTTCTTCGTTCCGCACGACGAATACCACCCAGTTCACATCCAGACGGTAGAAATCCAGGCCGCGCACGTTCAACTCCGCCAGCCGCTTGTTCAGCGTCTCGATCCACCAGAAATGATCCTTGAGGGGAATGGACGGGTAGGTCTCGATGTCGCCGACGAGAATCTGCGGGAAATGCTTCCGCACGAGGGCGATGTAGGCCGCGGTCTCCTGCACGGCGTAATCATCAGGCTTCTTGATGTGCATCCGACAGCACACGAGCGGCTCGTCCATGGCGATGGCGTGAATCTCGCCGCCGAGCTGCTGGACGCGCTCCCACATGGGGCGTTCGATGTTGAACGTCTTCTCGCCGGTCTGCCCCCACGGCTTGATCGCGCCGACCTCCATCCCGAGTTTGAGTTTCCACTGTTTCATCATCGCAAACCATGCCCGTAGCTCGTCGTCGGTGAATAACTTGTTGAACTGAAGGTCCGTGCAGAACAGCACGTCAATCAGGCTGCGGGTTTCCTGCCATTGGTCCGGATGCGCGAAGAGCTCGCGGAGGCATTTGCCATTGTCAGCGCCGGGCGGCCCCATCCACACCGTTGGCGTAGAAGCCTGCGCCTGCGCACACAACTGCGAGGCGGCCAGCGGCAGACTCATCAGGGCCAGCCATGCCAATGCGCCAAGGCTCTCTTTCATTAGCTCATTCCCGCCGACACGGTTTCCATGAAGAGGTCCAGGATCGCCTGGTGCTTGAGGTCGGTGCAGAGCTCGCAGTTGGGCTCGCCCTGGAGGGGGACGGTGTAGCCGCGCGTCAGCTCGCCCTTCGTCTCGACGAGGATACGTCGCGGCTCGATGGTGAAGTAACCTGGATCGTAGGCCCAGAGGATGGGGCAGATGTCGTAGAGGACCGGCCCGATCTTTGGCCCGCGTTTCGGCATCCAGAGGTCAATCATCTCCACCAGGGCCCGGGCGATGGGTGTGTTGACGGCCCGCAGCTTATCAACGTACGGCGGCGTCATCACGATGCGGCGGCTTGTCTCCCAACTGGCGACGAACTTTCGGGCCGGGGAGCCGAAGACCACAGCCGCGGCGTCGGGGTCGCAACGGATGTTCCACTCGATCCTGTTGTCGAAGGGCGCGCCGCCCATGATGGCGATGGCCTTGACCTTCTTCGCCAGGTCGGGGTCGCGCCGGAGGGCGAGGGCGATGTTCGTCTCCGCACCGATGGTTGCCAGGATGATGTCGCCGGCGAACTTATCCACCGTCTCGATGATCAGATCAACAGCGTCGTCCTTTGTGGCCGGGCGAAGCCTGTCGCCGGGCTTGATGAAGGCGTGCTGGTTGGGCACGTGGCCCTCGAATCGCTTCTGGACATTCGCCTCGACCTCTCCCAGCGAGCGCCCCACGCCTGCGGCGATGGGGATGTCATCGCGTCCGAGGACATGAAGAAGTTTGGAGACGATTTCGAGGCGGAGGTCCGTGGGGCCGTAAACCGTGGTGACGGCCTCGACCTCCAGTTCGGGGCGCATGAGGGCGAAGGCGATGGCGAGGGCGTCGTCAATGTCATCGCCGATATCGGTGTCAATGATGATTTTGGCCACGGGGACTTCGCTACTTCTCCGGCTTCTCGACGGGGGCGTCTGTGGTTTTTGCGCGCAACTGTTCGACGACCTGACGCATGGCGGCTGCGATGAGGCGCTCCTCGCTGGTGTAGTATTCCTTCATGTTTACTTCCATTTTCCAGATTTCCTGCCCCGTGGCGACGTCCATGCATCGGGCGGTGAAAACTACCTTTGCCGACTGGACCATGAGGAAGAAGGCGGACTCATAGGCGTCTATTGCGCCGATGACGACGGCGTCCACACCCAGGAGCCTGCCGACCTCGGCTCGGCCGAGCTGATAGATGACGCCCGGCTCCGGAATTTTTTCCGCGCGGAGTTTCAGGGTGATCTGATCGCGTCGAACGACATCATAGCGGCCCCAGTCGGCCAGGGCGACGCTCACGAGAGATGCGGTGAGGAGGCCGGGGTTACGCGCCGTGGAAACGCCGTGGCTCACCTTGTCAATGATGGTGCTGCGGTATTTCTTGTAGTCGAACTCCAGCACCGCCACCCGCTTGACCTGTCCCTGGGGGAAGGAGGGAACAACGGACACGCGGATGTAGTTGCATCCGGCGGCCAGGCAGAGCAGGAACACACTTGCGATAGACCCGATTCTCTTTTTCATGGCTTTCCACCCTACCAAAGAGCCTTGCTCATTTCAACACGATTTTGACGTGACTCGTTCACGTCCCTTTTCAGAGAAAAGTCCTGTTTTCGATTGACTAATCCGGGCTGTCGCTCTATCATACACGGAACGGAACTGCGGGACTGGGGGAAGCGGGGAGGATGTGCATCTGGCTGTTCCCGTATTCTTGCTTCCGAGAGTCAAGCCCTGGGACGGAGGGGCGCGCCGAAATCGGCCGCGTAGGTTTGAGCGAGGAAGGGGGTCTATCCCACATGAGCGAGAAACCGAGAGTCCTGATTGCAGAGGATGATGAATTTGTCCTCTCGCTGCTGGAGCAGATCAAGGATTACAGTCTCACCATGGTGAAAAACGGCGATGAGTGCCTTGCCGCGCTGGCAAAGGAAGACTACGACGCCGTAATCCTGGACGTTCTGATGCCCAAGACGAGCGGCCTCACCGTCCTGCGGAAGCTCAAGCGCGAATACCCCGATGTGGCGGTGATCGTCATGACGGGATACGGCGACATCCTGCGGACGCAGATCGTCGAGATCGGCGTGGACGCATTCATCGAGAAGCCGTTCACCATCCAGGATATCATCCAGGCCGTTGATGCGGCGATCAAGTCCAGAAAGAATCCGCCATCCTCATGAAGCACATCTCGGCGGAAGTCAATAGTGGACCTTGCCGATCTTCAGCTGGAGCGCGCGCTCCACGTTAATCATCAAGACCGCCGTGGCGATGGACATCATCTTCGACTCCGCCGAGTCCGCGCGGCTGGTCAGCACGACCGGCGCCCTGGCCCCAACCAGCACGCCGGCCAGACGGCAGTGGGCGAAATAGACCAGCGACTTCACGAGGATGTTCCCAGCCTCGATGTCGGGCACGACCAGGATGTCCGCCTTGCCGGCCACGGGTCCGCTGATCTTCTTGTGCTTCGCGGCGATCTCCGAGACGGCGTTGTCCAAGCCGAAGGGCCCGTCAATGACGCACTCGGGCGAGAACTGCCGCCGGTCGCCCATTTTTGCAATGGCGGTGGCGTCGAGCGTCGCCTGCATCTTCGGATTGAGCAGCTCGACGGCGGCCAACATGCCCACGCGCGGTTTGTGGATGCCGAAAATCTTGGCCAGGTAGAGGGCGTTGAGCACGATCTCGGCCTTTTGCTCCAGGTCGGGGGCGATGTTCATCGCCCCGTCGGTGATGAAGATGAGCTTGCCCGTCTCCTTCCATTCGACGACAAAGACGTGGCTCATAAGGACGCCGGCGCGGAGGCCGCGTTCCTTGTCGAGGACGGCGCGGAGGAAGTCGTCGGTGTGGATGTGGCCTTTCATCACAATGTCCGCGGCCCCCGTGGACACCAACTCGACGGCGCGAAGGGCGGCCTTGATTTCGTTCGGCTCGTCCACAACGGCCTTCTCGTCCACTGCGACGCCTTCCTGTCGGGCGGCGGCAAGAATCTCCCCCTTGTTCCCCACAAGAACCGCCTCCGCGATGTCCTGCTCGCGGGCGTCGCGCACGGCGCGCAGCACGCTCGTGTCCTGCGCCACGGCGACGGCGACCTTGCGGAGGGGCTGTTCCTTTACGGTGGCAAGGAGTTCGTCGAAGTTGTTCATGATTGCGCGTTCTCCATTTCAATTCGCCGGCGGATCATCTCGCCCTGGAGCCGCCGGATTCGTTCCTCGGTGAGAGCCAGGTTGCGCTCCACCTTCTCCATCCGCTGGGCAAGTTTCATCTGCGCGTAAACGTCCACCTCGTAGTTCAGGTAGCAATTGAGATTGTCGTACTGCCGATCCAGGCGGATGCGCTTGGCGACCTGATACTCGTGCATGTTCCGCAGCGCCGCAAGACTGTACTTGCTCAGGTCCCGAATCGTTTCGATTCGGAGGATCACCTTGTCCGGGATGAGTCCGGGGATGATAAGGTTCATCGCTCTCCCGCCAGTTTCCTCAGCGCCGCCCGCATGGACTGCTTTCCCTTCGCGCGGAGGCGCTTGAGCATCTCCGGCGACGACATCTTTTCGAACATCGCCTTCCGCGCCGCGGCGTCCGGGACGTTCCGGATTACCCTATCACGGAGATCGCCGATCAGCTCCACGAGGCGGCCGTACTCCTCGCCGTACTTTTCCTCGATCTCCTGTCGGATGCGCGCCGCGAGCGCCGGCGACGCGCCGCCCGTGGAGACGGCGATGGTCAGCCCGCCCCGCCGGACGCAGGCCGGGACGATGAAGGTGCACAGATCCGGCTGGTCCACTACATTAACGGGGATGTTTCGCCTCCGCGCATCCCGCGATACCTTCCGATTGACCGCCGGGTCGTCCGTGGCGGCGATGACGATGGCGGCGCCCTTCAGGTCGCCGGCGCGGTACTTCCGGCGGACCGCCCGGAGGGCGTTGCTCTTCGGCAGGGGGGTGGCGACCTTGGGACTGATCAGCGCGACGCGCCCCCCCGCATCGAGGAGCGACCGGACCTTCCGCAACGCCACCTTCCCTCCGCCCACGACGACGCACTTCCGCCCGGTTATGTCCAGATTGATAGGGTAGTATCGTTGCGCATTTTTTGGCATATTTCTACTATAGTTTGAACGGAGGACGGTTTTCAAGCAAAAAGGGCAGCGCCCCGCGTACAGAAAAACTCCGAGTGGCGAAGGAACGCCACTCGGAGTTATATGGCCTTGCCGACCCTTACTTTTCCGTAATCGGGTTTATGACGCGCATCGGGCGGGCGGGCTCCGGGCCGGTGCCGCCGAGGCGGACGTCAATGATCTCCTTCTGGAGGTCCGTGGGGACGGGGCTTGCCGCGTCCACGCGCAGCTCATCCTCTGGCACGCCGGCGCGACCCATGACGGGCTTCATCCGCCAGATGTCCCAGTTTTCGATGCCGCGCGAGTCCCAGTTGGAGTGGAAGTAGATGTAGCCGTCGCTGCCCCAGGATGGGTGGCCTTCGTGGCGGCCGCCGAAGGTGAGCTGGGTCAGGCCGCCGCCGCCGTCGCTGTTGACGATCCAAAGGTCGTAATTATTCCACTCGATGAACTTCATGGCGCGGTTGCTTGCGAAGGCAATCATCTTCCCATCGGGCGACCAGGACGGCTCGATGTCATTCGCCGGATGCTTGGTCAGGCGAGTCAGGCAGGAGCCATCCGGCCGGAAGATCCAGATGTCGTTGTTAGGGTTGGAGAAGAGCCAGTCGAAGAACGTCCGGGCGCGATTGGAGGAGATCACCAGGAATTCCCCGTCGGGCGACCAGCTGCAGTGTGTGCCGCGGATGCGGCAGAGGCGCTTGCCTTCGGGGTCGCACACGACGACTCGGCGCTCGTCCCAGGCAAAGAGGGTGATGACGCGGAGAATGCCGTAGCCCAGGTTGTCCGGTTCGGAGACGAATGCGATGTTGCCGTCAATGGAGACCTCGGCGTCCCAGTCGTTGGTGTCAACGTCGGCGGTGATCTGCTGTACGCCGCCGAGTCCGTTGGCCTTCTGCTCCCAGATGGTGCGCTTGCTGAGGCGCTTGGAGTCAAAGAGGATGGTGACGCGGTCGGAGGACCAGGAGGGTTCGAGGTCGTCGGCGGGGTCGTCGGTGATCTGGATGCGGCTTTGGGTGTCCTGTGTGTCCATGACCCAGACGTCATAGTTTGGTTTGACCCGGGAGCTGCCGCGTTCCTTGGCGGAGAAGGTCAACTTCTTGCCGTCGCGCGACACGCATGGATCAAACTTCATGGCGTCGGGGGTGGTCACCCGCTCCAGGTTGGTCACGGCCTTGGTGGCCCTGATCCGTTCCGTGGCGCAGCCACAAGCAAGCATCAGGAAACAAGCCAGCGATAAACAGACGGTTTTACGATTCACGATGTCCTCCTTGCGACCTCGCTCATCTTTTGAGGAGTCAAGCCCCGCCTTACTGCGGCTCCGGGCCGGGCAGGCTGGGGGTCATTCGCCAGATATCCCAATTCTTCAGGAAGAACCCGCCGTACGAATGGAAATAGATATCTCCGTCGCTCGACCACGACGGGCATCCTTCGAACTTGGAGTAGTTGGTCAGTTGAATCAGACCGCCGCCGTGGGCGTTCATTACCCAAATGTCATAGTTCTGGTCGCCAAAGGTCCTCTCGAACCAGGAGGCGCCGCGGTTTGACGAGAAGGCGAGGCGTTTGCCGTCGGACGACCAGCAGGGCTGGATGTCCTGCGCCGGGTGCGAAGTAAGTTGGCGAAGGTTCGCGCCGTTCTTCTCGATAGTCCAGATGTCGAAATCGGTCTTTGTGCCCTTGCTCGCAAAAACGATTGTCGAGCCGTCGGGACTCCATTTGGGGTTGACGCCCACGCAGAGTTCTCGGGCGTTGCCGCCGTTGTAACTTCGAGTCCAGATATAGTGGTCTTCGATGAACCGCCCCTCCACCCGGGCCACATCAAGCACGGGCAGGCCGGTGATCCAATTGCTCCACATGAACTCGACGGCCCCGCCCACGAGGCTGAAGGGGAAGATCAACACATCGAGGATGCTGCTTGCGAAGGGCTGGCGCTCGGGAAGGGCCACATAGCAGAAGTCGCCGTGGATCGAGATGTCGGGGCTAACATAGTCGGTGTAGACGTCTTCCCCGGTGACTTGGCGGGAGCCGCCGATCCCGTCAGCCGGCATCTCCCATATGGAGCTGCGCCGGGTCCGATGGGAGTCAAAAATGATCACCTTTCCGTTCGGTCCCCACGCGGGGCTGTAGTCATCACACTCGTTGTCCGTGGCGCGCATGTACTGGCCCAGTTTGTTCTGCGGCTCCATCATCCAGATGTCGAAGTTATTGTGCCGGCCCTCTTCCGACTTCGTCAGGCCGACGAAGGCGACCTTCTGTCCATCGGGCGAGGCGTCAGGCATGAGTTCCGGCGTGGCTCTCGATGTGATCCGGGTCATATTGGTTACGGCGGTGGTGTGCCGAACCTTGTAGTCGTTGGCGCAGCCGACCACCATGAGCGCCGCCAGCAGCGCGGCCAACATCAGGAAGGGCGTTCTTGCCGTCACGGGTCCTCTCCTTCTTGCCTATGGAAATCGCCTCTGTTGCAGAGCCTTATCGAGCGAGCGTCATTCCCCAGACATCCCAGTTTCGGAACATCCACCACCCTCCGTAGGTATGGAAGTAGATATCCTCGTCCGTGCCCCAGCAGGGGTGGCCTTCATACTTAGAATCCATGGTGAGCTGTATCAAGCCTGTGCCGTCGGCGTTCATGATCCAGATGTCGTAGTTCCAGTCGCCGAACAGCCGCTGGAGCCATGAGCTGCCGCGGTTGGATGCAAACGCGATGCGGTCGCCGCTCGGGGACCAGGAAGGTTCAATATCATTGAGGGGATGGGTGGTCACCTGGGTCAGGTTCCGACCGTCTCTATCCACCATCCAGATATTGGCGTGCTCGTCAGCATCAATCTTGTGGAAGACAATACGCTGCCCGTTGGGGGACAGTTGCGGGCAGAGGCCCTCGACAAACTCCGTGGCGTTCTTGCCGTCATAATCGCAGATCCACAGATAGCCGTTCCGGTCATAGCGACACCTGATGGCGTCTTCGTTAATATACGGCTGGCCGCAGATGATGTTCTTTATGGAGAATTCGAAGGCGTCATAGCCGAATTCGACGGGGAGCACAAAGACTCGACCGACGGCCCTGCCGACATCGTCAATCTCGACCGGGTGCGTGGCGGGGCAGCGCATGGCCGAGTCAATGGCCACGTAGGCGAAACCCTGCTCATCCACATCCGGGTCGGCGAAGCTCAGCTCTCCGTCTTCGGAAATCTGGCGGACGGCGCCGGCGCCTGTGCTCGCCTTCTCCCACACGGCCTGGGTATAGGTCCGCTTCGCGTCGAAGGCGACCGTGCGGCCGTCAGTGCTGTAGGCGGGGTTCCAATCGTCCGACTCGTGATCGGTGACTCGGATGATCTCGTTCGGGTTGCCGGTGCTGATGCGCCAGATATCAAGATTATCCTTGCGACCTTCCTCCTTGACGGACTGACCGACGAACACCAACTCATTGGTAGCCGCCGAACCGTCGGGCTGGAATTCCGCGGCGTTTCGCTTCGTCATGCGCCGCATGTTCGTCACCGAGGTCGTGTGTTGAACAGTGTAGACGCAACCAAATGCCACAAGACAAGCCAGAATGGATGCCGATACGCCGAATCTTTGCCTCATTGGGTGTTTTCCTCCCATGACGGTCCGGATGCCTCTTGGTTCCTCTGCGATTGTGAACCAAACAGAAGGATTCTTGCCGCCGGATGATTTGTGCGAAACTCCTCCCTCCAGCCGGGCAAGCATACGCGGCCTATGAATTTACGCAAGCCCATGCGCTGTGTCAAGAAAAAAATCCACGCCTTTCCTAACAATTTTCTACCGCCTTGTCAAGGGGATGCGAGGCAATGCGACCGACAGTTTTATTCCGTCCCATGCCGCAGCGCCCTCTTGATTCAGCGCGCTTCTCTGGTAGAATGGCCCCATGAGTCGTGTTTGCTGGCCCACGATGGGCTTGACCGACGCGGCGCTGATGAGATGGTGTGATCGAAGATACATCAAGAATGGCTGAACAGGAATTTAAAAACATCTTTTTCCTCAGCGGGCGGATGGAGCAGCGAGGCACCACGAAATACTCGCTCAGCCTCGCCAGAGAACTCGTCCGCCGGGGTTACTCGATCTCCGTCGCCTGCGGCCCAGGGCCGATGGCCTATCGCTTGGACGAAGCGAAGATCGCCCACGTCGTCTATGACCACATTGACGGCCGCCTCCGCTCCCCGTTCCTTGTCCAAAAGATCGTCCGGCAGATGCGCGAGTTCGAGGCGGACATCTTCCATCTGCAATCGTCCCAGGCCCTCCGCCTGGGGCTGGCGATTGCCTCGGCGATTCGCATACCCATGGTGGCTACCATCCACAAGCCGCTCCTTCGGGGGTGGTCCATCTGGCGGCTGGGCCGAAAGGCCGCCCGCGTGATCGCCGTAAGCGAGGCGGTCCGGGAGGACCTGGTAAACTTAGCCGGCGTGCCCAAGGAGAAGATCGAGGTGATCCCGAACGGATTGAATCTCAAGGAATACGTTTTCTCGCCGCGCCGCGCCTCCGGTCCGCCGGTGATCGGCGTCATCGGCCCGCTCGAGAAGGAGAAAGGCCAGAGGTTTTTCCTCGACGCGGCGAAGGTCATCCTCGCCGCGAGGCAGGACGTGGAGATCGTGATCGTCGGCAGCGGACCGGAGGAGATAAACTTGCGGAAACAGGCCGCGCGGCTCGGCATCGCCAAGAAGGTAACCTTTGCCACAGACCTGGCGGATTACCGCCCCGTCCTGAACGCCCTTGACATCTTCGTCCTCCCCTCGGTCCAGGAGGGATTCGGGTTTTCCGTCCTGGAGGCCATGGCCGCGGGCAAGCCCGTTGTGGCCTCGGCAGTGGGCGGCGTTTACTCCCTCGTGATTGATGGGGAGACGGGCTTCCTCGTGGACAAGGGCGACAGCAAATCCATCGCCGAGCGGGCGCTCCAGATCCTCCGCGACCCCGAAATGGCGGCCCGAATGGGCAAGCGAGCAAGGGAGATGGTCGAGAAAGAATTTGATATATGGAATGTGGCCAATCGAACGGTCGAACAGTACAAACTCTCCCTTCAACCGGCGGGGGCGATATGAGTATGATCTTCGGCATTGCCACGTGGGCGCTCGACGGCGACCCACTGCACGAGCGATTCGACAAGCTGGCCGACATGGGATTCCGGGCCATGAGCATGGTGGCCGCGCAGCAGAGCCAGGCCGAGGCCCAATGGGACGCCGTGCAGCGCGTCCTCGAAAACCGGGACCTCTGCATCACGATGCACCTCTGCTGCGGGTCCGGCGGCGCGACCGGCCTGGACAAGGCCCTGCCTCCGCAGATCGCGCCGGTGATAGAGTGGCAGAGGCGGAGCGGACGCATCCGCAACGTGACCTTCGACTCCGCCTACCGCCCCGACGCCGCTGACGGCGAGAAGGCATGGAACAGGGAAAGCACGATCGCCGGGCTTCGTTACGCCTGCGAGCAACTCACGTCGCAAGGGATTCGCGTCGGCATCGAAAATTGGCTCATCAATCATCGCCTGGATCAGTTCCGGACGATTCGGGATGGCGTGGGCCGCGACGACCTCGCCGCGCTCCTCGACGTGGGCCACTTGAACATCGCCCTCCGGACGCCGGAGGTCAAGATCCCATCGGCCGAGGCATGGATTCTGGACCAGCCGTTCGAGATCATCGAGCTGCACCTCCACGACAACGACGGCAAGCTGGATCAGCACCTGCCCATCGGCGAGGGGACGCTCGACCTGTCGCCCATGGTCTCAGCTCTGGTTAAGCGCGGGTTTGACGGCGTGGCGACGGTCGAGCTGATACTCAAGGACTCACGCTCGATCAATGAGAAAGGCGTCCAGGCGAAATACAAGCGCACGCGCGACGCCTTTGCGAGAGCCTTTCAAGCGGGGTAGGTCTCCGGTCCCGCCATCATTCCTTCCCATTGAACACATTCGCTTCTTTCACCGCAGCGCCGACCGGACCATACGCGCCATGAAGATGGCAATGGAAAGCGGAAACAGGCCGAAGATGCTGACCGCCTGCGCCATGGCGGCAACCGTCACAGGACAGTCTATGAGCAGAGGGCTGATGTGGTTCGGGTAGATGTCATAGTAGGAAAGCCGCGCCCACGCGCTGGAAACCGTGAAGAGAACCACGCCGGTCGCAACCGAATAAACCACCCGCCGCAGGACGGACGTGCGAATCCTCACCCGGAACATGACCCCGACGATCACGCATCCCATCGCGGCGAGGACCATCGGCGCGGCGGCGTAGTCAATGGCGTCCCCCGCCCACGTCCACCCGTGGCGCCCGTAGATAAACTCGAACATCCGCGTTCGCAGGAGCGTCAGCTCCGCAAAGCAATACGCCCCGACGGCGACGAGCGCGCCGAGCAAGAACCCCTGCGTCAGGGCGCGGCTGCTCTCTAAGTTCGCCCGCTGCAGGCCGCACATCGCTCGAGCATTCACCGTTGCCAGGACCGCAACAGCGATGACGATGAGGCCGCACCCCGTCGGATACCCCCACAGCGTCCACGACCGCGCGGCGACGATCCCCGGCATGAACACCGCGACCAGCGCCTCGCCCAGGACCGTGGCGATCACCAAGTTGACGACGCTCCCGAAAAAACCCGGCGGCTCCTCAATCATCTCTTACCCCCCATCCTTCCATCCTTCCATCCTTCCATTCTTCCACTCTTCCATTCTTCTGCCCTTCCATTCTTCCACCCTTCCCCCCATTCACAACATATTCATCGGGTCCACATCCACCGTCACATACACCCCCCCGCTCGAGTTCATCGCCTCCTCCGCATGGGCGAGGACCGTCCGCAGCGTCCGCGACTCGGGGGCCTTCACCAGCATGTGCCACCGCGCCCGCTCCTTCACCCGCTCGATGGGCGCCTGGGCGGGGCCGAGGAGCTGGCGGTGTCCCAACAACCCGCTCTCCCGCAGCTTCGCGGCGATCTGGTTCGCCTTCCGGATCACCTTGTCCCGCCGCAGCCCACGCACGACGATCCGCGCCACGCGAGAGAACGGAGGATAGCCGAGGGCCTTCCGATGCCCCAACTCGATCTCGGCGAATTTTTCGTAGTTGTGCCGCGCCGCGCACTCGATGCAGTAGTGGTTCGGCTTGTGGGTCTGGATGATTACCGCCCCCGGCCGGTCGCCCCGCCCCGCGCGCCCGGCCACCTGGGAGAGAAGTTGGAACGTCCGCTCGCTCGCGCGAAAGTCCTGCAGGTGCAGCGCCGTGTCCGCGTTGATGATGCCGACGAGGGTGACGCTCGGATAGTCCAGCCCCTTCGCAATCATCTGCGTGCCGAGGAGCACATTCACATCGCCGCTGCTGAAGCGGTCGAGCGCGTCGCGGTGCGACCCGCGCTTCGTCATCGTGTCGGTGTCCATGCGCTCGACCTTCGCCTCGGCGATGAACTTTGTGAGATATTCCTCGATCTTCTCCGTGCCGGCGCCCGTGAAGCGCAGATCGGGCGTCCCGCAGTCGGGGCAGGCGTCGGGCGGCGTGATGCGCGCCCCGCACTGGTGGCAGGCCGCCGTGTGGCGCGATTTGTAGTAGGTCATGGCGATGCCGCACCGGGCGCACTCCAGCACCAGACCGCACTTCCGGCAGCTTACCGTCGTGGCGAAGCCGCGGCGGTTCAGGAACAGGATCGCCTGCTCGCCGCGGGCGATCGTACGCCGCAGCTCCTCTAAGAGGTCGCGGGAGAAATGGGCGAAGCGTTTCTGCGCCTCGTGCTCGCCGCGCATGTCCACCACGTGCACCATTGGCAGCGGCCGGTCCTCGATGCGCTTGGTCAGTCGGATCAGTTCGTACTTCCCCGTCATCGCGTTGCGGTAGCTCTCGAGCGACGGCGTCGCAGACCCGAGGATTACAAGAGCGCCGGACCGGTGGGCGCGGACGACCGCGATGTCGCGCGTGTGGTAGCGGGGGACGCTGTCCTGCTTGAAGGTGTTCTCGTGCTCCTCGTCCACGACGATCAGGCCGAGGTTTTTCGCAGGGGCAAAGATTGCCGACCGGACGCCGAGGACGATCTGCGCCTCGCCGCTGCGAATCCGCCGCCACTGCTCGTGCGTCTCGCCCTGGCTCATGCGGCTGTGCATGACGGCGATGCGGTCGAACCGCGCGCGGAACCGGCGGATCGTCTGCGGCGTGAGAGAGATTTCCGGCACGAGGACGATGGCCTGCTTCCCGGCGGCCACGACGTCGGCGATGGCCTGCAAATAAATCTCCGTCTTGCCGCTCCCGGTGACGCCGTGAAGGAGGACGACGCCGAACGCGCCGGCGGCGAGATGTTCCCAGATGCGCTTGAGCGCCGCGGCCTGCTCGTCGTTCGGCTCGAAGTGGTCCACCTTCTCCACGGGCAAGTCCATGAGCGGGTCGAGGATCGCCTTCTCTTCGAGGAAGACGATATGCCCCGTCTTCTCCAAGGCATGGACGACCGACGAGCCGCACCCCGCCGCCTTGGCGACCTGCGCGGCGGTCATCGTCCCGTCGTTCTCGGCGATGATCGCCAGCGCCTTCGCCTGCTTGGGTGATTTCGCCTCGATCTGGGCGATTGCCGCGGGCACATCGGCGGCGGGAATCTTGAGCCTGGCCAGACGGACCTTTTTCGTCTGCGTCCCCTCGCGGACGGCGGTGGGCAGGACGGCGTTGAGCGCCTCGCCCCAACTGCAGAAGTAGTAGTCGGACATCCACTTCGTCAGTTCGAGCAGCTCCGCGTCGAGCATGGGTTCGTCGTCAATCACGTCGAGGATGTCGCGGACCTTGTCGTACTCCGACTCCGGGACAAAGCCGACGCAGTAGCCCTCCACCTGCCGCCGGGCGAAGGGCACGCGCACGCGCGAGCCGACCTCGATCCGTCCGCGCAGGGCCTCCGGCACGGCGTAGTCGAAGGTCTTGCGCAGGGGGAGCGGGATGGCGACTTGGGCGAATTTCTTTGCCTCTTCCATAGCAACCGCATCCTATCACGCGGGGGCGACAAGATCAACGGCTGAAGGACTGGAGTGGTGGAGTGTATGGAGTATTGCGTAGAATACATAAGCCAAGCCCCTCTCTCCGTTGCGAGATCGAATTCTCGTCAGAGTGCTTGACATTTCGCATTACGCAGGTATACTATTGTTAAGGGCAGTGGGAACCTGTTTGCACCAATAGCCCGGCGAAGGAGCTTCGACCGACGGGTTGTGAATCGCAACGATTATTCCGGTCACGTGACTCTGGGTCCCGATCAGAGGACGAATAAAAGTGAAAACTAACTCCATGTTCGACTTGAGTCCGCCAGAGAAACTCCAGTTGGTTGAGGACCTCTGGGATGAGCTGGCAGCCACTCCGTCCGAGGTCCCCATACACGACTGGCAGAAGGAGGAACTGGCGCGACGCAAAGCCAACTTGATGAGCAAGCCGGCTTCCGGGCTTTCCTGGGAGGACGTGAAAGCAAGGATCAGACAGCGATATGGCCGCTGAACTGGTTATCGCGCCGGAAGCCGTGCAGGACATCAGTGAGGCGTATGAGTGGTACGAGAATTGTCGGCGCGGCCTGGGCGAGGAATTCCTCAGCTGCGTCGAGGCCAGCATCCAACGTATTTGTCGCACGCCCGAACTTCACGCCAAAGTCCACGAAGAATATCGCCGGGTCTTGGTCAGACGATTTCCGTATGCCATCTTCTACGAGTATACCGGCGGGACGGTGACGGCTTACTGCGTGTTCCACACATCCCGAAATCCAGACAAATGGCGCGAACGGTTGCCCTGACCTTAGCCGCGCCGAACAAGACGCCGGACCCAAGCCGTTGATCCGTTCGCGGAATCCCTCCGGCACGGCGTAGTCGAACGTCTTGCGCAGGGGGAGCGGGATGGCGACTTGGGCGAATTCTTTGGGATTCTTCATGGCAAAGGCATCGTATCACGGGGAGGCGACAAGATCAACGGGGGGGATGGGAGGGTGGAAGGATGGAAGGGTGGAAGGATGGAGTATTGGAGTGATGGAGTGGTGGGTGTGAAGTGGGTTTGACAAGGGATGTGGAGGGTGGTAAACTTAGGTTGATACTGCTCACTGCGGGACTGGCCACGTCAGCGCGTGTGTGCAATGGATAACCCGTTGAGATCCGGAAGGGCATCCGCCGTCTTCCGACTGCATTAGTGTACAAGCTCTCGCCGGGGGCACGACCGTATCTGGACAAATGTCAGAGGATCGGGTAGGGCCTGCGACAGGAGGACACCCAGCACACATCAAGGAGGTGAATGTGAGAAGGGAACGTCGCGTACCGTCGGGATACCCATGGACAGCGAGGAGCAAGTTCGAGTTGTTCGTGGAGAAGTACCTTATTGCCATCGGTATCGTCTTTGCCATAGGCGCGATAGGAGGGTACTTTGCCGTACACTATCTCATAGCTAGAAGCCTGATGAGCGAGGGAGACAGACTGTGTGTGAAAGCAGACTATAGCGGTGCCGAGAAAAAATACAGCGCTGCACTCGCGTGGTGTAAGTCCCTGCCTCCGGCGCCTGCCCCTAATCCTGCTTCCTCGCTCCGCATGCGGTTGGCTATGTTGATGCTTGCGACAGAAAAGAAGTA
This sequence comes from Planctomycetota bacterium, assembly GCA_040755855.1. GTDB lineage: Bacteria > Planctomycetota > Brocadiia > JAADGH01 > JAADGH01 > JAADGH01. Next base: position 4,203 of record JBFMAD010000075.1, on the reverse strand, counting down.
TGATGTCTTCGCGGACCACATGGTGAAAGCTCTTCAGCTTTCTCCTGATCTAACCTACCGTGATTTCAAGCAAACAGCTACGAACCTTCACCTTGATTTCAACGCTGTGCATCGCGAGTTCTTCGAGAACATAAGGTTCTGCTCGGAGATACTATCGCACGGCTTCCCTGCTTGGGTTGACATGTCTCAAAGGTCCGTAAGGCCATCGAGCATTGGGGATGGTAAGGCCTTAGACATCACCATTCAGGTGATTCATGAAAGGCCCATAGACATCAATTCGGCCACGCGGACGGAGACATGGACGGTGCCCCAACTGAGGTCCGAGCTCGATAGTCTCTGCGTTGACATAGTCCGGTCTGCACATTCCTTCCTTGTGAAGGAGCAAGCCCTCACGCGGGTGCGGTATGTCACTGTTGAATGCCAGCACTATGTTTCTAGCATGGGCATTCCCACATTGATGACGCTCTACGCAGTTCACCTCGATGTAGGCAAGCTGCCTGCGCAGTGCGAACTCGCAGATAAGGACGTAAGAGGCGCGTGGCAAGTTAGGTCCGATAATCTCGATGGCATAGAAATCAAGTAAGACAACCACGCCTTGGCTGTACACTCTTTCTCATTCTCGCCCAAGTCAATATCCCTACACTGTAGGCGAGCCCGTGAAGTGAAGAACACGCATCGACCTCGACAATCAGCTCTTTGGTGTTCTATAAGCAGTAGTTCCGCATTGCGCGGAGTCCTCCAATGCTTTCGCCGAACCAGGGTACAAGCAGCAGTCTGGGCGTGTCCATAGATTTGTGGAATCTTAGTACGGCCCGCTCATCGCCTGACCGGGATGCCTTGCTCGGCGAGGTACTCCTTCATCTGCCGGATGGTGAACGTGCCGTAGTGAGCGATGGAGGCGACGAGGACGGCGTCGGCATGGCCCTCGATGATCGCCTCGCTTAGGTGCTCCAGCTTCCCCGCCCCACCGGAGGCGATGACCGGCAGGCCGACCGCGGTCGCTTTGCATTCTTCCTCCTGCTCCGGGCTGCCGGCAAACTGGTTCTTGAGATAGTTCTGAATCTCAGGCAGGAGCATCTCAAACTTGGACTTTTCGGTCTTTGTTGCAGGACTCATGCGGTCCTCCTTTCGAAAAGGGGAGCCGCCGTGTCTGGGTAGAGACAATCCCCGCATAGGCGGGGCGGCGGTTCCGGTTTACAGGAACGTTCCCCGCGCTGTGCGAGGGTTCGATCGTGGAGCGTCTGAGCTATTACATCGCTTGCAGCTCAGACACCAGAATCGGTTCTACGTCCTATATGGCATCACCTCCTCTCAGAACTCGAAAACACCCTGGAAACAGCCGGACTCGGCCGGATTAGAACTTTTGAGAAAAAGGGATTCCCTTACGGTTGCACGCCTGCGCGTTGTGCGCTCAGGCGGTTAAGGGATTTGATTTGCCTGTGCGTATGCCTTTGGGGCTTGCGTCATCAGCTTGACTTCGCGTCTTTTGGACCAAAGCCGTTTGTCGTGTTTCACGACGAGATTGACTTGTTCTTTGGATAGTCTTGGTGAGACTTGGAGGTGGGTAATACGCCTGGACTTATAAATGTTTCGTTTTTTGAAAGGTCAGCGCGAAGGATTTGAAGAACTGTTCGCCTGCCACAACCTAATGGCCAGCAGCATGTCGTCCATCGTGGCGTTGTCATGCACCCATTGTCTGACCACTTCGGAAAGATCCTCGATGCCAAGTGAGCAGGGATTGCTGAGATTGAACCGTGTGAGATTCGCTCCTCCTTCCCGTGGCTTACAAGGAGCGGAAGCGGGCGGGTTAGGGTTATTCCTGGGAGCGAACTTCTCCGGACTGGCTTGTCGACCACCGCCCACGAGAAAGAGGGCAAAAACAGAGATGAGAACGATGAATACAATCAGAACATAAATGCCTTTGTACTTTTCCTTGAAACATTCTCTCCTCACGATGTTGGCCACCCCTCTTGAGAACCATATTCTCCTGCAAGCGAGACGACTTCCATTGCCTGGACAATGAGTTCTTCAGCATCCTTTCTCAGCTGCTCAGATGCAGCAGAAATGAATAGAACATTATTGGATTGCTCGTTGGCTTCTCGTTCAAGTTGTTTGAGACTCACCAAGTCCATCGAGAGCCGGGCAATGCCTTGTTCGACAGAAAGGCGAAAGCGATCGTCCCCTGTCTGCTCGATCTTGATCTGGCGATCTCCTTTGCCAGACTTGGTTTTCTGAATCAGTTGGCGCATCTCGTCCACTGCTTTCGAAAGTTCTTCCTCAGCCATCTGGAGTTGATACCGGCTCGCGCTCGGTCCTGTGAACGCGCGCCTGCCCATGAATCCCCTTGCATAATCTCCCATAGCAAAGAGAAAGGGAGCGCTCTTTATAAAGGTTTGGGACTACGGGGGGGTGGTGAATGCAAAAGCGGGTACCACGGAATGGCGAGGCGAGGTCGGATCGCCGCAAGAGCAACCTATGAGATAATCCGTGGCCAGCCTTGGTCCCTTCAGATCAATCCCTCGTCCTGGAGCTTGGTTGCGTGTCTCGCAAGCCGCTCAACCATCATCTTCAGGGCCAGAAGGCAGAGGCGACCAAGGATGTCATCTTCCTTTGAAATGTCCGAAAAGTACTGCTTCGTTGCGGAGTAGTACCCGTCCCGATCTCGAACATTTCTCACGGCAACCTCCGTGAGGGCCATCACATACGTCTCAAACGAGGGACCGTTCAGCCGTTTCAGCAGCGCCCGCACGTGTTTCTCACAGGCATTGTGGTCGAGATCGCGGAGCGCGTCGGCAAACGACGTCCGGTTCATCTGGATGAGTTCGTCCGTGGTCATCACCGGGTCCCTGGTCATGTCGCCAACCGCTCCGTCACTTGATCCGTGATGCCCGAAACCACGAGTCGTCGCCGAGGTGAAAATACAGCCGTCCGAAAAGCCCGCCGTCCTTGATGACAGCCCAACCCCTGCCCGAAGCCGGATCGCATTCGTCGTTTCCTTCCCAAGAAAAACCAAGCTGCTCATGGCTGCCGCACTTGTCGATGCGCCAATCCATCTGGCCTTCGACCGCGCCGAATTGAAAATGGCCCATGCCGCGTTTCTCAATCGTGATGTGGCCGGGGACAAGCATGTCGATAAAATCCTTGTCCCAGTGCTCCATCTCCTCAATGCGCCATTTGCCGAGATACGGGTTCTTCGGCATTGCAGTCGTCCTCCGTTACTTCTTTCAACCATTGCAGGGCATCAGGTTGTCGCCCTCACCCCGCTTCTCATAGTTTTTTGGATCAGTCCCCTCGTCTTACTCCATCTCGTCTGTTTCAACCGGCCCGTCGCCCAGGTCCACAACGAGCGAATGGAATTTCACATCAAACCATTCTCGGAATGTCTGGAGATCATTGACATCAGGCCACTCGTCCACATCTTGCGACCATGTGCTTACCTGTTCCTCAAAGATCGCAGCATAGTTTCCTTCCAAGAACTTCTCGACTTCCGAGTCGTCGTCGCATTCCGGAATGAGATACACCGTGTTATCGTCGTTTGCCTCCTCAAGGGTCAAATAGCTCAGGTCGGGGAAGGAATGCAGCAACCATTTGAGAAACGGCTCTCTTGCTTTCACCACCAGAACGGATCGGTTGATCGTTTGCATCGCGCCACGTCCTCTGCTTCACACGCGAGATCAAGCATCTTGCACCTGGCAGGCATTGTAGAACGAACCAAGTGGGGAGAGCAAGAACCTTCAAACCCCATTCCAGCGCCCTCAGACAAACGATCGCCTGTTCCAAGCCCATCATTGCGGAAGAAGGGAAAGAACATCGCTTACAGGCAATCCATTCGCGTCTGAAGGGCATTGCTGTGGGGATTTGAAGATCAGAACTCCTTCCAGCTCCTGAGTTCCACCTTCAATGGCTTCGGGATATGGAAAGATTTGAGCCTCTGCTTGATCTTGAGTTCCGCAGCGCTGTCCGTGGGAACGATGATGAGCCTCTTGTAGCCTGCTTTCAGACACTTGATGATATTGCCCAGGATGTCGGATTTGCCCGTTTCAACCTCTACGGCGATGGTCTCGTTGTAGTGCCTTAGTACACCTGTTCATAAATACGATGATGTATAATCGTTGCAAATCCGCGTTTTTCTTGGTATACTGGCTCGCAAAGGGAAAGGAGCCAAGATGCCGAGAAAGAGTCCATATCTCATCGAACTCACCA
>JBFMAD010000074.1:0-27106 GCA_040755855.1 Planctomycetota bacterium | reverse complement strand
CCCCCATGATGACAGAACGGCGAAAAAAGTACAGTTAGGAATCGGTTAGCGTTCGCTTATTTTTCGGTGAGCATCCCCCGCACAGACCATGCAAGCAAAGTGCCGAACAGTATTGGGACATAACACTATTTTCTCCCGATGATTGGTAGTATAGTACGCCCGACGCCGCTCACCGGAGAGTGATATTATACGCCACGAGGAGGACAATGCGAAGGAAAATTCTCACGCAGGAGAAAATGGGGAGGGCAGATGGGTAAGTGGCAGGGGGGAATGTTTTGCTTGACACCCCGCCGCCGCGCTGATATGGTATAGATTCGCCGTCCTTTTGTAAGGGATTCAAGTTGCAGGAGGAGAACAGGTGAAGCGTATCACTGTGGCATTGGGTTCGTTCCTGCTCGTGTTCGGTTTCACGCAGCCGGCGTGGGCGCAAGGACGAAGGGCGGAGCAACCGCCGAAAAGGAGTAAAGCGTCGATCATGTCAACATACAAAGACAAAGTGGCCGTCATTGACACAAGCAAGGGCCGGATCATCATGAAGTTCTATCCCAAGGAGGCGCCGAACACGGTCAACAACTTCGTCTCCCTGGCCGATCAGGGGTTCTACGACGGCCTGATCTTCCATCGGGTCATCAAGGGCTTCATGATCCAGGGCGGTTGCCCCATGGGAACCGGCGCGGGCGGCCCCGGCTGGCAGATTGACGCGGAGTTCAACGCCATCAAGCACGAGGCGGGAACGGTGTCCATGGCGCGGGCCAATGACCCAAACTCCGCCGGCAGCCAGTTTTTCATCTGCTTAGAGAAGACGCCGCACCTCGACGGCAAGTACACCGCCTTTGGCCAGGTCATCAAGGGCATGGAGGTAGTCAAGGCCATCGGCGAGGTGAAGACGGGCGACAAGGACCGCCCGGCGGATGAGGTCAAGATCTTCAAAATCCGCGTCATGGACAAAGATGCGGCGGAGAAGCTGGGGGCGGAGTAGGAGCGGGGAGTAAGAGTAGGAGCAAGATTAAGAGTAAGAGGGGGGAGAGAGAGGGGCAAGTGACAATTCTTGGCCGTGCTAGACGGGGAACTGGCGGTGCCCTGTAACCCGCAATCCGCCTTAGCGGGGTCAATCGCCTTTCCGAGGTGTTTCGGTCTGGCGGTGGTTGTCGGGCAAGTGGCGTTGAAGGCTGGGTCCCATGCAATAGGAAGGTGTGAACCTGGTCAGGTCCTGACGGAAGCAGCCATAAGCATTCTCTCCTATGTGCCGTGGGGTCACCTGGCTGGAGCTAACTACCCGGCAGCGCCGTTGGGTCGAGCATCGGAGAAAGGTGCACGGCCATTTTCCTAAATCAAACCTCCCCCGCGCGGACGCGGGGTTCCGACCTCCGGGAGGTTTCGCGCACCCTCACAGGTGGACTGCTGCCCATGAGTTATCTGGTTCTCGCACGAAAATACAGGCCGAAGACCTTCGACGACTTCGTCGGCCAGGAGGCGATCGCCCGAACGCTGCGCAACGCGGTGGACTCCGACCGCGTCGCCCATGCCTACCTCTTTTCCGGCGACCGTGGGCTGGGCAAGACGTCCATGGTCCGCGTCTTCGCCAAGGCCCTGAACTGCAAGAAAGGTCCGACGGGAGAGCCTTGCAACAAGTGCGACGCCTGCGAGGCGATTCATCGCGGCGAGGACATCGACGTCGTCGAGATCGACGGCGCGTCGCACCGGACGGTGGACGAGATCTCCGACGTCCTGCAGAACGTGAAGTACCGCCCCTCTCGGTCCCGCTTCAAAATATACATCATTGACGAGGTCCACATGCTGAGCACGCACGCCTTCAACGCGCTGCTCAAGACGCTCGAAGAACCCCCGGCGCATGTGAAGTTCTTCTTTGCCACTACCGAGCCGAACAAGGTGCTCGACACGATCAAGTCCCGATGCCAGCGCTTCGACTTCCGCCGCCTCGCGCCGCCGGCCATCGCCCAACGGCTGGGGCAGATCTGCAAGGACGAGAAGGTAAAGGCCGACCAGCCGACGCTCATGGCCGTCGCCCGCGCGGCCCGGGGCAGCATGCGCGACGCCCTGTCGATCCTCGACCAGCTTATGTCCTTCTGCGGCAAGACGCTCACCGTCGCCGACGTGCAGAATATCCTCGGACTTGTGACCGATGAGAAGATCGCCGCCCTCGTGGACGGGCTTGGCAAGCGCGACGCGGCGGCTGTGCTGAAGGAGTTGGACGGGCTGGTCGCCATGGGGGCCGACGTTATCGACCTGCTGGACCAACTGGTCGATTACCTGCGCGACCTGATGGTCGTGGTCTCGTGCAAGGGGGACCTGGAACTTGTCAAGAACAAGATTACCGATGCCGAAACCGTGACCCGACAGAGCAAGCTGTTCTCTGCGGAAAAGCTGCTCTACATGATCCAGCTTCTGAGCGAGGCGCGGCGGAAGATTCGCGAGGGTCTCGACCCGCGAATTGTCGCCGAGATGATGCTTGTGCGCCTGACGGCTGTGGAGGACATGCAGTCGCTCCCGGAGATTCTGAGCCGGCTGGAAGCCCTGGCGCTGAGTGGGGGGGCGGGGGAAGGCGCTACGTCGGCCCCGCGGCCGGCCCACTCGATTTCCGCTCAAAAAAAAACGGGACATCCTTCGGCGCCCGTAGGACGGATGGCAGACCTCGACACGGATGATGTTGGCGTTCGTGGGGCCGAGGAGCCGCCTCCTGCGCCGACGAAGCGGCCTGGACCGGTGAGCTTCGCAGAAATCAAAAAACGATGGGGGGAAGTTGTCGAGGCGATGAAAGAGGAGAAGATGTCGCTCGGATATTTTCTGGGCGAGGGGGAAGTGCAGTCCGTGGGCAACGGCGCCGTCGTAATCGCCTTTTCCGCGGAAAATAGCGCGCACCGCAAGATGCTGGAGGACCGGCCCAACCGGGAACTGCTCGAGGCGTGCATCGAGAAGGTCTTTGCGACGCGGTTTCAGGTGAAATTCGCCGCATCGGAAAAAGCCCGCGCAAAAGAAAAGCCGGCTGAAGATCCCGGTCCCAGGCGGATTGATACGCACGAGATTCTTGAAAGCGAACCGATGGTAAAGAAGGCCCTGGAGATCCTCGGCGGGCGAATTGTGCGAGTGGAGGAATAAACAGATGACCGGCTTTGGAAACATGGGCAATCTGATGCGCCAGGCGCAGAAACAGGCCCAAAAGATGCAGAAGCAGATGGAGGAAGTCCAGCGCAACCTGAAGGAGCGCGTCGTCGAGGGCACCGCCGGCGGCGGCATGGTCACCGCCCAGGTGAACGGCCACAAGGAACTACTCAACATCAAGATAGACCCGGAGGTGGTGGACCCGGACGATGTGGAGATGCTGCAAGACCTTATTCTGGCCGCGGTAAACCAGGCTATGAAGAAGGCCCAGGAAATCCACGATAGCGAGATGCAAAAGGCGACCGGGGGCCTGAATATCCCCGGGCTGTTTGGCTGATCACCCATGAAAGTCTATCCCGAACCCATGGTGGCGCTCATGGAGGAATTCGGCCGGATGCCCGGCATCGGCCGGAAGACTGCAGAGCGGCTGGCCTACTATCTCCTCCGTTTACCCGAGGCGGAGGCCATGAAGCTGGCCCATGCCATCCGCGATGTAAAGCAAAAGATTCGCCACTGCTCCCGGTGCTTCAACATCTCCGAGACGGACCCGTGCGGCGTCTGCTCCGATCCGCGCCGCGACCAGAACACGGTTTGCGTCGTGGAAGAACCAAAAGATGTTATTGCAATCGAAAAGATGGGGCGCTATAATGGAATTTACCATGTGCTGATGGGGCGCATCGCGCCGTTGGAGGGAGTCGAGCCGGACGACCTGACCATCCGGGATCTCATCGAGCGTGTCAGACGCGAGGCGATCACCGAGGTCATCTTGGCCACGAATCCCAATCTCGAAGGGGATGCCACGGCGCTGCAAGTGTCCAAGGAGCTGGAGGGGATGAACGTGAAGATCACACGTATCGCAAAGGGCATTCCCTCCGGCAGCAGTATCGAGTATGTGAATTCAGCCATTCTGGCCGATGCCATGGACGGTCGCCGCGAGATGCGATAAGGCTTCGGACGTTGCGTCTCGGCGGAGGATAGCCGATGAAAATGGAAATCTCACTTCAGCCCCGGCTTGAACTCAGGCTGAAGCTGGCGCCTCAGATTATTCAATCAATCGAGATCCTCCAGCTTCCCATGCTTGCCCTTCAGGACCGCATCACCCAGGAGCTGGAGGAAAACCCCGCGCTTGAGCTGGAAGAACCCGCCCCGGCCGATGAACAACTACGCACGGAAACCGGCGCCGAAGAACCCCCTGAGCGAGCAGAGCAGGCGGCGGAGTACGACCGGCTGGCCGACTTGGCCGACGGCTGGCAGGATTTTTTCACACAGACGGGCGGCCGTCGCTATCGATCCTCAGGCGACAAGGACGAAAAACTCGAGGCCCTCCAGAATACAGCCGCCCCACCGATAGGGCTCCAGGACCACCTCCATTCCCAGCTTATGCTGCTGGATCTGCCCCCGGAAAAACGCGAACTCGCCGAAAATATCATCTACAACCTGGACCCCAACGGCTACGTGAGACACCCCCTCGCTGAAATCGGAGAGAGCCTGGAACCACCGCGCACCGAGGAGGAAATGGCCGAGGCCCTGAAGATCGTTCAGAACCTCGAACCGCCAGGGGTTGCCGCGAGAGACCTCCAGGAATGTCTCCTGCTGCAGATTGATCCAAAGGAACCAAACTATGCTCTGAAACGACAGTTGATCACCCATCACCTGCAGGACATTGAAAACAACCGCCTGCCGAAAATCGCCAAGGCCCTCGGCCAGAGCATCGAGACGCTGAAAGCGCTTATAGATGAGATCGGTTCCCTCAACCCCAAGCCCGGATCGCTATATGGGGGAGAGGTCGTGCCGTACATCGTCCCTGATGTAATTGTGGAAAAAGACAGGGGCGAGTACATGGTCCAGCTCCAGGACCATTTCCTGCCCAACCTTTACATCAGTCCCGAGTTCCGGGGGATGCTGCGCGACAATAAAAATCAGGGAGAAACAAAGGAATGGATCCGCCGAAAGATCGAGGCGGCCAAGTGGCTCATTGAATCAATCGAACAGCGGCGAAGCACCCTGCAGCGCGTCAGCCAGAAAATCGTCGAAAAACAGAAGACTTTCCTCGATCATGGCATCAAACACTTGAAGCCCCTCAAAATGCAAGAGGTCGCAGACGAGCTCGGCATCCACGTCTCGACAGTCAGCCGCGCCATCGCCCATAAATACATGCAGACCCCGCGTGGTATTCACGACATGAAGTTCTTCTTCACCGGCGGTCTGGCCAAGGACAACGGCGAGGTCGAGTCATGGGATGCCGTCAGGCAGAAACTCCTGGAAGTCATTGACAAGGAGAATAAAAGGAATCCCTTGAGCGATGACGAAATCACCAACCTCCTCCGCCAACAGGGCATTGACATCGCCCGACGCACCGTCACCAAATACCGCAAAGCCCTGAGAATCTCCTCCTCCCGAAAACGAAAACAGTATTAGCCGTTTGTCTTTTTAGTATATATAACCAGACACTACTGTCCCAATATTACTTGAACAACAGCAATTGGTTATGGGAATTGAGGTTGACGGATTGGGGATGCGATTCCGTAAGTGTTTGTACCATCGGGACTTTCTCCAACAGCGAGACGCTCAGGACTTGTAGGATTGTGTAGAGGGATAGCTCGGTGCGAAGTCGTTTTTTGACGATGGCTACGAGCAGATAGGTGCAGATGGCAATCCACACCTGGGTCTTGACCGCATTGGGGCTGGTTCCATAGAAGGCCTTGATGCGCAGGTGTTGTTTGATCCATTTGAAGAAGAGTTCGATCTTCCATCGCGCCTTGAAGAGTTGGGCGATGGTCAGGGCCGGCAGCGTGAAGTCGTTGGTGAGAAACACGAGAAGGTGGTCGGTCTGGGCGTCGTGGAATTTGATTCGACGCAGAGGCTCCGGATAGGCCTTGGCGGGGTAGAAGGTGGTAAGCGCCACCGTCTGGTCGCAGAGGAGTCCTGTGGTTCGATCCACCCGATGGGAGTAGCGGTGTTTGAATTGGAAGTTGTTTTTGGCGCGGGTTACAAAGAACGCCTTGGAGAGGTTGATCTCGTAGAGGCGACGCGCCTCGTGAATCAGAATCTGGGCGAAGTCGGCGTAGATGCGCCAGTCGCGTTGCTCGTTGGCATGGGACAGATTGTCGCGGGAGATGGCGCTGTGGATGCCCATGTGGTAGAGCTTGCTGCGCACAGCCCGCAGGCAGACCTCGATGTCGCGCAGGCTTTCGCGGTAGGTCAACTGTGCAAACGCCATGACCCGGAAATGGTCGGCGCACTTGAAGGTCTTGACCTTGTGATCGCCCTGGTAGCGTTGTACGCACGCTCGAAAATAATACCAAGGAAGGTGCTCCATGAGTTGAGAGAAGATCGTACTGCCGAAGTGCATGGGCCTCTCCTTTTGTGCGGGAAAGGCCCCATGCTAACGCAGATTTGAAATCGGAAAAGTCCATTTTGCGCCGCAATATCTTTCTCATAAAACACTTACGAAAACTCACGAAACAAACGTTGGGACACTACTGACGCTATTGCATGAATCAAAAATCATGACCATTTTGACAATGATCTTAGCGGTAAGGTACTAATGACGAATGTCTAATCAATGACGAATGCCCAAATGCCTAATGCCTGCTGCAAGAGATTATCCCCTTAGACATTGGGGCTTAGTCATTCGTCATTCCTTAGTCATTCGGGCTTCGTCATTAGGCATTGAGTCGCCGTTCTCTACGCCATCGCCCTCACAATCGCCTCCCCCATCTCCCGCGTGCCCACGGCCGTCGGGTCGTCGCGGTCGGGCTTCATGTCGTAGGTCACGGACTTGCCCTCGGCGATCACCTTCGCCGTCGCCTCTTCCAGCCGGTCCGCCGCCGAGCGCTCGCCGATGTGATGGAGCATCATCACGGCGGAAAGGATCAGGGCCGTCGGATTCACCTTGTTCATCCCCTTGTATTTCGGCGCGCTGCCGTGGGTCGCCTCGAAGACGGCCATCGAGTCGCCGATGTTCCCGCCCGGCGCGACCCCCAGCCCGCCCACCAGCCCCGCGCAGAGGTCGGACAGGATGTCGCCGTAGAGGTTCGGCATCACCAGCACGTCGTACAGCTCCGGCTTCTGGACGAGCTGCATGCACATGTTGTCCACCATCCGGTCCTCGAACTCGATGTCGGGATACCCCTTCGCCACCTCGCGCGCGACCTCAAGAAACAGCCCGTCGCTGAACTTCATGATGTTGGCCTTGTGGACGGCGGTGACTTTCCTGCGCCCGTTTGCCTTTGCATAGCGAAAGGCGAACTCCACAATCCGCCGCGACCCGCGCACCGAGATCGGTTTGATGCTGATGCTCGCGTCGTCGCCGATACGTTTGGTGTGGATGCGCCGCAGCGTCTCTAACAGCTCCGCCGTCTTCGGGTCGCCCTTCTGGAACTCGATGCCCGCGTAGAGGTCCTCGGTGTTTTCGCGGACGATGACGAGGTCAATGCCGGTGTACGGCGACCGCACACCGGGGTAGGACTTCGCCGGTCGGAGGCAGGCATAGAGGTCGAGGGTCTGCCGCAGAGCGACGTTGATGCTGCGGAAGCCCGTGCCCACAGGCGTCGTCACGGGACCCTTGATGGCCGTTTTGGTCTTCCTGATGGACTCCACGGTCTGGTCGGGGAGGGGCGTGCCGAATTCCCTAAAAGCGTCCTCGCCCGCCGGCTGCATGTCCCATTCGATCTTCACGCCCGTCGCCTCGACGCACCGCCGCATCGCGGCGGCGATTTCCGGGCCGGTTCCGTCGCCGTCAATACATGTAATCCTGTGTGCCATGCTGTTGTCCTCAGTCTTCCTTGTTACAGCATTTCACAAATTCGCATAGGTGCTACTTGTCATTCCCGCTTTCGCGGGAATGACGGATGCTCCCCCCTCTACGACTTTGTGAAATGGGGTACTTTATTCCTTCGTCGCCCCCACGCAATGGATTTTCATCGTGTTCGTCGCGCCGCGATAGGAGGTCGTACCCGCCACCATGATCACGGTGTCGCCCTTTTTCACTATGCCGTCGGAGACCAGTCGCTCGTCCGCCGCGGCGATCAGGTCGTCCGTCGTCGCCTCCTGGTTGATGAGGTAGGGCCTCGTCCCCCACAGGAGGGCCAGTTGGCGCACCACGGCCTCGTTGGGCGTGTAGGCCACGATCATCGCGCTCGGACGATGTCGGGCCAGGAGCCGCGCAGTGCTGCCCGACTCGGTGAAGGCGATGATCGCCTTCGCGTCCAGCTCCGCCGCCGCGACGCACGCCGCCGCCGTCGTCGCCAGGGTGTGCGGGAGGCCCTGCGCGCCCTTGCCCTCCACAAACCGGTTCCTCTGCGTCAGGTCGCGATCGGCTGCGCGGGCGATTTCCGCCATCACCTTCACCGCCTCGACGGGATACTTGCCTATGGACGTCTCGGCGGAGAGCATCACTGCGTCCGTCCCGTCATAGACCGCATTGGCCACGTCCGACGCCTCCGCCCGCGTGGGGCGCGGCTCGTGCACCATGCTCTCGAGCATCTGCGTGGCGGTGATGGAAATCTTGCCCATCCGTCGCGCCATGTCAATGATTCGCTTCTGATGGATCGGCACGTCGGCGAGGGAGGTCTCCACGGCCAGGTCCCCGCGCGCCACCATGACCCCGTCGGCGACGGTGAGAATGGTCTGCAGGTTCTTGACCGCCTCCGGCTTCTCTATCTTCGCAATCACCGGGATCCGCGCCCCGGCTTCGGCGATGGCCGCGACGACGTCCTCCACATCCTGCGCCGTCCGTATGAACGACATGGCCACCATGTCCACCCCGTGCTCGATGCCGAAGGCGAGGTCCTCGCGGTCCTTGTCGGTGAAGGCGGGGATGCTCACATTCACCCCCGGCAGGTTCATGCCCGCGCGCTCGCGGAGCGTCCCGCCGTCCACCACCGAGCACACGACCTCGTCCTGCCCCTTCGAGACGACGCAAAGTTCGATGAGGCCGTCGCTAAGGAGAATCCGGTCGCCCTCGGCCACGTCGGCAGGCAGGCGTTCGTAGGTGGTCGAGATTCGTTCGGGCGTACCCTCGATGTCGCGAGTGGTGATGCGGAGCGTCGCGCCGTCGTTCAGGGCGAGGGGTCCGCCATTTACGAGCCGTCCGGTTCGGATCTTCGGCCCCTGCAGGTCCTGCAGGATGGCCACGGTCACGCCGAGGCTGTCCGCCGTGGATCGGATGGCGTCAATCGTCTCGCCGTGGTTTTCGTGGGTGCCGTGGGAGAAGTTCAGGCGGGCCACATCCACGCCGGCCATAAAAAGGGCGCGAAGCGTCTCCGGGGCGCACGACGCCGGGCCGATGGTGGCGACGATCTTCGTTCGAGGACGTTTGTACATGGGGGCATTGTAGAGGCGGGCCGGGCGGAAGTCAAGCGATTTGGGGGGCGCCACATGCGCCCCCGTGACCGGGGGAAAAGGGAAAAAGGGGATTGCACATGATGGGCTTGGTCGCGTATTATGGAAACGCAGAGACGACCGCCGAGCGGAAGCGACTTCGCCGCGCGGCGATTTGAAATGTGAGCGGATGGAGAGAGGATAGCATGAAACCGATCCTGCTGGCGCTGTCAACATTTCGGCAATCGGAGAGGGCGGTTGATCTGGCGATAGAGAGGGCCAAAGAAGGCAGGCGGTTGGTGGTCGTATATGTGGCCGATGTGAATCTGGCGAGATATCTGATCGGCATGGACATTCCGCCGGAGGTAAAGGAGAAGTGCGAGGAAGAATTGCTGAAGGAACACAGACGGGAGGGGGAAAAGAAGGTCGAATTGATCGCGAGGCGGGCAAGGGAACAGGGCGTCGAGGCGACGACGCGCGTGGACATCGGACGATTTGCCTTGAAGGTCCTCGACGCGGCAAGGGAGAACCCGCCGGAGGTGATTGTCACGACGCGGTCGAAGAGGCCGAAATGGGTGAAACGGCTGTTCGGTTCGCCGGTGGACTATTTGATCCAACATGCGGGCTGTCCCGTGGTCGAGGCGTGAACGCTCGTTTGTAGTGCGGACTTCAGTCCGTGTCGTTAGAACCTTCTCACTCGCTGCGGAACAGAAGCATGGCGAGGCGGCACCGCCCGACGACGACGGAGACCTTGGCCTTGAGGTAGGCCGGCGTGGCTTCCTTGTAGCCTTGCTTCACCTTTGCAATCAGGATGGGGGATGGATTGGTCACCAGGACAACGCCGTCCACGTTGCGCTCGGTCTTGTCTTTGTCCGCGTCAATGGCGGACTCGACGGCTTTTGCGAACGACTCGTTCTTCTCCTCGCGTAGCCGCTTCCATTTCTCGCTTGCGACGATCTCCTCCGCCGCGGCCGCCGTTACGATCTCGTCCTTCCCGACGGGGGCCCCATCCGTGGTCATGAGGGCGTCCTTCAGCGAGATGTCGCTCACCTCCGCCTTGATCTTGATGAAGTTGTGGATCTTCCTCACATCTTCGATGCGCACGGACCGTTGGCCCTCGTCGCCGGGGACCTGCGCCAGCTTGCCCTTCAGCAACTTGCCGAGCTGCGCACGCAGTTCCGTTTTGATGGGGTCGGGAAGTTCGTTGGTCCGGTATCCGCCCGTGTGTTTTCCCTCCGCCAGGATGCCCTTGAATGGATTCTGGACGCCGACGAGGTCCACCTCGACGCGGTCGTCGGAGGCGGGGGCCTGACCCGTGGCCGGATCGGTCTCCGTTTTACCCTGCATCTCGGTTTGCAGGACGCACGCCACTTCGACCTCTTCCACGGATGCGGGGGTCAATGAAATTTTGCGCCGGACGTCCTCCTTGGTCGCCACCGACTGCTGTTTCCACCATTCGCAGAGGAGTTTCTTGGTTTCATCCAGGTTGAGGATGTAGTTGAAGCAAAGGCGTTCGGACCGGAACCCTCCAACGCGCACGTCCGCATATACCGTGCAGCCGGGGCCGTATTGGGGGACGACCTCCACCGTGACGGGCATCCCAACTCGCACCCGCTCCACGTTGGTCCCGCCCAGCTTGACGTCGAGCCGGAGGGTATTGAAGTCCACTATCCTGCAGATGGGCTTTTCCTTTGCAAACGCCTTGCCGACGAGGTCTTGCAGTCCCGCCACCTCGCCCGCTATAGGGGCGACAAGCGCGGCGTGCGGCGCCTTCGGGCCCTCGTTTCGGTTCCAACGGTCCACCTCGGCCTCCGCCTCTGCCGCCTGCTTGGCGAGGGCCGGGGGGAGGGCCCCCTCCTTTTCCAGTTCCCGCAGTTGCTTTGCGAAGTCGGCGAGTTGTTGGATTGCCTTGAACTTACGGACCCATTCCGGGTCGTCGCACACCTCCACGACGGGGGCGCCTTTGGCCACCTGCTGCCACTCGGCGACAGCGACGCGGGTGACTACAGCCTCTTTGTCGTGCGTCAGTGATAGTTCACAGGGCTTAATGAGGCTTTTCCCGATCTCTTTTTCATTCGCCACCTCGTCCACTTTGTACATCCAGCAGAAGACGATCCCGAAGGCGACCGCGGCGCAGAAGAAGTATCCGAAGACCTGGACCCAGCCCACATACTTTGCGATGACGCGACGAAGGAAAAGACTCTTCGGTCGCTTGACCGGATCAATCTCGAAGATGCGCTCACGGCCTCGGCGTTCGCTCATCGGGCACCTCGTTGGGATGTGTGTCGAAGTATAGGTTCCAAAGGCCGCAATATGCGCCATTAGCGGCCAGCAGTTCCTCGTGGGTCCCCCGCTCGACGATGCGTCCGTCCTCGACCACGAGGATGAGGTCCGCATCCACAATGATGTTGAGCCGGTGCGTCACCCAGATGGACGTTCGGCCCTTGACGGCCTCCTTCAGCGTCTCGAGCAAGCGGTGCTCGGTGGGGCTGTCGAGCGACGACGTGGGCTCGTCCAGGATCAGGAGTTTAGGGTCGCGGACGAGGGCTCGGGCCAGGCCGAGGCGCTGTTTCTGCCCCATGCTGATCTTGGCGCCTTCGCTCAGGTCGGTCTGATACCCTGCCGGCTGGGAGACGATCCAGTCGTGGATCTCCGCGATCTGCGCCGCGCGCTCGATGGCTCCCTGGGGCGCGTTGGGATTGCCGAAGAGGATGTTGGCGCGGACGGAGCCGCCGAAGAGATAGGTGTCCTGCATCATGAGGCCGATCTGCTGCTGGTAGCTGTTCATCCGCACGTCGCGCAGGTCGCGGCCATCCACCCGGACGGCGCCTTCCACCGGATCGTAGAGGCGCAGCAGCAGGTTGACGATGGTGCTCTTGCCGGAGCCGCTGTGGCCCACGATGCCGATCTTCATGCCGGGCCGGGCGGTGAAATGGATGTTGTGCAGGATCGGCCGCTGGTCCTCGTAGTGGAAGGAGACGTCATCGAACTCCACATGCCCCTGCACAGGGGGCATGGGGACGGCGCCCGGCTTGTCGGCGATGGCGGGTTGGATATCAATCGTTTCCAGGATGCGTTCTGCGGGGATCAGCTCCACCCGGATTTCCTGGATGTAGTCCACGATCTGCTGGATCGGGTTGGACAGGCGGTTCATGTAGGAGAGGATGGGGAAAACCGACCCGTAGGTCAGGTTTCCCTGGATGACCATCCGGAGGAACCAGACGCGCAGGAGCTGGGACTTGAGCCACGGGAGGAGCGCGCCCACCGTGTGCCCGCGCACGATCAGCAGCCAGTGATACTTCATCTGCTGACGCCAGGCGTTGATCAGATTGTACATGTATTTCGCCACCTCGAACCGGTGGCGGCCAAAGGCCTTGACCACCATGGCGCCCGCGACCCCCTCCTGCACGGCGGCGTCGTAGCGCTGCCACCGGCGGCGGGCGTCCCGCGTGACCCGGCGCTGTATGCTGGCGATCCAATGGGCCAGGGCGGTATAGGGGATGGAGTAGAGGATGACGAGGATTGTCACCCGCCAGTCGAGAAGGGCCGTGAAACAAAGGATCAGCCCGAACTCGTAGGTGGCGCGGATGAGCGCCGGGACGAGGTCGGTCACCATCCGCATGATGGCGTCAATGTCCGCGTTCGCCCGGTACATGTGCTCGCCCACGGGCCGGCTGTGCAGGAACGTCATGGAGAGCTTCTGGAGATGACGGAAAAAGTATGACTTCATGTTGAAGCTGACCCAGACGTCTATGTAGTAGTTCAGCACGGAGCTGATCGTCCCGCTCGTCCGGTAGAACAGGTTCAGCGCAATATAGGCGATGAACACCATCCAGAAGACGGCCCAATTGCGGTTCGGGAAGGCGTCGTCCACAAGATACTTCGCCAGCCAGGGATAGAGCGTGCTGATCGTGACCCCCATGAGGCTGAGGATCATAAAGACAAGGTACTTGGCCCAGAACGGCATCGCCCACCCGAGGAAATAGAAGAACGTCCTCAGTTCGCCGCGGCGGCGGCGCGCAAAGAGGCCCGCTGTTCCCGTGGCATCCGCCAGGAACTTTATATCGGGTCCGGGTTTTACGACGTCTCCGGGTCCTGTCATGGCAAGACTACTGTCCTTTGGTTCCTTCCTTGCCTCTCAAGCGCGTCTGCTCGTCCCAAAGCCGTTTGTACAATCCTCCCAGGGCAAGCAACTCCTCATGCCTGCCCTGTTCCACCAACTCGCCCTTATCCAATACGTAGATCACGTCTACGTTGCGAATGGGTATGAGCCGGTGGGACACGATCAGCGTTGTCCTCCCCTCGGCGGCCTTTGCAAAGGTCTTCATTATGCTGGTCTCGGTGCGGCTGTCGAGGTAGGCCGTCGGCTCGTCCATCAGGAGGACCTTCGGATTCCGGATCATCACGCGGGCGAGGCCCATGCGCTGGCGCTCACCGCCCGACAACTTGGTGCCCTCGCCGAGATGCGTCCTTTCCTGGTGCGGCAGCCGCGATACAAATCCCTCCAGCTCCGCGCCATGAATGGCCCCCCAGAACGCCTCCTGCCCGGCATGGGGATCGCCGTACCGCACGTTGTCCAGCACCGACCCGCCGAAGAGAAACGTGTCCTGCAGCACCGTCCCGATCTGGTCGAGATACGTCCGCAGTTTCACCCGGCGCAGGTCCATCCCGTCCATGAGCACCTGTCCGCTCGTCGGATCGTAGAGCCGCATGAGAAGATAGAGCAGTGTGCTCTTTCCCGCCCCGCTGGGTCCGACAAAGGCCACGCAGGCCCCCGGCGGGATCTTCAGGCTGACGTTTTTCAGCACGGGTGTTCCGGGGACGTATTCCAACGACACGTTCCGGAATTCCACTTCCCCACGAACGGGCGGCATGGGCGCGGCGTCCGGCGCGTCAATAATATCCGGCGGGATATCCAGCGTCTCCAACACGCGCATGGCCGGCACCAGGTGGATCCGGATGTTCTGAATGTGCCGAACGATCTCCTCCATCGGCTGCTCCAACTGCCCGATTAGCCAGAACATCACGGAGAACTCCCCGATGCTCAGGTTACCCACCATTGTCTGCCAGCCGATGTAGAGCCACTTGAGCCGGTCAACCACCGTCTTGTAGAACCACAGGGCGTACTGATGGGTCAGCACGGAGATAAAGAAGTTCTTGATCCCGACGCGGCGCTGGTCGCCCAGGCGGCGGCCGTACTTGCTGATCTGCTGCCGGGTCCGCCCGTATCCCTTGACCGTCTTGATCCCTGCCACGCTGTCGCGCAGCACGGCCGTGGCGCGCTGGCCCTGGATGCGGGTCTCCACGTTCACCCGCTGCAGGAAGGTGTAGGCCCAGTAGGCCATGAACGTATAGGGCACGATGTAAACCAGCACGAAGACCGTGATCCGCCAGTCCACCATGCTTACAATGATCGCCCCCCAGATGATCCGATAGACCTTGTCAATCAGGAGCGTCGTGTCGTCGCGCACCAGCGGCAGGAGCCCGCCCACCTCGCCCGTTCGATACATGTGCTCCCCGATGGGGCGGGTGCGGAAGAAGTCAATGGACAGCGTTTGGAGGTGGGAATAGAACATCCGCCGCAGCGTGGCCGTCACGCTCACCTCGATGCCGAGGTTCATCACCTGGCGGACAAAGAACATGACCCGCGAGATGGCCCACATCAGCGCCTGGAGTCCGACGATCAGGAAGAAGAGCTTCATCCGGCGGGCGACCGCCTCCTGGTCGTTCAGGATGACGTCATCCACGAGGGTGCGGCTCATCAGGATGCCGATCTGGGTGAGCGGGACGCCGACGAAGGTGGTGAGAAGGATCAGCAGGACTTTATACTTGTGGGGCCAGAGGTATTTGAGGAACCGGAGGAAGACCTTGAACTGCCCCTGCTCGACGACGTCCTCGTCAATCAGCTCCGCCATCTTGGACTTGGGCGCCCGCTTGGGGGGGGCAAACGACGGCGCCCTCTTCAGCCCTGCGTCAAAATCCGGCGGCAGCAGCTCGTCGCTCAAACCGATTCCCTTTGTCCTTTCCGTTCCCCTATCGTATTCTAACCCAACCCGGTGCGCCTCCGCCGTCCTTTTCGCGCAAGAAAAGCGAGTGGCATATCTGGGGGCCCCCTTCGGTAGCACGGCTTTGCGGTATTGTACCCCTTTTTGCAAAAACATCTCGCCGCAAAGCGCTGCGCGGCTATTTGGCCGTGCCTCTTCGGTTCGCCCGGCGTCAAGCGCCGGCGTGGAGAGCGATACGTCAATACACTACGCGCCATATCCTTGTCAACGGAAATGTTCCCGTACCATCAAATCAATTCCTAATTTCGATTTGAAAATAGTCGTATCTATATAATATGCCTAAAATAATATTATTATATATTTGATATTGACAATTATTGTTCAACATGATAACATTTCGGCGAATGATGACACATGGTTTCTGAACCTGTTTGGAGGACATTTCACATGTTATCGGGCTATCGGGTTTCTTTCGCCGGCGGGGTGTTTCATGTGATCACGCGGGGGAATAATCGCGAAGCGGTCTTCCTCGAAGACAACGATTTCGAACATTACCGCTCCCTACTCCGCCGTTACCGCGCCAAGTTCAAGTTCAAACTCTTCGCCTACGCACTCATGCCCAACCACGTCCACCTCCTCATCGAAACGAGCACGGAGGGGTCCATCTCGAAAATTATGCACTGCATCAACACCGCCTACGCGATGTATTTCAACAACAAATACGATCACGTCGGCCACGTCTGGCAGGGCCGATTCCACAGCGCCGTCGTGGATTCGGAGAATTATCTCCTCGAGGTCATGCGTTACGTTGACCTGAACCCTGTGCGTGCGGAGATGTCGAGTCGTCCCGACCAGTATGAGTGGTCGAGTCATCGGCACTACGGCTGCGGGAAGCCGGACGATCTCGTGACGGAGCACGAGCTTTACGAGAATCTCGGCAAGCAGGATCGGAAGCGTCAGCGCGTGTATCGGGAGTTTGTGGAGGACGGGATTGGTCGTCCGAGTCCCGGGTATGCGTATTCGATCTTCATCGGCGGCGACGATTTTGTTGGACGGATGGAGCGTGCGTATGGTCGTGAGATTTGGCCGCGGTATCGGCGATTATTGAAGCGGCTGAACGACCTGCGCAACGCGACACTGCCGGAGTAGGCGAGAGATTGGGGGACGATCATACCTGCCGAAGCGGGGAGAGTCTATCCTCCTTTAGGTCCCGGCGTCTCGTTTTTCCCCACCGATGGTGCGTTTGCATCACTGCTTATCGAACGCTCCGTCTTCGGTCATGTTGCCAGCAGAGAGCCATTTCGGAACACCCTTGTATCACCCATATTCTGTACAGAATATCGTCATAACATTTGAAATTATATGAGCATAAGAAAGTCGGACCTATATAGCACCCGATCGAAGGCAGGGCGGGGTCAGTCTTTTCGACAGGGAAAGGGGCCGCAGCCGTGACAGCCAGCGAGGCGGCAGTCGGGGGTCATTTGGTGGGTGAAGGCGCGCTCGCGCTCCTTCTTCAGGTAGGCGAGGGTGACGCCCGTGGAGATGTTCGACCAGGGCAGGACCTCGTCGAGATTGCGTTTCCGATTTGCATAAAACGCGGGAGCGATGCCGCATTCCTGGAACGATTCATGCCACGCTTCGGAGTGGAAGTGCTCGTCCCACGAGTCGAACTTGCATCCCTTCCGCCACGCCGCCAGGATCACCTGTCCGAGTTTACGATCCCCGCGAGCGAACACGCCTTCGAGGAAACTCCGCTCTGTCTTGTGGACGCTCAGGTGGATGCGCCGGCTTCGCAGTTTACTGTACAGCCGCTCGCGGATCTCGTCGAGGCGCTCCGGCGCGGCCATCGGCTCCCACTGGAACGGCGTATGCGCCTTGGGGACGAATGGGGCCACGGCGACGTTCACATTTGCCGGGCCTTTGCCGATCTCGCGTCGGAGGTTGGAGACGCGGTAGGCCATGTCCACGATGGCGTCAATGTCCTCGTCCGTCTCGCCGGGGAGGCCGACCATAAAGTAGAGTTTCACAAGATTCCATCCCTGGCGATATGCCTCGGTCACGCCTTCGAAAAGTTCCTTATCCTGAATGTCCTTGTTGATGATCGCGCGCAGCTCGGGCCGCGCGGCCTCGAGGGCGATGGTGAGGCCGGATTTTCGGACCGTGCTCAGGATCTCCGGCAACATGCTGAGCTGCTCGCCGACGCGGAGCGACGGCACGGAGACGCTGACTTTTTTGGGCTCGAAGTCGCGGGTGATTTTGAGCAGCACATCGCGCAGGCCGGGGTAGTCGCTGGTGGAAAGCGATGCCAGCGACATCTCCCTGTGCCCCGTGCTCGCGTAGCACGACCGAGCCAGCCGAAGGATTTCGTCGCCGGATCGCGTGCGCACGGGGCGCTTCATCATCCCCGCCTGGCAGAACCGGCAGCCGTGGGTGCACCCGCGCATGATCTCCACGTTGATCCGGTCGTGCACCGTCTCCACAAACGGCACGATCGGCTTTTCGGGGAAGGACGCGGCGTCCAGGTTCTCCACATAGGCGGCCCGGACGACCTCGGGGATGCCCTCGACGGTGGGCGCTACTCGACTCACCGTTCCATCTTCGTTGTATGACACCTCGTACAACGCGGGGGCGTACAAGGCCGGTACGCGACGGACGATCTCGGCGATCTTTTCCTTTCGAGAAAGATCAGTCTTGGCACATACCTCCTGGTATGTGTCCACAAGCGGCAGGACGATGTCTTCGCCGTCGCCGAGGACGAAGATGTCAATGAAGTCGGCCATCGGCTCGGGGGAGAAGGCGCACGGCCCGCCGGCGACGATGAGGGGATCGTCGCCTGTTCTCTCCGCGGCATGGACCGGGATGCCCGCGAGGTCGAGCATGTTCAACACATTGGTGAAGCACATCTCGTATTGCAGGGAGAAGCCGACGATGTCGAACTCGCGGGCGGGGGTGAAGGTTTCGAGTCCGTAGAGGGGAACTCCTTTTTCGCGCATGAGTTTTTCCATGTCCGGCAGCGGGGCATAGGCGCGCTCGGCGGCGACGTCGGGGCGCTTGTTCGAGATGTCGTAAAGAATCTGGTAGCCGAGGTGGGACATGCCGATCTCGTAGGTATCGGGGAAGGCGAGGAGGAATCGGACGGCAGCGTCCTGCTTGGCCACGGTGTTCCACTCCCCGCCGATGCAGCGGCCGGGCTTCTCGACGAAGGGCAGGATCTCGGATGTAACCTTGTCTCGTAAGTTGTTCATGATACGATGATTATAACATGGATTATCAGCAACGCGCAAGCCCAGCTCAGGCGAGATTCTCCTTCGCAAACGTTACGGCATTGCGAAAGATCTTCAACCCGTCGCCTTCCTTCTTCATGCCCTCGCGCGTCCACCGGGGGTGTTGGGTGGGCTCCGCGTGGCGTTCGGGGTGGGGCATCATGCCGAAGATGCGGCCCGTCGGGTCGCACACCCCGGCGATGTTGGCGACCGACCCATTCGGGTTCCATGGGTATCCGGCCAGGTTGCCGTCGGGATCGGTGTAGCGGAAAACCACCTGCCCGTCGCGTTCCAGGCGCGAGAGCACCTCGTCGTTGCGCGGGACGAACTTCCCCTCGCCGTGGGCCACGGGGACGTAGATATCGTCGCCCTCGCGGACGAAGACGGACTTCCCGGAACACGCTTTCAGATAGACCCATCGGTCCTCAAACTTGGCCGAGTCGTTGAAGGTAAGCGTGGCGTCGGCGTTGCCGCCCTGCCAGGGGAGGAGGCCGGCCTTGACGAGGACCTGGAAGCCGTTGCAGATGCCGATGATGAGTTTGCCGTCATCAATGAACTTCTGCACGGCGTCGCGCAGTTTGAAGCGCAGCTCGTTGGCGAGCACCTTGCCCGAGGCGATGTCGTCGCCATAGGTGAACCCGCCGGGGATGGCCATGATGTGGAAGCGGTCGAGGTGGGCCGGGTCCTCGCAGATGCGGTTCACGTGAAGAAACTCCGGCGCGCCGCCGACTTTCTCGAAGCCGTACGCCGTTTCCACATCGCAGTTCGTGCCTGCGGTTCGGAGGATCAAAACCCTAACCTTGCTCATCGTTTTCCATTTCTCAAGCAACAATCCATCAAGACTCGACCTTATTGTCCCCCGCTCCCGATGAAAAGTAGAAAGTTAAGACCTGCCCCCTGTACTACTACTCCGACATCTTCAAATCCCGCAAGGAACCGGATGTTCCACCAAAACTCAGGGCAACATATCCTTCACTTCGTGGAAGTTCCTTCAGTTCGAACTTCTCCGAACCCACCTGAACAAGAGCTCCCTTCCCCTTGCAACGCATTTGTACCGTAACCCATCGTTTGGTCGGGATAGAGAAGGAGACTCGTTTGAGTTCTTCCCATTTATCCGCGCCTTTCCCTTCGTTTACAAAAACCAGCTTGGACTTGATTGCAAATTGTAGCCGTTCGTACGATTCCTCTCCCTCCCCTTCCTTCATAGCCCAGATTATGATAAATGATGCCTTGTCATCCTCAAACTGATCAAGAAAGAGTTTGAAGGACAAGGTGAAGTTCGAGAGCGACTTGGGAAAGAGAATGCGGCCGAACGGTCCGTGGAAGACAATGGCTTTGTTCTTGCTGGTTGACTCCCATGTCCCCGTAAGCACCCGCCATCCCGCAATCTCTTCAGCGTGGGCCAGGCAACAAGACAACGCCAAAATGACCCACATCCGCTTCACCGATTCACTCCTTCCTCGCCAAGACTACTTAACCTTCGCGCCATCGCCTGGATTCCCGCTTTCGCGGGAATGACGAAAGAGGGATGTAGGGTGACCTTGGCCCGCCCTATGGCTACCACCGCAGCGGCGCCTGCCACGACTCTTTGAGATCCGCGATCTTCTCCCGAATGACGGGTTTCTTGCCCAAACCCACCGCCTCGAATATATCGCCTTTGGTCACCTCGCCGATCTGCGCGAAGGGGATGTCGCCCAACGTCTTCTCAAACTTCTCCTTGTCCTTCGGCTTCACCTCGACGATGAAGCGCGAGTTGGACTCGGAGAAGAGAATCTGGTCGTCGCGCATCACGTCGTCGGTTCGCGGAACGGGGGAGAGGCTCAGCTTCATGCCCCGCCCGCCTGCAAAGGCCATCTCCGCCGCCGCCACGGCGATACCGCCTTCGGAACAGTCGTGGCAGGAGCGGACGAGCCGCCGGCCCGTCGCGCGGGCAAGGCCGTCGAACACCCGCTTGCCGAGGTGGGCATCCACCTTCGGGACATCGTTCCCGATGGACCGATACAGTTCAAAGTAGTGCGACGCGCCCAGTTCGTTTTTTGTCAGGCCGACGACGTAGATCAGGTTGCCCGGCTCCTTCGCATCCATCGAGACCGCCTTCGTCACGTCGGGCATCACCGCCACCGCCGAGATGAGCAGCGTGCCGGGGATGGCCGTCGTCTTGTCGCCGACGCGGAACTCGTTGTTCAGGCTGTCCTTGCCCGAGATGAACGGCGTCCCATACGCGACGGCGACGTCGTAGCACGCCTGCGCGGCGCGCACCAGACCGCCGACGCGGTCGGGCTTGTTTGTATTGCCCCAGCAGAAGTTGTCGAGGATGGCCGTTTGCCCCAGCGAGCCGCCGACGGCGATGACCTGCCGCACGGCCTCGTCAATGGCTGACGCGGCCATGTGGTAGGGGTCTATGTCGCTGTACTTCGGGTTCATCCCGCACGAGACGATCACCCCGCGGTTTGAGCCGAGCACCGGGCGGATGATGCAGGCGTCGCCCGGGCCGTCGTTCATGACGCCGACGAGCGGCTTCAGGACGCTCGCGCCCTGGACCTCGTGGTCGTATTGCCGGATGACCCATTCCTTGCTGCAGACGTTCCATGCCGAGAGGATTTTTTTCAGGTCGCCCCCGTAGTTTTTCTTTTTGCGAATTTTCGGCTCCATGAACTTCTGCGGCTGCCAGACGGCCTTTCGCTCCAGGCGGGGCAGGCCGTCGTGCAGAAACTCCATGTCCATGTCGGCGACCTCGTTCCCCTCATAGCGCAGGACCAGCCGGCCCGTGCCGGTGAAGCGCCCGATCGTCGTGGCCTCCACATCCTCCGCCGCGAATAGCGCGAGGATTTCCCTCTCCTTCTCCGACGGTACAGCCAGGACCATCCGCTCCTGCGCCTCGGAGATCCAGATTTCGGTGTAGGACAGGCCCTCGTATTTGAGCGGGACCTTTTCGAGGTCCACCTCCGCCCCCAGCTCCTCACCCATCTCGCCCACGGCGGAGGACAGCCCGCCCGCGCCGCAGTCGGTGATGCAGTGGTAAAGCCCGCGGTCGCGCGCCTGCAGGAGCGTGTCCACCATCTTCTTCTCGGTGATGGGGTTGCCGATCTGCACCGCCCCGCTCGACATGACCTCCGACTCCTCGTGGAGTTCCACCGACGAGAACGTCGCCCCGTGGATGCCGTCGCGCCCCGTCCGCCCGCCGACCACGACGACCAAGTCGCCCTTCTTCGGTTCCTTGTGCGCCTTGTCGTGGGGGATAAGGCCGAGGTTGCCGCAATACACCAGCGGGTTGCCGATGTACCGCTCGTCGAAGTAGATCGCGCCGTTGGCCGTGGGGATGCCCATGCGGTTGCCGTAGTCGCGCACGCCGGCGACCACGCCCCGGAAGACGCGCTTCGGGTGCAGCGCCCCGGGCGGCACGTCGGCGTGGGGCAGGTCCGGCGGGCCAAAGCAGAAGATGTCGGTGCAGAGGATCGGCTTCGCGCCCATGCCTGTGCCGAGGGGGTCGCGGATCACGCCGCCCGTGCCCGTCGCCGCGCCGCCGTAGGGCTCGATGGCCGAGGGGTGGTTGTGTGTCTCGACCTTGAAGCAGACGTCGTACGTCTCGTCGAAGCGAATGATGCCCGCGTTGTCCTTGAAGACCGACACGCACCACGGCTTGTTCAGTTCCTTCGTCGCGCGCATGACGGTGGACTTGAGCAGATTGTCAATCTTTTTCCCGTCGCAGTTGATCAGGCCCCGAAGCGTCTTGTGGACGCAGTGCTCGGACCATGTCTGGGCCAGCGTCTCCAGCTCCACGTCCGTCGGGTTCCGCCCCATCTTTTTGTAGTGGGCCTGGATGGTTTTCATCTCGGCTAAGTTCAGGGACAACTGGCCCCGCTCGCTGATCTTCTCCAGTTCGGGATTGCTCGCGTCGAGGATGGGGACCTCGATCCGCTCGAACCGGTATTTCGGCGGATGCCCGGCCTCCGGCAGCTCGCCGTGGAAGTGCACCTCCTCGATGGCCTCGTTGTGGAGAATCTCGTCGGCGATGGCGTCCAGATCGGACTGCGCCAGCCTGCCCTTGATGAGATAGCGTTTGCCAGTTTTGGCCTCGGATGCCTTCAGGCCCATGTCCGATATCGCCTTCAGCGTGGTGAGCGCCACGGGGTCCATCACGCCGGGCTTGGGGAAGACGTGGACGGCGTGCCATCCCTTGGGCGGGGCGGCTGCGTCGTTGCACCGATACTCCTCCGTCACGGGATCGGCCAGGACCTCGCGGCAGATGCGCTCGGCGTCGGCGGCGCTAAAATTCCCCTCGACGAGATAGACGTATGACACGCGCACGTCCTCCACCCGGTCAATGCCCAGGTCGAGGATGCTGGCCTTCACTCCCTGGCCGATAGGGTCGGCCATCTCGCTTCGCGGGGAAACGACCATCGTCCAACGCATGTCGGTTGTTCCTTCCTCGATTTTATGGCCTTTGGCCAGAACAGGGATATTACTCGTGCGGATTGAAGGCAAAAGACTTGGGTTCTCATCAGAAGGCCCCAACGCCTGCGCAACGGGTCACAGCAGCGCTCCGCCGCGTGATTATGCCCTTATCGTCGGTCCTTCTTCCGCGACTTAGGGGCTTCCCGCTCGCGGAGGATCCTGATTTTCTGAAGGACTTTGGAAATTTTCGTGTCGTCCCAGTCAATCAAGTTGCCGCCGTGGACGAGCCGACACCCATCCGCAATCATCCCCTCAAGGTATCTTACAAGTTTTTCGTACTCTTTTTGTAGCATGTGCGCCTCTCGTGGAGCAGTCATTCTTTTGCAGCCTTTTGCTGGTCAATGTGCATTGCGATCAAGGAGGCGATTGCCTCATACCAGTCAAAGTAATCGCCAATTTTATCTTCCGCAATCTTGAGTTCGGCGTCCGTCAAAGCGCGGCCTAGCTCCTGTTCTGCGACGTTTTGCACGTCTTCAATGTTGATCGAGTAGATGATCTTGTCCTTTCTCATCCTTCCCGCCTCCTTATGTTTCGATTTGCTCATACTCAAGTTCCAATTTGGAGCAGAGATTTCCCAACACCTGGATTCCTCGCTCACGAGCGTAATGACTCTCCATCGTGTACCCTTTGTACCTGACCGGGTAGAAGAAATTCTTGCCGTTGGGATGTTTGGCCGGTTCTTCGGTGGTTATGATGAATCGTTGCTTGCTCGTTCCCCAAGGCATGGGGAGTCTGCCGAGCAGATTGTTGTCCACAAGGTACTTGAGCACATCTTCAAGCAGTTGCTTCAAGGTTTCGTTTGAAAACACCCGGCCGTTGATCTTCACGGCAATTCGCCCCGATTCTCTGCCCCGATCAGGGACAACATTTGAGGTGCTGTAGTCAATTGTCCCTGTCGAGACGAGCGCGTCATATATCGAGTCGAAGACATCGCTGTACTTCTCGTACAGGGCTACCGCCATGCGCTTTTCTTCATTTGTGATAGCCATCTTGATTCCCTTGTATCGGATTTTGAGGTTCTTCACATATTGAATAATGAAGGGCTTAACCTTCTCGTTAAGCATAGGGTGGTCAAGCAAGGGAAGAAGCAGCTTGTCGTTGAGTAGCTGGTAGTCAAGGCAGTACCAACGCACATCGCCGACGGTGGCCTTGGAACTCTCTTTCAGTCGCGGCGTTACATAAATCAATACGTTGATATCATTCGGATGATTGTGGAAAAGCCAGTCGGCATATCTCTTGGACTGCTCCCCGTCCGGTTTGGAATCAATCTTCAGTTCAACGACCATATTCAGACGGCTTTGATGGTTGACGTCGTCAGTGAACTTGCCTGTAAGGAAAATATCAAATCGTCCAACACCGGGCACAGATGTCTCGTTGGACGTGTTCTCATTGGGCGTGACCTCTACCTCGGAGAAATCAATGGTCGGCAAAACCTCCCAGAGATGCTGTTTGTCGTGATCCTTGGCTTTGAGGCATTTGTCATCAAGCAGCAGAAATAACAAGCGAACCAAGGTGTAGTTGGAAAGCAAGTGCGAGCCGGTCGTGTCGAGAAGCCAGCCCCAAAAGCAGGAGTGCCATCGCTCGTAGTGAGTTCTACCCACTATCCTGAAAATGTTCGGCTCACTTAGCATTTGCTCGAACTTGATGAACTGCGGTTCCGATATGAGTTCGACCAGTCGGTGAGCGAACGTTCTTTTTCGTTTCTTCTGCACAGAAGCAAGTCTCCAGCAAGTGGCCAACTCACACAGAATTTTACCCACAAACCGCTCTGATGTCAAATCAAAGTCCCTGCGGTTGAGGAAAAGGAATGGATTCCCGCTTACGCGGGAATGACGTCAGGATAGAGCACAACCACGAGGGAATCCGCTGGGGATCGGCTTTCTTCGATTTCATGGATGTGACGCTGGCTTCGCCGGCAGATTGTCCCGCCGTTGCTTGGCGGCGGCCAGGAGGTCGCGCACGCGCTCGTCGTCCTTCGCGGCAAGGGCCGCCTTGAACTCCTCCACCCGCTTCTGGAACCGCTCAATGGCCTCCAGGATATGCCGACGATTCGCCGCGCAGATGTCCCGCCACAGGTCCGGGTCGCCCGAGGCGATGCGCGTCGTGTCGCGCAGGCCCGCGCCGCCATAGGCCAGGCAGTCCTCCGTCAGGGAGTTCAGCAGCGCCCCCGCGATCACGTGGGGGAGGTGGCTCGCCCCGGCAAGCAGCCGGTCGTGCTCCTTGGGTGTGAGCGTCACGACTCGCGCCCCGATCGCCTCCCATGCCTGCGTCACCTTCTTCACGGCCTCATCCGTGCTGCCTTCGCCGGGGGTCAGGATGCACATCGTCCCCTCGAACAAATCCCCCCGCGCCGCCTCGATGCCGCGCTGCTCCGAGCCGGCAATGGGGTGCATCCCCACCACGGCCAATCCGCCGCGGCTGAGCCTCGCCATCTCGGCGCAGATGCCTTCCTTCGCGCTGCCCACGTCGCTCAGGATCGCGCCGGGTTTCATGCGCCCCGCAGCCCGGCGGGCGTGCTCCGGGATCAGGCGCACCGACGCGGCGAGGACCACCCAGTCCGCATCCGCCACGGCGTCCTCGACGGTCAGGTGGGTCTCATCCACGGCTCCGCGCTCAAGGGCGCGCCGCATAGACGATTCCCGATGGCCGACGCCGACGATCCGGCGCGCTACCTTCTTCGCCTTCATCGCCAGGCCGAGCGACCCGCCGATCAGACCGACGCCGACGATGGTGACGGTGTCAAACAGCATGGATGTTCCTTGTTTATCACTTCGGTGGGAAGATGGTAACTTTCCTCCCGAGAAAAGTCAATCCAGAATGTGCGTAATTGGGGTCAGGTCTTCATTCTACATTTTACTATGTAATCTCAGATTGTGAGAGGATAGAATAAACACCTTATGAGTCGCGCGCTCCAATGGTTTGTGACGGTTTCCCGTAAAATGTAGAATGAAGACCTGACCCTATTACCTCCTTACATGTATCCCAGGGCGCGGAGCTTCTGCATCGTGTAGGCGCTCTCCTTGTCCTGGGCGCGGCCGGAGCGCTCCTGGACCCTGGTGGTGCGCAGCTCCTCGACGATCTCGGCGATGGTTGAAGCGTTCGAGTCTACCGGCCGGCAGCAGGTCTCGCAGCCGAGGCTTCGGTAGCGCTTGCCGCCGCGGGCAAAGTAGAGCGGGCTGGCGGGGATGCCCTCGCGCTGCACATAAGCCCACACGTCGTATTCCGTCCAGTGCAGGAGCGGGTGGACGCGGACGTGGGCGTCCTCCTCGCGGGAGACGTACTGGTCCCAGAACTCCGGCGGCTGGTTCTTGTAGTCCCAGGAGAAGTCGGTGTCGCGCGGGGAGAAGTAGCGCTCCTTCGCGCGGATGCCGTGCTCGTCGCGCCGGATGCCGAGGAGGAGGGCGTCGAAGCCGAACCGGTCCATGGCCTGCCGGAGGGCGACGGTCTTCAGCGCGTGGCAGCACTCGAACTTTCCCGTCCTGGGCGACATGCCCCGGGTGATGGCCTCCTCATTGCGGATCACACGCAAGTCGAGGCCCCATTCCTTTGCATATCTGTCGCGGTGGGCGTACATCTCCTTGAACTTGAAGCCCGTGTCAATGTGGAGGACGGGGAAGGGGATCTTGCCGAAGAAGGCCTTCCGGCAGAGCCAGATCACCGCGGAGGAGTCCTTGCCGATGGACCACAGCGCGGCGATGCTGCGGAACCGCGCGTAGGCCTCGCGGATCACGTAGATGCTTCGGTTCTCAAGGTCGTCGAGTCGGTTCATCATGCTTTATTGTAAGCCATCCTTGCTGCTTCCGTCGAGGACATAATTGGGGTCACTCATATTCCCCGGGGTCAAGGAAAAAAATCTCCCTCCGCGAAGCCGAGCGACGGCTTTGTGTAGGCTTGCGCGTCGTAAGACCTATCTACCTATGCGAGCTCATCCACCGTCGG
>JBFMAD010000073.1:0-27262 GCA_040755855.1 Planctomycetota bacterium | reverse complement strand
TAGTCGCAGGCTTTAGCCTGCGCGATTCGGGGTCGCACGGCCAAACGGCGCAGGCTAAAGCCTGCGGCTACAGATCATTTTTGCCAGTTCGGGATTTGGGCAACAGGCCCTGAAGACCTGACCCCATCTATCGGCGGTCAGAGTTTTGCCTTTGTGCCTTTCCCCGCGCGGACGCCCCTGCCGTCGCACTCCGGGCATTTCATAATAAAGTCCCCCGGTCGGCAGTAGGGGCATCGCGCCAGCATCATCCCCTTGTGTCCCTTTTCGCACTGCGGGCAGGGGAGGGCCTTGCGGCCCTTGCACTTCGGGCAGCGGCCGCCCCCTGTCTTGCCGGTGCCGCGGCAGACGGGGCAGAAGATCGTCCCGCTGGCCAGGGGCAGCTTCTCCTCGGGGGTGAAGGTCTTGATCTCGCCGCGCTTCTCGCAGTTGGGGCAGCGAATCTCGCCGGTATCCGTCACTTTTCTAAAGAACGGCTTGTGGCAGAAGGGGCACATCACCTCCAGGGGAGCAAACTTCTTCTTGCACTTTATACAATCTATGTGATGGACGAGGTGATTGTTCTGGCACAACTGCTCCATCCCGCAATGGGGACACCAGACGTCGAAGGCGCACTTGGAGCAGGTTTCAAGCCGCTTGCCCTTCTGCTTGCACATCGTGCATGGGATCTCGCCCTTGCCGCGGCAGACGGGGCAGAGGGCCTCGCAGTGGACCACGGCCGCGGCGAGCAGCTCATCCACGCTCGCGCCCACCTCTGCGCCGCCGGCGTCCTTGATGATCTTTCCCTGCAGGTCCTTGTTCTGAACCAGCGGCACGTCGCTAAAGTAGTAGAGGAGCATTCCGAGCTTCGCGAGGGCCTTGTACCATGCCTTCTGCTCGTTCTCTCCGGCCGCCTGGGCGAGGATCGCCCCGGCCCGTTCCGTGTTGATTTCCTCGGCTGAGACCTCGATGTCTTCCTGTTTCGCGATGTTTACGTTGAGGATGCTCGTGACCTTGGCTTCCAGCCCATCTACTGCCCGAAACTTTATGCTTGCCTCCGTCTTGTCCAGGATATTGCCTTGCAGTTTTGAGCCGTCTTTGAGGGTGAGGACGGTCCGCTTCTCCGCCTTATCCACCCGAAGGGACTCCTCCGATTCAAGCGCCTTTTTCACCGCTTCGAGTTTTGCTTTCGGCTCGTCGTGGTATATCTTGTGCCGATCGCTCCGGAGGTAGTGCTGGATTGCGGCATAAAGCCCAAAGCCGCTCTTCTCCTTGTCGAGTTGTTCCATCGTCCAGCGCATGTCGTCGCGCATCCCCTCGAATTCGACGCGGACCTTCTCCACGCCCTCGGCCTGGTTGGAGGCGGCGATCTTCTCGTCCTTGAGGCTGAGTTCGTCGGCGATCTGGCTGGCCTTTTCAAAGCCCTTCTTGGCCTCCTCCCACTTGCCCGCCGTCAGGTCCGCCTCGGCCTGGTCGAAGACGGTGGCGTATTTTTTGAACCGGGTGATGAAGTCCACCCTGGCCCCGATGTAGATCTGGTTCACGAGGTCGGGCTGGGCCTCCTTGTAGATGGCGATGGCCTCGTCCCACTTCTTCTCCCCTTCCAGGGCCACGCCCTTGATCACCTTCTCCACGGCGGCAAGGTGCTTCTTGATCTCTTCGGCCTTCCCCGGCTCGTCGGACTGGGCATAGTGTTCGATGGCCTGCTTGTAGAGGTCTCTCGCATCCTCCCACTTGCGGTTGCCCTCCCGATGATCCGCCTGTTTGAGACACTCCTCGCCCTGGTTCTTGAATTTTCTCTTATGCCTCAATTCCTTCAGCTCGGCCAGCCTGGCATCTCGGTCGCCCTGCGGCTTCTTGTCCTCCTTTACCTCCTTCTTATCCGTCTTTTTGTCGGGCTTGTCGGACTTGTCGGGTTTGTCAGGCTTCTTTTCACTTTTTGGGGCGGGCTCATCAACGCCAAAGTCGGGTTCCGCCTTGGCCGGGGTCTCCGTCTTTTCGGGCGCTTCCGCTGTCGGCGTCTCCTCGGACGATCCCCGAAGGAAATGGAACCAGAAGGCGAGCAGAGCGACAACGGCCGCCGCCGCGATGAGCGCCACGGTCTTGCCGGAGACGGCGGCAGCGGACGGCGCTTCTGTCTCCACCTCCGCCTCCGCCCGGGGCGCCAACTTCTTGCCGGTCATGACGTTCAACCTGCACTTGGGGCAGATGATGGCGGCAGCGTCCATGGGCGCATTGCAGGAGGGGCATGTCTTTCCCGGAGGCGCCGCCGGGGCGGCGGGCGCCTTCTGTGCGGGCGCGGGCTGCTTGGGCGTCTGGGAGGGATGGAGGCTCATGTCAATGGAGATGTCGTCGCTGAGGATGCTTTCCTCCTTCTTCGGCGCCGCCTCGCCCGGCTTGGCCGCGACAAATGCGTGGTTGCAGCCGGGGCAGTTCACCTGCGAGCCGAACTTGGATCCGTCAATCGCGAAAAGCTTCCCGCACGAAGGACACTTGACCTGTGCCGGCATGGTCGTCCTCCTCTGTGTTCTGTGCCCGGAATCGGGCGGAGAATAGATTGCTTCCGACTGTGTCTAAGCGAGTACGGACGAACACCTATAGTATAAGAAAGAAAAGGCAAATCTACAAGAAAAACTTAGCGAATCCGGACCTCCCTGCCCGACCTGGACGACTCATAGATCGCATCGAGCACCTTCTGAACCACCAGCGACTGCGCCGGGTCGCAGATCGGCCTCCTGCCCCTGGCCACGCATTCCACGAAATGGACCATCCGCTCGGTCGGCAGTGGCATCTTTGCGCTCTCCGGGGCGATGGGCGGTTCAATGTCCTTCTTTTCGCCGAAGAGTTTCGTCGGCGGGGTGTGGATGCCGCCCCTGTCGCCGTAGATGTCAATGGCCCGGCTGGGGGCCGTGTAGGCGTGCCAGGCGACCTCGAGGATGACGCTCTTGCCGCTTTTCATCTTCACGAACGCCGCGGCGTAGTCGTCCACGTCGTACGGTCGGCCCGTGGCGCGCTCGTCCATGCCCCATGTCCCGTCGCCGAGGCCGCGCGCCCCGAACTTGGCGAAGGTCATCCCCGTCACCGTCGCCACGTCGAAGCTGTCCATCAGGTAGAGCGTGCAGTCGAGCATGTGCACGCCGAGGTCCAGCAGGACGCCCCCGCCGGAGTACTTCTTCTGCGTGAACCACGAGCCGATGCGCGGGATGCCGTTGCGACGGAGCAGGAAGCACCGGGCGTGGTAGGGTTCGCCGATCTTGCCCGACGCGATCGCCTTCTTCGCCAGTTGCGTGTCGCGGGTGAAGCGCATGTTCTGGCCGATCATAAAGATGCGCCGCTTCTTCCTGGCCGCGGCGATCATCTTCTCGGCCTCCTTCCGGTTCATCGCCATCGGCTTCTCGCAGAGGACGTGCTTGCCGGCGTTCAGGGCGTCCACCGTCGCCGGGCAGTGGAGGAAGTTCGGCAAGGCGACGCAGACGGCGTCCAGATCGTCCATGGCGAGGAGGTCCTTGTAGTCCGCGAAGACGTGGGGGATGTTGAACTGCTTCGCCGCTTCGCTGCGGCGTTTCTCGCTGACGTCGGCAATGGCCGCCAAGTCCGTCAGAGGGCTTTTCAAGAGGCCCGGAATGTGCATCTGCTGCGACACCTGTCCCGCGCCGATGACGCCGACTCGAACCTTCTTCGCCATTCTCATCTCCTTGCTTTGATAGAGGGAATCGGGTCTACTTCTCTTTCGTCTCTATCTTCCTGTATAGCTCAGGGAGCACAACCTCCCGCGCGTACGTCTCGCGCTCGGCGTAGTTCTCCGTGACGCCCCACCCGAAGACGAGGTTCGGCCCAAGCAGGGGCAGGCGGACGCCGTGCGCGAACTCGTTGACGATGGGCAGCATCACCCTCTGCGCCCGCTCCAGGCCCGACGCCATGCCCAGGCCGTCCGCGCCGCAGCTATCATACCCCCTCTGCAACACAAATGCAAAGTCCGCGATCAACTTTCCGCCGCGCTGCGGGTCCGCGAGGATCGTCCGGGTCAGACGATAGGTCTCCGGGTCCACATCGTGCAGCCCGGCCCAGAAGGCGCTCAACGCATCGTTGTAGTTGTCAAGGAACTTGGTCGAGTCGCTCCGGTCCGGCGGCTCGATCAGCGCATTCTCCGGCAGGCGCTTCCCGTCGGTCCCTGATTTTTCCTTGAAGCGGTAGAGGACGCCGAGATAGTCGCACAGATTGTGCAGCGCCCAGCCGCGTGCGATCCATCGCTGCCGGTCGTTGACGGCCGCGGCGGCGAGAATCCTGCCCGTCTCGAACTCGGTTTCGAGCGCCTCCGGCGCGGCCTTCTTCATCACGTCGGCGAGCGTCCAGCCCGCCAGCCCGTCCGGCGCGATCTTGTCCAGAAACTCCTGCAGGCCCTTGCGGGTGTGGAGATGGCCCCAGTTGGTCTTGTTC
The DNA here is from genome assembly GCA_040755855.1 of Planctomycetota bacterium. Lineage (GTDB taxonomy): Bacteria > Planctomycetota > Brocadiia > JAADGH01 > JAADGH01 > JAADGH01. The sequence continues at coordinate 22,849 of JBFMAD010000073.1, read as the reverse complement.
CAAACGTCCGGGTAGCTGCGGAGCGGTCGGATGCCGTGCGTCGTCCCCCGGATGTCCGCGCCCGATGCGGCGAGGATGAAATAGACGCCCCCGTTCTCCACCGTCGGCGGCGTATCGGGGAAGTGGGCGCGCCAGCAGCACGCCGCCAGCGCCTCGTGGTAGTTGCAGGAGAAGCCGATGGCCGACTGGATAAAGCCCAGGGTCAGCAGCGCGAAATAGAAGATGTAACCTCGGCAGTTCCTCATAACCCCTTACTATAGGAAAAGCGCGGGCGGTGTGGAAGCGGAAAATCCAATTGGCGATAAGCCGTCAGTGACGGGGGGGGTGTAGCTCATGGAAAAGATGCACCCCGTCATTCCCGCGAAAGCGGGAATCCACATGTGGCGGCACGGTTTGCGAGGCCCTGGATTCCCGCTTGCGCGGGAATGACACTCGCTCCTCCCGTGACCGAGGCATTACAATTGGCGGTAACCGCTTCCATTCTGCAACGCAAAACGTCCTCAAATTACTCAGAACACTGAGTAAATTTACTCAGGATACTGAGTAATTTGTAGGGCAAGGTGAATGGCCTCCTCTTCACTCCGACGGAGAAGTGGCTGCCGTAAGGAGCGGATATGCCACGAACCAATCCTTGACAATGTCGGTCCTCTTGATAGAATAGTCTTGTGGGTGACATACAGACGGCCAGCTAACCGAAGATGGGTTTTTTCTGATCAATGAGCCAAGCTCTATCCACAACGCCGGCGCTGAACAAGGACACGCTGGTCCACGGCTGGTATCTCATACCGGAATCCTACTCCGCGCCCCTTATCGAAGAGGCGATTGATGAGTTTGGGCTGAAAGCCGGGGATACGATTCTGGATCCATTTTGCGGGGCGGGAACGACGCTCGTTGCCGCCGCGTTCAGAGGGATCCACGGTGTGGGGTTCGAGGTGAACCCCTTCCTGTGCTTCGCCGCCGAGGTCAAGCTGGACTGGACTCTTCGAGTTGACGATGTGCGAAAAGAAAAGGCGCGCCTCCTGGCTCGTGTCAGGCGGAGATTCGGGAAGTTGGGCCTCATGGATGCCGTTGCAGAGCGCGAGGCGGACTGGCAGGTGGAAGGCAAGCAAGGCGACCTTTTCGATGGAATCCAGATGCCCCGTCTGCATAGATGGATCAGTCCCAATGTGGTCGCCAAGGCGCTTACGCTGAAGGAGGAAATCCTCAAGGTCCAAGACCAAAAGGTTCGAAGGCTTTTCCTGCTGGCCTTGGCTGCCATCCTCCGGCCCTGCTCAAATATGAAACTGACTCCCCATGCCTTCGGCTCCCGCGAACCCAAGGATGATGCGCCGGTCCTTGACGCCTTCTGCGAGAAGCTCAACAAGATGATTGCCGATCTTGAGGAGATATCCTCAAATGGACAGGAGACGCCGCGCGCGGTTGTGGTCAACGCGGATTCAAAGTACGCCAGAGGCGCAGCGCATCCCTTGCTTCCCGCCAACCTGGCCGTAACGTCGCCCCCTTATCTGAACAACTTGGACTACACGATGCAAACCAGGCTGGAGCTCTTCTTCCTTGATTTTGTGAAGGATATGAAAGATCTCCGGGCCGTCAGAAAACGCATGGTGACTTGTGACGCAAAGGCCATGTACAAAGACGTGCCGGATTCAGAGCGCGTGGCGTCCTTCCGGTCCATTCAGTCCATCGCACGGAGACTGAAGGAAAAACACAAGGGCAAGAACTGGGGATGGGATTACTCTTTTATGACGACCCAGTATTTCGGCGGGATGCATCGTGTGTTGGAAAGCGTCCTCGATATGCTGAAGCCCGACGCTCGCTTCGTCCTCATCGTCGGGGAGTCGGCTCACAGCGGGATCAAGGTCCCGGTGCCGCAGATCATCGGCGAACTCGGCAAGGCGGTGGGATACTCATTGGATGAAATCCGGGTGTGCCGCAACCGCAGATCATCCTCCCATAGCTTCTCGCTCGATGAATGCGCCGTTATTTTGAGGAAGCCGTAATAGCCTCCCCAGGGCGAGCGGTCAATCCTTGCCGTTGATTTTCTTCAAAAGAATCGCCTCGGCATCGTCCTTCGTCGGTACGTCAATCGTGTAGAGCAGGTCGCTGAAATGCCTGGGCTGACCGGAGCGGCGCGCGCTTAGCTCCAGGTCGAACCGGTCTCCCTTGTCCACCAGCTTGTAGATCAGAAGAATGATCGGGTCCGCATCGCGAACATCGGCTGACAAGCGGAGGTCATAGACCTCCTGCATATACTCGTACAGCACGTCCTGAATTACCCAGATCGTCTTCTTTCCCCACATTGAAAACGCTGTGCCTTTGGCGCAAAGCTGGACTACCATCCGGCTCAACACCTGTCGGTAGTTTATGCCATAGTTGTAGGTTTCGCCGAGCTTTCCTTCAAGCCCATCGAGCATGGCCCGGATGATCTTGCCGGTATTCGTGGTGCTCATGGCCATGATTTCCACACCGGCGAAATCGAGGATGTTTTCCCTGGCAGTGTCAGAAGAAACGACCACGTAGTCCAATGTCCCCAAAGTCTTCATCTTGATGCCTTTGAGGAGCCGTTTCTCCGCACCCGACTTTACGAAAGACAGGGCCTCAGCCAGGGCATGATCTGTCCCAAGCCTGTGCGGGCAGATAATATGGGGCACGGGATGGTCGGTGAAATCAGGGCGATGCCAAACAGAACACACTCCGAAGGGCAGATCGCCAATATCCCTATGCTGACTTCTTTTTGTGCATTTTGTTTTCAGGTGAGGGCAGCGGAATGCGTTCTTCACCTGCCCAAGATTCTTCAGAAGAACACCGTACGGAAGTCCAAAGAACTCAGATGGAACTCTGGCCACTTCTCAATTCCCTCCGCTTCGCGTCTTGACTATTTTCGGGACATGGCGCGTCAATTCAACCACCTTCTCGACCTAATACTCGCCCGGCAGCGCTGATAGCTCCGCGAGGGAGAAGACCGGGCCGTCCTTGCAGACATACTTGCCGCCGATGTTGCACCGGCCGCACATGCCGATGCCGCACTTCATCTTCATCTCCAGCGACAACAACACCCGCTCCGGCGGGAAGCCGACCTTCTTCAGGACGGGCAGCGTGAACTTGATCATGATCGGCGGGCCGCAGACAATGGCGAAGGCGTCCTCCGGCCTCGGGGCCACCTGCTCCGTCACCTGCGGCACAAAGCCGACGCGGTCCGTCCAGCCGTCCGCCGGCTTGTCAATGGTCAGGTGCAGGTCAATGCCGTCGCGCCTCTTCCACTCCTCAAGTTCGCGCCGGTAGAGCAGCAGCCCCGGCTCGCGCGCCCCGTAAATCACCGTCAGGCCGCCGAAGCGGGATCGGTTATCCGGGTGCATCACGTAGTTGGCCAGCGACCGAAGCGTGGTGAAGCCGAACCCGCCCCCGATGAGGACGAGGTTCTTCCCCGCAAGGTCGTCCATGGGAAAGCCATTGCCCAGCGGGCCGCGCACGCCGATCTGTTGGCCGACCTCGATGTTGTGCAGGGCGGTGGTCAGGACCCCGGCCTTGCTCACCGTGAACTCGGCCCGCTCCTCCATGGGCGACGAGGCGACGCCGAAGGGCGCCTCGCCCGCACCGGGGACGAAGACCTCGGCGAACTGGCCGCATCGGAAGTCGAAGGCGCGGCGATCGCTTTCGGTCAGGAAGCGGAGCGCGAAGGTCTTGATCTTCTTGTCGGCCGTCTCGACGACGACGTTCTCGACCATCACGGGCACGGGGAGGTATGGGTTCTTTGTCTGGGTCATCTCTTTCATGTCTTGCGTGGCCCCTCTGTCATTCGTGGCCCCTCTGTCATTCTCGCGAAAGCGGGAATCCAGGCCCTCAATTCCTCGTGGATTCCCGCTTTCGCGGGAATGACCACGTTCGGTTCGCAACAACCCCTAATGGACTAATAGAACGGTGTACTTACCTACTTTCTCCCCAATGCGGGCTTGGCCCGCAACCGAAGGACAAAATTCACATTGGACACATTTTTTCCCGAGAAAAGCAACGCCATCTTGCCAATGAGCGATACATCGTCAAGCAAAATCTCTTTCTACGTATACCACACTTTCTGAAAACAGAAAGTGTGGTATTATGTGTCCAATGTGAATTTTGTCCTAAGAACCTGCACGCAAATTGGCATCATGTTTTTGGGGAAGGCTCTAATTTCGCCACGTCGTTCAGGACCTCTCGGATATCCAGATTCACCGGGCAAGCGATCACGCACCGCCCGCACCCCACGCAGGCGGCGACGCCGAAATTCTCCACGAAATACCGGAACTTATGCATCACGCGCTGGCGCATCCGCTCCTTGCCGCTCGGACGCGGGTTCGCCCCGGAGGCATGGCGCGTGAAGAGGGGGAACATGCACGTGTCCCACACGCGCAGCCGCCTGCCCTTCCCGGCCGCGACCTCCTCGGCCAGATCAAAACAGTGGCACGTAGGACAGAGGAATGTGCACGTGGCGCAGCCGAGGCAACGCTCGTGCACACCGTCCCAGAACTTGTCCTCGAAGCATTTGTCGAGGATTTCCTTCACGCCTTCGGGGACCGCGTCGGGACGAACCTTCGCCTCGGCTTGGGCTTGGGCCTTTTCCATTGCGGCGGCATCCTCGGACGAAGCGACCTCCCAGTCGGCGATCAACTTCTCCCCCTTTTCGGTGATTGCCTTCGCCATGTAGCAGTCGCCCATGTCGCAGAGGAGCGCGTCCATCCCCTCCTCGCCGAAGGGGCTGCCGCCGACGGAGCTGCAGAAGCACGTCTGCAGGGGTTCGAGGCAGGCCATGCCGACGATGGTCGTTCGCTCCCGCTTGTCGAGGTAGTAGTTATCCTTCATCTCGCCGGACGCGAAGACGCGATCGAGGATGGCGATGCTCCGCGCGTCGCAGGGGCGGACGCCTACGACCACCCGCCGGCGCGTGTCCGGGGCGGGCGGGGCGACGGCGATGCTCCCCGATTCGGCGGCGTAGGTGTAGAGACATTCCTTCGGGGGGAAGAAGACCTCCTTGACGGAGAGCTTTGTGTTCCACTCGCTGAAGTCGGCCTCCTCGCCGGAGCGGATCGCGCGGAAGCGGACGATGTCGTCCCGCCGGACGGGGGCGATGACCTCGGTCTGCTCGCCCTTTGCCAGCTCCGACAGGAGGGCGATAAAATCGTTTTTTTGGATCGCCTTCAGTTCCATCTTATCCGGTGAAATCGTCCTTGTCCTTCTTCGGGTCGAACGCGGCGAGCGCCGGGGGTGAATCCATGTCCTTCCCCGCCTCGCCGCCGAAGAGCTCCTTCACGTCCTTCTGGATCTTCCGCGTCAGCATACGCAGCTTGATCCCCATCGGGCAGGCCCGCTCGCACGCGCCGCAGTCCACGCACCGCCCCGCCGTGTGGAAGGCGCGGACGATGTGGAAGAACTGCTTGTCCACCAAGTCGTCGCCCCTGCCGATCCACTCCGGGTCGCTGCTGTCGGCAAAACACTCGCTGCAGTAGCACATGGGGCAGGCGCTGCGGCAGGCGTAGCATCGGATGCACTTCTCGATCTCCCGGTAGAACCACCGCCAGCGCTCCTCGGGGGATTTCTTCTCGAAGGCCGCGACATCGGCGTACTCGTCCTCCGCCGCGCGGGGCTTCACCTCCGGGCCGACGACATGGTCCGCCTCCACCGGCGCCGGGTCGGCGCAGTAGAGGCACTCCTCCCGGAGCACGGCGCTGCACAGGACGCGCTCCTCGAAGCCGTCGCCATTCAGGACCAGCGTTTCGCCCTCGATGACGGCGGCGGTAAGGCGGCGGCCCTTGACGATCTGCTCCGCGCGCCTGCGGTCGAGGATGCCGCCGCATCGGACGGCGATGATGACGACGTTGTCGCGCTTGATCTGCTTCTCCTTGATGGCCGCGACGATGGCCCGCACGTCGCACGCCTTGGCGACGACGGCGGTTTTTTCCTTGCGGTCATGGAGATAGCGGACCAGATCGGCCTCGCACCACGGGTCCCACATCAGCCGGTCCGCCTCGGCCTCGGTGCGGACGAAGGCCGGTCGGCTGCGCATGGGCAGCGTGCCCCGCTCGTAGCCGATGACCAGCGCGACCTTCCCCTCGCGGAGGAGGTCCCTGGCCAGTTGTCGGATGTCGTCAACCGTGCTCAACGTTCCTATTCCACCTTTATCATCTTCGTCGCCGGGCCGAGGGCCTTCACGTCGTCGGTGATCTTGCGGATCAACTCGGCGAACTGCGGACCCTCCGAGGCCGAGACCCAACTGAACCGAACGCGCCCCGGCTCGAAGCCGACGTACTCCAGGAGCCGTTTCATCAGTGCGAATTTCCGCCTCGCCGTGTAGTTGCCGCTCGTGTAGTGGCAGTCGCCCGGATGACACCCGCTCACCAGCACCCCGTCGGCGCCGTGGCGCAGGGCGGACAGGATGAACAGGGGATTCACCCGCCCCGAGCAGGGCACGCGGATGATCCGGACGTTCGGCGGGTACTGGAGCCGGCTGACGCCCGCCAGGTCGGCCCCGGCGTAGCTGCACCAGTTGCACAGAAACGCAACGATCTTCGGTTCCCAGTTCTGTGATTCAGTCTTATCCATCGGGGTGAACTACTCGATCTGCGGATTGTCCAACAGGAGCACCGGCACGCGGTCCCCCTTCCCCGGGGCGGGCGCATCCTCGGCGAGGACGAGCAACGCATTGGCGAGGCTCATGGAACGCAACATGCCCGATCCTTGCGGCCCGCGCACGGTCACATGAAACGTCCCATCAACGACGGTCACATGGGCGCACACGAACGTCCGCCGCTCGCCCTTGTGCTTCACCTTATCATCATCGAGGATCGCGTGGATCATGGGGCGGCGGACCTCTTTCCGGCCCTGCATCTTCAGGATGGCCGGGCGGGCAAGGAGCTCGAAGCAGACCATCACGCTCACCGGATTGCCAGGCAGTCCGAAGCACAGCGTCTTGCCCATCGTCCCGAAGAGCGATGGAAAACCCGGCTTCATCAGGACCTTCCAGTATTTCTGCTTCATGCCCGCCTGCTCGAGCGCATCCTTCACGAAATCGTATTCGCCCACCGACACGCCGCCGGAGGTGACGACGGCGTCGGCCTTTCGCGCCGACTTCAGCGCGCCGACGACGTCCTCCATCGCGTCCTTCACGAGGCCCAGGTCAATGGGCACGGCCCCGGCGTCCTTCACCATGCCCCGGAGCGTAAAGGAGTTGCTGTTGCGCACCTTGCCGTGTTCGAGGGGTTGGTCGTGGGGGATCACCTCGTCGCCGGTGGAGAGGATCGCCACGCGCGGGCGGCGCGCGACCTTGATCCGCTGCCGACCGATCGAGGCCAGCACACCGATCTCCTGCGGGCGGAGCAACATGCCGTCCTCGATGACCGCGCTCCCCGCCGCGATGTCCTCGCCTTTGGGCCGGATGTTGCTTTTCTCCACGGGGGCGAAGACCTTGATCTTCGATCCCTCCGCCTCCGTGTCCTCCACCATCACCACGGCGTCGGCCCCGTCGGGAATGGGCGCGCCGGTCATGATCTTGACGGCCTTCCCCGCCCTCATCTTCCTCTGCGGCACTTTACCGGCAGGGACCTCCTCGATGACCTCCAGCTCGATGGGGGTCTCCTTTGAGGCCGTGGCCACGTCCTCCTTGCGCACGGCGTAGCCGTCCATGGCGGAGTTGTCGAAGCACGGGATGTCGTCGCTGGACGTCACCGTCTCGGCGGCGGTGCGGCCGTGGGCCTCGGTGATGCTCACCTCCTCGGCCTCGACCCGCATCACGGAATCAAGAATGATCTTTTCGGCTTCGTCAAATGAGATCATGGCTTGCCCTTCGATTTGTCGCCGAAACAACCCAATTGGCAGTTGACGATCTTGACGCCGAGTTTGTTCGCCGCCTGGCCGATCTGTATCGGCTTCACGCCGAGTTCCTCGGCAATCTGGAACGCTACGCCGCACGGCAGTCGCTTGTCCGGGCAGCGCTTCTCGACTTCCTTCCTGACTCGATCTTCGTCCATCGTTCGCTATCCCTTCGTATTCTCGTTCCGAGGCTCTGCCTCGGAACGAACCGCCGTCCCCAGGCAGAGCCTGGGGACGAGATAATCGCGCTTGCTATCCCTTCGGCGAGACGTAGATCGGGCTGGACCACGCCATGCCGCGCCTCGCCTCCTTCAGTTTCTCATCGCCCTCCGGCTCCTGGAGGACGCGGAGGTAGTAGTAGGTCGTCGGGGGATTGTCGTTCATCTCCGTCCCCAGGTAGGTCCGGTCGAGGGGATCGGCGTCGTCGAACCGGACCTCGGCCGTGCGTCCATCCGGCTCGACGGCGTGGATGACCTTGCCGTTGCGGATGATCTCGACCACCTTCAACTCGCCGGTCCCGAACACGCGGGCGTGGAAGGGCCGCGACTTGAACATCGGTTCATCCCTGCCGATGCGGACGTCGTCGCCCATCATGTGCTCGCCCATGCGGAACTCCACGTTCATCCGGTATCGGGTGCTGCCGAGTGTGTGGCGGCTGCGGATGGCGTCGTAGATCGCCTGTCGGGTCAGCTCCGGGGCGTAGACGCCGGTGAGGTCGGCGACACCCGGGCGGCCGGAGTGGTCGTCGCTGGCGGCGATGAAGGCGAGGCGGTGCCCGCGCGAGAGGATGGACTGGACGTCGTCGCCCTTGACCATGCCCTTGGCGGGCAGAAGGGGTTCGTTCATGTAGTATTCATACCGCCCGTGGTTGGAGTGGATCTCGACGCCGCGCTCCTTCGCCGGGTCAATCCGGTCGAAGCGATCCTCTCGCGGTATGAGCGGGTGGAGGTGGGGGACGGTGAAGAACTCCATGCCCTTGCACAGGTCCCACATCTCCTGGACGGTGAGGCGGCGGTCCTTCATGTAGAAGACGTCGTCGTCGCGGAGGAAGTAGGTGTTGGTATCGCCGCGGGCGCAGCGCTGCTCGACGGCGGTGAAGGTGACGAATTTTCCGTCCTCGTTGTTCTCCGCCGCGGCCTTCTGGATGGCCTTGAATTCATCCTCGCGCATGTCGTTGTGTCCGCAGTCCTTGCCGCTATGGACGGAGTGGTCGGTGGCGGCGGCAAAGTCCAGGTTCTCGATGTTTCTGCCGTACCAGTAGGCCTCGTCGGGGGCCATGCGGACGCCGCCCCAGTTGCGGGCGTCGAAGGAGTAGAAGCCGTGGTTGTGCAGTTCGCCCCAGTAGAGGCGGAGCTTGGGGGCCTCGGCGAGGACCTCGATGGGGGTCGAGACGGACTTCGCGCCGTCGCCTTCGAGGAGGCCGCCGGCGTCAACCGTGATCGCATGCGTTCCCGGTGTGTTGAATTTCAGTCCTTCGAGGCGCATCCAGCCGCGGTGCTTCGGCTCGAAGGTGAGGGCCTTGGGCATCTCCGCCGCAGGGTCGGTGCAGGCGACGGTCACTTGGCCGACAAATTCCGGGGTGGGGTTCTGGAACCTGTCGCAAACGTGAACGCAGATGGAGAAGGGCTCGCCCTTGACCACCTGCGACGGCGTCCGGACGCGGATGTTCGTCGGCTTGTCGGGGATGAGGTAATACGTTGGGCAGCCGGGGATGTCGCTCCATTCCTCGGCGTCGGCCGGTTTCACCTGCACCTGGTACTGGGCGCAGTTGCGCTTCGGGTCGGGGTGGTGGGCGACGTTCCCCACTCTCGATTGGGGGAAGGATATCTCGACGACATCGCCGCGGCAGAGCGATGCGCCCTTGACGGTAAAGATGATCGCGCTGATGCGGTCGCGGCTGGAGTACGGCGGGCCGCGGTCGGAGTAGCGGGCGTTCTCGCCCTCCAGCGCGGTCGCATTGCCGGCCTGCTTGACGAGGCGGCATTCGACCTTGCCGAAGCCCATGCCGGTGACATTTTCCAGTTTCTTCCCGTCGGGAAAAACCCTCATCCGACAGGACCAGGGCTCGAAGCCTTTCTTGTTGACCTCAAACTCATTCCCCCACGGCTTGAGCCTTTCGGCGATGCAGGGGGTCTTGCCGATACGCGCCTGGTTGACAGAGGCTATGGCGTCGGGGGGTTCGGATTCGATGCGGACGCGCATGTCGCCGAGGGGGGTGAGTTTCACCTTCAGCGCGTTGGGCTTGTTGCTGTTCTCCCCCTCCTTCGCCGGGTCGAGGGATGGCCTGGACCATCCGCCCTCGCGGGGGCAGATGACGCGGAGCTGCGAGCCGACGGAGAGGTCCTGGAGAGCGGCAAATGTGATCTTGAAGTCGTGCGTTGTGGCCGCAACGAACGCGCCTTCGGGCGGGTCGCACTGGAGGCTGCCGTACTCGGCGGCGGAAAGGGGGAGGCTGAGAATGAGCGCGCAGATGAGATATCGTTTCATTGTAGATTACTTCCTTATTTTAATTCTCTCCGTTTCCATCTGTTATGTCAATCATAAATTGCGGGCGTGTAATGCCTCATCACGGGGGGGGTAATTCATCGAAAGGAGGTCCCCCGTCATTCCCGCGCAAGCGGGAATCCAGGCGTAGCGCCAAAATCCACGAACGCCTGGATGCCCGCTTGCGCGGGCATGACACCCGCTCCCCCCCGTCACTGGGGGGTTAGGCGGGCGGATGTTTTGCCCTTGACACGCGATGGGGAGATGGAATATAAATACCATCCGACGGTTAGAATCTTGTTAGCACGCCACTTGCTCGCCTTCCTGCATCCTTTCGTTGGTGGAGGGCAAAGAAAGAGGCATATACATGGCTGCGGAAACAGCGATGACAACGATGGAGATGGCTCGGACAATCCTGTTCCACACCCTGGGCGGGCTGGGGCTGCTGATCTATGGTGTTCACCTGCTCGGCGACGGGCTGCAGAAGGCGGCCGGCGATCGGCTGCGGCAGATTCTCGGCGCCTTCACGAGCAACCCGGTGAAGGGGGTGCTGGTGGGGACGGCGGCCACGGCCATCATCCAGTCCAGCAGCGCCACCACCGTGATGCTCGTGGGCTTCGTCAATGCCGGGCTGATGACGCTGCAACAGGCGCTGGGCGTGGTCTTCGGCGCGAACATCGGCACAACGGTCACCGTAAAGCTGGCCGCATTCAAGCTGGAGCAGTATGCCCTGCCGGCCATCGGCATCGGCCTGGGCTTGAATCTCTTCGGTCGGCGCAAGCTGATCAAGAACATCGGGCTGGGCATGCTCGGCTTCGGGCTTCTCTTTCTCGGCATCAAGGTGCTGTCGGACGGAGTGGCGGTCATCAAGAAAAGCCCGACCCTCGTAAGGGCCCTTCAATGGGGCGGGGACCATCCGGTCCTGGGCCTTATCATCGCCATGCTGATCACCGACGTAGTCCAGAGCAGCAGCGCCACGACGGTCATGGTGCTGGCCCTGGCGACCGGAGGTCTCCTCGGCGATCCGGCGAAGCCGGCCGAGGTCATGCCCCGCGTCTTCCCCCTCATCCTGGGATGCAACATCGGGACGTGCATCACGGCGTTGCTCGCGAGCATCGGCACGAACATCACCGCAAGGCGCGTCGCCCTCTCACACATCATGTTCAACGTGATCGGCGCCGCATGGGTCATGCTCGTCTTGCGATGGTTTGTCCCTGTCGTTCTTCTGACGAGCAACGACCTCGGCCAGTTGGTCGCCAACTCACACATCATGTTCAATGTGACTAACACCCTTGTGTTTCTTCCCTGGGCGAAGCACTACGCGGACTTCGTTACGTGGCTCCTACCGGGCGTGGAATCAAGAGCGGAGAGGCCCCGACTCCTGGACGACCGCCTGCTCAACGCCCCCTCCATGGCCATCAGCGCCAGCGAACGGGAGCTCGTGAACATGGCGGAGATCGCCCGAGACATGATGCAGCGGGCCATGAAAGGGTTCTTCGAGAAGGACAAAAAAGCCCTTGACCAGGTGGCGGCCGAGGAGAACGTGGTGGATGACATGCAGAAGGAGGTGACGGAATACCTCGTCCATGTCTCGGAGCAGGACCTAAGCCCCGATCAGGCGGAGAAGCTGCCCGCCCTGATTCACACGGTGAATGACATCGAGCGAATCGGCGATCACGCGGAGAACTTAGTCGAGCTGGCGCTGGCGAAGCTGGACGAAAAGGCCAAGTTCACCAAGAAGGCCCTGGCGGAGATCGAGGAGATGCACGAGCTGGTGGATTCCATGTTCGGCCAGACCATTGACGCGCTGCGCGACAACGATCTGCAGAAGGCGGCGCTGGTTCTCCGTGCCGAGCAGAAGGTGAACAAGCTCGACAGGAAGCTCCGCGACAACCATGTGGATCGCCTGAAAGCCAGGAAGTGCAAGGTCCGCGCGGGCGTGATCTTTCTGGACCTCTTGACCAACTTTGAAAAGATCGGCGACCATCTGACGAACATCGCCCAGGCCGTCGGCGACGCCCTCCAGTGGGACGGCGTGCGGATGACCAGAGAAGGCGAGATCGTTGACGAACACAGCGAGAAAGTCGAGGAGGACGAGGGGGAGAAGGACAAGGACGAAAAGCCCGAGAAACCGGCGGAGGGGGCGCCGGCGTCCGCGCCGGAATCCTAAGTAGGGCATGAACCCCGCCGCGCCGATCGGAGATGAGCAACGTGCCGTGCCGAGTCAGTTGTTGCGCGTTTCTTTTGGCCGCGCTATTCATCTGGGAGTGCGCCCTCGCAATGGAAAAGGGAAAACCCGTCGAGATCGCGATCAAGTCATCCCTCGATGGAACCGACCAGTCGAACATCATCCAGGTCCCCGCGGACTATGACGGCTCGAAACCCCTCCCGCTGTTGGTCGGCTTGCACTCCTGGAGCGCCGACTACAAGCAGCAGGCGAAGGCCATGGGGCCGCTCGCCTTGAAGCGCGGATGGCTCCTCGTCCTGCCCGACTTCCGCGGCCCGAACCTGCCCAGGAACCCGAAGGCGAAGGAAGCCTGCGCCTCGATCCTCGCCCAGCATGATGTGATTGACTCGGTGAATTACATGATTGCGAATTTCAATGTAGATAAGAGGCGCATCTACCTTACCGGCGGCTCCGGCGGCGGGCACATGGCCCACGTGATGGCGGCCAAATACCCCGACGTCTGGGCCGGCGTCAGCGCGTGGGTGAGCATCACCAACATCGCCGCGTGGCATGGCGAGAACAAGGGCTACGCCCCCGGCGTCGAGGCCTGCACCGGCGGCAAGCCGGGCGACTCGCCCGAAGTGGACTGGGAGTACTTCCGCCGCTCGCCGGTGAACCTCATCGCCAACGCCCTGAACCTGCCTATGGACATCCACCACGGCCGCAACGACCAGAGCGTGCCGTATCACCATAGCGTGGACTCCTACAACAAACTGGAGGACGCCGGTTCGGCCAAGGCCGCGCTTGACGTCTTCGACGGCGGGCACGATTTCAAGGTGGGACCGGCCGTGGACTGGCTGGCTAAGCAGGTGAAGGACGACGCACCGCCCGCGCGCCTCGACCTGACCACCGACGAGGCGAAGTCGTACTACTATGCGTATCTCGTCCCGGCCGAGGAAATGAAACCCGGCCGATGCGACATAAGCATCCGCGAAGGAAAGGAAGTCGTCGTCGCCGCCGATTCGCTGAAGGAGCTCCGCCTGGATTGGACAGCGATGGCCGTCGGCGCGAAGGAGGTTTGCCTCAACGTGCAGAAGGCGACGAACCCGATGACGCTGCGCGTCGAGAACGCCGCCATTTTGGAGGTCGAGTGCGGCAAAAAGATCGCGCGGACGTGGGAAGTTGATAAACAGAAAAAGGTATTGACCATCGCCATTGATCCGGCTGTCGCGCCTGTCGAGTACGTCCTGAAGTTCTGAGCCTTCCTTGCCGCTGTTTTTACGCCTTCTGAACCGATACCGCACGCTCTCAATTTTTCTTGACTTTGGTTAACTAAAGGGCTATACGTTAACCGATTAATGTTTCCTGGTATCGCTCATGCGTAGGAGCAAGATTATGCACATCGTATTTTTTGAGGACCATCTTACCGGCGAGAATCGCCCCATCACGCTCACCCGTCCCGCCTTCGGCGTAAGTTTTGCCGCCACGCGCCTCTATGACGCGGCCAAACGCTACGCCTCCGGGATCAGCGCCATCGTGCGCGACTACCTGCGCGCCAAGACGGACGCATCCTTCGATCTGGCGCCCCTGGCCGAGTCGGAGGTGCTCTTTCTCAACGCATCCCTCGCGCCGTCGTTCGCCTTGATCGAGCATCTCATCGAACAGGCGAAGGAGCACAAGGATTTCGTCGCCGCGAAGGACTCGCGCGTCGCCGCCGCATACTTCGAGTCCCTCCCCCAGGGCGCGTCGGAACAGACCCCCGAAACGATTACGGACTTCCTGCTCAAACGGCGCACGTGGGACCTGCACGAGGTTCTCCCCCTGGTCGAATTTCCCTTCGACATCATTCGCTGCCACCAGGAATTTTTTGACGGCAACCTCAAGAGGCTGACCGAGGGGCTGACGGAGGGACAACCCGGCGTGTTCGTCGGCAAGAATGTCAAGATTCACCCGACCGCTGTTTTCGACGCGCACGAAGGGCCCATCCTCCTGCACGACAACGTATCCGTCGGGCCCTTCGCCCTGATCGTGGGGCCGGTCATCGTCGGGCCGAACTCGAAGATCATCGAGCGGGCCACCATCAAGGAGCAGGTCCAGATCGGCCACACCTGCAAGATCGGCGGCGAGGTGGAGTGCGCCATCATCGAACCCTACAGCAACAAGCAGCACCACGGCTTCCTCGGCCACGGCTACGTCGGCAGTTGGGTCAACATGGGGGCGGGGACGTGCAACTCGGACCTCAAAAACACCTACGGCGAGGTCACAATCCAGCACCGCGGCCGCCGCATCAACACCGAGATGCAGTTCCTCGGCTGCGTCATCGGCGACTTCTCCAAGACGGCCATCAACACGAGCATCTTCACCGGCAAGCTCGTCGGCGTGTGCAGCTTCCTCTACGGGTTCGTCGGGACGAACGTCCCCAGTTTCACCAACTACGCCCGGTCCTTCGGACAGGAGACGGAGGTGCTTCTGGACGCCGCCGTCAAGACCCAGCAGCGCATGTTCGCCCGTCGAAAGGTGGAACAGACCGAGGCCGACGTCAAGTTGCTCGAGGCCATGTACGAGATCACCCGCGACGAGCGGCTGATGTCCACCGAGGCGCTGAGCTTCTAACCCGAAGTATTCACGAATCCCGCGTTGACGTAGGACTTGGTCATTGCGAGGCCCGCACCTTGCGGACCGAGGCAATCTCGTCGGCAGAGAACCGAGCCTGCCTCGCTTCCCACTCCTAATCCTACTCCTAATCTTAATCCTAATCTTAATCTTGATCGCATCCGTAACGTGGGCAAGCTTCAGATCGAGGTCAGATTAGGATTAGGATTACGATTAGGATTACGATTAGGATATGGACATCTTTCTACTCCGCCATCAGCAGCAGCCCATCCTGTGCCGGAACAGTGACGCTCTGTCCGACCGGCTGCCCGTTGTTCACATCCGGCGCCTGCGCGCCGCGGAATCGGCGGTAATTTTGCCCCTCCCCGAGTTTTGCAATATCGAAAACATACGGCGACACGGCGGAACCGTTGGCAAGGACCAGCCCATGCTCGAACCGCCGGGCGAAGACCTCCGCGCACCCCTCTCGCACGCGCAGCCCGCCGACCCGCACCGGCCCCAGCTCCCCGCCCACGCGGAAGGCTACCCTGCATTTCTCCGCCGCCGGGGCGCGAAGCGTCAATGCCACGTGCCGGGTCTGCGGGCCGACGAGGATCCATTGCTCCGTCCCGCGGCGATCCGCCGCGCGCAGGCCCACGCCCACGCACCGCCACACATCCTTGAAGCGCTCGCCTTCCTTCTCGTCATATTGCGGATTCGCGCCGATCCAGAACTCCACCGAATACTCCTTGCCGGGATCGAGCGGCTGTGTCGTCGCCAGTGAAAGGAGCACGGCCCGCTCCGCGGCGTCGCGCCGTCCCGCCTGCTGCGGGTCGGGCGCGTCCATGGAGAGCACGTTCACCTCGACCATCCGGCGTCCTTCGATGCTCGCCATCTCCGGTCCCGACGTCTCCACTCCGGTTGTCGCCCCCGCCAGTTCCCATCCCTTCGGTTCATCGGCGGAGATCAAATCCGGCCCGAGATGGTCGGTCAAGCGCACCGCCTCGGCGAGGGGCAGGCCCAGCCAGTTGTATGTCCCTTCCACGCCCGCGTGGTATTCGTCCCACGGATACTCAAGGAATCCCTGAAACGACTGCGTGCCCCGGATGTCTCGCTGCGAGCCGGCGCGATAGGTGTAAATGCCCTCGCCCATGCAGGCTGCGGCGATGCTGAACCGGACAAGCGAATCGCCGTGGAACTTGTCCCGCTCCACGAGCGCCTGGTAGTCGTGCTCGATATAGGTGTCGCAAGCGAATCGTCCCTGGATATACGAGGCGGGCGGTCGCGCGGCCTCAGCGCACCAGACGCGATAGAGGTCCATCCCCGTGGGCAGGAACTGCGGTCCCTGGAAACTGGGGAACTCCTCGTTCTCCGAGCCGTTGAGCAGGCGCACACATGCCGGGCCGAAGGGATTGCTGCAGTCGGCCAGGATCAGGTCCTCGCCCATGCCCTTCCAGCCGTCTCCGCCCTCGCGGAGGGCGCGGAAGAAGTCATAGAGGCCGAGTTTCCAATAGTTTATGCCTCCGATCTCGCAAGCATCCACGACGCCGTCGTTGTCGCAGTCGCCGATCCGCCCCTCGTCCAGGCCGTCGAACTGGATCCCGTCGGGGTGCGGTTCCACGTTGGCGATGCGCGTGCGCCATAGATTCGCAAAGTGCTTCGCCCACCACGTTACCGCGTCCATGCCGGTCGCCGGATCGCGGGGACAGAACTTCGTCAGGTTCGGGACCCACGTCTTGATGACCGGCCCTTCGTAGAGCCGGTAGATGTCGCCCACGCTCGGCGCGAGGTAAGTTTCGTTTTTGCGAAAATCGCGCCATTCACCCACGGCGGCCTTCGGCCATCGCTGGATCGTGATCGTCTTCTTCTCCTTGTCAACCTTTGTCACGGTGGCGTACTCGCTGTGCGACCAGTCGGGTCTGCCCTCGACTCGACGATAGACGAGCACGTCGCGGAGATAGTCGCGGCCGAATCGAGTGAGGATGAACCACTTCGTCTCGTCCACGGCGACCCCGCAGGTCTCCGCGCTTGCGGGGAAGCCCTCCGACAGAGCCTCCCCCGGCCCAAGCAGCCAGTAGCCCCGGAAGGCGGGCATGGGGAAGATGGCCGGGTCGCACTTCAGGTTTTCCTTGACCGCGAACTCGCGGGGCACGACATGCCAACTGCCCCAGATGCCGTTCACCTCGTCGTTCACCTGCATCAGGATCAGGCGGTCGGGGTAGCGCCGTTTGAACTCCTGCGCGGCCTGAATCTTGTAGCCGATGAAGTCCACGAGAAAGACCGTATTGTGCTCCAGGAACATGACCGACTGCGGGAAGAGATGGCGGAAGTCCATGCACCGGGGATAGCCCGCGCGCAGCCACGGCCGCGACCGGGCCAGTTCCCGCCCCGCCTCGTCGGGATCGGCGGCGAACTGGACGGGCCGGGTCATGGCGCATTGCACCGCCCCGCCCTGCATCAGCTCCAGGCGGATGTCGCCGCCGGCGGGCTTGTCCGACCGGACGGTCCACGTGAGTTCCAATTGCCAGTCAAAGTCCATCCCGCCGATCGCCTGCGTTGGATCGCCTACGACTGTCACATCGGGCGGGACGGTGAGCCGAGCGGAGACGCCCTTTGCCTCGCCGCCTACGTTGCGAATCCATGCCTTGACCTGCGCCGGCCCGCCGAGGCCGTTGATCCGCCGCTCCGGCGCGAGGGAGAGGATGCGCAGGTCTGGCGGTGCGTGGGAGGTCTTGTCCAGGCGGATAAAGTCAATTCGCACCTGCGAATCCTGCGCGCCTTCGAGCCGTAGGCCCATCCCCCAGAGGCGGCCGATCAACGTGTCCTGATGCGTGCAGCGGAGCGTGTAGCTGTGCATTTGACCGTCGGCGATGATGCGGAACGGAATCTCCTTGACCATCTTGTCCGACACAAAGACGCACACGCCGCGCGTCCCGCTCAACGCCGCCATGCGAACGGTAGTGATGGGCTGGACCGCCGTGTCAATGTCAAGACCTACCACCTTCAGGAGAGATTCACTCGTGTGGAGCGTCACCCAAAGGGCCCCCTCCCGGAGGGCGACCTCCACGCCATCCTCCCCATCCCATCCCTCGGCGGTCGCGTTGAATTCAAACGCGGCGTCCGTCCGCTTCTGCGCCGGTTCCGGCTTGTCCCCGGCCCATGTGCGTCGGGCGAGGCCCACCGGACCGAAGGCATGGCGGTAAAACCGCACCTCGTCAATCAGGCCGACCAGCCCCGCCAGGCCCTCGACGGGTCCGCCCACCGCGAGCGGGGCCGCGCCCGGGGCGCATGTCCCGGGTTTTGCGGAAGCGGCCAGTTTGCCGTTCACCCAGAGCCGGCCCGTGCGCTGGTCCCAGGTGGCGATGATGTGATACCACGTGCCCGGCACGGGCCTCGGACCGCGCGCGCGCGGATCCCATGCGCCGTCGGCGGTGCGGACGAAGAACGAGATGCACCCGCCCGCGCTTTCGGGATCAACGCGCAGCATGTATTCATTCGCTTTTGTGATGATGTTCATGGGCGGTCCCGCCGGGCCGCTGTCGAGCCGCACCCAGCACTCGATGGCGAAACCTTTGCCTGCATGAAGCAGCGGCGAGTCGGGCACAGTCATGCCTGCCTTGCCATCCAGTTTCAGGGCCTGGCCCGCATGGCCGGGGGCGCGGGCGCAGCCCGCAGCCGCGCCGTTCAAACCCTTCCCCGAGAGGTCCTTGATCGCATCCCCCGGCTCCTCGAATGACCACGAGCCGGCGAGATCATCGGCGGCGCTCGCCGAGGGAGGGGGACATACTGCCGAGTATAGGACGCATAGGGCATATGCGACGTATATTGGTTTCATGGAACACTCCTGCGAAAATCTTCTGCTCCTCATCGGCTCGCCATCCTATCACATGACCGGAACTGCTTGCAAACGAAAGCGCCGGTGTGGTATCGTTCCCATGGCGAAGGCTATACTGTTGAACCGGAAAGGAAACACCTATTATGGAACCGCGCGAACGATGGCTGGCCGTGCTGAACCACGAGAAACCCGACCGTGTGCCCATGGACTACCGCGCCACGGGCGAGGCGACGCAGAAGCTACTGAAGCACATGGGCCTCGACAACCTGTCACAGGCATTCGAGAAGCTGCACATTGACTCGGTTGTGGACGTGGGACCGAAGTACACCGGCCCGCCCATCCCGCCGGACAAGGACGTCTATGGCATCGGGTATGAGGACACCGACTACGGCACGGGCCACTACCGCAACGCGGTGCACCACCCCCTGGCCGGGTTCAAGAGCGTCGAGGAGATCGAGGACAACTACCGGTGGCCGAGCTTCGACTGGTACGACTACTCCCGCATTCCCGACCAGATCAAGGGCAAGGAGCACCAGGTCATCCGCGGCGGCGGGTCGGAGCCTTTCGCCACCTACAAGTGGCTGCGCGGCGTGGAGCAGGGCTACATGGATCTCTACGAAAACCCCGAGATGGTGCACTACTGCCTCGACAAACTCTACGACATGTGCTACGAGAAGACCCGGCGCTGCTATGAGGCGATCCCCGGCAAGATCATCTGGACGTGGGTGGCGGAGGACCTCGGCACGCAGGAGAGCCTGCTCTGCTCGCTGGCGCACATCGAGGAGTTCTTTCTCCCGCGCATGAAGCGCATGACGGACATCGTCCACGAGGGCGGCGGCTACGCCTTCCACCACAGCGACGGGGCGGTGCGGGCGAACATCCCGAACATGATCGAGAAGGTGGGGATTGACGTGCTCGACCCGGTGCAGTGGCGGTGCAAGGGGATGGAGCGCGAGGGCCTGGCGCGCGACTTCGGCGACCGGCTGGTCTTCCACGGAGCGATGGACAATCAGTTCACGCTGCCGAAGGGATCTGTGAAGGACGTGCGCAAGGAGGTCGAGGACAACATCCGCATCCTGGGGGCGAACAACGGCTACATCCTCGGTCCCTGCCACAACATCCAGGTGGTCAGCCCGCCGGAGAATGTCGTGGCGATGTATGAGGCGGGGTACGAGTGTGGAAGAATGCGGTAATGAGTGATGATGTATTGGGGCAATGAGGCAGTGATGCAAAGTGGAGGGCGCAAGTGTTGCGGCGCCAAGGGCATTGCCGATCGGCGCTTGACTTGCCGCGCAGATGGCGTACAATGAGAATGGTGAGTATCCTGTCTCGGTAGAGGACTGGGCGCAATGAGAACACTTGAAAAAGCCAAGGCCATAAAGACCAGCCACAAGCAACTCCTGCTGAATTTGAAGGCGGCCGTCCAGAAGTTGGTGCCATCTGCCGACCTTTTCTTGTATGGCAGTCGGGCTCGGGGAACGGCTGAACCGGAATCGGACTTCGACATCCTCATCCTGACTGACGAGGCGCTTTCGACCGAGGAAGAGGATCGGATTCGCGATGCGATCTACGAACTGGAGCTCTCTCTCGAGGTGGTGATTTCGACCGTCTTTTATGCGAAAGTCGAGTGGGCAACTCCTGTCGCTCGTGCGATGCCCTTCCACCAGCGCGTCGAAAAGGAATCCATCCGGCTATGAAGCCCGAAGAGATCGAACTTGTCCGCTACCGCATGACGTGATCCCAGGAAGCCATTCGGGAAGCGGAGCTGTTGCTCAAAAACGGGCATCTACACGCAAGCGTCAACCGACTCTATTACGCCTGCTTCTATGCGGTATCCGCCCTCTTGCTTACCGAGCGGCAGGCCTCGGCCAGCCACAGCGGCGTCCGGGCCTTGTTCGATCAACGCTGGATCAAGACAGGACGCTTGCCAAGGATAATGGGGCGATGCTACCACCGCCTGTTCGATATGCGGCAGAAGAGCGACTATGCCGATCTCGCCGCCTTCCACAAAGAGGATGTTCAAGCGTGGCTTCAGGAGGCGAAGGAATTTGTTGGGGAGGTGTTCAAAATCATCGAAGAGAAAATTCCGCCCACGTAATACACCACACCCGCCGTTGTTCGCGCCTAAGGCGCGGGCTTGAGCGTATTGGAAACGTCCAGTCCAGATTTGTGTCTGATGGTTCTGGGGAACGCAATTCTATGAATCCTATGGAAGAATGGGATGAGGTGGCATATTGCGGCTTGTTCTGCGGCAACTGCATCATACGGAAAGGCGCAATCAAGAGGCTGGCCGCTAATCTGATGGAACAAGTTGACAGACCGGAGTTCCGAAAGCTCGCTCAAGGCCTGCCGAAGCTCAAGCCGGAGGTCTTCGCCGCCTTGAAGAAATATGAGGACGCATGCCGGTTCCTCGCGGCCCTCGGGCATCTCGATTGCGAAACCTCTTGCCGAAAAGGCGGCGGAACGACCGGGTGTCGGGTCAGGGAGTGCTGCCAGGCGAAGCAGCTCGATGGGTGCTGGCAATGCGCCGACTTCGAAAGCTGCCGCACGCTGAGATGGTTGCAGCCAGTGCACGCCGACGCCCATATCCGGAACCTGCGTGCGATTAGTGACCTGGGAATGAACAAGTTTCTGGCGGGGGATAAACTCTGGTAGATGGCAGACCACATGAGTTCGACGGCGGACAAGGCGCTGGCCGAATGGCTCATCGAACACGGTGGACCCGTGGTCCGGTACCGCGCGGCGACAGAGCTGCTGGACGCTGCGGGCGAAACCTACAGCGCGCGGCTGGCGAGGGACCTGCTGGAGTCGCCAGTGGTCCGGCGCTGGCTTGATCTCTTGGAGAGGCGACGGGGCGTCGGCGGTTTACACTCAAGCCGTCCGGATGCCTTCGAGAACGCGATGGGCAAACTGTTCGAGCTCGGCCTCAGAGCGGGGATTACGCCGCTGGACAGAGCGACCGAGCCGTTTCGTCGCTGGCTCGCGGAGAAACTTCGCGCCGGGGCGGTGCAGTCCGGCGATTTCTATGCCAGGCTGGTCGCGGGCACGCTCGCACGGGGAGGATACCTCTGCGATGACGCCGTGCTTATGGCCATGAAGGAAACGCTGGAACACCTTTCCAGAACGGCCCGCAAAGGGTGGTGTGACATCTGGCTGAGCCGGCGGGAATGCGCCGGCTTCCCGAAATCCTGCCGGGGCAAGCCGTTCATCAAGCGTGAGTTTCAGTTTGGCGGCAAGACGCCGCTGCCGTTGATTCACGACATCTATGGCTTCACCGGCTTGGCGCACGATCGGGTCCTGGCGCACAAGATCAACGCGGTCGTCGGCTATATTCTCCGGCCAGAATTCCAAAAACTGCCCGACGGATACGGGTATATATTCGACGAGCGGAAACGTCAGCCCTGGGCGCACGGTTGGGGCGTTCATCTCCCGGGACCCGAGCGGCTCGGTCCGTCCGAACGGGAGACGAGCCGCTTCCTTCAACGGCTGGAACTCATGGCCCACTTTCCGCAAGCCGTGAAGTCCGACTGGTTTGCGCGCGCTCTGCGACATCTTGACAGGTATCAAATCGAGCAGGGAACCTATCGTTTCCCCTCCGGTTTCCTGAAGGAGCAGACCAGCGGTTACTACGTTGGGGGGGCGTACATGGGGCTTGGGGAGAACCGTCGTTCTCGACGCGCTATCGAGATCGAATCAACCTTTCGCGTACTGAAGATCAGACACCTCGCACGCACGGCGCGGACTGAACCCACTGGCCCGGCGGTTTTCACTGTGCGCAACCGATGATCCCATCTGCAGAGAAACATTCCAGGACATTCCCCAAAACGAAGAGGTGATTTGTCGGAAGTGGTTATGGGTTTTTGATTTTGTCCTTTTGGGATGCGGAAGTGGTGGTCCCCCGTTAAGATATGTCAAAACACGGTCGCGTTTTG
>JBFMAD010000072.1:0-27600 GCA_040755855.1 Planctomycetota bacterium | reverse complement strand
GACCTCATGGCCGAGTGGTGCAGTCGCCTCGGCGTCGAGGTCTGGGCCTACTGCCTCATGCCGAACCACGTCCACCTCGTCGCCGTGCCGGAGTCGGAGGACGGTCTGCGCCGGGCCGTCGGCGAGGCGCATCGACGGTATTCGCGGCGCATCAACTTCCGCGAGGGCTGGCGGGGGCATTTATGGCAGGGGCGGTTCGCGTCGTATCCCTTGGATGAGACGTATCTTATGACGGCGGCTCGGTATATCGAGCGCAACCCCGTGCGCGCGAGGCTGGTGGGGCGTGCGGAGGAATGGGCGTGGTCGAGCGTGTCGGCGCATGTGGCCGGGGCGGATGATCGGTTGGTGAAGGTGAAACCGTTGCTGGATCGCGTGGAGGATTGGTCGGGGTTTCTTTCCGGCGATGTGGACGGTGACGATGTGGAATTGCTTCGTCGTCATGAGCGGACGGGTCGTCCGTTGGGGAGTGCGTCGTTTGTGCATCGGCTGGAAGTGGCGCTGGGCCGTATCCTCCATCGCCGGAGGCCCGGCCCGAGACGCAAGGATAGGAATAGTTAAGTATGGTGTCCCCGGAACTCCCTGCGCGTTCCTGCCCGAAGTCGCCCGCCTTGATGTTGACGAGTTCGGCGCGGCGGATGCCGGTATGCAACATCATCTTGAGTACATTTTTCTTTTCCCCACCTTGCCGCCTTTTTTCGACCCCCCGCTGGAACATGGGCAACCAATCGCTTGCGTGCTCAATCGAGAGGCGTTGAATTCTGGGAATGCACCAGGGAGAAAAGGAGAAGATCCATGATGGCGAGAATGAGGGTGACGCTGGCAGTCGCGGGTTCGTTCTTGGCTCTGGCTTCTTTGGTGTACGGTGAGGACGCGCCCTCGAATTGCCATATGCAGACCAGATATGAATTGGACGGCACTCCCATTGAATGCCGCGCCGAGGGGTTCAATGGCCTCGTAACCAAGTTCCAGAAGAAAAATCTGCAGGTCATTACTCGAATGCCCATCAGTATTAAGGTGCATAACCATCCTATCTGGAGAGGTGGGAAGAAATTCGGCACCATAGGAACCGCGCATTCCATCACCGTGGAGAACGGCGACATCCATCATTCCATACAGAAACGGAAAGAAGGCTCCATACGGATCAATGACTTTGCCGCCCTCACCACCCGGCAGGTTTACATGGGAAATCAACTGAACTGGGACGCGCTGAAGGACAGATATCCGGGGCAGACCATAACGATCTATGGGCGGTGCCCGAAAACGCGACATGACGATTGCAACCATATGCGGCCTGTGATAGAGCCTGAGAACCAGAATCAGGCCGGTTTGATGAGCATGCTTGGTATCGGCACACCGGCGGCAGATCCGCGGGCGATCGACCCCAAGCGCATGGAGCAACTGTTGAGAAGCGACCCATACATCCGCGCGCTATGCAACGGCAATGCGGGCGTCCGAATCCAGAGGACTTGGCCATCCTGCCCCAATACCGGAGGATGCACCCGGACCGGCGCGCCGGTCTCCATTCGAGTGCCCGTCCGCAGCAACTGCAATGGGACCGTGCCTTCGACGGGATTTTCCTTCGGCTTCCCGGGGCAATGAGCGTAGCAGATCCACATGGCTGTCATGAAAGGAAGCAGAACGATGAGAGCAATATGGCTGGCCGTGATTGTCGGACTGTGCGGGATTTGCGCCGGAGCGGAAGAGACGAAGTCCGTCAGCCCCACGTTCCAGGACATCTTGAGTCGCGTGACGCAACGCGACAAGGAGAGCGGTGCGATTCTCGAAGTGAAGCCCAAGCCGGACGCCCCGCCTCTGCGGATCGGATCGGGCCTGGAACTGTCCTTTCAGGAAGGTCGTGAGGGAAATGAGGTCGAGGTCGTGCTGACCCACAGGGGATGGAAGCTGGGTGATCGAGTCTATGAGACATACCGCCTCAAAACGGACGATGCCATCCGCCAGGAAATTCTGAATCAAAAGCGCTATCAGGAACGACAAGCCGAACTGGAGACGAAACGGCACGAAGGCCAGAGGAAGAAGATCGCCGAACTGACCCACGGCAAGCTAATCTATGGCATGACGCCTGCGGAGGTCGAGGCCGTCAAAGGCAAACCCGATCACCAGGCGGACGCACAGGCCGTTGGAACATTCCTCTGGGACTACCCGGACATGGGTCTCTTCTTCACGGCGGGGCGGCTGGACGACGTGAAGCTCAAGCAGAAGTGATAGGAAGTTGAAAGTTCCGGGGCCACCATACTTGTATTCCGGTATTGTATTCCGTATTATTGTATTCCGGTATTGTATTCCGGGTATTGTATTCCGGGGACATATCACAGATTCTTGGGGGGCTTCCGGGGGTGACCGGAGGAGTTACGGACGCCATACATAACTATTCCATCCTCACAATCGGGCCCGGCCTTCGGGCGGCGGAAGCCGCCCCTACTCCGCCTGCGGCCACTCGGACTCGCGCTCCTCGGTGAAATAGCAGAAGCGGTCCCACTCGAACTCCCTGTGCGAGATGGGGCATCGCAGTTTGACCTTGCGCTCGGTGAGGCCCGCAACCTCCCAGTCGCCGGCGCGGGGGCCGCCGTCAATCCGAATCTTCTGGCCGACCTCGAAGGGATAGGGCTGAAAGACTGCGACCTTGTGAATCGTCATGTGTCACCGCTCCCCTCTCATCTCCAGCAACCTCCCGGAGGTTCCGACCGCCGGGAGGTAGAGAGTTCACCTATTCACTGTTTGTCCGAAAGGAATCGCACCTTCTTCTCGTTGGCCGGGGAAATGGCCGACCGGACGGCCCGGTTCGCCGTCGCGTAGTCCAGGGCGTTGAGGCGCGCCAGGAACTCATCGGGCGGCGCGCCCTCGCGCAGGATCTCTTTGACACCGAGGTTGATCGCCTCCTGGGCGAGCACGTTTTCGAAGGGCGTGTTGGGCGGGGCGTACCCGCCCTGGGCGACGCTCGCCCGCATAAAGTAAGCCAGGCCCATCTTGGCCTGCGCGAAGGCGTTCTCGTTGAACCCGGCGAGCGCCTCGTTCATGACCTGTTCCATCCGCGCCTGGACGGCGTCGAGCGACGCCCCGGCCTTTGCCTCCGCAAAGACAAAAAACGGCAGGTCGCCCACGGGGTATATCTGGTTGGAGCAGAACCGGCCCTTGGTTGTCTCCATCAGGCCGGGATCGGTCCAGACGCGCTGCTGGAGGTAATTGCCGAACAGCGTCAGGGCCGTGCGCGTGGTCTCGTCGGGGTCGGCGCTCGGATAGACGATGTAGATGGCGTCCGACCGCAGGTCCCATTTCGCGTCCGCGTCCGCCGCGATCGTGACAGGCGTTTTTGGCGGCGGTTCCAGGCGAGGCAGGCTTCCGAAGTAGATGTTGATCAACTGCCGGGCGTTCACGGGATCGAAATCGCCCACGACCACCAGGACCGACTCGCACGGTCGGTATCGCTCCTTGAAGAACGCCTCGATGTCCGCGGCGGTGAGCGTCGCCGGGCCGCCATAGACGGGGACGAATGCGTCGCCGAATCGCAGGACGTGGCTGAGGCCGATCAGTCCGAACTTGAGCAGCCCCGCCTGGGGATTGTTCTGGACGAAATCCATCTCCTGCACGACGCGCGGGACCTCCTCGCGGAGGAGATTGTCGGCGAAGACGACGGCGCCCATCCGCTCGGCGGCGATTTGCAGGGCCAGTTTGAGGTCGCGCGCGGGGAGGATGTAGTCGTAGTGGACGAAGGCCGACAGGGTTTCCGCGTTGGCCATGCCCTTCTGCTGAAGGAGTTCGTGGGCCTGGCGCGGGCCGTAGCCGGCCGTGGCGCTGTAGCAGAGCATGTGCTCGGCGACGTGGGCGATGTGGGCCTTGCCTTGCGGCTCGTGCTGGAAGCCGGCGCGGTGGAAGGTCTCGACGACGACCTTATTCGCCGTGTGGTTTTCCTCCAGGATCACCGTGAGGCCGTTGCCGAGGGTGAAGCGCTGCGGCTCGGCGGGCTGCTGGGCGGAGCAAGGCGCCGCCGCAAGACAGACCATGACAAGGGCGAATAGGGCGAGTTGCCTAATGCGCGCTATGCCCGCCATCCCGCCGATGACGCGGCAAAATTCACATTGGACACATTTCAATGTGAATTTTGCCATGTTCAGCTCCAGAGTCCGAGGGTCCGCTGCTTGTCGAAGACATACCGGATGATCCGTTCGCGGTCGGCCGTGTCAATGAGGAGGTATTCGACGGCCACGTCCACACAATCCGGCTGCGCCTCGTCGGGCTTTGACGTCACCACCCGCCCGATCGTGTGGACGGGTCTGCCCGGCAGGAGGATTTCGATCTCGACATAGTCCTTCACGGCAGTCGGCGGGGCGATGGCCAGTAGGATCCCGCCGCCGCTCAGGTTCTTGCTCCGTGCGTTTGTGAACGGATCGGACGGCGTCTCGTCAGGCCCGGAGAGCATTCGGAAGCGGACGTCCACGGCCAGGTCAATGCGCTGGTAATTCCGCCGCTGGATGCGCTTGGGGGAGCTCGGCGGGTCCATGACGAGCGCCGGCCGGCCCTCCAGGGGCTTGATCTCTTTGATTGCGGATGAGAGGGAGTAGAGGCCGTCGTGGGCGATGGCGATCACATCGAGCTTGACGCCGGGCAGGAGGCGCTTCTCCGCCCCCGGCGAGTCGGGCATGGCGATGAGGAAGCTGTTCCCGCTGAGTTCCATGATCCTCGTGAGGTAGGTCATCTCCTCCGCCCCCTGGCGGACGCGAATCTGGACGCGCTGGAAAAGCATGGGCAAGATTTGTTCTGACATGTTCTCGTTCCATATGCAAGTATGAGATTGCGGTCAGGTTCGGGGTGGAATTATACCGCAAATGAGGGGGAATATGGTGTAAAAAATTCGGGAAGCTCTCTCCCCCATCGCATAAAAACCAAATTAGCGTGTTGACTTTTCCGGGGGGATGTGCTATATATGATGTCGTCGGATAGACGCATCTTCAGGGTCGGGGCGTAGCGCAGTCTGGCTAGCGCGCTTGAATGGGGTTCAAGAGGTCGCGAGTTCGAATCTCGCCGCCCCGACCAGTTCGACGTCCTCCATGAACTCTTGCAGCGTCGCTCCGCAATCCTCCACATCGGCTCCATGCCAGCCCCTCAACCGAAAGATGCGCCCCGCGTGAATTTTGATCTTGTGTTGCGGCCATCGCCCCCGTAGAATAAGACCCTTTCCCAATGAGAACGATCAGAAATAGAAAGGCGGAGTGCTATGAGCCGATGGCTATGGCTGTGCATCGTGACTGCCGTATCCTGCGGCGCGGCCTGCGCGGATGTCGTCCATCTCAAGAACGGCGACACGCGGGAGGGGAAGGTCGTGGCGCGGGAGGGGGGGATGGTCGTCCTCCAGGTGTCCTCCGGGTCGTTGAAGGCCAACCTGCGAATCCCCGAGGCGGATGTTGATCGCGTCGAGGAGAAACTCACCCCCGCCGAGGCCTACGCCGAACGCGCGGCGCAGACCAAGACCGACGATCCCGAGGCGCTCTACGCCCTCGGCGTGTGGGCCGAGGAGAACCACCTGCCCGACAAGGCGACAGAGGCCTTCGAGCAGGTCCTCAAGCTGAATCCCAACCACGCCGGCGCCGCCAATAAACTGGACTACGTCCGGATTGACGGCAAGTGGATGAGCAAGTCGGATGCCCTCACCCTCCTGGAGGCAAGGTACAAACAGGGCGAGTTCCAGCCGATCTATGACCTCCTCAGCCCCTTGAAGGACATCCCCAACGAGAGCATCCAGGGGGATCGCCGCGACCGCGCGCTCATGCTCTACGCCAGGACCTGCGAGCGGCTCTCCAAATGGGACGAGGCCCTGCAGGCGTGGCGGCGGGTGCGGCAGGCGGCGCAGGACCGAACCGACCAGGCGGTGGCGACGGCCCGGGTGGCGGTCCTTGAGAAGTACCCCAATGGACAGTTCTTGTGCGACAGCATCCCCGATCCCATGCGCCAGTTTGACCCCAAGGGCGCGGCCGACCTTGAACAGCGCAAGGGCGGTGCGTTGTCCGACGAGGCGACGATGGACCTCGCCACGAAGGTCCAGGCCTTCGCCACGCTCGACGCCGCAAAGAAACAGATGGACCAGGCCCTGGACAAGGGGGAGGAGCAGTACAAGGCCTGGCACGAAACAGTGGGAAAGGTGACGACGGCCGATCATGTCCTGGCGGGCGTGGCCAAGGACGTCCGCGTCAAGGTGCTTGAAAACGGGCTGGCCTACCACGAGGGAGTCCTGAAGAATGCGTCGGCCCAACTGGACCAGAAGGCCCCCAAGGGCGGTCAGGCCCGGTTTCAGGGGTCTGTTCAGGACGCCGAGAAGTGCCTCGCCGACAGCAAGGGGCTTGTGGACGACTACTCGCGCACCATTGACTACCTTGCGGGCGTCGAGGGGCAACTGCCCCAGGTGGTGGAGCGCCTGCGGGTCGGCCTCGGCCAGGAGCGCGAGCGCCTTCGGTGGCTCCAGGAGCAGATCGGCGGGCTTGAGATCCAGGAGCGCTGCGCGACATGGGAGTACGACTACCAGCGCGCGATGAACAGCGCCAACGCCTGCGACCCGCGCCGGCAGGAGTACCCCGTCGAGCGGACGGACGGCTACTTCGGCGACGGCGGGAAGTCATGGCGCAAGCACGCGAGCGCGTGCGTTCAGTACGCCAAGAAGGCCCATTCGATTCTGGAGAAGATGATGCGGGACTACCAGCGCGAACCCGGCCTCTTCTCGGCGGAGATTGCGAAGACGCAGCAACGGCTGGTCGAGTGCGACGGGTTCATGAAGGGCGTCGCCGCCATCGGAGATCGAAAGGGCGTGACGCTCGAGGGATACTATCCGTGGTAGGTTGAACGCATAGCCTTCTTACCGACGAGGGCTCGGCAACCGTGCGGTCTAACCTCCCGGAGGTTCCGAACCTCCGGGAGGTCGGGAGAAATGGAATATGACGGACAGACGTGAGAATAGGCGACGCGTCGGGAGCGCCGCGTGTGCGGTGGTCCTTGCGCTGGCGCTTTTGGCTCCGGTTGTGTCGGCTGATGATCCCGTCCAACTGGGCGTCAAATGGGGGCCGGACTATCGCACGATGAGTTTCCGGTTCCTCGGTCAGCTCTGCGAGTACGCCCGCGACATCGCGAGGGGCGCGTTCCCCGCGGCGGGGCGGGAGCCGGAGTTCCGTTTCGACAAGAACTGGCCGGTCATCGCCATGACCGCGCAATGGACCGCCTCGGTGGAAGGATGGCCGGAGAAGTACCGCCCCGAGGCGATTGATCTGATCCTCATGCACGCCTGCGATGCGCAGGCATACGAGAACATCTACCCCGATGTCATCCAATCGTCGCGGTTCACCTTTCCCCCTGAGTTTCTGAAGGAGGCGGCCGACCCGACCTACCGGCTCGCCGAAACCATGCGCGGCAAGGAAGTGGGGTATGAGGTGACGGCGAGGGGCGGCTTCGGGGCGAAGGATTACAAGATCAAGACGCGCATCCGCATCGGCCTGAGCGAGGACGGCAAGACGGTGTTCTATCACGACAAGCCCGACTACATCAGCGCGAACCTGACGGCGCGCGAGTACCTCTTCGCCGCGCACGACGCCGGCGACCGCATCCAGTTCGAGGCCCGCCTTCTGTGCCAGTGCGCGCCCCGGCGCACCTTCCAGGGCGAGGCCATGCGGCGCGTCGAGGCGGACAGCATGTACTTCGTCCGCCGCATCTACGAGGACCTTGACGACGCGCCGACCCTCGCGGAGATCGAGAAGCAGTTAGACATGATCCGCAAAGGCGACCAGCCCACCACCGTCCTCAAAGGGTCCGAGGGAAACTGAAATTTAATTTGTAGCCGCAGGCTTCAGCCTGCGGGCCGATTTGTGGCACTTTGGCGCACCCATAAAGGGTGCGCCTACAGTTTTTTCACGCCTTCTCAGTTTGAGATTGACGCCTGCCATGCCCGTTGTTAAAATCGGGCGAGAGTCGAAAAGGAGTTTAGACCGAATCGCCCCCGCTTTCGCGGGCGTTCGTAGGCCGACACTCCAAACCGCATTTGGGGTGTTAGGCGGATCGGCCTGAACATTGTTAGGCACCATGAGCGCATCCAATGGGACGCATGAAACGGAAGAAGCGAAAGACCTTTGATGCCAAGAAACGTCGCAAGTACTGGGTCTCCGAACTGGCCAAGCTCAGCGGGTCGTTCGGGGACGACTCGACCGATATGATCGCGGAGCTCCGGGCAGAGATCCGCAAGGACGGGGTTGAAGCCCTCCTTGATCACCTCAGATTGTGCGGCGCGGTGCCAGAACACTACGGGCACGACTCCTCGGAAGAGAAGCTGTATTCGAAGTACACAGACGCCATCATTTCGGAGGCGTTGACGGCGATCGGCCTCAAGAGTGTCGTCATAAACGCGCGGGCAGACTCCGCCGATGTGCAAGCGCGTAGCGGCGGATACTCGCTGGTCGCAGACGCCAAGGCGTTTCGTCTCAGTCGTACCGCGAAGAACCAGAAAGACTTCAAGGTTCAAGCCATGGACGGTTGGCGCAGCGGCCTCGACTATGCTGTCCTCGTCTGCCCGATCTACCAGCTTCCGAATCGTGCAAGCCAAATCTATCTGCAGGCCATCGCCCGCAATGTGTGTATCCTGAGCTACGCGCACCTGGCTGTCTTGGTGGCGCTGGCCAAGCGTCAGGGAGAGGGCGCTGCAACGAAGGGGTTGGGCAGCGTGCTGAAGAGTGTCTCCCTCCTGCACCCAGGCAAGAGCGCGGCAGACTATTGGCTCGGAATCAACAAGGCGCTCGTGGCCGCCTTGAAAGCCGATGTGGATTTGTGGACTACGGAGAAGACGGCATCGCTAGGAGCCTTGGGCTTGGCAAAGGACGAAGCCTTGACGTTCCTGAGAGCGGAGCGCAACCGGCTCCTTGGACTCTCTCACAAGGAAGCGCTCGAGGAACTGATCCGCGCCGCGGGGCTCGATTCACGCATTGCGCAGGTCGAGCGCATCGAGCATGGCAGCCTGCTCGGGGACTGACTTCATGATGCAGAGGTACAAACCGAATTCGGTAGTCGCTACTGACGGGATAGCTGCCGTCAAGCAGCTCAAAACGTCGAGCGTTCATCTTATCCTCAGCGATATTCCCTATGGTATCGGTGTGGATGAGTGGGACGTGCTTCACGACAACACGAACTCGGCTCTCCTTGGGTCGAGTCCGGCACAGGCTCGCGCGGGAGCCGTGTTTCGCCGCAGAGGCAAGCCTCTCAACGGGTGGTCGGAAGCTGATCGCCAGATTCCGATCGAATACCAGCGCTGGTGCGAGTCCTTTGCCGGAGAGTGGCTTCAAGTTCTCAAGCCCGGTGGTTCGGCATTGGTGTTTGCAGGCCGCCGCTTGGCCCATCGGTGCGTGGTGGCGTTCGAGGATGCTGGCTTTACCTTCAAGGACTCCTTGGCTTGGCTCCGAGAATCTGCGCCCCATCGGGCACAACGGGTCAGCATCGTGTTTCAGCGACGCGGCGATGAAGACAGCGCGAACCAATGGCACGGCTGGCGAGTTGGCAACCTCCGGCCGACCTTTGAGCCGATTCTATGGTTCGTGAAGCCATACACGATAGGCACCACGATAGCCGACAACGTCATAGCCCACGGCGTTGGTGCCTTTAACGAAGAGGCATTCGTGCGCTACGAGCGTGTCCCGGACAACGTACTGCGGTCTGGTTTTGGGAAGGGAGAAGGGGGCCGCCACATCGCCCAGAAACCCGTCAGGTTGCTTCAAGCACTGATCGAGCTGACAACCCTGCCGGGCCAGCTTGTTCTCGATCCTTTCTGCGGCAGCGGTTCGACGCTCGTGGCGGCGAAATCTACCGGTCGCGACTTCCTCGGATTTGAGGTTGATCCCGAGGCGGTGAGAGTGGCCAAGGAGCGACTTGCGCCTGATATGTTTGAAGCCGCTGCAAAGCGTAGGGAACTTGGCGCCTAAAAACAGCATGCAGCGGACGGCTCAACGCGCCGCCGCTGATGCGCACCGCCACGCGAATCATATTGACGCGCCACCTCATTCCCCCCCCCGCAATTTCCACCGCACTGCCTTGTCCCGTCAACACCGTCTCGATAACTATCGCTTGACGAAGCACTTATAAAGGTCTGGCCTTATCGAAACCCGGCCTCTCGTCATTCCCGCGTACGCGGGAATCCACGAGTGGTCGAAGGCATGGATTCCCGCTTTTGCGGGAATGACAACACTTGGCTAAATGGTTACTCAAAACCTTTCCAAAGGTTGACTGTCCCGACCCAATCGGGCATAATGGTTTTCATGTGTGAAACCGTTGGGCGGCTGTTCTGCGCGTCGCCCGGCCCGACTCGAAATTTCTTGGCTTTGTCCCAAGAATGTGATTTCGGCCTCGTCGGGAGGATGTAGTCGCAGGGGTCCGGTAAACGAACCCTCTCTGGGGCTCTGCCCCAGACCCCGGGATTTACCGCATTGGGGCCGCCGACATGGGAAAACAACAGGTAACGTAGAAGCGGCATCCTGGCGCTTCCGCGAGGCATCGGAAGTCTGGCGACTTCCGCTACGTCATAATGCCGGTGGCGGTAAAGCGGAAAATCCTGGGGGAGCGGGGGCAAAGCCCCCCGACAGAGGGAGCAAGAGACGGGCTTTCGGGCAGAGAAATCAACGGGATATGACAGATTTGATTTGGGACAAGGCCAATTTGTTGAAGGAGGAAGCGCAACCATGCGGATGAAAGAGAGAACCAGAAGCCTCGCAACGCTGCCGGCCTGCACATGCCTGATCGTGTTCCTGCTGGCGGTCGTTCCTTTCGCGGGGGCGGAGGACGCTAAGCAGATCGTCGGCGCATCCGGAATAAAAGGCGGGCTGATCGTCCACCTCGGCTGTGGCGACGGTAAACTCACCGCCGCGCTGCGGGTCAATGACAGTTTCCTCGTCCACGGTCTCGACGCCGACCCCGCGAACGTCGCCACGGCACGCGAGCACATCCGCTCGCTCGGACTGTACGGCAAGGTTTCCGTGGACATCTTCGACGGCCAACACCTCCCCTACGCGGACAACCTCGTCAATCTTATAGTGATAAGTGGCGAGTGGAAAGTGGCGAACGAGGAAATCATGCGCATCCTCGCGCCCGGTGGCGTCGCCCTTCTTGTCAATCCAAAATCCGCAATCCAAAATCCAAAATTGACCAAGCCCCAACCCAAAGACACTGACGAATGGACCCACTACCTCTATGACGCCACCGGCAACGCCGTGTCCCACGATCTCGAGGTCGGCCCGCCCCGGCGCGTCCAGTGGATCGGCCAGCCCCGTCATTCGCGGAGCCATGAGTACACCCCCAGCATCTTCGCGGTAGTCTCGACCCGCGGGCGCATCTTCTACGTCGTGGATGAGACCAACAGCGCATTCATGCGCGACCCCTCCACCTGGCGCCTCGTCGCCCGCGACGCCTACAACGGCGTTGTCCTCTGGAAGCGGCCCATCGAGACGTGGTTCCCTCACATCTGCGGCTGGACCGCCGGCCCTCTCCAGCTCCAGCGCAAGGTCGTGGCGGTCGGGAACCGCGTCTATGCGGCCCTCGGTTTCCACGCCCCCCTGAGCGTCCTGGATGCGGCCACCGGAGAGACGATCAAGGTCTATGACGGGACGGACGGGACGGAGGAAATTCTGGTTCACAAGGGGATTCTCCTCCTCGTCGTCCGAAGCGTCAGCGACGAGCGCGTCGCGCAGTTGAAGAACTGGTTGGCGCTGGAGAAGGAAAAGAAGTCGCCCCTCGATGATAGAGATGCCAGGGAGCCGGTGTTTAAGCAGTTCCGCGCCGCCGAGGTGAAGGCGCCGGTTGCGATCCTCGCCCTCGATGCGGAGTCCGGGCGCGCCCTCTGGAAACAGGAGGACTTCAACGCCTTCGCCCTGAAGCCGCTTACCCTGAGCGCCGTCGGCGACCGCGTGTTTTATCAAAAGGGCAAGGACGTCGTCTGCCTCGATCTGAAGACGGGAAAGGAACTCTGGTCCGCGCCCGCGACGCCGATGCGCGTGGCGTGCGACAAGGCCGTCATCTGCGCCGACAACCAGACCATCACCGCCCTCTCTGCGGAGGACGGCAAGACCCTGTGGGCCCAGGATCTCCTGCTGTGCAGCGTCCGCGATGTCTTCATCATCCACGGGGCGATCTGGGTGGGCGGGTTCAAGCCGTGGGAGGGGCGGACGAGCGGAAAGAGGGGACCCCCCTGGGGACCGTACTTCGTGGTGCAGCACGACATGGCCACGGGCAAGGTGCTCAAGGAAATCAATCCCGAAGGGCCGGGCCACCATCATCGCTGCTGGGGCAACAAGGCCACCGACCGCTTCATCATCGGCGGCCGGCGCGGGGCCGAGTTCATTGACCTCAAGAGCGGCGAGGTCTTCTGGAACAGTTGGGTGCGCGGCGTCTGCCGCTACGGCACGATGCCGGCCAACGGACTCCTCTACGCCCCGTCCCATGCCTGCGGGTGCTACATCGCGGCGAAGTTGACCGGCTTCTATGTCCTCGCCCCGCAGAGCCAGAAGTCAGAGGTCAGAGATCAGAAGTCAGAGATCAGAGGTCAGAGGTCAGAAAGAGTGGAGAAAGGGCCGGCGTTCGGCGAGATGGCCTATGGCAAGCTCCGCGCTCCGCAATCGGATGATTGGCCGACGTATCGCCGCGACGCCTCCCGCAGCGGCGCGACCAAGTCCGCCGTCCCGACCGACCTGAAGCAGATGTGGGCGGCAAAGATCGGCGGGCCGTTGAGCAGCCTCACCCTCGCCGACGGCAGGGTCTTCGTTGCCGCCGTGGATCAGCATACCCTTCACGCCCTCGATGCGGTGTCCGGCCAACCCGTGTGGAACTATACCGCAGGAGGGCGGATTGACTCGCCCCCGACCGTGCACAACGGACGGGCCATCCTCGGCTGCCGCGACGGATACGTCTATAGCCTGCGCGCCTCCGACGGCGCATTGGCCTGGCGCCTGCGGGCGGCGCGCGAGGACCGCCGCGTCCCGACCTGGGGCCAGATCGAATCGGTCTCCCCCGTGTCCGGAAGCGTGCTGGTCCAGGACGGCATGATCTACCTCGGGGCGGGCCGGTCGTCCTACCTCGATGCCGGGATTGACGTCCTCCGCGTTCGTCCCGAGACAGGCGAGGTCCTCTCGACGACTCCGATCTACAGCCCCGACCCGGAGACCGGCAAACAGCCCGAACAGGACGGCCCGTGCTACATGCCGGGCGCGCTCGAGGACATCCTCACCGGCGACGGCCAATGCGTTTACCTGCGCGACATTGCGTTCAACAAGGAAGGCGTCCCCCAGGAGGAGGTCCCGCCCCATCTGCTTGCGCTCACGGGCTTCCTCGATGAAACCTGGGCCCACCGCTCCTACTGGGGCTTCGGGACGCGCAGTTCCCTCAAGACCGGCTGCAGCCCGCGCGACAAGGACCTCGTCTTCGGCAGGCTGTTAGTCGTTGACGGGCCGATGATCTACGGCTACGGGCGGGCGGACATGGATTGGTCCAACCAACTTCAGGACAAGCCATACCGACTGTTCGCCCTGAAGCAGGACGCCGACGACGAGGCGGAGGAAGAGCAGTGGACGAAGTCCCTGCCGATCCACGTCCGGGCGATGGTCCTGGCCGACAAGACGATCTTCGCGGCCGGTCCCGAAGTGGACGCGCAGACGGGCGGCTTCGGCAAGGGGGCGATGCTTTTGGCCATCTCTGCCGCCGACGGGGCCGAACTGGCGCGCTATCCGCTCGCCTCCGCCCCCGTGTGGGACGGCATGATCGCGGCCGGCGGGAGGTTGTTCCTCGCGCTGGCGGATGGGAGCGTGGCGTGCTTGGGAAAGTGAACAAGAACTTATCCGCAAATTGGTAGCCGCAGGCTTTAGCCTGCGATCCGACGCACCCATAAAGGGTGCGGCTACAGATGACGGTATTTGCGGATAAGTTCTAAAGGAGGTCCGGCCTGACATGACAACGCAAATGATTCGTTGCCGTCCGCTCTGGATCGTCTTCCTCCTCAGTTCGTCCCTGCTCGCCGCGGAGGTGGAGGTTAGGGAGGACGATCAGGCGATAACAATGGAGAACCCCTTCCTGCGCATCGTCGCAAGCAAGGCGGCGAAGGGGGCGATCGCGTCGCTCACGGCCAAGTTGCCGGATGGCAGGACGAGTCCAGACTTCATCGCAGCGGCGGCGGACGCTCCGGCGCTTTATCGGCTCACGGCGGTCGGCGAGAACCGTGCGCGGGTCAATCTTGCATCCAAAGATGCGCAGGAAATCCTCTACGCCGTGTCGCAAAAACCCGGCGAGGCCGTCCTGACGATCACCGCCAGGAAGCACCTGGAACACGACATCGCCGTTGTCGTGACGATCACAATGCAGGCCGATTCGCCCCTCACGCGCTGGCGCATGGAGGTCGCCAACAGGACGACGATGCCCGTCGAGAGCCTGGCATGTCCCTGCCTTTCCGCCCCGAGGCAGCTCGGCGAATCCTCTGCGGACGATGAGCTTGCCCTGCCAATGTGCGACGGCCTGCTCTGCCGCGACCTCGCGCAGCAGGGAATCTGGGGCAACATGACGTGCAATTACCCCGGCGGCGGCTCGATGCAGTTCATGGCGTTCTACGACCCGACGGCGGGCCTCTATCTGGCCGCCTGCGATTCCGAAGGTTACCCGAAGCGCCTCGGGCGCGAACTGCGGAAGCAGCAGGTGGACCTCCTCATCACCCATGTCTTTCCCGAGTCCCCCGGCGGAACCGTGCGGACCGAGTACGATACGGTCGTCGGCGTGTTCCACGGCGACCCGGCGAGCGGCGGGACGACCTGGCACGACGCCGCCGACATCTACAAGGCATGGGCGATCCGGCAGCCCTGGTGCGCAAAGAGGACCGTCGAGCGCGACGACATCCCCTCGTGGTTCAAGGCCGCGCCGCCCCTTCTGGACTACAGCATCCCCCGCGGCGAACGGCTGGCCGAGGTCATCCCCGTCGAGGAGATTCCCGCCACGCTGGCGAGTTATGCGAAGGCGCTCGGACGCGGCGTGGTCGGGCGACCGCAGGGCTGGGAGAAGCCCGGCGCGTGGGTCGGGCCGGACTGCTTCCCGCCGTTCGGCGGCGACGCCTTCGCGCGCTCGGTCCGGCAGATGCGCAAGGACGGCAATCGGCTCTTTCTCTATCTCGAAGGCTATCAGTGGATGCTCAACGATCCGAGGCTCAATTACGATGGCAACGCCTTCTTTGAGGAGCACTGCGGCGCGGACGCCGTGATGGGGGAGGACGGCAAGGTGTGGAAGGGCGTCCACTCGGGGCGCACCTACGCGGACGGCTGCTCGGCGACCCGCTCGGCCCGAGAGATGCTCGTGGAGAACGCCATGCGGTGCGTCGCCGTCGGCGCGGACGCCGTGCAGATCGAGGTGGTCGGCGGGGGAGGCCGCCCCTGCTACTCCACGGCTCATGGGCATCCGCCGGGCAATGGCCGATGGTTCTCCCAGAACTTCGCCGCCGTCCTGGACACGGTGCGTTCGGAGGGGCGGAAGAAGAATCCCGATCTCGTCGTCACCATCGAGGAGCCGGGCGAGATGTACATCGCTCATCTCGACGGCTACAACGGCCGCAACTATCGCCAGACCGACTGGCCGCGCGGCGGCCCCGGGACGATCGGCGTCCCGCTCTTCACCTACGTCTATCACGAGTATGCCCTCGCCTTTTCGGGCTGGCATTTCATGGCGTTCGGCAAGAACTGGCTGCAGATGCGCGACATCGCCGCGAACTTCATCTGCGGCACGATGGACGGCGTCAACGTTTCCATCCGCAAGGATTCGGCCCGCGCCGAGTCTGCGAATCCGGAAACGCTCGCGCTATACAGGAACGTCACGACGGCGATGGCGACCTTCGCCAACGAGTACGTGGTCCTGGGCAGGATGCTGCGGCCCACGGCGGTGACGTGCGAGCCGTTCACCTTCGAGTACGGCGTGAAGGTCAAGGACAAGTGGGAAAAGCGGCAATGGACGGAGCCTTCGGTGATGCACAGCGTCTGGCGGACCGGCGTTCCATCGCAGGCGGGGAAGATCGGTTAC
Source organism: Planctomycetota bacterium (assembly GCA_040755855.1). Taxonomy (GTDB): domain Bacteria; phylum Planctomycetota; class Brocadiia; order JAADGH01; family JAADGH01; genus JAADGH01. The sequence continues at coordinate 11,535 of JBFMAD010000072.1, read as the reverse complement.
GTCCTGCTGAACCTTACCGACAATCCGGCGCATTTCGAGATGGAACTCCGCCGCTACGACCTGCCGGGCCAGGAGTTCAAGGCCGCCGTGATCACTGCCCAGATGCGCAAGCCGCTTTTGGAGCGCGAAGCCCTGCCGAAGAAGGTTCCCCTGGAACTGGGTTCGCGCGAGGCGACGCTGATCGAGGTGGAGGCCGCCCGATAGGCTCTTGGCGAAAGGAGTCTCCTTTAGGATGCAACGACACAGAGAAAACCGAATCTGGGTTCATGGTCTTTTGATGATGGCGCTTGTCGCCCCTGTCGGGTTGTGCGGGGAGCGCGAGGAGGCGCAGCGAATCCTCGATGCAGCGGGCGTGAAGGGGGGCTTTGTCGTCCATCTCGGCTGCGGCGACGGGAAACTGACGGCGGCGCTGCGGGTCAACGACAGCTATCTTGTTCAGGGCTTGGACGCCGATGTGAAGAACGTTGAGGCGGCCCGAAAGCACGTCCAGTCGCTCGGCCTCTATGGCAAGGTGTCGGTGGATTCCTGGGATGGCAAGCGGCTGCCTTATGTGGACAACCTCGTCAATCTGGTAGTGGCGAGTGGCGAGTGGAAAGTGAAGAGTGACGAGATCATGCGCGTCCTCGCCCCCAATGGCGTCGCTCTTCTTGTCAATCCAAAATCCAAAATCGAAAATCCAAAATGGGTCAAACCCCGCCCCAAGGACATTGACGAGTGGACGCATTTCCTTCACGGCCCGGACGGAAACGCCGTGGCCCGGGACGACGAGGTCGGCTTCCCCTACCACATCCAGTGGGTCGGGGCGCCGAGGCACTCGCGCGATCACGAGTTTTCCACATCCATGGAGATCATGGTCTCCGCCGGCGGAAAGCTGTTCTACATCATGGACGAGGGGTCCCTGGCGATCCCCTATCAGCTCCCGTCGCGGTGGTATCTCATCGCAAGGGATGCGTTCAACGGCGTGGTCCTCTGGAAGCGCCCCCTAACCGACTGGCAGCCCTACCTCGTTCGCAGCCGCACGTCGCTGGCGGCCGACCTCTGGCGCAGACTGGTGGCCACGGAGAACGCGGTCTATGCGACCATGACCATCTTCGGCCCCGTCGAAGCTCTCGACCCGAATACGGGGCAAACACTCCGAACCTACGCGGGGACCGAGAAGACAGAAGAGATCATCCATGAGAACGGCATCCTCTACCTCGTCGCAACCACGTCCGAGCCGGACCAGATTGGCCGGCGGCAACTGGCGACCGGGCGGATCAAACCGGACAAGAAGCGCATCATGGCGGTGAAGGCGGACACCGGCAAGGTCCTCTGGACCAAGGAGGACAAGGACACCGAGGGCGTGCACCCCCTGACGCTCGCCGTGAAGGGCAAGCGGCTCGTCTTCCAGAACACCGAGGCGGTCATCTGCCTGAACCCCGATACCGGCCAGGAGACCTGGCGCTACGCCAGGCCGAGTGAATACAAGCGGGCCGGCCACGCGACGCCGACGGTGGTCGTTTGCGACGATGTGGTCCTGTCGGCGGATAGGGCTGCCGGGCAGCCGGGCCGAAAACAGGCTGAGGAAAAGAAGGCGGGGGGAAGCAGCGAGCTGATCGCCCTCTCGGCGGAGGAGGGGAAAGAGCTGTGGCGGTGCGAATGCGGCGAGAACGTGGGGGCGGGGGTGGATGTCTTTGTCGCCGGCGGCTTGGTGTGGGTGGGCGAGAACCCAAGAAGGGCGGAGAGCGATTACAACCACGGCCGCGACCTCCACACGGGCGAGATCAAGAAGACATTCTCCCACGAGGACACCTGGCCCACGCAGCACCATCACCGCTGCTACCGGGACAAAGCGACGGAGAAGTACATCCTCGCGGGGCGGACGGGGATCGAGTTCATCGACCTCGGTTCCGGCGAGCTCACGCCCCACACTTGGGTCCGCGGCGTCTGCGAGTATGGGATTCTCCCCTGCAACGGCCTCATCTATGCCCCGCCCGACCAGTGCGCCTGCTACATCGAGAGCCGGCTCTGCGGCTTCCACGCCCTTGCGCCGGAAGCAGGTTCAAAGGTTCAAGGTTCAAGGTTCAAGGTTGGTGGAGGCGACGATACGCGCCTCGAAAAAGGTCCGGCGTATGCAAGAACCGTGAACCCTGAACCTGGAACCCTAAACCCCGGCGATTGGCCCACCTTCCGCCACGACGCCGCACGCAGCGGCTTCACCGCTTCGGAGGTCCCCGTCGAGATCAAGCCCATATGGAACGCCGATCTCGGCGGCAAGCTCACGACCCTCGTCAGCGCCGACGGGAAGGTGCTCGTCTGCCGCCCGGAGGCCCACGAGGTGGTCTGCCTGGACGCGGGGGCGGGCAAGGTGCTGTGGCGCTTCACCGCCGGCGGGCGGGTGGATTCGCCGCCCACTGTCGCCGGCGGGATCGCCGTGTTCGGCTCGCGCGACGGCTACGTCTACGCCCTGCGGTCGTCGGACGGGCGGCCCATCTGGCGCTTTCGCGCCGCGCCGAACGACCTCCGCCTCGTCGCGGACGACCAGGTCGAGTCCGTCTGGCCCGTCCACGGCAGCGTCCTGATCGAGGACGGCGGCGTCTTCTTCGCCGCAGGCAGGAACTCCTACCTCGACGGCGGGGTCTGGCTCTACAAGGTCGATCTCGAGACCGGCAAGACGCTCATCGAGAAGCGCTACTACAGCCGCGATCCCGAGACCGGACTCCGGGTGAACCTCTACACGCCCTTCGACGGCGAGGTCCTACCCGACCGTGAGCTGCCCGGCCTGCTCCCGGACGTCTTCTCCGGCGACGGCGCGAACCTCTACCTCCGGGCCGTGCCGCTGAACCGGGAATTGGTCATCAAGGACAAGGAATACGTCCCGCACCTCTTCAGCTCCGTGGGCTTTCTCGAAGACACATGGTGGGAGAGGACCTATTGGATCTATGGTTCCCACTTCTATTCCGGCGCGCGAGGCCATGCCTACGCAAGGACCCTCTTCCCCGGCGGCAGAATCCTGGCCTTTGACGACGAATCGGTCTATGGCTATCTTGATCTGGGGCTGAATAATGAGGTTGCGGGCGCGTTCTCCGTCCCCAAGAATCCCAAGTTCATCGACCTGGCGAGCCGCCTCGCGCCCAAGCAGGCCAAGAAGAAGGAAGGGAAACGGAAAAAGGCGGGAGGCGAACTGGACGAGGAGGCGATCCGGTCCACCTACGTCTGGAAGGACGGCGTCCCCCAGAATCCCAAGGAGATGAATCTGACTCAGGAGAGAAGAGGGATCGGAGGGGCGATCCTGAAGATGATGAAATATGAATTCACCTGGCGCAACGACGTCCCCCTCTACCCTCACGCCATCCTCGTGGCGGGCAAGACGTTCTTCATGGCCGGGCCGCCGCGGTTCGACGAGGCGAAGGCAGAGGAGTTTCTGAGAGAGTGCAGGACGGATCAGTTCGAGCTTTCCCCCCTTCTCCGCAACGCTGTGGATACGTTTGACGGCAAGAAGGGCGGCGTCCTGCTGGCCGTGGATAAGGCCACGGGGGAGAAACGCGCCCAGCTTGAGTTGCCCTCGTCGCCCGTATTCGACGGCATGATCGCGGCGAACGGGCGGCTGTATCTGTCAACGCAGGACGGTCGGGTGGTCTGCATGGGCAAGCCGTAGTACTTCATTTCATAAGTCCGCGTAGGATTTCCCCTTGCCATGTGTGGCACGGGTTGCTTGCAACCCGTGCTGCCGCGCCATATGCCTCACGGCTTGCAAGCAAGCCGTGGCACACCCATGCATAAGCCTATAGGAACCTATGAAATGCTGTACTTCGCAGCGGGAAAGACGCCGAGGGGGGAAAGAAAAAGGGCGCTGGCCGCTCCCTCCACGGGCCCCAGCGGCAGAGGTGGGGGACACCCGATTCTAAGGGCAGCGCCCAAGGTTGACGTTAAAATAGCAAATGAGAGGCGGCGTGTCAAGTCCAAAACGCGAAAAGAATTCGTCTGGGGAGTCCGACAAAAAAGTTCTGCTGACCGAAGGGATGTGCAACCGGCGGGGTACAGGCCCGTTCACGGGCCTCCTTGCCGTTTTCCCATCACACCTCTCTTGCGAGAATTTTTTGTCGGGGACCCATTCGTCTGCCGTCCTGCGTAGCGGCGGGCTTTCGCAACGACTCTCCTTGCGCTCAGGATAGGTTCTTTGGCGGCGTGTAACGCTGGCCGTATTCCTGGAGCGACTTGACGCCGATCCCGCGCTTCTTCAGGGCCTCGAGGCCGCTGACGAAGGCCCGCGCCGCGCTGATGTTGCTGATGAGCGGGATGTTGTTGGCGATGGCCTGCGTGCGGATGTGAATCTCGTCGTTCCTTGGCTTCTTGCCGCTTACCGTATTGATGACGAGCTTGATCTCCTTGTTCTTCATCATGTCGAGCACATTGGGGCGGCCGACGGAAATTTTCCGCAGCATCTTCACCTTGACGTCGTTTCGGGCCAGGGCGTTGGCCGTGCCCTCCGTGGCAACGAGATCGAAGCCCAGGTCCTCCAACTTTTTGGCGATGAATAGTATCTCCCGCTTGTCGCTGTTGCGCACGGAGACGAAGACCGTCCCCTTGAGCGGGAGCGCGTGGCCCGCCCCCAGCTGGCTCTTGGCGAAGGCCAGGCCGAAGGAGGAGTCCATGCCCATCACCTCGCCAGTGGACTTCATCTCCGGCCCCAGGACCGCATCCACGCCCGGAAATCGGACGAAGGGGAAGACCGCCTGCTTGACGGCGACGTGATTGATCTTAATCTCTTTGGTGAAGTTGAGTTCCTTGAGCGTGTGGCCGAGCATCACCTTCGTGGCGATGTTGGCCAGGGGCACGCCGATCGCCTTGGCCACAAAGGGGACCGTCCGGCTGGCGCGCGGGTTGACCTCGAGGACGTAGATCGTGTCGTCCTTGATGGCGTACTGCACGTTCATCAGGCCGCAGACGCCCAGCTCCCTGGCGAGGGCCTTGGTCTGCTCGGTCAGGCGCTCGACGGTCTGGTCGGTCAGGGTGATGGGGGGGAGGACGCAGGCGGAGTCGCCGCTGTGGATGCCCGCCTCCTCGATGTGCTCCATGATGCCGCCGATGACGCACATCGCGCCGTCGGCCACGGCGTCCACGTCCACCTCGATCGCGTTTTCGAGGAACTTGTCCACGAGGATTGGGTGATCGCCGGCGACCTCGGAGGCGAAGCGGGCCTCGACCATGAAGCGCTTCAACTCGTCGTCGTCGAAGACGATCTCCATCGCCCGCCCGCCGAGGACATAGGACGGGCGCACGACGACGGGGTAGCCGATCTCGGCGGCGACGGCCCGCGCCTCCTCGAAGGAGAAGGCCGTGCCGTTCGGGGCCTGGATCATGCCCAGATTGTCGAGCAGGACGGTGAAGCGCTTGCGGTCCTCCGCGCGGTCAATGGAGTCGGGGGTTGTGCCGAGGATTTTCACGCCGGCCTTTTCGAGGGGCACGGCGAGGTTGAGCGGGGTCTGCCCGCCGAGCTGGACGATGACGCCTTCCGGCTGCTCCTCCTCGACGATGGCCAGGACGTCCTCGCGGGTGAGCGGCTCGAAGTAGAGCTTGTCGGAGGTGTCGTAGTCGGTGGAGACGGTCTCGGGATTCGAGTTGACGATGATCGCCTCGTAGCCCAGTTCCTTGACGGCGTAGCTGGCGTGGCAGCAGCAGTAGTCGAACTCTATGCCCTGGCCGATGCGGTTCGGCCCGCCGCCGAGGATCAGGACCTTCTTCTTATTCGTGACCCGGTTCTCGTTGGTCTTCTCGTAGGTCGAGTAGAAGTAGGGCCGCTGGGGGCTGAACTCGCCGCCGCAGGTGTCCACCAACTTGTAGGCCGGCTTGACGCCGCGCCTCTTCCGCGCCTCATAGGCGGCGATCTCGTCGGTCTTTGTGAGGAAGCCGATCTGGACGTCGGAGAAGCCCGCCCCCTTCGCCTTCCACCAAAGCGCCTCCGGCATCTTCTTGAGACCGCTCTTGCCCTGGTATTGAGCGACTTCCCGGCTGATCTCGATGATCTCGCGGATGTTCTCGATGAACCACCGGTCTATCTTGGTCAGGTTTGCGATGTCCTGCACGCTCATGCCCTTCTCGATGGCGCGCTGGATATAGAAGTGCCGCTTGTCGTTGGGGACCACCAGCTTGTGCCGGAGCTCCTGCTCGTCCTTCAGATCCTCCACCAGAACGTCCTTGCCGTCGTAGCCGAGGCCGTAGCGCCCGATCTCGAGGCTGCGCACGCCCTTCTGGAAGGCCTCCTTGAAGTTTCGCCCGATGGACATGGCCTCGCCCACCGATTTCATCGAGGTGTTGATCGTCGGGTCGGCCTGCGGGAATTTTTTGAACGTGAATCGGGCGATCTTGAAGACGCAGTAGTCCACCGTCGGCTCGAAGAAGGCGTAGGTCTTGCCCGTGACGTCGTTGAGGACCTCGTCGAGCGTGAGGCCGACGGCCAGCTTCGTCGCCACGCGGGCAATGGGGAAGCCCGTCGCCTTGCTGGCCAGGGCGCTGCTGCGCGAGAGGCGCGGGTTGACCTCGATGATCACGATGTCGCCGTTCTCCGGATTCCCCGCGAACTGGATGTTGACGCCGCCTCCCGTCACGTCAATCTTTCGGATGATCCTCCGGCACAGGTTGACGTACTCCGCATACTCCTTCGCGGTGAGCGTCTGCGACGGGGCGACCACCATCGAGTCGCCCGTGTGGACGCCCATCGGATCAACGTTCTCCATCGAGGTGATCATGATGACGTTGTCAACGCAATCGCGCATCACCTCGAACTCGATCTCCTTCCAGCCGAGGACCGACTGCTCCACGAGCACCTGGCCGACGGGGCTGGTGGTGATGCCCCGGATGAGGGCCTTCTCCAGCTCCTCCACGTTGTAGGCCGTGGACCCGCCCGACCCGCCCAGCGTGAAGGCGGGGCGGAGGATCAGGGGGAAGCCGATCGCCTGGCCGATCTTCATCCCCTCCTCGACGGTGGTGGCGATGCCGCTGTCGGGGACGCCGATGCCGATCTCCTGCATGGCCTTTTTGAACAGCTCGCGGTCCTCGGCGCGGCTGATGGCCTCGGGGCTTGCGCCCAGGACCTCCACGCCGTACTTGTCGTAAATCCCTGCGCGGGCGAGGAATACGGCCACGTTCAGCCCCGTCTGGCCGCCGAGGGTCGGCAGAACGGCGTCGGGCCGTTCCTTCGCGATGATCTTCTCGACGACCTCCGGCGTGATCGGCTCGACATAGGTATGGTCGGCCATGCGCGGGTCGGTCATGATCGTGGCGGGGTTCGAGTTGATGAGCACGATCTCATACCCCTCCTCCCTCAGCGCCTTGCAGGCCTGGGAACCGGAGTAGTCGAACTCGCACGCCTGGCCGATGATGATCGGTCCCGAGCCGATCATCAGTATCTTCTTGATGTCCGTTCGTTTGGGCACTTGGGCTTCCTTGTATTATAGCATTGGGCCGCTCATACCACACACGCCTTGCGCCTCAAGGCGCTGCTCGTCATTCCCGCGTACGCGGGAATCCACGAGTGGTCGAGCGCCTGGATTCCCGCTTTCGCGGGAATGACACTGCCTTTGCTACTTGTGGTTCAGAAAGTCTTCAAGAATTTTGCTCGGGTTCCCCATCTCATCCGGCGCGGGGTGGAACTGGACCGAGCGGGCGTTGTGCTCCTTGCTCCGTATCCCTTCCACCGTCTCGTCGTTCACGTTCCGGTGCGTCACCGAGACCGAATCCGGGATCGAATCCGCATCCACCACAAAGCTGTGATGCTGAATCGTGATTGCGCAGTGCTTCGCGGCCAAGTCGCGTACCGGGTGGTTCACGCCGTGGTGCCCCACCTTCAGTCGCTTCACTTTGCACCCCAGGGCCAGGGCGAGGACCTGGTGGCCGAGTCCGATCCCGAGGACAGGCGTCTTGCCGGCCAGGGCCTTCACCGTCTCGACGACCCCGGTGAGCACGTTCGGATCACCGGGCCCGCCGGGGATGATGACGCCCTCGGCTTTCTTTGCAAGGATGTCGCCGGCCGACGCGGTGCAGGGCAGTCGCTCGACTGCGCAGCCCAACCGGGCGAGCTGCGCGAGCAGGCTGTTCTTGACCCCGAGGTCGAGGATCAAAATCCGATGCTTCGGCTTCCCGCGCGGCCGCGGGATGCGCGGCGCGGGCAAATCCATCACCATGTCCCGCTCAAACGGCGAGGGGGCGGCCTTCAGTTTGTCGAGGAGGTCGTCGGCGTCGGCGTCGCCCGATGCGATGATGCCCTTCATCTCGCCATGATCGCGCAGGTGGACCGTGACGGCCCGCGTGTCCACCTCCTGAATACCGACGATCTCGTGCTCGATGAGGAACTCCTCCAGCGCGCCCTTCGCCCGGAAGTTGGAGTAGTAGGGGCTATACTCCTTGACGACGATGCCGCGCGGGTGAGTCGCCGGGGATTCGTTGTCCTCGTCGTTCACGCCGTAGCACCCGATGATCGGGTAGGTGCAGACGAGGATCGCGCCCCCGTAGGAGGGGTCGGTGAGGACCTCCTGGTAGCCGACGACGCCGGTGTAGAAGACGGTCTCGCCCGCGGCCTCGCCGACATGGCCAAAAGACTTCCCTTCGAAGACCGCGCCATCTTCTAACAGCAGCAACACCTTTTCACGTTTCATTCGGCTGCCCTCTATATGTATTCAATCGTGCTGGGGGGTTTGGGGGTGATGTCGTGCAATACCTTCGTGACGGATGGGATCTCGTTAACGATGCGTCTCTGAATCCTCTCCAGCGTCGCCCACGGAATCCGCGTCACGTCGGCCGTCATCGCGTTCTTCGACTCGACGGAACGGACCACGACGATGTCGCCGAAGGCGCGGCCGCCCTTCTTCGTCAGGCCCGTCGCCTTGTCGTCGAGGAGCACGCCGAACGACTGGAACGGTTTCAGTCCTGCCCTTGCTATCTCCTGCTCGACGATGGCGCACGCCTTGCGGACGATCTCGGTGCGTTTCGGCGTCACCTCGCCCACGACGCGCGTGGCCAGGCCCGGACCGGGGAAGGGCATCCGTTCGTAGATGGCCCTCGGCAGGCCGAGCGCCTTGCCGACCTTGCGGACCTCGTCCTTGAAGATGGTCTTGAGCGGCTCCAGAATCCGGTAGCCATAGCCCTTCTTCGGGTCAATGCCGATCTGTTCAAGGACGTTGTGCTGCGTCTTGACGGCCTTTTTCGTTTCGATGACATCGGCGGCGATGGTTCCCTGGAGGAGGAACGTCGCCTTCGAGTCCTTCACCGCCTTGCCGAAGGTCTTGTAGAAAGTATCGCGGAAGACCTTGCGCTTTTCCTCCGGGTCCGTGAGGCCCTTGAGCGCGGCGAAGAACTTCTTCTTCGCGTCAATGATTTGGAGCTTGATGCCCAGCTTTGCAAAGGTGTCTTTGACCTGCCTCGGCTCATCCTGGCGCATGAGGCCGTCGTCAATGAAGATGACCTTCATCTGCTTCCCCACGGCCCGGTGTCCGAGCACGGTGGCGACGGAACTATCCACCCCGCCCGACAGCGCGCTGATGACCTTGCCCTTGCCGACCGTCTTCCGCATCTCCTCGATCTGCTTTTTTATGAACGTGCTGCAGTTCACCGGTTCCCTCCTGCGTTGAAGCCAAACTTACCTGCCAATTGAGTGCTGAAAAAATAGTCAATCGGAAACAAAAATGCAAGAAGAATAGGCGCTTTTTGCTAATATAATAGGCATTGGGGGGTTGTTGAAAAACCCTGTTCTTGTAGCCGCAGGCTTCAGCCTGCGGGGCCGTGATGCGTCAAACCGCACCCGTAAAGGGTGCGGCTACAGTCGGTGTTCGCCTCGCGGGGGTTTTTCAACAACCCCATTGGGTCTGCTTGACACAATGTGATAACCATGCCTGGTTTGCCTCGCCGTCCGCCCAGCCCCATCTTTCCAATTGACATTGTCCTCCGAAAGCAGTCCAATTGTGTCGTGTCCAGGCGTATTATCATCTCCCAGGAGGCCCGCATGAAAGAGACGCATCCGCTCCGACTCGAATCCGTCCGCAAGGTCTTCGGCGACGACAACCATAACGCCTTCACGGACCTGCGCCGGTTCGGCGGGAAACTCTACCTGACGTTCCGAAGCTGCCCCGACGGGCACGGCATCGCGAACACGGCGAAGGTCCGCGTGCTGTCGAGCGCGGACGGGGCGCAATGGCGGCAGGTCTTCGAGTTCAGCGTCCCCGACCGCGACACGCGCGATCCGCACTTCCTCGTCTTCAAGGACGCGCTGTTCGTTTACACCGGGACCTGGCTCTGCCCGGCGGGACACAAGGCGTTCGACATCAACGACCACCTCGGCTACGCGGCATGGAGCCGCGACGGCGCGGCGTGGAACGGGCCGAAGTCGCTGGAGGGGACCTACGGGCACTACGTCTGGCGCGCGGCGGCCCACGGCGGCAGGGCCTACCTCTGCGGCCGGCGCAAGCGCGACTTCGCGCCCCTGCCCCGACCCGAAGGCGGCGACATCACGGAGTCCGCCCTCCTCGAGAGCGAGGACGGCCTGGTCTGGCGCTTCCGCGGGCGCTTCCAGGAGGAGTTCGGCGACGAGACGGCGTTCCTTTTCGAGGACGACGGGAGCATCCTCGCCGTGGCGCGGACGCTTGGCGGGAGGCCCGCGCAGGTCTGCCGCTCCAGGCCGCCCTACGCGGAGTGGACGCGCAGCGACCTGTCGCGGTATGTCGGCGGACCCCTGCTCGTCAAGTGGGGGGAGCGGTATCTCGTCGGCGGTCGGCGGATGTTGAAAGGAGAGCCGCCGCGCACGGTGCTCTACTGGCTGGTGGACGACCAGTTGCAGGAGGCCCTGGTCCTCCCCAGCGGCGGGGATAACTCCTACCCCGGCTTCAGCGATATGGGCGGCGGTCGCGCCCTGGTCTCCTACTACTCCTGCCACGAGTGCCCCCCCGACCGCCCCGACCGCGCCTGCATCTACCTGGCGGAGGTGGCGGTGGATTGAGCGCGCCGAATCATTGCGGGGACATAAGACTCCAATTGAACGCGTGGGGTCGCATTTGACAACGGCGGGGTGTGGGATATACTGAGGGGGGGGGCAACACGTCTTCCGAGGGCACAGAAGGCCAGGGCGACGCGATTGCCGCACGAGGAGAAAATAGTGTTATGTCCGCGGAACATCAAAGGCGAGGAAAGCGAAGCGACCGAAGCAACGCGGGCAAAAACCACCGTCTGTGGGGTTGTTGAAAAACCCCCGCGAGGCGAACACCGACTGTAGCCGCACCCTTTACGGGTGCGGTTTGACGCATCACGGCCCCGCAGGCTGAAGCCTGCGGCTACAAGAACAGGGTTTTTCAACAACCCCTCTGTCCCTGGAATTCAAGCCATGTCTATAGCAACATGGATGAGGAGTTCCGAGGACACCATACTTAACTATTCCTATCCTCGCGTCTCGGGCCGGGCCTCCGGCGATGGAGGATACGGCCCAGCGCCACTTCCAGCCGATGCACAAACGACGCACTCCCCAACGGACGACCCGTCCGCTCATGACGACGAAGCAATTCCACATCGTCA
>JBFMAD010000071.1:0-28449 GCA_040755855.1 Planctomycetota bacterium | reverse complement strand
ACTTGAACTTGTCGCGGTAACGGCGGAGGAGGGAGCGGTAGTGTTCGAAATCGTTGTTGTCGAGGAAGACCGCTTCGCGATTATTCCCTCGCGTGGTCACGTGAAACACCCCGCCGGCGAAAGAAACCCGGTAGCCATGAGCCATAATCCCCTCCCTTCTCACACGAAAGCAAAAGCGTCTGTTTTCAGATGACCAGCGTAATCATACCAACTCGCGGATGTAATGTCAATATACAATATGTAATTCTTAAATATAAAGGTATTATGTAAGTTTGATCTTTATTTTACCAGCCGGCTAACAGTGGTTCCTGATACGCCAAGCGGAGCGGAGGGCAGGCGCGTAGTCCTGCGGGGAGGCGGCGGCTAAACGGCTGCGGGCGGCAAGGGCGTCGGAGAGGAAGCGGCCAAGCAGGTCGCGCCAGTCTTTTTCATATTCCTGCAACAGCGACAGGTCGCGGTCCTTCATGGCGCAGGCGACAGCCCGGCCGGCAAATTGTCCGCAAACCACGGATGTATAAATGCCCGCACCGGTGAGGGGGTTCGTCTGCCCGGCGGCGTCGCCGACGAGGAGCACGTTGCCTTTGACGGTATGATGCGCCGGCCCGCTCACGGGGATCAGGCCGCCGGTTCGCTGAGCAGGATGAAGGTCGCGTATCTTTCCCCTTTCCCGCAGCCGTCCGATGAACTTGCGGAAGAACAATTTCAATCTGTCTTTCTTTCCAGGATCGAGCGCAAGGCCGACATTGGCCATGTTTCCCTTCGGGAAGACCCACGCATATCCCGCTCCATACTTTTCGCTGAAGTGTATTTCGGCCGTCTCGCTTGATTGGGGCAAGCGCATGAGATGCTGAACCGCTCCTGCCAAGACAGGGCATACAGGATCAACGCGCCTCCGCACGATGGACCTCGGCCCGTCGGCGCCGACGATGATCTCCGCGTGGACGGTCTTGGTTTCGCTCCCCATGCGGACGCAGATTTTATGACCTTGCACATCCGTCACCATCGCCGGCTGGAGACACTCGACGCCGAGCCTCTGCGCCTCATGCGCCAGCGCCGCCTCAAGGATTTCGCGATGGAGAATGAAGCCCGGGGCGCGGACCCGGCCGATCTCCTCCCCGTCGAGGAAGAAGGCGAGGTCTTTGATCCGGTTGGCCACGGCGTCCGGCGGGATTTCGACAATTTGCGTAATGAGTTTAGGAACGTATTCTGCGCACTGAACGGGGACGCCCCATAGCCGCTTCCTCTCGACGAGCAGGATGGACTTGGCGCCATCCCGGGCGGCGGTCAGCGCAGTAACCAGCCCCGCCGGCCCGCCGCCGATGATGGCAACTTGGCAGCGCCGGTCAGCCATGGTCCACAATGACCTGAGCGTCCATCGTGATCTCAATGTCGGGGTTCAGGGAGTGGGTCACGAGGCAGGCGCGCTTGACATTGTTGATGAGTTGCCGGGCCTTCTTCGCTGAGGCTTCGTCGGCCACGACGATTCGCGGTTGGATGTGGATTCGGTCGAATCGCGTGCTCTTCTCGATCAGTTTGGCCACGCCCTCGGCGCGGCTCTTGTAGGCTCGGAGAGCAATGCCGATCTTCCCGCCATAGTGAAGAAAGGTCATCATGAGGCAACATTCGAGAGATGCAACAAAGAAATCCTCCGGCGTCCAGAGGTCGTCCCGCCCACCGCAGAACATGGACGGACACGAGACAGCGACGTCCGGCTTACCGGGGGATCGCTGAACCCCTTCATGCTTCCCGGTCCACTCGATGCTCGTCTCGAATTTCCATTCTTCTTCGGCGGCCATAATTACTGTGTGTTCATCATGTTACACTTGGTTCACCTTGCTCGGGACGCCTCTCTTGAGCGCGACCTGCACCACCTTCCTCAACAGGTCCAGATTCACATCGGTTTGCTGCTCGAAGCGGCCGAGGTAGGCGTCATGTTCAAGATTCAGCTCGTAGCACGTGGCGTTGGCGACGTCAATCAGGATGCCGGGAAGGCTGGCCCGCTGGAAGTCGCGGTAGTGCTTGTTGAAGAACGCCTCGCAGCAGCAGCCGATATAGGCCCCCGTCCCTTTGGCCTTCTCGTCGGCAAGCACGTCCATGAGATGCTCAAAGTTGACGATCGTGATCGGACGCAGGCCGACCTCCTCGGCCAGGGAGAATGCATCGCCGACGGTGCACTCGCCGCACTTCGCGCAGTCCTCACGTTTGCGATATTTGCACTCCGGCCGCTTCGAGCAGTAGGGGAGCAGCAGGGCTGAAACTTCCCGATCAAGTATCTCTTCCGGCGACCCATTCACGTGAAACACGCGATTGGCCTCCTCGGCATCCAAACCACGGTCGAGCCATTGGGTTTTTTCCAGGGCATGCGTGATGGCCGTAAAGACGTCATCGCCGTCAAAGCCCGGCGCCTCAGGCTTTACCTCGGCCCAGAAGACGAGCATCGTGTCGCGGATGGCGGCGTGATCGAGCCGGATGTCCTTCAGCCGCGCCTCCAGATCATAGATGGCCCGCGTAGGGGAAATGAAAAAGTCGCCTGTGATGAGGACCGACCGAACGCGCCTGCGCGCCGCGTCCAGCGACGCGTGCGCATGGATGGTCGCACCAGCCGTGCGATGCAGACCGTGGAGCGTCTCGACCCGCGACGGCCGCCGGCGCGCCCCGTAGATCCATTCCCGGCTCTGGAACCGGGGCAGGAGCCGCTCGAACTCCGCCTGCTCCTCCGCGGTCAGCCCTCCGGGCTGGAGTTCCACGTGGAACACCTCCTCAAAGCCCGCGGCGATGGCCGCCTTGATCTCCCCGATGGGGGGCCTGCGGCCCAGTTCCTTGTCCACCCAGGTCACCCGGTCGGCGGCGGAGTCGAGGGAGGACTGCCTCAGCTTCTCCGTCGGCACGCGCAGGGCGCGGAGCATCGTGGCCACGTCGAAGTCCACTAAGAGCGTGCCCTGGAAGAGGAAGGCCTCGCCCTCCTCCGTCCCGCCCGTGCCGGAGATCTTGCGCCCGTTCACCTCGATGTCGTTGCGGGGGCGGAAGGCGGCGGCGATGCCGAGCTTCCTCAAACCGACCACGGCCGCCCGGCAGATGCGCTCATGGAAGCGGGGGGAGAAGGGAGATAGGTCGAAATCGCGGCGCGAGGCGATCAGCTCCCATCCGATCTGCGGCTCGTCGAAGAGCAGCGCCCCGCCGCCGGTGATGCGGCGGTTGATGTCCAGCCCGACGTGACGGCAGTATTCTTCCCGCACCTCCTGCTCCACCATCTGGTGGTAGCCGACGAGGACGGCGGGGGGGGAGAACTGGAGGAACCGGACGGTATTGGGAGTCGCTCCGCGGCTGCGCACGCGCAGGAGGGCCTGGTCGAGCGCCATATTCTCGGCGCCCGACCGTACGCCCGTGTCCAGGAGCCGCCACGTTGTCTGACTGTTATTATTCGTCTTCATCCTCTTCGCCGGCCCCGCCGGCCTTCTTCTCGGCCTCGGCCCGGGCGATCTCGTGGTCCAGCCAGGCGGCGAACTCCGCGCTATCGGGGGACATGAGGTCCTGCCGCTCCGTTTCCAGGGCCGATGGTTTCATCTTCAGAATCCAGCCGTCATCGTAGGGCGAATTGTTGATGATCTCGCTCTCGAAGCCCAGGTCCTCGTTCACCTCGACCACCTCGCCGCTCAGGGGGGCGGCGATGCGGCCGACCCACTTGGCCGTCTGGAGCTTCGCGCACGTCTCGCCCACCTCCAACACATCCCCCTCGTCGGGCAGGTCCACATACATGATCTCGCCGGCGGCCACCGCCGCGAAGGCGTTCATGCCGACGGTGACGGTCCCGTCCTCCTCCACTCGGGCCCAGGCGTGCTCTTTGTGGTAGAGCAGGTCCTCAGGGAACTCATATCCTTTCACGCTCACCATAACGCCTCTCCTATCTCCTACATAAGTAACGAACAACACAACTCGGAATATCGGGGCCGCCGCCCCATCTCTCCGGCCTTCCGCACCGTCCCCTCGGCGGGGTAGGCGATGCCGTCGAACCCCGCGTCCAGGGCGGCGCAGTCAATCTCGAATTGTATCCTCCCCATCGGCCGGGCGCAACCCAGCAGCAGGGGCGCGTCCGGGAACTTCCGCCGCGCCGATCGGAAGAATCGCCTGACCTCATCCACATCCACCGGGGCGACTCCGTCGCGCTTGCTGAGGGCCATCACCAGGACGAAGACGAGGCCCTTCAACTTGCGGCCACGCAGCATGTCCAGCGCCGCGCGATCGTTCGCAAGGCTTCGCTCCTGGCCCAGCACGATGTGCGGCGCAAGGGGGACGCCGCGCCCTTCGAGCAGGTCCAGGCTGCGCTCAATGTCGGCCGCCGACTTGCCCGGAAGTCTGTAAACCGAATGAAGGACATCATCGGAGCCAATCACATCAATCATGGCGACGTCAACGCTGCTTCGCCCGACGGCCTCCGCCTGGGCCTGGTCCAGAAGGCGGACGTGAACCGCCGTTTTCATTCCCATCTCGTTCTTGATGCGGGCGAGCATGTCGCAGAAGGGGGTGATGGGAACCAGGCCGTTCTCGTCGCACCCGCCGGTGAGGAGCAGGCCCCGGCAGCCCTTCTCCTTCAGGCCGCGCATGAGGGACCACAGATCATCCGGCGTCCGGGCCTCATACATGGATTCGAGCAGCCGCCCCCGGCAGTGCGCGCAGCCGAGGCGGCACTCCTTGCCGGTCACGCTCACGGGCACAAAGACGGGCTTGCCGGAGTTCTTAAATTCGTCGGTGTCGAAGTGCTTGATCGCCGGGGCGGAGAAGAGGATCTCCCGGTTCCTCCAGGCCGTCTGCACCCGGCCCGACGCGCACCCGCGCGGGACGAAGCGGTCTTTCTCGACCCACTCACCGGCCAGCTGCCGGCGGATGCGGGCGATGTCTGTTCGGTTCGGCGGAAACGGGTAGTTCCGCACGCCCGGTCCCGGCGGCGAGTTGCCGAAGGGCCGGTTGCAGGCCGTGCGGCCGTCCCTGCCCGTGCAGCCGCGTGTCATGAAGGCATTGCCATCTTCGATGACCCGATCCAGATCGGCCTGGAGAATACCGAAGGAGAGAATCCGGCCCGTGGCCTGGTCGAAGGCAAAGTCGTCGGCGCGCGCCATGCCCGCGTCAATGATCTCAGCGGCGAGCTGGACGCGGCGGTACTGGTCAATGGGGGGCGGCTGGCGGTCCTCCATTGCGCTGCCGGCCTCCGGGTAGAAGGAGAAGAGGTGGTTCACCCCGCCCAGGTCGTGGACGCGCTGGAGGGCGAGGGCCATGTCGCGCTCCGTCTCGCCGAGTCCGCAGATGAAGTGGCTGCCGACGTTCCCTCGGCCAAACACATCCTTCGCCTTTTCGAAAAACGCCCAGTAGTGTTCCCACCGATGGGGTCCCGGACTGGCGCGCAGGGCCTTGAAGAGATCGGGCGTGGCGGCGTCAATGGCGATGCCGATCTTGTCCACGCCGCGCCGTCGCAGTTCCGCCAGGTCGTCCACCGAGACGAGCGTCGGCGTGATGAGGCCGGAGATGGGCAGGCCGGACCCACTGGAAATGCGCTGCGCGATTTCGAGCAGATCGCTGAGGGCGCGGCGATGGGTGACCATGGAGATGCAGACCCGCTCGGCGATGGCGCACTGGTTCAGGGCGTCAACGATCTCGGCCACGGTATGGACCGGCCAGGTGACGCGGATGAAGCTCCGGTCGCCCTGGCGATGGCGGTTCAGGCCGCAGTAGGCGCAGCTTCCCCTGCACCCGTCGCGGTAGGTCTGGAGGAGGTTGATGCACTTGAGCTGCGCCCCGCGCCAGAAGCGGCCCTTCTGGAAGCCGAGGGTCATGGCGGCGGCGGCGCTGATCTGGACGTAGTCGGGGCTTTCCTTCGGCTCGGCAAGGATGGTCTCCGCCAGAATCCCTTTTCCGGTGTTGCTTGATTCAAAGGTTTGCATTGGTCGAAAACGTCGGCGAACGAGTCAAGTTTGAGAATGACGAATGACGAATGTCCAAATGCCTAAAGCGGCTTCTGATTAGTCATTGAGTCATTTGGGCATTGATTAGTCATTAGTCATTCGTCATTAGTCATTTGCAGCGAACTGAGGCAAAACCTCGCCAAAATCAAGCCTCCAGCCCAAGATGGGTCTTGATGCCCTCGGTCAGGTCCTTGATGTCCGGGGGCGGCTCTTCGCGGGTGGTGGCCATGTAGTGCCGGAAGACGCCTTCCTTGTAGAAGATGAGGAAGGGCGTCACCTTGCCGCTGTGCCGGACGCCGCCGCAGTCCTCGTCGAAGACCTTGGGGATGAATTTCAATTTCGGCTTGTCGGTGAAGGCGATCCCGAAGGTGACGTGCGGGTGGCTCCTGGTGTAGTTGAGGAACAGGTCCTGCCATTCGGCCTTGCACCGGCGGCAGACGCGCGTCGAGGTAATGACGACGCAGTCCCTGTAGGAATCGCGCGGTTCGTCCTTCAGCCTGATCCAGTCGGCCATGTTGTCGTCCGTCATCTCGAAGACATTCTTGCGGCATTTGATGAGGTTATAGACATTGGCCTCGAGGCCGAGGCGCTCCAGGTAGGCGGTGGCCATGACATTGGCCGCCTTCAGCGCGTCTATGACGTTCGCCTCCTGCTTGGAGGCGAAGAGGACGGTCTCCGTGTCGGAGGCGGGCTTGGTCTCCACCGCAAAACCGCTCCGGGTGAGGGCCTTGATGACGGGCTTCTCGATGCGGAACTGATTGTATTGGTCCTGCGTGTTGACCGCCAGGCCCTGGGCCTTATCGCCGATGCGCTTGCCGAAGTGGATGATGAGGTTCGCCCCGTCCGGCAGATAGTCAATGGTCACGCAGTCAACGGCCGCCTCGACGGAGGAGAACAGGATGAGTTCCACGCCGCGGAAGCATTCCCCTTTCTCCGCCGGCGTCCCGTCCTTGGCGCAGCGCTGGGAATAGGTGATGCCCTGGTAGAGCTGGTGGGGATTGAATTTGCTTTTGTGGGTCTTGTTTAACTCGGCCTGGTAGTCCTCGGCCTCTTTCATCATTTGTCCCACATGGGCCCTGGCCTTCAGGGCGAGGTCCTTGGCCTTGTCGTTGAAGGGCTTGAGCTGCGCATCTCCTTCGGCAAAGAATTCGTCCATCGTCGCAATTTCTCCTATTCTTTTGTCCAGTTTGCTCGGACTGCGGTGAAATCGAAATTCGGATTATAGTGAAATCCAGACCCCAAGTCGAGATATTTTTGCCGCGAGCGGAGCATCATTGACAAACGCAACCGTACAGGTTACCATCATCCCCGCGGCATCGGTGTGAACCACGTCAAGAGACTTTGTGGAAAGCGAGAACCCGATCAACATCTCTGAACTGGCTTCTCATCCGTCGGTCGCCGATCTGCTGGAGAGCTGCGCGACGATCGCGGGGGCGAGGGTGTTCATCGTGGACCTTGCGGGCGCTGTGGCCGCCCGGTCGGAGGCCCGGCGGTGCGCCTGCCCCCTGTGCAGCAGCCCGCCGGAGCGCTTCGAGTGCGCCCCGCCCGTCCGCGCCGAGGTGCGCCTGGGCGGCGAGGTGATCGGGGCGGTTTGCTCCTGCGGGGCGGGCGCAAGCGCCGCCGAGGCCGCAGCGTGCCTGGCCAGGGCCCTGGGCATGAAGGCCGCGGATCAGGCGGACTTAGACAGCCTGTCCGAGGAACTGCTGAGCAAGTATGAGGAGATCAATCTCATCTATGACATCAGCGGCGCGATTGCATCCATATTCGACGAACGGCGCATCGCGGAGCGGGTGCTCGACCGCGTGATGCAGGCCATCGGGGCGGAGCGCGGCCTCGTGATGGTGACGAACAAGAAGACAGGGGAGCTGGAACTGACGGCCGCCGCGGGCCTGCCGGCCAACGCCTCCGCGGAGTGGCGGAGTTTCTTCGAGGGGCGGGTTTGCGATGATGTGGCCGGCGCGGGGAAGGCGGTGGTCGTTGACGGACGGCGGGACTCGGCAGTCGGCGGGGACCTTCTCATGGGGCCGCCGATGGTGTGTTCGCCGCTCCTTGCCGGCGAGCGGGTGATCGGCGTGATCGCCCTGGCGCGGAAGGGCGGCGGGGGGGACTTCACGTCGGGCGACCTGAAGCTCCTGAACGCGATTGCCTCCGCCACGGGCATAGCCATCCAGAACGCCCGCTTAGTGGAGGAGGCGAAGGAGCAGGAGCGGCTTCGGCGCGAGCTGGAGATCGCGGCGAGCATCCAGGCGAGCCTGCTGCCCGACGCCCCGCCGCAGGTGGAAGGCGCGCAGATCGCGGCGCGGACCATCGCCGCGGAGCGCGTCGGCGGGGATTATTATGGATTCTTCCAGGGAGCGGGAGGGAGGACCTCTCTGGTGATAGCCGACGTGTCGGGCCACAGCATCGCGGCGGCCCTCATGGCGGCCACGCTGCGCAGCGTCATCCGCGCCGCCACGGCGCAGGGCGGGACGGCGTCGGAGGTGATGGGCCGCATCAACCGGATGATGTACCCGGACTTAGAGAGCGCCGAGATGCTGGTGTCCATGCTCTACATCGAGTATGACCCCGGTTCTTCGACGCTGGGAATTGCGAACGCGGGGCACAACCGCCCCATCCTCTGGCGCGGGGGGGAGTGCTCGCTGGTGAAGATACCCGGCATCCTGCTCGGCGTGTTGCCCCAGCACGTGTTTCCGGAGGAGCGCCTTCCGCTCCTGCCCGGCGATGTGGCGCTGTTCTACACCGACGGCCTGGTGGAGGCGGAGGACGAATCGCACGAGCCCTACGGGGACGATCGCCTGATGGCGGTGGCGGCCGCGAACGGTTCGCTCCCGCTGGATCGTCTGATGGAGGCGTGCCTCGAGGGCGTGCGGCGGCATGTCGGAGCGGAGACGTTGTACGATGACGTGACGATGATTGCAATCAGGCAGAAATGAGATGGCGGAGACGAGCATCCTTGTGGCAGACGACGAGCCGTTCATCGTTCGCCTGCTCACCTTTGCGCTGAAAAAGGGGGGGTTCGCCGTGACCGAGGCCCGGGACGGCGAGGAGGCCCTGGGCCTCCTGCGCGCCCGGCGGCCGAAGATCGTGTTTGTGGACGCGATGATGCCGAAGATGAACGGCTACGAGCTGTGCCGGGCCGTCAAGTCCGACCCGGAGCTGCGCGGCACGTACCTCATCATGTTGACGGCGAAGGGGCAGGACTCGGACCGCGACCGGGGGCTGGAGGCCGGCGCCGACGAGTACATGACGAAGCCCTTCAGCCCGTCGCAGGTGATCCAACGGGTGACGGAAATCCTTCAATCCCTCAAGGGTTGACGCCGCATGAAAAAGGACGCGCAAGGCAATCCGAAGGCCGGCAAGGGGCGCTCGCTCTACCTCGAGTTCAGCGTCTATATCAGCGGGATCGCCGCGATCTTCATCATGCTGACGATCAGCTTCAACCTCAAGCGCGAGATGCGCCTCTTAGACGAGAACCGCGACGAGCGCGTGAGCATCCTCCTCTCCACCTTCAGCAAGATTGCCGCCAAATCGGCCAACCAGGAGGATCGCCGCCTGATCCTTCTCGCCGCGGGCGAGATCACCAGCGACCCGGAGATCGCCTACTTCATGCTTCACGACGCGGGGGGGACGTGCGTCCTCTCCACCAAGGCCGCCCTCCAGGGCAGGAAGCCGGACGACGCGATCTCCCGCGCCGCCCTCGCCTCCACCGCCCCGAGGCTCCTGCAGCCCTACACCGACCCGGACACGCAGGCGCCGATGCTCGACGCCTCCGCCCCCGTGATGTCCGGCGGCGTCCGCATCGGCGCGGTCCGCTTCGGCCTCAACGCCACGCGCCATAATGCCCGGCTCGCCAGGATGCGGTTCGAATACGGGGGCCTGAGCTTCGTCTCCATCCTCATGGCCATCCTCATCTCCTTCGTCCTCGCCCGAAGGACGATGGAGCCGATCCGGCTCCTCAAGGAGAAACTCGACGCCCTCGTCCAGGGGGAGAGCATCGAGGCGGTCAAGATTGACAGCGCCGACGAGATCCAGCAGCTCGCCGATTCGTTCAACGCCATGACGGCCAAGTGGCAGGAGATGTACGACGAGCTGCGCCAGGCCTTTGAAGAACTGAAAAGCCTGGACAGGATGAAAGACCAGTTCGTCTCCCTCGTGAGCCACGAGCTCCGCACGCCCCTTTCATCCATCGTCGCCGCGGCGGAGGTGCTCAGCGAGCATGGAACGCTCTCCGAGGCGGAGACTCGGGAGTTCATCAACATCATCAATACCGAAGGCCATCGCCTGACCAAGCTCGTGACGGACATCCTGGACCTGGCCCGCATGAAGGCCGGCAAGGAGGGATACCGCTTCCGCGAGGGCAACATCAACGACGCCGTCGCCCAGGCCGCCAAGGTGGCGGGCTTCGCCGCAGAGACCAAGGGCCAGACGCTCACGGTGGAATTGAGCGAAGATATGCCTCCGACGCGGTTTGACTTCGACCGCATGGTGCAGGTCGCCTCAAACCTGTTGGGCAACGCCGTCCGATACACCCAGGCGGGAGGAAAAATCACTGTGCGCACTGCGCCGAAGGACGGCGGGGCGCTCGTGTCCGTGACCGATAACGGCCAGGGCATCGCGCCCGAGGACCGGGAGCGGGTCTTCAAGGAATTCGAGCAGGCAGGAAGCGCCGACTCCCGAACCGGCGGCAGCGGCCTCGGCCTGGCCATCTGCGAGCGACTCGTCCAGGCGCACAATGGGCGAATATGGGTCGAAAGCGCGGGACTCGGAAAGGGATCAACCTTCTTCGTGCATCTCCCGCGCGACCCCGAAAATTCGGCAGGCAAACCGAAGCAAACCAATGACCATGCGTGAAAAACAACTGATCGAAAAGGCAAAACAGGCCGGACAGGGGCACGTGTTCCGGTGGTGGAACGATCTGGATGCAAACGGCCGAGACCGCCTGCTCCGGCAGATCGAGGAAATGGACTTCGATCTCCTCCGCCGCCTCGTGGCCGAGCATGTCGAGGCGGAGGCGGTCCCCAAAGAGGAACGCGAACTCGAGCCGGCGCCGATCATCCCCGTACCCTCCCGCCCCCAGGAACACGCCGCGGCGGAGAAGGCAAGGACCCTTGGCGAACAGATGCTCCGCGAGGGCAAGGTCGCGGCCATGGTCGTCGCCGGCGGCCAGGGAACCCGCCTGGGATACGACGGCCCCAAGGGGACCTTCCCCATCACCCCGATCAAGAGCAAGCCGCTCTTCCAGCTCTTCGCCGAGCGCATCCTCGCCCACTCCCGACGCTACGGCAGGACCATCCCCTGGTACATCATGACCAGCATCACGAACGACGCTGCAACAAGGGAGTTTTTCGAGGAGCACGATTACTTCGGCCTATCCCCCGAGAACGTCCGCTTCTTCACCCAGGGCATGCTGCCCGCCGTGGATCGCAACGGCAAACTGATCCTCGACGAGAAGGGCCACATCTTCACCAGCCCCGACGGACACGGCGGGTCGCTCCTCGCCCTCAAGCGCACCGGCATGATTGACGACATGAGGCGCCGCGGCGTCGAGGTGATCTCCTACTTCCAGGTGGACAATGTCCTCATCAAAATCGCCGATCCGGTCTTCATCGGCCACCATGTCGGTCGCGGGGCGGAGATGTCGAGCAAGGTGGTCCCCAAGCGCGACCCGGAGGAGGGCCTCGGCGTCGTCGGCCTCCTCAACGGCAGGCTGTCCGTGATCGAATACAGCGACCTGTCGAAGGAGGAGATGTACGCCGTGACCGAGGACGGCAGGCTGAAGTACTCCGCCGGCAGCGTCGCCATCCACCTGATCAACGTGGACTTCGCCGATCGCGTCACGTCCTCGGGCCTCTCCCTGCCTTACCACCGGGCGAACAAGGTCGTGCCGTATGTCAATGACCGGGGCGAGGTTACGACGCCCCGCGAGAAGAACGGGATCAAGTTCGAGATGTTCGTCTTCGACGCCCTCGGCCTGGCCCGGGAGGCCGTCACCCTGGAGGTTCGGCGGGAGGACGAATTCGCGCCGGTGAAAAACGCGGAGGGCCAGGACTCCCCCGCCACGGCCCGGGCCGCCCTGGTCAATATGTGGGGCCGATGGCTGCGGGAGGCGGGGGCGGACGTCCCGACGGATGACAAGGGCAACGTCAAGGGCGTGATCGAGATCAGCCCCCTCTTTGCCGTGGACCCGCCGGAGCTGAAAGAAAAGTTGGCCCGCCGGAAGATTCGGTTCGACAACGAACTATTCCTTGAATGATTGGGGTCAGGTCTTCATTCTACATTTTACGGAAAATAGCCGCGACCTATTGACGCGCGCAACTTAATATGGTGTTTATTCTGTCCTCTCACAATCCGAGCCCGCATGGTAAAATGTAGAATGAAGGGCGCGTTGCCCAAATGTAGTCGCAGGCTTTAGCCTGCGCGATTCGGGGTCGCACGGCCAAACGGCGCAGGCTAAAGCCTGCGGCTACAGATCATTTTTGCCAGTTCGGGATTTGGGCAACAGGCCCTGAAGACCTGACCCCAATTGGCCTTTTCAGGAGCATAGTATGGACGCTGAAGAATTCTGGAAATCGCACGGGATCGCGCGCGACCCCTTCGCCTCGCAGGACGCCGCCCAGGACTACGTCCTGCCCAAGTGCCTGGAGGGGGTGCACCACCCGCAGTGGGACCGCATCCTCGGCGATCCGAGCTACCCCACCACGTCCCTCGTCTTCGGCGAGAAGGGCAGCGGCAAGACCGCCATCCGCCTTCAGATCCTCCAGAGTCTCGCCGAATACAACGAGACCGCAAAGCCCGGCGGGAAGATCCTCGTCATCGAGTACGAGGACTTCAACCCGGTCCTCGACACCTTCGCGAAGAACCTCCGCAGCGACTCCCCCCTCAGCTCGCTCCTCCTCCAAGACCACATCGACGCCATCCTCTCCCTCGGTGTCACGCGGGTCGTCAACAACATCATCGCCGGCAGGATACCCAACGCCTCGTCCGCGCTGAAGAAACTGGACGATGGCATCAAGACCGACGCCGCGATCCTCGCTGCGATCTACGACAGCGTCGAGCGGGAACGTTTCCATAGGCGATGGTACCAGGTAGTCAAGCGAATGGGCCTCGGCAAGCGACTGCGGATGTTTTTCACGAAGATACTGCCGTACGTCACCCCGGCGGCCGGCCTGGCCCTTGCCGCTGTAGGCTACTGGCAGATACCGAAGCTCCTCTGCATCTGGATCGCGCTGGCGGCGGCGGGACTGATCCACCCGGCCTGGCGCTGCCTGACCTCCCTCTCGCGCGCCCGGAAAATCCTCCAGGCCATGCCCATCATCCGACTGCCCGGCTCGCAGGGCGGCACGGGCCGAAGCGTCCGCGACCTCGCCTGGGCCCTCCGGCACTTCAGCAAGAAAACCCTCGACGGCCGCGTCCTCCCCAACCGCTCCCGCGACAAGATCGCCGAGGAGGCGCGGTATCACTTCCTGCGGACGTTCCAGGCCGTCCTCAGCGCCCTCGGCTTCTCCGGCATCGTGGTCCTCATTGACCGCATTGACGAGCCGACGCTCGTCGCCGGCGACCCGGACAAGATGTGGCTACTCATGCGCAACCTCTTCGACAACAAACTCCTCAAGCACCCCGACCTCGGCGTCAAGGCGCTGTTGCAGATCGAGGTCTGGGACGCCATCAAGCAGCAGGGCGACCAATTCAAACGGAAGGCGCGGCTCGACAAACAGCACGTCGTCGCGCCGCTGGAGTGGACCTCGAAGACCCTCTACGACGTCGCCGCCGCGCGCCTCGACGTCTGCCGCAGCGGCGAGGAAGGCAGCCGACTCGACGACCTCTTCGACGGCAGCGTCAAGGACTCCGAGGCCGGCGGAGGGCAGAGCGTGCAACGGGCGCTCTTGCACTACTTCGACCGGCTCCGCCCCCAGACGCCGCGGAAACTGTTCGACTTCCTCCACGAGATCGTGACCGAGCACTGCAACCGGACGGGCAGGAGCGGGGAGAAGACGCACATAGACGCGACCACCCTCGCCGTCGCCTTCGAGCGCATCACGCGCAGCGCTTTGTAGGAGATAGCCGGAACCGGCGGAACGGTCAGATCGCGGATGAGGGGATGAAGCGAGACGGACCCATCGTCTCAGCGACTAACGGCTATGGCGACGACGGCGGCCGCCGCCGCCAAACCGACCCCGATGACAGCCCAGAGCCACTTGGGCAGGCCGCCGCGCCGCGCCCCGCTCGCGGTCCCATGCCGCAGTTCTCGACCGGCCGACTCGATGGCGCTGAGTTCCTGCGTCGTCACGCCGTAGGCCCGCTTCGTGGTTGACGGCGCGGTCCCGGTTTGATGAACCGGGACAGCGACCTTTACCGCGCGGGCGGGGGACGGCTTGGCGGGGGCGTCTCCGTCTATGGCCGCGATCAGCTCGTCGCACGTCTGGTAGCGCGCCTCGGGGTGCTTCTCCAGCATCCGCTCGATGATCGCCTTGGTCTCCGGCGGGATATCCTCCGCCTCGGCCGGCCAGGCCAGAGGCTCCTGGATGTGCTTCACCAGTATCTCGAAGGGGTTCTTGCCGACGAACGGAGGCCCTCCGACCACGGCATGATAAAACGTCGCGCCGAGGGAATAGATGTCGGCCCGGCCGTCAACGGTCCGGCCCTGGCTGTGCTCGGGCGACATGTAGAGCGGCGTGCCGAGGACCTGCCCCGAGATGGTGATGCTCGACTGAACGTTCCCGATCTTCGCCAGTCCGAAATCGGTCACCTTCACGCCGCCGTCCTCGGTGAGCATGATGTTTTCCGGCTTGACGTCGCGGTGCACGATCCCCTGCATGTGCGCCGCGCCGAGCGCTCCGGCCACCTCCCGGACGATCCGCTTGGCCGCCTTCGGCTCGATGCGCCCGTTTTTTCGGATAACGGCGAGAAGGTCCACGCCCCGGACGAATTCCATCTCGATGAAGTGCCGCCCCTGGTCCTCGCCCACTTGATAGACCATGACCGCGTTGGGGTGGTTCAGCATCGCGGCCATCTTGGCCTCGCGGTGGAATCGCTTCAGGTAGGATGGATTGTCTTTCACCAGCGAATTCGGCAGGACCTTGAGCGCCACCTCGCGGTCGAGGGCCGTGTTCCTGGCGAGATACACCACGCCCATCGCCCCCTGGCCGAGTTTCTTCTCGATCTCGAATACGCCGAGCCGCCCGCCGACGAGGGGATCGTCCGGCTGCGCGGCGGGTATGACCATGGACTGGCCGCAGTCGGGGCAGCGCGCCTTCCGGCCCGCGTAGGACTCAGGGGCCTCCAGCAGCTTGCCGCACTGGGGATTCGAGCACTGAACCTTGATCGCCACGAACGTTCTTCACCCAAACGGTTGACCAACCCGCAATCATTCGGCAATGGTCCCAACCGATGGGCAAAGATACCACAAGCGTGTGGAGAGTCAAGCGGAAAGCATTGTTTGCGAACGCCCCCAATCCAAGCCGCCGCATTTCGAAGCCTTATCGCCCCACACGTCATGTCAACGTTCAGGGCGTGTTGCCCCGCCGATAGCGGCGCGGTGCGAAGGGCGCAATCGGCAAGAAGCGGCGAAAAAACAGATCGCGCCTTCTTAACTACATGTTGCATCAATAGTTACGCATAAACTAATTACGGATGCCCCAATTCCATCCCCTATTTCTTTCGCGTGGGAGCCGTCCGTCAACATTACGCATGTATATACTGTTATATCAGGATATTACATAGACCTGATCTGCTTTTCGGCGATCTGCTTTTCGGCAGATGTTTCGGCAGATGGCCCTTGCCGGACGCATGACGTGGTGTGTAGAATAGGCGGGGGCGGAGATATGGAATCAGAGGAGGTCGTCATGAAGGTTCTCGTCATCAACGGCAACCCAAAACGCGACGGATTCATCGGCGGATCGCTCGACATCATCGCAAACCGCCTCCAGGCCAGGGGCGCGGAGGTGGACCGCCTGAACCTCGCGGACGCCCGCATCGAGGACTGCCGCGGCTGCTTCGCCTGCCTGCGAACGGGCGCCTGCCCCGTGGACGACGACATGGCCGGGATCATCCGGCGCATGGCGGAGGCCGACGGCTACGTCGTCGGCTCGCCCGTGCGCAACGGCCTCGTGACGGCGTGCTACAAGCGCTTCTACGAGCGCATCACCTATCTGCTCGGCTTCACGCTGGCCATCGAGGACAAGCACACCCTCGCCGTCTCGTCGGTGGGCTTCGCGGGGGGAAAGGCCGTGAACCGGAAGCTCCTCGGACTGCAGGACGTCTTCCGCACCCGGCTGTCGGACTACCTCTTCTTCAAGATCGGGATACCGAGCCGCTTCGGGCCGGAGGATGTTCGGGAGAGCCTGGAGCAGGCGGCGGATCGCCTGATGCACGACATCGAGACGAATGCGAGGAAGGGCATCATCGCCCACATCGCGGCCGCCGTGGACCGCATCGTCATCCGGCGCTGCGTCTTTGCGAAGGACCCCGCGGCCTTTGCCCACGTGATCCAGCGCTGGAAGGAAAAAAGATACATGTGAAGCGCCACGGTCCGAAAAGAAAACATTATGCGCATGGCTCTCGTCCTCTGTCTGGCTGGGCTGTGTCCCGGCGTTCGCGCCGATGACAAGCCCGACTGGACCTACAACATGGCCTTCTCGGCATGGGTCACGAACCTGGCGGGCAATCGCTATCACACCTTCACCCCCGACTCGGCCGAGAGGCGCGCCAAGGAGATCGCCGACGCGGGGTTCAAGGCCGTCATCACCAACGGCTACCACTACCGCCTGAACTTCGCCGCCCGCGACGGCGACATCCGCCGCATCGCCAGGACCATCGCCGACGCCTGCCACAAGCGCGGCCTGAAGGTGATCGAGCACCAGGACTACACGATTCACCTCTACGACGGCTACCCCCTCGTCTTCCAGCATCCCGACTGGCTGCAGGTGGACGCGGCAGACATGGTCACGCGCCACCGTATTTTCTGCATGAATAACCCGGAGTTCCTTGCGGCCTACCTCGACTACCTCCGCCGCTACCAGCGCGAGAGCGATAGCGACGCCTACCAGCTCGACGAGATTCAGTTCCTCAGCGAGACCTTCTGCGGCTGCCGGCATTGCCGGGAGAAATATATCCGGCAGACCGGCCGATCCTGGCCGCCGACCCATGATCCGGTCTTCTGGGAGGGGGCCCACGCCCGCGAGGACTTCCGCGACTGGATGCGCTGGCGCATCGGCTGCCTGGCGGAGTTCAAGGGCCGTCTCCGCGACGAACTGCGGCAGGTTCGCCCGGACGTCAAGATGTTCGACTATACCACCACGCTGCAATCCGACCCCGCCGTCTTCGCGCGCGGCTCGGACATCGAGGCGAAGGGCCGATGCAACGACACCATCGGCACGGAGGTCAACTCCGATCCTTTCACCGCCTATCCGTTCATCTATGCCACGGTCAAATCGCGCCTGGCCATCGGGGAGGCGTATGGCAAGCCCATCGTCGTGCTGAACAACCAGACCACGATGACGGCCTACTTCGTCTGGGCCTTCGGCCGGGCCTGCCGGGGGTCGCTCTGGTATGCCATGAGTGACGTCGCCGACGGCCCGCCGCAGGAGCAATTGCTCCGGTGGCCGTACCAGATGGATGACTCGGTTTCGCGGTCGGCGGCGGACATCGGCATCTTCCTGTCGCGTTCCACGCGCGACCTGCGCAGCGATCGCGATTACTTCTTTTACGAATACGAGGGCTGGCTCCAGGCGCTCTGCCTGACGCACAACGACGTCCGCGTCCTGCTGGAAAGTCAACTCAAGCCGGGCGGATACGATCTCTCGCCGCTCCGCATGATTATCCTGCCGAACGCCACGGCCCTCTCGTCGGAGCAGACGAAGATCCTCCTCGATTACGTCAATCAAGGCGGACGACTGTTTCTTACCTATGAGGCCGGGACGCTCGACGAGAACGGCAAGCCCGGCCCCGCGCCGCTCCTTCCCCATGCGGGGATTCGCCTGACGGGCGACGCTGACGGCAAGATCGAGATTCCCCTCGGCGCGCCGGGAACCTATGAAACAACAATGAAACGGGTCGAGACGGAGGGCGACGCCGTTGTCCTTGCCGCGTCCGGCGGCCTGCCCCTGCTCACATCGCGGCGCGTAGGCAAGGGGACGATTTGCTACCTTGCTGCGAAGCTCGGCCCTCTCGCCTTCGAGGACAAGCAGCTCCCCACGGGGCAATACAAGACGGTCTTCAAGCCGCCGAAGGATGCGCGGGCCATGGACGTGATCGCCGCCGTTGTGGACAAGGTCTGCGAAGGCGTTGCCCGCTATCGCGTGGTCGGCGCGCCGCGCGGGGTCCTGGCCCCCATCTACTCGACCGTCCGCGAGGGGAAGCGCTGCCGGGCCGTGCACCTGCTGAACGCCTCGGGTCGGCAGGCAAAGAGCGGCGACGCGGTCGCCAGCCCCAAGAAGGAATCGCTGCCCATGCCGCCGCTGCCGGCGTTTGCGCTGGAGCTGCCGGGCCGGGTGGTTTCGGCGGTCCTGGCCACGCCGGAGAAGGAGGGCGCGGTGGACCTTCGCGTTGTCCCAAAAGACAACCTGTCCATGATCGAGGTCCCGCAAGAGAGTTTCAAGACCTACGGGGTGGTATATGCCTATGAATAGAGCGATATCAATTTTCACATTTGCGATGATACTGGCGGCGGGTGCGAGCGGCGGGGATTTCGAGATCAAGTCCGCCGCGCCCCTCTCCGTCACATACAGGGGGACGCCGCTCATCACGGGCGAGACTGCGATCCCGGAGTTCACGGCGAAGGCCGATGTCCGCCGGGTGGACGTTCCCGGCTGGGAGGCCGTGTATCAGGTGCGCCGCGCCGGCGACGCACAGAAGGTCCGGGAGGAGGTCGCCGCATCGAAGGATGCCTTCGAGTTCACCCTCGTTCGGCTGGTGGAGGCGGACGCGCACGGGTTCGTTCGGTACGGCTTCGTCGCGCCCCATGAGTTCCTCGACGGCCGTCGGGCGGAGATCGTTGGCGCGGGGGAAAAGGTCCCGGCGAAGTACGTGCAGAAGACGCGCCTCGACGGCCCGATCGGGGCGGAGGGGATCTCGCACGTGAAATCCCTTCTGTATCTCCGCATGCACCGTCCCGAGGGCGCCATCGACTTCGACTTCAATCCGCGCGGCTGGTGGACGGGGGAGAAGACGGTGACTCCCCACGCCGCCGAATGGTCCATGCGCCGCGAGAAGGAGGGCTATGTGTTCTCCACGGCCTTCAGCCGGACGATCTGGGGCACGCTGCAAGAATTCAAGTTCATCATCCGCGCCGCCGACGAGCGACCGGTCGCGGAGGTGCATCCCCGCGTGGCGAACCGATGGACGACGCCGTATCCGAATCTGTTGAACCTCAATATCGGGACCTTGCCGGTCGAGGGCTACACCCCGGTCCCGAGCGATAAGGCCCGATGGCGCGACGCGGCGAGCGTCCGGCTGGAAACGGACGAGCGCTTCAAGGAGGCGGGCCAGATGCGATACGAGGGCGCGAGCCCCACTGATCCGAAGACGGGGGCGACGCTCGAGATCAACGTGGGACGGTCGGGGCATTGCCTGGTGAACATGCTCGTCGGCTCGCCGGACCGGGAAGTCGGGCCGTGCGAGGTGAGCGATGGGGCGGGCCGCAAGGCGTCTTGTCCCCCTGCGCCGAAAGGCTCGTTCGACTCCTGGGCAATCGTCGCATTTGCGAAGGATGGGAAGATCGCCCTGCGCCTTGAAGGGGACTTCCGGCTGGCTGCCGTCGGCGTCGCGCCGATGATGTATGAGGAGGAGGACTTCCTCTTCCGCCGGGGGTGGTGGCTCCAGGCGGACTGGAACCCGGAGACCTGGCTGCTGGACATGCGATCCCCGGAGCAGCCGAAGCCCATGTAATGGACGGCGGGCAAGCAGCGAGGTCCCTTACTTGCGCTGCGACGCGTAACGGAGGAGGAAATCAATGTAGGGCTGATTGCGGGGCGACTGATTCATCCCCTTCTCCAGCATCTCTTTTTGCGCCCGCTCCAGGGACCAGCCTTCCTGCTCGACGCGGTAGAGGGCGACCATCAGGCCGGTGCGCACCTCGCCGTGGACGCAGTGAACAAACACAGGCCGGTTCGCCGGGTCGCTGACGATGCGGCAGAAGCGGGCCACATCCTCCGGTTGGGGAGTGCCCACGGGCATGTGAACGTATGCGATCCCATTCCGACCCGCAAAATCTCGCAGCGCCTGTGCGCGGGGAAATCTCGCGTATTCGCCCCAATCCAGCAGGGCGATGATCGTTCGCACGCCGTAGCGCTCTTGAATCACCTTGAACTGTTCCAGGGTCGGCAGATCGGACCGCAGAAGAACCGCCGGCGTCGCCACCGAAAATCGGCAGGGCCACTTAAACACCGCCCTGTCATGAACAAACGCTGCCGTGAGCAGCGCAAGAAGACTGGTAGCGCCTAACACGCACCACCGCAACCACCGAGGCCGGTTACCGTTCACAAAGCTCCTCTCCGTCCACCGCCTGTTTTTGCAGAATCGTTCTTCGCCCCGGCAATTTACGCTTTCCTCTTGGCGGCCTTTTTCCGGTAGATGGCGACCATCGCCTTGCACGCGACCGGCTTGATCTTGCCCGCGTTGCCGGCCTGTCCGAAGGCAACCATGCGATCCACGCACACCTGCTTCATGGCGTCGCGCGCGGGGCCGAGGTACTTGCGCGGGTCGAACTCCGCCGGCTCGCACGCGAAGACCTTCCGGATCGCCCCCGTCATCGCCAGGCGGTTGTCCGTGTCCACGTTCACCTTCCGCACGCCGTGCTTGATGCCGCGCTGGATCTCCTCCACGGGCACGCCGAAGGTCGGCGGCATGGACCCGCCATACTGCCGGATGAGGTTCGTCAGCGCATCCGGCACGCTCGACGACCCGTGCATGACCAGGTGGGTATTGGGGAGGCGTTTGTGAATCTCCACGATCACGCTCATGACGAGCACGTCGCCCGTGGGTTTGCGCTTGAACTTGTAGGCCCCGTGGCTGGTGCCGATGGCGACGGCGAGGGCGTCCACGCCCGTCGCGGCCACGAACCCCTCGGCCTGCTTCGGGTCGGTCAGGTGCTTCAGGGCCTCGTCTCCCCCCATCCCCGCCCCGTGGCCGTCCTCGATGCCGCCGAGGCAGCCGAGCTCGCCTTCCACCGTCACGCCCCTGGCGTGGGCCATCTCCACGACCTTCTTCGTCACCTCCACGTTCTGCTCGTAGGTGGCCGGGGTCTTGCCGTCCTCGAGCAGAGAGCCGTCCATCATGACGGATGTGAAGCCCTGCTCGATGGCGCTGGCGCAGGTGTCGGGCGCGTTGCCGTGGTCAAGGTGCATGGCGATGGGGAGCTTCGGGTTCAGCTCCGCCGCGGCGAGCATCAGGTGGCGCAGGTAGGCGTCGTTGGTGTACTTGCGCGCACCGCGCGATGCCTGGACGATAACGGGCGAATCCGTCTCGCTGGCGGCCTCCATGATGGCCTGGATCTGCTCCATGTTATTCACGTTGAACGCCGCGAGGCCGTAATCGTTCTCCGCGGCATGGTCCAACAACACACGCATCGGTACAAGCGCCATGATGCCTACGCTCCTTTCACTATCCCGCTTACGGTTGACGATCTCCTACTCTCTTCCGACCGAATAGGAGCAAGAAATTATAGCGTACAACATTGCGTTTGTCCAGTGCTAATAACCTCCCGGAGGTCGAAACCTCCGGGAGGTTGTGGTTGTCGCCGGATCGCGGTTGACAACGGGCGAGGGATCGGCGAAAATGAGTGGACCATGAAGAAATACCTGCTTCTCCTCATCCTGCTCGCGCCGCCGCAGGCCGCGGCGCAGAAGACCCCCTGGTGGGACCGGCAGTGGCAGTGCCGGCGGGAGGCGGAGGTCCAGGTCCCCAAGCCGAAATACGAGGGCGACGAGGTGGGCTACGTGGAGTTCCGCACGGGCGGATACATGCGGCCCGACGGCGGCGACATCCGCGTCCTCGCCGACCGCGATGTGATCCCCCACATGGTGGTCCAGGCCGGGCCGGGCGACTATGCCAAGATAGCCTTTCGGCTCGCTCAGGGCGCGAAGACCTACCATATCTACTACGGCAACGCGAAGGCCGAAAAGCCGGCCGAGACGTGGGAGCCGAAACGCGGCCTCCTGCTCGAGGTCCGCCAGTTCCGCGGCCCGGGCTTCCAAACCTGGGGCCAGATGCAGCAGTCGCTGGATCGGGCGAAGGAATTGGTCATGGGCCGCACGTTCGCGCCCAATGTGTTCCTGGGCTACAATCCCTTCGGCGAGACCGCGAACTACATCGCCATCTACACGGGCTGGCTGGCCATTCCATCGCGGGGCGACTACGTCTTTGCCACGACCTCGGACGACGCATCGTTTCTCTTCCTCGACGACAAACTCTTGGTTTCCTGGCCGGGGACCCATCGGGCCGCCCCCTACGCCGCGCAGTTCGAGGTGGCCCGCGCCATGCAGCCGGGGCTGCACAAATTCGCCTACTACCACGCGCAGGCGATAGACCAGGCGGCCGCCGTGGCGGCGTGGCTCCCCCCGTGGAGTCTCAAGGAACTGCCGCCGGCCGACGACCGACAGAATCGCGCCGCCCGCCTGGAGTGGATGAAGCAGAACAGGTTCGAGGTGATCCCGGCAAGCGCCTTCCCCCCCGTGACGAAGGGCGTACTCAAGGACTACCGCGTCCACGGAGCGCAACTGGCCCCGGACTTCGAGGTGGAGAACGTGGGCGAGGCGGCGGTCGGCGAGGAGCATATCCAGCGCATCAAATTCACGGACGCGACGACGCCTGTGCGCGGCTTTGCCGTGGTGACGCAGCGGTGGGATTTCGGCGACGGCAACACGGCGACGGGCAGCCCCGTCGAGCACGTCTATCTGCGCGACGGCGCTTATAAAGTCACCCTTACCATCGCGACGGCGGCCCATCATTTCTCCGTCACGCAGACCGTATATGTCACGCGCGACTGGGAGCGGCAGACCCGCCCTGCGACGGACGACCCGAAGATTCACCTCCCGAACCTCTCAAAGTATGAATTCGAGCAGATGCCGCCGGAGCACCTGGTCGTTGCGGCTCGGTACTTCGGCGAGATGGAACAGGAGGAGATGGTCGTCCGCCTGTGCAAGATCGCCCTTGCCAGGGCGAAGGACGCCCCGGTGGATGCGCTCTATGAGATGGCCATGCTCCTCGGCAAGGCGGCCAGGGACGCCGAGACGGGCCGCGTGGCCGTCCAGGCGTTCCACGACATCGAGGCCCGGAGCAAGGACATGCGCCAGCAGGCCGCGCTGGCCCTCGCGGCCGGCGAGACGAGCCTGAATGTCCTCCACAGCCCCGACCTGGCGGAGAAGGATTTCAGCCGCGCGGCGACGACATACGCCTCGGCGGACCGCGAGGCGCTGCGCAAGGCCCTGGTCGGCCTCGGCGATGTGTATCGCGAAAAGGGGGTCTACGAGAGGGCGAAGGAATGTTACGACAAGGCGGCGGAGATTCAGATCGCGCGGGAAGAGTTTCGCAAGACGGCCGTGCAGGTGGGGGCGTACTCCCGCGCAGTGGACAATTATCTGCGCGACGGCAAGCTCGATGAGGCGGAGAACTTCCTCGACGCATGGGAATGGGAATTTCCCCCCGAGCGCCTGCGGGGGTATTCCTCCCTGCTGCGGGGGAGGCTCCTAACGGCGCGCGGCGACCACGGCGGCGCGGCGCGGGAGCTGGAACGGCTGGTTTTGGTGAACCCGCGCTCTCCACACGCTGCGGAATGTCTCCTCCTCGCGGCGGAGTGCTACCTGAAGGCCGGTGACCGGAAGAAGGCCGTGGCGGCGCTGCGCCAGGCGGTGAACGAGTGCAAGGACAGCCCCCTCCACCCGGAGGCGGTGAAGCAGTTGGAGAAGCTGGAAGAATAGTAAAACATCAGCGACGAGGGTTCGCGCGTGTCATGCTGGCCCCGCCAAACTGACGGTCGCGGTTGACTTGACGACCCTTGCATAGTACAATAGGGGCATTCAATAGGAGATTACTGCCGTGGTACGAACTCAGATATATCTCACAAAGCAAGCACGAACTCGGTTGCGGTCCCTGGCTCGGCGTCTGGGTCGCAAGGAAAGCGAGATCATCCGAGAGGCAATTGACTCGCACTTGGCGCGAGTGGCGGAGAGAGACCGCACAGCCCATCTCCGGCGATGCCGGGGGATGTGGAAGGACCGCCCCCTCTCCGCGTTTGCCGGACTTCGTGAGGACGTGGAAAAGAGGATGTCGCGGTGAGCACTGGGGCGCTTCTGGATACCAACGTCCTGATTGACTATCTGCGAAACATCTCGTCGGCAGCCGACTATCTTGAGAATGCCGAAGGTCCTTTGAGCATCTCTGCCATCAGTGTGGCCGAGTTGCGAGCCGGAGCACGTGACAGGAAGGAACGCCTGGCGCTGAAGGAGTTCATATCGCTGTTCGACGTTATTCCGGCGGACGCGGAAATCTGCGAACTGGCCGGAGATTTCAGGTCTCAGTACGGTCCGAGCCACGGCCTCGATTTGATAGATGGCATCATTGCGGCCACATCACACCTGCGCCATTTGCCCCTTGTAACGCTTAATAAAAGGCACTTCCCGATGTTGAGTAGCGTCATAGTTCCGTATCGAAGGGAATGATGCCAACACCGCATCAGCGCCGTGGCAAGAAGATGAAAAGCCGATGCAATGCCGTACACAGCGCATAGAAAGCGCCCATTCCCGGCATCGTGCGCGGGGGGCATTGCACCGTTACACTTTCAATACTATGGATGTCCGAGCCGATCCAGATAATCAATTTCAATTCCAGGAATGAGCAATGATGCCGATTGAACTGATCGCTGCTGTTCGCTCTGGTGTTGCTCAAGTCATCGTTGAGCGCGACCGGGAACGTGTGGGATCAGGCAGCGCATTCCTTGTCGATGGGGGCATAATCACTAACAGCCATAACCTGCGGAAAGTGCCATATGATGCTCTGGCAATTCGGTTCGCAGATACGGATGCCGCGGACCCCGCCAACTACATCCGGATAGTCCCAGACGACTGCATTCTCGCAGAGTCCCCAGAGGAGGAGAAGGACTACGCCTATCTCAAACTCGACGAGCCGGAGTTCAGTGGTCGGCATGTCTTCGAGTTCTGCTGTTCTGATAAACCGCTTTCAGTCGGCGAGCAGGTAGTATTTCTTGGGTTTCCCTTTGGCATGTCTGGCATGTCTCAACTTACAAGCCATGTGGGACACGTGTCCAGCATCCATAACCAGAAAGATGTGGAGATCATCCAGATCGATGGCAGTGTAAACGGTGGCAATTCTGGCGGGCCGCTTATCGATCTAACAACGGGGCAGGTGGCCGGTATCGTCACCCGGGCCGTCACCGGTCTCATCGAGGAGCAATTCCGAAACCTCATCTGTGCACTTCGCCAGAATCAGGAGGTATGCAAGCGGTCGCAAGGCATGATGACGATGGGCTTCGATTTGGCCCAGGCTATCGGGGCGTCCTATGCCGCAATGGAGCAGATCTCCCGTGATCTGTTTCGCTCGGCAAATGTTGGAATCGGATATGCCTATTCAGCCCGTTACGCTCGCGATGCCGTCGCATCTGTCCGACAAAGGACCAGCACTTAACCATCAATCCAGCCGATTGTGTACAACCATTCGCTTCTCGGCCGTCTGTTCACAACGGTTGATTGCCACCTTTACTCGCCGTCGCCTTTCCGCCCCCCCTCCTGCCTTTCACCGAATCCGGACCTCCTTGCCCGTGTTGGATGACTGGTAGGTCGCGTCGAGCATCTCCATGAGCATCACCCCTTGCTCGGCGCTCGGGATCGGGGCCGACCTATTGATTTGCCTTTTCTCCTTGATGATCCCACGTCGATATGGTATCCGTATTCGGACATGATCTCCTCTGATTTGATGACATCCATAGTTTCTGTTCTCACCGGCCTATTGTTTGTCGCCTGCGGCGCATCGGCGGCGGAGTTTGAGGCCGCCCCCGCGCCGTTCCAGACCACGCCGCGTCCGGCCGACGGGGAGACGGTGAGCGCAAATCCGCCGTGCTTCGTCTATCCCGCAACGAAGGGCGGCGACGCCTACGTCGTCGATCTCAGCCGGGATGCTTCTTTTCCAGCCCATGCCGTTGTGCGCCTGGCGAGCCCGTATATGCTCGCCGTGCCGCCGCAACCATTGGAACCGGGGCGATATTTCTGGCGGTGGCGACCGGGAAAGGTGGACGACGGCGCGGACGTGTGGTCGGCGGTTCGCGCCTTCACGGTCCCGCCCGATGCGCCGGTGGTTCCCTTCCCCGATATGGATGCGCTGGTCAAGCGGTTGGGCGCGTCGCGGCCGCGGGTCATGGTCGGCCCCGATGGGCCGGATAGCCTGCGCAAGCGCGCCCTCGCACGGTTTGGCGAAGGCTGGTTGCAGGCGGTCCGCAAAGCCGCCGAGAAGATGCGCGACAAAGCGATGCTGCCCGAACCGGCCCTCCTGCCGGACCGCAACGACCCTCGCCGCGCCGAGGTCTATCAGGCCACGTTTCAGGCAACGCGACCGTTCTTCCGCGACATGACGACGCTGGCGGCGAACTATCTCCTGACCGGCGACGAGTTGTCCGGCCAGGAGGCCAAGCGGCGCCTGCTGCATATCATCTCCTGGGACCCTCGCGGCAGCACCAGTCTCTCCCACAACGACGAACCCGCCACCGAGGTCATCCGATACTGCCCGATTGTGTTTGACCGGGTCTATTCGCTGCTCACGGACGAGGAGAGGCGGCGCTGCTTGGACTGCCTGACCATCCGCATGGGGGAGATGCGCGACTTCTGGAAGCGCCGGCCCTTCGAGAAGCATCCCTACGAGAGCCACAACATGGGCTACTACCTGCCCGACGCGCTGCAGGCCGGCCTCGCGCTGGTGGGCGAGGCGCCCGTCGAGGAGATGCTGCGCTACACCATGCTGCAACTCTGGTCGCCCTTCTATCCCCCGATGGGCGGCGACGACGGCGGCTGGTGCGAGGGGCCGAGTTACTGGTCGTGGACCAGCGCCGTCGTGGCGCGCACGTATCGCCTCGTGGAACTGACCGCCGGCTCGCCGGTGTACCGCCGCTCCAACCTGCGCAAGGCCGCGTTCTACAAACTCTACGGCAACCCGCCCTATTTCAAGATGTCCCCATTCGGCGACGGCCAGGAGGGGCGGGCCATCGGCGGGGAGACGATGATGATGTTGGCGGCGCTCTATAACAACCCGTACGCCAAGTGGTACGCCGAACACCAGAAGGTCCAACTCACCGGCCTCGATGCGCTCTTCTTCGACGCGAGCGCGGTCGCCCCCAGACCGCCGGACGACCTGCCGCAGGGCCGCGCCTTCCAGGGCGTCGGCCTGGCTGCGATGCACACGGACCTGGCCGACGCCGCTGACAACGTCTCGCTGCTCTTCCGCAGTTCGCCCTTCGGCTCCATCAGCCACAGTTACGCCGACCAGAACACGTTCGCGCTCTTCGCCTATGGCGAGCCGCTCATCATCGCGTCCGGCTACTACCAACTCTACGGCCACCCCCACCAGGTTCAGTGGACGAGGCAGACGAGGGCCTCAAACTCGGTGCTCGTAAACGGCGAGGGCCAGCCGATCAGGGAATGGAACGCCAAGGGCCGACTGGCCGTCTTCCAGGCCACGCCCGGCGGGGACTATGCCGTGGGCGACGCCGCCTCCGCCTATGCGGGCAGGCTCGATCGGTTCGATCGCCGCATCCTCTTCCTGCGGCCGGAGCACACGGGAGGCCCGCCCGTCATCGTGATCCGCGACGAACTGCGCGCACCGAAGCCTTCCTCGTTTCAGTTTCTGCTGCACGCCCTGAGCCGGATGGAAGTGAACGCAGCCGGGCAGCAGGCGACGATCGCGCAGGGCGCGGCCCGTTGCCGCGTGGACTACCTTGCCCCGCGCGGCCTGACCTTCGATCAACACGACCGCTTCACGCAGCCGCCCTTCAAGCCCTCGCCCAATCAGTGGCATCTCACCGCAAGCACCGCCGCGGCGACTGCGGAAACCGCGTCGCTGATCGTGATCCAGCCATGCCGCGCGACGGAGACGGATCAACTGTTGTCGGGAGAGATGGAGATGGGCAATGGGTGCATCGGGCTGGTTCTGAAGGGGGCGAACCGCCGCATGACGATCCTCTATCGAACCGATCCCAGGGCAGGCGACGTGACGGTCGCCGGTCTTCGCGCCGACGGAGACGCTGCGAGCGTTTGTCTTGTCGGCGACGAAGTGCGCTCCGCCCTTTTGTTCGGCGGGACAAGGCTGACCCGCGGCGACGATGTTCTGGTCAGCCGCGATTCCTCGCAGCCGTAATTCCAATTGGGGTCAGGCCTTCAGGGCCTGTTGCCCAAATCCCGAACTGGCAAAAATGATCTGTAGCCGCAGGCTTTAGCCTGCGCCGTTTGGCCGTGCGACCCCGAATCGCGCAGGCTAAAGCCTGCGACTACATTTGGGCAAC
>JBFMAD010000070.1:0-32372 GCA_040755855.1 Planctomycetota bacterium | reverse complement strand
CCTCGCCGACGGCCCGGCGCAGACCGTCCTCCGACTCCGGCACGGCGACGAGGTGGACGTGGTTCGGCATGAGGCAGTAGGCCCAGACCTCGACGCCGAGGCGACTGCACCACTCGGCCATGAGGTCGAGGTAGGCGGAGTAGTCGTCGGAGCAGAAGAAGGTCTGCTGACGGCGGTTGCCGCGTTGGGTGATGTGATGTGGCACTCCGGGGGCCACGGCCCGCGCCATTCTTGCCATGACAGAAGCCTACCACACGGACCGGGCATTGTCAAGCGATAGTTATGTATGATGTCCCCGGAACCCTCGGACTGTCCGGAACCCCCCCCCGGAACCCTCGGAACCCTATCAGATCAGACCCCGATAGTTCCTCTACCTCCGCCGCTGCGTGCGGAAGTAGTCTCGCGCCTCGTCGGGCGTCACAACCCCGTCGCCGTTCTTGTCCATCTGCTTAAACGCCTTAGCGCGGGGAAACTCGTCGGGGGTGAGCCTGCCGTCGCCGTTGCGGTCGAACTCCTTGAAGCGCTCCTCGACCCCGCCGCCGCGTTTGCCTGCTCCTGCACCGCCTTTGCGACGCTGCGTTTGGCCGTCCTGCCGAACCCATTTTGGCTCCATGAGCTGCTTGTTCCATGCCTGCCACGCGGCGTCCAGTTCTTTTACCTTGTCGGGCATCGCGTCGGCAAGATTTTTCTGCTCGCCGATGTCCTCGGCCAGATTGTAGAGTTCCCAGTTCGCGCTGCTCCCACCCTTGACCAGCTTCCAGTCGCCCTGCCGGATGGCCTGCTGCTGGTGGAATCGCCAATACAGCGTGTCGTGCGGAGGCGATGTATTTTCGCCGCGCAGATAGGGGAGCAGGTTGGCGCCGTCGAGCTTCCAATCGGGGGATACCTCGCCCCCGGCGGCGGCGATTGTCGTGGGCAGAATGTCCAACGCAATGAGCGGCCGATCATACACCTTGCCCGCCGGCAGACGGCCCTTCCACTGAACCATGAAGGGAATGCGGATGCCGCCCTCGTAGACCTGCCCCTTGTATCCGCGCAGAGGCAGATTGCTCGAGGTGGTCTGCGGCGTCGGGCCGCCGTTGTCGCTGAGGAAAAAGATAAGCGTGTTTTCTTCCAGTTCCAGGCGCCGCAAAGTCTCCAGCACGCGGCCGATGGCATTGTCCATGGCGGCCGTCATGCCGGCATAGGTGCGGCGTTTCTGATCCATGATGTTGCCGAAGCTCGCCAGATCCTTCTCCGTCGCTTCCAGCGGCGAGTGGACGGCGTTGAACGGCACGTAGAGGAAGAACGGTTTGTCGGCATGTTTCTCAATGAACGCCGCGGCCTCGCGCCCGAAGGCGTCGGTCAGGTATTCCTTCTCCTCGACCGGGTCCTTGCCGCGAAGGATCGCGCTTCGCCGTTTGGCGGCGAAGTAGTTGGTTGCGCCGCCAAGAAACCCGAAGAACTCGTCGAAGCCGCGCTGCGGCGGCGTCATCTCCGGCTTGAAGCCGACATGCCACTTGCCCACCATCCCCGTCGCATAGCCCAGCGCCTTCATCCGTTCCGCGATCGTGGCTTCGCTGCGAGGCAGGCCGAAGTTCTCGGCGGCGTACTGCTCCGGCCCCGGGTTGGTCTCGAAGCCGAAGCGTTGCTGGTATCGGCCTGTCAGCAGTCCCGCCCGCGTCGGCGCGCAGATGGGGCAGGAGACATAGCCGTTGGTCATGCGCACGCCGTTGCGCGCGATGGAGTCGGTGTGCGGCGTGGGAATGTCCTTGCACCCCTGGACTCCCAGTTCCGCGTAGCCCAGATCGTCGGCGAGGATGACGACGACGTTGGGTTTGCGAGTGCCTGTCTTGGCTGCCTCCTGGGCGGCCAGTCTCCTGGGCATAAACATACCCGCCGCGCCTGCGCCGAGTCCCACCAGAAAGTCCCGCCGAGTGATATGACATCGCATGGAATTATCCCTCCTTGATCTTGCCGTTGCTGAGATCCATCGTCAGAATCCGATCGGCCGTCACGTCCGAGAAGACGGTCTTCTTCCCGTTGAGTAGGACCACCCGGATCTCCACCCGCTCCTGCCCGCCCAGGCCGAAGTGCGCTTCGAGAGAGCCGCCGGACTTGTAGGTGTGGTTGCCGGCGATGACGCGCATGCCCAGGCGCTTCTTCGCACCCGGTTCAAACACCTCGACGCGCGCGCCGATGAGGTCGGCATCGGAAGCGCCGGAAAAGCGCAGCCGAAGCCAATGATTCTCCCGCCCGCCGTGGAGGCCCGTGTTCCAGTATATCTTGTCCTCGAAGCGATCCATACCCATAGCGACGCCCGAGTTATCGGGGTCGGCGGCAAACAAGAGATCGAGCAGACCGTCGTTGTCAAGGTCGGCGGCCTCACCGCAGATGCCTATGCCGTCAAGCCCGCTGAAGGTCGTCGGCTTCACCTCGAACGTGCCATCGCCACGGTTCATGAACAGCACGGCGCGCGTCTCGGGATTCTGCATTTCGCTGCGGTCCAGCACGACAAAGTCCTGCCATCCATCATTGTTGAAATCGCCGAAGATCGCATCGGCAAAGTAGGGGCGGCGGTCGCCGGCCTCCATCGGCGCGCCGGGACGAGTTCTCGGCGCCGGGGCGTCGAAGAACTTGCACCAATCACGATAAACCCAGTTCAACGCGGACAACCCGACAGCGTCGGTCGCCTCCTGAAACTGGAAGTTGCCCTTGTTCCGCCAAAACCGGCCGCTGACGTATTCGGCGCGCGGCGCCCAGCCGGGACTCGCCGGGCCGACGGCGAGCACATCCAACAAGCCGTCATTGTCCACGTCGGCGAGCGAGATGTAGGGCAGGCCGGGGGCCTTGCCGACCGGCTCGACGCTCTTCTTGTCCGTGCTCAGTTTCAGGCGCGCCTCGCAGGCCAGACCATTGCCGGTGACCTTCTCGAACCGGAGTTTGCCGGTCTCAACCAGCAGATTCTTCCAGCAGAACACGCCTTGGCGATATTCAACGGGCGAATACGGCAGCGACAGATCGCGCACATCCACGTGATACGATTGAATGAGATCGAGGTCGCCGTCGTTGTCGAGGTCGCGCAGGTTGATGTCGGGACCCGATCTATCCTTGGCCGAGTCGTGGTAGAAGCCGCCGAAGTCCGGCACGAGGTCCGTCCCGCCGATGTCCTCGAAATG
Organism: Planctomycetota bacterium; assembly: GCA_040755855.1. Taxonomy (GTDB): domain Bacteria; phylum Planctomycetota; class Brocadiia; order JAADGH01; family JAADGH01; genus JAADGH01. The sequence goes on along the minus strand of JBFMAD010000070.1, from coordinate 29,214 downwards.
GCCGTCCTCTAATCTGGTTCCTTTGGGCTTGAACACATACAGCCGACTGTGGGGATAACCGCCCATGGCGTTGCCGATGTTGTCGCAGCCGATGGCAATGTCGAGCCAGCCGTCTTTGTTCACGTCGCCGAACGACGGCTGACGGTTGTAGGCGTCCTCGTTGCGAATGCCCATCTTCTCGGAGACGTCCTTGAAGGTATCCCACGATCCTTGCGAGACGAAGAGGGAGTTGCCGGGCGATTCGGCGCCGGGCACCGTCGGCTTGCCGCCGCTGAGCCGCGCGTGGCGGGTGACGAAGATGTCGAGGAAGCCGTCCTTGTTGAAGTCCGCCAGGTTCGGCACCTGCCCCCGACCGAAGTTGTCAAGGGACACCTTCGAGTCCAGTATCTTGATGGGGTGTTCTCTGAACTGGAAATCGCCCTGGTTGACGAACACGCGCAGCCTCTCTCCCTCTTTCCAGGGTCGGCCGATTCCACTCACTGGGGAGTAGGTAGCGACGATGTCCAGGAGTCCGTCGCGGTTGAGGTCCGCGATAGCCACGCCGTTCGTCCCTTCCTGATGGTCGGTTATGCCGGGCACACAAACGCTCTCGAAGAGCTGGCCGCGCCCGGCGGCGTCGCGTGTGGCGTCGGAATCGGGCATCTTCTTGAGCGGCGGCTCGCCCGGCCGCTGCTCGGCGATTTCTTCCTTGTGCGGCCTGGGAGCGGGCGCCGTGCCCCGGCCACCCGGAAGCCGACGCGTGCCTGATGACGCGCCACCCGCAGTTGCTCGGGTCGCCGGTAGTACGGCTGCGTGTTCCCTGGCCTTTGCGACTTCCGCCTCCGTTGCCTGCTCGATATAGATGTGATTCCCGTCAGGATCGGTCAGAAGCAGACGGTTCTCATTCGGCGCTGTCCCCGTAACTTCCTGCACCTTTGCTCCGCGTTTGTTCAGGGCCTCATGGGTCGCGGCAAGGTCGGCGACACGCAGCGTTACGCTCCGCAGCCCGGGCGCATCCGGTCCGGCGTCGGCATCGCGCGGGCGGTCGCCGGGAGGGTCGGAGAATTTGATCCGGCCTGCCCCAGTCTCGAACAGATACATCTTCATGTTGAAGGGTTCCGGCAGGTTCCACGGCTCAAACTCGGGCAGGCCGAGGACCGCGCCGTAGAACCGCCGTGATGCCGCCTCGTCGCTGACCGCCATGCCCCAGGTGAACGTCTCGCCCGACGCACTGCGCGGCACACCCATGATCTCGACCACGTTGCCATCGGGATCCCGTGCGAAGCTGACGCTCCGGCCCTTCGTTGGGGTCGGGTAGCCGGCCTTCACGAGCCGGTCGGCAACTGCCGATGGGTCATTGAACCAGAGTGAGAACCAACGGAAACCATTCGAGGCGAGCATCTGTTTCATCGGATTGCCCGTCGCGGGCGGGGCCTTCTCGCCGGGAACCTTCCGTAACCGCAGATAGCAGCCCGCCCATTCCAGCAACGCCCCCTTCGCGGCGTCCGCCGCCTCGACCTCACGCATGCCGATGCCGTCGCGATAGAACTTGGCGCACGCTTCCACATCCCGGACACACAGCTCGAAGACGGCCGCCGCCGCATGGAGCGTCCCCGCCGACGCGACATCAGACGACTGCCCCTGCTGCTCCCGTCGGGGCCGACGGCTGTAGTAGGCTTGGACTTCCTCCAACGTTGCCACGCCATCTTCGTTCGCATCCCACTGGTCGAATGGCATCGTCTGCGGCGCTTCATCACGCGTCAGTTTGCCATCGCCATTGCGGTCCAACTGTTTGAAGCGTTCTTCCAGCCTCATGCCCCGCCGCGACTCATCCTGGGCGAAAGCAAGGTCCTGAGCCGATCCCGCTATCAGCGCAAGACATACCCAGATCGCCGATAAGCATTTCATCGCTTCCATAACATATCCTCCTCTCCGTTCGCCTTGCGCACCTTCTCTGAAACCAGAACTCATGGCTTATTCCCCTGAATCTTCCTGATGAAGGCAAAGATCTTCTCCGCAACATGATCGCCCGGTTGTCCGAACTCGCTCGCGATCTGCGCGTGTGTCTTTTCCGGTGCGCCGATTATTTCCGCTGTCACGCCCGCTTCGGTCAATGCCTTCACAAATTCCTCAGCGTCCTTTGCGCGGTTCGGATTGCTGTTCGGTTTCATCCCGCCGCTATAGGCCACGATCATCGGCGGGATTCCTTTGCCCTTTTTCACGTGCGCGATCGGGGAAGCCTTGGCCCATGCGACAGGATCTTGGCCGAAAGGCACACCCCAGGTATCGGGCAGCTTGCCGCCGAATCGCTCAGCCAGTCCTTCAAGGTTATAGGCTTCCGTGTCCAGTGGGACAACGGCGGACAATGCCTTTAGCGTCAAGCCGTTTTTCTGGAGATAGCTTTCATCCGTCGCCAGGAGCGCCACGAGATGTGCCCCCGCCGAGTGGCCCATCAGGAAGAGCCGTCCCGGATCTCCGCCGTATTCCGTTGCATGTTTATAAACCCATGCAATCGCCGCCGCCACGTCCTCCGGCTGGGCGGGAAACTTGTCCTTCGGAGCGAGACGGTAATTCGTGGAAACGAGGACAAACCCTTCGCGCACGAAGGCGTCGGAAAGGCCGCGGATATTTCCCTTGTCCCCCTTCTGCCATGCGCCGCCGTGCACCCAAATCATCACGGGACAGTCCGCTGCCTTCTCGGGCGCATAGATGTCGATGCTCGTCAGGTTCGGGGCGGCGTCTTCGATCTTTGCGTAAGGAATATCCCGCACGACCTTCATCGGAACGCTGGGCGTCTGCTGGCCCTGGCCCGATCCAGCGCCTGTGCGTCTTCCGCTTGCGTAGAACGCGTTGGCCTCGTTCAGCGTCACCTGGCCGTCATTGTTCGCGTCCAGTTGCTTGAACAGGCGGGGAATCTCCTCCTGGGTCAGCTTCCCGTCGCCGTTGCGGTCGAGGCGCTTGAAGCGCTCGGCGATACTGGTTCGGGCATTTCTGTCTTGCGCAGTCGACCAGTCCGCCAAAAGAGACACAAATGCGACAAGTGAGAGGACGAATTGGATGTTGATCATTCTTTTTCCTCCTGCTTTGCGCGCAGCAAGCGGTCGAGAAACTCCGCGTCGCTGAAACTGCGGCTGGCACGTAGTTCCCCTTGCCGGATGATGACCATCTTCAAGGATGGGATGACGTAGAGCCTCTGCTTGCCCGCGCCGGCAGCCATGAACAAGTCCTCGGGCAGCCAGTCCGATTTCACGATGTCGCCCATGTCGCGTTGCAGAATGGGTACCTGCCGGATGATGGCATCGGGCACCTCCTCGCGGAGCCACCACGTCAAACCATAGGCCGGGTTTTGTTTCGTTCCATGCAGACATTCCGCGAGCAGTTCTTTGCGGATGACTTGTTTACCGCTCCACTGGCCACCCAGCCGCATGAACTCGCCAAACACGGCCCAGTCGCGCGCGGTCATGAATGCGCCCCCGCCGACCTGGGGATGGCCGTCGCGGCATCGGAATCGCCATTCGACCTTGATTTCGAGCGGGTCAAGAATACGGCGTTTCAGATAGGCCTCAAATGTCTCTCCTCCAAGTCTTTGTTCCATCGCGGCGGCGAAGGCGTTGAGATGGTAGGCCCCGTACTCGAATTGGCCGCCCGGCTCGCCTGACATCGGCTTATTCACGATCTCCTTCCACGCGGGCGCAGTCACCGCCGCGCCTTGTTCGCCGGGCGTCAAGCCGCTTGTCAGGGTCAGGAGCTGGCGATAGGTGATCCTGGATTTCTTCGGGTCGTCTTTCCATTCCGTAAGGGCCTCACAAGCCGCGTCATCAAGCCGGAGAATCCCGTCTTCAACCGCCGCCACTGCGGCCACGCCGACGAAACTCTTGCTCCCGCTGGCCAGCATCTGGAGCCGGTCGGCCCCCCCGTCGTTGCCGTAGCGCTCAAAGACGACCTTGCCGTCGCACATGACGACCATTGCCTGTCCGCCGGCGGCCTCGCTGTAGCGTTGCGCGGCCTCCATGTTCGCCGCGTCGGGGGCAGCCGTCTTCATTGCGGTCTTCGAATCAGCAAGCGACGCGCCTTGGGGCTTGCTGCCGAAGGCGGCGCGGTAGAACTCCCAGTTGGACTCGCCGAGCGCGTCGAGCACGGCCTTCGGGTTATGGCCGATGCCGGGCAGGACGGTGAAGGTGTGCGGGATTCCTAGCCGCGTCAGATGTGCATCGAACTCGCGGACAATGACAAGCATTTCGTCGCGGTCGCCGATGATCAGGCGGATGCGGCTCCGGGCCGACAGGGGAGCGGCGTTTTGCTCTGCCAGCACCCAGGGGCTTTGCGCCTTGAAGTAATCGTGATCGCCCCCGAAGGCGACGGGCAACCTGAGTTCACCCCCGCGCGATCTGACTCGTGGGGCCACGGTGAACTCGCGCTGCAAAGGGCCGCCGGAAAGGATGGAGACGGTGGCGAAAAGATCGTGATGCTTAAAGCCCAGACGCGCCGCGCCGTAGCCGCCCACGCTGAAGCCTTCGATGATACGGCCTTCGCGCTTCGCGATGGTGCGGTAACCGGCGTCAACGTGCGGCAGGAGTTCCTTGATGACCATGGTCTCCACCGGCACGCGGCCGTCCTTCGAGTCGCACCACATGCCGGTGGCCAGTCCGTTGGGGAACACGACCAGCATCGGCGGGATCTTCCCGGCCTTGATGGCCGCGTCGAAATGCGCCGCAAGCCAAGGCACACCGGCAGTTCCAGGGCCGCTGCCGTGCAGCCAGTAGAGCACGGGGAAGCGCCGCTCCTTCTCGGCGTCGTAAATCTCCGGCGTGTAGATGTGGTAGCTGACTTTCGTTTTCGCCGACGCGCTGTCGAAGGTTCGATACTCAACACGCGGCGCGCGGACAGCAGGTGTGACCCACTGGGGCGTCGCCGCGCCGTCGCGCTCCGACTGCTGCGCCAAGAGTACGAGGCAAGCGAGAGCGACGGGCAGGCTGATGGTAATTGTTTTCACAGTATTTCCTCCAATTACTCAATCCGCATCTGCTTATACGCCTCGGTTTCATAGAGCTTGGCCGAAAATTCTGCCAAGAGGGTGCCGTTTTCGGTTGTGTAGGCGGCGTCACCGGAGAGAATCGTGATGTTGGCTTCAATCTCCTCCTTCCGACGCATGCCAATGTCCAGGAGGTGAATGCGTTTGTCTTGAAGCACGAAGCGAATGGCCGCGGCGGGCAGTTGCCTGAGGCGTTGCTTGTCGAATTCCGGAACATGGTATCCGGACCAGGCGCCGAGCGCGCCCGCGCCGATCACCTTCATCGCCACAATCCCCATGCCGAGTTCATGGGCCTTGGACAGGCAGGTATCGCGCAGGGCGACCGTCTGGGCGCTAAAGAGCCGCTTGTAGCCGAGCGGGATGTAGCCGCAGGACAACATGCATAGATCGAACCCGCCGGAGTTGATCAGCGCCAGCGCCTTGTCGAAGTGGCCATGCGCGGAAAATCCGATGAACCGCGCGATCTTTTCACCGCGGAGTTTGACCAACTCGGCGTGAATCTTCATCGCCTGCTCGACGGTCATCTGCTCGAGCCCCGGCGAGCCGTGGATCAGGATGGCGTCGAGCCGGTCCGTCTGGAGCTCGCGCAGCGACTTCTCCACAGCCCCGCGGACGAGGGAGGGGTCCGTCGTCTCGACCTTGGTAACGAGGATGACATTGTCTCGGATGCCCTTCAGCGCCTCACCGAGTATCGCCTGGCTCTCCATGTAATTCCCCGCCGTGTCGAAGTATCGGATGCCCCGGTCGTAGGCATGACGGACCAGCGCCACGCGATCTTCGTGCGATAGCGGATTGCGCCACTTCGCGGGAAGCGCCGCGCCGCCGTAGCCGAGGATGGGCAACTTCAATCCGGTCTTGCCGAGTGTGCAGGTGGGAATTGTGCCGTCCGTTTCCGCCCGCGCGGCGGCGGGGGTCATGCCCTTGCAGACGGCCACTGCAGCGGCCGCCTGCGCCGCCTTCTTCACAAATTCGCGTCTTCCGAAAGTCTTTTTCTTCTTCATGGATTCTCGCCTTTCTTCAGCATGGAGCGGCTTCGCCATGAGGATAGCGGTAGTCGGCGTCCGGGTTTGTGGAGACGCGCGTGGTCGAGCCGTCGTCCAATCGGTAGACGTAGAGTTGGTTCTTGCCGGTTTCGCCGGAGTGGTAAACCACCGCGGCCTCGCCGTCAATCCAGCGCGGATAGGCGAACCACAATGGCTTGCCCGCCTCGTTGGCAAACACCTTGTGGTTTGTGATGGCGGGCGTCTTCGCATCGAAATCCGCAATGAAGAGCATGCGCGGCCCCGGGTTCTTTATTTTGAACTCGAAGCAGACCTTCTTCTCGCTGGGAGACACGCTGGCATGCTCCAGCCACCTCTTTCCCGCCAGGTCGCACTGGATGAATTCATAGATGGGTTTTGCCCCTTTTCGGAGGGTCAGCAGGAAATTGCCCCAGCCCAGGGTCGGGTGCGCGGCAGACACGAGCATCCTGCCGTCCACCAGGCACGAGTGCGCCCGGGTGTGATGGTTCTCCTCGGTGATCGCGACCCCCTGGCCGGGCTTGTTGCCCACCTTGCTTTGCATGACCATGAATCGGTTCGTTGTGGGGTGCTTCCGGTTCCAGATGGGCGTGTTGAGGCCGTCGCGCGTCCAGGTTGGATTGAAATCCGTGAAGGTGCCCTCGCTCAAGTGGTGGAATCCGGTGCCCTCCACGTTGATGATCGAGATCGCGCTCAGCCAGTTGATCGGGTCGGGATCGTCCTTGGTTCTGCGGAAGAAGACGAGCATGTCGCCGGTCTTGGACCAAGAGGGCTTGAAGTCCGTGTGGCCCGTCGTCAGCGGCTTTCCCTCCGGCTTGCCGACCTCATTGACATGGATCTCGCCGTTGCAGTAATACGAAATCCGTGACCGACGCGGACGTTCCCCCTCGTCGGCGCGGGCTATGAGCGGCGCGGTTGCAGAGGCCATACCGGCGAAAGCCGCCGCCCCCTTCAGAAACTCGCGACGAGTACGCTGTTCGTTGTGTGTGTTCATAGTCTTATCCTCGCTTTCTTTCACTCAATCCGCATCTTCTTCATGTAATCTGTTTCGCGGACGCGGGCCGTGTAGTCGGTCAGCAGGGCGCGGTCCCCCTCTGTTAACGACAGGTCCGACGTGAGAACGGCCCTGTTCTCGTCAATCTCCTCGGCGTACGTCATGCCGATAACCATCAGCGAGACGCGCTTGTCGTTCATCACCCATCGCATGGCGGCCCCCGGCAGTCTCTTTCGCGCCGCAGGATCGTAGTCGGGGACGATATACTTCGACATGCGGCCGAAGATGCTCACGCACATCACCTTCATGGCCACAACGGCCACCTTCAGCTCCTGCGCCTTGTCCAGGCACATCTCGCGGAACTTGAGGTTCTGCTCCGACAGCAGCGTGTCCTTTCCTTTGGGGAAATAACTGACGGCCAGCAGGGCCAAGTCGAAGCCTCCGGTGGCGATCAACTTGTACATCGTCTCATACGCGACGTGCGTGGTCACGCCGATGAACTTGAACAGCCCTTCGTCGCGGAGCTTGGCCAGCTCCGCGCGGATCTTCATCGTGCCGTCAAAACCCGTCTTGATTAGGACGGGGTTGTGAATCTGCACCGCATCCACTTTGTCCATGCCGAGGGCGCCCAGCGACGTCTCGACGCTCTGGCGAACCTGCGCCGGATCGAAGACTGCCACCTTGGTCGCGACAAAGCAGTCCTTGCGGACTTCCTTCAAACCCAGCCCCAGCACACGCTCCGCCTCCGTGTAGAGCCGTGCGGTGTCAAAGTAGCGGACGCCCCGGTCGTACGCGCAGCGCACCAAAGCCGCGCGCTGCTCGGCGCTTCGCGGTGGCGCGCCGTAGGTGCGCGCCAAGGCCGGCACCATCTGCGATGTGCCCATGCCGAGGATAGGCAGATCCAGGCCGGTCTTGCCGAGTGTGCGGGTGGGGATTGGGCCGGCGGACTGCCCCGGTGTTTCCGCTCGCGCCGCAGTGGGCATGCCCTTGCAGACGGCCGCCGTGGCAAGCGCCTGCGTCGTCTTCTTGAGGAATTCGCGCCGTCCGGGAGTTCCTTTTGTCTTCATGGGTTTTCGCCCTTCTTTAGCAGGGAGCGCCTTCGCCATGAGGATAGCGGTAGTCGGCGTCCGGGTTTGTGGAGACGCGCGTGGTCGAGCCGTCGTCCAATCGGTAGACGTAGAGTTGGTTCTTGCCGGTTTCGCCGGAGTGGTAAACCACCGCGGCCTCGCCGTCAATCCAGCGCGGATAGGCGAACCAGAACGGCTTGCCCGCCTCGTTGGCAAACGCCTTCGGGTTCGTGATCGTGCGCTTCTGCACATCAAAGTCCGCGATGTAGAGCGTGCGTCCCCCCATGCCTTTGCTTTTGAATCCCGTCTGGTACTCGAAGCAGATCTTCTTCTCGCTGGGAGAGACGCTGACGCGGTCCAATAAGCCCTTCATCGCCAGTTCGCACTCGATGCGTTCAAACTTCGGCTCACCGCCCATGTTCGGGGTCATCAGGTAGTAACCGCGACCGAGTTTCGGGAGCGCGGACGCGATAAACAGCCTGCCATCAGTGACGGCCGAGTGGACCCAGGAGCTGTAGCGTTGGTCGGTGAGCGCCACTTCCTCGCCGGGTTTGCCTCCGACCTTGCTCGCCATGATGCAGTAACCGCCGGTCGCCGGGTTCTTGCGGTTCCACAGGGGCGTGTTCTTTCCGTCCCGCGTCCAGGTGGGGTTGAAGTCTGTGTGGGTCCCGTCGCTCAGTTGGTGGAACCCCGTGCCGTCCACGTTGATGACAAAGATCGCGCTCAGCCAGTTGGTCACCACGCGATCGTTCTTGGTTCTGCGGAAGCAGACGAGCATGTCGCCGGTCTTGGACCAAGAGGGCTTGAAGTCCGTGTGGCCCGTCGTCAGCGGCTTTCCCTCCGGCTTGCCGACCTCATTGACATGGATCTCACCGTTGAAGTAATAGGAGATCCGCAAGCGACGCGGACGTTCCCCCTCGTCGGCGCGGGCTATGAGCGGCGCGGTTGCAGAGGCCATACCGGCGAAAGCCGCCGCCCCCTTCAGAAACTCGCGACGAGCGATATTCGTTCTTTCATGCTTCATTCCACGATTCCTTTCTGTCTATTCGTCTTTCGTTATCCCTCAGTTCTTTCTCTCTTTGCCTTTCTCCTCCTCTTCGTCCTTCGGCAGCGCCTCCCAGACCGACACGTCGTCAATCGCAACCACATCCTGAAGCTCCTTCGTCGTCCAAAGCGCCACATGCACCTCGGATTTCTGCCGCTTCTCGTCACCGACTTGGACCCACTTAATGGTCCTGCCCTCCACCGTCAAGGCGTACTTGTCTTCAAACACCTCAAACAGCAGAGCGACCCACTTCCGCTTCGTATAGGGGAACGCTCCCACCGCCAACTGTTCTGATCCTTCCCCTCGTTTGTAGAACTGTAGCCGCATGGTCTTCTCGTCCGGAGTGATGCAGCCGCGGATTGTCCCACGACCCGGAGGCGCAGGAGCCTCCCTTGGAGCCGCTGGGGCAGGTCCGGTGAAACTGACACTCAGCGTCACGGCGGAATCGCTGGGCAGGAGCGCCTTCATCTCAAGTATGACATTCTCCGAGGGTGTGAACTGTCGGCTGATGCTTGACCATTTGTATCCTTTGCCTGCGCCGCGAATAGATTTCGTGAGGAGGGTCTTCTTCACAATCCCCCACTCACCGGCGCTCGGATCGAAGGTCCACAGCAACTCCTTCTCTGAGAAATCATCCTCGAAGAGCAGTTTGCCCCGCTCCGCGATGCCGGGCGGCGCTTCCTTCTTCTTCCGGGTCTGCGCGCAGGCAGCGGAACAAGTCGTCCACATAACCGCCGCACTCACAAGGCCGCGCACAAACCACGCTATAATCGTCTGCTTTGCGATTACCCTCTTGTTATTGTGAAATCGTCTCCTCATCCTGTGGCACTCCTATTCCAGCAAGTTGCTGCCTGTCTCCCCGCAGCGGTTTCGTTCGAAGCCGAGCACCAGCATGTGCCCAACACAGTGTCGTCTTTGCCATATCTGTGGTGCTTTACCTTCTCCCACATTGCTATTCCTGAAATTGAAGTCCCCCGCGATAGATCCACGCCGTGTTGTGGCTGGGACCCGCGCCGCCGTCGTAGCCGCAAAAATAGAATACGCGGCCTTGCTCATCCGCGAAGGGCGACGGCTCGATGTCACGGGTGCCGGTGAGTTTCTGACCGGCGGGGACGGGATGTAGAGGGTCATACACGTAACCCCAGTCGTACCGGCCATCGCGGTGGCGGATAAGGTAACACGAACCATTGTTCGGTGGATTCGGCGAGCCGGGCCTTTCGACCCACGCGCCGCAGAGCCAGACAGTCTCGTCCGACTTGGGATCGGTGACGGGCAGAAAACGATTGTAGGCGGCAATAGCCCCGCGACGCCGGGCATGTGGAGTATTCCACGCTATGTTGAAGAACTCTTTGATGTCGAGTTCCTGCTCAGCCACAACTTCCGGGCGCATCGGGTTAAAACGCACGATGGTTCCCGGATACTCGAACGCCGCAAGCAAAACCTGATGCTTGCCGCCCTTGGGATCAGTCACTGCCGTAAGACCGCGCAGGAACCTGGACTGAAGCACTTCTTTGTCAATTGCCCAACGATACATCAGCCTCCACTCCGGCTTCGACCCGTCCACGCGCCGATACAGTCCGCCGTCAATGGGTTGTCCCGCCTCATCCGTCGTGATCCGGGCCGCCATGTAGAGGTCGCCGTTGCATTCAGCAAAGCAGAGAACCCGGCTGTAGTCATAGATCCTGCGACCTTTGCCCGGCAGGGCGGCAGCGGCGCGTTCCGGCTGTGCATCCCACCGGATGCCGCCCGGCGCAGCGGGGTCACAACTGCCGCGATGAATGCCGCCCACGTTCAGCCCGGCGAAGAGGTGATGTACGCCCGTGACCTTGTCCACGTGCGAACCGAAGGAACGCACGCCCAGACTGCCGCCCGCGATTTCGCTGCGCTGCCATTGGCCGGTGGCGTCGTTGCGGATGAGCACCGCACTCACCCCGCCCGCTCGCGTCAAGTCGGATGGGCTGGCAATCAGCAGGCGCACGGGCTTCGACAGCGGTCTGCCGTGGAGGTCGGTCGTGAACGCAAATGAGATCAGTCCCTCGACCCTCATGCAGTTTGGCTCGAAACCATGGTCCACTTGCCACGGCGCGTCAGGCGCATCCTTGCGGAGGACTTGCGCGCCGGGTTTCGGGTCGGTGCCGGGGCGGTCCTGGCCGTAGCCGATGGCGGCAAAGAGCTTGCCCTCGTGCCCGGCCAACCACATCGCCTCCGTGCCGCCCATGAATTGTCCATTCGCGTCCCGTGCGCCGGGGAAGTAATCCTGCGTGAACGCAAGACGCGCCAGCGGCGTGGCCGCCGACTCGTTGCGGGGAACAACCGCCTCCGTGGTCGCGGTCGGCTTCGGTCCGTCCCCAGCGGATGGGGGATCGGGATTGTGTTGCCCCGGCTTGGCCTGCCACAAGGCCTTCAATTCCTCCTCCGTCACGAGACCGTTCTTGTCGGCGTCGAGGCGGTCGAACAGGGCGGCGGGCAGCTCGTTGCGATCGAGTTTGCCGTCGCCGTTTTTGTCGAACTTTTTGAGGCGCGGGTCGGCAGTGATATCGGTGGCAGGCTGGGACGCTTCCTGTGCCCAGAGATTGAGGCAGGTCAGAACAACTGAGAGGCTGATGAGTGCGATGGTGGTTTTCATGGCTTCACCTCCAGGGTTGCTTTGTAAATCCACGCCGAGCGGTTTTCGGCGTAGGGACCGTCGTAGCCGGCGAAGTAGAGCACGCGGCCATTGTCTTCGGGGAACGGCGAAATACAGATGCGGCGTGTGGCGTCGAGACTGCGGCCTTCGAGGAGCGGATGCTCTTGATCGAACACCATTCCCCAGTCGTAGGTGCCGTCCGTGTGGCGGACGAGGTAGTGCGAGCCGTTGAACGGGGCTTTCGGAAAACCGGGATGATAGATCTGAACGCCGGCCAGATGAACCGTCTTGCCGGTGCGCCGGTCGGCGACAGCGGTAAAGGGATTGTAGGCGGCGCGGATGGTGCCGACATATCTGCCGCCGCCGTGGAAGGCTTGGCCGAAGAAGTTTTTCAGGTTCAGTTCCACACTGGCCTTGTGGTCGTGCTGCGGATCAATTCGCTCGATGATCGGTTCCGGGAAGAAACGGAAACCGATGAGCACTTGCTTGCCCGGATTGTTCAGATCGGGCACGGCGGTCAGGCCGCGTATCATGCGTTGCTCGTCGTCCCACACGGTCAGATCGTATTCCTTCCAACGATAGACCTGCTCCCAGCGTGCTTTCTCGCCGTCCACGCGACGGAAGATGCCGCCCGACTGCGGTGACTCGTCAAAGATGCAACAGGCGGCGTAAAGTTCGCCGTTGCACTCGGCAAAAGCCATGATGCGGCCCACGCCGGTCAACTCCGGTTCGGCAGACCAGCGCAGCCCGCCCAGCGCGTCGGGATCGAAGTCCGCGCGATACATGGATGACCGATACTCGCCGACCGCTCCGCCGTGGCCATGCCACACCCCGGCAAAGAGCGAATGCACGCCCGTCTGCCGGTCCACGTGGCTGCCAAAGGAACGGGCAGTGAAGACCGAACCGAGCGCCAGCGGCGGCCCGGCCAGCACGGCAGACTCGACCCATTTCCCCGTGTCGTCATCGCGCACGAGGATCGTCTTATTCGGCGACCATCGGGCGGCGACCAGGCGTGTCGCAGGCGGCTTGAGTCTGTGGCCTTGCGCGTCGGTGGTGAAGTTCACCGACGCCATCACTTCGACGCGAAACGGTCGCGGCCCCAGATCGAGGTCCACGAGCCACGGGCCGGTACCCGTCTCCTTGCGCAGGACCCCGAAGCCTTGGAAGTCCGGGTCGGGCGTAGGCGGCTTGCGGTAGGTGGCCCCGAAGCTCGCGAACAATTGCCCGCGATGCGCCACGAGTTGGTTCGCCTCCGTCGCGGCAATGACTCGGCCTTGGGCATCCTTCGTGCCAGGGAAGTAATCCTGCGTGAAACGCAAACCGAGCGGATCGCTCTTCACCGGCAACGGGCTGGGCAACTTCCGGCCGTCGGCGGGTTGGGCCTCTTGTTGGCGAGTGCGAAAGTAACGGACCGCGTCCTGATACAGCTTGTTGAACTCGGACTGGCTGATTTTGCCGTCGCCGTCGCGGTCGAGCATTTTGAGCGCCGCCTTGTTGAGGAACGCCTTGTATTCTGCCAGCGTCACGAATCCATCGCCGTCGGTATCGAGTTCCTTGAAACGCGGGCTGCGAACTTCCTCCTTGCTCAACTTCCCATCCTTGTTCCGGTCCATGCGTATGAACCACTCCATGGGTAATTCACTTCGTTCCTGCGCCGATAGGGTCAGGCAGGCGAAGATGGCTGACAGGCTGACGATCGTGATCGGCGTTCTCATTGTTTGTTTTTCCACAGTGCCTTCAGTTCCTCCTCCGTCACAAAGCCGTCCTTGTCCGCATCAAGACGGTCGAAGAGGGCCCCGGGCAGCTCGTTGCGATCGAGTTTGCCGTCGCCGTTCTTGTCGCGTTGCTCGATGGGGCTACTCGTGCCGCCCGCGCCGCCTTCGCTGCGCAATCCGGCTCGTCCGCCGGAGATGCCGGCAGCCTCCTGCGCCAGTTGGCTGAACACGGGATAGGTCGGCGCTCGGTAATGCTGCGTCTGGACCATGAAGATGGCGAAGAAGTTGCTCTTGCGGTCAATCCTGAACTGTGTGCCCTCCGCGCCGCCCCAGCCGTAACTGCCTTCCCCATCCACCACGCCGCCAAGACCATATTTCTGGCCGGGAACGGTGAGATGATTCTGGAAAATGAGGTCAACGGTTTCCGCTTTCAGCACACGCACGCCATCGAGTTCACCCCGATTGAGGATCATGCGGCAGAACCGCTCGTAATCCCCTGCGGTACTGAGCAAGCCGTGACCGCCAAGAAAAAGACTCGGCTTTTCGGTGGGTCTCTTCATTTCCCGTCCAGGCGTCAACACGCCGGGCTGGGGCTGCCGATAGATTTGGCAAAGTCGGTCCGCCTTCTCCGGCAGCGCCCAGAAATCGGTATCCACCATCTCGAGCGGAACAAACAGACGCTCTTTGAGCGCCTCGTCCAGCGGCTTGCCGGCAACGGCCTCGAGGTAGCGGCCAAGGATGTCTATGCTATGCCCATACTGATATCCGGCGCCGGGGTGGAACTTCAGCGGTTGTCTTGCCAGCGATTCGGAGAACTCCTTCAGCGTCGTCCGCTTGCCGCGCATAGCCTGATACGCCATCGCCGCCACGTCGCCCCCTTCCGGCGCGCCCTCGAGGTTGCCGTAGTAGAGGCCGCTGCTATGGCTCATCAACATGCGGGGGGTGATGGCAGACTTTGCGGGCACTAACTTGCCGCCTTCAAGGACCTTCGGCTCGGCCCATTCCGGCAGATGCTTCGAGATCGGCTCATCGAGCGTGAACTTGCCCTCGTCGAGAAGGGTCAATGCGGCCACGGCGATGATCGGTTTGGTCATGCTCATCAAACGGAAGATCGCATCCTTCGGCATCGGCCTGGCGGCCTCGATGTCCTGCATCCCGAACGCCTCGAAGTAACCGCGCTGGCCGTTGTGATGAATGAGGGCGACAGCGCCTGCGACATTCTTCGCGGCGACGTGCCGCTGCATCTCAATATCAATCCTCGCAAGCGCGTCCGGCTTCAGCTCGGCCGCCTTCGCCTCATCGCCGTGCGGACGCGGCTTGAAGTTCTCGGCCGGCGGCAAGGGCGCGCCCTTCGACACGCCGACCCCGCGCCATTTGTTCCTTTGCCCGCCGTCGCCGGCGCTTTGCTTCCGGCCTGCACCGTCATCCTGGGCATTCAGAGGCCAAAGGGCATGTGCCGCAATGGTCAACGTCATGGATGCGACAAGAACGGAACGCAGCATTTCAGGCCCCTCCTTTGTTGCCTTGGCTCACGGCGGCGGCTTTGGTCGCCGACGCAGGCGCGCAGGCTCCCGACCACCCCGCTCCCCGATAGAACAGGTCCACAAGCATGTGAATATGGCGTTCGGCGTCAGGAACGTTGGCCAGGTATGGGGCCTGCATTCGCAGCATCTCCATCAGGATGTTGGCCATCGCCTGCGGCGGGATGTCCGTGCGGACCTTCCCTTCCTGCACTCCATGCCGCATGATTGTCACGACCATATCCACGACGCATTGACGCTTCTGCTTCCATGCCTCCTTGGCCTCGCCCTTGCACCAGAACATCCGCGCGTCTTCCGCCTGGATCATGCGGAGGACCTGGCGGCGACGCTGGAAGTAGCTGGAGATTTGCAGGGAGGCGACGTTCAATTGCTCCTCGAACGGGGCGTTTGCGGGTATCTTCTCGGCCAGAAGGTTGCACAGGTCGTCAAAGCCCGCCAGGGCCGTCTGGAAGAAGAGATCGTCCTTGTCCTTGAAGTAGAGATAGATCGTCCCCTTCCCGACCTGCGCGCGCCGGGCCACCTCGTCGAGGGTGATCTCGTGGAACCGTCGGCTAACGAAGAGCTTCTCCGCCGCCTGCATAATCTGGCGGCGTTTCTGTTCCTGCGGCATTCGGGACATTCCAAGCCTCCTCTCAAAACGTCATTTTGGGGAAATATAAAACTGACCAGTCAGTATTATCATAGCACGCAAGACACCTCTTGTCAAACGGCTTTTCAGAAAAGCCCCGATTTCAAGGAGCTCCGGGGGTTCCGAAGGTTCCGTGCGGGTTCCGGACGGATTTCGGGGGCATCATAGAACGGACGGGTATTCCGGAGGGGTATTCCGGGGACAGGTATTCCGGGGACATATGGGGTTGTTGAAAAACCCCGTTCTTGTAGCCGCAGGCTTCAGCCTGCGGGGCCGTGATGCGTCAAACCGCACCCGTAAAGGGTGCGGCTACAGTCGGTGTTCGCCTCGCGGGGGTTTTTCAACAACCCCACATATCACTGATTTACAGTTGGCAGGAGCACGGAGTGAGGCAAGTTTTCAACGTGCCGTGAGTTGCACGAGCCGTCGTCGCGGACGCGGCGACCGTGGAGAAATGAGGCGTTCGTAGCGAAGGTGGAGGGGCTGGCCGGACGCGACCTGAGCGGGGGAAGGCTACGTCGCCCCCGCAAGCCCCGGAAAAATCGGTGATGTGTCCCCGGAATAAACGGAATAAAAATGCAGTGAGGGACGGCCTCCGCGCCGCTGGTCGAGCATAGACCCCCGCCGCAGCGCGGCGCCGCCTACCCCCTTACTGCGCTCGCGGCGATTGAAATTGATTTAGCATCCTCCACAGGAGAATCACGCTGCCGTCCGCGTCTTTCCGCACAATCCGAAAGGCGACCAGCACATCGGATCGGTCGAAGCTGATGGAACGAAGGATGTACGTCTTCTCCGCAACGGCGTTGACCGAGCTGCAGAATGTCATGTCGTTGATCTTTAGTCCGGTGCGAGCCTGCGCCGCCGCCTGCCGGCTCGGAACATGCGAGGCGAGGGCCTTGACGGGCAGGTCATTCATGCTCAGGGCCTCGAGCGGCGCATCGCCTATCTCCGCCATAAGCCCGTAGTCGCCGCCGGCGAAGCCGACATTAAGGTTGCCCTCCTGCAACTCGATATCCGACCCATGGCCGTATTCGTGCGTCTTTCGGGTGAACGAGTAATACGCCCCGCCCCCGCGCAGCGTCAGGATGTTCTCATAGACCTCGCGCGGGAGGAGGCGGATCAGACCCGAATCCGGAAGTTGCAGAATATCGGCGTGTTCCGCAAGGTCTTCCTTGGATGGGGCCAGGAATTGACCCTCCAGCGTCTTTAACTCGGTGCGCATGCGGACAATCGTATTTTTCAATTGCGCGCGGTCCTCGGCCTGGGCCTGGGCTGTTCCGCACCGCACAGACGCAAACACCAACCATGCCGCCGCAAGACAACCCATGAAACGATTCATGCCACATCCTCCTTATCCGACATTTCCCATTGAACCAAGTTTCGTGATCCCGGACGTAATGTATTGCCGGGTATTTTAACCTTCTTTGAATACGCCGGCTATGGCAAAAATATTCAATTCACGAGCATTCGCCGGACGGGGAATTTCCACGGGAATTAGCCGCCCGGACCGCATCCGCGTCAATATCAATATCTTATGTGCTTTTGGCATAGTTAGTTACGAAGGTTCGACCTTATTGTTTGCGGGTATGCCTACAACGGCTTGCAGAGGATGCGGGAGATGTGCATCTTCCGCGGGTCCATGCTCGTCGCGCCGGTCATGATCAGCGCCGTGTCCGCGCCCTTGCCCGTGCCGGAGACGACGACGACCTCCTCGCCGACGGCCACATGCCCCGCATCGCCGGCCATGAGGAGGAGTTCGACGCACACCTTGAAGCCCTGGCAGAAGCAGCGGAGGATGTTCGCGATGACCGTCGGCGTCTCGCTGCCGTAGAGCTTGGTCGTGTGGAAGAGCATGGTGCCCCAGTGGACGACATGGCCCTCCGCGCGGGCGCGGCGCTCGACCGCCTCGGAGAACTCGCGCTTCTCGCGGAAGCCGAACTGGTGCGGGATGACGACGAGGCGGATGTCCCTGCCCTTGTATCGGTCCAGGGCGAAGGCCGCCGTGTCGCCGCGGGTGGAGGCGAGGACGATTTTTTTGATGCCTGTTTCCTTCATGGCCTCGTCCACGAGATCAAAGACGGCGGGGGTGTTGTCCGGACCCGGCTGCTCAAAATAGACGATCTTCTTTTCCATGGCATGGCCTCCCTCTGTGTGGGTCTTGTGGTCGCAGGTAGTATACCGCACGGCGTCGGCAATGCCAAGTCCCTGGCCGCGTATTTTTGCTTGCCGCAACAAGGGGCGATGGATATAATCTTTTTTCCGGACGACGGCAAGCGGGACGATTTCATCAAAAGGAGGAACGTGAATGACCAAGATCAGCAACGCTCTCATTCTCGTGTGTGTCCTCTCCCTCGCGGCGGCGGCCCAGGAGGCCGAGCCGCCCGACCCGACGCTTCTCCTGCCCGCGGCCGGACAGGTGGAGGGCTGGGCGCGCGCCGACGAGCCGCGCGTCTTCGAGCCGGAGAATCTCTTCGAGTACATCAACGGCGCGGCGGAGACCTACTTAGATTACGGCTTCGTCATCTGCGCCACCGCCGAGTTCCGCCCCACCGACGGGCGCAAGATCGCCGTGAATATTGACATCTACGACATGGCCGCCATAGACAACGCCTTCGGCATCTACTCGAACGGCGCGTTCGCCGATGCGAACTACGTGGACCTCGGCACGGAGGGATACCTCACCGAAAGTTCGGCAGACTTCTTCAAGGACCGCTACTACGTGAAGGCGACCGGCTACGGCAAGCCCAAGGACGTGCAGCAGCCCGTCCTCGCCCTGGCGAAGGCCGTGGCCGCGAACATCAAGGCCGAGCCGAAGCCGCCGAGCGGGGTCGCGTTCATGCCGGAGGAAAAGCGGGTCCCGAAGACGCTTAAGTACTTCCGCGGCAACGCCTTGGGACAGAGTTTTCTCAAGGACGCCTTCCAGGCGACCTACCAGTTGGGCGATGGCGACCTGAACAGTCAACCGCAGCTCTTGGTGGCGCGCTTGGAGTCGCCGGAGAAGGCGGTCGAGGCCCTGACGCGCTTCAAGGCGTTCCTGGCCGAGGCGGGGAAGATCGCGTCCGAGGGGGCGGACCGGTTCGTCGCCAACGATCCATACTACAAGACGGTGGTCGTGCGCGTGAGCGGGAAGTATTTCCTGTGCGTCCTGAAGTCGCCGAGCGAGGATGCGGCGGGGACGCTGATCGAGGCGGCGATTGCGAATTTGGCCAGGCAATAGCGTCTCCACTTCCGCTCTGAGCAAGATGCGAAGGCACAATGGCGAATGACTAATGACGAATGACTAATGACTAAAGAATGACGAAGCCCAAATGCCTAAGAACCGCGCGGATATGGCTTACCTTCGGGCTTAGGCATTCGGCATTCTTTAG
The DNA here is from genome assembly GCA_040755855.1 of Planctomycetota bacterium. Taxonomy (GTDB): domain Bacteria; phylum Planctomycetota; class Brocadiia; order JAADGH01; family JAADGH01; genus JAADGH01. The sequence goes on along the minus strand of JBFMAD010000070.1, from coordinate 10,200 downwards.
TCATTCGGGTTTAGTCATTCGTCATTCAAGCAGGCAGGTGTCAAGTTAATGCCGCTCAAACCTCCCGGTTCAGAACCTCCGGGAGGTTGCGACTTCGACCACTGCATTGGAGGGAGAATGACCGACCTCGAGGCGCTTGTCACGATCAACGCCGCGCGCGCCCTGACCCTTGAGTCATACCGGGGGCTGGCGGCCCGCCTCGGCTCGCCCGCGGCGATCCTCCGGGCATCGCGCAAGCAGCTTGCCGAGACCGGCCTCCTCTCCCGCGCGGTTGCGGATCGGATTCAGAAGACGGCGCGGGAGTTCGACGCGACGAAGGAGATCGAGCGCGCGACGCGCTACGGCATCCGGCTCACACCTTATGACGACGCATCGTATCCCGCCAACCTGAAGACGATCCCGAACCCGCCGCTATTGCTCTACATGAAGGGCGACGTGGTGGAGGCGGACCGCATCGCCGTCGCGCTGGTCGGGTCGCGGCGGTGTTCGCACTACGGGCGGACCCATGCCGAGCGCCTCGCGCTGGAGCTTGCGAGCGGCGGCGTGTGCATCGTGAGCGGCCTGGCCTATGGGATTGACGCGGCTGCGCACCGCGGCGCGCTGAAGGCCGGGGGGCGGACGATCGCCGTGCAGGGATGCGGCCTCGGGCGCGTTTACCCCGCCCATCACAAGGACCTGGCGACGGAGATCACGAAACACGGGGCGGTGCTGAGCGAACTGCCCCTGGACGCGCCGCCCGCGGCGCAGAACTTCCCCGCCCGCAACCGGCTCATCAGCGGGCTGTGTCTTGGCGTGGTGGTGGTCGAAGCGGCAAAGCGGAGCGGTTCGCTCATCACGGCGACGTGGGCGGCGGAGCAGGGGCGCGAGGTCTTCGCCCTGCCCGGCGCGCTGGACAGTCCGGTGAGCCAGGGGACGAACGCGCTCATCCGCGACGGGGCGAAACTCGTGCAGTCGGCGCGGGAGATCATCGCCGGGCTGGGGCCGCTCGCCGAGAGCATCGTGCTGCCCGATGGGAGGACGCTGGACGACATGAGGGGGGCGTCGCTGGCGGGGGACGAGGGCCGTGTGTTTTCGTTCCTGGGGCCGAATCCCGCCTCCATAGACGAGATTGCGCAGGGCGCGGGGCTTGGCGCGGCGGCGGCGAATAGCGCCCTTTTGGCGCTCGAGATCAAGGGGCTGGCGCAGCGCCTGGCGGGGAATCGTTTTGCGCGATTGTGAGTTGTCACAAGTCGTTTGTTTCGCGGGATTTATATTGTGGAAAAAAGTCGTGAAAATTGGCCTTTTCCCGTTGACTTTCGGGGGCTGAATTGATATAGTTTGTCATCTTGGGCGGAATGGCCGTTTTGCGCTGTTCTGGGGCCTCAAACCCCTTTTATCCATCTGTATTTGCCCCCGCCCGGTTGCCTCGTTTTGCGGCGCCAACCGCTGCCGCCTGGGACAAGAAGGAAGCGCCTATGCAGGACACTTCGCATGCCGCAGACCGCGCCCGCGACTGCTGGGCCCACGTGCTCACCGAGCTCCGCAAGAACGTGCGGGCCGACCAGTATGCGACCTGGTTTGTGCACCTTCGTCCGATTGAGATGAGCAAGGACACGGTGCGCTTCTCCGTGCCGAATACATTTTACCGTGACTGGCTGCAGCGGAAGTATGGCGACGCGATCGAGAGCGCCATCGCATCCGCACTGAACTGGCAGCCGAGGATTTCGTTTACTGTGGATGCGTCGGCTGGTCAACCGCCGGTAGAGACGCGCCGAGGGGAGGTCGAGACGCCGATGCTGAATCCGCACTATACGTTCGAGAATTTTATCGTGGGGCAGTGCAACCGCCTCGCGCACGCCGCGTCCCTCGCCGTCGCCCAGTCGCCCGGCGCGGCCTACAATCCGCTGTTCCTTCACGGGGGCGCGGGCCTCGGCAAGACGCACCTCCTGCAGGGCATCTGCCATGCCCTTCTTGCGAAGAAGCCGGACACGCGGGTCCTGTTCCTCTCGTGCGAGGATTTCATGAACCAGTTTATCTCCGCGATCCAGCACGGGAGCCTCGAGGCCTTCCGGGCGGAGCACCGGAACGCGGATATCATTGCGATTGACGACGTCCACTTCCTCGCCCGCGGCGAGAGCACGCAGGAGGAGTTTTTCCACACCTTCAATACCCTGTATAACAGCCAGAAGCAGATTGTGCTGACAAGCGACAGGGCGCCGGAGGATATCGCCACCCTTGAGGAGCGCCTCATCTCCCGATTCAAGTGGGGGCTGGTGAGCCGCATGGACCCGCCTGACTTCGAGACGCGCGTCGCCATCATTCAGCACAAGGCCCGCTTGCGGGAGGTTCGTCTGCCGGAGGATGTGATCCATTTTGTCGCGGCGCATGTGGACAGCAATATCCGTGAATTGGAGGGCGCCATCACGAAGATAGCGGGCTTCGCCACCCTCGCCGAGCGCACGGTTGACCTCCTGCTTGCGCGCGAGGCATTAGAGGACATCGGGCCGGCCGGCGCGCCGATTACCATTGAAGAGATTCAGAATCTCGTCACCCGCAGGTATAATGTAAAGTTGTCGGACCTCCAGTCGAAGAAAAAATCCAAGTCCATCGCATTTCCAAGGCAGATTTGCATGTGCCTGGCGCGCCATCTGACGAATCATTCGTTGGAGGAGATCGGCGGTTACTTCGGCGGGCGGGACCATACCACGGTGATGTATGCCGACGAAAAGATCCGCCAGCTGGCGGACAAGGACAGCGAGCTTCGCCTTACCCTGCAGGAGATGGAGGCGGATCTTAAGAAGAAGAAATGACCCGGGGTACATCTGTGCGCAACCTGTGCGAAAATCCCATTGAGACGCAACAGCCCTTGCGAGTTCTCCACCGTCGCGCACACTACAAGAAGGGGAAGAAAGACAGAGCGCAAGGGATGGTGGAGAGCAAGACGCATTGGGAGCCGATGTTGGAAAGTTTCGCACACGAACTCCACAAGGGCTCGTCGGTGTAACACATTGGAGATTGGCCGTTTATAGACAGCGAGGCGGAGTTATCCACAAAATAACAGGGCTGATGTCTAATAGCAATACACTTTAAACTATCTGTTTTATCGCAATAGATCGTTACACAAAACAACAAACAATTTTCAATATTTGGGTGCATGTTTCCTAACACAGAGGGAGAAACCGAGCAATGAAGGTAACCTGCAAGACGGAAAATCTCAGCAATGCCTTTCAACTGGTCTCCAGCGTGGTCGAGAGCAAGGCAACCAAGCGGATTCTGCAGGACGTGAAGGTGGAAACCGTCGGGAAGGACGCCCTTCAACTCTCAGCAACCGACCTCGAGATCGCCATGAGGTGCCAGGTAACGGGCGTCGAGGTAAAGACGGAGGGAGCGATTGTCGTGCCCGCCGCAAGCATGAGCGCCATCCTCCGCGAGTCGAGCGATGAGGCGATGGAACTTGCGCTCGAAGGGGACAACTGCGAGGTGAAGGGAAGCGACAGCTTCTTCCGCCTGCCGACGCAGGACCCCGAGGAGTATCCCGTGATCCCCGAGTTCCCCAAGGGCAAGGCGATGGAGGTCGCCCGCGAGGAGTTTCAGATGATGATTCGGCGGACCGCCTTTTGCTCGGCGGCGGAGCAGACGCGGTACGCCCTCAACGGCGTGCTCTTTTCCTTCAAGAAGGGCAAGTTGACGCTCGTTGCCACGGACGGTCGGCGGCTGGCGCGGATCGTCCGAAAGGCCAAGGGAGATGTGGGCGAGCTGAAGCACGTCATTGTGCCCATAAAAGGCGTGGTCCTCCTGGAGCGCATGTTGGGCATGTGCGGGGAAGAGACGGTGGAGATCGCCGTTCACGAGAACAAGTTCTGGGCGCGGGCCGGAGAGACGACGCTTTGCACGACGCTGGTCGAAGGGCAGTTCCCCGACTACGAGGGCGTCATCCCCTCCGACCCCGCGTTCAAGATTGCTGTGCCGGTTGCGGAGATGACTTCTGCCGTAAAAAGGGTGGCGCTGCTCATGGACACGGAGTCGCAGACGGTCCGGCTGAAGTTTACGGAGGGCCAGCTCACGCTGAACTACGAGGGCGCGGAGCGCGGCAGGGCGCAGATTGACGTGAAGGTTGACTACTCGGGCGGTCCCTTCGATATCTGCTTCAACCCGCACTTTATCCTCGATGTGCTGAAGGTGGTCGGAGACGAGGGGGTGGAACTGGCCCTGAAGGACAGCGAGACGGCGGGCGTCTTCCGAGTCGGCGAGGACTATCTTTACCTCATCATGCCCATCAGCCTAGCCCAGTCGGAAGGCTGACCATCCGGGCAAAGGAGGCGACGTGTGAGAGGACTGCGGCCGCGCCCATACGGGGTGAACAGAGGGGCCGCGCGGCCCGTCCGCGAGGTGATGGGAAGGCTTCTCCAGGCCCCTGCATTTTCACAGCGGATGAGGAACGAAGGGATTTCGCGGGCTTGGCGGGAGGTGGTGGGCGAGGAGGTGGCGAACCATACCCGCGTGGCGGCGGTCCGCAGCGGGGTGCTTTGCATAGAAGTAAGCGGCGCGGCATGGCTCCATGAACTGGCGGCCTTCCACAAGGAATCCATCCTGGAGGAGATGCGAAAGCGCGTCAAAAGGCCCTATATCCAGGACATCCGATTCAGGCAACATGGGGAGCGCGCAAGGGGTAACTAAACGCCAACCTCCCGGAGGTCGGAACCTTCGGGCGGTTGAGATTTGCAAAGAAGGACGAGGACGTAGAGACGCATGACGGAATACGATGCAAGTTCAATCAAGGTCCTGGGGGGCATCGAGGCGGTGCGGAAACGCCCCGCCATGTATATCGGCGACACGAGCGCGCGCGGCCTTCACCACCTCGTCGAGGAGGTCGTGGCGAATTCCATTGACGAGGCCATGGGCGGCCACGCCATGGCCATCACGGTCCGCCTCGGCCCGGACGACAGCGTGGCGGTGACAGACGACGGGCGCGGCATCCCCGTGGACATGCACAAGGGAGAGGGCAAGCCGGCCGTCGAAGTTATCATGACCACTCTCCACTCCGGCGGCAAGTTCGAGCCGGGCGCATACAAGGTCTCCGGAGGGCTGCACGGCGTCGGCGTCTCGTGCGTCAACGCGCTGAGCGAGTGGCTGGAGGTCGAGGTCCGGCGCGACGGGCACGTTTATTTCCAGCGCTACGAGCGGGGCAAGCCTGTTACCGGCGTCGAGACGCGCGGCGCGGCCAAGCGGCGGGGCACAAAGGTCACGTTCAAGCCCGACGAGGAAATCTTCGGCGAGATCGAATTCGTCTATGACACCATCGCCGCGCGGCAGCGCGAGCTCGCCTTCCTCAACCGCGGCCTGAAGATCACCATCACGGACGAGCGGGGCGAGGAGGCAAAGGCCGAGACCTTCCAGTACAACGGCGGCCTCAAGGCCTTCATCCAGCACCTCAACCGCGAGAAGGACGTCATCCACCGCGACATCATCTACTTCGAGAAGGAGGAGAACGGCATCGTCGTCGAGGCCGCTCTCCAATACAACGACGGCTACAGCGAGACGATGCTGAGTTTCGCCAACAACGTCAACACCATCGAGGGCGGCACGCACCTGAGCGGCTTCCGCTCCGCCCTCACGCGCACGCTCAACAACTACGCCCGCGCCCAGAAACTCCTGAAGGACGACGACAAGCCCCCGACGGGCGACGACTACCGCGAGGGCCTCGTCGCCGTCCTCAGCGTCAAACTTCCCGACCCGCAGTTCGAGGGCCAGACCAAGACGAAACTGGGCAACAGCGACCTCCAGGGCATCGTCGAGACCATCACCAACGACTGCCTCGGCACCTACTGCGAGGAGCACCCCGGCTCCGCCCGCGCCATCGTCACCAAGGCGGTTGACGCCTCGCGCGCCCGCGAGGCCGCCCGCAAGGCCCGCGACCTCACCCGCCGCAAGAGCGCCCTCAGCAGCGCCAGCCTGCCCGGCAAACTGGCCGACTGCACCAGCCGCGACGTGCAGACCACCGAGCTCTACCTCGTCGAGGGCATCTCCGCCGGCGGCACCGCCAAACAGGGCCGCGACCGCCGCTTCCAGGCCATCCTCCCCCTGCGCGGAGTCATACTCAACGTCGAAAAGGCCCGGCTCGACAAGATGCTCTCCAACGAGGAAATCCGCACCCTCGTCACCGCCCTCGGCACGGGCATCGGCGGCGAGGAGTTCCACCCCGAAAACATCCGATACAACAAGATCATCATCATGACCGACGCCGACGTGGACGGCGCACACATCCGCACCCTGCTCCTCACCTTCTTCTTCCGACAGATGCTGGACCTGATTGACCGCGGGCACATCTACGTCGCCCAGCCCCCGCTCTACAAGGTGATCCGCAAGAAGACCGAGAAGTACGTCTATGACGACAAGCAACTGCAGCGCGAACTCCTCGACCTCGGCCTCGAGGGGACCCGGCTCGACGCCTCGAACGGCGCGGGCGACGTCCGCAAGATCGAGGGGGAGGACCTGAAGGAACTCCTCCGCCTTGTGGAGCGCCTTGAGAGCCGCGCCCACGTCCTGGCCAGGGAGGGGCTGACGCTGGAGGACTTCCTCGCCCTGCGCCGGCAAAGCGACGGGGCGCTGCCCATCTACAAGGCCGCCTTCAAGGGCCGGACGCGCTACCTCTACTCCGAGGAAGAGTTACAGGCCTTTCGGATGGAGTGCGAAAAGGACCTGGGCAAGGAGGCCACCGTCGCCGACGCGGGGGAGAAGAAAGAGGGCGCGCCCGGGGAGGCAGAGGGCGAGGCGGACATCGAGATCACCCCCATCCACGAGAGCGCGGAGATAGCAAAGCTCATCGGCGCCATCGAGGGCCGGGGCTTCTTCGTCAGCGACTATCTGGGCCAGGACGGGTTCAACACCTTCCGCCTGGTCTCCAACGGCGACACGGTGGCGATGGAACGGCTTGCCGACCTGCCGGGCGCCGTGCGCGACCTGGGGCGCCGCGGCCTCGAAATCCGCCGCTACAAGGGCCTGAGCGAGATGGACTTCGGCGAGCTGGCCGAGACCACCATGGACCCGGCCAAGCGCACGCTCCTGCGCGTCACCGTCGGCGACGCCATCAACGCCGACCGCATCTTCTCCATCCTCGCGGGCAAGGACGTGGCCAAGCGCCGCGAATATATCGAGAAGCACGCCCTCGAGGTCAAGAACCTGGATGTGTAGAGGCGCGTCCAATGGCGGGTTCTGCGGACGCAGGGGAGATATGACGTGAGCAAGCTCATATCCGTCCGACTTCCGGAGAAACTGGCAAGGCAACTGGACCGCCTTGTCCGAGAACATGGCCGGTCGCGGGTAAGCATAATCCGAGAGGCCCTTGAGAGCTACTTGAACGATTGCGCCGATCTGTGCCTCGCGCAAAGCCACTTGTGCGACAAGGCCGACCGGATCGCCTCCGGCAAGGACCTCCTGCAACTCAAAGGGAAGATCAAATGGGAGGGCGACCTTGAGGCTTGGCGAAGAGGGCGTGGCAACAGATGAGCGGCAGGGGCAGGCAACACAACAGAGTCGAGGCGAAATGATCGCGCCGCGAACCGCCGGCTAATACGTGCAAAGCCCGCGCAACGGCCGCGCCTTGCCTCAGCAGAACAACCGAAATCACAAATCCAAAATCGTAAATCGCAAATCGAAAATCAGGAGTAACCCGTGTCCGACCTCGCAGAACTGCGTCAAAACATCAAAGACATCATCCTCGAAGAGGAGATGAAGGACTCCTACCTCACCTTCTCCATGAGCGTCATCGTCAGCCGCGCGCTGCCCGACGTCCGCGACGGTCTCAAGCCGTCCCAGCGCCGCATCCTCGTCGCCATGCACGACCTCAACCTCGGACCCACAGCCAAGCACCGCAAATGCGCCAAGGTCTGCGGCGACACCTCCGGCAACTACCACCCCCACGGACAGGAGGTCGTCTATCCCACCCTCGCCCGCATGGCACAGGACTTCAACTACCGATACCCACTCATTGACGGCCAGGGCAACTTCGGCTCCATGGACGGCGACCCGCCTGGCGCAATGCGTTACACCGAGTGCCGCATGGCCCGCCCCGCCATGGAGATGATGGAGGACCTCGAAAAGCAGACCGTCGAGTTCGTCCCCAACTACGAAGGCACGATGGAGGAACCCACCGTCCTCCCCGGCAAGTTCCCCAACCTCCTCGTCAACGGCGCAACAGGCATCGCCGTCGGCATGGCCACCAGCATCCCCCCGCACAACCTCAACGAGGTCTGCGACGGCATCGTCCACGTCCTCGATCATCCCGACTGCTCCATCGAGGACCTGATGAAGATCGTCCCCGGCCCCGACTTCCCCACCGGCGGACTCATCTGCGGGCGTTCCGGCATCGTCCAGGGCTACAAGACCGGCCGCGGCGCCATCACCCTCCGGGCGCGCGCCCACGTCGAAACCACGCCCGCCGGCAAGAAGGCCATCGTCATCACCGAGGTTCCATACCTCATCAACCGCGACAACGCGCTCGAACGCATCGGCGAACTCGTGAGGGAGGGCAAGATTGACGGCGTCACCGACATCCGCAACGAAAGCGACCGAGACGGCTGCCGGCTCGTCGTTGACCTCCGCAAAGACGCCGACGAAAACGTCATCCTCAACCTCATCTACAAGCACACCACCCTCCAGTCCACCGTCAGCATCATCATGATCGCCCTCGTCAACCAGCGCCCCGTCACGCTGAACCTCAAGCAGATCCTCGAGGCATACCGCGACCACCGCGCCGACGTCATCGTCCGCCGCACGCGATACCTCCTCGAACAGGCCGAGGCCCGGGCGCACATCCTCGAAGGGCTCCTCACCGCCCTCAAGCACATTGACGAGATCGTCGAGATGATCAAACTCTCCCAAACCCCCGACGAGGCCAAGAACTCCCTCATGGCCAGCTTCGGCCTCTCCGACAAACAGGCCGACGCCGTCCTACAGATGCGCCTCCAGCGCCTCACCGGACTCGAACAGGAAAAAATTGACAAGGAATACGCCGAGACCCAGGACAGCATCCGCGAATACAAAGACATCCTCGCCAACCGACAGCGCGTCATAGACATGGTCCGCCAGGACCTGGTCGAGATGAAGGAGCGCTACGGCGACGAGCGCCGCACCGAGATCATCGGCGCCGTCGAGGAAATCAACATGGAGGACCTCATCGCCGAGGAGGACGTCATCGTCACCATCACCCACCAGGGCTACGTCAAGCGCCTGCCCGTTTACACCTACCGCGCCCAGGGCCGCGGCGGCAAGGGCGTCAGCGGCGGCGACATCAAGGAAGACGACTTCGTCGAGCACATCTTCCTCGCCAGCACGCACGACTACATCCTCTTCTTCACCACGCGCGGAAAGCTATATTGGCTCAAGGTTTACGACGTACCCGAAGCCGGCCGCACCGCCAAGGGCCGCGCCATCGTCAACGTCCTCTCCATGGAAAAGGGCGAGGCGATCACCTCCATGATCCCCGTCCGAAAATTCGACGAACGCCAGCTCGTCATGGTCACCCGCAAGGGCATGATCAAGAAGACCGAACTCACCCAGTTCGGCCGCCCCACCAAGGCCGGCATCATCGCCATGAAACTCCCCGAGGACGATGAACTCGTGGACGTCCGCATCACTGACGGGCAGCGCGAACTCCTCGTCGCCACGACGAAGGGCAAGGCCATTCGCTTCCACGAAAATGGCGTCCGCTCCATGGGCCGCGCGGCGTATGGCGTCCGCGCCGTCCGCCTCAAGGGCGACGACACGGTCGTCGGCATGGTCGTCGCGGCGGCAGACGCCGACCTCCTCACCATCTGCGAGCGGGGCTACGGCAAGCGCACGGCGATGAGCGAATACCCGGTGAAGCATCGCGGCGGGCAGGGCGTGTTCGACATCAAGACGACCCAGCGCAACGGGCCGGTCATCGCTGTCCTCGGCGTGGGCGAGGAGGACCACATCGTCATCATCACGGCGGGTGGCATGGTCGTCCGCACGCCCCTCGCCGACATCCGCCGGATCGGTCGCAACACCCAGGGCGTCCGCATCGTCAGCCTGAACGAGGGCGATACGGTCGTTGCCATGGCCCGCATCATCACCGAGGAGGAGCAGGAAGACGTCGCCAAAGGCGAGGTCAAAAAGGAACCCCCCGCCCCGCCGCCCGCGGCAGATACCGCCGCCCCCGCCCCCCCATCCGAATCCGAGGACGAAGCCGAATCCGAACCG
>JBFMAD010000069.1:0-35259 GCA_040755855.1 Planctomycetota bacterium | reverse complement strand
CTCAAAACGCGACCGTGTTTTGACATATCTTAACGGGGGACCACCACTTCCGCATCCCAAAAGGACAAAATCAAAAACCCATAACCACTTCCGACAAATCACCTCTTCGTTTTGGGGAATGTCCTGGAAAGGAGAAGACGGCCAGAAGAAGCTGCCCCTGTCCCGCGAAGCACGGACCGAACTCGCAATGACAGGGCCGCGGCGTCTCTGTTAGGCATCTTAGAACGACAGCAGCACCTGCCAGATATACATGTTCGCCAGGGCGTCGGTGGATTCCCAAATGCGCTGCACGAGGGCTTTGTCGCCGGTGATCTCGGGGAGTTCCTTCTCCTTCGCCTCCCACGGGATGCAGGCGCCGGGTTTCGCCCCAAGTTTTGGTTGATTGGCCATGCCATAATTGGCTCCGCCGACCATACGGCGGGTCGCTTTCTTTTTCGGCGGCGGAGATGCAGCCGATGAATAAACCCCATACTCATGGCAGGCATCAGTCATGGCCTTCATGTTCTCCACCTTCACCTCGTTCTGCATGATGGCGCTGGCGTCCATGATGTATCCGCCGTCCCGGGCCACCTCGTTGATGACCTTCCTGCAAAACTCGCGGACTTCCTTCGGCGGGCGGAAGGCCAGGAGAAAGTTAGGTATGCCGCCGCTGATGCAGAACTTGTGGCCGAGTTTCTTGTGGACGTGGAAGATGTCCCCTTGGTCCACGTGGTAGACAATGCTCGCATCGGGCAGCTCAAGGAAGCTGTCTAAGTGGGCATCCCATTTGCCCTCGGCGTAGAAGAGCGTCTGATAACCGTTCGCCCATAGCTCCTCGATGATCGGCTTGACCGTGGGCCAGTAGTGGGAATGGAACTGTTTCATGTTGACGAACGGCACGCAGCCTCGGTGCATCCAGTAGCCGATCGGCGCCGTCTTGCCCGGCCCTGCGCTGGCCATGGCAACATTCAGCAGATGCGGCATCAGGGCCTCGCACGCCTTCAGCACCTTGTCGGGCTGCTCGAACATATCCATCGTCAGGCCGATGTAGCCGCGCAGCTTATCGGCGATGATGTCGAAAGGCGCCTTGAAGATCCCGGCGATGGCGGAGACGGTGCCGGTCTCGGTCCTCATCCGTTCGATCTGCGGGCCGAAGGCGCCGAAGTACTGCATCATCGCCATGCCGCCCTTCACGAAGGATAGATTGTTTTGGTAGGACGTGGGCTTGCCCATGGGGCTGACGTGTTCGGCCACGCGCGGCAGCCAGACGTTGTAGAGAAATCCCGTCGGGTCCTCGATGAGCGCGTCGTATTCATCGGCCTTCATAAACTCCTGTCCCTCGGGCGGCTCGCGGTACTGGAAGCCGGTGGTGGGTGGGACGTCAATGCCGGGGATGCCGTAGTATCTCAGGCCGATAGCCTGCGTCAGGCCGGTCCAGACATAGACCATGTTCGGCACTGTCGCGTCCCAGTCGAAGTCGGCGCAGCACTTGATTGTCGCGTCGAAGGCCCTCTGGTAGTCGTGCGCCACCTCCTGGCAGGTGTAGCCGGTGTATGTGGCGATGAACTCGGCGACGAACGGTCGGATCGGGACCCTATCCGGCTTCCCATTCCGCATGGCGGTGGTGTATCGGTTCAGGCGTTCGGTGTAAAGATGTTCCATGTCCTTTGGCATTGTGGTCCTCTCCTTTCCGGTTCGGAGGCGCAGTGTAGTGTCTTCTCGAAGCCCAATTATGCCGGAACGGGAGGCCAAAAGCAAGGCAGGACGCCGCGGCAAATCGTCCGGGATCGCGGGCGATGTGCGGGCCGCGGCGGGTATGAGGTCTGGCATCGCGGGTCGCAGCCGATTTCTGCTTGAATTGATCGGGCCAAAGCAGTAGAAACAAAAGATGCTGTTCGCCGAATGAAACATGGACATAAGAAAGGTTCCGCACACATGAACACCATAGTTCGCTCGATGGCCTTGGCTGTTTGCCTATTCACGATGTCTTTCTCGGTTGCCGCTCAGGACGAGCAGCTCTTCAACGGCAAGGACCTGACGGGCTGGGACGGCGCGCCCGGCTGGTGGTACGTCGAGGACGGTGCGATCACCGCGCAGAGCACGCCGGAGAAGCCCTGCAAGAAGTGCAACTACCTCATTTGGAAGGGCGGCCAGCCGTCCGATTTCGAGCTGAGCGTTGACTTCCGCCTTGTCGGTGGAAACTCGGGGGTTCAAGTCCGTTCCCAGCAATTGCCCGACTGGAATACCTGCGGCTACCAGGCCGACATGAGCGCCAACGGAGGCATAGTCGGCTTCATCTATCATCACAAGCGAAACATGATTGCCGGACGGGGCCAGAAGGTGACCATCGCCGCCGACGGCAAGAAGGACGTGCAGAGCATCGGCGACCCGGCGGAGCTGCTGAAGACCTACAAAAAGGACGACTGGAACACCTACCGGATCGTCTGCCGCGGCCCGGAGATCACGCTCTATCTGAACGGCGTGCTCATGTGCCAGGCGACGGACAACGACGCGAAGCAGGCGGCGTCGAGCGGCGTCATCGCGTTCCAGATGCACCCCGGCCCGCCGATGAAGGTGCAGTTCAAGAACATCGTGCTTAAACTGCTGAAGCAAGATTGACAATCTGGCCGCCAAACGGATATACTTTAGCATAGGGATTAGTGTGGGAGAAGATGAAGGTAACGGGGATCATTTGGCTACGAAGCGTCGTTGAGAAGCTGCTTTGGAAGCATAGCGTCACGACGGATGAAGTTGAGGAGGTATTGAGTCGTTCGCCTCGCTATCGCTTCATCGAGCCCGGCGATGTTGAGGGCGAGCACCTCTATGCGGCGCTTGGCCAGACTGCGGTAGGACGCTACTTGATAGTTTTCTTCATTTACAAGGCAACCGGCGAGGCATTGATTGTCAGCGCCAGAGACATGACAAAAAATGAAAAAAGAAGTCATGCGAAAAAATAGGATAAAACGCAACTTGATCCCAAAGCGGTTCAAGAACATCGAGGACGCGGCCGAGTTTTGGGACAGCCACGATCTGGCTGACTATTGGGCTTCGACTCGGGAAGCACACTTTGAAGTGAACCTGCAACGGCGTGTCTTCCTGGCGGCATTGGAGCCGAATTTGGCAAAGAAACTAACCGCCCTTGCCCATAAGCAGGGCATATCCACTGAAACCCTCATCAATCTGTGGCTAACCGAGAAGGCGAAGGAATTCGCATAGGCCGCATCCATCGGCGGTGTCTTCCAGATGCACCCCGGCCCGCCGATGAAGGTGCAGTTCAAGAACATCGTGCTCAAACCACGGAGGTAAAATTCTCATGACGCTACCGCCCGCGAAAAGAATCATTGCGGTGCTTGTTTCCCTTGCTCTGGCTACGGTAGCCATCCTCCAATCGGGCTGCTCGACCCTGCCCAACTATCCCCGGACGGGTTCCCGGCCCGCGGACCTGCTGATCGTCAATGCGAACGTCTTTACCTGCGATGCGAAGAACCCCCACGCGCAGGCGGTGGCGGTCAGGGGCGAGCGGATCGCCTACGTGGGCGATAACGCCGGAGCATCCGATTTCGTCGGGCCTGAGACCCGCCTGATCAACGCACGGGGCAGGATGCTCACTCCCGGCTTCGTGGACAACCATTGTCATGTCCTCTGGATCGGCGCCCTGCACTCCCTGATGACGCAGGAGTTGTACGAATGCAAGAGTTTTGAGGCGATCAAGGCCGCGGTGCTCAAACAGGCGCGGGAAAATCCCGACCTACCATTTGTTTCCGGGGTCGGGTGGCACTACAACTACATCCCCGGCGGGGTTCCGGACAAGTTGCTCCTCGACTCCATCCTCTCGGAGCGTCCGGTCTTCCTGATGGCCTACGACGGCCAGGGCGGATGGGTCAACTCCAAGGCCCTTGACCTGATGCACAAGCGCAATCCCGGGGCCTTCGAGGAACTTGTCCCCATCAGAGACAAGAAGACCGGCCAATGCACCGGCTTCCGTCATTTCCACAGTTTCTCGCCTCTGGATTACTTCACGCGCGAGGAACTCGGCCAGGGCGCGCAGGAGAGGATGATGCGGGCGATGGAGAGCACGCTCCGCGACGCCCTCTCCGTGGGCGTCACGACAATGAACGACGTTCAGATTTACAAAGAGTTCGTCCCCATGATCCTGACTTTCCGGGACAAGGGAGGGCTTGATAACGCCCGCGTCAGGTGTTCGTATTACGTTGGCCACCTGTTCCTCAAGGATGAGAAGCGACTCAAGGAAGACCTTGCCTGGTGGAAGGAGATCGGCGCGAAAGAGTCGGGTTCACATCTGAAATTGGGCGACTCGCTCAAATTCTATATTGACGGGACGCAGGGAAACCGCACGTCGTTCCAGCTTGAGCCGTTCGCCGACAATCCTCACAACACCGGGGAGCCGATGTGGACACAGGAGGATTTCAACCGGGTGATCCAGATGATTGACGGAATGGGTTTGCAGGCCTGCACCCATGCCTGCGGGGACGCCGGATGCCGCCGGGTCATCAATGCTTACGAGCGCGCCCGAACGGTGAACGGGGAGAGGGACTCGCGCCACCGCATCGAGCATTGCAGCCTCCCAACCTCCGAGGACCAGGTTCGCATGGGGCGCCTGGGAATTTACGCGGCTATGCAGCCCGCTCACCTGTTCGGGGATGCGAACCTGGAAAGGGCCTACGGCCCGCAGCGTCTGCAGAGGTTTATGCCCTGGCGAAGCATGGAGAAGGCCGGGGTGAACGTCTCCTTCGGAAGCGATTGGTGCGCCGGGCCGATCAATCCAATCTATGGTCTGCTCATCGCCGCGACCCGGATCAATTACAAGGGGAAGCGCGACTGGGCTCCCGAGGAGAAGGTGGACCCGCGCGACGCCATCCGCCACTGGACGCTGGATTCGGCCCGTGCGCTTCTCATGGACAAGGACATCGGTTCCGTGGAGGCGGGAAAATACGCCGACCTCGTTCTCTTTGACACGGACCTCCTGAACCTTGATTCTTTCTGGTTCTTTCTCACCCACGAGATTGCCCTGGGGAAGCTCGACCACTTCGTCCTGATGACTATGGTGGGTGGAAAGATCGTGCACCGGAAGGCAGGATTTGAACTGCAATAGGCAAGGTGAGTTTCAAGAAATATCTCGCGCAAAAGGCATCTTCCTACCAGTGGGTCGTGAAGATCTTCCAATGAGGTCCACCACGAAATCCTTGACACCACCGTCCCGCCACGTAAGATAGAATATCCATCGGAGGCGGAAATAGACCATCGGCCAACATTCCGAGGAGTATTCGCTATGAACACACCCGATGTGTTTGATCGCGGACGCGGCCCATTGCCACCCTTGACTCGGCGAGAGTTCATGACCAAGGCCGCCCTGGCCGGTGGAGCGATCGCCGCCCCGACACTCATCCCCGCCTCGGCCCTGGGGAAGGACGGCGCGGTTGCCCCCGGCGAACGCATCGTCATGGCCGGCATCGGCATCGGCGGGCGCGGCAGCGCGGACCTCAATGCCCTCCTCCACGAGTCGGAGGTGCAGGTCGTCGCCGTCTGCGACGTTCAGAAAACCAAGCGCGAGGCCGCCAAGGGCATGGTGGACGCGAAGTACGGCAACAAGGACTGCGCCACCTACCGCGACCTGCGCGATATGTTCGCCGAGCGCCGCGACCTCGATGCCGTCCTCATCGCTACCGGCGACCGATGGCACGCCCTGGCCTCCATCCTGGCCATGCAGGCCGGGAAGGACGTTTACTGCGAAAAGCCCGGGACCCTCTTCATCGCCGAAGGTCCAGCCCTGGTGGAGACGGCGTGTAGATACGGGCGCGTCTTCCAAACCGGCGTCCAACGGCTCAGCGAGGCCAATTTCATCGTGGCCGGGGAGCTCCTCCGCACAGGCCGCCTCGGCAAGGTCCATACCGTTTACGCCCACCTCTGGCACGCGGCCACTTCCACCTGGCCGCGCAAAGGCGACGTGCTGCCCCCCGAGCCGGAACCGGATCGCGAGGAACTGGACTGGGACCTCTGGCTCGGCCCGTGCCCCTGGCGGCCCTACAACAAGGGCTACGTCCACGGCGGCTGGCATCGGCAGCCCGACTTCGCCACGGGCGTCGCGCAGTGGGGGAGCCACACCATCTGCCAGTGCCAGGTGGACCTCGGCCTTGCCGATACCTCGCCCGTCGAATACGAATATCCCAAGTCCGGCGACGCCGAAGGCTTGACGGCGCATTTCGCAAACGGCGTCAAGCTGGTCATCACGCGCAACGGCTGGCGTGGCTCGTGCGGTATCCGCTACGAGGGGACCGAGGGATGGGTCGCCGTCGCCGATGGGTATGAGCGGCCGGATGTGTCCACACCGTCGCTCCTGGCCGACTTTAAGAAACTCCTAAACGACTACCTCGCCCGAACGGGGCATCGGCTCAACCATATTCGAGACTTCCTCCACGCCATCCGCACCCGGCGGCGGAGCATCGCCCACGAGGAGGTGGCCCATCGCACCATGACCACGAATCACATCATGGACATCGTCATGGAGTTGAGACGAAACCTGACGTGGGACCCGACGAAGGAGGAATTCGTCAACGACCCGGAGGCCGACCGGATGCGCTCCCGCGCCCTGCGCGAGCCGTGGCGGGTTTAGGAAACATCTTCCTGGCGGGTCATCTGAGAGAGAGGTCTTGCCATAATGCACAAAGTCAAACTTGCCCTGGTGGGCTGTGGCATGATGGGATAGGCCGTGCACCTGCGCCGTCGGCCACGCCGCCGGCGTCGCGGCGGCGCTCGCGGCCCAATCGGGGGGTGCGCCGTGCCGGATCAGTGTCCGCGCGCTTCAGGAGATGCTGCGTGCACAGGGGCGTGTTTCTGAAGATGTTCCGAGGTTTTCTATGAATAGGAGAGTATGACATGAAGAAGTTGAAAGTTGGCGTCATCGGCGTGGGGGGCATAGCGAAGACCCATATGCCCGGCTGGAAGGCGTCGTCGCACGCCGAAGTGGTCGCCGCAAGCGACATCGTTGAGGCCACGGCGAAGAAATTCGCCGCCGAGAACGGCATCCCCAAGGCCGTCGTGAAGTCGGAGGAAATCATCGGCGATCCGGACATTGACATCGTTGACATATGCACGCCGAATAATTATCACGCCCCGCTGGCCATTGCGGCGCTCAACGCGGGCAAGCACGTGATCTGCGAGAAGCCGCTCGCCCCCACTCCCAAGGAGATACGCCGGATGATCGCTGCGCGCGACAAGTCGAAAAAACTGCTCATGACGGCCCAGCATTTCCGTTTTCGCGGCGTCTCTCAGGCGATGAAGGCCGAGATACAAGCAGGCGCGCTCGGCGACGTCTACCATGCGCGCAGTTGGATGCTGCGCCGTTCGCTGGCACCGGTGCGCCCCGGGTTCATCATGAAGAAGCATTCCGGCGGCGGGCCGTGCATAGACATAGGCGTGCACATCCTCGACCTCACGCTCTGGCTCATGGGCAATCCGAAGCCGGTCAGCGTTACAGGCGTCGCCGACGCGAAGCTCGCAAAAGTGCCGGGCGCGTTCAGCGCGTGGGGGAACGCCGTCATTCCGCCGGAGTTCGACGTCGAGGACTATGCGGCAGCGTTCGTCCGTTTCAAAGGCGGCGCGACGCTCGTGCTCGAAGTAAGCTGGCTGCTCCATCATCCGACCGAGGGCGAGGACATGCAGATGTGGCTCTACGGCACCCAGGGCGGCGCCCACTGGCCCACGTGCGAGTTCTGCCACGCCAACAACGACGCGAAACACGTTTACAACCGTTCGCTCAAAGGCATAAAAGATGCGATGGAGGCCCACGCGCTCGAATGTGTTGAGTTTGCGCGGGCGGTTGCGGAAGGCGCCCCCTCGCCTGTGCCCGCGGAACAGTCGCTGGCGGTGATGTCAATCCTCGATGGAATCTACCGCAGCACAAAAGCAGGCAAAGAGGTCAGGCTGGGTCTGTAGCCGCCTCCCTATAGCCATCAGGATAACAAAAGGAGCAAGCAAATGCGCGCCGCAGTGAACGTCGGTCCATCCGGCTCGGCGCTTGCCGTCTTGCGCAACGAAGGCGGCCTGCTCTTGAGCTTGGCTTGTGCGTCCGCCCTGTTCGTGTTGGCCGCCTCCGTCTGCGCGGATGACGGTCCCAAGACCCCTCCTCGAGATAAAGGCGCAGCCGACCCGCAGGGGGGAATAAAACTCGGCATCGGCTTCTTGTGGACTGCGCAGAGCCAACATGCGGCGGGCAGATTGACATCCGATAAGGACTTTGTGGACCTCATCCTCGGCCCCGGAAGGCTGGACGTCTTTGAGAAGGTGAAGCCTCCCGTCCGGGTGGCCTGCATCGCCCTGTCGCTGGAGAAGAACGAGGCCCGTCCCTTCCTCGGCGTAAAGGAAACGATCGATCTCCTCCGCAAGACCGGCATCGCCCCCGAGCGCGTCATCATCGCCTACAATCCCGAGCGACACCCCGGCACGCCGACGCAGGAGGTGGACGATCTCGTCGGCAACGCGCGTCGGGCCGGCGAGATGGCGCGGGCCTACGGCGCGCCCCTGCTCATCGGTCCCGGCCTGAAGGAGATGGGACAGCGAGAGCACCTTTACCCCGAGTTGGCGAAACACTGCCAGATATGGATGATCCAGTCGCAACGCTTGCAGTTGGACGCCGACACGCGCAAGCCCGTTGATCCCGCCGAGTATCGGGCGAAGGTGAAGCGCATCGTGGACAGTCTTCGCCAGGGCAACCCGGAGATCCGAATCTTCGTGCAGATAGTGACCACCGCCGAACGGCAAAAGACGGTCCTGACCGCTGAGCAGATCGCCGCCTTCGCATTGGCTATCGAGGACCTGGTGGACGCAGTCCGCATCTACGGCGCGTCCGGCGAGTTGCTCGGCCAGATCATCGAGCGGCTGCGCCCGGAATCGAAGTCGGTAAGGACCGGTACCCGATGAAGAAGCTATGTGCATGGTGTTCCGTCCTGCTGGCTTCGGCTCATGCGCTCTCTCTGTTCGCGCAGTCTTCTATGCCTGTGAAGCAAACCACCGCAATCCCCATGCGCGACGGCGCGGCCCTGGCGACCGATCTGTATTTCCCGACGATCTCCCACAAGGAATGGCCTCTCGATGGCGTGCCGGTCATCCTGATTTGCACGCCTTACGACAAGAGCAAGGAAGGACCCATCGGCAGGTGGAGAGATTTTGCGCTCAGGAACGAATACGCCTTCGCCGTGCAGGACATGCGCGGGTTCTACGCATCCGCGAAGGCTGGGAGAGGGGCCAGGCATTACGACGGCTACGACGCCATCGAGTGGCTCGCCAAACAGCCCTGGTGCAACGGCAAGGTCGGCATGATGGGGTATTCGCACCTGGGCGCCGCGCAGTATGAAGCCGCCGTCACCGCGCCGCCGCACCTGGCGTGCGCCATCCCCGCCCAGGCCCCAGGCAACTACTACACCGACTCCTACTATCCGCCGGTTTTCCGCAAGGCCGACATGGAAACGCTCCTGCGCGGGGCGTTTACGTCGAGGACGCAGCAGTTGATCAACCGGCGTATCCGCAACCGCGAGACCTCCCACATTCCCCAGTTCAATGCGCCCATGATCCACAGCGCCGGATGGTATGACTTCTACAAAGAAGGGGCCATTGAGATGTTCCGCGCCTGCCGGCAGGACGGCGGACCCGGAGCGCGCGGAAAGCAGAAACTGCTCATCGGTCCCTGGGGGCACGGCGTCGTCCAGGAAGAAGACCCGGGCAAGCCGCTCCAACTGCCCGGCGGCCTGGCCTACCCCCCAAACAGCAAACTGGATTGGGAAAAGGAGGTATGGCTGCCGTGGTTCGACCATTGGCTCAAGGGCAAGCAGAATGGCGTGATGGACCGGCCCGCCGTCCGGTACTATCTCATGGGCGACGTGGACAATCCGAAAGCGCCGGGCAATAAATGGGTCGAAACCGACGATTTTCCACCGCCATCCACTGCGGCGACATATTACGTCCACTCCGACCATACGTTGAGTACTGACGCGCCGA
This sequence comes from Planctomycetota bacterium, assembly GCA_040755855.1. Taxonomy (GTDB): domain Bacteria; phylum Planctomycetota; class Brocadiia; order JAADGH01; family JAADGH01; genus JAADGH01. Next base: position 25,269 of record JBFMAD010000069.1, on the reverse strand, counting down.
CCGTAGAGAAGGATTCGATGGAGTACCGATACGACCCGAAGGACCCCGTCCCGACGGGGGGCCGTTTTCACTCGCGCCTTCCCGTCAAGGGGCCTTACGATCAGCGAGAAGTGGAAGGGCGTGCGGACGTCCTTGTGTTCACCACCCCCGCGCTGGAGGCGCCGCTGCGAATCGTCGGCCAGATTTGCGTGAAGCTGTGGGCCTCCTCCGACCGGAAAGACACCGATTTCACGGCGAAGCTTACGGACGTCTATCCCGATGGACGGTCCATGCTCTTCTCCGACAGCATCGTCAAGGGGCGATACCGCAACACTTATCTGAAGGAGAAATTTCTGACGCCCGGCGAGGTCTACGAGTTTGACATTGATCTGGGATACATTGCGATCGTCCTCGCCCCGGGCCATCGCCTGCGGCTTGCCGTTTCCAGCAGCAACTTTGACCGCTTCGACATCAATCCAAATACGGGAGAACCGTACGGCGACCATGCCACCTCTCGAGAGTTGCTTGCGAAACGGCTCCGCGCAGAACCCGCCCGAGGCGAGCCGGAATACACCGAGACACTGGTCGCAACGAACACCATCTTCATGGATCGGGGCCGCCCGACGCATGTCGTCCTGCCGGTCATGGCCAACCATGACTGAACAGGCGCACACAAGCAGGCCCACTCCTGGGCGATCCATGGTGCATGTGAGGGAAGGATGCCTGCATGATTCGGAAAATGTCTTTGACAGGCGAGCGATGTGAAATCTACAATGTGGCAGGGCTGAAACCGGGGTACTTAGCATGACCGCCATTGCGCTGAAGGATTTCTCCTGGGAAAGGATGATCGCCGCCGTGGACGCCGTGCGAGAGCGCGCATGTCGCGTAGCCGCCGCCCTCGAGCGGGCGGGGGTCCCGTTCGCGGTTGCCGACGGCAACGCCGTCGCTTCCTGGGTGGCAAGGGTGGACGCAGAGGCCGTCCGAAATACCAAGGATGTGGACCTCTTGGTACGTCGACAGGATTTCCGACGCGTCGTTGACGCGCTGCAGGCAGTCGGTTTCGTGCACCAGAACGTGCATGGCATTGATCTCCTTCTGGATGGACCCGGAGGGTCGGTCAGAAGCGCGATTCATATCGTCTTCGCCGGCGAGAAGGTGCGCCCCGACTATGTGCTGCCCGCCCCTGATGTAACGGAATCGGAACCGGGGCCTGACTTCCCTGTGCCCACGCTGGACGCGTTGGTGCGAATGAAGTTGACTTCGTTCCGCCTGAGAGATAAAGTGCATCTTCTGGATCTGCTGGAAGTGGGCCTGATCGGCGAGGGCTGGTGCGATCGGCTCCCGCCGCCGCTCGGCGCGAGGCTGCGGGAGGTCATCGCTTCTGGGGATCGAGAGAGGTGAGGTCGCCTGTCAATCATTAGAAAGGATACGGCATGTTGAGATCAAAATGGACTCTCGTGGTCGCGGTTGCTCTGGCGCTCGGTTGGACGATGCGTTCGTTCGCCCAGGACGCTAAGCCCGCCGCGCCGAAATTCGAGATTCAGCGCGCCACCTATGCCCCAACGGAAGGGGAGGGCGGGGCGGACGTGACCGAGAAGGTCAAGGCCCTGGTCAAGGACGGGACGTTGTCCATCCAGGTGACCAACCAGGCCCTCGGAGGCGACCCCGCCCCCCAACGGCCCAAGCAGTTGCGCGTCGAATACGTCCTCGACGGCAAGGCCAGCGTCGCCGTGGCGAGAGAGGGCAGCCTCCTCGCCATCCCCCCTGTCCCCATGTGGCAGCAGCCCGACAAGCTCATCGCCGTGCTGAAATCGGACGCGCCGCTCAACGAGAAAAGCGACGCCTGCCGGCAGTTGGCCATCACAGGGACCAAGGACGCCGTGCCCGTGCTGGCCGCGCTTCTGACGGATGAGAAGCTCTCGCACATGGCGCGCTACGCCCTGGAACCGATCCCCGACCCGTCGGTGGATGACGCCCTTCGGGCCGCGCTGGGCCAGGTCAAGGGCAATCTGCTCGTCGGCGTAGTCAATTCCATCGGCGTCCGGCGCGACGCCACGGCCCTTGATTCCCTGGCCGGCCTTCTGGGCGACCCCGACAAGGAAGTTGCCTCGGCGGCCGCGATGTCCCTGGGCAAGATCGGGACGTCGGCCGCGGCCAAGGCGCTCGACCAGGCGGTGAACGGCGCCCCAAAAGAAGTGCAGTCGGCGCTCTATGACGGCCTGCTGCGCTGCGGCGATGCCCTCGCCTCACAGGGACAGGGCGGCGAGGCGCAGGCGATCTACGACCGCCTCCGCGCCTCGCAGGCGGACCCGCCGATCCGCGCCGCCGCCCTGCGCGGGGCCATCCTGGTCCGCGGCGCTGGCGGCGCGGCCCTGCTGGTCGAGCAGCTCCGCAGCCCGGACATGCACTGCGTCGCTGTGGCGCTGCGGGTCGCCCTCGAACTGCCCGGCGCAGAGGTCACCCAAGCCCTGGCCGGGGAACTGACCAAGCTCCCCGCGGACAGGCAGCCCCTCCTCATCCAGGCGCTCAGCAAGCGCGGCGATCAGGCGGCGTTTCCCGCGATACTGGCCGCGACAAAGAGCGCTGAGAAGGACGTCCGGTTGGCCGCGATCCGCGTTCTCCCCGAGATGGGGAATCCCGCCGCCGTGGAGCCGCTCGTCGCGCTCTCGACCGATCCCGATGCCGACGTCGCCCGCGCCGCGCGCGACAGCCTGGCCACGATGCCCAGCCAGGAGACAGACTCCGCCGTGATCGCCATGCTCGACGGTACTGACGCCGCGCGCCGCGTCATCGCCATCGAACTCATCGCCAGCCGGCGAATGACGGCGGCCATCCCGAAGCTGCTGAGCGCGGCGGAGGACCCGAATCAAGAGATACGTCTTGCGGCCATGAAAACGCTGGAGCAGCTCGGCGGCTCGGTCGAGGTCGCGCCGTTGCTCGACCGGCTCATGGGCGCAAAGGAGCGAAAGGACGGCGACGCGGCGGAAAAGGCCCTGAGCGCCATCGCCGCGAGGGAAGAAAACCCCGACCAATGCGCCCAGCAGGTCATCGAACGGATGGCGCAGGCCGCGCCGGAGCAGAAGGTGGCCCTCCTGCGCATCTTGAGCGCCGTGGGCGGATCGAAGGCCCTGCAAACCGTGCGCGCCGCCGTGGATGACCCCAACGCGGACGTGCACGCGACTGCGATCCGCACCCTGGGCAAATGGAAAACCGGCGATGCGGCCCCCATCCTCCTTGAACTGGCGAAGACCTCTCCCGACGAGAAGGACAAGCTGCTCTGCCTGCGCAGTTGCATCGGTCTGGCGGGCAATCGCCAGCTTCCCGATGAGCAGCGACTGGCCATCTGCAAGCAGGGCGAGGCGCTCATCCAGCGCGACGATGAGAAGAAGCTCCTCCTCGGAGCGCTCGGCGGCATCGCAAGCCCCGACGCCTTCGCCGCTGTGATGTCTTATCTGGACAATCCGACCACGAAGGAGGAGGCGTGCGCGGCGGTTCTCTCCATTGCCCAGGAGCTCACTCGGGGCCGTAAGGCGTTGAGCAAGAACGCCGCCACGGTGGTGGCCCCTCTCGAAAAGGCGGCCCAGATTGCGACGAGTCCCGATTTGAAAAAGCGGATAGACGCGGAACTGAAGGAGGCGAAGGCCAAGTCCGGCCGGAAGTGAGGATGTGAAGGCAGATGGATCGTCGGGAATTCCTGAAGACCGTCGGGGCGGGCGCGTGTCTCGCCTCGATGCGATGGGCCGCCATTGCCGACGCCGCCCCCGCCGGCAAGCCGAACGTGATCCTCTGCATGGCTGACGACCAGGGCTGGGGCGACATGGCCTACAACGGCCACCCCGTCCTCAAGACGCCGAATTTCGACGCCATGGCCGCAGCCGGCCTGCGGTTCGACCGCTTCTACGCCGCCGCGCCGGTCTGCTCGCCGACGCGCGGGAGCGTCATGACCGGCCGCCACCCCAACCGCTTCGGCTGCTTCAAGTGGGGGTACACGCTTCGCCCGCAGGAAATCACCATCGCCGAGGCCCTCAAGACGGCCGGATACGCGACGGGGCACTTCGGCAAGTGGCATCTCGGCCCGGTGCGCAAGGGCAGCCCGGTCAGCCCGGGCGCGAGCGGCTTTGACGAATGGTTTTCCGCCCCCAATTTCTTCGACAACGACCCCATCCTCAGCCGCGAGGGCGTCGCCGTCCAGACCCAAGGCGAGAGTTCCATGGTGACCGTGGACGCCGCGATCGAGTTCATTCGGAAACACGCCAAGGGCTCGCAGCCCTTCCTGGCGGTGGTCTGGCTTGGCTCGCCCCACGGGCCGCATCAGGCCATCGAGGAGGACCGCGCGGCCTATGCCGATCAGCCCAAGAACGTGCAGAATTTCTACGGCGAGATCACCGGCATGGACCGCGCCTTCGGCAAGCTCCGTCAGGAGCTGCGCACCTTGGGTATTCAGGACGACACCCTCCTGTGGTATTGCAGCGACAACGGTGGCCTTCCGAAGGTAGGCGCCACCGGCGGGCGCGGGCACAAGGGGCAGATCTACGAGGGCGGCCTGCGCGTCCCGGCGATTATTGAATGGCCAAGCCGTGTTCCGAAGCCCCGGACGAGCGCCATGCCCTGCAACACGTCGGACATCTATCCCACGCTCTTGGAAATCGTCGGCGTACGGATGGAAAACCAACCGCCCCTGGACGGGATCAGCCTCGTTTCCCTCCTCGACGGCAAGATGGACGCGCGACCGAAGCCGATGGGCTTCTGGGACTACCCCATCAAGGGCCTCGGCACCCCAAGCAGTAAGCTGATGTCCCAACTCCTCCAGGCCCAGCAGGAGGGGGAAGAAGACGCCGACCCGTTGCTCCTGTGTGCGGATGCGGGGAAGATCACGATGCAGTATCCGGAGAACTCCTTCCCCGGTCATGCCGCGTGGCTGGACTGGCCGTGGAAGCTCCATCGAATCCAGGGGAAGAAGGGCGACGTGAAATGGTCGCTCTACAATCTTGCTGAGGACCCCGGAGAGGAAAAGGACCTGTCCGCCGAACAGGCCGAGCGCGTGAAGGCCATGAAGACCGACCTCGATGCATGGCTTGCCTCCGTTGTGCGCAGTCTCAATGGCAAAGACTATCGCTGATCGAGTCGCGCGCCTCCCGCCTCCCCGATGAAGCGGCAAGACGCCGCCTCTACCTTCGCAACCACGCCTGGGCGGTGGTTGCGCATTCCACAAATGCATCAGAAATGGGGTTGAAAGGGAGGGCGCGATCGGGTAGGATGCTCCCGCCACAGGGATGATGCGCCGACGAATTGTCTGCTGGATCATTGGCGGAAAGGCTTAACGGATCACGACTTGATGGCGGAACCTACAGAGAAAGGCAAGCTCGCAGTCGTCCGCTCCGGCGAATCAATTCTGCCGGCGATTGCGGAGAAGGAGCGGGAGCTTGAGAACCGTCTGCGGGAGGCCCGCGAAGGGGCGGACCGAGAACTGGCGACGCTTCGCAAGGAGCAGGAAGAGCGCGTGGCCGAGGAGCGGGAACGGCTCGCCGCCGAGCGGGACAGACAGGTCCAGGAGGCCCTGCAGAAGGTGGAAAGCGAACTCCAGGCGATGGGCAGAGCCGCGCAAGCCGATGCCGAAGCGCTCAACCAGCAGGCGCATCGGCGAATGGATAGGGCCGTCGAGGCGGCCGTTCGACGGGTCCTGCCGGGAGGGGATGCGCCATGATTGTCCCCATGAGCCGGATCGAGATCGTCGGCCCGAAGGAGATGATGGAACGCGCCGCGGAGGCGTTGCAGGCCGAGGGGGCCGTGCACCTCGAGCAGGTCCCCTTGATCGCGGAAGGCTACCGGTCCTTTCTCCATCGGGTTCACCTGCCCAAAGATCGGCACAAGGAGCGCGAGTTCCTGCGAAAGCTGCTTGAGCATCTAAACGACGTAGTCGCCTTCATCCCCACATCCATCAAGGCAAGAACGGATGAAATCGCCCGGTGCGTGGACGAGCTGTCCAAATTACCCCTGGAGGAAGTATTTGCCGAGGCGCGAGCGCTGGAGCGGAAGATCACATCGCTTATTCGCCGGCGGAATAACATCCAGGATGATTTGGAGACAGTTTCGCACTACCGAAGTATCTTTCAGGCGCTCATTCCTTTATTCCCTGAGAATGTGGATGGGAATGGCCGGGACCTTCTCGCTACGTATGAATTCGTTGGCATCATCCTCGAACGGCGGCACGAGGAAGTGATTGAATTGCTCCGAAGAGAGTTGGACGAGATAAGCGACGGCAACTACGAGCTTCACACCTCGAAGCTGTCCGGCGAACGCGTATGCGGGATCGTGATGTGTGGAAAGGAACACGCGGGCAAGGTGCGCGACCTGATCTGGGCCGAGGGCGTCAACGAGCTCGCCATGCCGAAGGAATTTAAGGACAGGCCGCTGTGGGAGAGTCTCGAGGCGCTCCGCCATCAGGCGGAGGAGTTGCCCCAGCGCCTGCGCGATCTTCGGGAAGAACTCAAGGCGGAGATACAGGAGAACGGCGCCAGAATCCTGGCGATGCGCCGGATTTGTTTGGACCGGCTTTCCCGATGGGACGCGATCGGGAGTTTCGCCGTAAGCAAGTTCACCTTCGCCATTGACGCCTGGGCGCCTACGGACTTGGTGGCGGGGATACGGACGAGGCTCGCCGAGAAAGTGAGCGGCTCTATCGTCGTCCATGAAATCCACCAGCCGGACCTCGACCCGAAGGAGGTCCCCGTCAAGCTGGATAACCCGCGCTGGGCGAGGCCGTTCGAGTTGCTGCTCTCGCTCTTTCCCTCGCCCACCTATGGGACGATTGACCCGACGATCTTTATCACCATAGCATTTCCTCTGTTCTACGGATTCATTTTGGGCGACATCGGTTACGGCCTTCTCGTTATCGTTCTGGCGGCCTGGCTTGGGAAGCGCTATCGCCACGTCGAAATCGCCCGCGCCGTCTGCTGGATCGCCGGCTGCTGCGGGGCGGCCGCCATCGTGTTCGGCATTGTCTTCGGCGAGCTGTTCGGTTCCCTCGGTCTCGAGATGGGCGTCCTCCCGTCGTTTCTTCCCCTCTGGGCGGAGCGGACGGACGTCATGGACAAGCTCCTGGTCATCGCCATCGTCGCCGGGATCGTTCATGTCAGCCTCGGCCTGATCCTCGGCATGATCCATTCGCTGCGGCAAGGCGACCGGAGGCACTTCGCCGAGAAGGTGGGCCTTTTTCTCGGCCTGCTGGCGTTTATCTTCCTGGCGGAAGCCCACTTTGAGCGGTTTCTGTCGTCCCACGCGGCCGGCTATGTGTCGGTCATCCTCTTCGCAGTGAGCATCGCGGTAATTGGGACATCGGTCGGCGTGATCGGGGCGGTGGAGATCATCACCGTGGCGAGCAACATCCTGTCGTATTCGCGTCTTATGGCCATCGGCATCGCGTCTATCGTCCTGGCGGAGGTCGCCAATGAGTGCGCGCACGCGACGAACAATCTGTTGCTGGGGATTCTCGTTGGAGGGATAATCCACCTGCTGAACCTGGCGATGGGGGTATTTAGCCCCGCGATCCAGTCGCTTCGCTTGCAGTATGTGGAGTTTCTGCCGAAATTTTATCATACGGAAGGACGGGACTACGACCCGTTTGGGAGGAGGTGAATGCCTTGATTCGCATGGTTGCGATGGGTTTGTTTCTGTTGCTGTTGATCGGCGCCCCGCTGGCCGCAGCAGAGGATGAGCCGGAGAAGGGGCAGTCGAGGAGCGCCATATCGTATGGTCTCCTGGGCATCGGGGCGGCGCTTGCCGTCGGCCTCGGCGCGATCGGCACAGCGCTTGCGCAGGCGCGCATCGGGTCGGCGGGGATCGGGGCCCTGGCCGAGAACCCGAAGCTGCTCGGATCGGTCATTCTGCTGCTGGCCGTCCCGGAGACGCTTGTCATCCTCGGCTTTGTGGTCGCGTTCATGTTGATCTCGAAGTTCTGAGACGCGGCGGCCTGCATTGATATGGAGTGCGCAAGCCATGCTTGCGCTTTGATACCCGGAAGCCTTGCTTCCGGACGATGGGGCAAAGACCTTACGCAAGGAGACATGCGCTGCCCGGGAAATTACGGCGAACTCCAAGAGCGGGAAGCATGGCTTCCCGCAAGAAAGGCGGCAGCACGGCTGCCGCACTCCAAAGGGCGCGACTTCAATCGCGCCTATGGTGAAGGACACAGCCTTGAGCCAGGATAATCTCCTGACACACATGGAGAACGAGGCCGAGCGGGAGCTGCACGCGATTCGCAGCTCGGCCGACGATGAGGCGGACAAGATCCGCCTGGAGGCGGAGAAGCGGAGCGCGTCCATACGCGACGAGATGCGCCGCGACGCGGCGGCCGAGATCACAAAGCAGCGAGCGCTCCTGATGCACAAGGTCCGCTTGGAGGCCGCCAAGAAGGCCGGCCTGGCGAAAGCGGCGCTGGTTGCCGGGGCGGTCGAGGCCGTGGCCGCCCGGTTGATGGCCTTGCGGATAGAGAACCGATACTCCGACATTTTCTCGCGTCTGGCCGATGAGGCGTTGCGGGAGATGCGCGATCCCGCTCGCGTAATCGTGTCGCCGGAGGATGAGGAGCGTTGTCGAGTCATCCTGCAACAGCGCGGATGCCCCGCCGAGATAGAACTCTCGCCGGGGATCTGGGGCGGAATCATCCTCACGACGAAGGACGGGAAGGAGCGGATCGTCAACACCCTCAACTCGCGCTTCGAGCGGAGTCGGCCGATCCTGTTGCGCGTCCTGGCGGAAGAATTGTTTGGGGCGAAGGATGGACATGATAACGCGGACGAGTAAGAGCGGTATATGTACGACTACCTCAATGCACGCATCAAGGCGATGAAGGGTCGGCTGCTGCCGAACGACGTCTTCATCGAGCTCTTGCAGGCGGACGACGTGCAGCGGATCATCGAGGCGCTGCTGGAGACGCCGTACGATGTGTGCATGAGCAGCGCCCTGACCCGCTTCTCCGGGGCGCAGGCCATTGACCGCGCCGTAGCGGAGGACCTCTACACCAAGCTGCACAAGCTGGTGGACATGGTTTTTGATCGCCCGCGTGAGCTAATCGTGATCCTCCTCAAGCGGTGGGACGCATACAATATCAAGAGCGTGTTGCGCGCTGTGCATTTCGGCGCTGATCCTGCCAAGGTGGAGAGCATCATCATCCCCGCCGGGGAGATCCACCGCGAAACGCTCCACGAACTCGCTGCCGCGGAGAACGTTCGCGCGGCCCTCGATCTCATGGCCACATGGAACATAGACTTCGCCTGGCCCCTCGATCGGGCCTTCACCGACTACGACGAACAACGGGACCTGTCGCACCTGGAATACGCCATTGACCGTTTCTACTTCGAACAGAGCCTCGCCGGTCTGGCGGCGAAAGACCCGAACACCGCGCTGGTGAGGGAGATCATCTGCATGGAGGCCGACATCGTGGACATCGTCCTGGCGCTCCGATTCGTCGGCGACGAAGAGGAGAACAAACAGCGCGCCGCAAACCTGCTCCTCGGCTGCGGCACGCTGCCACGGGCGTTTTTCGCCGATCTGTTGTGGAGCGATGACGCGGTGGCGGCCCTCACCAAGCTCGACGCCACCGTCTATGCCCCGGCCATCCAAAAGGGCGTCCTGCATTTTTCGGAGTCCGGGAAGGTGGCTGTTCTTGAACGCCTCTTCGAGGAAATTCTGATTCGACGCGGTATTCGCATGGGCCGCGAAGACCCTCTGTCCATCGGCGTGGCGATTGAATACATCTGGCGGAAGTACAATGAGTTTGTGAACCTGCGCCTCCTGGCGCGGTGCAAGTCCGTCGGTATGCCCGCCGGCGCGATACGGGAGGAGCTGATCCTTGCCTAAGGTAGCCGTCATCGCCGACCCGGAACTCGCCGCCGGCTTCGAACTGGCCGGCGTGGAGGCCCACCCCGCCTCGGGTGGGGACCAGGCGGAGACACTCCTCCGCCGCATGACGGCGGACGGCAATTACGGCTTGGTTATTGTTGCACAGGAGCTGATGAACGCGCTGCCCCCGCGCCTCCGCGAGAGCATCGAGAAGCAGACCGTCCCGCTCGTCGTCGCCGTGCCCATGCCCGTCTCCTTCAGCCGCGAGGAGCTGGGGCGAAAGTTCGTCGCCGACATGATCCGCAAAGCCATTGGATACCACATACAGGTGTGATGAACATCCAGGGACAACTTATTGATATCTCCGGCCCCGCCGTCATCGCCAGCGGCATGACAGGCGCACGGATGCTGGACATCGTCAGGGTCGGAAAGGAGGGCCTCGTCGGCGAGATCATCCGACTCGACGGCGATACGGCCTTCATCCAGATCTACGAAGACACGAGGGGACTGCGCATCGGCGAACCGGTCGTCACAACGGGCGAGCCCCTGACCGTCGAGCTTGGCCCCGGCCTGCTCGGCGGCGTCTTCGACGGCGTCCAACGCCCCCTTCACGGCATCGAAGAGAGGGTCGGTCCCTTCATCCGGCGCGGCGTCGAGGTCAAGGCGCTCCCACGCGACAGGAGATGGCGCTTCACCCCGTCCGCCCACCGGGGCGATGAGATCGGGCCGGGCGATGTGCTCGGCGTCGTCCAGGAGACGCCCACACTCGCGCATCGCATCCTCTGCCCGCCCGGCGTGAGCGGGAAGGTGGCGGAGATCAGGGAAGGCGAGTTCAACGTCGCCGATGGGGTGGTCCGGCTCGACAACGGTCCCGAACTCACCATGATGCACAAGTGGCCCGTGAAGCAGCCGCGGCCCGTGCGGGAAAAGCTCCCCCCCTCCGAGCCGTTCGTCACCGGCCAGCGCGTCTTTGATATGCTCTTCCCCATCGCTATGGGCGGCAGCGCGACGGTCCCCGGCGGCTTCGGCACGGGGAAGACCGTCGTCGAGCAGATGCTCGCCAAGTTCTCCAACGCCGACGTGATCGTCTATGTCGGCTGCGGCGAGCGCGGCAACGAGATGACGGACGTCCTGGCCGAGTTCCCCGAGTTGGAGGACCCCAAGACGGGCGGGCCGCTCATGGACCGCACCGTCCTCGTCGTCAACACCTCCAACATGCCCGTCGCCGCGCGCGAAGCGTCAATCTATACCGGCGTAACCATCGCCGAATACTACCGCGACATGGGATACAGCGTCGCGCTCATGGCCGACTCCACATCCCGCTGGGCGGAGGCGCTGCGCGAGATCTCATCGCGCCTCGAAGAGATGCCGGGCGAGGAGGGATACCCCACCTACCTCGCCACACGCCTCGCCGCCTTCTACGAGCGCTCCGGGCGGGCCGTGTGCCTGGGCAATGACCGACGAAAGGGCGCGGTGACGATCGTCGCCGCCGTCTCGCCGCCGGGCGGGGACTTCTCCGAGCCGGTCACGCAGATCTCCCAGCGCGTCGCCGGCGCGCTCTGGGCGCTCGACGCCAACTTGGCCTTCCGGCGCCACTTCCCGGCGGTAAACTGGAATCGGAGCTACACGCTTTATTACGGTCAACTGAGAGAATGGTTCGAGCGGGAGGTCGGCCGCGACTGGACGGCGCTGCGCGCCGAGGCGACGGCCCTCCTCCAAAAGGACGCGGAACTGCAAGAGATCGTCCAGCTCGTCGGTCCCGACTCGCTCCAGGACCGCGAGCGCCTGATCCTCGAGGTCAGCCGCATGTTCCGCGAGGGATTTCTCCAGCAAAACGCCTTTTCGGATGTGGATGCCGCGTGTCCGCTTCCCAGGCAGCGATGGATGCTGAACCTGCTCCTGGCGTTCTACAAGGAGGCGGAGAAGCTGGCGGCGGCGGGCGTCCCGCTGCAGGACATCCTCCGCCTGTCCGTGCGCGAGGAAATCTCCAAACTGAAGAACGTCCCCCAGGATGGTTTCGATAAACATTGCGAGGGACTGCTCGGCCAGTTGACCGAGCAGTCTGCCAAGCTGACGCCCGAGGGAAGGTCGTAGCATGGACCTGATCGCCAGGGAATACAAGAACGTTCGCTACGTCTCCGGGCCGCTGATCGTTCTCGACGGCGGCTACCGCTTCTGCTGCGGGGCGATCCTGGAAATCCTACTCCCCGACGGCGAGGTGCGCACCGGCCAGGTCTTGCAGACCTCCACCGACCGCGCCGTCGTCCAGGTCTTCGAGCACACCACGGGCCTCGACGTGGCCGAGACCGTCGTTAGATTGAAAGACGACGCGGCCACGCTCGGCGTCAGCCGCGAGATGATCGGGCGAACCCTCGACGGCGCGGGTCGGCCCATTGACGGCCTGCCGGAGATCATCCCCGACAAGATGCTGCCCCTCGCGGGGGTGCCCATCAACCCCGTGTCGCGCGACGCGCCGGAGGACTTCATCCAGACCGGCGTCTCGGCCATTGACGGATTCAATACCCTCGTGCGAGGCCAGAAGCTCCCCATCTTCTCCGGCTCCGGCCTGCCCGCGAATGAGCTGGCCGGCCTGATCGTCAACCAGGCCGCTGTCCGAAACATGCAAACAGGCGAGGAGAGCGGCGATTTTGTGGTTGTCTTCGCCGCGATGGGCATCACCCAGCGCGAGGCGGCCTATTTTCTCCAGAGTTTCGAAACATCCGGTGCGATGGACCGGGCGATCTGCTTCATCAACCTGGCCGACGACCCGACCATCGAGCGCATCCTCACGCCGCGTTGCGCGCTGACGGCGGCGGAGTACCTCGCCTTCGAGCACGGATACCATGTGCTCGTCATCCTTACCGACATGACGAACTACTGCGACGCCCTGCGCGAGGTCGCCACGGCCCGGGATGAGATCCCCGGACGCCGCGGCTACCCCGGCTACATGTACACCGACCTCGCATCCATCTACGAGCGCGCGGGACGGATCAAGGGTATGCGCGGATCGGTCACGCAGCTCCCGATCCTGACGATGCCCGACGACGACCGGACGCACCCCATCGTAGACCTGACGGGCTACATCACCGAGGGCCAGATTCAGCTCAGCCGGCAGCTGCATCGGGCTGGCGTCTTTCCTCCCATTGACGTGCTGCCAAGTCTGTCGCGTTTGATGAACAAGAACATCGGGGCGGGCCGCACGCGCGAGGACCACCGCGACCTGTCGAACCAGCTCTACGCCTGCTACGCCGAGGGCCGCGACATCCGCCGCCTGATTGCCATCGTCGGCCAGGAGGCGCTGTCGGACATGGACCGCAAGTACCTGGCCTTCGCCGACGCCTTCGAGCAGAAGTACGTCGGCCAGGGCATGGCCGAGCGCTCGATCGAGGAGACGCTGGACCTGGGGTGGCAGTTGCTCTCCATCTTCCCCGAGGGCGAACTGCGGCGGGTCAACAAGGACCTGATCAATCGTTACTTTTCCGAAATCATGAAAGACGGCGTCCATACGCCGTTTTATTGAGCAATCAACCTCCCGGAGGTTCCGAACCTCCGGGAGATCTTTCTCGTGCCGAGGCTCCGCCTCGGAACGAGCCGCCGTCCCCAGGCAGAGCCTGGGGACGAGGTATATTGAGCGTAACAAACGATGGAAGACGTCAGCCCAAATCGAATGGAACTGCTGGCGCGGAAGGCCCAGCTCGATCTCGCGCTGCGAGGGGCGGAGCTGCTCCAGAGCAAACGGGAGGCCCTCTTGAAGGAGTTTTTGTCCACCGCGCGCTCCCTGGTGAGCTTGGAGGGCAAATTTGTACGCCGGTTCCAGCAGGCGGCCCTTGACTTGACCATGGCCAAGGCCATTGACGGCGTCGAGCAGATCCGCTCGGCGGCGATGGCCACGCACCGCAGCATCGAGGTAGAGATCTCTGAACAAAATCTTTGGGGCGTCAAGGTCCCGGAGGTGAAGAAGCCGGCCGTCCTCCGCGGCGCGATGGAGCGGGGCTACGCGCTGACGGGGGTCAGCGCGCGGATTGACGAGACGGCCCAGGAGTTTGAGACCATCCTCGACCTCATCATCGAGATGGCGCCGTCCCATGTCAAGGTGCGGCGACTTGGCGGGGAAATAAAACGAACGACCCGCCGCCTAAACGCCCTGCAGGAGCGGTTGGTCCCGCGCCTGCGCGAGGAGATCCGCTCCGTGCAGAACACGCTCGACGAGCGCGAGCGGGAGGACCTGTTCCGGCGAAAACGAATCAAAAAACGTCGCACGAGAAAGGGGGCTGACGCCGTCCCCCACGGAGGCCGCGATGAAACTCGGTGAATTCCTTCGGGAAGAACTGGTCAAGATCGGATTGGAGGCGGAGACCAAAGAGGAGGCGATCGAGGAGATGATTGACCTGCTCGTCGCCGAACACGAGATTCGCATCCGGGACCGCTCCGAGGTGCTGCGCGCCGTCAGGGAGCGCGAGCAGAGCATGAGCACAGGCATCGAGCACGGCGTCGCCATCCCCCACGGCGCCACCGAGACGGTGGACGAAGTCGTCGGGGCCCTGGCCATCTGCAAGGAGGGCATTCCCTTCGATTCAATTGACGGCGAACCGTCTTCGATCATCTGCCTCCTCGTCATTCCCAAGCTCAAGTTCACGCGCCACGTCCGCACGCTCGCCGGCGTGGCCAAGCTCATGTCCGATCCGCAACTGCGCAAGGACCTCAAGAACAGCCGCACGCCCGCCGAGGCCATGAAGTTCATTGATAAGCATGAAGCAAAGGAATTCCTCTACGACTTCAAATAGCCTCAGCGGATTTCCGCGAAGATGGAGCTGTTGGGATGGAGCCTTCCGGCGCTGGCGCCGTTGACCATGAGGTAGTTGCCAATCCCGGCGACAGTGCCCGCGTTGCCGATGTCCCCCGTAAAGTTGCCGGTGATCATAACATTCCCGAACAGCCCGGCCGTGAGATCGCCGCTGAGGTTTCCGATGATCCTGACCTGGGAGTTAATGCCTCCCGAGGCGGCGGAGCCGCGGATGCTGACTGCGCCGGCCAGGTTGCCTCTGACCATCATCATCCTCGACAGGCTCCCCAGCGTTACGGACGAGGTTTGATCGAGACTCGGGCCGACTGTCGAGCCGAAAAGCATCGCCTGGGACACATCGCCGTCCACCGTGATTGCCGAACCAGCAATCAGACCATCCATCACCTGGAGCATCTTTGCGCCGCCGGTGATATGGATGCTCGACGCATTTCGCATCCCGCCTCTGACCATGCACCTCGTCACGCCCCCTGCCACGTTGACCTCCGCGCCATCCATTCCGCCGGACAACATCAGGCCGCCCGCGCCGCCGTTCAGGTTCAGCGTGGCCGCCGTCTGGCCGCCCAGGGCGGATACCGTCGTCGCCGAGCCGCCGACCGTCAGCGCGCTCCTTGTCAAGCCGCCGGATACCATTGCGGCGCCGAGGTTTCCGCCGACGGCGATGGCCGTCAGGTCCGCGCCCCCGCGAAGTTGAATCTGTCCGGCGGAGCGGGCGATATCAATCGTGCTGCTGGTCATTTTCCCCTGGAAGAATAAGCGAGACGCCCCGCCGTCCACATCCAATCGCACGGTCTCTGACTGGCCGCCGATTCTCAGGAACGAAAGGTCCCCGCCGATAGTGAACCGTGTGTTCGTCGCCGCCCCCATTGCCATGATGGTTGTCGCCTTGCCGCCCACCGATAGATTCAAGTCCCGCGTGTCGGCAAAGACCTGGACCATTTTCAGATCCCCCTCCACATGCACAGTTGTGCCGAACAACCGGCCGCCAGTGGCAAGTATCCGGAGACTCCCCAACGATTCGCCCCGGATCGTCCGCATGAACCCGCCGGTTACCGTGTTCGGCCCAATCGCCGGGCTTGCGTCTCGGATCATGAGCGAGGATGTCGCAGAGGTCCCGTAGAACTCGATGTGATCAATGTCCTCTCCCTGCGGTTTGGTGAGAGAATCCGTATAGATGCTGACCGCGCCGGGGCCGGAGAACATCAGAGTGATTACATCGCCGTCGCCGTCGCTGAAGGTGTAGCTTCGGTTCTGCATGTCGAGCACCACGGGGTTCCACTGGACGGGGCGGACGATCATGTCCCCGGCCGTCCATCTGCCCGCCGAGCCGTCGCTGTCAACGGCGAGGGCGAGGATCGGCGTGTCTCCCACCGGCCACCCCGCCGTTGAGGCCCGGCAGGACCAGCCGTCGCTGCCGCTCACATCCCGTCCGATCAGTTCACCTTCCTGGCCGACGCCGTCGCCGTCTACGTCCCGGTAGAAGAGGACCTCCCTCACTGCGCCGTCCACGTCGGCGACGCCGTTGGCGACGATGGCGAATTCCCCCCCCTGGGCGACGGAGTGCCGGACGAATGTGAGCGAGCCGATCACCGGCGCGTTGTTCCCTACATTCACCGCGACCGATGCGAACCCACTGGCGGCGCCGTCGTTATCCGTGGCCCGGGCGAGGAGCGTCGCCGGGCCGGTCTCCCAGCCGATGGTCGAGACGGAGCAGGACCATCCGTTTGCCGCATTGCGATCTACGGCGAGGCGCTCCTCCGCCTCTCCGATGCCGTTTCCGTTTTTGTCCCGGAAGAACTCTACCTGCGTCGCCGTCCCGTCGCCGTCGCTCACGCCGGCGGCGATGAGGTCAATCGGCTGGCCGCGCAGGGCGGCGGAGGGCGACGCGCTGAGGAGGGCGATGGAGGGCGCCTGGTTATGTGCAACAACCTGCGCGGCGCGCCAGGGGCTTGCGGCCCCATCGTTGTCCACGGCCCGAGCAAGAAGGGAAACGCTGCCGTGCGGCCAGCCCAGTGTGGATCCGCTCCACGTCCATCCGTCGCCGCCGTCGCTGTCGGCGCCCAGCAGTTCCTTTGCCTCCCCCACGCCGTTGCGATTGAGGTCCAGGTAGAAAGAAACGTAGGCCACCCTCCCGTCTGCATCGGCCGCGTCATTGACGGAAAGCGTGGCGACGGCGCCGCGGAGGAAGTCGTCCGGCGAGGCGGTGAGAACGCCAATTGTCGGGGCGTGATTGAGTATCTCGACCTGTGTGGAAACGATTTGGCTCATTGCGCCTTCGTTGTCCGTGGCCTGGACGAGCGCCTTGCGCGCGCCTGGTCCCCAGCTGGAGACCGATCCGGCCCACGTCCAGCCGTCGTTTCCGTCGGCGTCCACCCCGAGTAACTCGCCCGGATCGGGCGCGCCGTTGCCGTTGATGTCGCGATAGAAGGCAATCTGGGCAAGGCTGCCGTCGGGGTCCATGAATCCCGTCGCCTGCAGCGTGAGCATCTCGTTCTGGTAGAGAGATGTGGGTGTGGCGGTGAGGGCGCCGGCGTTGGGCGTATGGTTGATGACCTGCGCCGCTACTGCGGTGAAGGCGCTCTCGCCGCCGTCGTTGTCAATGGCCTTGACAAGGACGGTTGTCGCGCCGAGGCTCCATCCTGCCGTGGAGCCGCGCCAGACGTAACCAGAGGATAGGGCATTGTGGTAGCCGATAAACTCACCCTCTTCGCCCGCGCCGTTGCCGTTCAGATCGCGATAGAAGGCCACATTGACGATGCGGCCGTCCAGGTCCCAGGCAAAGCAGGTGACAGTAATGTTGTCGCCTCGCATGACGGGATTGGGGGAGGCGGTCACGACGCCCACGAGGGGGTTCATGTTCAGGATGGTGGCGGTAACCGAGGCAGTGTCGCTTTCCGTCCCCGCGATGTCCCGCGCCCGAGCGAGGAACCGCACCTCACCCGGCGACACGCTGCCCACATAGCCGTCCCATAGCCAGCCATCCTCGCCGTAGTCGTCAATGCCGAGCAACTCATCCTCCTCGATCAGTAGGTCGCTGTTGCGATCGAGATAGAAAGCGACTTCCTGAATGGGGAGAGATTTACTGGTGATCGTAGCACTCAGGGTAACCCTGTCGGCGCGGGTGAAGGGCGCCGGGGCGACCGTCAGCGCCTCGATCTTGGGTTTGTTGGAGTAGGCGACGATGGTCTCCGGGTCGCCCATCAGATTGAGCTCAAAGTATATCCACCGATACGTGCCCGACGTGATCTTGGCGAGATTGGCCTCCTTGCTGGCCTGGTTCGCTCGACCCAGATGGACGCCTTCACCTGTATAGATTGTCTCGAAGAAGGAATAAGCAAAGTCGTGCGAATAGGCCGGGGTGTGCGATGCGGAGCCGAAGCCGTATCGCGAATTCATGACGACCGCAAACGCGCCGGATTCGTTATATACCAGGTGTTCGGCGATGCTGTCATTGGAGACGAAGTCGCCGGAGAAACATGCCTGGCTGTAGGCAAAGAAGGGGGCGGAGTTTGTCAGCGAGGCGTCCACATCGCCCGTGTAAATCCCCAGGGATTTGCCGGTGTTGCCGTGGCCGAGGTGATTGACGATGTGGGGCGAGCCGTTCAGGGCGTTAATCACGTTGTCCTTGCTGAACGTGCCGTCTTCCTCGTATAGAGTCGTGTAGTTGTATATCGGCGGCATGACACCGGTTCGGATGAGTTCCGTGGATTCGCTGCCATAGACGTCATCCCACAGGTGCTCGCCGATGAGAACCACATTACCCAGATTGTCGTGCTCGAAGTTTTCGTAGAAGATCGTCTTGCGGATGAAATTCGCCGCCTGCTCCGGGGTGTCCACAGGGGCGCGCCCGACGAGGACTTCGGCCATCAGATCAACCTCGCCGCTGTCCTCCCCGTCCGTCGTTTCTCCCCAGATAGCGTCGCCGTCGCCGTTCCACGAGCCGTCGAGACACGAGAAATAGAG
Organism: Planctomycetota bacterium; assembly: GCA_040755855.1. Taxonomy (GTDB): domain Bacteria; phylum Planctomycetota; class Brocadiia; order JAADGH01; family JAADGH01; genus JAADGH01. The sequence goes on along the minus strand of JBFMAD010000069.1, from coordinate 6,686 downwards.
ATCGGACGGGATATTGTTGTCAACGTAGCACCCCGTGCTGCCGTAGGCCGCGCGGTAGGGCACAACTCCCACGTCGCCTCCGAAAAGGACATAGCTGGTGTCCCAGTTCTGGTATGCGTCGCGGATAAAATTCCTCACCTTCTCAGCCTGATCAACACCGGAATAGTTCGCGTAGATATCCTCGGTGGTGACAATAGTGGCTGATACGTCCCGCCCTTCTTTGTGATCCCGAAGCCCCGCAAAGGTCTCTTCCAGCGCCTGACTGGTGATGATGACGTAGGTATAGTTTCCCGCTCCGAGGAGTGTATCGCCCCCGTCGGACCCGCCGGCAACGGACTCGCCGCCGTCGCCCGATAGGTCGCCCAGCGCCCAGGGATTATCCACAAGGTCCAGAATCCGGGCGCGGTCCGTTTCATTGTCGCGGATGCCGCTCTGCCAGTCGGAGCTGCCGGGGACCTCCACTGTGTTTATGGTCAGCGTGATCTCCGGGATGAAGGTGGCCTGCTGTGTATGGGTATCATACTGAACGGGGTAGAGCGCCATCGTCAGGATGTCATATCCCGCCAGGCGCTGCACCCCGATCACCCGAAGCAGTTCGGACTGCCAGTCGGGGGAGAGGACGCCCGGCCCGTCCGTGGCGGCTTCCTCTCCGAGGATGGTCGGGGCGCTGCCGATCTCGGGGGACCACGCCCCCAGGGCGATGCCGTCGGATGCCGCCACATCCACTGACCCCAGGGTGTACCCAATGGGCAGCAAGAGATTCACAGGCCGGAACGGGAGCACAGGCGCGCCCTCCGAGGCGGCCACGCCAGTCCCGTCAATCAGGAGGAGTTCGCCGCCGGCGTCGGCCGCCTGGAGTTCCGGCGCCGCAAAGGTGAAATGAAAGCTCAGGTCGTCGAGCGGGGTGAAGGTCGTTGCCGGGGTGGCAAGTTGGGAGGCAAGTGCCGCGCCCGTGAGCAGACCGGGAACGGAGCGCGGTTCGAGTTCCTCAACAAGCAGCCTCCGGTGTACGCGGTGGGTGGCGGTCATAATGCTACTCCTCAACTGCTCTGCCAGACCGTTGTCACACAATCCCCGGAACTGCCCTACATCTGCCCTCCATGAGCGAGAGGGCGGTATTCTGCTTTCGCAAATACCGTACCCGACAGGGCCGCAGGCAAGGACCTCGCACAATGGCAAGATCAAGAGTCAGTACTTGGTTATCCACGAGGGCTTACGTCTAAAACTTCCCCAAGACACACTGGGGTGGACAAGAACTACCACAACCCGCCTGTGCGCACGACTGGAACATCCATTGTATACGGCGTGAACAATAGGGGCAGACTCACGCGCTCATCGCTTCCCCGCGCCGCGGCAAGCGGCGCACCGGATGGTGAAGCCCTCTTCCCCGTGTTCGCATGGGCGGAGGACGACCTTCTTGCCGTTGCAGTCGGGGCACTCCTTCCGGCCTGTGCCGTTGCAATCGGTGCAGCGCGGCTTGCCCCGCCCGAAGCACGCCGGGCAGGGCTTGTCGTTGACCTTGCCCGAGCCCTGGCATTCCCAGCACTTCAACTTGGTCTCCGTCTTGCCGGTGCCCCGGCATTGCTTGCACTCCCACCGTCCCTGGTGGTCGCAGTGGGGGCAGCGTTTTCCCTTGCACTGGGGACAGATCTTCTTCCCGCGCCCGCGACACTCCTTGCACACGCCGGTCATCCGCACCCCGCCGCCCCGGCACGTGTCGCACAAGGGAAGCCGGGTGAGGATGCGGCATCTCTCGCACGGCGTCTGCGTATGACCCTCGCCCTTGCACTTCGGGCAGGGGGTTTTCCCGGTCCCCACGCACGCGGGACACATTTCCTCACAGAAGGCGACTGCCTTGTGGAGGGCTTCCGAAAAGGCCGACGCGGCCTGTTTACGGTCATCTGCCGATGCAGGGATGATCTCCTTGTCGAACTCCGCTCGCAGGTGTCCCATCAGGCAGAGCGCACGGTAAGCGCCGTCCGTCTTTGTCCCCTGCAGGGCCTGGGCGAGGATCGCCGCCGCCTGCTCCTTGTTGATCGTCTCGGCCGCCGCTTCCGCAACGGATTCAATGGCCGTCTTGTCGAATATACGTTCCTCGATCTTGTCCGGCTGGACGACTCGACACGTAAGTTCGGTTGCGGTCTCGCCCACAAAGATGCCCGACGCCGCCTGCCCGGACTTCAACTTGAGCCTTCGGCACGGGGCCTTGTCGTCCACACGAAGAGGTTTCGGGGACGAGGCAATCTCGCTCAGGGCCTGCTTTTTTCTTTCCTCCAGGATGTCCCGCGCCGCTCGGTGGACGGGCAAAGACGATTCCAGGTAGGCCTCGACCGCCGCGAGCAGCGCGTAGGGGTCCTTTCGTTGCGCGCATGTATCCAGGAGCCACATCATTCTCTCGCGGGCCGCCTTCTCCCCCGCCTTCTGCGCCTTCGCTTCCTTGATCTCCTGATCGAGTCGCGGAAGGGAAGGGACCCTATCGGCGACGCCTGCGGCCCTGGTGAATGCGGCGAGGGCGTCGTCCCATCGGCCTTCCTTCCTGGCGGCCTCGGCATCCGCCAGAGCGGACTCGTAGGCCTTTCTCTGTGTGATAAAGTCAAGCCGACTCTCGACGAAGGGTTTGTTCTGTGTCCGCCCAAGAGCGGCTTTGTATGCGGCCGCCGCCTCATCCCACTTTTGCTCTTTTTCGAGGTCCTGGGCCTGGAGGACGCTCTGGACGGCGGCAAGGGCGCCTCGCACGTCCTCGTCGTTCGAGACGTCCAGGGCCTGCCGATACCGCTCCGCCGCCCCCTGCCAGTCCAAGTCGGCCTCCCGCTGCCTGGCGGATTGGATCAGGAAGGTCTTCTCGCCCTTGGTTTGGACGGCCGCCTGTTCCGCTTTCTGGACCTTCTCCTCCTTTCGAGTCTTGTGCCACAGGCCATAGACGAGGGCGCTCACTCCCCCGACAACCAGCATTACGGTCAGGAGAACGGCAAGGCGCATCAAGAGGGAGTAAAACTGGGAGAGCCGTTCACGTCGGCGCTCATCGGCCCGTTCCACCTCGACCTGCGTGGCGCGGGGCGCGGCCTGCGCCTCGGCCTTGCGCAGAGGGATGCCCGCCTCGCCGGCGGCCTGACGGATGATCTCTTCGGCCTGGGCGTCCGGTACGCCCAGGGCCTGGGCCTTTGTCAGCAAGGCCGAGCGAGCCCCCTCGACCGACCCGCTGGCGACGACGGCAAAACGCGCCATGGTGAGGAACATCTTGACGACGTCCATCCTGAAATCGGCCTGACGAGCGGCTTCGGCCTGGGGTTCGCGCGCCTCGGCGAGCTGCCTCGCCCCGGCGAGCGCGTCGTCCAAGTCGCGCGCCGCCTCCGCGCACGAGGCGTAGCGGGCGTTCGGGTCCTTTTGGGTCATGCGTTCGACGATCCGGCATATCCCGTCCGGCGTCTCGGGGGCGATTTCCTTGATGGAGGGTAAGGGATCATAGACATGCATGTAGAGGACCGCTGCCGGCGTGGCGGCGTCGAAGGGGGGCTGCCCGGTGAGCAGCTCGAAGAACGTGACGCCGAGGGAGTAGATGTCGCTGAGTTTATCCGCTTCGCGGCCGGCCACCTGTTCGGGAGACATGTAGAGCGGCGTGCCGAGTATGATGCCGTCCGCCGTCAGCTCCGTGCTGCCGTCCTCTAAGCGGGCCAGCCCGAAGTCGGCGACCTTGACGAGACCGTCCTTCATCTGCATGATGTTGCCGGGCTTCACGTCGCGGTGGATGATGCCGCGGTCGTGCGCCGCGCCGATGCCGGCCGCAGCGTCCCGGATCAATCGAGCGGCGGTGTGGGCGTCCACCCGCCCCTTCTCCTCGATCAGGTCGGCCAGCGTGCCGCCGTCGGCGTATTGCATCTCGATGAAATAGCGCCCCTCGTGCTGGCCGACATGATACACCGATAGGACGTTGGGGTGTTCCACACGCGCCGCGCTCTTGGCCTCGCGGAGGAACCGCTTGGCGGCGACGTCAGTGGCCCTTGCGACAGTGGTGTGGAGGAGCTTGAGCGCCGCCGGCCTGCCCAGGTGGAGGTTCTTCACCAGATAGACCGCCGCCATGGCCCCCTGGCCGATCCTGGAGAGGATGTGGTAATGGGCGAAGTCCTTCCCAACGAGCGCATCCGTGTCCGTGCGGCGCGGGCTGATGACGGGCAGGACGACCTTGCACAGGGGGCACTCGACAGCGTTGCGCGGCGCCCCCTCCGGCAGCTGAATCTTATTGCGGCACTTAGGGCAGAGAATTCGCTTGGCCAAGGTGTCTTTGCCTCACCACCATATTGAGGAACATACCTTATACCACGCGGTAAAAAGGTGGTCAATGTAAAAGCGCGGCCTTCCCTGGGAGGACCTTGCGTTTCGATCTGCTCCTGTGTAAGATAGGGCGTGGTTTAGGGAATGCACGGTTCGGAAACGGGGGATCGAGGAATGCACCCATGAGCGTTGCCATGTTGATCAACACCGCCACCGGCGAGGAACATCCCCTCCCCGTGGCCGGGCGAGCGACCCTCGGCCGGTCGCACACGTGCGACATCGTCATCAACTACGACGGCGTGTCGCGCACCCACGCCCAGATCACAGTGATGAGGGATTCCATCGTCATTGAGGACCTGGGCAGCCGCAACGGGACGTACGTGGATACCGAGATGATCGCCGCCCCCGCGCCGTTGCAGCACGGCAACATCATCACCATCGGCCGGGCTAGGCTGGAGTTTGTCACGGGCCAGAGCGATCCGAGAGACACCGCCGAGACCGCCTCCCTCACGACCGAAGACCTGATGCTCCACGGCATTGCGTGCATGCTGCCCACCACCGGACCGACCCACAATATCCTCGCCGACGCCGCGACGGGCAAAGACGGCGCGCAAGACCTGCCCGAACGCCTGGCCAGTCTGTTGGACATGAACGCCGTCCTCTCCTCGATCCGCAGCGAGGGGGCGCTGCTGGGCAAGCTGGCCTCGGAGACGGGCAAGATGTTCACCGCCTCCGAGCGATGCGTCGTCGCCATGAAGGGCGGCGATGGGGGCGACATCAGCATCCGGTCGGCGGCCTATACCGGCAAACGCGAGCGGGGCGAGGCGCGCCTGCCCATCAGCGCTGCGATAGTGAAGCGCGTGATGGAGACGGGGGAGGCCGTAATGACGACGGCCGCGCCGGTGGATGTGGCCTTCGACGCCGCCCGCCAGGGGCAGCCGAAGCACATCGGCGCCGTGATGTGCTCCCCGCTCTGGCTGGGGAGAACCGTCGCCGGGGTGCTCTATGTGGACGCCGAGCCGGGCTCGGAGGGGTTCACGCGCGAGGACCTGAAGCTGCTGGTGGTGATCGCCAAACAGGCCTCGCTCCTCCTGCAGGGGGTGCATGTCTATGAGGATGTCTCGCGGCAGAAACAGGCCCTGAGCGCCCAGAACGAGCGGCTGCGCGACGCCGTGAGCCAGCGGTATGACTTCACGAGCATCGTCGGGAGCAGCCCGGCCATCCAGTCCGTCATCGAGCAGATCAAGAAGGCGTGCAACGTGGACGCGGGGGTGCTCATCACGGGCGAGACGGGCACGGGGAAGGAGTTGATCGCCCGCGCCATCCACTACAACGGCCCCCGGCGCGGCAGCGAGTTCGTGACGGTGAACTGCGCCGCTATCGCCAAGGATCTCCAGGAAAGCGAGGTCTTCGGCCACGAAAAGGGCGCATTCACCGGAGCGGGCGCCGGGCGGGAGGGTCTGGCGGAGATCGCCGACGGGGGCACACTGTTCCTCGACGAGATCGGCGACATGCCGCTCGACCTCCAGGCGAAGCTCCTGCGCTTAGTGGAGAACAAGGAGATTCGGCGCGTCGGGGCGTCGAGGGCCATGATAGTAGATGTGCGGATCGTTGCGGCGACGAACAAGGACCTTGCCGCCCAGGCGAGAGATGGGAACTTCCGCCTCGATCTCTATCACCGGCTCAATGTCCTGCCGATCCATGTGCCGCCCCTTTCCGAGCGGCGCGAGGACATCGAGGAGATCGCGGCCCATTTCCTGGGGATGTTCTGCCAGAGCATGGGCAAGCGGGTTGCGGGGTTCGACCCGCGTGCTATCGAGATCCTGCGCAACGCCCCCTGGCCGGGCAATGTGAGGGAGCTGAAGAATGTGGTGGAACGGCTGGTGATTGACGTGCCGGAGGGGGAGACGATCCGTCCTGGCGATCTTCCGTGGGAGATTCGCGCCTCTCCCGGCGCGCAGCCCGAGGCGACCGGCGGCCGTCTCGACGGCATGGTTTCCGCTCTGGAGCGCGAGGCCATCGCGGCCGCCCTCAAACGCAACGACGGTAACAAGTCCCGCACGGCGGAGGAACTGGGCCTCAGCCGGGGCGGCCTGGACCGCAAGCTGAAGCGCTACGGGATCGACGTGGCGAAGGATTGACTAACCCCTCTCCGCTTGCGGAGAGGGGCAGGGGGTGAGGCTTGGGGGCGACGCCGCGTCTCCCTCTCCCCCTTCCCCTCTCCCGTCGGGAGAGGGGTGTGTTGCGTGTGCCACGCCCAAGGCCGCGTCTTCGCGGGCTTGAGCGTGCGAATGACGAATTCATAACCCGGCGTAGCCGGAACCAAACAGGTTTTGCTTTTCGTAGGGGTCATGGTATTTATAGGGGCGGTGAAAGATGTCGAGTGGAGTGGAAGAGTTGGGCTATGAACAGTTTTG
>JBFMAD010000068.1:0-35264 GCA_040755855.1 Planctomycetota bacterium | reverse complement strand
TTCTTTCTCTTCCTTTTTCTCTTCTGTGGCGCCTTCCTCTTTTGCCGCGGCCTTGGGCGGCGCTGCGGCGGGGGCCGGAGCCTGGGCGGCGAGGCCCTCCTGCTGCGCCTTCAGCGTCTCCGGCGAGACGATGATATCGCCGGCGAGGATCGGGTCGCGCGGGTTATGCTTCAGGACCCCGACGGTGCTGAACGTATTGTCCACCTTGACAATCTCGACCTCGGCCTTGGGGATTCTCATGCCGGCGTTCCCGATGCGGTACACCGTGTACAGCTGCCCTTTTTTCGCGCCGTCCATCTTGCCGACGTCAATATAGGCGCGGCCGATCTCCAGGGCCGTCTCGATGACCTTGCCGTCGTAGTCAATAACCTTCTTTTCCACCTTGGTAGGCGTCAGCGCCCGGTCAAGCAGCGTGGGAACCGCGTCGCATATCTGTTCCATACTCGCATCGGGAGGGACTTCCACATGTGACGGGATATTCTTGCTCTCCAGCACATTACGCACCTTGCCGAGATGGGCTTCGACCTTTGTGCGGACGCTGGCCTCCTGGGCCTTGAGCGCCTCCTTCTCTTTCGCGACCATCTCCTGCGCCTCTACGGCTTCCTTGTGGGCGGCGTCCACCTTGGCCTTGGCATCTGCTTCGACTTTGGCGATCTGCTGGTCTTTCGCCTTCACCGCCTCTTGAAGCTCGGCGATCTGCTTCTTGTAACCTTCCTCCCCCTGCTTGACGACTTGAACGATCTGAGCGAGCTTCTCCTGGACCGTCTTGAGGTCGCCGTCCCTCTGCGCCAGGTCGCGCTTGTACTTTGTCAGTTCCTGCCCGAGCTCTTCGACCATCTTCTTGAGGTTTTCGTATTCCTTCTCTTCGTACTTCAGCGCAGCGGCGATGCCTCCCTCGCCTTCGCTCAGGGCGGAGTTCAGGTCCCAGCCGACCTTGTCGCTGGTGACCTTCCACAGTTGGACGAGCCGCCCCGTGACGTGATCCACCACAGCGAAGAAATCGTTGCCGTACGGCGTGCGCGAGCCTGTACCCTCCAGGCTCTCCCGGCTGGACTCGAGTTTTGATCGAAGGTCCGGATCGGGCGCGGTGAGCAGCTTCTTGTAGATCGCCTCGGCGACATTGTTGTCCAGCCCCTTCCGGGCGGCCTGTTCCGCCTGCCACTGGGAATAGAGCAGGTAACAACCGATCAAGGCGGCGACGGTTGTCACAATGAAGATGATCAGAGGAACGGAAGATTCCTGGCCCACGGCCCGAACGGTTCGCCGCGCCATGTGTGTTCTCCTTCAGATCGGATGTGTTGATGAACAACGAACGATAAACGGCAGTCTAAGACAGTGTAAGGGATTGCATCAAATTGTCAAGCAAAAAAAGTGCGAAAAAACACTTGACAGTGACGAACGGGATGTTACAATAAAGTGTCGTAGGGCTTCATACGTTCTCCCTCTGACTACTATCGGCGCAGGACACACAGACCCTCTCACGCGACTCGGTGTGCATTACAGGCATTTTGTGAGCGGCGTTTCTTTCGGCTTAGTCGTAAGTCTGTATGGTCCCGGCGCCGTGTCCTTGCAGCATCGCGCTTTATCAGCCTGAACGATCCGGTTGGTGGTGGGCAGATTCGGGGAGGAGAACGTGCATCTTCGCCTTTGGGCGAAGGAGGCCCCCGAAAGGAGTGGGCATCCAAAGGGAAAGCCTATTTCCGCTCCCGCCGCCGTGAGGCGGATTGCCTTTCTTTGAAAACATCCATTCACTGCGACTGCGACCCAATAAACCAAAAAGACGACTCGCATGTCCGAGAAGTTGTTTCTCATTGACGGCCATTCGCACCTTTTCCAGGCGTTCTTCGCCATCCGGGGCCTTAGCTCCCCGGACGGCACGCCGACCAATGCCGTCTACGGCTTTGCCAGAATGTTGCAAAAACTGATTAGAGAGCAGAAACCCGAATACTTGGCCGTTGCCTTTGACGTCGGCAAGCCTACGTTCCGGCATAAGGAATTCCCCGATTACAAGGCGAACCGCCCGCCCGCGCCCCCGGAGTACGATGTCCAGGTCCCCATTGTCTATGAGTTGCTGCGGGCATTTCGCATCCCCGTATACACCAAAGAGGGATACGAGGCGGACGATCTCCTCGGCACCGTGGCCAAGCGGGTTGCCGCCCGGAGCAACGGCGTGGAAACCGTCATCGTCACCAGCGACAAAGACGCCGACCAGCTCTTGGACGACCGGATCACGGTCCTCAACGCCGCCAAGAACCGGCTGAAGACGGTGGAAACTTTGAGGGAGGAAAAAGGGATCACCCCCGACCAGGTTATTGACGTCATGGCGCTGGCCGGGGACACATCGGACAACATCCCGGGCGTGCCGCAGATCGGCCCCAAGACCGCCCTCGAGTTGATCCATCAGTTTGGCTCGATGGAGGAGGTCCTCGCCCACACCGATCGGATCAAACAGACGAAGCGCCGGGAGAACCTCGAACACTTCGCCGACCAGGCCCGATTGAGCAAACGGCTGGCGACGATTGATACGGACGTTGACCTGGACTTCGACCTCGAAGAGTGCCGCCTGAAAGAGCCCGACGTGGACGCCCTGAAGCAGCTCTACCAGAGGCTTGGCTTCAATCAGTTGCTGGCGGAGCTGATGGAACCGGGTAGCGGGGGCGAGGAAAAGGAAATCGCGTCGTATCATACGGTGGATACTGAAAAAGAATTTAATTCCTTTCTGTCGAACCTAAAGAGACAGAAGCGCTTCTCCGTGGACTTGGAGACGACGTCCCTCTCGACGCTCCAGGCGGAGATCGTCGGCCTGTCGTTCGCCTGGAAGGAGAGAGAGGCCCACTACCTTCCGGTCCGGGGACCGGAAGGGTCGAGGCTGCTGGACGAGAAGAAGACGCTCGCCGCCCTGAAGCCGATCCTCGAGGACGAGAGCGTCGGCAAGATCGGCCAGAATATCAAGTATGACGCCCTTGTGCTGCGCAACCACGGGGTTCACCTGCAAGGCATCGTGTTCGACACCATGGTCGCCGCCTACCTCTGCGAGAGCGGCAGCCGGCGCTACAACTTGGACGACCTGGCTCTCACCTACCTCGGCCACAAGAACATACCGATCAGCGATCTCATCGGCGGCGGCAAAGACCAGAAGTCCATGGCCGAGGTGGATGTGTCGAGGGTATCGGAATACTCCTGCGAAGACGCCGACATCACCCTTCGTCTGGCCCATGTGCTGGAGGGGGAGTTGAAGGAGCGAGAAGTCCTCAATCTGTTCGAGAGCGTGGAAGCGCCGTTGATCCGCGTGCTGATTGACATGGAGTGGAACGGCGTGAAGGTGGACGTGGATTTCCTGAACCGAATGTCCGCCGATCTGGAACAACAAATCCGGGCCATAGAAAAACAAATTTACAAAGAAGCGGGAGGGGAATTCAACATCTCCTCCACGAAGCAACTGGGCGAGATTCTCTACGACAAGCTGGGGCTGGACGTGCCGGAAAAGCGAAAGACCAAGAAGCGAACCCAGCGCGCAACCGACGCCGACACGCTCCAGGTCCTGGCCATGCAGAGCGATGCAAAACTCCCCGCCCTGGTTATCGAATACCGGAAGCTCAGCAAACTGAAGTCCACCTATGTTGATGCGCTGCCCGCGGAGGTGAATCCCAGGGACGGGAAGATTCACGCCTCCTTCAATCAGACCGCCACCGCCACCGGCCGCCTGAGCAGCAGCGAGCCGAACCTGCAGAACATCCCGATCAAGACCGAACTGGGGCGGGCCATTCGACGGGCCTTTGTGCCATCCGGGGACGACGACGTCCTCCTGACGGCCGACTATTCGCAGATCGAACTGCGCGTCCTCGCCCATTTCTGCGGCGACGAGGCGCTGATGAAGGCCTTCAACGACGACCTGGACATCCATCGTTTCGTCGCGTCGCAGATCTTCGACGTGAGCCCGGAGGATGTCACCACCGAGATGCGGTATCGCGCCAAGACGATCAACTTCAGCGTGATCTACGGCAAGACGCCCTTCGGTCTCTCGCAGGAACTGGGGATTCCCGTTCACGAGGCGAACCGCTTTATTGACTCCTACTTCGCGCGGTATCGCCGGGTCAGGGAGTTCATTGACGAGACGCTGGACGCCGCCCGAAAGAACGGCTACGTCTCCACCCTGCTCGGGCGGCGGCGCTACTTCTCCGCCCTCAATTCGTCGAACCCGGCGGAGCGATCCGCCGACGAACGCGCCGCATTCAACGCCGTGATCCAGGGGACGGCGGCGGACATGATCAAGGTGGCCATGAACGACATCTACGCCCACCTCAAGAAACGGAAGATGGGGACGCGAATGATCCTTCAAATCCACGACGAACTCGTGTTCGAGGCGCCGAAGAAGGAATTGGCTGACGTTCGTGATCTGGTTGACAAGGATATGCGTTCCGCGATCCAGTTGAACGTCCCCGTAAAGGTCAATGTGGCCGTGGGCGACAACTGGCTCGAGGCGGAATAGGATGGGGACGCGGGTGATCGGCATCTCGGGGGGCGTTGCCGCGGGGAAATCAACCGTGGCGCGCATCCTCGCCGGCCTCGGCGCCGAGGTCGTTGACGCCGACGCCATCGGCCATGAGGCGCTCAAGCGCGAGGATGTCAAGCGGAGAGTCGTCTCGAAGCTGGGCGGTGAAATTTTGGATGATCGCGGGGAAATAGACCGGCGGAAGCTGGGAGCGATCGTCTTTTCGAGTCCGGATAGATTGAACGATCTGGAGGCCATCGTTCACCCGATCATCCTGGAGCGAATTCGGGAGCAGATTCGGAGCGCTTCCGAGCGCGCCGCAAAGGTTGTGGCGCTCGACGCGGCGCTCCTCTATGAATCCGGCCTCGACGAAATCTGCGACGGAGTCGTCTTCGTTGACGCCGATGAAAAAAAGAGGGCGGCTCGCGCCTCCGGCCGCGGATGGACGGCCGAGGACTGCGCCGGTCGGGAACGGCGTCAGATCAAGACGGCCGACAAGCGCAGGCGGGCAAACTGGATCGTGGACAACTCCGGTTCCCTGAAGGAATTGGAGAATCAGATAAGGAAAATCTGGCAACAGATTCTTGACCGTAACACATAGTTTTTTTGAAAGCACTTTGGAGGTATTGGCAATGGCGCCCGCAAGGTCGAACAAGTCTCCCGATTCGGTGGAGGAAAACAATTACGATCCCGACATGGACGTCGAGGAAGTCGAAGACGATGGCGAAGAGGAAGAAGAAAAAATGGACGAAGAAAAGCCGGCAAGGAGCCCGAGAAGGAGAAAAAACAATCACGGCGCAGGCTCGGATGTTGACGCCGAGACGGAAGATCGCTACGAGGAGATCAAACAGGGGAAAACCCACATCTCCGAGCTGCAAAAGATGACCGTCAAGGAGCTCTACGAGACCGCCAAAAATGAGGATATCAAGGACTACACGGGCCTGAAAAAACAGGACCTGATCTTCAAAATCCTCAAGGAACGCGTGAATCAGAACGGCCTCATGTACGGCGAAGGCGTGCTCGAGGTCCTGCCCGACGGCTTCGGGTTCCTGCGTTCGCCCGACTACAACTACCTGCCCTGCCCCGACGATATCTACATCTCCCCGTCGCAGATTCGGCGCTTCGGCATCCGAACCGGCGCCACAGTCTCGGGGCAGATTCGCCCGCCCAAGGAAAACGAGCGATACTTCGCCCTGCTCCGCGTGGAAGCCATCAACTATGAAGACCCGGACCTTGTTACCGAAAAGGTCGTCTTCGACGATCTCACCCCCCTCCACCCCACGCGCCGCATCCGCCTGGAAACCACTCCCGACAGCGTCGAGATGCGCATCATGGACCTCATCACGCCGCTCGGCATGGGCCAGCGCGGCCTGATAGTGTCGCCCCCGCGCGCAGGGAAGACCGTGCTCCTCCAAAAGATCGCCCAGAGCATTGCAGCCAACTACCCCGACATCCACCTGATCGTGCTGCTGGTCGCCGAGCGACCGGAGGAAGTCACGGAAATGGAGCGGACGGTCAAGGGCGAGGTCATCAGCTCCACCTTCGACGAACCCGCCAGCCGCCACTGCCAGGTGGCCGACATGGTGATCGAAAAGGCCAAGCGGATGGTCGAGTACGGCAAGGACGTCGTGATCCTGTTGGATTCCATCACCCGCCTCGGCCGCGCACACAACACCGAGATGCCCCACAGCGGCAAGATCCTCACCGGCGGCGTGGACGCCAACGCCCTCCAGAAACCCAAGCGCTTCTTCGGCGCCGCCCGCGACACGGAGGAGGCCGGCAGCCTCACCATCCTCGGCACATCCCTCATTGAGACGGGCAGCCGCATGGACGACGTGATCTTCGAGGAATTCAAGGCCACCGGCAATATGGACCTGCACCTGGATCGGCGGTTCGTCGAGCGGCGAATCTGGCCCGCCATAGACATCGAAAAGTCAGGCACCCGCCGCGAGGAGCTGCTCCTCGACCCCGAGGAATTGAAACGGGTCTATATCCTCCGCCGCGTCCTGAACGAGATGAACCCCCTCGAGGCGATGGAGCTCCTCCGCGAGAAGATGCTCAAAACGAAATCCAACGCCGAGTTCCTTATGAGCATGAACATGTAGCGCCGATTATCTCGTCATTCTGACCCCACCCTGGCGGGGAAAGAATCTCGACGTTACACGAGCCCCTTCGCTTCGCGCAGCGTGGCACAGGGCTTGACTTTCGACTTCTTTTTCCCCCTTCGTGCGCTTCGTGTTTCGTGGTGAGAAGACGCCTCCTCCAATCCGCAATCGGCAATCGAAAATCGCAAATCGAAAATCACCGACCGCGTTTATGCGCCACGAGCCCCGCGCCGCCGAGAAGGCCGTAGGGGACAAGTTGATAGTCATCCACCCAGTTCTTCTCGTCCACGAACTGCGCCGGGCCGACCCAGCCGAGGTCGTCGCCCAGCTTGTGATGCAGCGGACCGAAGGTGTTGCGCAGCGTGCCGATCACATCAATCGCGATCGCATTCGCGCCGTCCTTCAGGAGGTCCGTCACGTCCACCTCCCACGGCTGGCAATAGACCGGCCGCGCCTTGCCGTTCACATGGACGACAAACAAGCTGCCCTTCGGGTCCTTGAGGCGGAGGGTGAACTTATCGCCGGATGATTTTGAGACCTGCGCCGTCGTCTTGTATCTCATGCTCCCCGCGTAGAAGGGATAGCCCTGCGCGCCCCAATCGCCGTCGGTCAGCTTCGCCGGCTCGTCGGTCAGGACGTATTGCGTGCCGGAGATTTTTTTCACACCAAAATCGCCGACGAGGTAGAGGTCCTCGATGTGCGTGTCGAAGCCGTAGGTGCAGGCGATGCGGATCGTGTTCCGGCCCTTTTTCACATTTGCGGAAATATCAATCCTGCCGAATTGCTTGTCCCAATGCCGCTCGCTCGTGGCGGTCGGGACAGGGACGTCGTTCACCGTCAGCCTCCACCGGTCGGGCAGCTCCATGACGAGGCCGACCTTCTTCCCCTCGACCTCCGACTCGAACGCCGTCTCGATCTCGACGGCCATCGGCTTCGGCCTTATACCCTTGGCGAAGATCGCCCACGGCTGGACGCCGGCGTGTTCTTTCAGGCCCGACTCGTTCCAGACGTGGCGCCGCGCCTTCCAGATCGGCAGGACCGCGCTCCACTCCCCGCCGTCCACGCGGAAGCGGCAGGTGTCGAGCGTAAAGGAGTTCGGGTGCAGCCGCTCGAAGGCCCAGTCGCCGCCGATGCGCGCCGCCCCGACCTCGCTGTAAGCGGCTGATGAGACAGGGATTATGGGCTTGGCTGTGTCCACCGTGAAGGCGTAACTTCCCACCGGCGCGAAGCAGAGGTCGAGGGCCATGCCCCCGCCGTGCGCCCGCGCGGGCAGGGCGTTCGCCGCGCCGGTAATCATGTTCCACTCCGTGACCTCGCCCTGGATGGGGAGGACGACGCGCGCGGCGTAGGTCTTGTCACGGCTCTTGCTGGAGAGGAAGTAGATGTGCTGTCGTCCATGGATGCGGTGGTGGACGTAGATGTCCTCGATCTGCGCGCCGGATGCGTCCTCGACGCTGATGTCCCTCGGCAGCATCTCGTCGAGGGCCTGCTCGACGGCCTTGCGGTCGTGGGCGACGGATCGAACATTCGCATTTGTGAAAATCGTCTCCCACCTCTTCTCCGCCGGCTTTGCGTCAATACAGGTCGGCCGCTCGCCGACGAAGAGGACCTTGCCGCCCGACTTGAGGAACGAGCGGAGCAGATTGAACGTCGCCTTCGACCATGTGAGCGACGGGGGGACGACGATGATCTTGTAGGCCCCCTTCTTCGCCACCCGCACCATGCCGCCTCGGACGCGGGCATGGCGCTCCAGGAGGATTTCATCGCCGAGGTCGTAATCGCGATGGATGGCGAGGAGGTCGTCAATCATCCGGGCGAGGGCCTGGTCGTACTTCCGGGCCGCGTCGTTGCGTTCCTGGTCGAACGCGGCCGCGTAGGTCGCCCATGCGCTGGCGATGGGATGGAGGAGGAGGATGTCGGCGTGGAAGTCGCCCTGCGAGCAGATGTATCCCGCGCGGGCGAAGTAGTCATTGATCATCTTGTACTGCGGCCAGTAGGTCTGCTGGTAGCTGATGGTGGGCGGGTAGTCGCGCTTCGCGTCGCCCTTCATGGTGTAGAGCGTGAGGTGCTGGCAGAGGAAGGTGATGCCGAGGGCGAAGTGGAAATCGGCGATCCACTTCTGGTCCTCGAAGGACATGCTGTGCCCGCTCACGCCGAAAATTTCGCAGAGGATGCGGTTGCGTCCGAACTGGTGCGACGCGCTGGAGCATTGCTTGAGGGTGAGCGGATTCAGGATGTTGCGGCCCAGGTGGTCAATGCCGGGACACTGCATGAATTCATAGTGCGGCATGGCGGCGCCGATGACGCGGATCTGCGAGAGGAGGTTGTCCTCGGCGAGGTAGTGGCCGGTGAGCATGAGGCCGAGTTCCTCGCACCGCTTGCCGAAGGGGACGCTGAAGGCCTCGGCGAAGCGCAGGGTGGCGGCGCGCCAGAAGTCGTGGCGGGCCTTGCGGTCGCCGTCGCCGTCGAAGTAGAGGAGGGGGAGTTTTTCGCGGATGTCGTATCCGTGGAGCGACTGGAAGTAGTCGGCCATCGCGCCGGTCCAGGGCAGGTCGCGGGCCTGGGCGGGGTAGTTGGGCTCGTCGGTGAAGACGCCGGGCATGAACTCGCCGAAGTCGCCGCGGAAGCGCGCGGCGTAGGGGTCGAGCGTTATCTTGAGGAACTCCTCGGTGACGGCGGGGTTCAACAGGTCGGCGTAGGTCTCGCCGTTGTACCAGTTGCTCTTTTGCTGGATGCAGACGCGGAAGGCGAAGATGCGCTCGCCGTCTTTGGCATCGGCGGAAGATCCGATTTTGCGAAATTTGCTCATCGCGCCGGGCGAGGAGAAGGCGACGGCGAAGACGCCGAGGGCGCTGGGGTCGGCGACGGCGGCGGCGATCTGGTCGCGCTGGATTTCCGACAGCTTGACCGTGCGGGCGCGGTACTCGTCGCCGCGGGCGGTGAGGAGTCCCCCGGCGAATCCGCTCGGCCACTTGTCCTCGTCGTAGAGCCAGGATTCGGCGCCGCTCTCCTTGCCCTGTTCGAGGCAGGCGGCGATGCACTTCATCCAGTCGTCGGAGAGGTATTTGGTGCCGAGTCCGACGCGGGAGTGCATGAAGTATCCGCCGAAGCCCTTGTCGGCGAACTCGCGGACCTGCCACTTCAGCTCCTCCGGGTCGAGCGTGTCGTTCCACGACCAGAAGGGGGACGGACGATATTCCTTGCCTGGGTTCTTGAACTCTCTCTTGTTCATGTTTCCTTCCTCAAAGGAGACAAAGTAGAAGCGGCATCTTGCCGCTTCGGATTGCGGAATGGGGATTTCGGAATGCGGATTGAAACCGCAGATGCTGATCTCTGACCTCTGATCTCTGACCTCTGACTTCTGCGTTCATCTGTGGTCTTCCGCCGCCTCCCGGAGGTTCCGATCTCCGGGAGGTTGGAGAAAGCGGGTGCTACTTGGTCCGCTTCCGGAAGCGGTCCCACTCGATCAGCAGCGGGCTGGCGATGAAGATGGACGAATAGGTCCCGACGACGACGCCGATGATGAGCGAGAAGGCGAAGCCGTGGATCACCGACCCGCCGAGCAGGTAGAGCGACACCACGACGACCAGCGTGGTCAGCGACGTAAGGAGCGTCCGGCTGAGGGTCTGGTTGACGCTTACGTCAATCACCTCGGCGTCCACGACTGCCATGTGGCGCTGCGCGAGATTCTCGCGGATGCGGTCGAAGATGACGATCGTGTCGTTCAGGGAGTATCCGATGACCGTGAGCACCGCGGCGACGACGGGCAGGCTGATCTTGAGGTCGCCGAGGAGCAGGGCGCGGCCGACGACGGTGTCGCCGATCATGTCGCCGATGGCCAGTGCGCCTATGGTGATGGCCACATCGTGGACAAGAGCGACGACGGCGGCGATGCCGAACTTCAACTCGCCGAACCGGAACCAGATATAGATGATGATCGCGGCCATGGCGAAGACGATGGCGAGGAAGGCGCGGTCCTTCATCTCGCCCGCCACGGTGCCGCCGATGCCGACGACGAGCTTGAACGGGTCGGGCACCTCGAAGGCCTCGGCGATGAGTTTCTGTCTCGACTCGGCCTCGTCCTTGGGGATCTTGAGGGCGACCTGACTCACCCCGCCCTCCTCGGTCGCATCGCCCTCCTTCTCGATGAGGCAGCTCAGCGCCCCGGCCTTCATCAGGCGATCCTTCACCACGGAGAGCGGCTGGGCCTGGTCGAGCTTCATGGTCACGAACGCGAATCGCGCCGCCTCTTCCTTTTCCTCCTCGGTCAGGTCCGTGGGCTGCGGGGTCGGCTCGAACTTTATCCCGATCTTCTCGAGCGCCACGCAGTCGGCAAATGCCTTCGTCAGGTCGTCGCCGATGTGCTTGCGGACCTTCGTCTCGCCTACCTCCGCGAGGACGATGTGGAAATCCTTCCCCGTTGCGTCGGGGGCGACGATGCTCTGCAGCGGCGCGGCAGCCGGCCCCAGCCGGGCGCGCAGGGCGTCCTCGGTCATGGCCTCCTTCAGCTCCATCTCGATGCCGCCCCCCTCCTCGCTGAAGTTGAGGGAGACCACCTCGAATTTGCCCTCGCCCTTCTCGCGGATCTTCTTCAGGGTCGCCTCGCTCCCGCGCAGGTAGGCGCGCTTGGCCACGCCGCTGCCCCGCAGCCCGCCCCGGGCGACGGCGGTGATGTTGTCGAAGCCCTGCTTCTTCATCTCCTGCTCGATCATCTCCGTCGCCACTGTCCGGTCGAGGTTGATCTCGAGCTGCTGAACGTCCGGCTCCTTCTCCCCCTCTTCGTCCTCGGACGCCGCGCGCAGCCGGCCGATCACATACTTCACCTCCCTGCTCAGAAGCAGTTCCTTCAGACGGTCGGTGACGGCCTTCCGAGCGGTCTTCTGCTCCGCCTCCGACAGGGCGGGGTTGATCTCGATGATAAACTTGCTGCTCTTGACGTCGGACAGGGACACTTCCTGGATGATGGACTCGGCGTAGCCGCGGGCCACCAGCCCGGCGCGCACCTGCGCCTCGCCCATCGGCGCCTTGAGCGCGACGTCCCAGGCGAGGGGCGGGGTGAACGCGATCTTCTCGACGTTTTCCTTGCCGCAGAAGGCGCTGATGTCCTCCCGGAAGACGGCCTCGGTCCGCTCGACGTCGAGCAGGCCGGCGGGGATGCGGATATTGAACTGATCCGTGCCCGTAGCCTCCGTAGTCCCCGGGGACCAGAGGCTCTGGACCTCGGCGCGGGGGTAGCCGGCCTCGGCCACGCGCTTGCGCGCCTCGTCTATGGGCATGGGCTTGGACAACTGGAGCAGTAGCCGCGTGCCGCCGGTGAAGTCAATGTCGTACTTCTTGGTCCCACGCTGGACGAAGAACGTCATCCCGACGACGATCGCCGCAAGCGACATCACGAACATGACCAGGCGGACGGCCGTGAAGGAGATGTTCGTCCGGCCGATTATGGAGTTCATCTTGAAGTCCGTCAGCCAGCCGTGCTCGCGGGCGTACTCGAAGATCCAGCGCGTTACGCAGAGGGCCGTGAACATGCTGGTGAGGATGCCGAAGGAGAGGGTGACGGCGAAGCCCTTGATGGGGCCGGTGCCGACGAGGTAGAGGATGACGGATGTGATCAGCGTGGTGATGTTCGAGTCTATGATCGCGGAGAAGGCCATATCGTAGCCCTTGCGGATGATGTCGCGGAGGGAGCCGCGGATGATCTCCTTTTCCTCGTCGGGCGAGCTCCCGGTCGGTCCTTCCTTGCCTCGCCGCCGGAGGATCCTTTCCTTCTCCTCGCGGATGCGCTCGTAGATCAGGACGTTCGCGTCCACGGACATGCCGACGGTGAGGATCAGCCCTGCGATGCCCGGCAGGGTGAGGGTGGCGCTGAGGGTGGACATGGCGCCGAGGACAAGGAGCAGGTTGAGCATGAGGGCGAAGTCGGCCACGCACCCCGCCGCCAGGTAGTAGATCGCCATGAAGCCCAACACAATGGCCATGGCGATGATCGTCGCCATGATGCTCTTGCGGATCGAGTCCTCGCCGAGTGTGGGTCCGACGTGGTTCTCCATCTCCAGCTCCACATCGGCGGGCAGGCTGCCGGCGCGGAGGACGACGACGAGGTTGTTCACCTCCTCCTGGGTGAAGCTGCCCGATATGCGCCCCGCCCCGAAGATGCGCTCCTTGATGACGGGATCGCTGTACATGACGTCGTCCAGGACGATGGCCATGTGTTTGTGGACGTTCTGCTCGGTGAAGCGGGCAAACCGGCGCTTCGCGCCGCCGGTGAACTGAAAGCCGACGGCGGGGGTGACGTCCTCGCGGGTCGGATAGGCGCTGGCGAGCTCCTTGCCGGTGAAATGAGCCCGGTTGATGATAAGGCGCGCGTTGGCGTTCTCGCCTGCGCCGGGCTCCCCGCGGAATATTAGGCCCTTGCCTTTCAGGTCGGCGAAGGACGCCTTGTAGTAGCGGTCCTTCTCCCCCTTCACGTAGGGCGTGACGCCGGCGACGCGCTTCCCCTGCTTGGCGGCGTCAATGTGGTTCGGGTCGGTGTCCACCAGCCGGAACTCGAGGCGGCCGGCGCGTTGGATGCGGTCCTTGTCGCGCTGCGTCTCGGCGACGTCGGCGCCCGGAAGCTGGATGAGGATGCGGTGCGCGCCCTGTTGCTGGATGCGAAGCTCGCGCGTGCCCTGGGGATTGAGGCGGCGCTCCAGGATGCTGACGGTCCGGGCCGTGACGCCCGCCCGCTCTTCCGGCGGCAGGCTCTCGTAGCGGACGCGGTAGAGCAGCTCCGAACCGCCCTTCAGGTCGAGACCGAGCGGGATGCCCCAGTGGAAGTAGGAGGACGATATTGACGCCCACGCGAGGACCGTCACCAAGTGGAAGCGCCATTGATCGCGGACCTTGTCCATGAGCCAGGTGAGGGGCTGGAGCCGGCGGATCACCAGCACGACGACCGCCGCGACGACGAATATCCACACCTGCCACGCGGGGATGATCCCCGCCTGGGTCTTCTGGTGGACGTATGCGATCCCTCGGGTAATACACTCAAGCGCCGCGATCTCGGCCGCGCCGAACAACAGATTCATCAGGATACGAAACAGGATAGTCAACGTCGGTTTCTCCTTGTCTTATGATCTTTGGATACCCTCCCGGAGGTCGGAACCTCCGGGAGGGTGAAACGAGGATGCTTCCTTTTATTGCTCTTGGTCCTCGGATATGGGCGTCTCGCCCTCGTCCTTCGCCCCGCCCTCCTCCGTCACGATGCGCGAGATGGCGCTCTTGTTGAACGTCACGCGGATGTCCCCCTTCTTGTCCAGCTTGAGCACGACCTCATCGCCCCGGACGGAGACGACCTTGCCGTGGATCCCGCCGATCGTGATCACCTGGTCGTTCTTCTTCACCGCCTCGATCATCCGTCGGCGCTCCTCCTCCTTGCGCTTCTGCGGACGGAGCATCAGGAAGTACATGATGATGAAGATCAGGATAAAGGGCATCAGCATCGTCATGGAGTTGAACTGGCCCTCGCCCGCCGCCAAGACGCTCAACCAGACATGGATATCCGAAATCATTCCTTGTAGCTCCCTACAATCGTTTTCAACAGGTCGTCAAGCCCCCCCACCGCCACGGCCGCCCGAATCCTTTGAAGCAGGGTATTGTAATAAGAAACATTATGCAAAGACAACAACGAAAGTCCCGTAATTTCCTCCGCAATCACCAAATGCCTCAGATAGCCGCGCGAGAACGTCCGGCACGCGGCGCAGCCGCACGCCGGGTCGAGCGGCGAGTCGTCCTCCTTGTACTTCAGGTTCCGAATCCTCACCTTGCCCTCGCTGGTGAAGGCGCAGCCGTTGCGCGCGTTGCGCGTCGGCATCACGCAGTCGAACAGGTCCACCCCGCGCATGACCGACTCGACGATGTCCTGCGGCGTCCCCACGCCCATCAGATACCGCGGCTGATCGGCGGGCAAATGCCCCACCGTGCACTCCAGCATCTCCCCCATCCGCTCCGGTCCCTCACCCACGCTCAGGCCGCCGACGGCGTAGCCGTCGAAGCCGATCTCCGTAAGGCGGTCGGCGCACTCCCGCCGCTGGTCCGGGAACGTGCTCCCCTGGACGATGCCGAAGAGCGCCTGGTCGCTGCGCCGCCGGGCCGCCTTGCACCGCTCGGCCCAGGCGACGGTCCGGTCCATGGCGGCCTTCGCGTAATCCCGCTCGCACGGATACGGGACGCACTCGTCGAAGGCCATGATGATGTCGGCCCCGAGCCGCTCCTGGATTTCCGTCGCCCGTTCGGGGGACAGAAATATCTCCTGCCCGTCAATGTGCGACCGGAACGTCACGCCGTCGTCGCCGACCTTTCGGAGGCCGGCGAGGGAGAACACCTGGTAGCCCCCGCTGTCGGTCAGGATCGGCCCGTCCCATTTCATGAACCCGTGCAGCCCCCCGAAGCGCTCCACCACCTCCGCCCCTGGCCGGAGGGCGAGGTGGTAGGCGTTGCAGAGGACGATCTGCGCGCCGCCGGCGCGCAGCTCGTCCGGCGTCAGGCACTTTACCGAGGCCTGCGTGCCTACGGGCATGAACGCAGGGGTCTCGACCGCCCCGTGGGGCGTCTCCATCACCCCGCGCCGCGCGGCGAAGCGGGGGTCGGAGGCGGTTACCGTGAATCGTATTGCTTCCTTCATTATGTCAATAAATCTTTGCCACCTCGACGCCGGGATAGTAGTATTCGACGATGTCAATGGCGCTTCGTCCGAGCTTGGCCAGCCCCATGGCCCCGAACTGGCACATGCCGACGCCGTGGCCGTAGCCCCGGCCGCGGAACTCGAAGGCGCTTCCGACCTTTCGCACGGTGAAGTTGGTGTTGCGCAGCTTCGTCGAGCCGAGGGCAAGGCGGAAGGCGTAGGCCCGAATCTTCACCGGGCTGGCGTCGGTTGCAATCTCCAGCATCCTCGGCCTGCCGCCGGGGCCGAAGTCGGACGTTGTGATGGAGAGGATCTTGCCCACCTTGATGTTCTGCCCCTTCAGTTTCGCGCGAATCTCGTCTTCCGGGAACGTCTCGGCCCACTCCTTGAAGTATTTGGATTCTTCGCAGTAGGAGCATGGGACGCCCTTGAGCGGCTCGATGGATCGCGACTCGAAGAGGTAGTTCACCTCTTCCGTGTGGCCGGCGCAGGTGCTGTGGAAGTAGGCGGGGAAGAGGTGGTTCTGGTAGAAGAGGACGATCCCGTGCGTCTCGTCCACGATGCGGCGCGAGTGGGCGTCCTCCGCCTTTGTACCCAGGTATTTCTGATCGCCGATCGTGGCCACGACGTCGTAGTCGTGGGTCGGGTTCATCTTCTTCTGGAACAGGGCGTATGTGCGCGAGACGATGGCCTGGGCGCGGAGGGCGGAGTCGGGCCAGTGGAGCGGCATCTCGCTCCCCAGGACGCCCGCGAGGTAGGTCTCGACGTCCACGATATTGAGGACGTCCATCTTATTGCCCTTGCGCCGCAGCTCGATCTCGCCGCGGTAGGTGATTTCCTTCACGTGCTCCGTCTGGTAGGGCACGTCCCGGAGCGTGACGCCGCGGGGATCGGCGGAGATGATCCGCAGCGTGCCGCAGCTCATCGGCAGGCCGCCGATTTTGAAGGCGCTGTGCTCGACGGAGATCGCCGTGGGCGGAAAGTACCGCCCGTCCCGCACCACGCGCTGGGTCGCCGGGTCAATGATCTTGAACGGCCCGTCCACGCTCGCCGTGACGGACGACACGTCCCTGAGGACGGACACCCGCATGGTGGGCGGGCCGCTCAGGCAGATGTAGTTGCGGACGCGGTCCATATCGCGCAGGCCGAGCTTCTGGCAGGACAGCCCCGACGCCGCCAGCAGCAACAAGAGAAGATACCGCCACAGACTTTTTTGCATTCCAATTTCCTGCTTCTTTTCTTCCCGTTGTTCAAAATGTCCCGAACCTCCCGGAGGTCGGAACCTCCGGGAGGTTCCTCGACCTATGCCTCGCTACGAAACAACTCGCGCGTCGTGTCTTTGTAGCGATCACATTCGCTGAAGATGCATCCACAGTATTGCTGCCGATAGAGCGACATCTCCTTCGCTATCGCGTGCGACCGCTCGTCCAGTCCCCGAAAGTCACGATAGAGAAATTTCACGCCACGCCGATCGCCGACCTCGTGCCCTATGCGGCCGACGGCGTCGTGGTCCTGATGCCGGCTGATGAGGAGCGTGGTCGAGAAGGCGTCAAAACCCCGCTCCTTCGCCATCTGCGCCGCGGCCTCTAAGCGGATTCGCCAGCACAGTTCGCATCGCGGCTGGGGCTTGTCGAATACCTTCCGGAGGAATTCGGTCAGCCCGTAGTTCTCGTCGTAAATTATGTCCACCTTCATCGCATGCTGCAAGACCTTGACGGCCTTCAGGCGCTTGCGGAACTCGATCAGGGGATGGATGTTGGGGTTGTAGAAATGCCCCGTCACCTCGATCCCTTCGCTTCGCAGTTCCTCCAGCGGCGCGCAGAAGCACGGCGCGCAGCAGACGTGCATCAGCAGTTTCATCGAGCCATCCGTTTCGTTCCCGTCCAAAATGTGGGGTGGGCCTTTGGCCCACCAACCATCCTACAAACTCCCCACTCTCAAATCAGAATATCCGTTGTTGTCCGCCGCTCGGCGGCGCTTCCCCGATCACCCGATAGGCCGCCTCGGTGAGGACGCGGCCCCGGGGGGTCTTGGTCAGGTATCCCTGCTGGATCAGGAACGGCTCATAGACGTTCTCTACCGTATCCTCCGTCTCGTCCACGGAGACGGAGATGGTCTTGACGCCGACCGGCCCGCCGCCGTGCCGGGCCACGGCCTGGAGAATACGGCGGTCCATTGATCCAAGGCCGTGCTTGTCCACCCCCAGCCGATCCAGCCCTTCGAGGGCGATGGCCTCGGTGATGACATTATTCCCCTTCACCTGGGCCACATCGCGGAGCCGCCGGAGGAAGCGGTTGGCGACCCGCGGCGTCCCGCGCGACCGCTCGGCCACTAAGCGGCAGCCCGGCTCGTCGAGTTCCACGTCCAACCGGACGGCGTTGCGCTTCAAGATGAGCGCGATCTCTTCCGCCGGGTAGAAGTCGAGCTTCTCCATCACCCCGAAGCGCGCCCGGAGGGGCGAGGTGAGGAGGCCCTCCCGCGTGGTCGCGCCGATGAGGGTGAAGCGCTTCAGGTCCAGCCGCACCGACCGGGCGCTGGGGCCCTGGTCGAGGAGGATGTCAATGGCGAAGTCCTCCATCGCGGCGTAGAGGTACTCCTCCACGGTCGCGCTGATCCGATGGATTTCGTCTATGAACAGGACGTCGCCGTGTTCCAGGTTGGTCAGGATGCCGGCGAGGTCGCCCGCCCGTTCGAGGATGGGGCCGGAGGTGGCGGTGATGCGCGTGCCCAGTTCCGCGGCGATGATGAAGGCCAGGGTCGTCTTTCCCAGGCCCGGGGGGCCGGAGAAGAGGATATGGTCCAGCGCCTCGCCCCGCTGGGCGGCCGCCCGGATGTAGATATTCAGGTTCTCCTTGAGGCGGTCCTGCCCCACGAACTCATCGAACGATGAGGGCCGCAGAGAGGACTCGAACGCCTTGTCCTCTTCTGTGCCGTATCCTTCAAGTATGGAATCATCGGCCATCGTTTATCCTGTTTGGTTGGGGTGATGGAGTATTGGGGGTTTGGGTGTTTTTTTCTTTTCCATTATTCCAACACTCCATCCCACCATACGCCCACACCCCCACACGCCTCACAGGTGCTTGAACGACTCCTTCACCAGATTCCCCACGCTCGCCTTCCCGGCGAGTTTTGCCGCGGCCTTTCGCACCGCCTCCTCAGCGGCCCGCCGAACGTACCCGAGCTTGACGAGGGCGAGGATGGCGTCGTTGAACGCCCCGCCCTCGGCTCCCTCCGCGCACGGCAGGGCGGCGGTCTCCTCTAAGCAGCCCTTCAGTTCCAGGACGATCCGCTGGGCCGTCTTTTTTCCGATGCCTTTGATCCTTTGGAGGTATTCGGCATTGCCGTCGCGAATCGCCCCCTTGATGTTATCCACCGAGCCGGACGACAGGGTCAGCAGCGCCGTGGCGGGGCCGATGCCGGGCACCGACAGGAGCAGTTCGAAGAGGTCCCGCTCCGCGGCGGTGGCGAAGCCGTAGAGCCGCATCTCGTCCTCGCGGACGTGCAGGTGCACCAGGAGTGAGACCTCCCCCTCATCGGGGAGCCGCTCGTAGGTGGAGACCGGGATGAGGAGGCGATAGCCGATCCCTCCGGCGTCCACGGCGACGTGCGTCGGCGCTTTGCTTACCACGCGGCCCCGGATAAACTCGAACATAGACGGCCTTTCAACAATGCGGAATGTGGAGTGCGGAATACGGAATAGAAAAACGGACGCTGATTAACGCAGATGGACACAGCGGTCAGAGATAAAAGATCGGAATCTGTGTTCATCTGCGGTTCCAATCCGCATTCCGAAATCCTCAATCCGCAATCCGAAGCGGCAGGATGCCGCTTCTACCTTCCAGCCCGCGCCGTGACGCCCTTTGTCAACGGGCCGGCCCTCACTCCTCCGCCGGCTTCAGGGCGAGGCCATAGGCGCGCAGCTTTTCCTTCACCTCGTCCACGGAGGTCTGGCCGAAGTTCCGGCAGGAGAGCAGGTCGTCTTCAGTTTTTCCAATGAGGTCGGCAATGGTCTTGACGTTGAGCAGATCCATGGCCCGCCGCCCGCGGACGGAGAGCTGCAAGTCGCCCACCGGGCGCGCCAGAAGCTCATCGGCCGACAGGCTGCCGGGGCGGGGGAGGCCCTCCGGCTCCTCCTCGATCTCATCTTCGTCTTCGTCGTCCACGCCGACATCGAGGGCCTCTTCTCCCTCTTCCAGGGCCTGGCCGAGTTTCAGCCCCCTCTGCGCCATGATCTGCTTGATCTCGTTCAGGGACGTCTCGCCGAAGTTCTTGTAGGAGAGGAGCTGCTGCTCCGTGACGCGCGTCAGGTCGCCGAGGGTGCGAATCCTCATCTTGTCCAAGCAGTTTCGGCTGCGGACGGAGAGCTCGAAGTCCGTGATCGGGATGTCGAGCACGGCGCTGCGGCGATCGGCGCTGCGCTCCTTCTCCTCGTCGTAGTACATTGTGAGCGACGACGCGGCGTCGCCCTTGAAGAGCCGCGCCCGGGCGTGGGTCGGATAGCGGTCCAGCACCTGGTTGTAGCAGGCGATGGCCTTCTGATACTCGCCGCGGTCTTCGTAGAGGAGGCCCAGGTTGATGAGGGCGCTGGGGTAGGCGCGGTCCATGGCCACGCACATCTCATAGTACTGGATCGCCTCCTGTTCATTGCCGCGCAGGTCGTGGATATATCCCAGGCGAAAGACGGCGGGGGCAAACTGATCGTCGAGTTCCAGCGCCCGCTCGTAGCTGCTGATGGCGCTCTCGTATTCGCCGATGTCGTCTAAGCAGCGCCCGAGGAGATAGTGGAGGCGGGGTTCCTCCTCGTGCTCCTTGGCCAGCTTTTCGAGGTCGTCAATGGCCTTATCGGCTTCGCCGCGCTGCCGGCGGATGTTGATCCGCTTGGCGGCGAGGTCGAACTTGTCCTCTTCGCCGCGCGATGCGGAGGCGAAGCATTCCTCCGCCTCGTCGAGGCGACCGAGGGCCTCGTAACAATCGCCCAGGAAGTAGGCGGCGTCCTTGCGCGTCTTCACTGTTTCCAGGGGGTCTATCGCTTCGCGGTAGCGGCCGAGGACCCACAGTGCGGCACCCAGGCGAAACGACAGATCGCGCGCCTTGTCTGCGCTGCGTGTCCCGCCGAGAGCGCCCCTCAGCTCCTCCACCTGCTTCTGCAGGGCGGCGTACTGTTCGCGGGACGCCATGACGGGGTCCCGCGCCTCTCGGATCGCCTCCCGCTGCAAATCCTCCGCTCCGAGAACCGATGTGATGTCAAACGCGCCTGCCTCATCAGTCATAGAGATTCCTCCGCTCACCCTCAAGAGGGCCTTACAGGAGACACACTCCTACCCCTTATACGAAAGACCTTTATTGTAACATCTTATAGCATCAACGCAAGCAAAAAATAGCCGTAAGTAGCCCCTGCAATGACAGGGGGTGTTTATCGAAAGGCAGTACACCGTCATTCCATTCCCGCGAAAGCGGAAATCCAGTCGTGGGCGTGTGGGTGTACGCCCATACACCCATACGCCCACACTCCGTATTACAACGGGGATAGGGGGGCGGTTCCCCCGAAAAATTTTTAAAAAAATTCCTACTTCGCTTGACAAAACCGCAGGATGTGCTATAATGAGCAAAACTGTTCAACTCGTGATGATTTTTCTCGGGCGTCAGGCATAGCTTCCCCAAAGCCTACATGAAGCCTCAAGGTCGAAGCGTCCGAGGAAGTAAACGGCGAGTTGGATCATGACGTGAAGCTTCGATTTTGAGGTTGTGGAATGCATGTAGGTTCAGCCGTGGCGCAACCATTGCGACCTACCCATTTCGTGAAAAGGCATATCCAGCCGCAAAATGCACGTAGCATTGGTCTTTAACCAAAAATCGGACTCCGAAAACGCCGACCCTGACGGCCAACGGGGATCATACCTTGACGCGGAAGCGGAATGGGATTCCCCCGACACTATCCACGCCGTCGCCGACGCCCTCTCCACCGAGCATGAAGTCACCCTGATCGAGGCCGATGAGGAGGCCTTCGGGACGCTGAGGGCGCTCCGACCGGACCTCGTGTTCAACATCGCCGAGGGGCGCAACGGCGCCGGACGCGAGGCGCAAATCCCCGCCATCCTCGAGATGCTCGACATCCCCTACACCGGCTCCGACCCGGTTACCCTGGGCATCTGCCTCGACAAGTCGCGCACCAAGGAGATACTTGCCTATCACGGCATCCCGACCCCTCGGTTCATCGTGGTCGAGAAGGCCGAGGAGATAAACGGCCAGGCATTCCTGCCGGCCGTGGCCAAGCCCCTGTGGGAGGGATCGAGCAAGGGGATCACCGACGACTGCCTGGTTCACGACGCGGCGGCCCTCCGGCGCAAGGTCGCCCAGTTGGCCAGGCGCTACCGCCAGCCCGTCCTGGTGGAGGAATACCTCCCTGGCCGGGAATTCACGGCCGCCGTCCTGGGCAACGGCGCTGGGGCGCGCGTCCTTCCCCTGGTGGAGATGGATTTCTCCGCCCTGCCGGCGGGCGCGAACCCGATGTATTCCTATGAGGCCAAATGGGTCTGGGACGACCCGGAAAAGCCGATTGAGGTCCACCGATGCCCGGCGGAGATGGACGACGGCCTTCGGCAGGCGGTGGAGGACGTGGTGAAAATGGCGTTTCGAACCTTGCGGTGCCGCGACTGGGCGCGGATTGACGTGCGCCTCGATGGGGAGGGCGCGCCGAACATTTTAGAGCTGAATCCACTTCCCGGAATTTTGCCCGACCCGAAGGAACATTCGTGTTTTCCTGCGGCTGCTCGGGCAGCGGGAATGTCATATACGGAGATGATCCTTGGAGTGGTCAACGAGGCCTGCAGGCGTTGCGGTCTTGCACGAGGTTACCGAACTCGGCGTCAGCGACCGCGAAGAAGTCCTTCGGATTATGCGTCGTACCGGGGTGTTTCAAGAGGATGAGATTGAATTCTTCGGCATGATGTTCGGACACTGCCGTAGGACCGGGCCATGTGAGCTGCGGCTCTTCGGCGTCAGGGGCGAGGGACCTGCGGTGAGGGGATTCGTGGCCTACGGCCCCGCCCCACTCACCGACGGCACGACGGACATCTCCTGGCTCGCCGTTGATCCCAACTGCCAGGGAGAGGGGATCGGCGCAGCCTTGGTCGAACATGTCTGCGACGAGGCCCGCCAGTCTGGGGCAAGGCAGGTGCTCGTCGAGACGTCGTCCACCGGCCGATACGAAGGGGCCCGGCTGGCCTACGATCGAATGGGATTCGAGGAAGTATCCCGGGTCCCTAACTACTACCACGATGGAGACGATCGCATCATCCTCGTCCGAAAGCTGTAACGGCGAGGACCAGAGCGTTAACCATAAGAACGGGAGGTGATGTGGCATGACAGACCCACACAGAAAGGATATTATGATACGATGGAAACATCTGAACATTCATTAGGCAGACCCATAGAAAAACTGCCCGACCTGGCCGAACACCTCGGCCATGACCTCTCTCATCTTGCCTCCGTAACCGCAAGATACCCGATGCGGATCAGCCGATACTATCTCAATCTCATCCGAGAAGCCGGCGACCCGATCTGGAGACAAGCCGTCCCCGACCCCGCCGAACTGGAAGACGTGGGCGACAGCGAGGATCCCCTCGCCGAAGAGAAGCAAAGCCCCATCCCGAACGTCGTCCATCGCTACCCCGACCGCGCCCTCTTCCTCGTCTCCCACCAGTGCGCCATGTACTGCCGCTTCTGCACCCGCAAGCGCAAGGTGGGCCGCACCTTCTTCATCGGCAAGGACGACATCCGAAAGGGACTGGACTACATCGCCGCCCACTCCGAACTCCGAGACATCATCGTCTCCGGCGGCGACCCGCTCATGCTCTCCAACGACGCCCTCGAGGCCGTCCTCAAGCAACTCCGGGCCATCCCCCACGTCGAGATCATCCGCATCGGCTCGCGCATCCCCTGCACATGGCCCCAGCGCATCACCCCACAGCTGACGGCCATGCTCAAGAAGTACCACCCCATCTATCTCAACACCCACTTCAACCACCCGGCCGAAATCACGCCGGAAAGCACCGAGGCCTGCGGGCGGCTCTCCGACGCCGGCATCCCCCTCGGCAACCAGACCGTCCTCCTCAAGGGGGTGAACGACTCCCCCGACGTCATGCTCCAGCTCATGCGCGGCCTGCTGCGGATGAGGGTGAAGCCCTACTACCTCTACCAGGCCGACCTGGCCCAGGGCACCCACCACTTCCGCACCCGCGTCGAGACGGGACTGGATATCATGGAGGCCCTGCGCGGCTTCACCTCCGGCCTCGCCGTGCCGACCTACGTCATTGACGCCCCCGGCGGCAAGGGCAAGATCCCCCTCCTGCCGGGCTACTGCAAGCGGCCCACGCGCGACCTGGTCCGCCTGCGCAACTATCGAGGAAAGATCAGCTACTACCGTCAGGTGGAAAAACCCGAGGGCGCCGAGTGCCTGTCGCCCGTGGACAGCAACGCGCTGCCCCTCTTCAAAGGCATTGAAAGATGAAGCCTGTGCTCATCCTCTGCAGCTGCACCGACCCCGGTGCGCCGGAGGACGAGGCCGACACCTGGCGCACCGCCCAGGAGATGGGCAACGCCCTCTCGCGGGCCTACGCCGTCGAATACGCCAACGGCGACGAGGAGCGCATCTTCGATCGCCTCCTCGCGCTGAAGCAGGCCGACGGCATTGCCGTCAACATGATGGAGCGCCCCGAGGACGTCCGCTGGCCCGCCATCCTCGAAAAGATCGGCCTCCCCTACACCGGCTGCGACGCCTTCACCTGCATGCTCAGCACCCACAAGCCCTGGATGAAACTCTTCGCCGACCAGGCGGGCATGCGGTCCTCCAAGGGGATCACCCTCTCCGACGGCGGGACCGAGACGCTCGAACTGAAGTTCCCCGTTATCATCAAACCCGCCGCCGAGGACGCCAGCGTCGGCATCCGCCAGCGCAACCTCTGCTCCACCGAGGCGGAGGCGCGGGCGCGCCTGACGGAGCTGAGGGCGGAGCATCGCGGCCCCTGGCTCATCGAGGAGTACATCCCCGGCACCGATCTCGCCCTCCCCTTCTTCGCCCGCAACGGCAAGGCGCGGGTCCTCCCCGCCCTCGAGGTGCGCTACGACAAGTCCCCGCCCGGCGTCCTGCCCATCCTCTCCTACGAGGCCAAATGGGAGAAGGGCCATCCCGCCTACACCGGCCACACCGAAATCTGCCCGGCCCAACTGCCGAAGGATGCAGCCGACGAGATAACCGCCGGCGCCGAACGCCTCGCCGCCCTCCTGCGCCTCAGCGGCTACGCCCGCGTGGACTTCCGCCTCGACGAGGATCGGCGACCGTGGTTCCTCGAACTCAACGCCAACCCCCGCGTCTCCGAGACGGACTGCTACTTCGTCCGGGCCGCCAAGGCGACCGGCATGACCTACTTCGACATCCTCAGCGAACTCATTGAGACGGCATGTCGAAGAAACTAAGTTACGGGTTATCGGTTATAGGTGATAGGTTATGGGTTACGAGCCCCATAACCTGTAAACCTATAACCACCTGTGTTTGACCGTGTCTGCCAAGATGCGAAACCCATTGCTCAACGCCGCCCAGCGGCCGTGGCACACGATCAAAGGCCCAATGGGATATCTAATGGCTGGCGCTCGATGGAACAAAGCCATGGAGCATCCAAAAAGTAGAAAGTTAAGACCAGACCCCAATACGTCAGACCCCAATACGTCCCAGACCCCAATACGTCTCGAGGGATCAATCGTGAGACAGAAGAAACGCTGGTTCTTGCCAATCGCCTCTTCTCTGCTCTTCTCCTGCGCCACTCTACACTGCCAGGAGTTGACCTGGGGCAACGATTTCTCGCGGGGACTCCGCGGCTGGCTCTTGGGCAGGGACTGCATGCTCAAGCGGGAAGGCGCGATGATGTATGTCCGACTTCAGGGCCCCATGGACAACGGCATCGCGGACTGCAAGTCGCCGGTGGTACAGCTTGACGGAGCGGAACATGAGTATGAATTGACCTGTACCTATCGCACAGACGTGGAACACTCACTCCTCCACGGCGGCGCCTGGTTCATATTCTACAAGCTGGACAGCGACGAGAAACTGGTGGGAGACTGGACCGGCCTGCCGCTGAAAAAATCCGCGGATTGGACCACCGCGAAGACCACTGTTAAGATCCCCGCGGGAATCAGGACGTTCCAGGCAGGCATTCGGGTCCAGGGACGCAAAGGGAGAATCCTTGATGTCCGGACGGTGTCCCTGAGAAGGATTCGGTAGAAAGGAACCGTCATGAAGAACCTTGCGATTCGTGCGTTTCTCCTTTGCGCGTGCCTGCTTTTGCCAGTCTCCCGAGCCGAGGAGACATTCTTCGTCTCCCCCAACGGCAACGACGCCTGGAGCGGCAAGCTGCCGTCGGCCAATGCGCAGAAGACGGACGGCCCTTTCCGCTCCGTGTCCCGGGCCCGGGACGAGATACGTGGACTGAAGGGCAAAGGGCCTGTCGGGCCTGTAACCGTCTATGTCAGGGGAGGGCGGTACGAGCTCGATGGGACGATGGAGTTCGCTCCGGCCGATTCCGGCGCAGAAGGATCCCCCATCGTCTACAGCGCATACGAAGGAGAGACGCCCATTCTGAGCGCCGGAACGAAGCTAACGAGCATCAGGAACGCAAAAACGCATTGGGAGGTGGATCTTCCCGCAGTGAAACAGGGGGATTGGGAGTTTTCTCAGCTCTTCGTGAACGGAAGCCGACGCATGCGCTCTCGGCTTCCGGCGGAAGGCTACTACTACATTGCAGGCTCGGCCCCCCGGGCGCCATATCTGGCCCCAAAACACTCCGATGCTTTCCGTTACGATCACCGAGATCTGCGCCTCTCGCCGAATGAAAACCTGCTCGACATCGAGATCGAGGTCTTTCACCACTGGTCCACATCCAAGCTCCGCGTTGCCGAGATCGACCGTGGCGCGCGAACGATCTCCTTCACCGGCGCCACCTATCGCGATCTGACCGCGGGATCCCGCTACCTTGTCGAAAACACGCAGGAAGGAATGAAGATGCCGGGGCAGTGGTGCCTGGTCAGTTCTACCGGCACGCTCAAGTACGTTCCCCTCCCGGGAGAGAACATATCGTCGGTCGAGATGGTCGCGCCCCGTTACGGTTGCGTCATGGAGGTCTCCGGCGACATCGAGAAAAAACAGTGGGTTGAGCACCTCGTGTTCAGGGGGATCACGTTCGCCCACGCCAATTGGTCCACACCGCTGCAGGGCAATGTCATCGGCCAGGCGGAATGCACACTGCCTTGCGGGATACAGGCCGAAGGCATGCGGGACTGCGCCTTCGAGGACTGCCGTTTCACCCAGATGAGCTCCCACGCCCTCGAGCTCGGCCTCGGCTGCAAGCGCAACCGGATCGAGCGATGCGAGTTCACCGACAACGGCGGCGGGGGCATCAAGATCGGCCCGGCACGCAGCAAAGATGGCGACCTGATCGCCAGCCACAATGTGATCCGGGACTGCCTGATCGCCCACAACGGACGGTTCCTTCCAGCGTCGGTCGGGATCCTCCTCCAGTTTGCCCATGACAATGTGATCGAGCACAACGACGTCTACGACATGTACTACACCGGCATATCCGCCGGGTGGACGTGGGGCCTCGGCGAGACGCCTACCTGCAATAACGTGATTGCCCACAACCATATCCATGATTGTCTCCAGGATGTGCTGACCGACGGGGCCGGCATCTACACCCTCGGCCGCTCCCCGGGAACCGTCATCCGAGGCAACCACATCCACGACATCACCGGCATCCCCTGGGCCGTCGGCATCTACCTCGACCAAGGCACGAGTTTCACCCTCTCCGAAGACAACCTGGTCTATAACATCACTACTCACGTGTACAACCTGAACAGCGACGGCGGCATGGAAAACGTCGCCCGGAACAACATCTTCGGCCCGATCCTCGACCCGGAAGCGCCGATGTTCCGCAAGCCGATGTACCGCCGCGGTGAGCGGGAGACCAACAAGGGCTTCGACGTGCAACACAACATCATCTACTGGAACGTGGGCGCCCTAACCCGTGAGAACTGGGAGCGGTCGGACTGCTTCTTCGACTACAACCTCTACTGGAACTTCGGCGGGCACCCGGTGATGTTCCACGAACGGTCCTTCAAGGAGTGGCAAGCGACAGGGCAGGACACCCACTCCATTGTCGCCGATCCCATGTTTATGAATCCCGCCGAGGGCGACTATCGCCCGAAGGAGGGATCGCCGGCTTCAAAGATCGGTTTCAGGCCCTTCGACTACAGTAAGGCCGGGCGAATCACCAAGACCGCTCCCCAAGCGTTCCCCCGCGCCTACCCGGCGGGGCTGCGCAACCCTCCCCGACGGAAGCTGGATATCGAGCTGGATTTCGAGGACTCCGCCGTCGGCACGATCCCGCCCATGGATGTACACGAGGAGGGCAAGGGAACCATCCGAGTGACGGATGCTACTGCGGCAGGTGGGGCAAAAGCCCTGAGATTCACCGACGCGGCGGGAATCAAGTTCTACAATCCCCACCTCGTGCTGTTCAGCGGCAAGAAGTTCACCTCCGGTTCCTTTAGGTTCGCGGCAGACATCATGAACGACAAGGAGAGGCCGGCGGACATCTACATCGAGTTCCGAGACTGGTCCGGAAAGAAAATCCTGATCGGCCCGCATCTGACGATCAAGTCGAATGGCAAACTGTACCTCAACTGCGCCGACGACGGCAACGCGTCGACCGGAGTTGCGTTCTGCGAGGTCCCCAATGGGGAGTGGTTCCATGTCGAGATCTTGTTCACGCTCAATCCGGCAGCAGACAGGCAGACCTACCAGGTCACTGTAAGTCAGAAGGCAGAGGTGAGGGCCCGCAAGAGCGACGCGCCTTTCCTGGCCCCCAATTTCAAGGTGTTGAGCTGGGGCGGAATCGTATCCCCCGGACAAGGGGAAGCGCGTCTCTACATCGACAACCTGACGTTCAAGGAATGAACGGTGTGTTAAGGGGTCTGATCTTAAGGGCCTGTTGCCCAAATCCCGAACGGATAAAAATGACCTGTAGTCGCAGGCTTTAGCCTGCGCCGTTTGGCCGTGCGACCCCGAATCTCGCAGGCTAAAGCCTGCGACTACATTTGGGCAACGGGCCCTTAACTTTCTACTTTTTGCAGCATCGCGGTTAGTATGGGCGGCAATCGCTATGTCTTTTGTCCTCGCTCGCGCGGCGATGTGCCGGGGTAACCGCTCAGTCACGGGGGGATTCACACCGCAGGCAGACATCGTCATTCCCGCGAAAGCGGGAATCCAGGCGCAGCAGCAAAATCCCCGAAGCCCTGGATGCCCGCTTTCGCGGGCATGACATCATCTCCCCCCGTGAGTGAGGCATTATGCGCCGGGCGACTTTCGCATTGACAATCCCCTCTCTCGGAATATACTTATGCCGACAGCCAATATGATAAACCCCATTATATGAATCGCTCGCCATGACGCGAAAACCCCTGCTCGATGCAAGCCAGCGTAAGACCGTCTTGGGGCATGTGAAGGCCCTCCTCCGGGCGCCCATGTCCGAGGAGGATGAATCTCCAATCTTAGATTCTGTCCGCGCCGCACTGGACCGGAGGGAACTCCTTCTCGACGCCGCCGACCGCTTTGGCGCGCCGTGCTACGTCCTGAGCGAACGCGACCTCGTCCAACGTGCGCGGGAGTTCCAGCAGGCCTTTGACGCCGCGGCCCTCCGCACCGAGGTCTTCTACGCCTACAAGGCCAACGACCTCCCCTACCTCTGCCGCCGGCTCCACCGCGAGGGACTGGGGGCGGAGGTCGTCTCCGGCATGGAACTCCAACTCGCCCTCGCCCTCCGCTGCGACCGCATCCTCTTCAACGGCCCCGCCAAGAGCGACGAAGAGCTTCGGCTGACCGCCCGACACGCCGACCGCGTCTGGCTGCACATTGACCATGACTTCGAGCTGGACCGCATCCGGCGGCTGAATCTAAAATCTCGATGCCCCATCCGCGCGGCCGTCCGCATTGATCCCGGTCCCGAGATCGGCGGCGTCTGGCGGAAATTCGGCGTATCGCCGAATGAGGCGGTCAAACTCATTCGCAGGATCGTCCGCACCCCCGGCCTGGCGTGGGAGGGGCTGCACGGCCATCTGAGCTGGAACACCGAGCCGACGCCCTACCGCAAACTCATCCGCATCTTCGCCCGCGTCCTGCGGGGGCTGACGCAGCCGGAGCGAAGCCGTTTGCGCTCCCTCGACCTCGGCGGCGGGTTCTATCCCCCCGGCGACGGGGCGCGCCTCGCCGACCTGCCGGAGGGCAGGATCATCCTGGCGGCGGAGAAGGAGGCCGGTCGGGAACTCACCGCCCGCCGCGTCCTCTTCGAAAAAAGGGCGGGCATCGAGGAGTACGCCCGCGACATCACCGACGAGGTCCGCCGTTCCATCCTTTCGATCCCCGGCATTGCGCAGGATATCGCCCTCCGCTTCGAGCCGGGGCGGTGGCTGGTGAACCATGCCGTGGGCATCCTCGTCTCCGTCGTCACCCGGAAGAGGAGGGACATCGTCCTTGTGGACGGCGGCGTCCACCTGACCCACGACGGCCGGATGCAGGAGGAGTATCACTCCATCGTGAACCTGTCGCGGCCGGGGCGATCGCCGCGCGAGCGGAAGTGCCAGGTCTTCGGCCCCATGTGCGACCCGAACGACCGCTGGGGCGAGACGTGCTGGGGCGAGGTCCCCGCGCCGGGGGACCGACTCTGGATCGCCAACATGGGGGCCTACGGCAGCAGCTCGGCCATGCGGTTCCTCTTTCCCCTTGCCCCGTACATCCTGCTGGCGGAGGACGGGTCCATGCGCAAACTCACCGACCGCGAGTCCTTCCGCCATCGCTATCCGTCGGAATGGTTTAAGAATACATAGGATCAGATCTTCGGGGCCTGTTGCCCAAAACGATTGCCGATGGAAGTCACATGCACCCCGTCGGAGGAGGCGCGTCATTTCCGACCGGGCTGGGTCGCGTCCGAAGGTTTGGAGAATGTGACAAGCTCGACCGCATCCACGTAGGCCGCGCCGACGCCGCACATGCCGACGATGGCCTGCACCTCGTCGCAGGGCGCATCGTCAACCGGAAGGTAAACGGAGAGTTGCTCCCAGCCCTTTGTCGCCTGCGTCCGGCGGGCCTCGCATGACGTCCAGTTCGCAACCTGCTTGCCTCGCTGGTAGCGCGACAGGCCGATGATAAGGCCGCGCTCGGTTTCCTTCATATCCCCGGGGAGGTATAGCCAGGCGCTGAGCCGCACAATCCGGCCCGGCTGGACGGGGACGTTGGCGGATTGGGCGCAGGCGCGAAGCACGTCGGCGCCGTCGCCCGGCTCCGCAGCCAGATGGAGACTCCATTGGCCGTCCCGGGCCTTCTCCTGGGTCCGTTCTGCGGGCCCTGAATGCGCCGGCCATCCCACCATATCGTTCTCAAACGAGCCGTTAGGCAACAGATTCCCCGATACCTGGCTGTGAGCGGCGAGGCGCTTCTCGAATTCCTTTCGCAGGCCGTCGAGCCTGTATTCCTCCATGCGCTCCAGCCTTTCCAGGACGGTGGGGGCGGCGGCGATCTTCACATGGGTCTCATCGTCAATGTGGCCTCGACGCTTCAGCTCGTCGAGCACCGCGACGGACAGTTGCCTCACGTTCTCTTCGGTCAATCTGCCCTTCACCCAGCGATGGAGCTGCTCGTAGAAGACGTGGGTCTGTGGAATGCGGCCCATCTTGGGCAGGTGATCCCCATGGTAGTATGTCAATGCGGGAAACCGATCCCATCGCAGGCGCAGCGCGGCATCGAGATTTGCCAGAAAGACCTGATGCCAGATCCATATCCGGGGATTCAGCGAGGTCTCGCGCGCCATGGGGCACATCTCCATCCCGTGCATCCCCCATGCCTCGGCCTGTGCGGTTCGCTTGTCGAAGGCGGTGAGGGGCGTGCCGGGCTTGTAAGGGCTCTGGTAGTTGATTTGCTGCGTCACGCAGTCAAACCCGATCTTCTTCCAGTCCTTCCGAGCGCCGCCGGGGTAGGGAATCCAGTGCATCAGGTAGCCCTTTTCATGCACATAGTCCACGGTGGCCTTTGCCACCGCGGCGTCACGGCCATGAATGCCCTCGTTGCCCCAGTAGAACCCGACGAGTTCGACGCCGTTCAACTGGCCGCTCTTCGACAAATTCTGCCACATGGCGACGGCCGTATCCACATACCACTTCATCGCCCGGATTCGATCCTCGTCCTTTGCGAAGTTCAGGGCGCTTCCGTTCACCTCGCCGAAGTCTCTCTGCCGCGTGTCGGGGCAGGGCATGGCGAGGATCACCTTGCCTTTTGCATTCGGTTGGTTGAGTTTGGCGCGGACCTCCTCAAAGGCCTGGCTGAGCTTCCGGGCGGTGGCGAGGTAGTATTGCAGCGCGTCCTGCCAGTCCGACTTGACGGCGGGTCCGCACTCCGTCACATGGAGCAGGTTTCGTCCGTCCTTGCACTCGAAGCCGGTGATCAGGAAGCCGTCGAAGAAGAGGTCCGCGGGCCGGCCGTCCTTGTCGCAGTATGCGGCCAGCCAGGCGAAATTTTCCTTTGTCCAGAAGTCAGCGTCCTTGCCGGACGGTTTGACGTAAACAAGGATGACGTGTCTGCACCAGAGGGGCGAATCGGTCGGGGGTTGCGATGATCGCGGAGACGACTCCTGCATCTGACCCACCAATGGGACGGAGTGAACGCTCAGCAGGAAGAGAAAGATGAAGCCGCTTCTTCCCATAATCAGGTTCCGTTTGAGCGATAGAACGGTTCGCGCCTCGGAAAAGAAGCATATATGATCCGCAGGATCATTTCAAGGAGACGAATTCAGAAGAGCGGCCTGCAAGTTAAATATACCTGATCTGATCTGCCGGGTCCGTGAACCATGCTGTCACCGTTTCTGTGCGGTGAAGCCCGTGTACTGCACTGCAACATCGCTCTTCGACGAGGCGCGTATCACAATCTGACCCGCCTGCGGCGCATCAAACTCCAGCCACTTCCGC
This sequence comes from Planctomycetota bacterium, assembly GCA_040755855.1. Lineage (GTDB taxonomy): Bacteria > Planctomycetota > Brocadiia > JAADGH01 > JAADGH01 > JAADGH01. Next base: position 2,944 of record JBFMAD010000068.1, on the reverse strand, counting down.
TGCCACTGATAACTGGACTCCAGGCTGTCCGCCGCGGCCAGCGTGTTTCCGCCGATGCCGACCGTGACCGATGCCGCGTCGCCGGGCCGGTCCGCCGCGTTCATGTTGGCGGGATCATATACGCGAAAGAAAAAGCCGAGACGATACCGTCCCGGCTCGGCGATGCGAACCGCCGTCTCCCAGCCGCTTTCGCCGCGAGACTCGATCATGCACCCGCCGGGAACTGCGCCGCAGCCGGAGGTCCGTGCAATCCGGAACCGCAAGCCGGACGCCTCGTCCTTCGGAAATCGGCGGACGCGGACCGTCTCGTCGTCAACTACTTGAGCGATGAGGAAGTTCCCAAGAGCGCCCTCCGGTCCCTCGGCGACGGTCAGCATGTCGAGCGGCCGCACGGTCCTGGTAAACTGCTGGCCCGCCGACTTGAACAGGTCAATGAGTCGTCCCTTCGTAAAACCGCCGGTCCCCTCGGCGACAACGCCCGGGCGGAGATACAGGGCCTGGTCGCCCTGTCTCCGCCAGTGCGCCGGCGCGCCGTCGCCCGCCTCGGTGAGATCGCCGTTCGCAACCCGGTTGTCTTCCGCCTGCCACTCCAACTCGCCGGCGCGGGGCCAGACGATGGGGCCCTTTGCGCGTTTCGGCCTGAACGGCGCAACATCGCCTCCAAGCACCACGGCGGCATAGTCCAGCGCAATCTTCCCGCCGCCGCTCACGGCCAGCCAGATCGCGCCCTTTCGGCATGCGCCTCGAAGGGCGTCTTTCGGGATGCCTGCCGCAATCCTCCCCCGGCCTCGGGCGAGGTCCTGCCACGCCTCTTTATCCCAGTCGAACCAAGCAACACGCACCTCGGACGGTGTAACGATCTCCACCTGCGCGGACCCAACCGCTTCGGCATCGCCGACGCCGAACTCCAGCACGATCGGCGTCTCGCTTTCGACCGCCTCGCCGTCGGCGGAGGAGATGAGGCCGTACTCGTCCCGTACGTGGATAGCCTTCAGGCTGAACTGGCTTTCGTTGGGCCGATTGCTCACGTCGTAGTCCGGCTGGCTGGTCGTGAAGGTAACGAGGCCCGTCTCCGGCGAGGCGAGTTCCGCCGCGGCGCGGTATCCGCGCACATAGTATGGATTGTCGGCCAGGCCCAGATCGCGGAAGATGCTCCGCAGGGCGTTCAGGGCGGCCAGGGACCCGTCGGTCGTCGGGTGCACCGTGTCCACCCAGACGGCCGTGCATGGCTCGTCCAGCAGCATCAGCACCCCGAACACGTTGCCGAAGGGGATGTCGTTTCGGCTGCTGAATTCAATGAGGTCCCGCTCGCGCACCTTGACGCGGTCATTGCCGCCGGGGTGCGAGCCGCCCTTGGCCGCGTCCATCAACGGCACACCGCTCAGCAGGATCGGCTGCGCGCCGAGCGTCTTCGTTCGCTCGACGATCTCTTTGAGGTTTTCTATAAACTGCTCCGACGTCCGCCCGGTATCGTTCACCGAATACATGAAGCAGGCGTAGTCGGGCCTGTACTGCGCCACGCGGACGCGCCATCCGGCCTCGATGGCGTAGTCGCCGCCCGCAAAGTCCTCCTGGGCCGGTTCCGTGAGCCAGAGGTTTGCCTGCCGGTCGGCGTGGCTGACGACCTCGATCCGGTCAATGACGTACTCGCGCCTGCCCAGTCGGATCTTCTGTCCCGGGTAGGGTCCGGCGCCCCAGCCGACCTTGGTTCCCTTGACTACCTTCTCGCCCTTTGCGACCTGCGCCGACCCGCCGCTTGTCTCCGACAAGAGATGGGTGGTATTGGTCCCTCCGACGCCGGTGTTGATCACGCGGACCGGCATCTCCCAGGAGAGCATCTGCGGGTAGTCCCGGGCGCCGACGCGGCCGCATGTCTGCGAGTCGCCGGTAAAGACGACCCTGGGCATCGCGTTGACATCAACACGGACGGTCTCTGTGGCAGAGGAGGTGGCGGCAAGCATAATACACAGTCCTAAGATTCGTTTCATTGTCTCACTCATTTCAACGCGGCGCTTTCCTGTTGCGCCATTCATCGGCGATTGTAGCCGAAGGGGATCGAATCTGCAAGTGATGCTGCGAGGAAATTGTCTCATTTCTCTCCCCCTCTCCATCTCCGGATGGAGAGGGGGTGGGGGGTGAGGAGCGACCGTCTGCGCGGCCATCGCCCCGACCCTCTCTCTCCATCTACCCTCGTTCCGAGACTCTGCCTCGGAACGAACCGCCGTCCCCAGGCAGAGTCTGGGGACGAGGTAGAGGCGGGACCGTTCCCGCGCGGACGCGGGACAAGACGGCGCTTCTACGTTGGCGGCGACCCGAAAGGCGCCGAGTTTGAGTAAGGAAGATTGAGGGGGATTCCGTAAAATGTGGAATGAAGGGCTTGTTGCCCAAACCGATTTTCGATGGTGTGCTACCCCCAAACTCGTTTGGGGGTGCGCGCCGCGTGGCCCAACCGCCCGCCGAAGACACCCCCAATCCCACGAAGCGCGGGATTGGGGGTGGCACACCGCAAGATGGGCTTTCGGCAACACGCCCTGAAGGCCAGACCCCAATAGGCCTCCTTGTCGTTTTGCATTTGAGATACTGAAAGCTATTCTTTGGCCGATTTGACATCAGCCCCTCCATGTGATAAACTTCTGAAAATACCCGCTTCGTGGCAGAGGTAGGAATGTGGCATAGGACCAATTAAGTTTGGTGTGCCCGGAACTCACATGTAAGCCTCCGGAGAAATCGGTGATATGTCCCCGGAATAATCGATCGGCTCCTCGCCGCGCGCCCCGCCGACGTCGTCGCACGTGAAGATGAACTTCATGCGCCTTCTCCTTGTTCCAGAGCCATTGCATGGCAAGGGACAGTTGCCCAAACCCGATCTTGTAGGGGCGGGCCTGCGTGCCCGCCCCTGACGCGGAGGTTCGCCGCCATAGGGTCAGCCACATGGGGCCAGCCC
>JBFMAD010000067.1:0-36652 GCA_040755855.1 Planctomycetota bacterium | reverse complement strand
TGGTGAGTTCGATGAGATATGGACTCTTTCTCGGCATCTTGGCTCCTTTCCCTTTGCGAGCCAGTATACCAAGAAAAACGCGGATTTGCAACGATTATACATCATCGTATTTATGAACAGGTGTACTTAGCCCCTTGAAGTCGCATGAGACCCCGTCGGCCGTTACACGGAACGCGCCGGTGCTCTCCATGCAGCACTCGGCTCGATTACTTTTCAGCGTCATCCGGTCCGGTCCCGCGCTCGACGACAACTGTGCGGATGCGGCGGTCGCGAAAAAGCAACACAGCGCAACCACGAAGAACGATGCACCTGCGATGGTCTGCATTCCTAATCTTCCTCCAATGGAAGGGGAAACTGATCTACTCCCCTTGCGCCATCTCGTCGTTGGTCATATCAAAGCCAGTCGTCGCGATCCCAAGCTTCATCGAAGACTGGCACAGCCGTAGATGTCCCTGTTCACAATTCATGTTTGTCAACCTCCTTCCTTAACCTTTCATTCTGGTCAGAACAACTCATCCGCGCACTGGCGGAATGTGTCGTAGAACTCGAAAATTCGGTCTTCACCGAGAAAAGGATCAATCTCCCACAACGTGAATGAGAAGGACTTGAATCCCTTTCCAATCCGCATCAGGCGCAGGACTTCTTCGCGGAGTTCCTCGTTCGAGTGCGTCTTGATCCAGCTCGGGAAAAGGATGCACCAGGCATCCGCGTGTGGGAACAATTTCGCCGCCTTCTCCCAATCCGTATCCTGCCCGAAGTCAATGGCCCGTACGCGCGCGAACTGCGCGTAGTTTTCCAGGTGCGGAGTGACGCCGGAATCCTGATGCAGCAGGAAGTTTGCGCCGATCCCTTGCGCAAAGCCCATCAGGTTTCGGTCGAACGACTCGTTGCATGTGCGGTAGTGCCGGGGGGAGATCATCGCCACCGTGCAGTTGCCCACAAACACATTCCGCAGCGGGCGCCGATCCACCGCCGGAAAGTAACGCAGGCAGAGCAACATCAAGTCATGGATATTCCGGTAGAGTTTCAGCACGCGCTCCGGGTTATCTGCGTAGTCCAGGAACAATTGCTCCCCACGCAGGGCGAATCCCTGGTTGACCACCGATCCGAGGTTCTGCACGCAGCTCAGCACCCGGTAATGAGGGTTGAACTGCGCCGGATCGGTCGGAATGGCAATGCCGTGGCGCTCCTGCAGATACCGGGTCTGCGCAACGACTTCGCGGACCGGTGCGGCGCGATCGAATCGCTCGACTGTCCACGTCTCCAGCGTCTCGAGTCGCTCATCGGTCATCATGTGGCCCTTGGCGCACGGTTCGCTGTCGGCGGCGAATACTGTCTCCTGCCCGTACATCGCCGGGATGAAGCGATGGCCAAACGGTTCAATCGAGATACGGGGAAATGGCTTCTCAAAGCCCAATCCGATATGACCGTACGTTTCATAGACATGGCGATCAATCTCCATCAGCGTCCGAAGCCGATGCTCCGCGTCCTTGTGAAAGCGCTCTCCGAGGTCCACGCCGAACTTCTGATGCAACAGGGCATAGCAGAACCCCAGGCCAAGGCCGTACCGACCGATCTTCTGCACAGGATAGGGAATGGGCATGGTTCAACTCCGGCCTATGGCTGGATTGACTTGTCGGCGCGTTCGGCCCGCGCTTCCGCAATATACTTCGCAATCCGGTACACCGTGTCCGTCCAAATTCGATGCCTATTTGCCGCAAGGTAGTCCGCCAGCGAGGCGAGATGGCGTTCCTGAGTCCCCCGCCCCGGTTCTTTGGCGATCCCATGAAAGGTGAGGATCGCCCAACGGCCGTCCTGGACGCCCTTTTCGACCTCCTGGATCATTTCCTCCGCGGATGCGTCATAAAAGGGCCGCGAACACAGACAATGCAAGTCAATCAGCTCCGGGTGATTTGCCCTCTCGCCCCAGCCTCGGGCCGCGATGAAGTTGCGCGCGATGACGGGCACATAGCTCTGCCGATTCACACCCATGCCGACATAGGTTTGATAACACGGATAACAGAATGTAAAGCCCTCCTGTTCGGGGAGCGCCTCTCGAATTTGTTTCGACGCCTCCAGGACGTCTTTCTCGATCTCTTCCAGAGTGATGAATTCCAGGCAGCCCTCAGGCTTGTGGAATTGATAATTTGCGGTGCACCGATGATGGATGGTGTGGTTGCCCACCTCATGCCCTTGTGCGACGGCGGCGCGCCATACCTCGCTGTGTGTATGCAGGCGGTCCTCCCGCGCCGGCACGTAGAAAGTTGCGCGCAAACCGCGCTCGGTCAGAAGCGGGATGGCGATCTCCCACTGGCTCGGCCTGCCATCATCAAAGCTCAGCGTCACCGCCCCCTCGCACTCCTTCCCCGCCTCCGACTTCGGCCACTGAAACCATGTAAGGTCTGTCATTGATGTTCTCCTGTTCAACTATTCAGTTACTTGCCCGCATCTATTTTGGCGCCAGCGCCTTCTCTACCGCCTCCATTTTATTTGCCTCGCCCGTCAGATATATCGGCTCATCGCCTATCGTCCTCAGTGTGTCAAGTTTCCGGCCCATCATGCTGTAAACAAACAACCCTTGCGTCTTTTCCAGGACGGCCAGGAGGTCCGCTTGAACGGGGACATCCGCGCCATCGGCCCACAGCACGAGCGTCTTGTCAGCGTTCCTGGTGAAGCTATATGCGAAGATCGGCCCTTCCTCGTTTATCGGCGTCCCACTGCTTGCGCCCGGGGGCAGGCGCCATGAGAACGCATTCAGCGCGACAAACAGCTTGTGGAGAGTGGGCCCGTACTTGAAGAAGACATCCTGGTGGAGGTTGTGCGGCTTATAGTGCAGCCGCAGCGGGACGCTGCCGTTGTGGAAGAACACCTTGCTTGTCCCATGGCTGAACAGGGCGGTGATGTACTTGATGGAATAAGCCGCCGCAACATTCTCTGAGACGCTGCTGAGGAAGAAGTCGAAACTCGCGTGTTGGAAATGCGGGTCGTCGTCCGCGTACTTCGCAAATTCAGTCACCCAGATATCGTTCCTCAGATTGTGCTTGCGGAGGAAGTCCTCCGCAATGGCGATGTGACGCAGGAATCGCTTGGTGTCGTTGTATTGCGGGTAGTAGTGCTCGCTGATGATGTCCGACAGCTCGCACGCGCGGCGCATGGCCTCGTCGTCATGGAAATAGACCATCCCACAACACAGGATTTTCACATTCGAGTTTGTTCTACGCGCTTCCTCCTTCACGATACGTAGGAACTGCTCGTACTTTTCATCCACCTTCCAGTCTTGCGTCTTGTATGGCTCGTTGAATATCTCCCAGTGCTGGATTCTGCCCCCGAAGACTTCAAAGCACTTGCGGATATAGGCCCTGAAGAACTCCATATCCCTCGGCAGATACCACAGCGAGGCAATGGAATCGCCCAGGCGTTTGCCTTGGACGTCCTTGGGGGCGGAGCTCGCCCATTCGGAAGTGGGGTCGCCTATGCTTCCCAGCATCCGCATGTCGGCGTCTTTCAGTCTCCGATAGGAGGTCTCGGCGCCGGAGAAGTCGAACCTTCCCTGCTCCGGCTCCACGATGTTCCATGTGAGATTCCAATCCCTGACCCATGTGACGCCTGCATCCTTGGACAGTTTTTGGCACAGATCGAAATAGAACGCGTGGTTCACGCCGAGCCGCGAATCCTGTTTCCCGTAGGCCTCCGCGTAAGGGTAAATCACCACAAACGGCTGCTTGACATCGTAGGAGAAGTTTTCCCCGGCAATGGCGTTGAGCAGCTTGTAATGGCCATTATCCGCTATGGGTATTTGTAGGTTGCCCTCGCCGACCGCGATGCCCCGCTCGCCTTGATCCACGACACCCCCTTGGTGGTCGTAGTAAGCATGGGATATAGCGGCAGCGCCCTTCTGATCGTCCTGATACACGATATTCCCCTGGTGGTCCTCGACGCGAAATCGGCTTTTCACCCTGCCGACATCCGGCCCGTCCTGGCAGACAACCAAGCGGAACTCCACTTTTTCGCCCGCATAGTAGATGTTGCCGTCCCTTCTTGTGTACAGGGCCGCCTCGACGGGATACTTCGGCGAATACTCGGTGGCGGCGCCTCCCCTCTCAAGCTGCACGGAATCGATCCAGATTTTGTCGGAAGGCCCTGTAGTCCTGGCCACGATTCCCACGAATCCAAAGAGATCGCGCGCCGTGAACCGCAGCTCATGCCTGCCCCATTCCGGGCCGACCACGATGGGTTCGACATCTTTCGCTCTTGTCATATAGAAGAAGCCAAGATTGACTTTCATGCCGGGCTTGCTCGACCTGAGCGCGCAGGAAAGCGTATATTCCTTTCCCTTCTCCACTCTTATCCAATCCTCCGTGGCGAAAAAGACCTCCTTGCAGGGAATGACCTCGGAGCGCGGATAGTCCCTATACCCCTTGGGCAAACTCGACTCGTCCAAGTCTATCCGCGCCGATCGCCTTCCGCGGTATGCCACATTCTCGTCGAGCTTGACAACGTTGTAGTCCAAGTTCTCAGTGGCCCAGCCTTTCAATCCGATTTCGAAATCACCATTGAAGACATGGTTCTTCCTCTCCTCCTCCTTGATTTCCCTCTCCATTTTTCTCCGGACGGGATTGTATTCTATCTCCTCCTTGTCTGTCTTCGTCACCTTCACGTCCGACAAGTAGAGGGTGGCGCCCTTGTAGACATCGGGGAACGTAATCTGGAAGCTTGTATTGTCGCTGCTTTGCACAGGCGTGACGACCGTCTCCGCCTGCTGCCAGTCGTCGGAAACCATCACCGCCGTTTCCATAATATTCGCCCACGGCTTGAGATTCCTGATGCCGACCTGCACGAAATTCTCTTTGATGTTCTCTTTTCTGGCCCAGAAGGAAATGTATAATCTTTCGCCTCTTTTTGTGACGAGAGTATTGCGTTGCGACAAGGTGATCCATTTGGGATATGGGGTGAGAGGGCAGGCGGTGCATGTGATCTTCAATGCCTTCCTCCCGTTCGGGCCGTCCACCATGGCGAAGTTTCCCTCCGGCCGAGGCGAGCCGCCTGCCCCCGTGAAACCCACGGTCCAATGCACTGGGCAGCCGTTCTCGCCGATCTCGGCGAAATCGCCATTCCGCAGGAGAGATTCCTCGCCTTCCGCCTCCGCCATGTTCGCCAGGAGAGCCAAGCCTCCGCAAAGCACGATGCCCCAGATCTTCAATATGCTCGATTTACTGCGCATGAGCTTTCTCCTTTACTTGCTCGCACCCGCAGTCACAACGGCCATCAGGCGCGTCAGTCCGGTGAAGGCCGTCTCGTCAATGTGTTCGACGCGCACACAATCCTCCCTGGCAGCGTGGAGGGTGCTTGAGTGCGCTCATACGGCCTGCTCCTCTGTTTTCAATGCCTGTTTCTTTCTCCACGTGTCACGATCCATGCGCATCATTATGAGATTCCAATACTCCTCTCCGAATCTCCTCGCATTGGGTTTGCGCTCGTATTCAGCAAAGCCAAGAGCGGTGTAGCAGGCAATCGCTGGCGTGTTGAAGTCAAAGACGCTGAGAGCAATCGTATGAAGGCCGATCTCGTTGAAGGCGTAGCGAATGGCCATCTCAACCATTGATTTCCCATACCCTTGGCCGCGCCATTCTGGTTTCCCGATCAGAACTCGGCCCAGAACTGCGCTCCGCTTCTCGTAGTCAACTCCCATTAACTCCACATGACCGATAATCTCGCCTCCAATCTGGCGTAACGCCTTGAACATGAAATGCGAGGGCCGTTCGCCCTTGGTCTTCTCCAGCGTTGCAAGCAGTTGAGCGTTATCCAAGGGAAACTTATATTGAGGTCCGGCCCATTGGAGAAGAAATCGTACATCTGGAATCCAGCTAATGAGCCGAGGTATGTCAGTTGCTTCAAATGGACGAATATCAATCGTCTTGTCGTTCATGCGAACCATTTGCTCACGCCTTTCCCCGGGAACCGAACTCCTCAATTTTCCTGCGGACCACCTCCCCTATTCTTTTTGTCGCCTCGCTCATCAGGTCGGTTGACCAGATGACCTTCGATTCAGACTTTGCGACATGCCGCAGGGCGCTGGTGAAGGCATTGCCGATTTCCGTGCCGATGTTGATCTTGGATATCCCCAGAGATATTGCCCGACGGACGTCTTTGGCCGGAGTGCCTGAGCCGCCGTGCATGACAAGTGGAATACTGACCACCTCACGAAGCTGCCTCAGACGCTCAAAGTCCAGTTCCGGCTTGGCGTCATAGGCGCCGTGCGCCGTCCCGATGGCCACGGCCAGGGCGTCCACCCCTGTTTCCGCGACAAACTCGCGCGCCTCCTCCGGGTCCGTCAGGAATTTCCATCGCTCGGCAGCGGGCACGCCCGTTAACGTTCCCAGATTGCCCAACTCCGCCTCAACCGACGCCTCGAACCTCCGCGCCATCTTCACAACTTCTCGAACGATGCGGATATTCTCATTCAGCGGCCTTGCGGACGCGTCAATCATGACGGAAGGAAAGCCCGCCTCAAGGCACTCCCTGATATTATCCATATCCACGGCGTGGTCGAGGTGCGCCGCCACGGGAATCTTCGCCTTTTCTGCATAGTACTTGACCACTTCCACAAAAGCGCCCGCGCCGAGACAGTTCTCATGACCATGATAGACCTGCACGATGACGGGCGAGCGCTCCTGAGCGGCGGTCTCGATAATTGCCTTGATCTCTTCCGCCGTCTTCCCTTCGAATCCGACTATGGCATAGTGCTCGGACTGTGCCTTCGGCAATATCTCTTTCAGCGTCACTAATCCCACGCGACTCCTCCTTTGAGCAGACAGCATCACGTCAAACTCGGAAGATTTCTTTCGGGTTCTGGTAGAACCACCGGTTCACGATCTCCTGCGCCGCATCGAGCGTGTACCAGCCTTTCTGGATCCTCTCGATCAGCACCTCGGCAAGTATCTGCTTGACCAGTTTGAGTTTCGGGTAGCACCACTCACTGTGGTAGGCATCAGAGAAAAACCCGGCGACCTTGTTAATGGGAACCATATCGAGGCGCGTCTCGATGGCCTTCCTGATATAGAAAGGATAAAGAGTGTGCCACCAATACCCCGCCACACTGATATTCGGCACGTGCTTCGCCAATATGGCCATGTCCTGGGTGAAATGGTCGCTGGCGGAAACGAGATTGAAGTGGAAATCCTCGAACTGCCCCGCCAGGCGGCCAACGCACCCAGGCAGAGACTCGCTCCATTGAGTGATTGCCTGGTGCGGCGGCAAGACTTCGGCGCCCACGAAAAGCTGGATGACTCGGATGGGCGTCTTGCGCAGTTCCTCGATCAATCCGGCCACACCGAAGCAGGAGACGCGCCCCAGCTCACGCGAGTCCGGCTCCCTGCCGTTTCTGACCTCGCCGATAACCCGTGAGACCTCGGCATCATTCGCCGACTCATGGTTGATGAACGGCGGTACCCAACACGCTACATACCTGCACTCTGGCGGCAGGTTCTCCCTGACATGCCTGGCTATCAGCGCCCTGAAATCCGCCGCGCTGCGGACCTCCCTGCCGAGGGTCCGGTCCATGCCCGCGAGAATCTCCTGGGGAGACTGTTTGCCGCTTGTCAGGTTGACGGGCATGCCCTCGGCGGCTCGAAGTATCCGCGGGGAGCAGGAGGGCTTGCCAGAATACTCAACAGTGACATTGCAGTCCATCTGGGAGTATTCCCTCAGGACCCTCTCCTGCCACGCCGGGTCGCAGCCTCTTTCTTCGACCAGCGCACATGCCTGCTCAATGTTCCTTGCATCGAGCGCCTCGACTCCGTAGAGATCCTTCAGTATCCAATGCAACATGACTCCACACGTAGTGTTTCGTATCCTGTCGAGGTAGTTCAGGGCCTTGCGCACCCGCTCGACCGGCGGCATTTCCGGGTCCCTCAGTTCATGGGGTAGGCCGGGCCGGGTCACTTCGTAGCGGTCCATTCCTGCGGAGACCAGCTCGATCCACACGTGGTGATAGAGCAAAATATCGGCAAGGGTATCCGCGGACGGCTTCTCCGGCCTGAGATGACAATGCGAGTCAACGACTCTGACACTGTCAAGTGCACGTGTAATTGTTTTCCTGACTTCATCCACGGTTCATTCTCCTTATTCCGGCTCTCGCACTGGTTCCGACAGTATTGTCAATACCCCAATCCGCCCAGGAACTCGCGATTGTCCCTGACGACCTTCGCAATATCCCGCCGCGGGTGGTCCTCCTCGACCGCGATCCACCCCTTGTAGCCGGCCGCGTCGAGCCCATTGAGCGCGGCGCCGACATCGAAGCCGGCATTGCCTTCGGCCAGGTCGCAGAATCGGCTCGTCTTCCAGAAATCGGGCCTGTGCCGATCCCAGCCGGCCTTGGGGTCTTGCGTCCAGAAATTCTTCAGATGGACGTGCCCGATCTTTTCCGGCCATCGTTCGAGCACATCCATGGGATCCGAATTGGCGGCCAAGAGGTGTCCGGTGTCAAACAGGAGCCATAGCTCCGGCAAACGATCGAGCACCCGGGTGCAGTCTTCGGGAGTCTCCAGGATGGTGCGGATATGGATGTGATGAAACGGCTTCAAACCATGCGCGGCGTACTCCGCAACCCCCGGCTTGAGCGGCTTGATGAGCGCGTCCAGCTCGGCGTCGTCAGGCTCGTGATCCGGCTTCCGGGCGGCCGGGATCTCGGCCGCCTCATTGCCGAGGGTGGCGTTGAACCTGGCTCGGGCCGACACGTCCGGTCCCATGACATTGACCACATGCAGGCCGTAGGTCGCCGCCAGGGCCGCAAGCGCGACCAGGTCCTCGGCATCTTTGACGGCAAATCCCTCCACCCCGTCGTAGCCGGCGTCCCGGACGATTTCCATCACCCGCTTTCTGTCGGCTTTGACCGCTTCAGGCCATCCACAGAGATGCGCTGCAATCCGAAATCTCATGACTCACTCTCTCCTTTCTTGACATAGACAAACTCGTGCACAATGCCCACTTTGCATATCATCCTCTCAGATCGCCGATGTTCGTCCTCACTTTGCGGATGGCGGCGAGACCAGGAAGCCTGCCACCGCGCTCAGGTCCGCCTGGGGGGCGCGCACGTCAACCCGGTACTGCCCGATGCAAGCGTTGATCGGGATGGGCACGGAGATCGTCTGTTCGCCACTGAGCGGAGCGCGCGGTCCCCCCAGCCGGGGGACAAGCACCCCGTCGGGACCATGCACCTCGATCTCCAGAAGTATGCCGCCTGGGACGAGTTTTCCAAACTCGTCCAGCACACGCACGTGGTAACGGAGTTCCTCGCCCGGCCGGACCTTCTCGTTTGCCACCCCCAATTCCAGACGTTGCGGCTTTTTCCGATAGCCGGCAATCAGGCGCGCCCACCGGCCTTCGACATCCAGGGGAAGCGACAGAGCGCCGTTGTTCGTGCGTTCGAACTCGATAGGCGTCATGGACACGGCGTCAACCAGCCAGCGAACATCCGGGCGGTTCAGCGTCACGGCCACGCGCTGCGCATTGGGCTGGTGATTGACAACCGAGAGCAGCACCGCGTCCTCGTTGCCGCGCAGGCCGGCCTCGATCAGGTCCACCGATGTCTCGGTCTCGTCGTAGGCAACGCGGACATTCGGCGTCAGCGCCGTGTCCAGCACCGCTGCCAGGGCAAGGCGATAGGCCCTAACCGCCGCGGGATCGAGTTGGCGGGCCTCGACGCGTTCCTCGAATTCCTTATCAATGTCGTTTTCGATGCGGATGATGCGGCCCTTGCCAACGCGACTTACGGAGAATCGGATCAGGGGGTTCCTTCCGGGGAAGGGAACGGTCTCTTTCTCGTCTAATCCCCAGTTGATGGCCGCCCCGCGTTCCGTTCTTGCGGGCAATCGGTCGCAGACCAGAACGCCGCCGTCAAGCATCCAGGACTTGAGCATCGGCACGAGACGCTCGTGCACGTATTCGGCCTTGAGCAGGATCAGGCCCCGGTACGGGATGGCGCCCTTTTCTATGACGACCTCCTCGCTGTAAATGTCCACGTCTCCGAAGCCGCCTCTGAGGGCTGCCAGAGCGTAGTCCGGCGCCAGGTAGCCGTCGCCAACAGCTTCCTGCGTGTTCGGGTACAGGATCGCAACCGGCGCGGGAACAGACGGCATCCGGTTCAACACCGGTCCGAGCCGCCGGATGGAGCGCAGGGCGCGGCCCGCCGTTTCCCAGCGCTCAGGACGCGCCCCAGTACCAGTGCCTACAACCTGGTTGACAAAACTGTTGAGGTATCCGGCGCCGTGGGCAATGGCCGTGAAAGCGCACTCGGCGGTCGCCTCCTTCGGGTTCTTCTGGAACGGCCAGTTGCGGTCGTCCAGCTCGACATAGAATCCCCAAGGGATGCGACGGGCGCGGGCCACGTCGCGCATGCGAGCCATGCCGAATCCCGCCAGGACCATGCGAAGGCGTTGCGATTGCGGATAGAAATACGGATAGATGTCGAAGTCGGCCCACTCGACATGCCGACTCCAGGCAAACACGTCCTGCTGACAGTGCAGTAGGCTAAGCACGAATGGCATGGCCAGCCCCCTCCCATCGAAGGTGAGCAGGAGATCGAAGGTCGCTTTCTCCTCCTTCACAATGGACGCGCTGGAGGCGAAGGCGTGGCTGACGTATTCGCCGATAAAATCGGCCATAGCCCAGCGCGTATAAGGGTCGGTGATCTCTTCCTCCTTTGCCTCGCTCATCTCAATGCCATACCGCTCCCGGAATTGCGTGCGGCAGTGTTGACAGCGATCCATGTTGTTGAGGTTCGAGGCGGGTTCGTCCACGATCTTAGCGCAGATCAGACGGGGAGTGCGGCTGCCCACATCAATCTGCCAGGACAGGTGCTTGTGGAGCGCTTCCGGATACTCGGGGCTGAAAACGCAGGGGACTGTCTTTCCCTCCTTCTCGAGTAGCTTGAAATTCGAGTACTCGTACGTGGTAGCCATGCCGCGTCTCTGGGCGTAGCTTTCCGCCCAGCCTTTGAGCCGGCAGAAGTTGGCAGGGCGGTTCGACTGGAAGCGCGAAGTGCCGGTGATGGCGGCCGTATTGAAGCCGTGCGCCAGCAGGTCTTCCACACGTTCCTCGATTCCGCGTTCGTCCAATCTCTGGACCTCCGTATTGTCACGCTGGCCCGCGATGCCGACGATTGACATGATGGGAAAGAAATCCGTGAGCTCCAGGGGGTCCACCACATAGCACGCAGAGGCGGCCGTCACGAGCTGCCGATTGGCGCGATATGCGCTGACCTCAAGCAGGTATTCTCCGGAAGACAGAAGCGGAAGTCGCCCCGCAAAACGCGACCTGCCGGGCGTTTCCTCGATGGTGGGAACAACCCACCTGTAGTCGGAGCGCGGGTCCCGCAGCACAGCTTTCAGGGTCAGCCCGGCTTCGGTTTCCGCTCCGTTCTCTGGTTTCTCCGGCTGCCCCAGGACCGCCTCGAACTCGACCGGACTGCCGGGCGCGAATGTGTACTTGTTGCGGGTCCAGGCGATTTCGAGCCGGAGAGGATGGCGTACCTCCACATGGAAATCGCGATAGTCCGACACATTGCCGTTGGAGAGTCTCTCAATGCGCAATTCGCGGCGGCTCTCGGAACGATTGTCCGGAACCATATTGACACTGAATTCCCACATGCCCTCGGCGGTCTTGCGGGGGCCGGTCTGGAGCCGCCCGTCATGGATCAGTCGCATATCGTCCGCTTCGGCGCCCGGCGAGGCGACTCGTATATCTATCCGGCCTCCGCCGGTGAGGGACAGGTTTGGGAGCGCCAGCCGAGAGATGAGTGCGCCCTCAGTCCTTCCCAAGGCATAGCGCAGGAGCTGGCGCATCAGGTCATCCGACAACGGGGATGTGAAAAAATCCCCGTCGGCGGATGTTGCAACGTGCGGCCAGGTGTTGACGACCGTGGCCCGGCCCCGGCCCACCGGCATGGTGACGACGAGCGGTTGGCCTTTTGCTGTCCAAGGTACCTCGGCGCCCGGCTTCGGTTGCAGGGCCTGAACAGCAGTAACCTTCCCGATCCCGGCCGGATCGAAGCCCTGGTTCAGCAAATGTTGTTCCGGCGCGACCGGTCGGTCGGAAATCCCGATATCCTTGTCGCCGATGGAGAAGGAAACCGGCAGTATGGCGAGAAGCGGGGGCTTGAAATCCTTTGCGTGGGTAAAGGTGCTGGGGCCGCCGAAACAGAGGAAGTGCGCGCCGGATGCGACTGCGTCGGCGATCCAGGCACACTGCTCGAAGCTCATCATGATCGGGTCCACATCCAACATGATGATGGCATCGTATTGGAGGACCGCCTCCGGGGAGTCGGGGAAGCCGAAGAACTCGAAGTGGTAGCCGCGGTAGAAGAAGGTGTCTATTCCGGCTTCCGGCGCAACATCGCGCAGGGCGGCCTCCATGTTGTAGTATCCCGCGGCTCGGTGCTTGAGGAACAGGACCTGGGTCTTGCCATCGTCAGGGCGAGGGCTGACCTTGGGTTGGTAGGCCGTTTCCACGGCCGGTTGCAGCGTGACCAGCTCGATGTCGTCCAGAAGTAATGCGGAAGCCACGTTGCGGTCATCAATGTCGTCAAGGCGAAAGGTCATCTCTCGGATGCTGTCGAAGATGTCGCTCCAGACGTTCCTTACGTTCGGGCCGATGGCGGTGTCCAGCTCGACGCGTACCCATTTGCCGACAGGAAAGGGCGTCCCGAGCTGCTTCTGGACGTCGTAGTCGGTAAACGAACGGTCGCCGGTTCGCAGCCGCACAATGAAACCACCCTCCGCGGCGATGGCAGGCGCGGTGAGCTTCGCCCAGAAGCGGACGCTCACGATGTCGGTCTTGCGCGGGTTGGGTTCAAGCTTCCGCGTGATGAAGACAGGCTCACTTCGCTTCTCGTCCGCAAAACGTATCTTGCAGCACAAGACGTTGCCGCGCTCCGGGTCGTTCACGATGGCGAGCGCCTGACGGTCCGCCGCCTCCTTGTAGTATTCCGGCGACATGCTGGACTGCCAGCCGGATAGGTCCTTGCCCTCAAAATTATCCACCAGCCTCGTGAAACTGGGTTCCGCGGTAGCTTGTGTTGAGAGCATCATGGCCATTCCGATCAATGAGAGGAAGGTGTATGTCACAGTTCCCGATCGTCTTGCTTCCATATCCGTTCACTCCGTCGAAACCCATTTGAAAGAGATCAAGCACCCTCAAAGCCCGACCGTCGAATCGCTGTGCCCCGCGTCCACCATGCTCCGTTGCGTTCCTGTCATCATTCGGCCCTCTGGTCCGTCCTCTGTTGGCCCTTGAAGCGACAGGCTCTCGCTTACCCCGCAAGCTCCCTCAGTTCGTCGGTGTTGGCGCGGACTTTGCGGATGGCGGCGAGGATGTCGTCTATGTCCTGCTTGGGGCCGAGGAAGATACTGTGGCCGATGGATAACGCCTCCTCCTTCCAGGCATACTCGCAGTTCGGGCACGGCTCGGCGCGGTACGATGCACGGCTCTCCTTGTAGACCGGATTGTGATAGAGGGGCTGAATGTGCCCGCCCGCGTTTATCGGCGCGCCCTCGGCCCGTACGGCCTTCAGAAACTGGTCGCGTGTGACCCCCTCAAACTCCTTCGAGATGAACTTGAAGGTATAGTAGTAGAACCCCCAACGCGTGACACGAGGGTCGCGCTTGGTAGCGCGCACGCCGGGGATCTTCTCCAGTTCCTCCGCAAAATGCGTGGCCAGCTCCTCACGGTGCTCAATCTGCTCGTCAAACCGCTCGAACTGGGCGGACAGCAGCGCCCCCTGGAACTCCGTCATGCGCAAGTTCCAGGCAATCACATGGAACTCGTAGAACGGGCGGTCCTTGATGCGGCCGATGTTATGCAGGCTGTAGAGCTTTTCGGCGAGCTTCTCGCTGTCGGTCAGGACGATGCCGCCCTCGCCGCTGGTGAGAGTCTTTCCCATTTGAAAGCTGAACGTGCCCATGTCGCCGATGGCGCCGACCTTGCGCCCCTTCCACTCGGAGCCGTGGGCATGGGAGCAATCCTCGACGAGGAACAAGCCGTGCTTCTTGCCGATTGCGCATAGGGCATCCATGTCGCACGGGTAGCCGCCGAGGTGGACGGGGGCGATGGCCTTCGTCTTCTTCGTAACGGCCCTCTCGACGGCCTCGGGCAGAATGTCATAGGTCTCTGGATCAATATCCACAAAGACGGGGACGCCGCCGATGTTGTTGGCGGCCGTTGAAGTGGCGACGAACGTAGCGGACGGACAGATGACCTCATCGCCGAGACCTATCCCGCCTGCCCGATATGCCAGCTCCAGCGCGGCAGTGCCGTTGGTGACGCACACGCCGTGCTTCGCGTCGTGGTATCGGGCAAATTTCTGCTCGAACTTGCCCACCTCGGACTGGGAAGCCTCCGGGTATGTGCCCCTGCACCACTTGCCGCTGTGCAGGACGCGCAACAACGCCTCCTCATCCGGCTTGCCGACGACGGGCCACCGTCCTCCCCACTTTTTTCCCTTCAAGAGCGGCGCCCCACCTTTCACTGCAAGATTGGCCATGTTCATCTCCTTTCCATTCGATCCGAGGTTTAGGTCTTCCGCAAGTGTCTCCGCGCTTGGCGCAAACTCAGCAAATCCGGAGTAACGTAATCATCGCGTAACTGTTACGCAATGATAGCATTCATGCCGCACCGTGTCAAGGGCTAATTCGGACTTTTTTTCACGCAACAACGGGAGCGCAAAATGAGGTCAGCCGCCCCGTCGCATCTGCCGATGGACCGCCGCCGTGTGCCAGGGAGGGAAAGGGGGCAGGAGGAACTGCCGAATGAAACGCTGAAGCCCGCGCTACGCGAGACGTTGTTTCCGGACACTCGGGCGCAGGCAGTGGCTCGTCATTTCCGGGCGTGGAGATGCTATGCAGGATACGCCAACCGCGCAAATGAGCTTGGTGCTATTCGCTTCCGCCCCCTCTCCTCCCAGGTTCGCCAGCGCGGGGGGAGACGGCGCAAGCCGGCGGTTCAGCCATGACGATTCTTCCCCGGCGGGGCCGCCGACTCGCGAACAATGAGCTCGGCAGGAATGATCACATGGCGGGGAATATCTTTTTCACCGCGCATCTGCCGAACCACGGATTCGGCGGCGGCGCGCCCGATCTCGTAAATCGGCTGGCGGACGGTCGTGAGCGGCGGGTTCAGGTGCGCGCAGAACTCATAGTCGTCGAACCCCACCACCGAAAGGCCCTGAGGGATATGAAGACCCAGCTTGCGGGCGGCGTTGAAAACGCCGAGGGCGATGTTGTCATTGCTGGCAAAAACGGCCGTGGGACGCTTCCTCAACGAGAGCAACCGCATAGCCGCGACATGACCGTCTTCGGACCCTGTACCCCCTGCAAAGACTACGAAGCGGTCGTCAGCAGGTCCGCCGTATTTCGCACAGGCCGCGCGATATGCGCGCAGGCGCTCAGCATGTGCGGGGAACTTCACGGGGGCGCAAATGATGCCGATATTCCGATGCCCGAGATCGAACAAGTATTCAAAGGCCCGATATGTGCTCTGGTAGTGGTCGCAATCCACCATATAGACATGCGGCGCGCTGAATCCTGCCGAGACCGCGACGTGGGGGAAACCGGCGCGCGCCACTCGGTCAACGTACGCATGGTCCTCGGTTACGTACAGGAAGACCGCGGCATCGGCATGGCGCACCTTGAGCACCCGCATGGGGTCTGCGGCCACAGCCGGGTCGTGCCATGCAAACGGTAGAAACCGCAACTCGCACCCAGCCAGAAAGAGCACATCCGAGACGCCGCTGAGCATCTGCCCGAGGAAGTAGCTTGCAAAGAAATGAGGCTTTGACGGCACCGGCACGACCACGGACAGCCTCCGGTTCAAGACTGTCTTGGGGCGAAATCGGAGATGCTCGGCAATTCGATGAATCTTCTCCACCGTAGCGTCACTCGCCCCGCCTCGACCGTTGAGCACTCGCGATACGGTCGCGGCTGATACCCCCGCCTTGCGTGCAATGTCGTAGACCGTGGTGGGCACGACGGTTAATCCTCCAATGAATAATGGTTGCGTAACTGTTGTGTATTATACAGACATTCACCTCATCTGTCAAGCTCCCCGTTACCATTGGTAGTGTCACATCAAGGGCGTCCTTGATCTTCTTAACAACTCCTTATTTTTCAACTTCTCCAGCTCGGTGAACGTAACCTTGATATGCTCAATCGAGTGCCACTGCTGAGCACCCAGTTGCCGCCGTGGGCGTTGACGAGCACAAACTCCTTGAACCCCTGATGGGCCAGCGAAGGGATGATTTCCTCGATCAACATGGTAGGCGTCTGCGGACGGATCGAGACCGGTCCCTTGAAGTCCAGGCACCCCTGCACATTGCTGATCCATGGCCCAAATGTCTTATGCTTGTCAACAACAAAGCCGCCATGGAAGTCATAACTCCCATGGCGGCTTCTGGTTGTCTGGTGGAGATAGCGGGAGTCGAACCCGCAACCTCGTGATTGCGAACCACGCGCTCTCCCAGTTGAGCTATATCCCCAGGGCGCCGCCCCAATCGTATTCAAACATAGTTTATCCCCCGCCCCGCGCGAAGTCAAGAAAAAGTTTTGCCTTGAAGATGCGCCTCGGAGAGGATAGTGTTGAGATGTCTTGTTTTTTCAATGGAGGAGGTCAACATGAAAAAGCGCGTCTGTCTGTTCGTGGCCGTCCTGGTTGCTGCGCTCGCGGCGTCCTGCGACGAAATCGCCATCGTCGAGAACCATCGGCCCTGCGCGGTCATCGTCCTGCCCAATGAGGCATCGGACCTGCTGAAGACCGCCGCACAGGAGATGCGCGATCTCGTCAAGGAAGCCTCGGATGCCGAGATGGAGATCAAGCCCGCCCGACCGGAGGGCATGGTCGCAATCCACGTGGGACACAGCCCCTACGTGGACGGCCTGAAGATAGACCTCGGCAAGTTGGACGACGACGGCTATGTCATCCAGTTCCCCGATCCGGGCAACATCGTCATCCTCGGCCCGACCGACCACGGCACACTGTTCGGCGTCTATGAGTTCCTGGAACGCTACGTCGGCGTGCGCTGGCTCATGCCGGGGCCTGATGGCGTGGACGCGCCGAAGCAGGCAACGATCAAGGTCCCGACCGAACCCGTGCGCGGCGAGCCGGCGTTCTTCTCGCGCCTGTTCAGCGGCTTGAAGGGCGCAGCCCATGTCGAGTGGGCGCAGCACAACCGGATGCACGGGCGCGTCAGCTTCCACCACAATCTGCTCAATCTCTTTCCGCCGAAAGAATACATCAAGACGCACCCCGATTTCTTCCCCGTCCACAAGGGCGAGCGCTACTTCCCAGCGCCGGAACATATCCACCACGGCTGGCAGCTCTGCTTCGCCGCGCCGGGGATCGTGGACGAGGCCATCAAGAACATCAACAAGTTCTTCGACGAGCACCCGGAGGCGACATCCTACTCCCTCGGCGTGAACGACTCGAGCGGGCATTGCGAGTGCGAGAAGTGCCGGGCGATGGACCCCGGCCGGAAGAACTTCATCGGACGGGATCACCTGTCGGACCGATACTTCACATGGGCGAACCAGGTCGTCGAGGGGGTCCTCAAGAAGCACCCTGACAAGTTCTTCGGCTGCCTCGCCTACAGCGAGATCGCCGAGCCGCCGGACCGCGTCAAGGTGCACCCGCGCATCATCCCCTACATGACCTACGACCGGATGAAGTGGATCCACCCGGTGCTCCGCGCGCAGGGCGAAGAGATGACCAAAGCCTGGGCGAAGATGTGCCCGACCTTCGCGTGGTATGACTACATCTATGGGAGTTCGTATTGCGTCCCCCGCGTCTGGTTCCATCACATGGCCGACTACTATCGCTTTGGCCATACAAATGGCGTGCGCGCCATGTATGCCGAGGCCTACCCCAGCTTCGGCGAGGGGCCGAAGCTCTACGTCTCGCTCAAGCTCCAATGGGACCCGTCCCAGGACGTGGACAAGCTCCTCAACGAGTGGTATGAGCACTGCGTCGGACCGGAGGGCGCGGCGGACCTCAAGGCGTATTACACCCACTGGGAGGACTTCTGGACCCGCCGAATCCTGAAGTCCGCCTGGTTCACCGAGGGCGGGCAATACCTCGCCTTCTACAGGCCGACCTACTTAGCCGATGTGGAGCCGGAGGAGGCCGCCCAGAGCCGGGCATGGCTGGAATCGGCCCTCGCCAAAGCGAAAACCGAGAAGCAGAAGGCCCGGGTCAAGTTGCTGCTGCGCTCGTTTGAGTACTACGAGGCGTCCATCCTTGCCTTCCCCCGCGACGATCTCAAGGGCGAGCCGATGGATACGGAGGAAAAGGCCATTCGCGTCTTGGAGGGCGGCATCCGGCGCATCGAACTCAATGAGAAGCGGGCGCATCTGCAGCTGGTGGAGTTCGCCAAGGACCCCGTCCTCGTGCATCCGATCACGATGGACCGCAAAGGCCGCGACGCCCTGCGCGGCGACGGTTGGGGCGTGTCGGACCTGTGGCGGCCCTTCGACTGGGTCGCCCGCAGCAAAACCGTGCGCAGCCGCCTGGAGCAACTGGCCAAGGAGTCGGAGACCGAGGACGTCCGCAGCCATGTCCAGGCCATGCTTCGGATGATTGACGGCGCGGCGAAAAATCTCCTGGCGAATCCGTCCTTCGAGGAGGGCGAGGGCGAGAAGGAGACCGGCTGGAACCGATGGCTTGCGGACGGGATAGGGAGCATGAAGCGAACGGACGAGGTGGCGCGCACGGGCAAGTTCAGCATGGTCTGCGAGGGGATCAAGCGCGGCGGCCCGCACCAGACGCTGGCCTTCGAGCCGGGGCGGTATGGAGCGGTGTGCTTTGTCCGCATCCCAGACGGCCAGAAGCCGTCCGTCACGGCAACGCTCGGCATCACGCCGCTCGACGAGCAGGGCAAAAACATCACGACCTACGGTGTGCCGATCACCCCCGTCCCGGGGCGGTGGCAGACGGTGGCCAATTCCGTCGAGATACCCGCCGCGATCGGTGACAAGAAGGTGGCGAAGCTCCGCGTCATCCTCACCGTGGACAACATGCAGCCGGGTGAGAAGGTCTTCCTGGACGACATGAGCCTGCTGCGGCTGGATGGTCCGGCGAAATAGGCGAGGCTCGGATTATAGTGTGCCACCCCCAAGCTTGCTTGGGGGTGTCTTGGTCTCGCATGTGCCTCTCGCATTCTCCGAGTCGCGGGAGTTCTCTGTAACCGTCATTCCCGCGTACGCGGGAATGACGCCGTATCCCCCCTAACGCGGGGATGCAGGGGCGAAGATGAAAACTTCTTGACCCCGTCAACGGGCGGGATATGCTTGCCAGGGAACCCAAAGGTCAATTCGAGGAGAGAAGCCATGAAACGCCTGCTGCTGATATTGCCTCTGCTCCTGCTCGGCGCGGATACACAAGAGATCGAGGGATGGAAGGTCTTTCAAGGCGCGTGGGAAGGAACAGGGAAAACACTGCGGTCAAGTAGAGGAACGATCATTTGGCAACAAGAGGCAAAACGCTCCATCGAATTCAGTTGCACCCTCTGCATTCACGATCCCGGCGAATGGAAATACCTTGCGTTTCTTTGGGGGTGGGACGGAACAGGAGGCAATATAGAAAAACGTAATCATTTGGTTATCAGCCAAACGATGCTGACTTTGGAAAATCAGAAAACAGGAAAAGCGGAGACAGTTAAATTCGACTTCCCGATAGGAAAACCCATAGTTATCAAAGGGAAAATCCTTCCAACGGGTGCGAGCCTCGTCGTCGGCAAGAATCAGATTGCATCCAAGAACCTTGAAGGTTTGGAGAACTTTGCTCTTCACGTCAACGGTCCCGACGTGATGTTTGACAAGATCGTCATTCGCGCCCGATAGGCAAACCGAATAGGGTCTTAAACCCTCTGCGCGTGAATCTACGCTCGCCGTCTCGTCGTTCATCAGCTCCGGGACGAGCGGGCGGTTGGGACGCAGATTCATCGCGAGTTTTCCGACGAGCCACTACTTCACTAATAGCAAATACTTATACATCTATTTATATTTTATTATCTAATCGGACTTGACAACTCCCCATTTGTGTGGTATGGTACTCCTGATGGGGCAATGTGATCTGCCACAGGCGCTGTGTAGAAAAGCGCGTGCCTGCCTGTGTGAGACCGTTTTGACATTGTACAGCATCGAAAGGGCCTCCACCCAAAGGGGGAGGGCCCGATGGAGAGAGAATGTACCGCCGCCATTATCAGGAATACGCCGTACTACCCCAAAAAGGTATAAATCACCGAACGAACTCCCTGCAAAATCAAGGAGGCGGGCGGAGTCTGACCGACGGCCCGCTCCGGGTCTGGAACCTCGGAGCGAACAAAAAGGTTAAAATTACGAAACGAACTCAAAGGTTAAAATTACGGAACGAACTCAACAGTCGAAATTACGAAACGAACTCCCATAAGAACGGTAGATCATCTTCGATGCGCCTGAACGTGCGACTTCCTCGTTCCAAGGCGCCGCCTGATCTCCTGGCTATGTCCGCGAGGCGTGAATCTCGAAGCCCACGCTCGCCGTCTCGTCGTTCATCAGCTCCAGGACAAGCGTGCGGTCGGGGCGCATCTCCGTCGCGGAGGCGCAGTCGGCCTTGGCGGACTTGAACTCAAATCCATCGGGGATGTGGAAGACCAGCGCCTGAGGCGCGCCGTTGACGACCTTCACCCGCCCTGTGAGCGCGCCCTTCGCCTCGTCCCAAGCCAGGTCCCCCAAGCTCACCGCCCCCTGTGTGATGTGCCGGTCCGTGGAGAGGAACTGCGGCGCGCCCGTCGCGCGATGCACCGCGAGCAGCTCGCTCGAATGGCCGCGCAGATGGGCCGAGTATCCCCCCTGCTTCGCGCCGACGAAACGGCGGTTCCAGAAGTCATAGACGAGATAGGTCCCGTCGGCGGGCAGGCCCAGTTCCGCAAACGTGAACCCGACCGTCTTCTCCTGTTCGTCCCAGTTGAAGACGGACACCACATCCCACTCGCCGAAGGGCCGCTTCACCTTCAGGTCCCACACAGGCCGCATATCAAAGATCGGGAATAGATCGAGCGGCCGGACATCGCAGACGGGCAGCGACTGCTGGAGGAGTTTCATGCGCTCGCTGTCCAGCTCGCCCAGCTTGTCGCCCGCGAACATGAGCTGCCCCGGCAGGGCGACGAGTGTCGTCGTGATCCGGGCGACGTCAATGGAGTGATAGTCGCCGACGAGCAGCGTGTCCGGGTCGCAGTACCAGATAATGTTGTTCGTGAAAAGTTGGTTCAGCGTCCACTTCGCCTGGGCGAGGACGTTGTGCCATTTGCTCGGCTGGTTGGCCGCGACGACGTCCGCGCCGATGCGCGAGGCGTCGGCGTGCTCGACCTCCGGGCCGGAGTAGTGGCCCTGGCAGGCGAGGAAGATGGCGTCTTTGCCGATGCCATCGCGGAAGGCCCGCACGCACAAATCAAAGGGATTATTGCACTTACGGCGAAACGACTTACGCACCTCGGGCCGCTCGAAGAAGTGGGCCGAGTAGCTCTTGCTGCGGCCCGACATCCCGTCAATCTTGAAGAACTCGTAGCCCCAGTCGCGCGCCATCGTGCGGTGCATCTTCTTCATGTGCCGCCGCACCGCGGGCTGAGACGGATCGAGCACGTAGTTGCCGCACCAGTTCGACATCGGCTTGCCCGTCGCGTCGTGCAGGAACCAGGACTTGTGCTTCTTGTAGAACGCCTCTTCACCCGTCCCGAAGGGCGCGGTCCAGATGCCGGGCATAAAGCCGAGACGACGGATCTGGTCGGCGAGCCATTTCATGCCGTGGGGGAACTGCGGCTCATAGGCTTTCAGGCTCAGGTTGTAGAAGTTGCGCACGGGCAGCGTGGCCGAGTTGTCCTGCCAGGATTCGATGGACCAGATTTGGAGACCGAAGGGCCGCAGATACTTGGCCGCGACGCGCGCCTCGGCTAAGTTCTCCTCCTCGCCGGCCTGATCGAAATAGACGTTCCACGACATCCACCCCGTCGGGGCGGTGGGCAGGCGCTTCTTGTCGAGGGGGCGGTAGTAGGGAACGTATCGGGAGCGGTAGTAGTCGCGCTCGACCTCGATGACGAGTTCACAGCCCGCCGCCGCCTCGGGGCGGGCGGTCATGCGGACAGAGAAGGTCGGTTTCTTCTTCCCGGTTCCCGGCGTGGTGGTCAACGAGACGTAATCCCCGGCGAATCGCAATACCGTATCTTTCGCAATATCGAATATCGAGTCGTTCAGCGCGCTGTCGGCGGGGCCGGTCGCCATCTGGACGACGTTCGACTGCGCCGGCGGCGTGGTCCGGCAGGCGAAGGACTCGGCGGCGAGCTGGGCCGTTCCCTCGAAGATCAGCAGGCCGGGATAGTTCTGCGCCGCGCGGTGCATGCAGAGGATGCGGAGCGCCCCGGCCTTTGCGGCGAAGCGAAGGTAGCCCTGCACATCGCCGCCTGCGTCAATGATCGCCATGCGATCCCGAACCATGTCCCTCGGCAGGTCGAAGGCGCACGGCTGCGGCTTGTCGCGGATCGTCGCCTCGAAGGAGAGGACCCCCTCGACGATCGCGCCGGAGGGTTTGTGCCGGCATGTCAGCGTGACCGACTTGGGGTCAAATACAACTTGCCATTCGCCATGCATGGCTTTGTACTGCGGCATGTTACTTCAGTTCCTTGATCTTGATGTTGCGGAATTCGACCTGGTCCCCGTGCCCCAGGAAGCCGATGTAGCCCGTCGTCTCCTTCATGCCGGGGTGTTCCTTGCCGTCCAAGGGTTTCTCGATCTTGGAGAGATCCGCGTCCACGATCACCCCGCCGTTCAGCGTCACCGTGATGTGCGGTCCCTGGGCCTTGATCTCCTCCGAGTTCCACTCACCTACCGGCTTCATAAACTCGCGCTTGGCGGGGACGATGCCGTAGATCGAGCCGTGATACTGATACTCGTGCAGCTTCGCGTGCTTCTCCGCCGTGTTGTCGAGGATCTGAATCTCCATCCCATCGTAGCTGCCGCTGCCCTTGCCGGGGTAGCGGATGCTCACGCCGTTGTTCCCGCCGGGCGGCAGCTTGAACTCAAACCGGAAGATGAAGTCGCTATACATCTTCTCCGTCTTGAGGAACCCGCCCTTCTTCGGGTCGCAGATCAGGACGCCGTCCTGGACGCGATACCCGTCCACCGCCCCGGTCCAGCCCGTGAGGTCCTTGCCGTTGAAGAGCGGGACAAATCCCTCGGCGTCCGCCTTCGGCGGCGGGGGCGGCTTGGGGGCCGTGCCCTGGGCGTAGACCTTGAACTCCACCAGATGGACCGAAGGGTTCGCGCTGTTCTTCAGGATATTGCATCGGACATACCGCGCCTCCGTCGGCGGGAATTCGAGCAGGACGCCCTTCGCCGCGCCGGGGGTGGTGTTATTGCTCTGGTCAACGACCGTCTTCCACTCCTTGCCGTCGAGGGAGGTCTCAATCTTGTACTGGTAGTAGCGCGCGCCGTCCCAGTAGAACCAGACCTGGGCCGAGTCAATCATCGCGGGCTGCTGCAGGTCCACCTCGATCCAGCACGGCCAGCCGCGAGCGAACCATGCCGAACTGCCGAGGTCTTTTGCGTTGCCGTCCACGGCGAACTCGGGTTTGCGGTCGCCCTCCTGCTTCGCATTCTCGCTCACCTTCACCGGCTTACGCCAGGCAAGGTTCATCGCGTCGGGCAGGGGGAGCGTCTTCAGATGTTCCTCCGCCTCCTTCTGCAACTTCTTGTCGCTGAGGAGCGGCACGGCCTTTTTCAGGGCGGGTTGGATGGCGGCGTCGCTGATTCCCTTGTCGCGCCGGCCCGCCGGCACGACGATCTTGACGAACGCCAGGGCCGCCTCGCTCTTCACGGCCTCGTCGTCCACATACTTCCCGACGAGCACGGCGGCGTCGAGCGTCTCCACCTCCGCGAGGCCCGCAAGGGCGAGCTTGATCTCATCGGGCCGCTTCGCCGCGGCGAGGGCGTTCTGGAGCATCTCCAGCTTGGTTTGCTCCGCCGTCTTGAGTTCGCCCTTGGCCTCGCCGGACGACCGGACCTCTCGGTCGGAGGGGTAGCGGACCTCGCGCGCCAGGCGCACGTACCCGCGCAGGGCGAGCACCTGGTGCGGCAGCTTCTCCGATGTCTGGGCGATGCGGAGCAGCTCGGGCGCGGCGCTCATGTCCTTCCAGTCGGCCAGGGCGCGCACGGCAGCGTCCTGGGTCTTTTCGTCGGCGCTCTTCGTGTCGGCCAGGACCGTCTCAAGGGCCTTCTTCCCGCCCACGCGGGCCATGGCCTTGAGGAGCAGCCCGCGCTGATCGCCGGTCGCCTGGGGCAGGGCCGCCAGCAGGGCGTCGGCCCGCTGCTCCGGGTCGGGGATGCGCCTGGCCACGGACGCGATGGCGTCGCCCACGGCGTCGCTTTTCGTCTTGATCATCAGAGCGATCAGCCGCGGCAGGTGCTCCGGGGCGGCCATGTCGCCCAGGGCCTTGATGGCGGCGCGGCAGACGGACGGATCCTCGTCCTTCGTGGCGGTGAAGGCCGTCTCCACCTGGGCCTTGGCGCGGCGGGCGGCCAGGGACTCGATCAGGGCGATGCGCGACTTGGGCGGAACGCCGGCAACGGCCTCGGCCATCGCAGCGAGAACCTTGTCGCCCGGCATCCGCTGGAGGGCGTCCTTCACGGCGGCGACCTCGTCGGCCTGGTCGCTCTGGAGGAGCGCGATGAGCGGGGCGACGGCGTCGTCCCCGCCGAGCGCGGCGGAGGCCGGGATGGCCGCGAGTTTCACGCCTTTGTCAGCGTCCTTCAACGCCTCCAACAATGCGGAGAGGGCGGACTTGTCGCCCCGGCGGGCCAACATGCCTATGATCTCGATGCGCGCCTCGGGCGGGGCGGCCTTCATTTTTTCCACGCACATCGCCGTCATCTCCGCGCCCTCAACGGGGCAGATCATCTGAAGGGCGGCCTCGCGGACGTCCTTGTGCTTGCTGTCGAGGGCCTTCATCAGGTCGGGCAGGGCGTCCTTGCCGATGGCCAACAGGAGCGTCTTCAAGGCGGCGCACTGGACATTCGTCTCCTCGCGTTTCTGGAGGAGGTCGCGGCAAATGGTTGCACATTGCTCCTTGTTGCCCGCCTCGGCGAGGCGCTGGGCGAGGAGCAGGTAGTAGGACGTAGCCCTCGCCCGCTCGAAGGGCGACTGGGCCTCCGCGGCCTTGGCAAGCGTCTCCACCGCCGAGGCGCAGCCGATATTCGCAAGCGCGTAAAGCGCCTCCCGCCGCGTGTCGGTGTCCTGGCTCGCCGCGTAGGGCTTGATCGCATCAACAGCCGCCTCGGCCCGGCGCTCGGCCAGGGCGCGAATAAGGCTGAGGGCGCTCTTGCCCTTCGCGGTCGGCAGGGCTTTGACCATCGCCTCCGTCGCGGCCGGCGTGCCGATGGCAAGAAGGGCCTGAACGGCCGGATCGCACAGCCGATCGCTCCCCAGGTATCCGCTCAGCGCGGGGACGGCGTCGTCCTTGCCTACGAGTTGGAGTTGGCGAATCAGAAAGGCCCTCGTCTCATCGTCAAAGGCGTTCTTCAGCGCGTTGATGAGGACGCCGGCGTACATCTTCCGTTCATCCTCCGCGCCGGGGCGGGAGCAGTACATGGCCAAGCCGCTCAAGGCGAATTGCGCCTTCGAGTCGTCGCCCGCGCCGGGGGGGACGAGCATCTTGCATACCTGCTGGATGGCCTCCGGTCCCATTTTGACCAGTTCGGCCGTGAGTTTGACGCCCTCCGCGCTCCCCTCGGCGGGCATCTTGTCGAGGATCTCTTGCACTTTCGCGTCGGCGGCGAAGGTCAGCGAGATACTCACGCAGAGCATGAAACAGACGACGGACAGAATCCTCTTTGGTTTCATCATCATTCCATCACTCCAATACTCCATTACTCCCTTTCCCCATTTTTACAGATGCCACGGGGCGCGCATCGGCTGGTCGGCGAGGCGGTTCGCCTCCTCGTCGCCGATGAATCGCTGCGCCGCCGGGTCGAAGCGCAGCTTGCGGCCGGTGCGGATGGCGCAGTTGGCCAGGTGGACGAGGATGTTGCTGCGGTTGCCGTTGGATTCGTTGAGGCCGAACTTCTGTCGGGTGATGACCGACGTGTTGAAGTCGGAGATCATCGGTTCAGGGTCGGGCATGGCGGCCACGGCGTCGGCCAGGTCGGGCGGGTCGAGCCGGAAAGCGAAGTAGATTCTGCCCTTGGGTCCCTCGATGAATGGCTGACCGGGCGGCTCGGACTTGCCCCATTCGCCCGATTCGAGGATGATGTGGCAGCCGTCGGCGTATTTCATGTCCACCCGGCCCCAGAGTCCTGCAGCGTCGGGGTGCTGGGGCCAGGGGGCGTAGGCCTCGATCTCGACGGGACTGGTATCGTCCTTGCCGAGAAAGTATTGCACGGGGTCGAGGTAGTGCTGGCCCATGTCGGCCAGGCCGCCGCCGTCGTAGTCCCAGTAGCCGCGGAAACTGCCGTGCGTCCGATGGCGGGTGTACGGCTTGAACGGAGCGGGGCCGAGCCACATGTCGTAATCGAGCTCGGGCGGAACAGACTCGGGCGGCTGGTTTATCTTGCCGCTCCACTGGCCTACCTTCCAGTTAAACCCCGCCGCGTTGCTGACGCGGACTGTCACCGGCCAGCCGAGGCAGCCGTTGCTCACCAGTTTCTTGATGTCCTTGGACGCGCCGAAACCGTAGTAGTTGGAACTGAACCTGAACCACGTGTTGAGGCGGAAGACGCGGCCGTTGCGTTGGACGGCGTCAATGACAGGCTGCCCCTCGGCGATGGTGCGGGTCATGGGTTTCTCGCACCAGATGTCGCACCCCGCGTCGGCGGCGGCGATGGAGATGAGCGCGTGCCAGTGCGGCGGCGTGGGGATGTGGACGATGTCAATGTCGCCCCGGTCCAGGACGTCGCGGAAGTCCTTGTAGCCCTTGCAGGGCTGGCTGGCCTGTTCGGCCATTCTCAACGCCTCGTCGAGGCGCTTGGAATCAACGTCACAGCACGCCAACAGCCTGGCCTTTCCGTCGCTCAATGCAATTCGGACATGGCCCTTGCCCATGCCGCCGGTGCCGATGACGGCGTGGGTGATCTTCTCGCTCGGGGCCACGTGCCCCGGCCCGCCGAGGACATGACGGGGGACGATGGTAAATGCGGCCGCGGCGGCCACGGACCGTCGCAGAAATCCCCTGCGCGATAGGGATTTACCAGCCATCGGTATCACCTCCTACAACCCGCTTCGGCCGAAACAATAGTCCCTGATAAACTGTTTGTCCTCCCGGGGCAGATCAATGAACTCGATGCCGAGGGCCACATCGCCGCGCTTGTTGATGGTGAGATGCCGGACGGCGCCCGTCGCCTCGATGAGGTTGTCGCCAAGGGCAAGGCATATCTCGACGCGTCGGTAGGGGTCAAAGACTTTGCGCCCGTGAAATCGAAGCCCGCTCTCGCTGACATCCGTTGTTTGGCCCAGGGTCTCCATGCGCTCGCCGGTCTCGACATTCTCCTGGACGACGTGGGCGAGCTGGTTCATGAGGGTTCTGGGCGTTCTTCGGCGGTTTTGTGAAACCATTATTGCATCGCTCCTCGGTGAGGCTGTTGTGGTTCATGCCCTGCAAATGCGGGAGCGTACGCTATCCAATTCGGTGGGGCATGTCAAGGGCTTTTTGCCGTGTTTCATGGGGCGTAAAACGATTTAGCAGAAATATCAACCTCCCGGAGGTTCCGACCTCCGGGAGGTTGGGCGTTCCCTACGGTCGAAGGGATGTGTCGGATCAGTTGATCCTGACCTCCGCGTCGGTTTCCTGGGACTTGTAGATCGCATCGAGAATCTTCGTCACGGCCAGGCCCTGCTCGCCGGGAACGGCGACGGGGGTGTCGTTCCTGATGGCATCGACGAAGAGCTTGATCTCGTGCGCGTGGGTGCTGTCCACCTTTTTCAGCGCAACGGGCGACACGTCGTAGAGCTGCATGTTCTCCTCGGTATAGATCCGGAGCGGGAGCACGTCGCAGCCGGCCTTCGTGCCCATGAGCGCGGTGGTGAAGATGTCGGTCGGGCCGATGTTCGCGCAGAAGCTGCTCTCGAGGGTGGCGGCCGAGCCGTTGTCGAACCGGATGAGGCCCACGGCGAAGTCCTCGACGGTGAAGGTATCGGTGTTCCACTGCCCCATCAGGCCGACGACGTCCTTGCGCGTGCCGAACTTGGTGTAGGCCTTGCCCGATGCGGCGACGGGTTTGGGGTGGCCCATCAGATACAGGGTGATGTCGAGGATATGCACCCCGATGTCAATGAGCGGCCCGCCGCCCTGCTTGTCCTTCTCGCCGAAGACGCCCCATCCCGGGATGCCGCGGCGGCGGAGGGCCTGGGCGCGGGCGTAGTAGATCTCGCCGAACTCGCCGGCGTCAATCAACTTCTTCACATGCTGAACCTCCGGCCGCCAACGATTGTTGAAGCCGACGGCCAGCTTCTTGCCGGACGCCTTCGCCGCGTCGCACATCTCCTGCCCCTCCTGTCCGTTCATGGCGATGGGCTTCTCGACGAGGACGTGCTTGCCGGCCATGAGGGCGTCAACGGTCGGCTGCTTGTGCATGAAGTTCGGTGTGCAGACGCTCACCGCGTCAATCTCTTTGATCTTGAGCAGCTTCTTGTAGTCGCTGAAGACCTGGGGCACGTTGAACTGCTGCGCCGCGGCCTTGGCCGATGCCTCGACCACATCGCAGCACGCAACGATCTCCGCGTAGGGCAGTTTCGCGTAGCCGGGCATGTGCTGGTTCCGCGCGATGCCGCCGCAGCCGATGACGCCGATCTTGATCTTGCTTGGTTGGGACGCCGCCTTGGGCGCCACCGTCTTCTTGCTCGCCTTCTTGGCCATTCCGACTCCTTTCAGGTTGTGAGGGTATAGTGCCTGCAAAAGGCGGATAGATTAGCGACGCAGAGAGGCGGAGTCAAGCACTTTCTAAGAACCGCTCCATGCACATACAAAGCATGCAAATGGAATGGACAAATCGGTTGGCTTTGTCCCAAGCCTGTGAGTTTCCATTCGTTTTCCCCATGTCCTGCGGGGAAACCCTCTTTTCTCCCTCCAACAATCGGGGGCTTTGCCCCCGCGCCCCCAGGATTTTCCGCTTTACAGCCACCGGCATTTTCCCTATGATAAGGTCGCCGTCGTGGAGGATAGGGCAACGCTGGGAAGCGACCCGAGCGCCGCGGCGGTGCCATACGGCATGGGCGGCGTCCTTCGGGATGCCGCCTGTTTTTTTCTCCATGTCGGTGGCCCCAATGCGGCAAATCCCGGGGTCTGGGGCAGGGCCCCAGAGAGGGTTCGTTTTCGGCGCCCATGCGACCGCAGCCCGACAAGGGGGGCAAGAGTCACATTTTTGGGACAAAGCCAATCGGTTTGACACAGAAGCAGTACTGGGATATGATCCAACGCGTCTTCAAGTACAAGGCAACATGCGTTGGAACCCCGGCCAGCCCGAAAACCGAGGAAGAACATATATGCACTTGGAGGGGATGAAATGTCGATCTTTGGGAAATTGGTGAAGGACATATCATTCGATGATATCAAGGACCTGGAGAAAGAAGGATCTCAGGAGAACATCATTCTGGAGTTCAAAGGGGATTTGGTTGGTCCAGATGCAACGATCAAGACGATCAAGACGATCAAGGAGCTATCCGCGTTTGCAAACACGTACGGCGGATATCTTGTCGTAGGGATAGCCGACGATGGTAACGGGAGGGTAAAGTCACTCGACGGCGTGGCTCCCAAGCCGAACTACAGCCAGACACTCGTCAACTGGTGCCTTGAACATATCTATCCGCCAATAACGCCTTCGGTCTCGCCACCGATTGACCATCCAACGGATACGGACAAGGTCTTCTATGTGATCCACGTAGAACAGAGCAGCGAAGCCCCTCATTTCCTGACTTCGCGAAGGGGGTGCTACATTCGCGTGGGAGAGCACAGCAAGCCCTTTGAGCCGAAGCTGGCGACCTACGAGGACATCCAGCATCTCGCAAACCGCCGGAGGCAGGCCGAAGACAAGAGAGAAATGATTCTGCGCAGAGCCGACAAGCGATTCGACGAGCACATGAAGCGGTTTTGCGCCGAGGCGAAGCTCGCGGGAGATGTTGGCGCAAGACTCACCTTGGCTATTGTGCCGAGCTATCCCGGTCGGCAACTTGCTACTATAGATCGGCTTGATGAATTGGTGCGTAAGGAAGCGCATATTCAGATCAATGGAGGCCAGTTTCCGCAGGGGAACGCGCAGAGCCAGCACGATGGATTCTTCTATCGGGCATCGGATGTCTATGTCGAGGTGGATGTGAATGGCTTGATATTCTATGGTTGCACGATTACCAAGCGCATGTTGCCAGAATCCCCGCAAGATGAATCGCAGAGAAAGCCTATCGACTGCCTAACGATGATGCTAAGCATTGTCCTCTTCCTGAGCCATGCCCGTTATTTTTACCCGAATTTTGGATATGATGGTTGGATCCGCGTATATGCAGGGATGGCCGCCATCAAGGACAGACGGATCATCAATCCGTGCAGAATCATGGGTAGGATTGCAGCAGACTTCGATGCGAATCATCGGTGCTTGCTTGACGAAGATTTTGAGTTTTCTCTTGAGAAAAACGCCCGGCAACTTCAGGGCGAACTTGACCAGATAGCTCAAGAAATCTACGAACATATTTGCTTTGCGTGTGGCTGGCCTGACGTCAGGCGGAACATCAATTTAACCGAAGAATTGATAAAATGTGCTTTCAAGACGCTGCATATTGATTGCGAGCAAGCTCAGAAATAGGCCGCTATCGCACGGTTACAGTTCCACCGCCTTCCCCGTCTTCCCCGACTCGATCACGGCGTCGCAGATTTCGAGGACGCGGATACCGGCCTCGCCGTTCACACGCGGCTCGCGACCCTCGCGGATGGCGGCGATGAACTCCATGAACTCGGCGGCCCAGGAACGGACATACCTGAAGCCGGTCACGCTCGCCATCACGCCGAGCTTGGCGGCGGGACCGACAGCCGTGGCCTCGACCTCAATGGCCGTGCGTTCCTTGTATTCCGCGACCTTGCGGCTCTGGACGATGAGCTGGTTGCTCTCCCACTCGGACCGAAGCAGGCCGTCCGTGCCGATGATGTCAATCCAGCCGTACCGCCCGCCCATGCGCTGGGAGGTCGTCATCTGCGCGGCGACGCCGCCCTCGAAGCGGATGGTGAACTGACACCATGCATCCACGCCGCTTGGGGTGAAATCCACTTCGGCGAAGACCCGTTTGGCCGGCGCAGGCACCACGTCGAGCACCTGGTAGAGGGCATGGGTGCCGACGTAGAGGAGCGGGCCGCCGCCATGCTCCGGCGCGCCGAGCCATCCGCCCATATTGCCGATCAACTGCCCGGCGGTGACGTGGACGATGTCGCCGATGACGCCCTTATCGAGCAGTTGTTTCATGCGCACACGCGCGGGGAGGAAGGGGAGCGTGTAGCCGACCATGATCTTCACACCGGCCTTCCTCGCCGCGGCGACGAGCTTCCGTCCGTCGGCGGCGTTGAGGGCCATGGGCTTCTCGATGAAGAGGTGCTTGCCCGCCTCGACCACCTGCATCCCGCAGGGCTGGAGCTGGTCGTGCATCGTGGCGACGATGACGGCGTCGAGGTCCGCCTTCGCCAGCATCGCCGCGGCGTCTGCGTAGGTCTCCTTGTAGCCGCACTGCGCGGCCGCCTCCTTCGCCTTCTCGGGGAGCAGGTCGGCGCAGGCCGCCATCTCCGCCAGGCCGGTGATGTTCAGGGCGTCCGACAGGTAGCGCCCCTGCCCGCCGCAGCCGATGAGACCAAACCTGAGTTTGTCAGCCATTCGTAACCTCCTTGGGAATTTTGGATTTTGGATTGCTGATTTTGGATTGAAATCCAAAATCCAAAATCACAAATCCAAAATCGCCTGTCATCCGAGGGAAGCCGCCTCCTCTGCGCAGCGAAGGCCCTCCTCCAAATAGGCCATAAGATTCTGAATGAAACGGTCCTCCGGCACGGGGACCTCCATGTAGCCGGAACTGGGGCATAGGATGAAACGCCGCCCGCGCCCGGCGGCCATCGCCTCGCGCACCAGTTTGCGAATGTGTTCCGGGGCGGCCATCATCAGGTCGTGCGTCTCGATGCCTCCCTCAAGCCCCATCCGGTCGCCGACGCGGTCGAACGCCTGGGCCAGCGTGACATCCCCCATCGGCGGCGGCTCGATGGGATTGAGCACATCCACCCCCATCGCCACGAACCGCTCCAGGACCGGCCCCATCTTGCCGTGGCAGTGAACCCAGACGTATCCGCCGCCCTCGTGGATCAGGTCGCACAGCGGCTTGTCGAAGCGGAAGACGAAATCCTCGAAATCCCTGGGCGACATGAGCGGCGGGATGCACAGCTCCGGGCCGACCCATGCGAAGATCGGCTTCAGTCCCGCCTCGAAGGCGCGCTTCACATGCTCGCAGATGCGCCGCGACAATGCCTCGATGGCTTCGGTGAGCAGATCGCGGCGCTCTAAGCTCCACAGGGCGAAATTCTCCGACCCGATCATCCGTTCCAGTCCGTACATGGCGTGATCCAGGGAAAACATCGCCACGCCGCGCTCGCCCACCGCCTTCTCCGTAGCGCGAAAGGAATCCGCCGAGAAGGGGTGCGGCTGATAGGGGACGGCGAGCATTCGCCGAATGTCATCGGGTTCCTTGAAGAGGTGCTCCTTCTGGTAGCCGGGCTTGCCCACGGTGCTCTTGGTGTGGATGCTTTGGAGCGTCCTGTCGGCGGTGCGGATGTGCGTGACGACCTCGACCCATTCGGGCGAGTCGGTCGGTCTCTCCTGGCTTTTGGAGATCTCCGCTGCCGCCGTGCCCCAGTGCAGGTTGAAGGGCGAGCCGGCGCTGACCATCAGGTCGGTCGCTTCGACGGCCAACCGGAGGACCGGCTCGTAGGCGGGATGGCGCGCCTTCTGGCTTGGGCTTGCGCTCCACAACTTGATCGCCGGGCGATCCGGCGCTTGACCCTGGAATATGCTCATCAATCGTTCACGTGAAGTCATTTCATGTTTCCATTTTGGATTTCGGATTGCTGATTTTGGATTGAAATCCAAAATCATTTTCTGATCTCGTCAACAAACGCGAGGACGTTTTCCACAGGCACTTCCGGTTCGAGGACATGCGCGGGAGCGAGCATGAGGCCGCCGCCCTTTCCCATCACTGCCATTCGCTCCCGCGTCTCCTTCCGCACGTCCTCCGCCGCGCCATGCGAGAAGGTGCTCTGCGCGCCCATCGTCC
The DNA here is from genome assembly GCA_040755855.1 of Planctomycetota bacterium. Taxonomy (GTDB): domain Bacteria; phylum Planctomycetota; class Brocadiia; order JAADGH01; family JAADGH01; genus JAADGH01. The sequence continues at coordinate 3,304 of JBFMAD010000067.1, read as the reverse complement.
CCCAGAAGGCGAGGCGGTCGCCGTGGAGGGCCTTGAGCTTCGCCACATCGTTCGCCTCGGGCTGGACGGATTCGAGGACGTCAATCCCGACATCGGCCAGCTCCCCCGCCACCGGCTCGACATGGCCGCAGGAGTGATAGGCAATGAGAACGTCCTTGCGGACGGCGCGGATGGCGTCAACGATGCGCTGGAGCGGGGGCCGGATCAGCCGCCGCCATGTGTCGGGGCTGAAGACGAGCGCCTTCTGCGTGCCGAGGTCGTCGCCGATCCAGACGACGTCCGCCCCCGCCTTCGCATTGGCCGCGGCCTTGCGGGCCTTGATCTCGGCAATACGGGTCAGGAGCGCCTCGGCGAACTCGGGATCGCCCGCGAGGTCCATGAGGAACTGCTCCTGTCCGCGCAGGGCGCAGGCCTGCTCGTAGGACCCGCTCTCGTACTGCGAGACGGCGGCATAGCCTGCGGCCTGAATCTGCTCGACCTGCTTGCGCATCTCATCGAGCTTCGGCTCGAACTCCGGCCAGGGATAGTCGTCCAGATCGCCGAGGGTCAAATCGCGCATGGGGTTGATCCGCCGCAGGAAGTGGTGGAAGGTCCCCTTCACATGCGCGCCGCCCCACGGCGAGACGGTTGCACCCTCCGGCAGGTCGCAGAGATACCGGGAGAAATCCCCGGTCGCCTGGTCGGTGGCGTATCGCACGAAGCGGATGTCGAAGTCGAAATGCGCCTCGAGGTCTTTCTGGCCGACGGCCTCGCTGACCTTCCGGGCGAGATCGGGGGCGAAGCGCATGTTGAACGGGACACGGTCGGTTTCCTGATGGCGAAATGCACATAGGACTCGTTCACGGGGATTCATTTCATGTTTCCATTTTGGATTTTGGATTGCTGATTTTGGATTGGAATGTGTAAATCCAAAATCCAAAATCACAAATCCAAAATCGGGTTACCCCATCGCCGCCAGGATGTTCACATCCTCCTGAATCCAGACGTTGAACTCGGCGGCGTGGTCAATGTAGATGAGAGGGATATCCTGTTCGATGTCGGCTCGCCAGCCGCCGTTCGGGTGCTGGACGCTCTGGAGGTAGTCGAGGAACTCGAGCACGCCGTCGCGCGCCCGCGTGTCGTCGGTGTTCAGGTAGTGGATGGCCGCCGCGAGGCTGCTCTTGCCGCTGCCCATCCAATGGAACTGGTCCTTGTAGAACCGGCGATGGATCTCAAAGAACTTTTCGGCGTGGTCCAGGAACTCCTTGTCCCCCGTCGCCATGTACATCCGGCCCATGTGCATCCACGGCAGCGACAGCTCCCAGTAGCACTGATTCGGCTTTGCAAAATCAATGAACGCCCCCTTGGGGTCTGTCTCGTCGGTGAGGAGCTTGCCGTCGTTTGTGGTCTGGAAGAAGAATTTTTCCCTGGCCGGTTGGTCGAGCAGCCTGACGCACCACTCGGACACCTTCTCGGCCACGTCCAGTCTGCCGAAGTAGAGCGCGCTGACGCCCGTCCATGCCGTGGCGAGGGCGCGGCAGACCTCGTGCTTGGGGAAATGCGGGAAGCCGCCGCACGGACGCTGGCAGGAGAGCAGGAACTCCATGATCGGATAGGAGATGTCAAACCGCCCCGATCGATGACAGCCCTGGAAGAACCACGATTGCTTATAGACGTCGCCGTTGTAGTCCTTCAGACCGCCCTCCGGCTGGAGGGTGGTCTTCTTCACCCAGTTGAGCAGCCGATGCACGGGCGCATAGAGGCCCGAGACGCTCCACGAGTACGGCTGCTTGTGGTAGGCGTCCTTGACGAAGCCCTCCCAGATGTAGCCGCCGTCGGGCTGCTGCTTCGACATGGTGAACTGCGCGGCTCTTAATCCCATCTCTCGATACTGCTGAAGTCTCTTGTCCATGGTCAATCTCCTTCTGATTTTCTCGCATTATCGGTCGTAGCGCCCGTACTCCTGTATCGCCGCCATGATGAGGCGCATGCCCGTCAGGCGCGAACCGTTGTTGATGGAGCCGGCCGTAGCGAATACGAGGCCCCGCTTCTCGCGGGCCATCTCGAAGTCGCGCAGGAACTCCGCGACCATGCCGACCTCCTCGTTGCGGCTGAACGTGAAGGGCGCAAGCTGCCCGTGAATCACCGCGCGCGGCAGGTGCTGCCGGATCTCATCCACCATGACCGTCGGCCCGAAGTTTGTCCACGTCAAATCGAACCTGCCAAGGATCGGGAGAAGATGCCCCATGGCGGAATCCGAGTGCTGCCCGCGCCCGTCGCTGGGATTGGGCGCATAGCGATCAAAGACGCCCTTCAGGATCGGGTAGCCGAAAAATTCGTACATCGCGGGCGAGAGCAGGGCGCAGTTGTCGTCGGCGAAGCTGAAGCCGTGCGGCGCCGTCTCGGTCGTGTAGCCTGCCTCCTCGTCCAGGACGCGAGCGATGCCCAACATGCCCTTCAGGATCAGGTCGCGGAACCGGCCCGCCAGGTCGGGATTATCCACGATGAGATAGATCAGGTTCTCCGGTCCATATACCGATGTGGCGAAGGTGACCGGCCCGCGCTGGCCCCGGTACATCGCGGGCTTCTTTCCTGTCGCCATGAGGCGCGCCCTCTCCTTCTCCCAGTTCGGCGGCAGGATGAATTCGCGCAGGTCCTCCAGCCGCCGCTCCACCCGGTCCAGCAGCGCCTTCAGCTCATCCTCGTTGTGGGCCGATTGTCTCAGCCAGTATGAGTTGTCGTGCCACTCGTTCTTCGCCTCGAAGATGTCGTGAAGCCCCTTCGTTCCCGGATACCGCAGCGACGGGTCCTCGGGCGCCGCCTCGCTGAGCAGCCTCCGTCCGACGATCTCCTCCGCCTTGTCGTTGTAGCGCCGGTGCTGCTCCAACCTCCACGTGGGGTCGTGATGCAACTTGTAGTGGTCCTCCGGCAGGCCCAGCTCGTCGAAGACGCACTCCGACCCCATCATGATGCCCAGCGGGACCCGCGGACACTGCGGCGACCACGGGTCCTTCCGCGCTACCTCCTGGTCCGCCCAGAACCGCCCCAGGTCCACCGGCGCAAGCCCTCCGTCTGCGCGCGCCTTGCCGACGAGCCTCTCCGCAAGGCTGACGTGTCTCGACGTGACGTTGATGCTCACGATGTCTCCATTAACCCCAAAGCGGGCTTCGCCCGCAACCCAAGGGCAAAATTCACATCGGACACATAATACCACACTTCCTGTCTTCAGGAAGTGTGGTATACGTAGAAAGAGATTTTACATGACGACGTGTTGCCCATGGGCAAGATGGCGTCGCTTTTCGCGGGAAAAAATGTGTCCAATGTG
>JBFMAD010000066.1:34372-37389 GCA_040755855.1 Planctomycetota bacterium | reverse complement strand
ACGGCATTCACCATGTCCTCTTCGCCAGCGCCTCGCCGCCCCACGTCCTCGCCGTCCCCCCCGGCCCCATCCAACGCCGCTTCCCCTTCGAACTCCCCTACCCATGAACCATGGGGAAACTCCTCTCCCCTTTTCCCTTGACTTCCGGGGCGTATCCGCATACCATGCCGCCTTGCAAATGGGCCGTTCGGGCGCTGTGGCTGTCTTCCTCGGAAGTAGACGGGTGGATCCGGATCTCCTTCAAGAAATTGCTATACGAGTTCCCATTGTATTGCTCTCACTGAGCGTCCATGAATCCGCTCACGCTTGGGTAGCCGATCGGTGTGGAGACCCCACGGCCCGGCTGGAGGGGCGCATCACACTGAACCCTCTTGCCCACCTGGACCCGATGGGGACGCTCTGCATGATCTGGGCCCGCTTCGGCTGGGCCAAGCCGGTGCCCGTGAACCCCTACAACCTGCGCAACCCCCGCCGGGACGACATTCTGGTTTCTGCGGCCGGGCCGGCCTCAAACTTCGCAATGGCCCTGGGCTTTGGCATTGTTTTCCGAATCGTGGCGGCAGTTTTCGGGCCTGCTTTGACCGCGCCGAATCCACCTTTTATACCATGGTTGATTGTCCACATGGCATTGGAGGGGGTTGTTCTCTCGTGCGCCCTTGGAATCTTCAATCTTGTTCCGATCTTTCCGTTGGACGGATCGCATGTTCTGAAGGGATTGCTCCCACCCCATCTGGGGGAAAAGTATGAAAGCCTAAATCCTGTCATGCCGATTGCATTGCTAATTCTTGTGTTCAGCAACCAGTTGGGTGTCCTTATTGGGCCGCCAATTTTTCTTCTGGTTTCCTTGTTTACTGGAATTCCAATGTCCCATATGTGAGGAGTTGCATGGCGAAAAAACGAATCCTCAGCGGCATGCGGCCCACGGGCCGGCTCCACCTGGGCCACTACGTTGGCGCGCTGAAGAACTGGGTCGGCTTCCAGGACGAGTACAACTGCTTCTTCGAGGTGGCCGACTGGCACGCCCTCACCAGCGAATACCACAACTCCGCCTCCATCGCCGAAAACACGATCGAGATCATGGCCGACTATCTCTGCGTCGGCCTCGACCCGAAGCGCAGCACCATCTTCGTACAGTCGCACGTGCCGTTCCACTCCGAGCTGCACCTGATTCTCAGCATGGTCACGCCCGTCGGCTGGGTGGAGCGATGCCCCACCTACAAGGACCAGGTGAAGGAACTCGCCGCGAAGGATATCAACACATACGGCTTCCTGGGCTACCCCGTTCTCCAGGCGGCGGACATCCTCATGTATCGCGCCCACGTCGTGCCCGTCGGCGAGGACCAACTGCCCCACCTGGAGATGACGCGCGAGATCACTCGGCGGTTCAACAACATCTTCGGCGAGGTCTTCCCCGAGCCGCAGGCGCGCTTGACCGAGGTGCCCCTCCTCCTCGGCCTCGACCGGCGGAAGATGAGCAAGAGCTACGACAACTACATCGCCCTTGCCGAGGCGCCGGACGACGTCCGAAAAAAGATCGGCGGCGCGATTACCGACCCGCAACGGATGCGCCGCAGCGACCCCGGCCGGCCGGACTACTGCAACATCCACGCCTACTACCGTGTCTTCGTCCCCGACAAGGCCGCACAGGTGGCGGAGCAGTGCAAGAAAGCGGAGATCGGGTGCGTGGAGTGCAAGAAGATGCTGGCCGAGGAGCTGATCCGATGGCTGGCGCCGATCCAGGCGAAACGGGCCGAGTTCACAAAGGACGAGAGCACGATCCGCGACATCATCGCCGAGGGCGACAAGAAAGCCCGCGACGCGGCGGCGGAGACAATGGAATTGGTCCACAAGGCGATTAAGTTCTGACAATGACCGACCGCGACTACAGAGTGGCGCTCGACATCTACAGCGGTCCGATGGACCTCCTGCTCTACCTGATCAAAGAGGCGGAGGTGGACATCTACGACATCCCCATCGCCCGGATCACCGAGCAGTACGTCCTGTACGTCGAGGCGCTGAAAATAATTGACCTCAACCTGGCGGGCGACTTCCTGGTCATGGCCTCGCGCCTGATGGAGATCAAGGCGAAGATGCTTGCACCGGAGGCGACCGTTGACGAGGAGGCCGAAGAGGAGGACCCGCGGCTCGAGCTGGTCCGCCAGTTGATTGAATACAAGAAATTCAAGGAGGCCGCGCGCGACTTGGAGGACTTGGCCCGCGAGCGCGCTCTGCGCTTCGGCCGCCCCGCAGAGAGGCACGATGAAGCGGGCGAAGAGACCAAGGGGGAGACGGACCTCCTCGGCGAGGCCAGCGTGTGGGCCCTCCTGAACGCCTTCGCCCGCCTGATACGCGAGACCGGCGGCCCCCTCGAAACAACCATCGTTTACGACGACCTGCCCATCGAGGCCCACATGGACCGGATCATGGCGATTGTGATGGAGAAGCGCGTCGTGGCATTCTTCGATCTCTTTACCGACCGGAAGAACAAGGTCGTTATCATTGGAACTTTCCTCGCCTTGCTGGAGCTGGTGCGTCTGCGTCGGATCAGGGCCCAGCAGGCCGCGCAATTCGGCGAGATCCAGATCATCCTCCGCGAGGACGCGCCTGCCGACGAGCCGCCGGGGCGACCGATCACGGAAGGGCTGGCGGGAGACGGACCGTCGCAGTCCGAAGGGCCGTTGCCGGACAGGCCGGAGGAACCGCCGTCTGCGGAGAAGCTGCCCGATGAATCCATGGCGCAGGCGCAACGTCCTCCACAGAGCGAACCGGCAGAGGATTCATCGCCGGCGCAGCCGACCCCCGATGTGCGACCGGTAGAAGAGCCGGCGGTGCAGGAACCACCGCAAGGGGAGTTCCAGCCGGATGAATCGGGGGAACAGTTGGCGGATGAACCGACCGAGGAAGATCATCCGCACAACGGGCCTCCGCAGGAGCAGGCAACGACCGAGGCGCCCCCGCCCCCACAGGCGGCCCCGCAGCCGCCGCCTGCCCGCGAGACCGAAGGCGCGGACAAGCCA
>JBFMAD010000066.1:0-34362 GCA_040755855.1 Planctomycetota bacterium | reverse complement strand
CGCCGGCACCCAGCGACGCCCAGCCCATCGCTCAAGAGACACCGCCCACCACGTCCGCCCCCGAAGAATCTGCCGCCGATGAGCCGGCGCGGCCGACGGAACCGGACCGGAAACCGGAGACGCCGCAAGAATAGTCCCAATGCCGCGTCACGCCGGCTTATCCGAGGCGGAGGGGGTAACCGTAATCTGTGGCTTGACGGAGATTTCGAGGCGGATGCGGAACTCGCCGTCGGCGATGTGGAGGCTCTGATAGGTCCTGCATGTCTGGGCGTCGAGCCGCTCGGTGCGCCAGTTGCCCTTCGCATCCCGTACGGCCGAGCGGTCGAAGTCATAGCAGTCGTCGAGGGCGATGCGGATCGCGCCGGCCGTCGGTTCCACGACGATCTCGTTCTCGCCGGGTCGGAAGGCGGCCGGCTTGAGGGGGACGGTCATCGTTCCCATAACGCCGCCGGGCTGGCCCTCCGCCGTCGGCACATCCATGAATGCGCCATTGGCGCCCAGCCGCCACTTCGCATCCCTGCTCGCCGCGCAGTCAATTGTGAGCACGACCTTCTCCGCACGAGCCAGGATTTCATCCGGGACGTACAGCGTCTTCCGTGCGGCCATGGGCGGTGTGAGCACGACCCCATAGGGCGAAGGTCTGTGCGTGTCATCCTTGATGGTATACTGGTTCGTGTCGGTGGCGAGCACGCGCCAGGAGCAGCCGAGGCTCGACAGCGGACCCTCGATGATCGGATACATCACCCGCCATAAATAGGCGGAGTAGATGAGGAGCATGAGCGCCGCCATGAGGGCAATCGTCCCCATCGCGGGCCGGAACTGCCTGTGCGCGAACCATCGACCGATCATCGCACAGCAGTGCCCCGCGAAGATGATGAGGAATGGAACGACGGCGAGGCGATAGCGGCCGACCACGATAAAAAGGATGATGGCCGCCGAGTATATTACGATGAAGGCATAGAGAAGCCACACCGTTCTGACGCGGGGGATCGCCAGGAACGCCCCGATGATCGCCGCCGGCAGGATCAGCCCGAAGGAGAGGAACGGCGGGTAGCCGAGGAACGAAATCTGCCTGTGGTACGTCACCGACAGATTGTTGCCGACTTCCTCGCGCCCCCAGAAGAGCTTGGTCTTCTCGGCCAGGAGCTTTGCGAATCGGCCGGGATTCTGGCGGATGAAGTGGAAGGCCATCCGGTAGGCGATGCGGTCCTGCTCGGCGATGGATTTGCCCTTGCACGCCTCGCGGAACGCCTTGCCGATCTCCCCCGTTGGCTCGCCATAGGCGCCGGTGGCGGTGGGATTGTTGCCCATGAGGAACATGGTCCCGCTGTTGCCGCGGAGCGGCATGAGACTGCCCGTAAGGAACCAGCCCCAGATGACAAAGGGGATCATCGCCGCCCCTGCGCCGCCGAGGTAGATACCCGCTCGCTCGATGCGGTGCTTCGCATCGCCCCTGGCGTGGAGGACGACCCACAGGAGCGCGAAGGGGGCGAAGACGACGACCGTCGGCTTGGCCGCGGCGGCCAGGCCGAGGGTAAGCCCCGCAAGGAGGAAATGAGAGGCCGGGGCGGTCTCCTCGCGGCCGAGCTTCAGATCGAGGAGCATGAGCATCATCAAGAGGAGGGTGGTGTTGAGCAGCGTCTCGCTGAGGATGGCCCCGCTGTAAACGATGAAAGGAACATAGAAGATGGCGATCACGGCGGCGGCGAGGCCGGTGGGGCGAGCAAAGAGGCGTTTGGCGATCACGTAGATCAGGAGGACGTTGAACGCCTGAAGCGCCGCCTGGACGAGCCGGGCGAAGAGAAGGTCCCCCCCGGTGGCGAGATAGACGAGTGGCAGAAAGATGCGGGGATAGAGGGGCGATTCCGTTCCTGTCCCGGCGAGAAAATCGCCGCGCGCGATCTTTCGGGCGATCTCGTCATAGGTGACCATGTCCGTGCCGAGGGGAAGGCGATGGAAGAAGACGTGGGAACGAATTTGCAGGATGTAGAGGAGGCCGATCGTGAAGGCGACGGCGATGAGGACCAGGATGATAATGCCTTCGGAAATCCAGTTTGTTCGGCTCGCGGCGGGTTTGTCTGTCATGGCTGTTTGGCGTCGGATGCTCGTTTTTCCTGGATGCACGCCCGCGTCGCGAAGCACTTGTTGCACGAGATGCACTTCGCCGGCTCGGTCCGCCCGGCCAGAATCTTCGCCGGGAGGTCCGGCTCGCGGATCAACGGCCGGCAGAGGGAGACGAAATCTGCCACGCCGTCGGCGACGATGCGCTGCATGACCGACGGGCTGCGCATCCCTCCGACCAGCATCAACGGAACGTTGACGGCCTCGCGGAACGGCTTCACGTGCGGCTCGAAGTAGGCCTCGTTCTTTCCCGGCAGGACGTCCGTGCGGATGATCTCGTTCCAGACGTCGCCCGTGCCGCCGCTGATCTCGACGGCGCAGAGGCCCTTCGCCACGAGCGCCGCGGCGATGCGGCTGCTCTCCGCCGGTTCAAGCCCGCCCTCCACACAGTCTTGGCAGTTGATCTTTATGAAGATGGGGAAGCCCTCTCCAACGGCCTTCCGCACAGCGTCATAGACGGCCAGGACGAAGCGCATCCGCTTCTCCGGCGAGCCGCCCCATTCGTCGGTGCGGCAGTTCAGATAGGGCGAGTTAAACTGGCTGATGAGGTAGCCGTGCGCGCCGTGGAGTTGAATCGCGTCGAAGCCGGCCTCCTTTGCGCGGCGGGCGGCCTGGCCGTAGGCGGCGATGATGCCGAGGATTTCGTCGTGGGTCAGCTCGCGAGGGGTGGTTCCTGTCGCCTCCATGGGAACAGGCGACGGGGCCTTGGGCTGCTCGCCGATGGTCGCCTCGGTCGTCTGGCGGCCGGCGTGGTTGATCTGGATGGCGATCTTTGCGTCGGCGACGTGAACGGCGTCGGTAACCTTGCGCCACTGCGGGATTTTGTCGTCGGTGTCAATCCCGCTCATGCGGGCGTTGGCCTTGCCGTCGAGCCGGACGAAGGAGTGGCCGGTGATGATGAGGCCCGTCCCACCTTCGGCGAGAGTGCGGTAGAGGTCCACCATCTTTTCGTCAATGGAGCCGTCCTTCTTGGCCAGGCGCTCGGCGGTGGCAGAGCGGACGAAACGGTTCTTGATCGTCAGCCCGCCGATGGTCATGGGTTGTGCGAGAACGGATTTGGCGCTCATATGATCCCTCTATTCCAGTGCAAACTCACCGCCGAGACGCAGAGAACGCAGAGACATGAACAAATCCTGAGTTTTCTCTGCGAACTCCGGGCCTCTGCAGTGGTTCTACTCCTTCTTCCAGCGCGTCCCGCCGGGGGTGTCTTCGAGGACGATCCCGCGCGCCTTCAGGCTGTTGCGTATTTCGTCGGCTCGGGCGAAGTCCCTCCTGGCGCGGGCTTGGTTGCGCTCCTCGATGAGGCGCGCGACCTCCTCGTCCAGCGATTCCTCCTTCTCCGCAAGGAGACGCAGGCCGAGGACATCGTCGAATTTTCCAAGGAGCGACAGCACATGCGCCGCATCGGCCCGGTTGATCTTCAGTTTGTTCGCTTCATGCACCAGATCAAAGATCGCCGCCAGCGCAGGGGAGATGTTTAGGTCGTCGTCCAGGCCCTCCTCGAAGGTCGCCCGCGTTTTCTCGACCAGCGTCTTCACGTCGTCGCTCAATCCCCCTTCCCCGGTCGCTTCGCGGAGAAGGGTGACGAAGTTACGAAGCCTCTGGAGGGAGTGCTTGGCCGCCTCGATCCCCTCCATGGAGAAATTGAGCGGCTGGCGGTAGTGCGTGCTCAGGAGGGCGTAACGGATTTCCATCGCTTCGTAGCCCTTCTCTAAGAGGTCGCGAAGGGTGTAGAAGTTGCCGAGGGACTTCGACATCTTCTGGTTGTCCACCAGGAGGTAGCGCGCGTGCAGCCAGTGTCGGGCGAAGCGTTTGCACGTGGCGGCCTCGGATTGGGCGATCTCGTTCTCGTGATGGGGGAAGATGTTGTCCTCTCCGCCGGTGTGGATGTCGAAGGAGTCGCCGAGGTATTTCATGGACATGGCGGAGCACTCGATGTGCCATCCCGGCCGGCCCGCGCCCCAGGGGCTGTCCCACTTCATCAGGAAGTCGTCGCCGCGCATCCAGAGGGTGAAGTCAATGGGGCTTTTCTTCTCCGGGTTCACCTTGACGCGCGAGCCGGGGTCGAGCCGGTCGAGGGTGTTGCCGGATAGCTTGCCATAGTCCTTGAACTTTTCGACCTCAAAATACACCCCATCGCTGATCGTGTAGGTGTAGCCGAACTCTTCGAGCTTCTTCACCATCTCGATCATCTCGGGGATGTGGTCCGTGGCGCGCGGGTAGTGGTGGGCCTTGCGAAAGTTGAGCGCCTCAATGTCCTCGAAGAATGCCTTGATGTAGAACTCGGCGATCTGCCAGATGTCCTTGCCCTGCTCGCGGGCGGACTTCTCCATCTTGTCCACGCCCTGGTCGCGGTCGCCGACCATGTGGCCCACGTCGGTAATGTTCATGACCTGCGTCACCTCGTAACCCTTGTATTCGAGGTATCGCCGGAGCAGGTCGGCCATGAGAAACGACCGGCAGTTGCCGATGTGGACAAAGTCGTAAACCGTGGGGCCGCAATTGTACATCCGAACCTTGCCCTCTTGGAGGGGCTGGAATTCTTCGTTCCGCTTCGTCATGGTGTTATGAAGCATCAGCGCCATGTCTGGGGACCTTCCTTACACGGATCAAGTTATTTTTTCAACTGTTGCCTGCTGCCCCATCTCGTCTATGTCTTCCCTGCGGACGGACCCGGCGGTGGAGGTGAGGGCGGCGGCCGCCCCGAAGGCGACGGCGAGGCGGAGCGTCTCCTCGTCGGTCATCTCCTTCTCCAATCCTGCCAGGAAGCCCGCGACCAGGGCGTCGCCGCAGCCCACGGTGTTGACCATCCTCGCTTGGTCGAGGGGACAGAGGCCGTGCCAAACTGCGCCTCCCTTCACCAGAAGCGCCCCGTCCTTGCCGAGGGAAACAATGACGACGGTGATACGCGGCGTGAGCGATAGGGCCGCCTCCGCGATCTCAAGGCGATCCTTCAGCTCCATGCCCACTAGATCTCTGAGTTCGTCCACGTTGGGTTTGATGGCATAGGGGCCGGCGTCCACGGCGGCCTTGAGGGGCTCGCCGCTTGTATCCACGAGGACGCGGGCGGGTTTGCCGACGCATTGCCTGACGATCTTTGCAAAGTCCCCCCGCGAGACGCCGGGGGGCATGCTGCCACAGAGGGCGACGATCTCGTTCGGGTCAATGATTCGCTTCAGGACCACTTCCAGTTTCCGCAGATCGGTTTCAGTGACGTAGAATCCCTTCTCGCGGATGTGGGTCTCGGTGTTGTTTTTAGGATCGAGGATGGTGGTGTCGAATCGGGTGCGGCCCTCGACGGGGACGAGGAGGGTCTGGACGCCGGAACTGCGGAAGCTGTTGTGGTAGAGGGGAACTTCCAGGCTGCCGACGAAGCCGGTGAGGGCGCTGTGGATGCCATAGGTGGCGAGGCAGCGCGAGACGTTGACGCCCTTGCCTGCGGGCTGCTCGGCGATGGCGCTGCCTGACGCGACGGCGCCGACTTTGAAGTCGGGCACTTCAATTGTCCGGTCCAGAGCGGTGTTGAGGGTAATGGTTGTGATCACGAATGTCTGCCTCGCGGGTCAAGCATTTACTCCGCGGCGCCTATCGTCGCGCCTATTTGTCGTCCCACTCATCCTTCTTCTTATCCTTGTCAATCTGGAGCACGGTAGCCAGGCCGCGAACAAGGTTGCGGAGGGGAACGAGGGGATCAACTTTCCAGATGGGTTCATGGAGGTCCCCGCCCATTTTAACGCGCAACTCGCCGCCGAGAATATCGTTGATCCACCGCGCAAGCGGTCCTCCGCCGTGGTGTTTGAAAACGAGCTCAGCAGGTTGTTTTGGGTCCAGGGCCAACCTTGCTCTGCCACGCAATTCTACGTCCTCTCCATCGAAGTCAATCTTGTCAAGGTAGGCTTTGGATTCCTTTATGCGATATTCCATATGCATTTTGTTGAAGCGCGTTCGGGGGAGGACCTTCCGTGGGATGCCAAAGCGCTGGGGCAGGTCGCCCATATCTCCGTTCTCGATGGTCATGGTGCCGCGGGCCTCCAACTCCTCCGGATTCAACCCCACGCCCTTGACGCTGGAGTCGGCGCGGAGGATTCCCTTGATCCCGCGGATATCAATGCCGGACAGTTCGACGAGGTCCTTGGCATTGACGTTGCTGACCTTGAACTCGGCGGTGTAATGCACCTCTTTATCGTCATAGCGTCTGCCGGCGCGGTCAATGCTCATCTCGCCGGTCAACCGCCCGCCATATAGGTAGGCCTGGATCCAAGGCACGTGGAACTCGAAGTCGTTGGCGCCGTAAAACATCCCGACAAAGCGGGGCACGTCCAGCTCGGTGTATTTTTTTTCGGCCACTGTGACTTCGGTCAGCTTCACGGACCCGCTCACGGCGCTGCTGGGTTTCGGGGCCTCGTCCCCCTCGGTATTCCACTCGGGCGTCAGGCCCGGGAAGACCTCACCCTGGAGATGGATGGCGCCCTTGATGTTTGTCATGGGCACATCGCCAAGGTCGAGGCTGCAGTCTTGAAAGGTGAGGGGACTCAGCTCGTAGTTGATCACGATCTTGCCTGGTTCGTGTTCGCGGTATCGAATCCGCGCCGATAGGGAGACGGTTCCCTGCTTCATGTCCGCAACCTTCGGCATCAGATCGTTCCACACCCCATGATACGTCTCGGGAAGGGCGTTTTTTACGTCGTCGTCAAGGGGGACGTCCTTCGCCTGGATTTCGAGAGAAACAAAGTCCTCCCCCCGGTCTGGAGTGCCTGTGGCGTAGCCGGAGAGGACAATCGTGGCCTCGCCGTTTCGACCGACGACGTCCGCGAACTTCGCCTTGTTGTTGGCGAATTGGATTGCGCCCCGCATCCGCTTGAGAGGGTATTTGAAATAGGCGCACGTCATCTCTGCGTCGGCCAGTTCAAGGCGAAGGGAGTAGTCCATGGGGGCGTTTTTGCCGTGGCCCTTGGTCTGCTGCCAGGTGAAGTTGAACCGCCCGGCGGGGTTCACAATATCCCATGTTGTCTGCACGTCCTTCCGCAGACATTCGCGGAGCTGACCGTCGAGGGGCATGTCGGTGCCCTCAATCTTCAGGTCCATGCCGTATTCCTCGCCGCGGAAGATAACCGTATCGTGGAACCGCAAATGTCCCGACCCGGCCTTGCCGGCCATGTCCTTGAGGACGATGCGGTCGGGCCAGATCTCCAGGGTTCCGGTCACATCCGAGACGGGGTAGGGGAAGTCCACGTACTTCAGGCTGCTCCGGTTCCAGTGGACGGCGGTGCGGACAGATACGTCCTCCGAGGCGCCGATCGTGAAGGACACGGCCAGGTCGAGGTCCACATTGCCCGATGGATTGAACTGGTCCCAGTAGGGGATAATCGTCTCGGGCAGGACCGATTTCAACTGGACGTCCAGGGGCAGGTTCTGCGCGATGAGTTCGATCTGCACCGGCCCTCGCTTGTTCAGGTCGAGGGTTTTTGTCTTGAGATGGACTGTCGCCGGCCCGTTCTTTCCGGCAACATTCTCAAAGAGGAGTTTATCCTCTCGGTAGGTGACATAGCCGGTGATATTATGGATAGGATATGGAGCGCTGACATATTTCGCGGTGCAGTCGAGGAGGTGGATGGTGGTTTCGGTCTTTTTGGGATCGGGATCAACGCGGTGGACTACGCTCACGTGCCCTTGAAGGCTCAGGTCCTCCATGATTGACAGCGGCCCAGCGGGCACGAATGCCTTCAGGTCCTTGTCTATGGGCCACCCCTCCATCTTGACCTGGCCGGACACGATCTGCCCCGAATTGCGCTGGGTCCGCAGGTCCCGAATGGAGACGGTGTTATCGCCGCAGGTTCCCGATGCGGTCTCGATGGAGAGGTCCTTGCCGCGTAGCGTCAGCTTTCCGGCAAATTCCCGAAGGGGCTTGTCCACGCCGGGGTAAGTCATTTGGACATTGCGAAAGTCCGCTGTGATCTCGTACTCCATGTTTTCGCCGTTGGCGTCCCAGGAGATGCGGCACACAATGTCGGCGCGACCGCTGGGCTTGTAAACGGCCAGCTGCTTGAGGAGATCGGGTTCGTGTGCGCCCAGTTTGGTGAGGAGCTGCTCGAGGGCCACATCCTTCATTTCCACGTCAATGCAGCGTCGGGCATCCAGGCCCATGTTCAGCGTCGTATCGCGGATTTGGAAGGGTCCGGCCTCAGTCTCCCCCCGCAGGTCCCGGCAGGACAATTCCTGGCCATTCCAGGTGATGGCGCCGTGGACTTTCTGTATCGGTAGGGGCATGTCGGGACCGGCGGCCTCACAGTCTCTGAGGTCGAGCTTGAGCGAATAATCGAAGGGCGCGCCGCCGGACAAGCCTTCGGTGATACGGCATGAGGCATCCACCATGCCGCGCAATTCCAAACGCTGCATGGTCCCTCGCCAACTGGGGCCAAGCTGCCCGATGAGCGTCTCGCCGATGGAAAGGTCCTTGGCGGTAAGCCGCAGATCGCGCTGCTTGGGGGGGAATACGATGCCATCAACGGCGCCGGTGATGTTGCTGCTGGCAAGGGATATGTTCTTGAGGGACATCTGCCCATCTTTCAGCTCGACGTCGCCCTGAAGGGAATCTATCGTGTAAGGAAAGTTGTTAATCCGAGCGCGACATCTCTCCACATTGAGGCGAGCGGCATAGCGCAGCCGCGATCGAGGCGCACAGGCATAAGAGAGCATGAAGTCGAAATTGGCGACGCCATCGAGCGCCGCCACATCGCGGAACGGCCCCACGTTGATCGGTGGGATCTTCTTTCTAACCGTCTCGTCCAGGAGGATGCCCTTCTTCGACACGGCCAGTTCGATGGCCGATTTGGCGGCGTCCAGCCTGCCCGAAAGCCCCCATGCGTCGCCGGTGATATTATCTACAATGGATCCCCCGATCCGGAGCTTCGACCCATCCTCCGGATCCGGCGTGGTGGAGACGGTGATATCACGAAAGAGGAAAAATGGAAAGCGCGGCCGGCTCAACGAATCATCCCGCATGCTGATTGACCCACCCGAAATCGTGATAGAGGAGAGGGCCGAGTTTCCGTCGCGCAGGTTGAACTCTCCGCCGGGCTTGAACAAACGCTGAGCGTTCCACCCCTCCTCCGGCGAGCAAGTGAGTGATATCTGCGGGGTATCTACCTCGACATCCGTGATGACCAATTGCCGGCGAAGCAGCGCCATGAGGTCATGCCGCAGGACAAGCTTCCGAACTGAAAGAAAGGGATCACCGTTCGGCCCGGTGAGATTCAGATCGCGAACGACAACGCCCCCGATGGGGCTGAACCGGACGCGGGAGATGAACACCTTTCCGTCGAAGGACGAACCGATGGCGGCGCGGACCCGCTCCTTCAGGTCGCCCGGAGAAGCGGCCAGCAGGAACAGAACATACCCGACCGCAACCGCTGTAACGCCGATAAGCAGAAGAAATATCTTTCTACGCCGCTTCCTCGGCTTGTCTGTTCTCTTCTCTTCTGTTTTCTTCTCTTCTGTCTTCATCCAACGTCCAGAGCACGTCTCGCAGACCCGCACCCGCAAAGAGGATGACAAATGGCATCACGGACACTCGATACCGAAGCGACCCCACAAACACCATGTGGAGCAACCCAAAATACAACACCGGCATCAACAGCAAAGCGCACTGCGATAGCCGAGCCCGCTGCCGCACCAGCCCAAGCGCCGCCAACCCCATGACCGGGACATAGCTCAACAGGCTGACCGCGATGTAGCCCCCCCCTCGATACCCCTTGTCGTTGGGGATGGCGTTCCAGAATCGCAGGCACTTCACCCCTGCCAGACGAAGCGTCCGCCCCGGATGCCGACGCATATACGCTAACGCCTTGTCCCGGAAGTAGGCATTGTCCTCGTATTCCGTCAGCGGCGCGAGGCCCTTCCCGGCCCGTTCGGCGTCCCTCCGCGCCGCCTCCCGCTCCACCACGTCCATCCCGGGGCCGCCCGTAGCCTCGGGATTGTTCGCCTCATACAGCGACCGACCCACCTGGAGCGTCGCGGGGACAAATCGCCCCCTCGTCACCGCGTAGTTGCGGATCACCCACGGTGTACATACCACCATCGTGGCGGCTACTCCTACCGCCCACGACCGCAACGCCCGGCCCGGCCCTCCTCCGATCCACAGCACCCAAAACGGGAGAAGGAACAGCCAAAAGAGCAATAGCGACGACCGAAGCAGAATGGCCGCCCCGATCGTCACGCCAGCCCCGCCGGCCCACCCCAGGCCGCCCCTCCGCGCCCGGCTCAGCAGCCAAATGGCCAATACGAGAAGAAGGGCGAATAACGTCTCGGTCAGGATAAGGCCGCAAAAGAAAACAAAGAACGGATAGATCGCGGCCATTGCCCCCCCTACCCTTCCGCTGACCGCATCCAGCGTCTCCTCCCCCAGCAGCGCTATCAAAACACAAACAAGCGCCCCCCCGAGCGCCTGAATCACTCGAACCACCCAGAAACGGCGGCCGAAGACCTCATAGCAACCGGCCATGAATAGCGGGTAAAGCGGGGGGCGCGTGACCTTCCACTTCTCGTCGAGGACCAACCCCTTGCCCGCGCGGAAATTCTGCGCCACCGCGTCATACGTCGCGGAGTCCGGGAAATAGAGCGCTTCCTCGCGCGTCAGGACAAACGCCGCCCGTATGGCCAGCGCGGCGAAGAAAAGCACGAGCAGGAACCTGCCCCGGCGCGCGCACGAAAGCGTTCGGAGAAAAGCTCGCACAGCCCTCCCAATACCAAGCCTATGGACCAAAAGGGCATTATACCGCAGCATGATTCAAAAGTCAATTCATTGCGCCGCCCGCCAGAGATCGCGTCGGCAGGCTGAGGAAGGGTGGTTCAATGACTAATTCCGAATGACCAACAAAGTGTGTAGTTCAGCTCGATCCCGCGTTGTCCAGAAACTGCAAGACCGCCTTCGCCGCCCGGGCCGAGGCGCCGGGATGGGCAACCTCACGGCAGAGCTTGTCCAGCTCGTCGGCGCACGCCCGCCGTCTGGATTCGTCCCGCAAAAGCCTGGCTGTCTTCTCGGCAACGGCGCGATAGTTGTCGCTGAACATGCACAGCTCCGGCACGATCTCTTTGTCCGCAAGCAGATTGACCAGGCTAATGCGATCCGTGTTGACGAAGATCGGACAGACGAGCCGCCCGAACCAGATGATGCGGTAGAGCACCACCATCGGCGTCCGGAAGTAGGCCAGCTCCAGCGTGGTCGTGCCTGAAGTGACCATGCAGAGCATCGCCGCCTTCATCAGCTCGTGCGGGTCGCCCGCCTCGATCTCCACAAGGCCCGACCCGCCGGCCATCTCCCGCATCGGACCCACATGGTCCTTACGGGCGCAGACGGCCCGGAAACGGACGTCAGGGAACTCCTGGTGAAGGACCTCCGCTGCCTTCAGCATGATCGGGAACAGGTTCTTGATCTCATTCATCCGGCTGCCCGGCAACAGGCCCACGAGCGACGGGCCGGACGATACCTTCGGGGGAACATCTTCCATGCACAGGTGATCGAACGCCGGGTGGCCCACGTACTCCGCCTCCACTCCGAACCTCTGCCAGAAAGCCCTCTCGAAGGGAAGGATGACGAGCATCTTGTCAATCCGCCGCGCCATCTTCTTGATCCGCCAACTCCCCCATGCCCATGTCTGGGGGCAGATGTAGTAGATAACCGGGATGCCGCGTTCCTTCGCCTTCCGCGCCAGGGCCACGTTGAAGATCGGGTGGTCAATCAGCACCAGCCCGTCGGGCCGGTCTGCGTCGAATGTCTCAATCGCCTTGTAGAACAGGCGGCGGTAGTGGAAGTAGTTCTGCACGATATGCCGAACCCACATGCCCGATTTCGCGGTCGCGTCGGTGATGCACCGGCACCCCGCCTCCGCCATGAGCGGTCCGCCCAGACCGCGGAACTCTACATCCGGAGCAATCTCGCGGATCGCTTTCATCAGGTTTGCGCCGTGCGCATCGCCCGATGTCTCGCCGACGGAGATGAATATCTTCCTGCTCAAAACGCGCTCCAAGGGACGAAAATGCACCCGGAACGGCAGAACAGGTTACCACAACCGGCGCGGCATGGCAACTCCCTACCTGCGCCAGCCGACCGACACGATCAAGGGCCACATGTATCACGACATCGGCCTGAGCGACTGGATATTTGAGATTGACGAGGTCCAGGGCCGCGACATCGCCGACCGGCTCATGGCCGTCCACGCCGACTACCCCAAAGCCCTGGCCTATCTTGAGGCGGCCATGAAGACCGTCCGCCGCCGGCAGACGGAGAGCATGGCCGTCGTGCGGAAGGCGGTGAAAGCGTAGCGTCAATCGAGAACCTACTTCAGTTCCTTGCGGGTCTTCCCGCCGTGCTTGCGGAGGAGGACCCTCATCTCCTCGCCCTTCGCCACATCGAGGGGAGTCCGCCCTTGGGTATCCTCGGCATTAACGTCGCCGCCCTTTTCGATCAAAAACGTCGCAAATTCCCTGTCGCCCTTGTCAACTGCCCAATGCAGGGGAATCGATCCATCTCGGTTTCTGGCATTTACACATTTGCACTTCTGGATGTGCAGTCGAGCATACAGTGTATCGTTTCGATCTAATGCCTCCCACAGAAACCGCCTCTCCTCTTCGGGGCGCAGGAGTTCTGCGATCTGTTCATGACGGCATCCTTCTGCAATAAGATAAGCCGTCCACCCGTATGCGTTCTCCAGTGAAGTATCCGCCCCGGCAGAGATGAGAAGTTCCACGATATCCTTGCGCCCGGCCGATGCCGCCACATGGAGCGGCGTCATGCATTCTGTCCACCGGTGACTCTTTCGATTCACTTCTGCGCCTGCGGCAATGAGGTGCTCAACCAGCTTCTTGCTGTTTTTCTCAGCAGCCATATGTAAGGGAGTAGTGCCGGGCTGTGCATACTGCGCGTTTGCGTCTGCGCCGTTGTCTAACAGGAGTATAGCGATGTCGTCGTATCGCCGCTCTATGGCGATGTGAAGGGCCGCTCCCTTGTGATCATTCACATCAGCCCCATGACGAAGGAGTAACATAACCCAGTCTCTGTTTCCGCTGTATACTGCGTGGGTCAACGGAGTCGGTGCGTTGATGCTGACGCCATTCACTCTCGCACCGTGTTCGATGAGCAACTCTGCTACACCTATATCTGCAGCTCGGGCAAGGGGAACAACCCCATCTGACTCCGCATTTACATCCGCACCATGCTGGATAAGGAACCGGACAATTTCTCTCGTACTGTCCTTGTCCCCTCGCCACGACACGGCACGATACAAAGGCGTGCATCTCCAATACCCCCTGGCATTTACGTTCGCACCCCTCCACACAAGAAACTTGACCACATCTTCGCGGTCGCGCGGGTCGCCCTGCCAGCGAATTGCATAGTGCAGCGCCGTATCTTGCTCCTGATTGTTTGCATTCACATCGGCTCCCCTTCTCACCAACCTCCGTACCTGTTGCCAATCGTTTTTCTCAAACGCTTTCACAAGCAAACGATTCAGGTGGCGGTTTGGAAGAAGCCGTAACGGCCGAAACGTTCTCCACCTCTCGCTCCCCGCATCATGCACGAGGATGGCGACGGGGATGAGGATGAGGGCGATTTTGACGGCTCGTTTCATGCGCGCCTTTCGCCGAGGGGGTCGAGGGACGATTCGTTTTCACACCAAGTATACAACGCGGTGGCGAAGAAGTCAAACCACGAGGGGCCTCACGCAAAGGCGCAAAGACGCGAAGAAAGACGCAGACGCTGATAAACGCAGATGAACACAGCAAGAAATCCTATCTGTGAGAATCAGCGTCAATCTGCGTCTATGTCTTGGCCGTTCTCGGCGCCCTCTGTGTCCTCTGTGGTGATGGTGTTCGTGGATTCCCGCTTTCGCGGGAATGACGGACTCTTCGACTCTCGATCTTCTCTATGTCTGTGTTTATCTGCGTTCATCTGTGTCCATCTGTGGTTTCAGTCCGCATTCCGCACTCCGCACTCCGCAATCGCCGCCCCCCTCTTGCGCCGCCGTCGCGTTTCTGTTATGGTAAAAATATGGAGACGGAACAGGCCCTCAAACATCAATACGACGCCGTCCTGCGGTGCAACCGGTGCGGGTTCTGCCAGACAGCGTGCCCGACCTACGCCATCACCGGCGTCGAGGCGTCTGTCGCCCGAGGTCGTAATATCCTATGCCGAAACGTGTTAGAGCATCGGATTTCGCTCACGAAGGACCTCTACGCCCCGCTCTTCGAGTGCCTCCTCTGCCGGGCGTGCACGGCGCACTGCTTCCCGGCCGTGCGGACGGACGAGATCGTCGTCGCCGCGCGCAACGCCTACTACCGCGAGCATGGCGAGCCGGCGATCCTGCGGTTCCTCTTCCGCGAATTCCTGCCGAACCGCCGCCGCATGACGCACTACATGCGCTTCCTCACGCTCGGCAAGCGGACGGGGCTGTCTGGTCTCGTGCGACTGACGCGCATCCTCGGGCTCTTCGGCAAGCAGATGATGAAGGCCGAGCAACTCGTCGAGAAGGCCCCCCGGCGATTCCTGCAGGACATCCTCGCAGAGATGGCCCTCACGCCGCCGCGCGTGCGGGCGCGGGTGGCCTACTTCAACGGCTGCGCCATCAACTACGCTATGCCGGAGGTCGGCGCGGCGACGGTCGAGTTCCTCACGCGCAACGGGTGCGACGTGATCCCCTTCGAGCACTGCTGCTGCGGCCTGCCCGCCTATTCCTATGGCGACTTGGACGCCGTGCGGACCATGGCGAGGCAGAACATCGAGGCATTCGAGAAGTTGGACGCCGACGTGATTCTCACCGACTGCTCAAGCTGCAGCTCGTTCCTCAAGGAATACCCGAAGCGATTCGAGGGCGACGACGAGATGCGCACGCGGGCGGAGAAGGTCGCGGCCAGGGTGCGCGACTTCACAGAGTTCGCCGCGGAGTTGGAGCCGGAGGTCGGCCCGATGTCGGAGGGGGCCAGGATCACCTTCCATGATCCCTGCCACCTGAGCCGGTATCAGAAGATCACGAAGCCGCCGCGCGACCTGATCCGGGCGACGGACGGGGCCGAGTACGTCGAAATGCCGGAGGCCGACTGGTGCTGCGGCGGGGCGGGGTCGTACTGCATCATGCACTACGACCTGTCTGAAAAGACGCTCGACCGAAAGATGGGGAACTTGGAGACGACCGGGGCGCGGATTCTCGCCACCACCTGCCCGAGTTGCATCATGCACCTGCGCTACGGCGTCTCGCGGAGGCGGCTGCCGGTGCGCGTCCTCCACCTGAGCCAGGTCCTGACGGGCAAAGGGGGGCCGGAGTTTTGAAGTATGTTCGCTTCTTACCTTACGGAGGCCCGTAATATGGCAAAATCCCACGAGAGGGTGCTCACGCTGCTGGATAAACTCAGATCGCGGGGCATCAAGGTAGAACAAAGTCCCGTGATCAAAAACAATGTGTACGTGTTGGGCGGTGCAAATCACCTGCTGGTTAGGTCGTCTAAGTTCTTTCGCAATCGCGGTTACTACTTCTTCGGTCTGACCAAGGATGTGTTTGATAACTTTGCCAAGATACCAGGATCGTTCCTGGCTTTCATCGGCGACGATCCTGAATCTTGCTTCGTGGTTCCAACCAAGATGATTGCATCCGTAACCAAGTTCCTGAGCCATACCCCCAACCAGTACAAGCTCATGATTGGTAATGGTTTCTTGCTGTTGCCGAAAGGGTCCGGCGCACCACCGCTTGATTTGCGCCCTTATATAGGTAAATTCGATCAGTTATCTGAGCCGGTACCCCAGAAGCCGTTGGACAGCGACAGACCCGCGTTCGCGCACCATGGCGAGATTCAGGGGATGCTTCTCGAAGTCGGTAACATGAGAGGGTACAACACGTACGCTGCGGACAAATCCCCAAAGTATCGCGGAAAACCATTACATGACATTGCAACCCTACATACGCTACCCCCGGTAGCTGGGGTTTCATCTGATGTCGCTGGCAAGGTGGACGTTCTCTGGTTTCAGGACGATTTTCCCACCCATGCATTCGAGATTGAACTTTCGACAGGCATATGGACTGGGCTTGTCAGGTTGGGAGAGTTTGCGCGCCTTTCAACAAGGTTACACGTCGTGACAAGGGAAAGCAGAATACAGTTCGAGAAGAGAATACAGGCATACGTCTTCCGGATGCTCATAGACCGGTGTACACACGCCACGGTATCCGAGATAAAGAAACTGCATGGCTTACAGACGGAGTTGTCAGAACTGAACCAGAGAGTTGGACTGTGAATGGAGCAGCCCAATGAGAAATAAAGTGGTAGACCATGAGGTCCTATGGAATCGCGCTGGTCGATTCTGGAATCTGGCGACGCACCCGAGGCCCCCCTTGCCCTCGGCGGGGCACGTCGCAAAGTCACTTGTGGAATATGGCCCCCGCCTCCCCGGTGGCGTGACCTTCACCTGTGCACAGCCGTCGACGAGAAACCAGGCTCCTCATGCGATGGGAAAGGCGAGAGACGGTCGGGAGTTCATCGTTGTTGTGCATCGAAAGCGACCCGATGAGGGAGCGTTAGTCAGAGCCGGTATCCTCGCGTACGAGCACAAGGAACGAACCGGTCTTCCGCAAGCTCCCGGAATTGTTCTTGTCGCCCCCGAATTTTCCTTCTGGACTTACGAAGCAGCACGTTCACTGAACAAGGATCATGGCTTCACCAAATATCGGCTTGTAGTTGCAGAACACCGCAGTCATCGTCTTGTCTTTAGGCCGTGCAAGCGCACAGATTGTGGTATTCCGTTGTGGCAAGACATTGTTACATCCTTCAAACTTCGTTAACTGAGGAAGAATTCACTCAACTTGTTGGTCTTGTCCCAAAAATGTGATTTTTGCCCGCGTTGTGTGACTCCGGCAACTGAGGGGAGGCAGGCGCTCTCTCTGTGGCACTGCCCCAGACCCCGGGATTTACCGCGTTGGGGCCACCGACATGGAAAAAAAGCAGGCGCCATCCCGAAGGACACCGCCCATGCCGTATGGCACCGTCGAGGCGCTCGGGTCGCTTCCCAGCGTTGCCCTATCCTCCACGACGGTGAGATCATCGTAGGAAAAATGCCGGTGGCTGTAAAGCGAAAAATCCTGGGGGGCAGGGGGGGCACCCCCCCGATGCCGGAGGCCAGAGACGGGCCCTCCGGCAGAGAAGACGACGGAAGCTCACGGACTTGGGACAAAGCCAACTTCTTCGAGCATGATTCCCGGTTCGAGGCGAACATCAAGGCGGTCTCTGTGAAATGAAACGATCTGACGCACAAAGGGGGACCGGAGCTATGGGAAAGTCCGGGGCGGGAGATCAGTCCCGGGCGGAAGCCTGTATTCGGGATCTCATGGCGCGGTATCAGAATGGCCTTGACGCCGAGGCGTTTCAGCAGATCGTTTCGCGTTTCTTGTCTCCGGCCCTGGCCGTCGCTCACGAGATCCTGGCGGATCGCGCGCTCGCCGAAGACGCCGTCCAGGAGACCTTCCTCCGCATCGTTCGCAGGCGCGAGCAGTACGACGCCGCCATGCCGTTTGCCAACTGGTTCTATGCCATCCTCCGCAATGTCTGCACGGACATGCTTCGCCACCGCGCCAGGCAGGCACGGCTTATCAATGAGGTTGCGCTCCTCAACGCCACGGCGGAGATGTCTTTCGACACGCCTGACGGTTCCGAACTTCTGGCCGCGCTGCCCGAGGAGTCGCGTGCGGTGCTGGTCCTGAAGATCGTGCACGGCATGCCCCTTCGTGACGTAGCCGCCGCCCTGGGCATTTCCGAGGAGGCGGCCAAGAAACGCGCCCAGCGGGCGCTGCGGCAGCTTCGTGAGATACACTCCGCTTGCCGTGTGGCATCGCTTTCCCTGCCTTAAACAGGACGCTTCGGCTGATTTTCCAAAAAAAGATGTCCCCCCTGGCCCGCCGCGAACGTATATCTATTTGTTTGTACCAACCGAGGCGATGCCCGTGGATTGTCAGGAACTACAAGACGATTTGGAACTGTTTGTGCTTGGGGAGCTTCCCCCCGCGCGACAGGCCGAGATCGAGGCGCACCTGGAAGGCTGCCCGGACTGCCGCACGGAGGAGGAGCAATGCCGACTCCTCGTCCGCGAGATCAAGTGGGCCGCGGACAAGACGGCGCCGAATCCGGATTGGGAACGAGCGGTTCGATCGTCCGTCGCCGCCGGGATTCAGGCGGAACGCCGACAGGTCCGCGCCAGGCGCGTCTTCATGATCGTCGGCGCAATGGCGGCGCTGTTGCTGATCGGCCTGACCCTCTGGGGCGTGTGGGGCGCCGCAGAGAATGACTCCACAGGCGGCGCCGTTTCGGAGAGGTGGCGGTATGGGAATGTCCGGTCGGCGCCGGCCTCCGCAGCCGATAGCGTGGTTGTGCAGGGTGCAACGATGTACCTCCTGCGGGACGACGAGGCCATGTCCTGTGTCGCCGCGATCAATACCGCGACGGGCGCGCTGCAATGGCAATCGGATTGCCGGAGCCTCGGTTACCTGGCCGCAGATCGCTCGCGCGTGTTCTGTCTCGCATCCGACGGATCGAGAACGCTCGATCTGGCGGCGCTAAACGCAGCCGACGGGAAGGCGCTCTGGCGATATTCGCAGGAGAATGCGCACCCTCTTCACGGCGCGTGTCGCCCCATTCCGCTCGACGGCGACCGCGTCTGCTGGACCGCCGACGGCGCGATTCATATGCTCGATGCGGGAACCGGCAGGCCCATCTGGACCTGCCCCATCGCCGATGAAGGTCCCCTTTCTTCCGCGGCAGTGAGAGGAGACGCCCTCTATGTCGTGACCGGCCAGAGGCTGCACTGCCTGGAGTCCGACTCGGGCGAAGAATCATGGCGGGAGGAATTTGCCGAGGAGATGCGCGGCCAGGGCCGGCCGATGACTGCCCTTGCCGATAGGAGAATCTACTTTGTTCAGACGGATCGCGGTCTCGGTTCCCGGCTCTTCTGCATGGACGTGGATACGCGGAAATTGGCGTGGAAGAAGATCGTTCCCGGTGTGCGATGCCTGCTCGCCGCGGGCGAGAGGATCTATCTTCGCGGCCGGCAGATACTGGCGCTGGACGCCCAGACGGGCGATACGCTGTGGGCCTGCTCGGCCGAAGGCTGCGGGCCGCTGACGCTCATTGACGGCCTGATCCATTTTGTTGATTCGGGCAAGCCCGGCCGTTTGGTCGCGCTGGAGCAGCGTACCGGCCGGAAGGCGTGGGAGGTCGCCGGCATACGATCCTGCGACGCCTTTGCGAAGGTGGGGGACACGGGCTATATCAAGACCCAAGACGGGATCGTCCACGCGCTTGCGCTCTGCTCCGCCGCCGGGCCTGGTTCTAAAACAGCAGAGAAAATGAAATAGCGGGCACGGAGAAAAAATATCCGTGGTAAAGAAAGAAACGAACATGCGAAAATTGGTTTCGGTGCTTCTGCTTGGTGTGTTGGTGATAGTTTGCATGGCCGTCGGCCAGGACGACACGAAGAGCCGCATCGAGCAGCTTCAAAGGCAGATGGAATCCATGATGAAGCAGATGGAGTCCATGAGCAAGGAGATGGACCGGCTGAAGGCCTACGAGATTGACCGGAAGATCGAGGAGATGCAGCGCCGAATGGAGCGCGCCGAGAGCGCCGCTTCGCCGGAGGCCACGGCCGGCTTCAAGAAGGGGTTCTACATCAAGTCCGCCGATGATATGTTCCTTATCACTTTCAAGGGCCGTATCCATATGGACTGGTGGAACTACGAGGGCGGCCCCATCGAGCCCTGGGGGGGGGCCGATTTCTTCGACACCTTCTTCCTGCGTCGCGTCGAGCCGGAGGTGATAGGGCATCTGTGGGGGAAAGAGCACCAGTTCAAGATCGGCGCGGACCTCGCCGAGACCCCGGGGAACTATGTCAAGGACGCCTATTTCGATCTGGCCTATGTCCCCTGGCTGAAGGTCCGCTTCGGCCAGTTCAAGGTCCCCTTCGGGCGCGAGTGGTTGCAGTCCAGCAATGATCTTCAGTTCGTCGAACGGTCCCTCGCGGTGGATAATCTGCGACCCAACCGCGATATCGGGATCATGGCCCATGGGGACCTCCTCGATGGCGCCATCTCCTATGCCACGGCCGTCATTAACGGCACAGGGCCGAACCGCCTCGACATGGATGATCACAAGGATTGGGCCTACCGCGTGGTCGTAAAGCCGTTCAACAAGTCCAAGAATCCCTGGCTCGAAGGCCTCGAAATCGGCCAGAACCTGACGACCGGCAACCAGACCGAACATCCCGCCATCCGCGGCCGCACGGCGGGCGACGTGGACTGGTACAATCCCAACAACATCCCCGGCGTACTCACCCAAACCCAGGTTGCCGACACACGCACCCGCTTCGGCGTGGACGGGGCGTGGTACGTCGGCCCATTCGGACTGGTGGGGGAATACATGCATGTGGATGAGCACCGCAAGAACGTGAACCAGTTCGGAAAAACCAGCCTCGGCAGCGTGGAGCACAACGGCTGGTATGTCACCGCGTCATATCTCCTGACGGGCGAGAAAAAGACGGCGAAGTTCGTCACACCCGATAAGAACTTCGACCCCATCAAGGGCGGCTGGGGCGCGTGGGAGATCGCCTGCCGGATCGAACAGTTAGAGGAGCAGTCCAGAGACACCCTGTTCAACTTTACCTACACCGATCCCTTCGGCGGGGCGGTAACAGAGCCGTACAAACACGTGCAGGACACGGCGTTCACGCTGGGCGTGAATTGGTATCTCAATCCCAATGTGGGGATCAAGTTCGCCTGGGTGCACGACATCTTCGGCGAACGCCTCATGGCCCCGGAGCACGAGATAGACACCGTCCAGACACGCTTCCAGATCTTCTGGTAAGGCGAGGAGGAATCAAAACATGAGAAGTGCAAGCTGCTGCGTGGTTAGATTCATTCTGTTGGCCGCCCTCGTCTCCGGCTGCGGCAAGGCAACGGAGGAGAAGAAGGCCGGCAAGCCGCCTCTCTTGTGCTATGTCGGCGGCACGATGCGCGTGCCGATGGAGGAGCTGATCCAGACCTATGAGAAGGAGACCGGCCAGCCCGTGGAACTGGACTACGGGGACTCCGGCCAGTGCCTCATCAAGATCGAGACGACGGGCAAGGGCGACCTCTACGTGGCGCACGACCCCTTTCTGGCCGCGCTGATGAAGAAGGGCCTCGGCGACAAGGGCTGGACGGTGGCGAGCGTGACGCCGACGATCGCCGTCCCCAAGGGCAACCCGAAGGGCATCGGCGGCCTGAAGGACCTGGCGAAGCCGGGGATGCGACTGGCGCTCACCGACGAAAAATACTCCACCGTCGGGCACATCAATCCGGTCATGTTCGAGAAGACCGGCCTTCGCAAGGAGATCGAGGCCAACGTGGTCACGCGCGCCCGCACGGGCGGGGAGGTGGCCAACGCCGTTTCCCTCGGCAATGTGGATGCGGCCATCGTCTGGGACGCCGTCATTGCGGTGCGCAAGGATAAACTTGACGCCGTAGCCATCGAGCCGCAGTTCCGCCCCGACCCGAAGCTCGACGCCGTGACCTCCGCGACCTTCGGGGCGATTGACATGAGCTACGTCAAGGTAACCATCGCCACGCTGAAGTGTTCCGTGCAGATCGAGGCCGCCCGCGCCTTCGCCGAGTTTGTGAACTCGCCGCGCGGACGGGCCGTTTTTGTGAAGAACGGTTTCTCCCCGGCAAAGGACGAGGCGCAGCCCGCCCAAACCGCGCCCGAACGCGGAAAGGACTCGGCGGGCAAGGCGCTCTACCTCTACTGCGGGGCGGGCATCCGTCCGCCCGCGGACGAAATCGCGCAGGCCTTCGCCGCCGAAACCGGCGTCAAGGTCGTATGCGACTACGGCGGATCGGGCGTATTGCTCTCGAAGATGAAGCTCAGCCAGTCCGGCGACCTCTACATGCCCGGCGAGATCGAATACATCGAAACGGCGGAGAAGCTCGGCCTGATGACCTCGAAGAAACCGGCCTGCTACTTCATCCCCGTCATCCTCGTCAAGAAAGGCAATCCGAAGAAGATCGAGAAACTGGAGGACCTGGCCCGGCCCGGCCTTCGCATCGGCCTCGGCAATCCCGAGGCTTGCGCCGTCGGCAAGATATGCGAAAAAATGTTCGAGAAGAACCGTCTCGACCGCGAGGCGATCAAGAAAAACACCGCCTTCTCTTCCGTAACCGTCAACGAACTCGGCATCCAGATCAAGACCGGTCAGTTGGACGCGACGATTGTCTGGGACGCCATCGGCGCCTACTACGCCGACTGCGCTGACGTGATCCCAATCCCCCTGGAAAAAAATATCATCTCCCACGTAGCAATCGGCGCGCTGAAGTTCTCCAAGAACCCGGCCCTGGCCGAGCAGTTTATCGCCTTCGTCACGGGAGAGAAGGGAAAGGCCATCTTTGTGAAGCACCACTACACCACGTCGCTGCCGGGAACCCCCCAGTGAGATCGTCCGCACCTGACAAGAACACACCGGTTGCGGGGGCGAGGGTGCATTTTCTGTCCGTGACGACTATCGCATTCGTGGTCGCTTTCGTCGGCTCGGTAATCGCGCTGATCCTGGCCGATCTGTTCTATACCGACGCCAAGACCATGCGCGAAGTCTTGCGTTCTCCCGACGTCCTCGCAGCTATCTGGCTGAGCGCCGTCACATCGGGCGCGACGATCCTGCTCGTTGTATGCTTCTCAGTGCCGATGGGCTACGCCCTGAGCCGGTATCGCTTCCCGGGGCATGTGCTGGTAGATACGCTCGTGGACCTGCCCATCGTCCTCCCGCCGTTGGTGCTTGGCGTGTCGCTACTGGTCTTCTTCCAGACCTCTCTCGGCAAGTGGATCGAGGCGGCGGGTGCGGAGTTCGTCTATACGCGCAAGGGCATTGTCTTGTGCCAGTTCTTCGTGTCGGCCTCCTACGGCATCCGCTCGGCGAAGGCGGCCTTTGACGCCGTGGATGAGAAGCTGGAGCGCCTGGCCATGACGCTCGGCTGCACGCACGTCCAGGCGTTCTGGCACGTGGCCCTGCCCCTGGCCCGCAACGGCGTCATCGCTGGCGCGATCCTGGCCTGGGCCAAGGCCGTCGGACTGTTCGGGCCGCTCATGGTCTTCGCGGGGGCGGTGCGCCGAAAGACCGAGGTTATGCCCACGACCATCTTCCTGGAACTTTCCATCGGCCGGATCGAGGTGGCCCTGGCCGTGGCCCTCTTGATGCTGGGCATGGCGGCGGTAACGCTGGCCGTCATCCACTGGCTCACGGCCGGGCGGAGGTGGGGCGCGGCATGATCGAGGTAAAACATCTCTGCTTGGACATCGGCGCCTTCTCGCTGCGCGAGGTCGCGCTGCGAATCGAGTCCAACGAATACTTTGTCCTCCTGGGGCCGACCGGATCGGGCAAGAGCCTGTTGCTCAAATGTATCTGCGGCCTCCTCCGCATCAAGAGCGGATCAATCCTCATTGATGGGCAAGACGTGACCGATCGTGAACCGCGCCTGCGCGAGGTAGGTTACGTCCCGCAGGACGCGGGGTTGTTCCCACATATGACTGTCGAGCAGAATGTCCTGTTTTCACTGCGTGTGCGCGGCGTGCCGCGGCGGGAGCGCCTGGGCCGCGTGAGTCGGCTGATTGATCTGCTGAATCTGTCGCCGCTATTGAAGCGATCGCCCGCGGGGCTGAGCGGCGGGGAACGGCAGAAGGTGGCGCTCGCGAGGGCGTTGGCCATCCGCCCCAAGCTGCTCCTCCTCGACGAGCCGGTGAGCGCCCTCGACGAACCCACGCGGCAGCAGGTCTGCGAGGAACTGCGCAGGGTGCAGAGGGAACTTCGGGTCGCCACGATCCACGTCAGCCACAATACCGAGGAGGCGTTGGCCGTGTCCGACCGCGCGGGCATCCTGTGCGAGGGCAGGCTCATCCAAGCTGCACCGATGGTCGAACTCCTACGCCGCCCCAAGAATGAAATCGCGGCGCGGTTCCTTCGTTCCGAAAACATCTTCCGTGGCAAGGCAGTGCGCGCGCCCGACGGTCGGACGCTGATCCGCTTTGCGGGGCATGAGATTTATGTCGCGCCGCCGCCTATCGAGGGCGACGTCACCTTCGCCATCCGCCCCGAATCCGTCCGACTTTGCGAATCCGTCGGCCCATCACCCAACACGTTCGAGGCCATTCTTGTCCGCATCACCGACCGCGGGGCCTACCAGCGCCTCGAGTTCGCCGCTGGTGTCCCCATCGTCGTCTACGCCCCCGTCACCGGCCTGCCGGACAGCTACCCCCTCGGCCGCAAACTCACCCTCCACTTCCCACCCGAGGCGATTCACATCTTGGGGGAATAACGGAACACGCGCGCAACACAACAAGGTCTTGCTGGTAACGACGCGCCGCCGAACGCGGAGTTCACACGCCGCGAAGCGGTCGGCGTGGAACGAATTGTTGTGCGCTTTATATTTCACCAACTACCCGGCAAGGCAGTCCACTCATGTCAGCAAATTTCACGGGGTAAGTATGAGCGGTGAAATGTCGCTGCCTCTTGTCCCCCAATAGGTTTTTTAGGTTGCAGAGATTCTCAACAATAAATACACCCCTGTCTGCACAATATTGGTCTTTGGGGGTATTATCTCTCAAATCGATATCACGGTCATTGATGCCAGATACATCAAAGACCACACCCGGACGCTCTATATTTTGAAGCGGGAACTCTTTGTTCATAACATCAAAGTGGGTGCCGAGATGTCCGAACGATACCATTTGCTCATTATCCAACGCTTTCTTACTTGCCAATACGGATACGACAATGCTCAGATCAACAAACATCTTCTCGCCCTATCGTTTAGTATTCATTTCATGCACAACAAATCCCCGGACAGTGTGCGCTTGCGCCTCACGCGCCGTCACAAAGACCAAACAGGACATAGCCCGCCCTCTTTTAAGCGCGGCGAGATATGCGCGGCTTATCGCGCCGCCTCGACGTACTTCTTGGCGCTCTCCACCTTCTCGTATAGCGTCTCCGGGGCGATATCCGCGCCATTCGGCCAAGCGATTGTTCCGCCTTCAATTCGGGCCTGGCAAAAATACGCCGGATCTTTCAGTGGCGCGAAGACGGGCCCCCCTCCGATATACTCGCTTAGGTCAACATCCCCCTCCAAGCCGTCGTCGAACCGCACGTGGTACACGTAGCCCTTTCGATATTCAATGGCCGTCACTTCGTTCATGTTCCACATAAGTCACCTCATTTCAACGGTTCAATAGGCCGAAGACCCCGCCCCGCTCTTGCCAGATTCCAGTCTTCTTCCAGTTCGGCCTCATGCAGATCAATCCACTCTCGAACCAACCTAACTGCCGTCTTCGATCCGATTCTGCCGCGAACGATATTCCCGCGGAAATCGAAGAGAGCCTTCTCTCCTTGATACTCTGCGTGAACATGCGGCGGCGCGTGCTCATTGTAGAACATGCGCATAATGATACCAAAGAACCTCGATATCTCAGGCATTTTGGCTTCTTTTGAGCAGATTATTTCTGGAGCAATACCCGCCCTCCCCGCATACTCTCATTGTACAATCTACCAAAGGCTTGTCAAACCCCTTTTCAGGGTTCTCCGAATGCGGCACAGCCGCGGCCTACACTACGGCTACTGCTCCATCGTGGCCGCGACTAAGACGATGGTCCCGCTCGCGCCGGGAGAGGCGATCAGGTCGAGCGAGGCGATGGCCACGTCGGGACTGGGATTGTTCCATTGTGCGACGTGCCACGCCGAGCCGACGGAGGTCACGAGGCCCGTAGCCAAAACCCCCTTGCGCTCAACGCGGTCGGCAAGGCGCGCTATCGTCTGGCCGATCACAAGCAGCAACTCTGCGGAACGGCCGTCAGCATAATGTATTACGACTTTCCCCAGAGTCTCCCCATCCCCGCCCTCCCCACACGTGAGCAGGAAGAAGATCCGCGATGCCCGCGCGCCTACCTGGATGCCGCGCACGGCGTCGGGATGGCGGGGCGTGCCCGCGCTCTTGAGGGCGACGTAGCCGCGCATCTCGTTGTGGTCCCATCGGATGATCTGGAACGGCGCGCCGGCAAAGGTGCGCACGAGCGGTTCGGTGGAGGGGAAGCCGACCCAACGCGCCTTGGCATCCTGCACCACGTTTTCCGTCGTCGCGTTGGCGGCGGCGCGCAGGTCCACATACCCGGCGCGCGACGGGTCCATCGTGAACGGCGCGGACGGTTTCTTGCGCGCCTCGTTCCACGAACGAAGCGCGGTCTCGAAGTCGCTCTGCGCGTCCGTCGCGCGCGCGGGCGCGAGTTTCGTCTTGGCCCACGGCGTCCTTGTCAACAGGAGAAGTCCACGCCCCTCCCCCGCGAGGCAGTATAGAATGCCTTCGTCCGCAATCTGCGCGGCGGGCCACGCCGCCTCACCGTTTGCGCCAAGAAGTTCTCGTCCCGCCAAGGGATCGCAGACGCGCCAGTCGCCGGTCAGGTCGCGCACGCGGATTCGGATATGCTTCGGGAACTCGTCCATGTTCATCAGCAGGAAGGCGTGATGAGTCTCGTAGGATCGCCGGCTGAGCAGGACGTTTGGGGCGAGCTGGCCCGTGGCGGCGTCGCTGATCTCCACCGGACAGGACAACCCATCGCATTCGTGAATGCCCGCGAGGAGCTTGGCAAGCGGATAGCCCACGAGGTCGGCCGCAATGTAATATACCTTGCCCTTGCCCAGGGCCTTTCGCGTGACCATGGGACGGCCCTTCGCATCCACGCACAGGACTTCTGTCCCCGGCAACGGTTCGATCTCCGTGCCGCCCGCGCGCGAGACGATCTCGCCGGGCAGAAGCTTCACGTCGGGCAGGCCGGTGTTCTTCAATGCGCCCAGTGGATCTGCGATGATCCCCTTGGCCTTCACACCCAGGAGGTCTTCCGCGGCGACAGGCTTGCCGTAGAGGTCGCGGTTCATCAGACCTTCGCCGACGAGGAGCGTCCCGCCGTCCTTCACATAGTCCGTGAGCAGCGCAACCAGTTCCGGCTCGACGTGATCCATCCCGCCCGCGACCAGGAAGGCGCGCTGCGTCAGGGCGCCCTTCGTCGCCAGGTGCGCGGGGATCATGTCGAAGTTCCATTGTAGATACTTCATTGCCGCATGATAGTCGCCGCTCTTGTCGTGCAGTTGTCTTTCCCAGTTGCGCCAACGGGCGTTGGTCCAGCTATAAACCATAGCGATAGTCGGTGTCGGCCCCCAGGGCTTGGGCAGGACGTATTCGCGGACGAGTTCCATCTCCTGCGCGAATTCAAGCGTCCCGCGGATGGCGTCGGCGCGGATGGCGTAGGGGATGAGGGCGCTGTAGGGGAATAGGTCGGCCTCGCGGCGGATGTTCTCCTTGCCCTTCCACCAGGCCCAGCCGCGTTTGCTCCATGCGAACCACGACGCGCCGTCCAGGCCGACGATGACGGCCTTCCACCAACGATTGCGCAGATCGGCCCGCGTCTGGCCGGGGCCGAGGTACATCTCATTATCCACAATCATCTTAGGACCTGACATGTCCAGCAGGAGATCGTTGGCAATCGGCGATTCACTGATCCCATACTCCATCGTGTTTTGCTTCGGCGACTCGTTCTTGATCTGCCTCGACCAGCGTCCCCCGCCGGTGGGTGTGAGGACGGCCCGCTCGTGGGGGATGAGTTTGGCGAGGTAGATCGCGTCGCGGGGCATGAGACAATAGCCGCCCATCGTCTGCACGGCGGCGGGAGTGTTGGGGAGGAACTCCTCGACGGCCTTGCGCCCCTCGGCGATCAAGTCGGTAAACCGGTCACCGAGACATTCGTCGTAGTCGAAGAATATGCCCGGGTTGTCCTCGATCTTTTTGAAGTTCTGAATCTCCTCCCATGAGGCGTATGAAGTCCCCCACGTCGCATTCACCTTCTCCAGTGTCCCGTATCGGCGCTTGAGCCAGTCTATAAACTCGGCGCGGTGATCGGGCGTCGCGGCGAGATAGGCCGGCTCGTTCATGAACTCGAAGAAGATCACGTCGGCGCCGGCGTCCTTGTACCGCTTGGCGTAGATGCGCCACATCGTCAGCCAGAGGTCTTTTCCCTTCCCGATGACACGATAGGGCGTCCAGTGTTCCTTGCCGTCGTGCAGGGCGTCGGGGGGAACGCAGGGGGACTTCTCCACAGCGGGTTTGCCGAGCGACCACGGGAAGCAGACCATGTCCACATAGAACGGCGCCTTCATCTCCTGCACATCCCTGCGAAACGCCTCGTCGGGGAAGGGGCGATGGTGATGCTTTCCCGTGTAGCCAAGATGACTGAACCAGGGATCGGGGTGCATGCAGTTGGCGTATCCGTTGAAGCCCAGGCGGGACATGGACTCGGCGGCGAGCGGCTGTTCGTAGATAAACGCCTGGGCCTTGGGATCGTAGAGACCGAAGTTGTCCACTATCTTTCCATCACGGCCGATGCCCAGTCCGGCCGATTGATCCTCCGACCCCCACGGGCTGATGAGGAAGGCGCGGCGTCCGTCGGCGGTGACGAATTTTTCATCGCGGAACCGGATGGGATTCTTGTCCACCTTCAGTGCATCGGGCAGGTCCTTGTAGTCCGGCCATGTCACCCACGGCTGGGCAACGCTCTGGGCCATCTCGTCCCGGTCGGCCTGGCGCTCGCCGGAGTAGCGAGCCAGTAACACCTGGTCCACGGCGAACGCCCGTCCCGGCTTCAGGACGCACTGGATCGAAACGGCCGTGATCTTGTCGTCCGGTTTCGGCTCGATGTAACTGATAGGCACAAATACCTCCTGCCACGTCGCGGGATCGGAGTCAATGCCCTTGCCGTCGGCGAAGAAGCGCTCGCGGACGCGCTGGTATCCTCTCTCCACGCCCGCCAGCCGGACCTGGAAGTCGCACGGCGGGCCGCAGACGCCGTAGGGATCGGCCAGGCCGTTGATGCGATAGCGGAGGAAGCCGAACTTGATCCAGTCGTCGGTGAGGGTGACGATGATCTTTCCCTTCTCCTGCGGCGAGAGGTTCAGTCCCGCCCACGGTTCGCCCTTGCAGTCTTCGTTCAGGTAGATGTGCCCATCGCGCTCGGCCTCCGTCATGTTCCACGCCCGGAGTCCGACGCCGGCGGCCGGCCGGTCGGTGTAGAGCGGGACCTCCTCGACGACCTTCACATCGTTGGCGGAAAGGGCCGAGACAAATAGCATGAGCAGGATAGTGGTTCGTTGTAACCGCATGATCGTATCTCCTGAGCACGCGCAATTGTTTGCATCATCCTACAGAAATACCCGTTGCCTTTCCAGTAATTACCTCTCGCCGAGAAGCTTTCTTGACACCGCCCTCTCCGTACTGCATAATATTGAACTGGAGCGAAAGGATGCGAAGGCGTTCGTTCGTCAGATAAGGAGCGCTGCGATTAAACTCGAACTCGAATACGGTACCTCTGGCCAAAAACTCAACTTAGACGATTCGCGCATCCGGCAGATCATCGAGCCGGAACTCGCTCCGCGGCTGGAGGACGTCATCCCGACAGTAGAGAGATCGCTCGAAAAGCCGGTCGGCGCGCCGCCTCTGAGCCAGGCAACGGCCGACAAGTCGAGGGTGCTCATCCTTACCGTTGATCACACGCGGCCCTCGCCGGTTGATCTGCTCCGCCCCGTTCTGGATGCCATCCAGCCCATGGGCCTGAACGTGACGATCTGCGTCGCCCTCGGCCGACACCGGCGCATGACCGGACAGGAACTCATCGCGCACCTCGGCATGGACCTCATTGACAGGTGCAAGCTCCTCCAGCACGATCCTTTCGACGACCGGCACCACAAGAACCTCGGCGCAACATCGCGCGGCACCCCTATCAAGGTGAACGAGGTCGTCGCCGAGCACGACTTCATCCTCGGCGTCGGTTTTGTCGAGCCGTCCTACCTGGCCGGTTTCTCCGGCGGGCGAAAGCTCATCATGCCAGGCATCGCGCACCACACATCCATTGACGCCAACCACTATCTCCTGTTGGAGGAGGGGGCGGAGATCGGACGCCTTGCTGGGAACCCGATCCATGAGGACGCGATGGAGTTCGTGAGCAAGGTCCGGTTCGACTGGCTCACCTGCGGCGTCCTCGGCGGCAAAGATGAAATCACGGCCGTCCTATCGGGCGATCCCGTGAAGGCCCATGCCGAGGCGTGCGAATTTTCGCGAAAGATCTACGAGAAGAAGGCCGAGGAGTCGGACATCGTCATCGCCACCGTCGGCGGCCACCCGTACGATTGCGACATGGTACAGGCG
Organism: Planctomycetota bacterium; assembly: GCA_040755855.1. Classification (GTDB taxonomy): domain Bacteria; phylum Planctomycetota; class Brocadiia; order JAADGH01; family JAADGH01; genus JAADGH01. The sequence goes on along the minus strand of JBFMAD010000066.1, from coordinate 3,961 downwards.
AAGAAAGGCATCATCCCGGCAGCGAAGATCGTCCGCAAAGGCGGCGTCATCATTCTCCTCGGCGACTGCCCGGACCTGTGGGGAGCGGAGGAGACGTTCCGTGAGTGGCTGACCACCAAAACCCCCGATCAGGTGGCGGCCGATGTGAAGGACAGGAACAAGTTCAACCTCGGCGCGCACGGGGCAAACATCCTGGCGAAGCCGATTGTCGAGAAGCAGGCGACCGTCATCTTTGTGACGTCACGCAGGATGGCCAAGGAGCTGCGCGACACCTACGTGCAGCCGTCGCGTTCACTCTCCGCGGCTCTGGGCCAGGCGGAGGGGATCGTCGGAACCGACGCCTCGGTCTCCATCGTCCGCTGCGCGAGGCGTATGATTATTCGTTAACACCAGGCGCGAAACGATGAGGACAGGTCGAACGTTCCTTCCGTTCCCCTTTCTTTCAGCGAATTTCGGCAAAGATAGCGCTGCCGGGGAGGAACGCGCCCGAATTCTCGCCCTTGACTGTCAGGGAATTACCCATCCCGGCGGCTGTGTCACCGTCGCCTATGCTTCCTCTGAAGTTGCCGTTAATCATCACATTGCCGAAGATACCCGCAAGCAGGTTCCCCGTCAGGTCACCCGCAATCGTAATCTTCGCATTTCGCGCGCTGCGAGTGATGTCTATGCTCCCCGCCACCTCCCCCTTCGCAAGCATTACACCTGTCAAATCTCGACCCAGCGTCACCATTGATCCTCTTTCTACGCTTGCCTGACCAGGCGTGCCATAGATCAAGGCCATCAAGACGTTCCCATCCAGGTTCACCACCGATTCTCCGCTGAGGCCACCCATGACGTGGAACAACCCGGTTGCGCCCGCGACATGAATCCTCGACCCTTCGGCCAGTCCCCCGCCAGAGAAGAACCTACTTATGTTTCCCCCAAAATCCATAACCGTGTTGTTTATCGCGCCTTGGACGGCCACGCAGCGTGCATCCCCTCCCACTGTTAGTGAAGAGCCAGCCAAGCCGTTCATTGTCTTAATGAGCGTCGCCGAGCCGCCGATGGTGATCGTGCTGTCGGCCACACGGCCGTTCAACAGTCCTGTGACAAGGTTCCCCACGACAGCCAGGCCCATATTCGTCGCCGCACCGATCACCTGGAATTGCTTCAGGTCTCCACCGATGGCGATGTCCGTATTCCCAACCACTCCCAGTGGGTTGATAAATTGGAGACTGCGGAACGAACCGTTGCCATTCATTGCTACCACACCCATCGTCATGGTATTGGGCGTGTTGCGTGGGTCAATGTCCTTCGCGATAAATACGGTACGGTCAGTCGTATTGGCGAAGGTGACGAAGGCGATATCCCTTCCGTCCGGCGCATTGCCGGCCGCGTCATAGACCCATGCCGCGCCCGGCCCGCTATACTGGAGCCTCACCGTGTCGCCGTCGCCGTCCTGGAAGGTGTATCGTGGATTGACCTGGCTCAGGACGAGAGGCGCGCCGCTTATACCTGTGCCCGAGATATTGAGCACGACCGACGGCTCGTCGTTGTCATCGCTCTGGACGGTGATTGTCGCCGCCTGCAGCCCGTTGGATGTCGGATCAAAGGTCACTGTCCCCACGACCGATTCGCCCACGGCTATCGTGAACGGCGTGGTCGGGATGCCGCTCATCGAGAAGTCCGCCCCGCCCGCGAGCGCGACGCTGTTAACGGTGAGGGCGATCTGCCCGTCGTTGCGGATCGTAAAGGTCGCCGCGCCGACGATGGGCCCGGCCCCGTCATTGATCACGTGGCTGATGTTCATGGCCCGGTCGTATATCGGAGCCACCGAGTCTTCGAGGACGATGTTTGGGTCGGGCACGTCGTTCAGATTGATCGTCATCGTGGCGCTGTCGGCGCCGCCGTTGCCGTCGCTGATCTGGACATCGATGGTGAATCTGTGCGTCGCCTCCCAGTCGAGCTGCGTCGTGTCGGCGACGGTGATCTCGCCCGTGTCGCTATTGATCGCAAAGGCCGTGCTCCCCGTCCCGCCGATGATGCTGTAGGTCAACGTGTCCGACGTGTCCGGGTCCGACGCGACCACCGAACCGACCGACGCGCCGTTTGCACTATTTTCGTCAATGCTGAATTCCTGCGGATTGACAGTCGGCTGGTCGTTTACGCCGGTGATTGTGACGGTCACGGTTGCGGTGTTGGTCCCGCCGTTGCCGTCGGAAACGGTGTACTGGAACGTGTCGGTCGCCTGCTCGCCGACGGCAAGGTCCTCGAACTGCCCGTTGGGATCGTAGGTGAATGTGCCGTCGCCATTGTTTGTTACAAGACCGAGCGTGCCGGTCGTGTCGAGACCGGAGACCGCCAGCGTGTCGGAGGTATCGGGATCGGTGTCGTTGGCGAGGACGTTGCCCGTCGTGAAGGCGCTGTCCTCGTTGGTCGAGCCGGAATCGCCATTGGCCGTCGGGGCGTCGTTGACGCCGGTGATTGTGATGCTCACCGTTGCCGTGTCGCTTCCACCGAAGTCATCGGAGACAGTATAACTGAACGTATCCACCACGCTCTCGCCCGCCGCGAGCGACTGGAGGGCCGACGCGCCGGTCGGGTCGTAGCTAAAGCTGCCATCAGCATTTACGAATACGGTCGCGCCTTGAGCGCTGAGGGCGTCGTAGCCTGTCACGTTGAGGGAGTCGCCCGTGTCTGGGTCGGTGTCGTTGGCAAGGACGCCGGACGCTGCCACGTTCAGGATTGTGTCCTCGTTCGTTTCGCCCTCGTCATTGTTGCCTGTCGGGGCGTCGTTGATCGAGGTGGAGACGACAGTAGTCGCGTTGTCCGTCACCGGCTCGGCGACGCCGTCGTCCACGCTGACCGTAAAAGTGGTTGTCTCGGTCAGTTCGGGGGCTACGCGGTTGTCGGTCGGATCATAAACCATGCCGCGGATCGCTGCCTGAGCGTCGCCGGGCGAGCCGGAGTAGGTATATACCCCGCCGCCGATGGCGGTGAAGCCGCTGAGCGTGGTGAAGTCGCCCTGGGCTGCATTGTCGAGCGTGACGGTGACGGTGACCGCCGCGCTGTCGGGGTCGGTGATCGTCACGGTCGAGAAGGGCGAAACCGTCGCGTTGTCATTTACCCCCTGGTCGGCCACCGTTCCGCCAATAGACGGCGCGACGTTGGCCGGTCCGCTCGTAACTTCCGTGACGGCGTTGTCGAGAACTGTGACCCACCCGCCATCCTGTGACCCGAGCGGGACCGCCACATACCAGTCCCAGCCGAGGAAGACGATCTCGCCGGCGCCGTAGGCCATCAATGCCACGCTTGCATTGGTTCCATCCACATAGATGCTGGACGATCCGCCGGGAAGGCTGGCGGGAGTAAGAGCAGTTACCGCGCTGTTACGGGGAATTGTTGCCGGCCCGCCGGCGAATGCTGTCCCCGTCGCCGCCCCCGTAAGTGTTGACGAGGTTGAACTGCCCACGAGGGAAACGGAAAAGCCGAACACGGTATTCAGGAAGAATGCGCTGGACCCCCCACCTCCGTGAACGATAAGGCCGCCGCCGCCGCTGACGTAGCCGGCGATTGTGGTCCGCGCGTCCGCCGAGAGCGCCGGGGCGAGATCGGCCACCTCCTGTTCCGGGATTAGGAGCATCTCTGCACCCGATAAGGCTGTGGCGAAGTCGGATGCCGTGATCCCGGTGAAGGTATTGACCGTGTGTCCCAGCGACGCGAGCGTCGCCTGCACGGTGTCCGATTCGGCCATGGCACCCCCTGCTGTGTCCACATGTCTTGCCACGAGTTTCAAGTGGAATTTTTTCGGTGATTTTGTGGGGGACTTCTGTCGATCCACAAGCCCGTTTCTCCTCCTCTTCGTTGCCCAGGGAACCCTCCGAACCGCCAACGAGGAGCGGTCGGACGGACCGGCGGCGCGACGAGAATGGGCGGCCCCACGCTCGTCGGAAGTGCGCCGCCGCACGCCGTCCGGCGCTCC
>JBFMAD010000065.1:0-38341 GCA_040755855.1 Planctomycetota bacterium | reverse complement strand
CCGCTCCTCGTTGGCGGTTCGGAGGGTTCCCTGGGCAACGAAGAGGAAGAGAAACGGGCTTGTGGATCGACAGAAGTCCCCCACAAAATCACCGAAAAAATTCCACTTGAAACTCGTGGCAAGACAGAACACCGGCATAACCACTACCTTCACAGTATTGGAGACTTCGACGTCCATACCCCTAACAGGAGCTGTGGCCACAATAGAAACGACCATCGGTTGAGGATGCTTCTCACTCCTCGGCTCCTCGAAGGGTGTGTATTCCCATATTGACGGCTTCTCTTGGCTCTGTGAAAAGTATCCCTCGCTTGTGGGCTTATATCCCGATGTAACTCCGAGAGTGGTGTACCCCTCTTTCATTTCCTTGACTTTCAGATCCAACTTGCCTCTGAGCCAGGATTCATATCCCGGGCTCTTGGCGATGACTTTTATCTCGGCCTTCTGCATCTCATTCAACGTATCATATGGCAGATAAGCACTCCCCTCCCAGTCCGTGTCAGCCATTATCTGTGCAGGGCGATATTCGCTGGTCCCGGCCATCAAGGGTCTGATCTCCAGCGTGAAACCGTTAACGTCCTCCTTCTTTTTGGTCTCGCTCGCATGAACGGTGATGTAGGTATCGTTGGCTTCGGCATTCGTATAGGCGCCAGGATTATCCTCCGGTCCCTCTTTGGTCGAAACGTATATATGCGACCACAGGCCCACCTTGCTGAACGTGAGCGGCAGCGTGTCGGCGAACGTGGCGCCGTCTTGCGAAAACTCGAGCTTCCCTTCTCCCGCGCTGTCAACCGTCAGCGTGATGTCATCCGGCCACCATGGGAAAATCCTCAACCGCGTCGGCACTGCGGCACCGACACCAACGAAATCGTCGTCGCTCTCCGGGTCGTTCTCGTCATCGGGCGTGTTGTTCACTTCAATTTGTATCTCCGAGACATTGATCTTGACGATGTCCCCCGTCCGACTCCCCTCCGCCGTCGAGACCGGCCGCTCGCCGGGCACATACGACAGCGCCACCGTCCGTCCCGTGCACATCGCCCGATCCGCCGCGATCCCCTTCACATACACCGTCGTATCCCCGTTCGCGTCGAACTCCGTCACCCCCGACTCCACCGCCGGCGGCTCCGACCCCTCCGGCAGACCCCGCGGATCATCCAGATACACCCGGAACGTATCCCCCGCGAAATTCAACACATAATGCCCCGTCAACCCGTCCCCCGCATCCTTCAGCGTCAGCCGCAGCACATGCTCCGTCAGGACGAAGTCGCCCGGATACTCCTCCTTCGTCTCATTCGCCCCCAGATTCTCCGCGATCAGGTCGGCATAGACAAACTCATACACCACATCCCCCGCCCCGCACGGCCCGCCAACAGACCCCAAAAATGCGGGAAGCGACGTGGACGCCTTGGTCCGACCTCATTGTACTCCGCGCTTCGATATGGGACCGCTGGCTCTACACATGCCACGGCGCGCGCATGGGCGGGCAGGCCAAGCGGTTGGCCTCCTCGTCGCCGATGAAGCGCTGCGTCTCCGGGTCGAAGCGGAGCTTGCGCCCCGTGCGGATGGCGATGCTGGCCAGGTGCGTCAGGATGTTGCTGCGCATGCACGTATCTTCGTTCAGGCCGAACCGCTGCCGCGTCAACACGGAGACCATGAAGTCGCTGACCATCGGCTCCGGCTCGGGACATGCTTCGAGCGCCTCGGCGAGTTCGGGCGGGTCGAGGCGAAAGCCCTTGTAGAGCCTCCCCTTCGGCCCTTCGATGTAGGGCTGGCCCTCGGACTCCATCTTGCCGTACTCGCCCGACTCCAGGATGATCCGGCACCCGTCGGCGTACTTCATCTCGACGCGCTCCCAGTAGCCCACGGCGTCGGGGTGCTGGGGCCAGGGAGCGTTGGCGTGGACCTCGATGGGGCTTTCGTTGTCCTTGCCGAGGATGTACTGGACGGGATCGAGGTGGTGCTGGGCCATGTCGCCCAGGCCACCGTTGTCGTAGTCCCAATAGGCGCGGAAGCGGTAGTGCACGCGGGCGGAATTGTAGGGCTTGAACGGGGCGGGACCGAGCCACAGGTTGTAGTCCAGGTGGTCCGGGACCGGTTCCGGGGCGAGGTCCGTCCGACCGAGGTTCTTCTTCACCTTCCAATTGAATCCCGTCGCCGGGCTGACGCGGACGGTGACCGGCCAGCCGAGGAGACCGTTGCTCAGGAGTTTTTTGATCGGCTTGACGGTGGAGCCGAAGCCGTAGAAATCGCCGTTCAGTCGGAACCACGTGTTGATGCGGAACATGCGGCCGTTGCGCTTGATGGCGTCCCGCACGGCCCTGCCCTCGCAGAGGGAGCGGGTCATGGGCTTCTCGCACCAGACATCGCACCCGGCCTCGGCGGCGGCAATGGAGATCAGCGCATGCCAGTGCGGCGGCGTGGGGATGCGGACCACGTCAATGTCGCCGCGGGCGAGCACGTCGCGGAAGTCGCGGTAGCCCTTGCACGGCCTGCCGGCTTTCTTGGCCGCGCCCATTGCCATCTCCAGCCGTTTGGCGTCGACGTCGCAGACGGCGAGGAGTTCGACCCGGCGGTCGCCAAGGGCGTTGTGCACGTGGCCCATGCCCATCCCCCCCGTGCCGATGACGGCCTGGGTGATCTTCTCGCTCGGGGCGACATGGTCCGGCCCGCCGAGGACATGGCGTGGGACGATGGTGAAGGTCGCTGCGGCCGCCAGGGAACCGCCCAAAAAATTCCGCCTTGAAAGCCTCTTGCGCGCCATGAGGAACACCTCCTGTGCGTGGGCGTGATCTTCCTTCCCGAACACGAGGACAACTATATCACACCGGGAACCATCTTGGCCAGATGCAAAATACTTTTCGTTGCGCTCCTTTGCGGTAAACGGTTAAGCGATCGGCGCGATGTTTGCTGATATTACTGCTGTGTATCAGGTGGAGTGAGGGTGCGCCCCGGCATGGCATATCGCCCTATTACCCCATTTCGTTCCGCACCTGCTTTGGGTGTTACAGGAGGCCGTCGGTCTGATCGAGGCCGAGCATGCTGTTCATGTTCTGAATCGCCTGCGTCGCGGCGCCCTTCGCCAGGTTGTCAATGCAGGACACCACCACCGCCCGCCGCCCGATGACGCGGACGCCGAGGTCGCAGAAGTTCGTATCCGTCGTATCCTTCGTCCGCGGCAGGTGCGCCCCCTGTTTCACCCGGACGAACGGCGCATCCTTGTAGAACTCCGTCACCAGCGCGCGAAGATCGTCCTCCCCGATGCCCTTCACCAGGTCCAGATACGCCGTCGAGAAGATGCCGCGATCCATGGGGATCAGGTGCGGCACGAAGAGCACCGTCGCCTCCGCCCCGGCCGCGTCGCCGATATACTGCGCGATCTCCGGCTCGTGCTGGTGTGCGCCGATCTTGTAGGCGTGCACGCTCTCGTTGCAGTGCGGGAAGTGGTAGTCGGGCTTCGGGGTGTTCCCCGCACCGGAGACCCCGGACTTGGCGTCAATGATGATCGAGCTCAGATCAATCAAGCCGTGCTTCGCCAGGGGCGCGACCGACAGAATCGCCGCCGTGGGATAGCACCCCGGATTGGCGACCAGTCGCGCCGCGGCGATCTCCTTCTCAAAAAGCTCCGGCAGGCCATAGACGGCCTTCTTGACGTTCGCCGGGTCGGTGTGCGTGTGCTTGTATCGTTTTTCATAAACGTCCAGATCCCGCAGCCGATAGTCGCCGCTGAAGTCAATGATCCTGAACCCGCGCTCCAGCAGCCGGGGCACGCACTCCATGGGCACGGTGTGCGGCAGCGTGAGGAAGACGACGTCCGTGTCGTCGGGCACGGCGTCCGGGTCGTGCGGCTGGTAGGGGACGTCTAACACACCCTCGAAGACGGGGAAGACGTCGCTGACCTTCACGTCCTCCTGGCGTGAACCGAGGTAACTGAAGGACACGCCTGCCGGGTGGCGGAGGAGCCAACGGATCAGCTCCCGCGCGCCGTAGGATGTGGCCCCAAGAATGGCGACTTTCATGACCGATTTCTCCGGAAAACCCCCGATCCATTTTTGTCATTCTCGCGCAAGCGGGAATCCAAGCATGGGGGGACGATTTCCACGCCGCGGCGCCCTACTTCACCATCACCGCCTCAAACTTGCACGTCGTCTTGCAGATGCCGCACTTGATACAGACGGTTTTGTCAATGGCATGGGGCTTCTTCTTCTCACCCGAGATCGCGTTGGCTGGACAGGCCTTCAGGCAAGCGCCGCAACCCGTACACTTCAGCTCGTCAATCACGTACGAGATCAACGCCTGGCACACGCCCGCCGGGCAACGCTTCTCCTTGACGTGGGCCTCATACTCATCGCGATAGTATCGAATAGTGGACAGTACGGGGTTCGGCGCAGTCTGCCCCAGGCCGCACAGGGAGGACGCCTTGATCATCTGCGCCAACTTGTCCAGCTTCTCGATGTCCCCGTCCTCTCCCCCGCCCTCCGTGATGCGGGTCAGAATTTCCAGCTCCTGCCTCGTTCCCACCCGGCACGGCACGCACTTGCCGCAGGACTCCTTCTGCACGAAGTCCGTGAAGAACCGCGCAATGTCCACCACGCATGTGTCTTCGTCCGTGACGATCAGCCCGCCGGACCCCATGATGGCCCCGACCTTCTGTAGAGAATCGTAATCCATCGGCAGGTCAAGGTGCTCCGCCGGCACGCACCCGCCCGACGGCCCGCCAACCTGCGCGGCCTTGAAGGGCCGACCGTTGGGGATGCCCCCGCCGATCTCGAACACGATCTGCCGCATTGTGGCCCCCATCGGCACCTCGACCAGCCCCGTGTTCACCACCTTCCCCGCCAGGGCGAAGATTTTCGTGCCCTTCGATCCGGCGGTGCCCACGCTCGCATAGGATGCGGCCCCCTCCGAGATGATCCGCGGCACGTTCGCCAGCGTCTCCACGTTGTTGATGGTCGTCGGTTTCCCCCACAGCCCCGAGACTGCCGGAAACGGCGGCCGCGAGCGCGGCATTCCCCGCCGCCCCTCAATGGACATCATTAGCGCCGTCTCCTCGCCGCAGACGAACGCGCCCGCGCCACGGCGGATCTCGATGTCGAAATCGAACCCGCTGCCGAGGATGTTCTTTCCCAGCAGGCCGACCCCGTGGGCCTCCTTCAGGGCATGGTCGGTATGCTCAACGGCGATGGGGTATTCGTCCCGGACGTACACGAACCCCTTCGCCGAACCGATGGCGTAGGCCGCGATGATCATCCCCTCGATGACTAAGTGCGGATCCCCCTCCAGCACCGCGCGGTCCATGAACGCCCCGGGGTCGCCCTCGTCGGCGTTGCAGACCAGATACTTCGGCTGGCCCTTCGCACCCCGGGCGAACTGCCATTTCTTCCCCGTCGGGAAGCCCGCCCCGCCGCGTCCGCGCAGGCCGGACTTCGATACCTCGTCAATCACCGACTCCGGCGACATCTCCGACAGCGCCTTGGCCGCCGCGGAGTAGGCCCCGTGGGCCAGCGCGTCCGACAGGCTCTTGGGATCAATCACGCCGCAGTTGCGCAGCACCAGCCGAGTCTGGTTCTTGTAGAATGGGATGTCCTTCCGGAGAGGGACCGGGCCGTCGTCCGACGACCAGCAGAGGCGCTCGACGATCTCCCCCTTCTCGATGGTGGTCTCCACAATCTCCGCCGCATCCTTCGCCGTAACACCTCGGTAGAAGATGCCCTTTGGATCAATCACCATGACTACGGCGCCCGCGCAGAGGCCGATGCACCCCGTTCGAACGATCTCCACCTTGCGACCGAGGCCCCGCTTCGCCACTTGTTCCTCGATGGCGCGGCAGACGTCCAACGCCCCCAGGGCGCGACATCCCGTCGAACAAATGCGTACAATCGTCTCGGCAGTCGGCCTGGATTTCAACTCCTCCTGGGCCTGCCGAAGGTCGTCAATGGATTGAAACGGCTTCATGACTCCTCTTTGCGGAAATTCCTAAGGATGGTCGTCACCCGCTTCGGGGTGAGCTGGCCGTAGTACTGGTCGTCAATCATCATCACCGGGGCGAGAAAACACGTCCCCAGACACGCCACGGTGTCCAGATAGAACATCAGGTCCGGCGTGGATTGCCCCTCCTCGATCTTCAACTCGCGCTTGACGGCGTCGATCACGCCGCTGATCCCCTTCACGTGGCAGGCCGTCCCCCGGCAGCAGCGAATGGTGTGCTTTGCCCTCGGATGGAGCGAGAACTGGGCGTAGAACGTGGCCACGCCGTAGATGTGCGCCATGGACATGCGCGTCGCGTCGCTGATCCGATGAAGCGCCGGCACAGGCAGGTAGCCGTAGGCTTCCTGCGTCTCCTGCAGGATGGGGATCAGGTCGCTCTCCTGCGCGTCGGGGAAACGCGACAGCACCTCATCCACGCTGGCGAGATCCACTTCTGCAACTTGGGCCATTAAATCCACTCCACGCAAAGCAGCGCCTCTGATTACGAATTGCAAAAAATGAATCATACAGGGGTGTCCGAGGACAGTCAAGCGAAAATCGCAACGAGGCATCTCCGGCGGACCGTGTTTTTTCTTGACGCCGGGTGTCAGACATGGATAAAATAACATTTATGAACAACGACTCGTTGGCAGCCTGTCAGAAGGTGATGGGGTATCACTTTCGGGATGTGACGCTGCTGGAGCGAGCGCTGACTCATTCCTCCATGAAGACTTCCGCCATGGAGAGCAATGAGAGGCTGGAGTTTCTGGGCGACTCGGTCTTGGCCATGGTCATCGCCCAACGGATCTTCGAGAAGTACCCCAACCAGACCGAAGGGGAGATGACCAAGATCAAGTCCGTGGTCGTCAGCCGCCGTATGCTCGCAAAGGTCAGCCGCGAACTTGCTCTGTACTGCCACATGACCATCGGCAAGGGCATCACCACCTGCCGCAAGATTCCCCCATCGGTGCACGGCAATGTCCTCGAAGCGATCATCGGGGCGATGTACTTAGACGGCGGCCTCGCCCCCGCGCGCGAGTTCATCCTCACCCATCTCGACCCACTCATTGACATGGTCGAGAAGGACCGGCACGGCGCGAACTTCAAGTCCCTCCTCCAGCAGCACACCCAGCGGCATATGAGCGCCACGCCGAGCTACCGAGTCGTCAACGAGCATGGGCCGGACCACGGGAAGTCCTTCGAGGTGGTGGCCGTCATCAAGGGCAAGGAGTACGGCTCCGGATGGGGCAACAGCAAGAAGGACGCCGAGCAGCGCGCCGCGCAGAAGACGCTCGAGATGCTCCGGCATGAGTCCGCCATCGCCGAGGCCGAGAAGGCCCGGGAATCAGTCGAAGATGCGTAGCACGTCCGCCGCGATCCGCTCTGCGTTAGGCAGAGCGGCCTTTTCCAGTACAGGCGAGCACGGAACAGGGATGTCCGGGCACGTCACCCGCCTGATAGGGGCTTCGAGGTAATCGTAGATCTGCTCGAAGATGCGGAAGCCGATCTCGGCGGCGACGCCGGCGGTGCGCGTCCCCTCCTCCACAATCACCACCTTCCCCGTCCGCTTCACCGACTCGATGATCGTCCCTTCATCGAGAGGAGCGAGCGTGCGCAGGTCGATCACCTCGGCGGTCACATCCCGTCCGGCAAGCATCTCCGCCGCCTTTAGAGCCTCGTGCACCATTCGCGAGTAGGCGATGATCGTCACGTCGTCGCCCTCGCTCACGATCTCGGCGCGACCGAAGGGGACGAGATGCTCACCGTCGGACACGTTGCCCTTGACGGGATAGAGCACCTTGCTTTCGAGGAACAGCACGGGGTTATCATCCCGCACGGCGGTTTTGAGCAGGCCCTTCGCGTCGGCGGGGGTGCTCGGCGCGGCGATCTTGATCCCCGGTGTGTGCATGAAATGGGCCTCGAGGCTCTGCGAGTGCGTCGGCCCGTACGACCGACCGCCCCCGCCGGGGGTGCGGATGACGATGGGAACCTTCGCCTGCTCGCCGTAAACGTAATGGAACTTCGCCGCCTGGTTCACGATCTGGTCAATCGCCAGCAGGATGAAGTCCATGAACATGATCTCGACGATGGGCCGCGCCCCCAGCAGGCTCGCGCCGATGGCGACGCCGACGAACCCGCCCTCGGAGATCGGCGTGTTCCGGACGCGGTCGCTGCCGAATTCCTTTGCTATGTCGCGCGTTACCTTGAACGCTCCGCCATACTGGGCGATGTCCTCGCCCATGAGGAAGACCTTATCGTCCCGCCGCATCTCCTCAGCGATAGCGTCGCGGATGGCCTGGGCGAAAGAGATTTCCTTCATGCGAATACCCCTTTCTCCAGGCTGTCAAGCGGCGGATCAGGGCTGTTCCGTGCGAACTCCTCCGCGGCGGCGATCTCCCTCTCCACATCCGCCTTGATGCGCGCGTCCGATGCATCGTCCAGCACGCCCATCGCCCCCAGGCTCTCCCGCATGCGCTTGATGGGGCACTTCGCGTGCCACTCCGCCTCCTCCTCCCTCGACCGATACTTTCGCGGGTCGCCGCGCGAGTGGCCGCAGAAGCGATACGTCTTGCACTCCAGGAGCGTCGGTCCCTCGCCCGACCGCGCCTGGTCCGCCGCTTTCGCCACGGCTCTTTTTACGGCGAGGACGTCGTTGCCGTCCACGATCTCGCCGGGGATGCCGTAGCCCGGCGCCCGCTCGACAATGTCCCGGATGGCGAAGGCCTCGTCGAAGCGGGTGGACATGGCGTATAGATTATTTTCGCAAAGGTAAACAATCGGCAGCTTCCACACCGCCCCCATGTTGACCGCCTCGTGGAACGCGCCCTGGTTCGTCGCGCCGTCGCCCATGAATGAGACGACGATCTGATCGCGCTTCTGGAGCTGGAGCGCCAGGGCCGCCCCGGTGGCGATGGGGACGCCGCCGCCGGTGATGCCGTTTGAGCCGAGGAAGCCGTCAGCAAAGGAGGCCATGTGCTGGCTGCCGCCGCGCCCCTTGCTGTAGCCGGTCTCCTTGCCGAAGACCTCGGCCAGGATGCGCTTCGGGTCGCCGCCGCGGGCGAGGAAATGGCCGTGGCCGCGGTGGTTGCTCACCATATAGTCATCGGGCCGCAGGGCTGCCGCCGCGCCGACCGCCACCGCCTCCTGACCGATGCAAGGATGGCACGTGCCGCTGATGACGCCCTCGAGGAAGACCTGCTCCATCCGCTCCTCGAAGCGGCGGATAAGGAGCATCATGCGGTAGTATCCAATCAATTCGTCCGCCGTTGCCACGGCTCAGTCCCTTTCCAGAACGATCGAAACGCATACGCCGCCTGGCTCGCATGTATTTACCAGGGCGAAGCACCCCTTGTCAATGACCGCCAGCGCCCCGGCAACGGCAAGGGCCCCGGAGGCGCCGGTGGTGTGGCCGACCATGCGGTCAATCGCCTGGTCCGGCCCAAACTCCACGTCAATCCTCTTTTCCAGAATGCCCGCGTCCGCGAGCGCGAGACCTTTCGCGGCATCCACGCTCCCGCCCGCGCCTGCGCCCGCAATGATTCCACGGATCGGCGCGCTGCGCGCCTTGGCGGAGCGCTCCGGTTCGAGAAGCATCAGCGCCGCGCCCTCTCCGGGGATGCGCTCATCCCCCGCCGAGTCCAGGCCCTTGAAGACCACCTCGCTGAGCGATTCCGCCCCGCCTGCCAGCATCACATCGGCCCGTCCGAGGCGCAGGGAGTCGAAGGCGTAGAGGATCGCCTCCGCGCCCGCCGCCGACCCGGAGCAGAAGTTGGCATGTACGCCGCGTATGGAATACTCGATAGCCAGCAGGCTCGCGCTCGTGTTGCTGTAGGTATGCGGGAACAGGAACGGCGAGACAAACTTCGGGCCTTTCTCGATAAGCAGGTCGTAGAAGGATCGCTGCGTGTCCACGTTGCCGTAGGCCGTGCCGAGACAGAGGCCGAATCGGTCGGTCGCCGCTTCGCTCGGGTGGAAGCCGGCGTCGTCGAAGGCCAGCTTCGCCGCGGCGAAGGCCAGCTCGGAATTGCGGTCGAGGTAGTTCTTCTCCGTGGCCAGGTAGCCGTCCACGTCCAGCTCGATGATCTCCCCCGCCTGTTGGTTCCGGCAGCCGTCCACGTCGAAGGCCGTGACGTCCCCGATCCCGCACAGCCCGTCGCGGACGGCGTTGGCGAAGTGCTCCCACCCGATGCCGATGGCTGAGACCGGACCGACACCGCTGATGACGATGCGTTCGGCCATCATCCACACCTCCGGAAGATGACTGCCGCGTTGCACCCGCCGATGCCGGCGGAGTTGTTCAGCACGGCGTCCACCTTCCTCTCGATCTTCACGTTCGGGACGTAGTTCAGGTCGCACTCGGGGTCGGGGGTTTCATAGTTGATCGTCGGCGGGATGACGCTGTCGCGGATCGTCAGGACCGACGCAATGGCCTCGACGGAACTCGCCGCACCCATGACGTGGCCTATCATGGACTTGATGGAGTTGATCGGGATCTCGTAGGCCCGCTTGCCGAAGACGGTCTTGATCGCCGCCGTCTCCGTGCTGTCGTTGAGCTTCGTGCCGGTGCCGTGGGCATTGATGTGGTCAATCTCATTGGGGGTCATGCCGGCGTCGGCGAGGGCCATTTGCATGACCGCCGCGGTGCCCTCGCCGTTCGGGCAGGGGTGGGCCATGTGGTGGCCGTTGTTGTTCATGCCGTGCCCGGCGACCTCGGCGAGGATCGTCGCGCCGCGCGCCTCGGCCCGCTTGCGATCCTCGAGGAGGAGGATGCCCGCGCCCTCGCTGAAGATCGTCTGGCTGCGGTTCAGGTCGAAGGGACGTATCTCCTTTGTTGTCATGGTCTTAAGGGCGCTCAGGCCGGCCCAGGCGTACTCGGTGATGGCGTCGAAGCCGCCTGCCAGCATCATGTCCGCCCGGCCCAGGCGGATGAGGTCGGCGGCATACCCGATCGCGGCATTGCCCGAGGCGCAGGAGAGCGAAAGGCTGCTCACCGGACCGGCGAGGGAGAGGGCGGATGCGACGTCCTTCGATGTGGACTGGAAGCAGAGAGATCGAAAAGCGGGAATGGATAATGGATATTCGTGATTGCGAATCTGGTCGAAGGCGGTCCTGGCCGTCTCGATGGCGCCGAAGTTGGTGGCGAGGACAATCCCGGCACGCGCTGGGTCGAATCGGTCGGGCGCAAGTCCCGCGTTCTGCATCGCCTGCTGCGAGGCGGCCAGGGCGAAGACGGTAGCGAGGTCGGTCCCATCAGCCGGCGGCGCGAAGCCCCATGCCTGCCCGCCCTTCTGGATACGGTGGTTGCTGACGTCGAAGCGGTCGAGAGGTCGGATGCCCGACTGTCCGGCGCAGACGGCGCGCCAGAAGTCCTCGACGCTGCACCCGACGCAGCACACGACCCCCATGCCGGTGACGACCACGCTTCGGCGTTTTTCATTTGCATCATTGACAGACAATGAGCGACTTCCTCATGTGCTGAGCTTCCTGTATCGCGCGAGCCCCTCGGCGAATAATCTTTCCCCCTCTGCGCTATAGAACTTGTTCCCGGGCAGCATGTGGCTGTGCGGATACCGGGCGATCACGGTAGGGCGGTACTTCTCGATCAGCGCCCACCGCCGCGGCTCCTCGTCCAACTTCAAGGCCCATTCATCGTCCCGGTGGAGCATAACGCCGTAGGTCTTGCCCGCCGCGCGCGTGATGCGCGCGTACTCCGCCACGAAGCCCTCCAAGTTGGCGGCGATGGGCGGATATGTCTCGCAGATAACGACGTCCACTTCGGGATGCTGCGCCATCCGGGCCAGATCAACGCCGCGCTGACGGCCCCATGCGCCCCATCGGTGGGCCGTGGGCACGGTGAATCCAGGGTCCTCGATCTGCTCGTAGGGAAGACTCCACTGGTGCAGGCCGAAGTACATCGTCCCTTTCCATTTCGGTTCGCCGCGGTTCGTCTCGTTGGCGGCCGCCGCAAACCGGCCGATCCAGTTCCGCAGGAACAGATCGCACGTGAAGTCATACCAGTGACGCCACACGCCCTGGGCGCGCGGGAGGTCCACAAAGCGCTGGCCCGGTTGGATGACCTCGGGCACGTCCCATCCGGGGTAGCAGGCCGTCCGGCCCCCGCCGTTGGCGACCATGGCGGGGTCGTGCACCGGGAACTTGGCCACGAGTTTTCCCTCGTGCGTCACGTCGTGCTCGCGGCAATACTCGCGCCACAGACTCAGGACGCGCGGGCTGAAGGTAATGTTTCGCCAGTACTCGCACCGACGGTCGTTGCGCCACTTGGCGAGGTAGTGGATGCAGTCCTCGTTGAAGAAGACGCCGGCAAGGAGTCCCTTCATCCGTTCGAAGTACTTGGATCGGTATTCCGTGAGGAACCAGTCCACGGCCTCGGGGTTCAGGACGTCGAAGATCGGCTGCGGCGCGGTACCCGCCTCATGTGGAAACTGCGCGGGCACGATTCGGCCGTCCGGCTCCATGACATGCGCCTGGAACTCCGGGCGGATCGCGCCGAAGGACCGTATCCGCCCCAGGATTCGGAAGGTGCTCGTCCACAGGTCTATACGGTGAGTCGCTGCGACCCTCGCGACGGCCTCGTGCGCCTTCAGGTCGTGATCGTCGAAGAAGAGCGATTCGTATTCAAGGGCATCGAGACGACCGTCCAACTGGGAGAGCAACTTCTCCGCCTCCTCCGCTGTGCTGATCGCTCCGAAACGGCTGGCGTTATACGTGGCCAGGCCCTGGACGATAAGATAGCCGTGGGGCAACCGCACGCGGGACCTTGCACCTTCCTGCGTCGAGGGGCAAGGTATTGGGCCGCACGAAGGAATTCCCAAGGCCGCCGTGCCTCCTGCAACCTTGAGAAACGACCGTCGCGTGAAACCCGATCTCTCTGCATTGTGCGCGAACATGGATTTCATCCCGGATACGCGGCCCTCACATGCACAGCCCGCCGTCCACGCTGATGACCTGGCCGGTGATGTAGGCCGCTTCGTCGGAGGCGAGGAAGGCGACAAGCGGGGCCACGTCCTTCGGCAGGCCGAACCGGCCCATGGGGATCAGGCCGGTCATGGTCTGGCGGTACTTCGCGTCCATGTGGCCGATCATGTCCGTCTCGATCACACCGGGGCAGACGGCGTTGACGGTAACGCCCGATGCCGCCAGCTCGCGCGCCACGGCCTTCGTCATGCCGAGCAGGCCGGCCTTGGCGGCGGAGTAGTTGGCGCGGCGGATATCGCCCACGCGGCCGGCGTCGGAGGAGATGTTGATTATCCGCCCGACTTTCTGGCGCATCATGATCCTACTAACCTGCTTGATGCAGTTGAACGCACCCTTGAGGCCGACATCAATCACATCGTCCCACTCCGACTCCTTCATGAACGAGACGAAGTTGTCGCGGATGATTCCCGCGTTGTTGACGAGGATGTCGAGCCGCTCGAACCGATCCGTGACGGCCTTGACCATGGTCTTGACCTGCTCGGGGTCGCGCACGTCGGCTTGGCAGGTGATGGCGTCGCGGCCCATGCCGCGGATCTCGTTGGCTGTCTCCTCGGCGGCGTCATGGTTCGACACGTAGTTCACGGCCACGGTCGCCCCGTGCCGGGCGAGAACGAGGGCGATTTCCCGACCGATGCCGCGGGATGCGCCCGTGACCAGGGCGACTTTGCCTTCCAGACTCAATGGTTTATCTCCTTTGATGGAACTCGCTTCCAGATAACGCCTTACGTCGTCTTCCGTGACAACGGGATTCCCCTCCGACGGGGGCACATCGGCGATGTCAATGCCCGCCTCCTTGGCCATGCGCCGCGCGGCAGGGACGGCCCTCACCTTCACGCGGCCGCCCTGCCGCGAAGGCGATGCCGCGGCCGCGCCCGTCACCTTCATCGCCACGACGGTCTTCTGGTGCTCCGCGCGAATCTGCTCGTTCTCCGCCGAGACGTCGGGAAGCTCATCCGCAGCGTCGCCGATCAAGGCGATCACATAGCCGACGGGGACAGTGCTTTTTTCCTTTGCGATGATTCTGCGAACGAGGCCGGCCTCCTCCGACTCGAGGTCGAAGGTAGCCTTGTCCGTGATGACCTCGACGAGGGGATCGCCGTCCTCCACGGCGTCGCCCTCACTCACGCGCCACGAGCCGATCATGCCCTCGGTGATGTTCGCGTCGAACTTGGGAAAACGTATTTTCGTGACCATACTGTCACTATATCTCGACGACGCATCTTCTTTCAAGCCTTTTCCGCTTGGGCTGCCTCTTGATAGATCTCGATCATTCGCTCCGCAACGCCCCGCCATGAAAACTGTTTCACCCGCTCCCGTCCGCGTTCGCTGAGGGCGGCGCGGAGGAAAGTGTTCGTCAGTACCTTGTGGATCGCAACAGCCAAGAGGCGAGCGTTGTCCGGCGGAACAGTGAGCGCGGCCTCGCCTGCGGCATCGAGAACGGCCAGGGACGTGGAGGCGACTACCGGCGCGCCCGCGGCCATCGCCTCAAGAATTGGCAGGCCGAAGCCCTCGACGATGGATGGGAAAACAAACACGTCGGCCATCCGGTAGATGGCCGGCAGGTCTTCCCGCGTGGCGTATCCTCGGAACAACACGTGCTCCTCCAGGCGCAGGCGGCGGACAGCCTCGAAGACTGGCCCGCACTGCCACCCCCTCTTGCCGACGACGACAAGGGGGACCCGAACCTTACGCTCGCGCCGCAGGAAATCGTAGGCCGCGAAGAGGACCGGCAGATTCTTCTTCGGCTCGATGTTGCCGACGAACAGGATGTATCGGTCGGGCAGGTCATACTTCCGGCGCACCGGATCGCTGGGTGATTGTCCTCCGAAAAACTCCGCGTCCACGCCGGGATGGACGACCTCGATCTTCTTCGGGTCCACATCCACCACGGAGCAGATTGCGTCCTTCGTCGCCTCCGACGACGCGACGACCTTTCGCGCCTTTCGAATCGTAGGCGGCATGAGGAGACGGTAGTGCGCGGCGTTGCTCCGCTTGCATAGCTCCGGTCGCGTCAGGGCGATGACGTCGTGAATCGTCGCCACCGTCGGGGCTGGGCAGAGGAGAGGCATCACATATCCGGGTGCGTGAAAGACGTCGAGGCCATCTCTCCGGATGATTCTGGGCAGACATACCTGCTCCCACAGAATCCGCGCGAGGCGGCGGCCACTCCGGAACGGCGCGCGACGGAGCGTGAAACGTGGGTTGCCCTCCGTGTCCGGCGGGTCGGCGTCGCGGGTGAGATAGATGATGTATTCATTCTCGGAATCGGCGCGGGCCAAGGCGCGGATGAGGCTGCGGAGGTATATCTCGACCCCCGAGTCGAATCTACCCAGCAGGAGTGCATCAAGCCCGATTCGCATTTGTCAACGATCCGGTATCTCGCGATAGATGTCCTCGACCTTCCGCGCGCAGGTCGCCAAGTCGAAGTGTTCCCGCACGCGGGCAAGACCCGCCCGCCCCATGGCCGCCGCGCGGTCGGCGTCCGAGAGGACTTCGCGCAGCGCCTCGGCCAGAGCGTCGGCGTCGCCCGGCGGGACGAGCCGGCCCGTCTCGCTATCGGCGACGACCTCCGGCAGGCCGCCGGCCCTTGTCCCGACCACCGACTTGCCGAGAGCCATCGCCTCCAGCGCGACGCGGCCGAGTGGCTCGGCCTTCGACGGCACGGCGATGACATCGCTGTCGGCGATGATGTCCTTCACGTCGCTGCGCCATCCGAGGAAGCGCACTCGGTCCTCGATCCCGATGATTCCACAAAGATCATGCAGCCTTCGCAGCAAGTCGGGATGATCGCCGAAGAGGTCGTCACCGACGATGAGACCCACCACGTCCGGCAGTTTTGCGACGGCGCGGACAAATGTTTCGTGTCCTTTCCACGGCGCGATCTGCCCGACCATTGCGGCGATCTTGCGGTCGCCGCCCAGTCCGAGTTCATGTCGCACCCGGCCGGGTTTTACGTCTTTGCGAAAATTATCCGCGTCTATTCCATTGTGAACCACCGCGATTCTTGGATCGTTCTCCCCGGCGGGCGAGACGCACCGGGCGACGGCGGCTGAGATGGCGATGATGCGGTGGGTGGAGCGATGGAGCACCCGCCTGATCGCGCCGAGCGGCGTCAGGTCGCGGACGTGCCAGACAGACGGCAGGCCCGCGAGCCGCGCGGCCGGCGCGCCATAGAGGCAGGCCGTCGTGCTGTTGGCATGGATGAGCCCGATCCGCCTTGCCTTCGCCAGTCTCTCAATCATGGCCGCAACACAGAGGATGTGGCATCCATACCCCAACAGGCGCAGTGGGTTCGACGTGCGATATAGACGTCTCATGGGGATGGGATGTACCTCGACATCCAACGCCCTGGCGCGGCGGGGCAGTTCCCCGTCCGCCGGACAGGCGAGGACCGGCTCGAACTCGGCGCGGTCGAGCGCGCCGAGGAGCGCAAGCAGGCTGTTCTCCGCGCCGGAGACCTGTGCGACGTGGTTGAGGAAGAGGATGCGTCGCGGCTCGCCCATGCATAAATCCAGTTTGGGTAACGTATTATCGAGAGTGCATTGTACCCCAACCGTCGGCCGAGTTCAACAGAAACCGACGGTGTGTCCCCATGGGGACTTCCTCATTGCGTAAGCATCCCGTTTGCGGTATACTCCTTGCCTTCAATCCTGGGTTTATTCGTTAGGAGATGAAGAATGCCGACGGTCAATTTTGATGAGCTGAGACAATACATTGCCATATCAAAGAGCGCAGAGAAGTTGCTTTCAAAGAGTGAAAAGGAAATCACGTTCAGCCTGAACTTATACAAGGGCGAGGACCAAATCCTCGAGGCGAGCACCTACGTCGTCTACGCGAACGTCGCCCGCGGCCCCGCCAAGGGCGGCATCCGCATAGCGTCGAGTGTGACCCTCGAAGAAACCCGCGACTTGGCCGAACGCATGGTCTGGAAGACGGCCCTCTCGGGCATCCCCTTCGGCGGCGGCAAGTCGGGCATCTGCCTCAATCCGAAGGAAATCAGCAAGTTTGAGAAGATCGCCGTGATGAAGGAATTCGTCCATATGATCTCCCTCGAACTCATGTCGGGCACCTACATCCCCGCTCCCGACCTGGGCACCGACCCGCATGACATGGCCGTGGTCTATGGCGAGACGCACATCCTCGAGTCGGTCACCGGCAAGCCGCCGCGCGTCGGCGGGCTGCCCGGGCGCAAGGAGGCCACCGGCCGCGGCGTGGCCCATGCCACGGAACTCGCCCTTACAAAGCTGCTCCGGAAAAAGCTCGCAGGCGCGACCATTGCCGTCCAGGGCTTCGGCAACGTGGGGAGCTGGACGTGTTATTTCCTGCAAAAAGCCGGTGCGAAGGTTGTCGCCGTATCCAACGAGCACGGCGGCATTTACGACAAGAAGGGGCTGGACATCGAGGCCATGATGAAGCACGTGCAGACGTCGCCGCGCCTCGGTGAGTTCGGCGGCGATACGATCACAAATGAAGAGGTGCTGGAGCTGAAGGTGGACGCCCTCATCCCCGCCGCCATCGAGAACCAGATCACGAAGGACAACGCGAACGCCATCCAGGCGAAGGTGATCGTCGAGGGGGCGAACGGCCCGACCACGAAGGAGGCCGACGCGATTCTCGCCGACCGCGGCATCCTCGTCATCCCCGACATCCTGGCCAACTGCGGCGGCGTGGTGGCGTCGTACGTCGAGTGGCGAAAGGCGAAATCCGGCAGCATTACCGAGGCGAAGGAGACCTACCAGACGCTCATGGACCGGATTGACATCGCCTTCGAGAATGTGACATCGCTGGCGAAGAAAGAGAAAGTGGCCCACCGCACCGCCGCCGAAATCATCGCCGTCTCCGAGGTCATTGACGCGATGAAGGACCGCGGGTGGGTGTGACCTTTTCGAAGAAAGGCAGATGGTGGCCAAAGGCGGACATTTGTGTTATACTCGGGGTAGTCTCCCATGAACCGCAGAGGCAATATTCATATCGGTAGGATCATCCACAACGCCATCGTTTTCAACATCCGAAAGCGGCGGAGTAAAACCATGAATTCTGATCCCTTGCTTCAGGACGTAACGCAGCTCTTCGACTTGCTCGCAGAGAGGAACGTTGACTTCGTGCTGGTCGGCGGCGTTGCGCTGCTCAGTTATGTAGAGGGGCGAAACACCGAGGACATTGACTTGATTATGGCCTCCGCATCGCTGGATTCTTTGTCGGAGATCAAGGTTGTGGATCGCAAAAGGGACTTCGCGCGCGGCAGCTTCGGCGACCTGCAGATTGATGTTTTGCTCACCACCAACCCCCTTTTCGAGACCGTCCGACGCAGCTACGCCACAACGAAGGACTTCAGGGAGCGCAGCATTCCCTGCGCAACTGTCGAAGGACTGCTTCTCCTCAAACTGTACGCCCTGCCCTCCCTCTATCGACAGGGAAACTTCGCGCGCGTCGGCCTCTACGAGAACGACATTGCCACGCTCATGCAGGCTTATCGGCCCGATACGGACTCCTTGTTCCGAATCCTCGGAAGGCACCTCAGCGAAACCGATCTATCCTCACTGCGCGACATCGTTGCCGAAATCGGGCAGCGCATCGAGCGCTTTCGCAACAAAGCCAATGGGCAGTGAACGTTGCTGCTTGGACTGCGGCGGGAATAGAAAACCGGAGATGTAGGACATGTCTGTAAAACTCTCGAAATATAGCCAGCCCCTCCTGCGCTTGTCGCTTCTGCTTTTGGCGTTCGGTTGCGACTCGATGAACACAACAACGTTTTACGTCACCCAGGCGTCAAGCAAAGGGGAAGCGTCGGCAACAGTGCCGTCACAGTATCGCGAAGCGGTCGAACAAATCATGGTTTCCGTCGCAGCCGAGGCTGGTTTTGAAGAGAAACCGCCGAGATGGCCTGTTCCACAGATGATAAGGAACTTTGAAGGACCGGCAGGAGGTCCTTCCGATCTGAACCTTGTTGCCCAGGTCGCTGATGACGCTATCGTTGTGAGTCTCACCGAGTTCCGCCCCGGGATAGGCGAGACAGGGTTGTACCGCAAGACAAAGGACCTGCTCCTTTCTCGGTTGAAACAGCGTTTTGGGGACCAAGTAACGATCTGCAAGCCCATGAAAGGCGACAACGCCCCATAGGCTTCACGCCCCTCACGCCTGCTCCGCCATCGCCTCCACAAACGCCATGCCCTCCTTGACAGAGACATCCGGCCGGCGGGGGCGAAGCTCGAAGACGCCGGCGCCCTGGAAGTTAATCTTCTTGAGATGGGCGAAGAGGAGCTTCCAATCCTCCTGGGGGATGATCCCCGTGCCGGGGACGTAGTGGTCGAGATGCGGCAGGCGGTCCTGCAGGTGCAGGTGCACGATCCGGTCGCCCATGATCCCCAACACCTCGGGCATGGTGAAACCGTCGTTATATACGTGGCCGGTGTCGAGGCACGTCTTCAGGTTGGGGACCTCCGGCAGGGCGCGTCCGATCGCGTGGGCGTCGCCGTTCTCGATGGCGAGCGTGACGCCTTTATCCTCGGCATAGTTCACCGCGTCGCGCAGGAGGCGGTAGTCCGCGTCGGGCGCGCCGATGCCCGTGGAGCTGACGTGCGCGACGATTGCGTCCGCGCCGATATATGCAGCCGTGTCAATCTGTTCGACGTTCTCCTCCCACGTCATGGCCCGGTCGCGCGGCATGATGGTGTGCATGCTCACCTTCATGCCCTCGACGAGGGCCTTCATCCGGTCGCGCTGCGCCGGGCTGAAGAGGCCCGTCTGGTCGCGCCATCGGTCCCACAGCTCCGCGCCCATGCCGAGGCCGCGAATCTCCGCCATGACGCCCTCGAGCGGGGGGCAGCTTGCATAGTGGATATAGTTCCACAGGCTCATTCGAAACTCGATGTGCATCGCCTACCTCGCGGTTTGTTGAAATTCGACAACGCCCGCCCCTCGGATGGGCACGTTAGCCCAAAAGCGGACGCTTGTCAAGCGGGGACAGAGAAAAGGAGTTTCGTGTTGACCGACGGCATGTTCTGGTGATACGCTCAAGAAACGGGGGAAGCGACGGCAAAATGGTTTTCTTGCGCAGGAATACGCCATGACGAACGACGTGCGTGTGATGTATGCGGTGATTGACCAGTTGGCGGGGCACTGGTGTGATGGGGTTGAGGTCGCCCCCGGCATCCCTCCGGTGAACGTATGGGGCTATCACAAGATCGGACGGATCCCCCATTTCTCTGCGCTGATTGACGACGGCCTCTTCGCCTTCACGTGGAACCGCGAGAAATGCCTGACCGCCTCCGGCGTCAAATACCTGGCCACCGGGTGCTACAACGTCGGCCCGGTCCAGACGGGCGACTACTACCCCCGCACGGCGGACAATCCCGGCCCCATGGGCGTGATGGAGGCCGCCAAGCGCCACATGCCCGACAAGCACATGGCCACCTTCACCACCGCCTACTGGATCAACCCCGGCTACTTCTACGTGCCCGACATCAGCCACGGCATGCCAGGCGGGTTCCCGGACGACCGCATGTGGGGGGAGTTCGCACTGCCGTATCTAAAGAAGCGGCGCGATTGGAAGCTGGCCCACGTCTATATCACCACGATGGATCAGGTGAGTCTGTGCCCCTCCTACACCCCCGACCCGCCGAGCGACTGCCGGAAGACGAAGGACGCCTACATGCTCCACTTAGATGAGATCGTGAAGGAGATGATTGACTATCTCCACGAAGGCAACGGGTGGGAGCGGACGATCCTTGTCATCGCCTCCGACCATGGCTACCACGCAGGCTGCACCGTGGCGAAGGCAAAGGGGGCGAAGAGCGCGAACTACTGCGCGGATCATCCGCCGCCGTACGATTGCTGGGTGTGGGACTTCGAGAAGGACCGCCAGACCGACGTCCGGTCCGACTGCGCCCGGCGGACGACGGGGATCGTCGCTGGCGGTGCGCTGCCGAAGGCATTTCGAGGGAGGATCATCCGGGAGGCGGAGATCATTGACATCGCGCCTACGGTCGCCGACGTGCTGGGGGTTCCGTTCCCCTGCGAGGGGAAGAGTTTGCTTGATCTCGAACGGTGTGATTGATTGTGGAAGGACTCTCCTTACGGGTTCAATATTTTCGCATCACGCCCACTACCACACCGTGAATCTGCACGTCTTTGGCGTAGATCGGCTCCATGGTTTCGTTGGCGGGCTGGAGGCGGATGCGATCCTTCTCCTTATAAAATTTCTTCAGCGTGGCCTCCTCGCCGTTGATGAGGGCGACCACGGTCTCGCCGTTGTGGGCGGTCTTTCTTTTTTCCACGATCACGTAATCGCCGTCGCAAATCTGCTCGTCAATCATGGAGTTGCCCTTGACCTGCAGGATGTAGCAGTCCTTCCTGCCGACGAGCGCCTCGGAGAGGTCGAGGGTGTCGGGCGTCTCGACAGCCTCGATCGGTCGGCCGGCGGCGATGTAACCCAGCAGCGGGAACTCCCGGCTGCCTACCTCGGCCTCCACCACCTCGATGGACCGCGCCTGGTGCGGGGTTCGTGAGACGGCCCCCTTCTTCTCCAATGCGCCGATGTGTTCAAAGATGGTGATCTTGCACACGCCGAGGTAGTTCCCGATCTCATCGAGCGTCGGCGAGTAGCCGTGCTGCTCGCGGTAGGACCGGATGAAGTTGACGATCTGGAGTTGTTTCGGTGTCAGGTGCATTTCATATTCCCTACGCCCTCGTTTTCCACCACCCTTTCAGGGCTGGTGGCTGCGCGTCCTGTCTCCGTTCTCCCAGAACGATCACGAACCGATTTTCCTAATTGAGTCTGGGTTAATCCCAAACCAAGAACACAAATTCATATGATGTCTTTCATTGGTTTGGCTGAAGAGCCATTGATCTGGCTTGAAATCGTCCAACCAGATGAATAGATGTATCCGGCCCTTTTCGTCCTTGATTCGGCCTTCAGAAAATTTCCGACTAATCGGATAAGCACGACCACCTTCTGCAAAGAAGCAACCGGTCAATACTTGGAGCAAATCGTTGAAACGGCACTTGCTGTCGTGATTGACCAAAACCAACACGTTGGGATACTTCTCTTCGGGATTTACCGCGTCGAACTGTTTGGCGGCCTTATGTATGTCGTCAGTCAAGCGATTGAAAATTGGGTCCTTTCGGGCATGCCCAACCACTGTTCCTGCAGGTGCTTGCCGAACGATTTCTATAAGCGAATAGTCTCTATCGATTGTTTTAGCCTCACAAAAAAACCGGAATTCGCCCTCAGCATAGACGCGAAAGTCAGGAGTTTTGCCAGCGCGAAGCTCCGTCTTGGGAAAACGGCGACAGGTGAATTCCTTCGCTGCAAGAAACGCCTCTATCCTATTTTCATCAGCATCCATATCCGCACTCTTCCCGCGACTTTCCCCTATGCCTTCCCCTTCCGAAATTTTTCCAGCGCCTTGGTAATCCCCGTGAGTATCCAGCCATTCTGAATCTTGGGGATGGCTTTGAGCTGGCTCTGCACGGACTTGCCGGCGGAGCCGCAGTGCGGTTCCAGGTCGGAGACCTCTTTTGACAAGGCATTGTCCGGAAGGCCGATGCTCTCGGCGCAGGCCCTGGCCGTGTTGATGAGGGCGTGGGCGAGCTCTCCGAGATACTTTTTGTCAGACCCGAGGCGCGAGCGGATGCGGATGATGTCGCGCTGCGCTCCTTCGGGATACCGCTGGAAGCGGTTGAGGAAGTCGCCCACGCAGACATCGTCCTGGAAGTCCGACCGGGCTTCATATTCGCCCTTGAAAAGATCAGGGCCGAGATTCTCGATCGCCTCGCAGGCGTCGATGGTCCGGGACATCACATCCCGGATGAGATTCCAGTTGGTGGCCATGATTTCCTCCTATATCCCGAACAGGATCATCCGCTTCTCCCGCGGGGTCTGGACGATGTAGGCCAGCACTGCGCCGCCGCTTCCGCCTACGAATAACGCCATGAACAGGTCCCAAAACGCCATGTTTCACCTCCTGTAACTTGCCAAATTTCGCTCTCCTACTGTAAGATAGTATACCCTAACATTTACCTAACATCAAGGAAAAAATCAAAAAAATTCCTGTATTTTCTGACAGCGGCCTCCGCCCTTGCATAATTTACATTATTCTTTCGGCATGAATTACTTGACAAAAGGCCAATTATGTATTAAAATTATTTAAGAATTCAAGCCGGGGTACAAGCACCACGCAGAATAACATTTCCGTACAGGCCCGAGGCGCTTCCGGGCAGAGGGGACCGGCGCCCACCCCAGGCCCTGCTCGGAGTGGAAGCACAAGTTTTCTTTTCTGCGGTTCCGAGACGCATGGCAAACAGAGAGGCGGAAATGCTGCATGGGATGCGCCAGGCCGCTACCGCGCAATGACCGTGACTTCTTCCTGCGGTTCAGGGAAAAGATTGAGCGATTTCGTGTGCCTATCTACGGCGCGATGGAGCTGACCCACCGATGCAATCTGCACTGCCTGCACTGCTACCTGGCGCGCGATGCGGGATCGCCTGAAAAAACACAGCGCGAGTTGACCGCGCAGCAACTCTTCCCGATCATTGATGAGATCGCAGAGGCCGGCTGCCTTGACCTGCTACTTACCGGCGGGGAGCCGATGATTCGAAAGGACTTCTGCGAAGTCTATCGGCACGCCATTGCCCGCGGCCTCCTGGTCACAGTCTTCACCAATGGCACGCTGATCGCCGCCCATATTCTGGACGTGTTTGCGGAATTTCCGCCCCGCGGGGTTGAGATAACACTTTACGGGGCAACGCAGGTCACCTACGAGAGGATCACCGGTGTGCCCGGCTCGTATGAACGATGTATCAGAGGGATTGAGGGCCTGCTCGGTCGCGGGATTCGCCTGGTGCTGAAAACGATTCTCATGAC
Source organism: Planctomycetota bacterium (assembly GCA_040755855.1). GTDB lineage: Bacteria > Planctomycetota > Brocadiia > JAADGH01 > JAADGH01 > JAADGH01. Next base: position 14,520 of record JBFMAD010000065.1, on the reverse strand, counting down.
ACACAACCGGGACGAGTTTTTCGCGATAGAGAAAATGGCGGAAGGATACGGCTTGCCGTTTCGCTTCGATGCCGGCATATCGCCCCGCCTCGACGGAGACCTGACGCCCATCGGCCTGCGCGTGCCTGCGGCGGAAGCCGTCGAAAAGGAGTTTGCAGTTCCCAAGATGATGCAACGCCGGCGGGAGTTTTTCGAGCAGATGGAGGGCTATCCATTGAGCGATGCCCTATATGCCTGTGGGGCGGGACACAATATGTTTCACATTGATCCGTACGGTAAACTGAAGCCTTGCCTCATGGTCCCGGAACCGGAATATGACCTGCTCAAGGGTAGTTTTGAAGAGGGCTGGAAGGATGTGCTCCCTTTGCTCGACCGCAAGAAGCCCGGTCCTCGTTATGTGTGTAATCGCTGTGAACTGAAGGCGTTGTGTGATGCCTGTCCGGCCTTCTTTGAATTGGAGACGGGTTCCGAGCAGGAGCGTTCCGAATACCTCTGCGCCTCGGCGCACCACCGGTTTGGGGCGATCAAAGAAATGGCTCTGCACCAAGGAAAAAAGGAGAATGCCGAGATTGAACATCGCGCAACAGGAGCGACACTCCAAAGCGCCGTATGAAAAGCCCGAGCTCCGCGCCATTGATCTTGCTCTGGACGAAGTTCTGGCGCCTGGATGCAAACGCCAAGGGGGGACGGCTCCCCTGATTCCCACCCCCCCTTGCTGGTGGGGAAACATCTGTCGGCAGAAGGGATCATAAAAGATGTTCCGGCCAAAAAACCGGCATCACGGCGGTTAAATCCGCTTAATGTTGTGACGCGCTTATCGTTTTACTCGCCCCACTAATACCTGTGAAGGTAGCTTTGCGAATGTCGTATTTCATGTCAAACCCTGAATAAAATTTACTCCATTCCCGCGCCAACAAGTCCCTTGGACCGAGGAAAAGAACAGGAATTCGGCGTTTTTTCCGAAGCGGCCAACGCCTTCGTATTGGCTGTTACACCATTAAAAACGCCTCTGTAGATATCCGCGCCAGGCGAAGGGCAAATATTTTCCGGGCAAAGACGGTTGCGGGGCATAATCTTTGCTCATCACCAAGATCAACTGGACCGCAAACCGCGGCGGCATCCTCCTCGCACCGATCGGACAAGTGGTCCAACCGATGACCGGAGGGTTACGGGGCGACCGGCGCCAGAAGGTGTTTCTTGACGAAAAGTTGGTTGTAGGTTAGAATAGATAAATGGGAGGTCTCAGGGGATAGGATCTTCCCCTGCATGGGAGAAATCTCCCTGACGGAAAGAGAGAACTGCGCCGACGATGCTCCTCCAGGAGGCAGAAGGATACTGGGTTCGTCGTACCAGCATGGATGCATGTGTGAAGTAAAGGATATTTTAAGCCTGAGGGAGCACCATGGTGTGCAGCAGGACAGAACCGCCCGACAGAGAGGGGCACTTTCGGCGGTTCAGTAAAAAAATCGAGCAATTGAGGGTCCCAATCTACGGTACCCTTGAACTGACGCGGCGCTGCAACCTCCGTTGCCTCCACTGCTACCTTGGACGCAGTATCGGACCCCGCCAGAAGGAATTGACGACCGGGCAATTCCTATCCATCATTGACGAAATCGTGGATGCCGAGTGTCTGGACCTCCTCATCACGGGCGGCGAGCCGCTCCTCCGCGAAGATTTTTCCACGATTTACCAGCGCGCCGTGGAACGCGGCCTCCTTGTCACTGTTTTCACGAATGGCACGCTGATCACGGATGAGGTCTTGGATGTCTTTGAGGACCTTCCACCGAGAGACGTGGAGATTACTCTTTACGGCGCCACCGAAGACACCTATGAGAGGATTACCGGCAGGGCCGGATGTTATCGGCGCTGCATCGAGGGCATTGAGAGACTCCTGGACCGTGGGATACGATTGGCGCTCAAAACCGTCCTGACCACGCTCAACCGCCACGAATTCTTCGACATTGAGCGGATTGCCAGGGGATATGGCGTCTCCTTCCGTCTCGATGCCGGCCTGTCCGTGTGTTTTGATGGGGACAGGACCCCCATCGCCCTCCGCGTCCCCCCCGATGAAGCGGTGGAGATGGAATTTTCCGATCACGATAGGCTCCGTCAGAGGCGAGCATACTTTGAAAAGACGCGCGGTCACGAATGGGGCGAGGCGCTGTATGGCTGCAGCGCGGGCCGGACGATGTTCCACATTGATCCCTATGGCAAGCTGAAGCCGTGCCTCATGACCCCCGGCCCTGAGTACGACCTTCTGGAGGGCGACTTTCGGACGGGCTGGCGGGACGTCCTCCCCGCTTTTCTGGCGCGAAAGACCGATCCCGATTTTTCGTGCGGTCGGTGTGGACTCCGCGGGCTATGCGATGCTTGCCCGGCGTTTTTCGAGTTGGAGACGGGCTCTGAACAAGAGCGTTCCGAATATTTGTGCGCCCTCGCGCACGAGAGGCTTGCGGCCATAGAGGCAGCGACCGAGGCGTCGCCCTCCGCGAACTCCGAGGAAAGGGAAGATCGTTTTGGCGTCGGCAAGAACACCCCACAAATTGCCCTACGAGAGGCCTGAGCTCCGCCCCATTGACCTCGCGACGGACGAGGTGCTGGCGGCGGGGTGCAAGCACAGAGGCGTCACGGCGCCGTTGATACCGACGCCGCCGTGCTGGTGGGCGGGGTGCATGTCCAGAGGGTCATAGCATCCAGCCGGTCTTCCCCTCCCCCAATCGTTCTGCTGTTTCCTTCATCCTCACGCGTCTTTTGTCTTGACTTTCCCGGGGGGGGAAGTATAGTTGCTGCCTTCTGTTTGAATATGGCCCATCACTCAGGAGACAGACATGGCGGACAAGGAACTCTCGCTGGCAATCGTCGGCACGGGCGGAATCGCAAAACAACATCGGAAGAACCTTCAGGCACTCGGCGGCAACAAGATCGTCGCCGTCTGCGACCTGGCCGAGGCGAACCTGAAGGAGGCCGCCGAGGCCACCGGCGCAACGGCCTACACGGACTTCAGGAAGATGTTCAAGAAGGAGAAGGGCCTCGACGCGGTCCTGCTCTGCACGCCGCCGATCGTCAGGAAGGACGTGATCGCCCTGGCGTGCAAACGGAAAATCCCCGTCTTCTGCGAGAAACCGCCCGCCCGAACGGATAAGGAGGCGAAGAAGATCACGGAGATCATCGCGGAGTCCGGCAACCTGGTGAGCGTCGGCTTCATGTATCGCTACATGCCGGCGACGGATCGGATCAAAGAGTTGATCGCGGGCGAGAAGCTGAACCTCGTGCAGGGCACGTTCCTCTGCAATCCGGCCCTGGCGCGCAAGATCCCCGGCTGGTTTTTCATCCGCGAAAAATCCGGCGGGCACATCGTGGACCAGGCCATCCACATGATTGACCTCATCCGCTTCATCGCGGGGGACGTCACGGAGGTCCATACCTACGGCAACAACGTGATCTGCCCGAAGGCCGAGGACTTTACGACGGAGGATTCATCCAGCACGAACCTGCGCTTCGCCGGCGGCGCATCGGGCAGCCACGTGCACTCATGGGCCTATGCCAAGTTCGTCTGCGAGGTCGTCCTGACGGGCGCCGAGTATCGGCTGACCCTGAAGCTGAACGATTTCGTCAACGGCTGGATCAAGGACAAGGTGATAGATGAGAAGTTTGCTCCCGCCCCGAGCGGCGATCTGAGGTATTGGGAGATGCAGGTCTTCCTGAACGCCGTCCGCACGGGCGACGCCTCGAAGATCCGCAGCCCCTACGCCGACGCGGCGAAGACCCTGGCGACGGTGAACGCGATGAACCGGTCAATTGACAAAGGGAAACCGATTCAGATCGGGTAGGCTCTCGGGGCAAACACTATGTTTCAGGCGCAGGCGCGCCCTTGGATTCCCGGTCCGTCCATCTTTTATTTAGCTCGATCCTCCGCGGATGGTTTCCCCCTCGCTCCGGGCAATCACCGCCGCGCCCACCGCGTCGCCCCAGACGTTAATCGTCGTGCGGCACATATCCAGAATACGATCCACGGCGAGGATCATCCCGATGCCCGCCACCGGCAGGTCCACCGCCTGGAGCACCATGACCATCGTCACGGTCCCCGCGCTGGGGATGCCCGCCGCGCCTACGGCCGCCAGCGTGGCGGTGAGAAAGATAATCACCTGCTGCCCCGCGTCGAGTTCAATGCCGTGGAACTGGGCGATGAACAGGGCGGCCACGGCTTCATAGAGGGCCGTGCCGTCCATGTTGACGGTCGCCCCAAGGGGGAGGACAAATCCCGCGACGCGGTTCGAAATGCCCGCCTTCTCCTCCACGCAACTCATCGTCACCGGCAGCGTGGCGTTACTGCTGGCCGTGCTGAAGGAAACCAACAACGCCTCCTTCAGATGATTGAAATACTGCCACGGATTGACGCGGGCCAGGAGCAGCAGGAAGAGAGGCAGCACGATAGCGCCGTGGATCGCCAGCCCCACAAGGACGGTCGCCATGTACCATCCCAGCCGCACAATCGCCTCGAGGCCCTTTTGCGAGATGGTATCGGCCATGAGCGCAAAGACGCCCACGGGCGCGTAGAGCATGATGATGTGGGTCATCTTCAGCATGGCGTCGTTGAAACTGTTCATCACCTCGACCACGGGCTTCCCCCGCTCCCCCATCGCCGCGAGGACGATTCCCAGGAAGAGGGAGAAGAATATGATGGCCAGCACGTTTGTCTCGGCCAGGGCGGTGAAGGGATTCTGGAGAACCTTGTCAATCTGCTTATGGAGGAAGTCGCCGACGGTCATTGGTTCGTGGACGTGGCGGCGCGGCTCGGCCAACTGTCGCGCCTGCGTCTTGTGTTCCTCCGGCAAGGCGCCGGGGCGGATGGCGTTGACAAGGACCAGCCCCAGAAAGACGGCCATGAACGTGGTCACCAGGTAGTAGGCAAACGTCTTCGCCGCGATTGCGCCGAGCGTCGTCGCCTTTCCCATATTCGCCGTTCCTACCAGGATTGACGCGAAAATTAGCGGCGCAATGATCATCTTCAACGCGGCCATAAAGATGTCACCCAGGAAGGATAGATACTGCGCTGCTCCCGGTGCGGCGGCGCCGACGATCGCCCCCAGGATGATCGCCATCAAGATCTGGGTGTGGAGCTTCGGCTTTCTGACAAGTTTCATGGACCTCTCCTGATTAGGCGTTCTGTCTTTACCACGGGCGTCCGTCTGTGTCAAGTCGTTGCGCCCGACAGGCGCCTCAGCAGGCGACGGCGATCGCATTGAAATACGCCCCACGGCCTGATACAATTTCCCTTCATGCAGGATGAAGCGCAAATCGAAGAGGGCGCGCTGGCCGTCGAGGAACTAAAGGTCCGAGCCATGCGCGGCGTCAAGGTCCTGGTCATGGTCCAGGTCCTGAAGGTCGCCGGCAGCATCATCCTCGCCCGCGTCCTCGCCCCTTCGATGTTCGGGCTGTTTGCCATCGCCAGCTTTGTTGTGGATTTTGCCTCCATCATCGGCGAGCTCGGCCTCGGCGCGGCTCTCATCCGGAAGGAAGAGGAACCCACCGAAAGCGACCTGCGCACCGTCTTCACGATCCAGTTCGGATTGTCGTTGCTCCTCTGCGCCGGGGTTTTCCTTGCCGCGCCCCTCCTTCGCACGATCTATCCCGACTCAGCCGCGGAGGTCAAATGGCTCGTCCGCGTCCTGGCGCTCATGCTGATTCTCTCGGCCTTCCGAACCGTCCCCGCCATCCGGCTCGAACGAAAGCTGCGCTACGGCAGGCTCAGCCTCGTCGAAGCGGGGGAGGCGGCGGCTTACCAGGTGTGCGTCATCGTCCTGGCCCTGTGCGGCTATGAGGCGTGGAGTTTCGTGATAGCGATGCTTCTCCGGGGACTGGTTGGGATCGCGCTCGTCACGACCCTATCCCCGTGGCGGCCGGGGTTTGCCCTGAACCGCGAATCGGCGCGGGAACTCTTCGCCTTCAGCCTACCCCACCAGGGCACACAACTTCTGAGTCAGATCAACGGCGCGGTCGCGCCGGTGCTCCTCGGCATCCTCGCGGGCCCGGCGGCGGTGGGTTACATCGCCTTCGCCTCCACCCACGCCTTCCACCCGCAAAAACTGCTGCAGATCGTGGGGCGCGTCGCCCTCCCCGCCTACTCCCGACTTCAAAAGGAAAAGGAACTGCTGAAGGCGGCCATTGAAAAGTCGGTCGAGGCCCTCTCGAAGATCATCTTCCCATTCGTCACGATCTTCATGGGCCTCGCGCCGCAGGTGGTGCGGATCGTCTTCACCGAGAAATGGCTCCCCGCCGTGCCCGTCCTCTACCTCTACCTCATCATCATGCTCATCAGCGTGCCGCTCCTGATCCAGATGCGCTGCCTCACCGCATTAGGCCATGCAAATGTGCTGTTCAAGTATGGCATCCTCACTACCGCGCTCATGTGGGTTATGGCCGTCCCGCTGTGCATGATCCTGGAACGGCGATACGTCATGGGCTTCATGGGCGTCGGTGTTTCGTTCCTCGTCTGCAACATCATCGGCTTCGCCTGGACGCTCCTCTACCTCCGCCGCATCGTCAGGGCGGGCATCCTGTGGAGTATGCGCACGGCCTTGCCGGCCGCCGCGGCGGTGGGGGGGCTCTGCTATGTCCTCTCCGGCAAGGCGCACACGCTGCTCGGCCTGGCGGCTGTTGTGGCGGGGGGGCTCGCCTGCTACGTCCTCATCCTCCTGGCGGTGGAAGGGCGGGGGGCGTTCGACTTCGTGTCAACGTTCGTCCGGCGAAGGTAGGGCCTTCTGCAAGGCGAGAATGGCCGAGGCGATTTCCCCTCGCCAACGGTCGTAATCCTCGGGTTTCAGTTGCTCAAGCAACCGACTCATTCCCGGACCGTATTTGTCAATCTCGTCACGGATGTTCTTCAGGACCTGCTCGGCGGCCGTCCGTTCGACCTCGGCGGTCCCCGCTTTTTTTGCCCTTTCGATCAGGCCCTCCAGCGTGGCAAGGTAGCGAAGGTCGTCCACCCCCTCCCGATATGCCTCCCACTGGGGGGTGGAGACGGGCAGGCCGGTGGTGCGGTCGGGGTAGGTGAGCGTAGCCCCTTCCCCGAGCTCCTCGTCTAAGTCGTCGTACGGGTCGCCGTGGATGTCGCGGTAATTCCATCGCATCCTTGCCGCAAAGGGCGAGGTCCAGAGATAGAACCCGCCGGCCAAGCGGTCAATCTCCGCCTTTTCACCGGACTGGTTCGCGGTTGGTTTGAACTCAAACCATGCCTGCGTATTCCCATCCGTCAGCCGGTGCGACAGTTCGCGCGATTCCGCCATGTCCAGTCTATCCAGCTCCTTTGCGTCATAGCATCGAACCTGCACACGGGGCTGGTCCTCGGTTTTGAACAGATCGGCCAGTGCGTCGGTGGAAAAGATGCCCGACCGGGTCGTGTTCCGAATCCACTCGCAGCGTTCCTCCCGCTCCTTCCGCTCCTTGGCCGATTGCGCCGGCCGGTCGAGTGGGGCGAGTAGGATCGCTCCAGCGCCGAGCGTGGCGGCGATCTGGGTCAGGCCGCCCACGTCGGACGTGTAGAGCGTTTTCCTCTGCTCTTCGCCGATGTCAACGAAAACGCCAGGCAGATCGAGGTAAACGATTCGCTCGATCGGCGCAGGTGTGACGATGGCAGGCCCGCGCAGGCCGCTTCGGGCAAGTCGCTCGAAGACCCGACGCGCATTGCCGGGATAAACGGTGGTCTCCTCCTTGCTGTGCCACGCACGCGATACCGCACGAAAAGCGACCACATCCACGCCGTGTTCCTTCATGTCGCGAAGGTCGGTCTCCTTTGTCCCTTGTCCGGCATAGACGCCGTTTTTCTTTTTCGCCTCGATCAGGCGGATGGGCAGGACGTCCACGTGGATCGGCAGGTGGATCGCCTTTTCGTTCTCGGGGATCACCTCGATGCGGCCGGAATAGGAGTCTGGAACGGCGTCCGCAGGGACGTGAAGCGACAGCCAAACCTCGCGGAAGCCGGCCTCGTCGAGATCAAAGGGAGAACACGGATCGAGGACTTCGGGGCAAAGGACCGTTCGTTGCACCGTGCGATCCGCGACATGCTTGCGCTTCCTCTGCAAGCGGACGAGGGAGAGACGGATCGCCTCCTGGCCGAGAAAGTCCCGGGTTTTTTCCCCGGTCAGGTCGCCGACGTTGATCCGCACGTTCTTTAGCGGGGTTTTCGTGTAGATGGTGAAGGCGGCGGGTTCATACTCCCCCTGCGCGGCGCGGAGGCGAAGGGGACTCTGGAAGCTCCCGTCATCGGGCTTCCGATCCGGGTTGGCCGGAGCGAGATAGTGGCGGACAGAAAGGCCATAGCCCCCCTCGAAGGGCAGCGCGTTGGCCGGGAACGAGAGACGATAAGGACTGACCGCCTGGAGCTGAAGGGTCGGCAGGTAGGTCGTCGCTGCCTGAACATATACCCGCCCGACGAAGCGCTGATACCCCTCGGGATGCACTACCAGGTCCTGAAGGGAGAAGTCCACGTCCTCGATGCAGTAGAGGCCGCACGAGGTGGTTCGGGTCGAGCGCGGTCCCATCGAGACCATGACGCTGCCCGCCGGGCCGGAGGGATCGAGAAGGCGTCCGATGACCTTCGCCGTGGGGGTGCGAAGGGTCCGTTCCGCGGGCCAGCGCTTGAAATGAAATTTGACGCAACCGAAATCGGCGATATTCGGGGGGATGTCAGCGGAGGCCGTGGTCGCAACAAGTTGGTCCAGATCGGGCTGGTATCGAAAGACGTTCATTCCCCAGACCGCCCCCAGTTCAGGCGGGGGCGTCTTCATGGACTCATAGGGTATCTTCAGTTCGACATTCCAGGATGGCGGATCGAGCAACACGGTTGTGAGCGCGTGGGAGTTCCACTCCGTCTGCTCCCCGGCAGCGTCGTAGATATCGCCCGTGATTCCCACGATGATCTGGTAGGTATCCTTTGCCCCCGGTGGGTGGAGCAATACACCGACGCAATCGTTCTTCCAGACCTCTGCGTCTAAATGCTTCTTCATCCGTTGGCGAAGGGGCGGAGCGCTTCGACCGCAGCGAAGAAAGACGTAGATCGCCTCCCTGTCGAAGCAAATGCGCAGCAGCGTCACATCGGCAACGCGCTGGCCGGGATAGGCCGGCAGGAGGGGCATGTGGGGGAATGTATTCCAGGCGGCGTCAATATCCCTGCCGTCAATTTCGGGGGGGGCGGCGGCCTGATAGATCCCGAGTTCGGGGTACATCGTGGGATGGATCGTTCCCGTCGCCAGAGGCGCGAGCCGCGTGTTGATCTCATAGCCGCACTCCACCTTGACCTCATCGAACCATACCGCCCCCGTGGCCCCGTCCATGGCCAGTTCGACCCTCGCAGCGCGCGCCCCGGCAGGGGAACGCACCTCCTTCTCCACGAGACGCCACTCGAAGTCGCTATCGGTCAGCGAGATCGCCCGCGTCGTCTGCGCCCTGGCCTTCCCGCGCTGGCCGGAGCGAAGCTCCTGCCAGTCCTCATCGTACCAGGACAGTGTGACGGCGGCCGACGACGCCCCTTTCGCGTGGAGCGCCGCGCCCGACGCCCTCACCCACGCCGAAACATGATAGATCGTTTCGGGAAGGATACGAAAGCGAGCGCTTCGGACGACGCCGTCGAACATGTCCCGCTTGTCCTGGACGGAGATGCGGAGGGATCGCGCGCCCGCGCGGGCGATGGAGTCGTCGAGGGCGGCGAGGCCCGGCGGCCAACTCCAGAGCCAGCCGTTGCCGTCCTCGTCGTTCCAGCCCGTATCGAAGCCGCCGTTGCGCAGGAGGTTGACGGAGTGCCTTTTCTCCTGCGCCCCCGCGGAGAGGGTTGCCAGGCAGAGGAGCAGGGGTAACACAGATATTTGGGGTCCGCGCATCAACATCCTCTACTGCAATTCGAGGCTCCGCACACAGTCGAGAAATATCTTCTTTTGCTCGTCGAAGTCGCCCTCCCGCGCGCCGAGGTTGAAAATAAGCTTCCTGCCGGGAGGCGCGACGATGACCTTCAAGTTGCGCAGTTGGGTCTCGCCGCTCTTGGCCCCGAACTCGATGGTGCAGGAAGGGTGTTTACCGGTCTCGCCCTGTGTAATGGCATGGATCACCAGTCCCGTGAGCGATTTGGCCATGGCCTGCTGCACGGCCTCGGTGTAATCGTCTAAGGGGGCGTCATTCGGGTCGCAGACCACGTTGATTTCGGGGCGGTAGCCTTCACTCGGGGGGCCGATGAATCGGACCGTCATCCCCGGTGCCTCCCCCGGCATGAGGGTCCATCCCCCTGGCGGAGTTAGTGATAACTTCTCCTTGTGATTCACATATCGCTTTTCGTCGAGCTGGTAGGAGCGATAACTATCGGCGGGGGGAAAGGTGCGGAAGGTGTCGCAGACCCGATGAAAGAGGCGTTTGGCGCTGGGAAACCACTTCGACGGGGCGGCGCAGGTGAGGGTGTATTTCCGTCCGCCGTCTCCTGCGGTGAAGAGCTGGATGCTCTGTAAAGAGACATTATTGAAGGTGAAGGTGTACTCCAGCAGGGCATCGGCCATCTCTCCGGCCTCATCGTACCGAATCCGATCTGCGCGGACCTGGAAATCGTTGTTGGACTTTCGAAGCGACTCCCGCACAGCGTCCACGAAGGCGGGAAGCAAACGGGCATCCTCGCGCACATCCACAACGATGTTCGGGACGGTCCCGTCCGGTCGTTTCGGGCCGACAAAGATGACCTTGGGCCCCAGCTTCCCGCTCCGGTCCACGGACCATCCGGTCGGCGGGTTCAGCGAGAAGCCCTCATCTTCGTCTGCATAGGTTTCTGCCAGGTTCCGCTCGGCCTCCGCCGCCGAGGGGAGGACCCGGAACGACCGCATACTGGCCTCAAACGCCTTCCGAAACCGCTCCTCACTGTCCTCGGGGCAGGTGCAGTGAACGACGACGTACCGCTCACCTGCGTCGGCGGCCAGGAGCGTTGTGCGTTTATTCCCCTTCGCATCGCTGAACGAAAACACCATCCGCCAGGCATCATGTTCCCCGCCAATCAGGTAACGAACCTGGCTATGAATTACCACCTGCGCGCAGGCGCTCGACAACTCCGCCTTCCGCTCCGCCACGAACCTGCTGAAGGGGATGCTTGCCTCCACGACCGCGACGGAGATCGTCGGCGGCGGGGAAGGTGGGGTAGGTCCCGTGAAGACAATCCCGCCCCCCCCCTCGCCGGGCCTGCCCTCCTGCCAATGGGCCGGCGGACGAAAGGCGAAACCGCCCTTCGCATTCTCATACTCAGGACCCAAGAGGAGAGACTCGTCTTCGTCCGCTGCAAGCCCGACCAAGGCGAGTGCAGCGACGACCGCAACGACTATTCGAGTATTCATCGGATCACCTCTGGCATGGCATTATAACGTTGGAGAACCGGCGTGTCATGCCAAATTTTTGAAGTTGAATTTGAGGGCCTCATCTGGTACCTTGAGGGGGAGGGAGGAAACGAGTTGCGGAGGATGGCATGTCTTCGAGGATGATTGAAGAGCAGGGAATCGTTCGATCGGTAGCCGACGGCGTGGCGCGGATCGAGATCGCCCAGTCGTACTGCGAGAAAGGGGACAAATGCTCGGCGTGTAGCTGCGGCGCGAACGGCCGGATGATTCTGGAAATCGAGACGGACCTCGACCTGCATGAGGGCCAGGAGGTTACGCTCCAGATTCAACAGACGCCGCTTCTTCCCGCCGTGTTTCTCGTGTTCATCCTCCCCGTCCTCTGCCTTTTGGGGGGCATCGGCCTCGGGCGGGCGATCTTCGGCCCGTGGGGGGCGGTTATGGGGGCGGTTCTCTGCGCCGGGTCTTTTGCAATCGTCTATCTCTATGATCGCCACCTGCGCGCAACGAAAAAGGCGGAGGCGCGAATCCTGACGAGGGGCGATGCGCCATGAAATCGGGCATCGGCATTTTTATGAAGGAACCGATTCCCGGCGAGGTGAAAACGCGTCTGGTCGGCGCGATTGGGGCTGAAGACGCGGCCCTGCTGTATGAAGCGTTCCTGCGCGACACCGTGGAGAAGGTAAGCCATCTCCAGCGCCACGCTCGGTGTCTGGCCTACTGGCCGGCGAAGGCGCGTCCCTTCGCCGAGCGGCTGGCCCCTCACGGGTTCCTGCTCCATGCACAGGAGGGACGGGACCTTGGCGCGCGGCTGACGGCCTTCTTTGATTGGTTCTTCGCCCACGGCATCGAACGCGCCGTGGTCGTCGGCTCGGACAGCCCGACGCTGCCGACGCGCCTGATCGAGGAGGCCCTGGATGCGCTGTATGACGTCCCGGCCGTCCTGGGGCCGTGCTATGACGGGGGGTATTATCTGATTGGGCTTTCCCGGTTGTCGCCGGAGGTCTTTCGGGGGGTTGATTGGGGCAGCGAGCGGGCGTTCGCCCAGACGATGAAGGGGCTGCGGTTCGCGGGGATGCCTTTCCATGCGCTCGATCCGTGGTATGATGTGGACACGCCGGCGGCGTTGACGTTCCTGCGCCATCACTTGGACGCCCTGGCGCCGTGCCGAAACGAAGTTGTTCCGCGCTTCACGGTTGATGTGGTTCGGAAATTGAGGGTGAAAGATGATGAAACGTAAGCAAGTTGTTGGTGCGGTTTGTATTGCTCTGGTGTTGTGCATGTGGGTTGTCTGTTTGGGGGAAGAGGAGAGCTGGGTCGGCAAAAAGGCCCCCGATTTCAAGCTGATGGACTGCGATGGGAATGACCTGAGCCTTGCGCAATTCGTCGGCAAGGTGGTGGTCCTCAACTTCTGGCGGACGACGTGTTTCCCCTGTCTCGAGGAGATGCCCGACCTGCAGCAGATTCACGAGGAGTATAAGGACAAGGGGGTGGTGGTGATCGGTCTGGCGGTGAACGACAAGGCGCCCGATGTGGACAACAAGGTTACTGTTATGGGGATCAGGTATCCCGTCGCGCTGGACAACATGGCCACCCGTCTGACCTACAAGATCAATTCCGTCCCCCACACCTTCATCATTGACAAAGAAGGCACGATCCGGGCGCACTTCGGCGAGCAGACGAACAAGAAGGCCATCGAAGACGCCATCGCCCCGCTGCTTGTCGCGCCGCCGGCCAAGGGGGAGTAACCGGTGGAATCGAACCCAGCGGCCACCGTTCGGGTGAGGAAGGGCCGGGCGAAGCCGCTCTTCTACAGACACCCGTGGATCTTCTCTGGCGCCGTCGAGAGAATTGACGGTGAGTTCGAGGCCGGCGACATCGTGGATGTGCTCGACCACGACGGCGCGTTCATCGGACGCGGATATATCAACGCCGAATCCACGATCCTGGTCCGGCTGTTGACCTGGGACAAGGACGAGTGCATTGACCCTGACTTCTGGCGCAGGCGGATCAGCCGCGCCGTCGAGATGCGCGTCGGCCTCCTCAATCTTCCCGCCAGGACCAATGCCTATCGCCTGATCTTCAGTGAGGCGGATTTTCTGCCGGGGCTGATTGTGGATCGCTACGGGTCGTGTCTTGTCGCGCAGCTTCTCACGGCGGGGGTAAACGCGCGCCGAGATGAGATTCTCAGTATTCTGGAGGAGGTCTGCACTCCCACGACCATCATCGAGCGAAATGAATCGAGCTACCAGGAAGCCGAAGGCGCATCCCCCGGCGGCCTCGCGCGCGGCGCGGAGATCGAAGGGCCGGTCGAGATCAACGAAAACGGTCTTCGCTTCCTCGTGGATGTCTGGAAGGGGCAGAAGACGGGGTTTTACCTCGACCAGCGCGAGAACCGCATGGCTGCGGCGCAGCTTGCCGAGGGCAAGAACGTCCTCGACTGCTTCACATATACAGGAGCATTTGCGATCTATGCAGCGAAGCTCGGACGGGCAAGCCGTGTGGTCGCCATTGACTCCTCCGCGGCGTCCATTGAACTCGGCAGGGAAAACGCCCGGCTGAATGGCGTGGAAAACGTGGAGTTCCGCCAGGGCGATGTCACCCAGGAGATTCGCGTCCTGAAGGAGAGCGGCGAGACATTCGACATGGCCGTCCTGGACCCGCCGAAGCTGGCGCATAGCCGCGCGGGGGTGCCCAAGGCGAGCAAGAAATACTTAGAGACGAACCTGCAGGCCGTTCGCATCCTGAAGCCGGGGGGGATTTTGGTCACCTGTTCCTGCTCGCAGCACATTGACGAAGCGACCCTCGTCCGGTTGGTCAACCAGGCCGGGCGGGAGATAGGCCGGGACGTGCAGATCATCGAGTATCGCGCCCAGGCCCCGGACCATCCGGTCAGCGCGGCCTGCCCGGAGACGAAGTATTTGAAGTGCCTGATCTGCCGGGTGGTCTGACCAAAATGTAGCGTAACCATTTAGCCAAGTGTGGGAAGCCGATATTCAGCCTCTCGTCATTCCCGCGAAAGCGGGAATCCACGAGCGGTCGAGTGCCTGGATTCCCGCTTTCGGGGACTTCCAAAAAGTCGAGCTTTCGGGGAGCTTCCTTCCCCTGTTCGTAGGTTGGTCGCGATCACGTTGTTTTGGGTTGCGGGAGTTGTTCGGTTGGCGTC
>JBFMAD010000064.1:0-39443 GCA_040755855.1 Planctomycetota bacterium | reverse complement strand
GCTCCTCGTTGGCGGTTCGGAGGGTTCCCTGGGCAACGAAGAGGAAGAGAAACGGGCTTGTGGATCGACAGAAGTCCCCCACAAAATCACCGAAAAAATTCCACTTGAAACTCGTGGCAAGACACAACGACCTCAAAAAGATTGCCGCCTTCATCCGCAACGATCTGAAATCCGACCTCCTCGCCCTCCAAGAAATCGGCATCACCGGACTCGAACGCGGACGCTCGAAGTCCGCGCCCCTCGACAAGATCGTCGCAGAACTTGAAGCCGACGGCGGCGACTGGTGCTACTTCCTGCCCCAAGTTGACAAGGCCCCCACCAAGGCCGACGAGGGCAATGAGTTTCTCGCGTTCCTGTGGAACAGGAAACGGGTCCGGCTCTTGACGGTCTTGGACATGCCGCTTGAGAACCAGGAGCTTGCGGGCAAGTCGCTCTTCGACCGCAAGCCTCTCGTCGGCTACTTTGAGGCGATCAGGGACGACGGCAGTCCCCGCAATGATTTCGTCCTCGTCAATGTGCATCTTGCGTCAGGGCAGGACTACGACGAGAACCATCTGATCGCCATGACGTTGATCGAGTTTAGGTTGGCCAATGCTTTGGCGAGACACGCCGTCTCCGAGTCAGACATCATCATCCTTGGGGACTTCAACGACAACCCCGCCCTCAAGAAGGACAACGGCGAACCGGAGTATAGCGACGCCCTCTACCGGCACATGGCGTTCAAGGGCTACGTCGATCTTTCAACATCCGACTTGAAGACGACTCGCATGAATGCAGAACTGAACAGCCTGATTGACCACATCCTTGTCAGCAAGTCAGCCAGGTCCGAGTTGGCGGAGGAACGGGCGACGATCTTCAAGCCCGGAGGCGGCAACGGAAATCTCGATCTTTTCCCCGCATGGCGTTTGACCTTCAGCGACCATTTCCCCCTTTCCTTCAGGCTCAAGATCACCCCCGACACCGACGCCGACTTCTTCCAATGATCCTGTCCGCCCTATCGCCGCCATGACCGGCCATGCGAGTATCGCGATGGTCGAACGCTACGGCCGCGACCGCAACGCCGCCCTCAATCTTGACTTCTGACTTGCGGTAGTGAGTCGTGGCGAGAACACGACACAATCTATCATGAATGGAAAACGGCGGAAGCCTATCCCTCCCATATCTCTGCGGTATCCGAGAGTTGAACGTGTCTGCGTGAGAAGACGCTAAGTCTCGTCTCGGTTGGATGGCCTGCTGAGTGCCATTTCCTTTTCCTTCCGCGCGCTAACGAACGGCCTCCCCCCATATCTGAGCATGACCCAGAGGCTTGCGAACGCACCCGAAAAACAAGCCAAGGCAACGGCACACCAGAGCGCAAGATCACTGTAACCGTCGCTGAGATAGGGGCACTTTGGGAAAACCGAGCGAGCAAGAACATAGACTCCCCCAATGCACAGATCAAAAAAAAATAGCACAAGAGCCAATTCCCAACCCCATCCCCAGCTCGCCGGCGGCTTGCGGATACTCGCGAACTTGAGCGGAGGCAGCTTATTCCAGATGATCTCACCGATGCCATGGATCAGCGCAACACCAGCCATAGCAATCACGAGAAGATCGTAGGGATCGGGAAACTTCACGTCCGTCACAACGCTCATTCCCCTGAGTACACTGTTGATACCGATTCGAGACACTTGAAGTGGGCATCAAGATCATCCCATGCCTCTGGCCTTGGGAGATCCGTGTATATGCAATGATCAGCCCGAAATCCCACGTGGTGATCTTCCGCCCAAATCTGCATTGGTTCGCTAACCGTACAGTAGTGCTCAAGCGCCTCTCTCGGTAGCGCAAAGATAATCATGGGGTTATTGCGCTTACAGAGCCGTTCCAGCCCCTTATGATAGTTCTTGACGATGCCAAAGGCAGTCACCTTTCCTCCCCGGTCAAGGTGGGCAGACAAGAATGCGCACCACTCTGTCTCGTCTCCCCATTTCTCCTCATCGAAATGACGGCTAATGACGCGAATCTCAGAGCCGTCTGCTGGTTGGTGTCCCTCTTTCTTTAGCTCGGAAAGCAGTGTGTCCCCAGCGCCGCAGTCGCGGTAGTGTATCTCTGCATAGCCGAACGATGGTTCCATGCCAGGACCGAATGGTCGTCCCTGTCGAATGGCTCGAACTGCCCAGAATATCGAGAAGCCGCACGGTATTCCCAACGCAACAGCAACCCCAAGAGTGCTCATTACTTATCCTTTCTGACGATGCCCACGGAATTCTCGCTGTGGCGGATTGCCCTGCTGAACGGCAAATAGCAATTTTGACCTGTTCGTGGAGGGGTTGTCAAGGTTTTTTCTGAGGAAGAACAAGAAAAACCCATCTTCCCGGGCAACGTAGCGCGGGGCCAATCATTTGCGTTCTCCCCACCATCTGCCAGTCGTTGTTGAATCAGCATCTTAGCCCTCTCCCCCTATCGGCCAGTGTGCATAACCCCTTGACACAATTCATTATATCACCCGCCACGCACAAAGTCAACCTTCGACGGTGCGCTCATTCCAGCCTTTTGTTTCAAGTCCCGTGCACATGTCCTCATAATTATACAACACAGATTCGACAAGTCACGGCATTTTCATTGTCTATCCAAAAAAAAATTTTCCGCCGGCCGTTGTGCTGCACATCGAACGCCGGAACACCCGGCCCCGACATTCAGTTTTCCTCGTTGCCCTCGTCGCCAGGGCTGCACCCGACAGCTTCCGTCCCGGTCACGGTCTCCCCCTCACGCTCCACCGCGGGCGGAAGTGCGGCTTCGGCGGTATCGGGATGGACGCTGAATGAATACTCTTTTCCATCCGGCCCTATCGTCCTGTAGTTCAAAACGTTTATCCGTGTTCCCCCCGCCCTCGACAACACCGCGTTCCGCTCCCGCTCCACATCAAGCCGATCATGTCCCAGGTCCAGATCGTGAAATCCCAACTCCGTCCGATCCATCCCCCGCCGAAGCTCCTGCTGCTGGCGAACCGATTGAAGCCGCGTCCGGTGGTCCGGCAGGCCCGTGTCCGTCCCCTGATAAACCACATTCGCCTCCGTCTCCGCCCTCAACAGCGTCTCGACATTCCGCCGTGCGCTCTCTTCGGACGGCAACTGCCGCAGCATCTCCGCCCAGTACGGGCCATTAGCCAGACGCCGCCGAAAGACCGACGCTTTCGCCCGTGCGCTCGCCCGCGATAGCTCGACGCCCCGCTCAAGCGCCTCATTCTGCACGGCCTCCGTCCAGTCCCCGCAGTCCGCCCAAAGTTCGGCGATCCGTTGCGCCCGCAGATCGGGGTTTCGATGCCGCTCACTCCGCGTCAATTCCTGCTTCATCTTCTCGTGTTCATCGTCTCGCTCTGACATCTCCAATCTCCCCAAAGACACCGCCACACATCGCCCTGTGCAACGATATTAACGCACACACCCGCTCGCGCACACGCGAGGCCCGTGTGGGCCATCAACGGTTACCCGTCCCCCTACGCCATGGCCATCGAAGGGTCGAATCTACGTAACTTTCCCCCAACACCGGCGCGAGATTCACGCCGACAGGGTCATCGTCTTTGTCTTTTCTCTGGTGTAAGAATCTTTTATACAAAGCAATCACACCATAAAACGCCTATTCCTTTGCTCCCTTCGCCGCAGTGACCGCTCTTGTCTTGTTTCACGCCAGATTGCGACGATAGACAGTCGCCGTTTCGCGCTCCCATGCCCACACGGCCGCGCACGAGGGATTACGCACGGCCATACTCACCGTGCATGGGTCTGGGCCATAGCAGCCCAAAACAAACGGCGCAATCCCTATAATATCACTTTTGATATGAAACACCCCTGCATCCACGACCGCGAGAATGTCTGCGCCGGATACTATGCCACATATTGCCCGGAAACTGCCCGGTTCTTGGGTCCCCGATGGCAAGGCGGAAAAACCCTATAAGGTCAAAGAAACACAAAAATGGTTTACGCGTCACCGTCCGTGCGGGCGAGCCGCAACCGCACAACGCAGACGGTTTGCCGTGGCCATCGCACATGGTCATAGCCCATTACGTTCCACTGTCCTTCGCCGCCTTCACCATCGCCAAGGCCTCGCCCTTGACTCTTCATCAACCGCCGTGGTATCCTCACAGGTGGGCGCTGCCCTATGACGTGGCTGTCCCCCCCACTGCCGCACGGAGCCACGTAGGGAGCGGCCAGCGCCCGTCATTCCTTCCCGCTTTTTGCTTCATCACACAAGGCACACCCTCCGAAAACCGGGGCCGAACTCCACGCCGGACCTGTGCCAAGTTTGTGCCAAATTTGTGCCTTTAATGTGGCCATTTGCGGGTAATTTTGTCCAACCTTGACCAAAAAACGAAAGATGGGAAGACAGCGCCGTTTGGCGAATGGACGACGAAAACGGCTTCGGATGGCCAAATCGAGGCAGTTGGGTGTGGCGCGCCAGGGAGGACTCGAACCCCCGACCGCCGGATTAGAAATCCGATGCTCTGTCCACCTGAGCTACTGGCGCGCATTTCGCAGAAAGCCTTCCTACGGCTCTACGGTAGCGAATTCAGGCTTCCTTGTCAAGCGCAAATTGTTTTCCAAAGTCCCGCTTTTGCGGCAAAAAAGGCCAATTGGTATCAGGAATCAGAAGACAGAATTATGGCTCCTGGACTTGTCCGCTTATCTGGGAGAATCAGCGTCCATCTGCGTCTGCCCCTCTCTTCGCCTTCGTGGGCTTTGTGTCCTTCGCAGTGAACGCACCTGGATTCCCGCTCCCCGCTTATCCCGCCTCGGCGGGACGGGGACAATCCCGCGGAACGCGGGATCGCGGAAATGACGGATGCTGGGCAGAGGCTTACCCTGCGGCTTACGTCCGGGCGCGGATGACCTTGCCGCCCAGGACCTCTTTCAGCCGGTCGCCGTCGCTCTCGGAGAAGCCGAGGTGCGAGTGCTGCCGCCATCCCTCGGCATACTTCCAGCGCCGCCTCGACATCTTCGCCATCTGCGCCGACATGTCGCGCATCGTCTTGAGGTACTGGTTCATCCCCTGGCTGGTATCGAGCCACGCCTGCTGACTCTTGTGGCAGGCCAGCATCGCCTGCTTCGCGTCAATGACGCTGGAGATGTTCACATACTCGCCCGGTTTGATGGCCCGCCTCATGCCGTCGCGCAGGCCGTAGGGCAGGGCGTGGTAGAGGAACGTGTCGCCCGTCACCGCCGGGTGGGAGGGATCGGTCTCGAAGTTCCGCATCCCCTTGCAGAATGTGGCGGTGACGACGAGGCGGCAGGAATTCTGGTGGTCCTCCATGTAGTCCTCGGGCGAGGGGGCGAGGATGATCTCCGGGTTAATCGCCCGCACAATCGCGCCCACGCGGGCCAGCAGTTCGGGCGCATAATAGATCTGGATGTCGTCCGCCAGCCCCGGATGGTAGGTCGCGCCGATGACGCCCGCGGCCGTCTTGGCCTCCTCGCCGCGGATGCGGATGATGTCCTCGCGGGAGTATTCGGCCGTCCCGCACGAGCCGTTGGCGACGGTGAGGATATGCGGCTCGTATCCCGCCTCCTTCAGCAGGATGAGCGTGCCCGCCATCATGAACTCCACGTCGTCGGGATGTGCGCCGACGGCCAGAACGCGCTTGTTGCTCATGGGTTCCTCCTGTTGGGTTGATTGGCATTGTCGTGTGCGGCGGGGGATTGTAGCAGAAGGGCCGGGAGGAGGCAATAGGAAAAGGACCCCGGTTGATCCGGGGTCCTTCGTCTGGCGTTCAGGTATTGCTCCGTATTCGTCTATCAACGCCCGCACGTGCGATGTCCGTTCGTGCGGCGCGGTCCAATGTCGTTGATGCTGGGGCGGAGAAGGATGTATCCCATTTGGGGCGACCCAGAGCTGGGAGCGCGGTCCGGCGAACAGAAGGGTCCGGTCAGGGCGTTATAGGCATTGACGTACCACCGGCGCGGCGTGTTGCACTGATATCTGTACCACGTCGCGCCGTTGGCGCCGGTGCTTACGTGCAAGTTGCCGCCCCACGTGCCCATCTTGGGGAAGGTCGTCGAATTGTGCCAGCATGGCCCGACGGTGGCGCTGCAATCCCTCGGCGTAGCCCACACGGTGGTGTGCACTCTTACCTGGGCGAACGCCGTTTCACCTGCTCCGATTACGATGAGTCCAACGGCGATTGCCAATGCGACCTTTTTCATGACTGACCTCCCGTTCTCCTGTTCCAAGTTGCCTCAGTTCTCCGCGCCAACCGTCCCGTTAGTAACGCGCGGAGCGGGAAGGGGTCGGAAAACGCTTGATTTCCCGACCTGTTTCGGTATAATGTGGTTTTTGGAGTTCCGTGGCAGTTTTCCCTGTGCAACTCGCAACGGCGCCCGCCACGTTCCTCTCAGAAAACGAGATGAGCGAACCGAAAATCACGGTTGTCATCCTGAACTGGAACCGCAAAAACGACCTCCGGGACTGCCTCAAGAGCATCGAACGGCAGACCTGCCGGGATTATGAGGTCATCGTGGCGGACAACGGCTCGCGCGACGGCTCGCAGGCCATGCTTGCGGCGGAGTTCCCCGACGTGTGGCTGATCCAGATGCCGCGCAACGTGGGCGTGGCCGGGAGCAACGCGGCCATGAAGGCGGCGCGGGGGGAGTTCGTCGTCCTCATAGACAACGATATGATCCTCGTCGAGGAGGACGCCTTCGAGAAGGTGATAAGGCGCTTCGAGAACCGCGAGGAGATGGGGTCGCTGGCCTTTCGCGTGGTGGACGCGAACTCGAACCAGGTGTCCTACAACAGCCCGAAGTACAGCCGGGGCGACGCGGAGATCGGCTACGAGGCGTCGGCCTTCGACGGCGGCGGCGTGGCCATCCGCCGGCGCGTCCTGGAGCAGGTGGGGTACTTCCCGGAGGAGTTTTTCATCTACCAGAACGAGGTGGACCTGAGCACGAAGATCTGGGCGGGCGGCTGGGAGATTCGATACTTCCCGGACATCACGGTGGTGCATAAGTTCTCGATGACGTCGCGGCCGCCGCGGCTGTTCTACTACCTGTGGCACCGGAACTACCTGTGGTATTTCTGGAAGTACTTCCCGGCGCGGCATGCCGTCCGGGAGACGGCGCGGTTCATCACGCTCGGGGCGATGGACAGCGTTGCCGACGAGTACGAGGGGACATGGCTCCGCGCCGTGCTGATGGCCTTCGCGGGGCTGCCGATGATTCTTCGACGGCGGCAGGCCGCGCCGGCGGAGGTGATCCGCAACATGCAGCGCATCCGCGACGACGATTACCTCCGCAAAAGCGACGGCCGGACCGACGGGCGGACGACGCGGAGGCTGTTGGATCGGTACGCGAGACGGCGGAGGCGGTAAATGCCTTATGACGCGGTCCGGTGAGTCGCAGCTGCAACCATGTAAAAAAGACTGCGGTTAGGAAGGAATGGAACGATGCGCTCAATCATTCTCGCGTTGCTGCTCGTAGAATTTGCCGCCGGCGTGTGTCATGCGAAGGAGGCGCGATTGGTGAAAGGCGACGTTGAGGCGAAGCTCACGGAAAATGGCTTGGCCGTGACGTTCAGGGGGACGCCGATTATTTGCGGCAGCCACTTGACTATCTCAAAGCCGGAATGGAAGGGAACGGTTTACTCGGGGCGCAACTACCTTGCCAGCAAGACGGCCAAGGTGGAAGTTGCCGGGAATCGCATCGCAATCACAGACACAGCCCCGGAGATCGGCGGCCAAATTGCTCAGGAGATATGCCTGGAGGATTCCGGGCTTCTCCTTTCGCTGAAACTGCAAATCGCCAATGAGATTCCACCCAGCCCGGTGGAATTCGTTCCGGCGGTGTTTCCAGAGGGGACCTTTGCAGGCGGAAAGTATCGCCTCACAAGCCTGCTCGGCCTCGCGGACTGGCAGGCCCTGCCCGCCGAAAAGCCGGAGGCGAAAGGCCCGGGCACCCAGGTCATTCAGAGCAACCTCCTGGGGCTTGGCCTGGCGGGCAAGGGGACATCGCTGGCCATCCAGTGCGGGGAAGGCCCGCCGCCGTCGTTTTATGACATGCGCTCGCGCGAATATCCGCCGCCGGATAAAAACTATTGGCTGCTTTACTCCTGGAAGGCGTCCAAAGGCGAGGTGTCTGTTCAAGTCAGAATCTCGCTTCAAGCCGAACAAGCGCAGGCATCCGCTGGTGAAAAGGGCAAAGTGGAGATACTCGAAGGCGACAAACGATGGGATGTTTGCGCCATTGCGGTGGACGCCAAGGCCCATGAGATAGAGAAGGCCGCCGCTTATGAACTCCGGCGATACCTGTTCAAAATTTCGGGGGCGGAGATACCCATCGTGGAGACGGTTGACGAGAAAAGGCCGTTTGATAAAGGCGTGATCTACGTGGGCCGCAGCGACGCTGCGCACAGCGGCTTTCTCATCTTCGGAAGGCTCTACACCGACGACGAAATGAACGAGCTCGGCGCCGACGGATTTGTACTCCGATCCAAGGATGGCAACCTCCTCGCGGCGGGCAAAAACCATCGCGGCACAGTCTATGCCGTCTATCGCCTGTTAGAGAGGATCGGCTGCCGCTTTGTGGCGAACGAGTTGGAGATCGTGCCGTCGCACTCGCCTTTGCTCATTCCGGGGCCGTTCAACGTGACCGACCGAGCCGCCTTTGAATGGCGGGCGATGCTCGGCACAATTGCCCCCATGAAGTGCGGCCTCTCCCCCGGTGAGTGGGAGGCCAAGGTCGGCGATACGCAACTGCCCAAGATGATGGCCAAGCCGCCGGGCGGGTTCTGGCACCACACGATGGGGTTTCTGCTGCCTGCGGAGGAATTGGCCAAGGCGCACCCGGAGTATCTGGCGCAGATCGGCGGGAAGCGGGAGCCTGTCGGGGCCGCCGTGCAGCAGTACTGCCTCTCCAATCCGGGGTTGCTTCGGGCGATGAGCGACGCCGTGCTCGCATGGATTGCCAGCGAGCCGGACAAACTCTACTACCCCGTCCACTACGGCGACGTGGTGAAGTTCTGCGAGTGCGACCAGTGCAAGGCGCTGTATGAGGAGAAAGGCAGCGTCACCGACGCCGTGATCTGGTTCGACAACCAGATCGCCAAAGAAGTCGCCCAGAAGTTCCCCGGCAAGTTCGTCACCATCCTTGCCTATCACAGCACGCGTCGTCCGCCGGTGAAGGTCAAACCGGAATCGAACCTGCTTATCATCTTCTGCGCGATTGTAGAGTGCCAGGGGCGTCCCTGGTCGCATCCGGTCAATATGAAGAAAAACGTCTGCCAGGACCTGGAGGCGTGGATCGCCCTGCACCCGCTCGGCGCGAAGGGGATTATCACATTCGACTACCCGACTACTTATCACTTTGCCGGCTTCCCGTACCCCGCGCTCTACGCCCACGTCGGGAACATTCGTTATTATAAAAAACTGGGGCTGCGGGGCGTGTACATCTGCGGATTGGGCAATTGGAAGCACCTGGAACATCTTTACTCTTACGTGATCCCCCGGATTATGTGGAATCCCCACCAGGATATGGGTGCGTTGATTGATGAGTTCTGCCAGGCCTGGTATGGGGCGGCCGCCAAGCCGATGCGCGAGTATATCGAGATGCTTCATCGCGGCGCGATGGAATCCAAGTTCGACGGCTTCATGGATTGCCATGCGGGGCCGGGGCAAAAGTTCTTCCGCGAGTTGTACACCCCGCAGTTCTTCGGCAAGGCCTACGACCTCTTTGAGCAGGCGGAGTCCCTGGCGGAGAATGACATCGTAAAGCGACGCATCGCCAAGGAAAAGTGGGGCGTGCTCTTTACGGACTTGTTCCTCTACGGCCAGACGGGGGGAGACCTCGTCCCTGCTCCTACCGAAGCGGGCATCGAGGCGAAGGCGCCGAGCCTTGAACAGTTCAAAAAAGTCTCGGAATTTTTCCAGATCACTCGGCTGTTCAATCGCCCGTGGGACATGGAGCCGCGAAGGAAGTTCACGCTCACATCCATCGTCGGGATCGAGCCGGGGGCGGAGCCATGGTGGGCCAATCCACGGATCAAGGCGATCCTGGACGATCCCGCCGCCGCGTTCGAGAAGGAGTCAAAGGCGGGCCAGGCCGTCGGGCAGCATCTGGTCACGCTCGACAGCGCGCATCTGAAGGCCGTGCTTGTCCCGAAGCTGGGCGGAAGAATCTGGCGGCTGTATCACAAGGCGACGCGGAAGGACATCCTCTGGCGCGGGCCGATTCCGTTGTCCGCTCTGGACAGGGGGCTTGGGGCCTCCACGTATGTGAATCTGGGCGGCTATGAGGAGTACACCGGCGAGAAGTTCGGCTCGTCCGGCTGGGCGGAGGCATACACATGCCAGACCTCCCCCGACGGCCGGACGGCGACGCTCACGGCATCGCTTCCCATCGGCTTGCGCTTGACGCGGCGGGTGACGTTGAGCCCTGACAAGCCCGAAGTCGAGGTGGAATCCGTGTTGGAGAACGCCTCCCCCAATGTCGTGAAGGGGGTAATGCTGCGGGTGCATCCGCAGTTTGCGCTCGGACAGGGGATGGAACTCTGCTTCAAGCGCGCGGATGGCAGTTTCAAGGCGGCAGAATTTAAGCAAGGCGAAAACTTTTTCGCGGGCGATCAGCGTCCATCGGCGGCCTGGGCTGTGACCTTCGCGGGCGGCGTGAACGTCGTGAACGAGTTCGATCCCGCGCAAGTCGGGACGTGCTTCTTCTACGCCGGGCCGGCGTTCTGCAACCTTGAACTCTTCTCCCCCAAGAAAGACCTTGCGCCGGGGGAGAAGATTCAGATCAAGCATCGCTACCGGATGGGGCAGGGGAAGTTGTCCGCCGATTGATGGGCCTCGCAGGAAAAAAAGTGTCCAATGTGATCCCGCGTCCGCGCGGGATTACCCCCGCCCTTGGCGGGGTTGCGGGCATGGCCCGCTTTGGGAGTAGGGGTAGAGTAAGAGTAGGAGTAGGAGTAAGAGTAAGAGCAAGATGGCGAACAGAATCCTACTGATCTACCCGCGGCTCGACCCCGAGGGCAAGGCCCACCGGGGCGCGCCGCTGTCGCTCCTCACCGTCGCGGCGCCCCTGCGCGAGGCGGGGTTCGAGGTCTCTATCGTGGACCTGCGCACGGACCCCGTCGAGGCGGTGAAGGTGGATGACGACACACTCCTCGTCGGCTTCAGCGTCATGACCGGCCACCAGATCCGCGGCGCGCTGGAACTCTCGAAGACCATCCGCGAGTCGAACCCCAACGTCCCCCTCGTCTGGGGCGGCTGGCACGCCACGCTCCTGCCCGACCAGACCATCGCCCATCCGCTCGTGGACGTCATCGTCCGCGGCCAGGGCGAGTTGACGCTCCTCGAACTGGCCAAGGTCCTGAAGGACGGCAAGTCATACGAGGGCGTCGCCGGCCTGACCTACCAGAAGGACGGCAAGCCGGTGAATAACCCGGACCGGGAGATCGCGGACATAAACACATTCCCCATGCCCACTTACGACCTCGTGGACATGTCGAAGCACATCATCCGCGACCCCGACTACGGCGCCCACATGATCGCCTATCTCACCAGCCGCGGCTGTGTGCATCGCTGCGGCTTCTGCGCCATCCGGCAGGTCTACAAGCGCAAGTGGCTCGACCTGCCCGTGGAGCGCGTGCTCGACGAGATCACGCTGCTCCTCAAGACCTACCCGAAGGCGAACGGCATCTACTTCGAGGACGACAACTTCTTCATCAACCGCAGGCGGGCGAAGGAAATCCTCAAGGGCATCCTCGACCGCGGCCTGAAGATCAAGTGGACCGCCCTCGGGCGCACCGATCACATCGTCAAGTTCGACGCGGAGATCCTGGAGCTTCTGCGCAACACCGGCTGCATCCAGATCCTCGTCGGGGCGGAGTCCGGCTCGCAGGAGATCCTCGACCTCATCACCAAGGACACGACCGTCGAGCAGACGGTCAAGGCCGTCGAGATACTCCAGACCTACGGCGTCGAGCCGGTGCTGTCGTTCATGGTCGGCTTCCCGGAAGAGGTTGAGGAGTACGACGCCACGCTGAATCTCATCAAGCGGCTCAAGAAGGAATGGCCGGGCATTGACATCAAATTGTTCTTCTACACCCCCTTCCCCGGCTCGGCGCTCTACGACTACGCCCTCGATCGCGGCCTGCAGCCGCCGGACAAGTTGGAGGACTGGGTGGAGTACACGATGCACAACGTCAACGTCCCCTGGGTGAGCAAGAAGCGGGAGAAGCGCCTGCTCAACTTCCTCTTCTACTTCCGCCATGCCTACCCCGGCCCGACGGCGGGCATGGGGAAACGCGCCCTGGCGACGCTCTGCCGGATGCGGATGAACCTGAACCTGTTCGCGCTCCCGTGGGAAAAGAAGATCCTCGAAGCGCTCGGAAAGGCATAGGATGGCGAAGGGAAAGGTCCTGCTCTTTCGGCCCGTGGCCGAGGTCGTCAAGACCAAGGACGACGTCCGCAAGGAGGGCTGGGTCCCCTACGCCCTCCTCGCCATCGCCGGGCCGGTGGTCGAAGCGGGATACTCGGTCAAGGTCTACGACGGCTACCTCGACGAGGACTACGAGGCCATTGCCCGCTCGGAAGTCCCTGGCTGCGTGTGTGTTGGGATCACCACGCTGACGGGGTATCAGATCAAGGACGGCCTGCGCTTCGCCAGGCTCGTCCGCGAGGCGGACCCCGCCGTGCCCATCGTCTGGGGCGGGTTCCATCCGTCCCTGTTCCCGGAACAGACAATCCGGCATCCCTTGGTGGACATCCTCGTTCGCGGCCAAGGTGAGGCTACTTTCGCTGAGCTGGTGGCGGCCCTGGCGTCGAAGAAGTCCCTCGACGGCATCAAAGGCGTGACTTTCAGACGGAACGGCGAGGCGATCCACAACCCCGACCGGCCGTTCATGAAGCTGGACGAGTTCCCGCCCTACAGGTTCGATCTGGTTGACCTGAAGCGCTACGTCTCGGACCGCCACCCGAAGATCGGCAAATTGATGGTGAGCTACGTGTCGAGCCAGGGGTGCCCTTACAACTGCGGCTTCTGCGCCGAGGCGGCCGTGCGGCATCGCAAGTGGAGCGGCCTCAGCCCCGACCGCGTGATCCACGACCTCAAGGTACTGACCGAGACCACCGGCGCCGACGCCGTCTTCATAGGCGACAGCAACTTCTTCGTGAACCAACGGCGCGTCGAGGAGATTTGCCGTCGCCTCATCGGCGAAGGGCCGAAAATCACTTGGTATACCGATGCGCGCGTGGACCAGCTCACCCGCTTCGACGAAAGCCTGTGGGACCTGATGGAGCGGAGCGGCTGCCGGAAGCTCCTCGTCGGGGCGGAGTCGGGGTCGCAGGAGATCCTCGACTACATCCACAAGGGGACGACCGTCGAGCAGTGCGTCGAGTTCGTCAAGCGGTGCACCCGGCACAATATCATCGCCGAGCTTTCACTGATGTGCGGCTTCCCCCTGGCGCCGAAAAACGACCTGCGCGACGCGATGCGCCTCGTCGAACGGGCGATGGAGATCAGCCCGGAGCACGAGATCATGCTCTTCATCTACACCCCCTACCCCGGGACGCCGCTTTATGAAAAGGCGATCGAGGCGGGGCTGGTCCCGCCGAAGGACTTTGAGGGGTGGGCCGACTATACGCTGCGAAGCATGAACACGCCGTGGCTCGACGCGGACTTCTTCGAGCGGTACGAGTTCTTCCAGCGCGTGTTCCACTTCTGTTTCACGCCGGGGTTGCGGCAGGCCTACGTGAAACACGGCAAGTCGCTCCTGGTCTACAATATCCTCCGGCTCATCGCCAGACTGCGGTGGCGGTATCGCTTCTTCGGGTTTCCCATCGAGGGGCGGCTCAGCAAGCTCAAGCAGCAATTAACCGCCGACTGAGGAGAAACCGTGGCGGGATTCGCATCATTCAAGGCGCTCTGTTCGCAGGTGGGCGAGAAGCTCCGCCACCCCAACCGCACGCCCCGGAAGCTCATCAATTTCTTTCTTTATCTCTTGGAGCAGAAGGGGTTACAGCATGAGCTCGCCTGGAACATGCCGACGGAGGCGTTCATTGACGTCTGCTCGCTGTGCACCCTCCGGTGTCCGCTCTGCCCGACGGGCATCCGCCTCAACGTGAACCGGAAGGGCAAGATCACTATGGGGCAGTTCAAGCCCATCGTGGATCAGATCGCGCCCTGGGTCTTCGACCTGCACCTCTACAACTGGGGCGAGCCGCTCCTGAACCGGGAGATTTTCGCCCTTGTGAAATACGCAAAGTCCAAAAACGTCCGCGTCCTCATCAGCAGCCACCTGAACCACCTCCCCGAGGGATGGGAGCGGGAGATGGTCGAGAGCCGCCTGGACGTCCTTATGGTCTCCCTCGACGGGGTCAGCCAGGAGAGTTATGAGAAATATCGCGTTGGCGGGAACTTTGACCGGGTGATCGAGAACATCCGGCGGATCGTCGCCGAGAAGAAATCACGGCAGTCGTCCCGCCCGTTCATCGAGTGGCGCTTCCTCGTCATGCGCCACAACGAACATGAGCAGGACGAGGCCCGGCGGATGGCCGCGGAGATCGGTGTGGACCGGATCGTCTTCGAGCCGGTCCGGGTGAATACGTATCTCGACATCTTCACCCCGATCTCGGATTTGATCGAATCGGATCTCGACTGGCTGCCTGTGTCGGACCATCGCTATGACCATGACGCCCGCGCGGTGAGATCCCCGCAGGGCCGATGCCCCCAGCCGTGGCGATGGGTGTCCATTGACTGGAACGGCGACGTCTTCCCCTGCTGTTCCATTTACGACGACGAGTTCGCCTTTGGGAACATGCTGGAGCGGGACTTCCGGCGCATCTGGAATGGACGCGCCTTCCGCGAGGCCCGGCGCATCGTCAGCCGGCGCGGGATGAGGGAAAAGAGCGGAAACGTATGCTCCTATTGCCACCGATACAACGTCCGCTATCGCAAAAAATATCCCAATCGGAGCAGGCTGATCGAGCGCGTGCGGGTCCACGCGGCCAAGGGGGTGGAGAAATGACGGCGCCCCGGAAGCTGCGAATCCTTTACACGTCCGACATGCTCGGCGCCCATGATTACCGCTTCATCGAGCGAATGATCGAGCGAGGGCACGACGTGACGCTCGTCACCTACATCGCAGACCTCGACCGGCGGAACTTCGAGGTCTCCGGCTACGATGTGCGACAGTTGGAGGGGCTGCGGATCATCTATGGCGGGGCGCTGGGGATTCGGCCCTGGAGCGCCTTCGCCAAACGCATCGCCCACTTCCGCCGCGCCGTGCGGAATGTGAAGCCGGATGTCATTCACGCGGGCTATCTTACGACCTCGGGCTTGACAGGCGCGCTATCGGGGTTTCACCCCCTGATCGTCATGCCGATGGGGTCCGATGTGCTGGTTGATCCGGTGGAGTGGCGCTTCGCCCGGTGGGCCGCGCGGCTGGTCGGCAGCCGGGTGAACCTCTTCAACGTGAACTCGGCGTTCATCGGACGGAAGCTCGTCGAGGTCACGCGCTGCCGGCCCGACAAGGTGCGCCTCATCTACTGGGGGATTGATATGGACCGGTTCAATCCGAACTACGATCGCGGCGCGCTCAAGAAAAAGTACGGCTGGGAGGGGAAGACCGTCCTGGTGAACAATCGAACGTTCCGGCCGGTCTATGGCCAGGAGTATTTTTTCGAGGCGCTGAGACGGATCGTCGCCGAGGATAAGGACGTCGTCGCGGTTCTCGGCGGCGGTGGGCCGGAGGAGGAGAAGCTGCGGAAGCTGGCCGACGATCTCGACATCGCCGACCATCTGTACTGGCCGGGCTATGCGAGCACCGACGAGTTTGCCGATCTGCTGCGCTGCGGGGACATCTACGTGAACTCATCCTTGAGCGACAGCAGCTCGGCCTCGCTGATGGAGGCCATCGCCTGCGGCCTGCCCTGCGTCTCGACGGATGCCGGCGGGAACGTCGAGTGGGTGTTGGACGGAAAGAATGGGTACACCGTACCCCCGGCGAACGCGGAACTTCTCGCGGAGCGAACGCTGAGGTTGATTCGCGACGGCGAGAAACGAAAAGAGATGTCCGCCGAGAGCGTGCGCATCGGCGAGGAGTGCTGCGACCGGCGGAAGCAGATGGACAAGATTGAGGGGCTGTATTACGAACTGATCCCACAGAAGGAGCCAACCCTATGAAATGGTCCGGCCGGAAGGTCCTTGTGACGGGCGGCAGCGGGTTCATCGGCAGCCACCTGACCGAGCGGCTGGTGCAGCTCGGCGCGAAGGTGCGCGTCTTCCTCCACTACGATATGGGCGGGGAGATCGGCCTGCTGCGCCACTCGCCCCGCGATGTGCTCGACGCCATCGAACCCATGTGGGGCGACATCAAGGACGCCGATGCCGTCCGAGCCGCCGTGAAGGGGCGGGAGGTTGTGTTCCACCTCGCCGCGCTGATCGGCATCCCCTACTCCTACGTGAACCCGCGCGACGTGGTGGAGACGAACACCGTCGGCACGCTGAACGTGCTGCAGGCGGCGCGCGACGGGGGCGCGGGGAAGATCGTAAGCACCTCCACCAGCGAGGTTTACGGCACGGCACAATATGCGCCCATTGATGAGGATCACCCGCTCCAGGGGCAGTCGCCCTACTCGGCCAGCAAGATCGCGGCTGACAAGCTGTGCGAGAGTTTTCACCGCTCTTTTGATCTGCCCGTGGCGGTGATCCGACCGTTCAACACCTTCGGCCCGCGGCAGTCGGCGCGGGCGGTGATTCCGACGATCATCTCCCAGGCGCTGACGGGCGACACGGTGCGGCTTGGCTCCCTCTCGCCGAAGCGCGACCTGAATTATGTGCAGAACACGGTGGACGGGTACATCAAGGTGGCCGAGTCGCCCAGGTCTGTGGGCGAGGTCATCAACATCGGGGCGGGCGAGGAGGTCTCCATCGGCGACCTGGCGAAGAAGATCGTTTCGCTGGTTGACAAGAAGATCAGGATCGTCCAGGAGAAGAAGCGGGTCCGCCCGGAGAAGAGTGAGGTGGGCCGGCTGCTGTGCGACTGGTCGAAGGCGCAGCGGCTGCTGAAGTGGCGGCCGCGCGTATCACTCGATCAGGGGCTGCGGGAGACGATTAATTGGATCGGGAAGCATTTGGACGAGTACCGTCCGGACGTGTATAATATATAATTCTCTTACTCCTACTCTTAATCCTAATCTTAATCTCTATCTCGAACGGCCGCGGAGGCTTGAGAAGATTAGGATTAGGATTAAGATTAGGATTAGGAGTAGGATTAGGAGTAGGAAAAAGGGAACGATTGAGGTGAGACTATGAGAGCCGTGATTATTGCCGGAGGGAAGGGACGGCGGCTGGCGCCATATACCACTGTCCTGCCGAAGCCGCTCATGCCGGTGGGTGATTACTCGATCCTGGAGATCGTCATCCGCCAGTTGAAGTCCTACGGTTTCACGCACATCACAATGGCGGTGGGATACCTGTCCGAGCTGATCCGGGCCGTCCTCGATTCGCACAAGAACTTCGGCTTGGAGATAGACTACTCCTTCGAGGAGAAGCCGCTCGGCACGATCGGCCCGTTGTCGTTGATAGACGGCCTGGACGATACGTTCCTGGTAATGAACGGCGACGTGCTGACGACGCTCGATCTCCGGCGGCTGATCAAATTCCACAAGGACAACCGCTCCGTCGCCACCGTAGCCACGCACAACCACGAGGTCAGCGTGGCCTACGGCGTTATCACCACCAACGACAGACAGGAGATTGTTGACTACCAGGAAAAGCCGCGAACCTACTACCGCGTGAGCATGGGCATCGTCCTCTTCGAGCCGGAGGTGATGAAGCACCTGAGATCGAACGAGCACATGAACCTGCCGGACTTCCTCCTCAAGCTGATCGCGGCGAAGAAGAAGGTCATGGCCTATCCGAGCGACGGCTACTGGCTCGACATCGGCATCCCCCAGGAGTACGCGAGGGCCATCGAGGACTTCGAGAGCGACCCCGGCCGATTCCTCCCCGACCTCAGAGAGCAGTGATGGAGATCATCTACCCGGCCAACATCCGCTTCCCCATGGAGCGGGCCAACTCGATCCAGGTGGTGAACACGTGCCATGCCCTGGCGCGTCTCGGCGTGAAAACCCACCTCCTCGTCCGCCGGATGGACGGCCGGAGCGAGGCGGCCTGCCTGGCATACTACGGCCTGGCGCCGCACCAGAATCTTATCATCCACCGCCTGCCGGCGCTGAACACGCACGGAAGCGAATGGCTGTGGAATCGCTCCTTCCAATTCCTCGCCGTATCGTATATAATCGCCCTGGGGATGCGCCGCGACGTGAAGGCGATCTTCCTGCGCGAGACAGGGCTTGCGCGATTGCTCATCAAGCTGAGGCCGATAATCCGGGCGGACATCGTCTTCGAGATGCACACGCTGGAGCACCTGGTCAAGCGCTGCTACAGCGAGCTGATGTCCGACGCCGGGCCGCTCCACAACCGCGAGGAGGAGGCCATCCGGGCGAAGGAGCAACTCATCTGCCGGAACGCCGACGGGATCGTGTGCATCAGCGAGTCGCTGCGGGGGATCGTGGAGCGGGAACTGGGCGCGCTCCGACGCTGTGCGGTGATCCATGACGCGGCGAGCGGGCCGCCGCCCGACGTCAATCTTGCCGGAAAGCGAAGCGGCGTCGTGTACGTCGGCCAACTCTACCCCTGGAAAGGGGTGGACGTCCTCATCCACGCCATGAAGGAGGTGGATGGGAAGCTGACCATAGTCGGAGGGCTGCCGTACGAGAACGACCGCGTCCGCCTGGAAAAGCTGGCGTCCGACCTGGGGGTCCGGGCCAGAGCGGCGTTCGTCGGGTTCGTGCCGCCGTCGGCGGTGGCGAGACACCTGGCCCGGGCGAGGGTGGCCGTGCTGCCATTGCCGGACAATGTGATGAGCCGGCACTTTACGTCGCCGCTGAAACTGTTCGAGTATATGTCGCACGGCGCGGCCATCGTGGCGTCGGACCTCCCGACGATCCGGGAGGTGCTGACCGACGGGGAGAATGCGATCCTCGTGAGGCCGGAGGATCCGTCGGCGCTCGCAGAGGGGATCAACCGCCTGCTGGGTGACGCGGCCCTTGCCGACCGGCTGGCGGAGGCGGCGCGCCGGGAGGCGCAGAAGTATACGTGGGAGGCGCGGGGGCGGAAGATTGTGGAGTTTTTGGGGTCTTTGTCGTAATCGTAATCTTGATCTTAATCCTAATCCTAATCCTAATCTCGAATGGATATAAGAGATTGGAGAGATTAGGATTAAGATTAGGAGTAAGAGTAGGATATGGATTTTGTCGCACTAAAGAGAAGGCTCATTGCAGGGACGGGAATCACGCTTGTGGGGAGCGGCCTCACCTCCTTCCTGGGCCTGCTGCTCATGCTTCTCCTGGTGCGGCTGCTCAGCACGGCAGAGTTCGGCCTGCTCATGGCGGCCATCTCGATGGTTTCTCTGACCCAGGGCGTGCTCGATGTGCGTCTGGGAGAGGCGGTCACCAAGTTCAGCACAGACTTCATCGTTCGTGGCCGGAAAGACCAGGCCCTCGCCCTGGTCCTGTTCTCGTACGCCGTGGATTTGGGTATTAGTCTGTTCGCGTTCTCCATCCTTTATTTCCCCGCCGGGTTTATTGCCTGTACTATCCTGAAAAAGCCGGAACTCACTCCTCTGCTCCGGATCGTGGCGCTTATCCCCCTGGGGCGGTTTCCCGTCGCTACGTCGGTGGCGACGCTGCGGATTTTCAATTACTTCACCGCCCTAACCGCTGTGGCGGTCTGCAGCGGGGCGCTGCGGTTCTTCTTCCCGATTCTCCTGTGCATCCTGTATCCGGGGGATGTCGGGCGAATTGCGATGGGCTTCGCCCTGGCCACTGCGGGCGTGGCGGTCGTCTGCATCGTCTTCGCCGTGTTCGCCATCCGGCGGAACTTTGCCGGCGTGAGGCCCGCGAGCATCCGCACCGAGCTTAAAACCATAATCCCCTTCTCGCTACAGACGCTCGTGGGGGTCATCTTCAAGAACCTGGGCCGGGGCGACATGGCGGTGGCGATTGTCACCCGATACGGGCGGCAGGAAGAGGTGGCGTATCTGAAGCTCGGACTCCAGCTTAGCGGCGCGATGACCATTGTTCCCGGCGTCGTCTGCTTTACGATTTTCCAGTCCTTCGCGGAGCTTTGGGCCAAGCGGGAGAGGAAGATGTTCCTCCACCTCATTCGCAGGATTTCCGGTCTTCTTGCGGCGCTGCTGGTCGCCGCGGGGATTCTCCTGCTCATTGCCGCCCCGATTTTCATCCGAATCTGGAAGGTCGAATATCTGAAGGCCATGCCGGTTCTGTACTGGTTTGTGGCGGCGTCAATTCTGGATGGAATTTGCTGCTGGATTCGCCCCGCCGCGCTTGCAGTCGGCAAGCCGTGGATTTCGACGGTGGTCAATTTTGTTCGGATGGTCCTCCTGCTTGGAGTGGGGTTGATCCTGGTGCCGAGGGTCGGCCACGTGGGCATCGGGATCGCCACTATGGCGCTGGTGGTCGGCAGCGTCCCCCTCGGCGTGTTCCTGGTCATCCGGTCCATCCTGGGCAAGGAGCCAACGCATGGAGTTGCTAAAGCGGTCGAGATTTCTGAGGAAATTGGCTAAGATTCGCACGCTTTCGCCGGCGATGGTGCGGCGAAGGTTGGACGATCTGGCCGCCTGCACGCTCGATCGCTATCACTTCGGCAAAATCTACACCCGGAAGGACGGCCTGGCCTCCCGACCGCGCACCTATTACTTCGACGTGACCAATCTCTGCAACCTCCGCTGCGGCATGTGCTACCTCCGCGATGTAATCAACCGAAAGGTGGAAGGCGGCGCCCTCACCAACGAGGAGTTCCTTCACATCATAGACCGCGACCGCATCCGGCGCGTCAACCTGATCGGCGGGGAGCCCTTCCTTCGGAAGGACCTGCCCGAACTCCTGGAAGAGTTCGAGCGCAGGGGCGTCCTCTGCGACGCCTTCACCACAAACGGCACGCTCGTCACGGAGGAGCGGGCCTCGCAACTGGCGCGGCTGGTCTCGCTCCGCCTGATGAGCGGCATCACCGTTTCGATTGACGGCCCCGCCCCCATTCACGACCGTATCCGCGGCAAGGGCGCCTTCGACAAGGCCGCAGAGGGCCTTCAGATACTCCGCGACCATCTGCGCCGCGTCGGCGGCGACGCCGAGGACCATCTGGTGATAAATTCCGTCATCTGCGCGGAGAACCACTCGGAGGCGGACAGCGTGGCCGATATCGCCCGGCAGCTCGGCGTGAAGAACATCTGCCTCTGCCACCTGATGTACACCACCCCCGAGGACGTGGAAGAGACCAACGCAATCCTGGGCAATCGCGAGCCGGACATCTTCCAGATGCACATCGCCTCGGAGCCGGGCATCAACGTCGCCGCATTGAAGGAGAGCCTTCATCGCTTCCGGCGCAAGGTCGAGCGCTACGATATCCGCGCCGTGATTCGGCCGAGCGTCTCGGAGGAGTCCATAGACCAGATCTACTCGCCCGGTTATGCCCCCCGGCTGCGGTGTGTGCAGCCCTTTTTCATCACGCGCGTGGGGGCGGGAGGGAAGGTCTACTATTGCACGTTCATACGAAAAGAGATGGGCGATCTGCGGGAGGGGCCGCTCTCGGAGATATGGAACTCCGAATCCTTCG
The DNA here is from genome assembly GCA_040755855.1 of Planctomycetota bacterium. Classification (GTDB taxonomy): domain Bacteria; phylum Planctomycetota; class Brocadiia; order JAADGH01; family JAADGH01; genus JAADGH01. The sequence continues at coordinate 17,781 of JBFMAD010000064.1, read as the reverse complement.
TTCGGCATCGGCGGATGATGGTCGAGCGGGGGGTGTTCCCGATCTGCAAACGCTGCTGCAAGACCTACCCTGCCCCATAGGCCCGATAAAAAGGCCCGAGGCCCCACGCTCAGGCATGAATCGCGCTGAAAAGGGAAATACCCGTGATGGGAGAAAAAGAAACCTGAGCCCCACGCTCAGGTTTAGACCGCCCTTGGAGGGGAAAGGGCGATCGGGGTTACAATGTCAGGATTCCGGGCCGGCGTTTCGGCTCGAGAGGGCTTCCTTCACCGCGCGTCTCAGTTCGGACCCCTTAAAAGGTTTCCATACCACCTGGCGAAGCCCCAGCTCCGGGTGCAGGGCCGCCGCCCCCGCCGCCATCCGATCGGCCATGCCGAGCCGGACGGGCGGCTTATCCATGGGGAGGTCCGAAACGGCCCTCAGAAACTCGTGCTTCTGCATGCCGGACATGTGGAGGTTGATCAGGATCGCGTCGTGAGGGTCTTCCACCAGCCGCTGAAAGGCGTCCACGCAGTTGTCGAAGGTGGACACTTGATACCCGTTCACGGCGAGCATGACGGCCGAGATCTCGCGCGTGGTCTGCTGGTCATCCACGACCATAATTTTTGCGTGGTGCGGGTCCGACATCCATTTCTCCTTCCGCCCAACAGGAGCAAGCAAGAGAGGAAAACCCGGGCACCGGCGGCGTCCTCAAGCGCCTGAGCCGCATCAGGTGGGGGACACGCTATCACAGGCAGCGCCCGGGGGATTTAATCGTGAATGTCTTGCCGCCCCACTTTCATTCATTCACGCAATGATGGCATGATGCTGAGCAAGGATGGCCTTCAGCGGGCCGCGCAGAGGTGAATTGCGCCTCCGTCTCCTACTCTTCTCCTTCCCTGTTTCCTGAAGAGCAAACCCATTTATCGTCCATGTCGCTGGGACCCCTTCCTTGGGGTCCCAGCGTTTTCCGTCATCGGGCCGCCTCACAGTTCCGGATGAAACGTAGTGAGACTCAACCGCGCGTGACCACCAAAACGCTGCGCAAGACGAATTACACGCACGGGGCAGAGGGACGTAAGACGGCCCGTTACGGCTCAGTTCACACCCCACGGCGCTAAAACCATCATACTCTTAGCAATAGTTATGCCAAAATCGGCGCAACAAGAAAAAAAATAAGCCGACTGATGTAACAAATTGTAGGACAGGATATTGCAAGAAATAACATGAAGGAAATCGTGCGCCTATCGCCAAACAAGAAGCGCAACACCGTGTTATTTTTGACCGTTAAAAGTTTCTAACATGCTGTGAAAACACGAATTACAACAGTTGGCTCACACAAAGCCATCTGGTCTATTCTGATCCACCCTCGATCCTGCCCCCCCCCAGACGCGCAAATGGCCCCTTTCCCGGCGTGTTGCCCGGAGACGATTTTCACGGCTTGACAAGCAAGCCGTGCCACCCCGTGTGCATCAGTGAGGTCGAAAGGTGGCACGAGTTGCTCGCAACCCGTGATCTTGATTTGGGCAACACGCCCTTTAGGTTTGATTTGCCCTCGCGATCTTGGTAAAATACGGCCAACAATGACCATGAGCCAGACCGCGCCACCGACCGAGGACTTCTCCATGCTGCCCTCGACCTTCAAGGTCATCCGCAGAGGTCGGAGCACGATCTTTCTTCGGACAGACCGTGAAGAGGATATCCTTCGGGAGCGCGACGAGGCAAAGGCGGCGGAATGTCTCAGCGGCCGGGGGGCGGTCCGGGCCTATCCGATGAAAAACGGCGGCCGGATGGTCGTTCGGCCCTGCCGGCGGGGGGGCTTCCTGGGGCGGATCGTGAGCGATCTATTTCTGGGATGCGGCCGCGTAGTCAGAGAAATCGCCGCCGCCGAACACGGACAGGCGGGGGGCGCGCCTACGGCCCGCATCCTGGGGGCGAGGTGTGATCGAGTCGCAGGCCCGCTTATGCGAGCGGAAATCATAACTGACGAAATACCGGATAGTTGTGACCTGATTCGTTATTGCGAATCGGCGCAGGCGCGCGCCGGGTTTCCGGGCAAGCGCGCCCTGATCCCGGCCATCGCGCAGGCCGTACGGCGCATGCATGACGCGGGGATCGCGCACGCCGACCTGCACCTGAAGAATGTGTTGATTGACAAGCAGGGCCGGGCCTATGTGATTGACCTCGACAAGGCCGCCATTCTTCGCCCGGTGCAAACCCGAACGAGGATGGGGAACCTGCTCCGCCTCGACCGGTCAATCCGAAAGTGGAAGGCGTCGCGCGATCTGGTCACAACCGCCGACCGCCTCCGTTTTCTGACGGCCTACGCCGGCGATGACCCGGCGCTCCGCGCGGCGTGCCGGAAGATTTTCAGACAGGAGAGGACCTACGCTCTCCACCGGTTCTTTTGGAAACTGATGGGCATCGAGTAAACCCACATGGCAGGACTCAGCGACGTATCCGTCAGCGTCATCACCCACAACGAGGAGCGCAACATCCGCGACTGCCTCGAGAGCGTCAGGTGGGCGGGCGAGATCGTGATCGTGGATTCCTTCAGCGACGACCGCACGCTGGAGATCGCCAGGGAATACACCGATAAGGTCTTTCAGCGCAAGTGGACGGGCATCAACGACCAGCGCAACTTCGCCCTCCAGAAATGCACCCGCGACTGGGCGCTCTGCATAGACGCAGACGAGCGCGTTACCCCCGCACTGCGCGAGGAGATCGAACGGGTGTTGCAGGCCGACGACGAACAGTGCGACGGCTATCTGATCCCCCGGCTGAACTACTACTTCGGCCGATGGATGAAGCACGGCGGCTGGTATCCCAATCACCGCCTCCGGCTCTTCCGCCGCGAGAAGGGGCGTTTCGGCGATAATGACCCCCACGACCTCGTCCTCCTCGACGGTCCCACAAGGAAGCTCCGCGGCGACCTCCTCCACCACTCCTTCGAGGGCTTCGACGACCAGATGGAGCGCACCAACCGTTACAGCGAGGAGCGGGCGCGGCTCATGGCCCGCCGGGGCGTCCGCCTCGTCGTCCCGCGGATGATCCTGAGTCCTATCGCAAATTTTATCAAGGTGTATCTGCTCCAACTGGGCGTCCTCGACGGCTTCCAGGGGTTCATCGCCGCCGTCTTGTCATCCTTTCATGCCTTCCTGAAGTACGCAAAGCTCTGGGAGCTTACCCATTCCCCGGACGAGGCCGGATCGAAATGAAGATTGCCCTCAACATCGAATACTTCTCTCCCTCCAAGGGCGGGGGCGAGACCTACGCCGCGAACTTCGCTGCGGCCCTCCTGCAAAAGGGGCACGAAGTCCATGTCTTCGCCGATTCCTGGGAGGAGGTCCACCCCGACATCGTCTTCCACCGCGTGCCCTCCGCCGGCCTCGGCGGCCTGTTCCGGGAGTGGCGCTTCGCCGCCCGCAGCGCCCGGGCGCTCAAGGAGCACGACTTCGACATCATCCAGGGCTTCGGCAAGGTGCTCTACATGGACGTTTACCGCCCCGGCGGCGGCGTCCATAAACAATGGTTCCATCACGACTTGCAGGCCATTGACAGCGCGGGCGCCCGCGCATTGAAACGGCTCTCGCGGCGCATCAGCCCCCGCCAGATGATCAAGTTCGCCATCGAGCGGATGCAGTACCAGAGCGGGACCGTCCGGCGCGTCATCGCCGTGTCGAATATGGTCAAGCGGCACATCGTCGAATCCTACGACTTTTCCGAGGAGCGAATCTGCGTCATCTGCAACGGCGTGGACCTCGAGAAGTTCCATCCCGCCCACCGCGACGCCCACCGCGCGGAGGTCCGCAGCCGCGTCGGGCTGAAGGACGAGATCGTCGTCCTCTGCGTGGCGAATAACTTCAAGCTCAAGGGCGTCCGATATCTTATCAAGGCGCTGGCGGAGCTGGTGAGAGAGAGGAAATTCGTCGGCTTAATTGTGGGCCGCGACAAGCCGGGGCCGTACGCCTCGCTGGCGCGCGACCTCGGCTGCGAGGACCGCGTCATCTTTACCGGCGGGGCGTCGGACGTGGAGCGGTTCTACGCCGCCGCGGACATCCTCGTCCACCCCAGCTTCTACGACCCGTGCGCGAACGTCTGTCTCGAGGCCCTGGCCAGCGGCCTGCCGACAATCACCACCCGCCAGAACGGCAGCGGCGAAATCCTCACGGAGGGAAAGGAGGGCTTCGTCATTGACACGCCCAAGGACGTCGACGCCATGGCCGACCGCATCCGCCGCCTCGGCGACGACGAGTTCCGCCGCTCCGCCGGCCGCGCCGCCCGCGCCCTCGCCGAGCAGCACTCCATCGAGCGCAACTACCGGGACGTGATGCGGGTTTACGAGGACGTGCTGGCGGAAAAACGCGCCGAAAGCGCGAAGGGATAGCCCGTGCCGGAGTTTGTCACACAATGCCGGGGGGCAATGACCTGGACGCTGCGCGAGGAGTGCGCACAGTGGATTCTTGACCATGTGGCCGACGGTCTCGCCGCCGCCGAGCCGCCCGAAGGGTGGGAGTTGGTGAAGGAAAACAACGTCCGGGCGATCTACACAATCCCTCTTGCCGACTCGCCGGGGAGTCGGGGCTACCTGAAGCGCTTCAAGTGTCGAGGCGTCTGGGAACGGCTGAAGCATATGGTCGCGCCGTCGAAGGCCGCGGCGGAGTGGCGCACGGTGAATCGCCTGCTCGATCTCGGTATTCCTGTGCCTCGGCCTCTGGCAATGGCCGAGCGCCGGTCGGGGATCGGGCTGACGGGGGAGAGCATCCTTCTTACCGAGGCCGTTCCCGACGCCGCGCCGCTCTCCGACGTGCTCCTCAAGGCGGGAGAACGGGCAAGAGAAGACCTCTTGATGAAGGCGGCGGAACTCGTCCATCTCCTGCACGAAAAGAGCTGCTTCCACGGCGACCTGCACGTCGGCAATATCCTGGCCGTCGGCCCGGCGGGCGAGGCCCGGCTGGTCCTCCTCGACCTGCACCGAGTGCGGTTCAAGAGGGCGTTGTCCCAGAGGGATCGGATCGAGAACCTGGCCATGCTGCTCACGTCCATGCATACCCGCGCGCCGGAGGAAGATCAATGGCGGTTCTTCTTCGGCAGGTATGCCGACCTGGAGCGGCTCGCCCCCTTTGAGGAGGGGCGCGAGAGAGGCGAATGGATCGTGCAGATCACCAATCGAATCATGGATATACGTCGGACGCGCTTCCGAAGCCGGACGAAGCGCTGTCTCATCAACAGCAGCGGCTTTGCCGTGGAGGACCGGGCCGGACGGCGCATCTTTCGCAAGCGGGCCATCCCCGAAGATATGCTGACGCAGGCTATTGACGCGCACATGGGGGGGCGGGCGGATCGGATCAAGGAGGGCGGGGCGTCGTCCGTCTCGCGCATGGAGATCGCGCACGAGGGCAAAACGATCCCGATCTGCGTGAAGGAAAACCGATACGGACTCCTCGACATGGTGAAGGGCCTGGTCCGCATGTCGCGCGGGCGGCGGGCCTGGGTAGGCGGCAACGGCCTGGCGATCCGGGGGTACGAGACGTGCGAGATGTTCGGTCTGGTCGAGGAGCGGTTTTTGGGCCTGGTGCGGCGGAGCTTCCTCGTAATGGAATATCTCGGCGAGATGAAGGCCATTGACCGCTACGCCTATGAGGACGTCATCGGCTTCCCTCCCAAACGAAGGCGCGCGATCACCCGGGCCCTGGCCGCCCACTTCACGGAGCTGGAGGAGGCGGGCGTCTATCACTCGGACCTGAAGGCGTCCAACATCCTTGTGCGGGAGAAGGAGGAGGACTGGGCCTTCTTCCTCGTGGACCTCGATAGCATCCGGTTCCCGCGCAGGCCGCAGGGCTTCCGGGCCTTTCGGTGCCAGATCAGGGGCCTCGCCCAGCTCAACTCGGCCCTCCGGACGACCGTGACCAACGCCGACCGGATGCGATTTTTCCTACACTACCTCTACGGCGGGCAGGATGTGCTCCGCCAGGGTCACCGGCGCGACGCCTTTTCCCGCGGCATCGCCCGCCTCGTCCTCAAGGAAACCGCCAAGCGCGACTGCGTATGGAACCGACGTGGGGCGGAGGAGGCGGCCCACACATGAGAGTGCTTCATCTCTACGGCGACCACAAATGGACCGGCCCCGCCGAGCCGACGGTAAACCTCTGCGTCAATCTGAAGGGGATAGGCCATCATGTCCACTTCGCCTGCTGTCCGGCCCTCGGCGGGCGACCCGATATGCTGGAGTCAAGAGCAGCGGCGCGCGGTTTGAACCCCGTCACCGGCCTCCGGCTCAACCCCTCGATCGCGCAACTCGCCACAGCCATACAGAAGGTGATGGGATACATCCGGACTTACCATATTCAGATCGTTCACGTCCACCAGGGGCGGGACCACTTCATCGCCGGGATGGCCGCCCGCCTTATGCGGCATCGCGTCCGAATCGTCCGAACAAACTACTCCGCCGATCCCATGGCCGAGGGATGGCGGACGCTGCTGCTGCTGAGACGATACACCGACGGCCTCCTCGATATATCGGCCAAGGCGGCGCAGGTGGACGGCGCGGCTTCGGGGCTTCCTGCCAACGCCGTGGGCCATATCCATGGGGCGGTGGACCTGGAGCGTTTTAATCCGCGCCGCGAGTTCCCGAACGTCCGCCCACGGTTCGGCCTGAGCCGCGACGACGTGGTGGTGGGCATGGTGGCCCGTTTGCAAAAGCGCCGCAAGTTCGATCTGTATCTCAAGGCTATGAGCATCGCGTCGGAGAGCATGAGCGACCTTCGCGGCCTGGTGCTGGGCCGCGGCACGCACATGCGGCAGGTGGGCGTCGAACCCGCCCACAGGATGGGCCTAGGGGAAACGATTATCTTTCCCGGCTATGTGGGCCAGGATTACGAGGCGACCCTGGCGGCCTTCGATATGATGGTGTTCCTGGTTCCCGGCTCGGACGGCTCTTGCCGGGCCGTGATGGAGGCCATGGCCATGGCCAAGCCGGTCATTGCCGCGAGGCGGGGCATCCTGCCGGAGATTATCGAACATGAGCGGACGGGGGTCCTCGTGGAGGACGATCCGCACGAGATCGCCGATTGGATCCTCCGGCTGGCAGGGCATCCCGCGCTGCGGCGGACCATCGGCGTCATGGCGCGGAGGACGGCCGAACGAATCTTCGCCCTCGATGCGCAGGCGGAGGCGGTTTCGCGGTTGTACGAGAATGTGATGTAGGGTTTTGACCTCCCGGAGGTTCCGAACCTCCGGGAGGTCAGCCGCCAGAGATGAATGGCGCGATGATCAACATTTTGTTCCTTATCCAAGACCCATATCTGCCAAGCAGCCGCTACCGTGTGATGCAATTTCTCCCCCGGCTGGAGGCGGAGGGCATCCGTTGCGAGGCGGTCCCCATCCCGAAGGGGATGATGGCCCGGCGGAAACTATGGGAAACGTTGGGGAACTATGACGTGATATTTCTACAAAAACGGATGTTTCGTCGGGGTGTGGTCCGGCGGATCAGGAAGAATGCCCGTGCGCTGATTTACGACATAGACGACGCGGTGATGTTCAACGACTCGTTCAAGGGTCATGTCCGGTCGCGGCGGCGGGAGGGTCGCTTCGCGGCGATGGCCGGAGCGGCGGACATCGTTGTGGTCTGCAACGAGTACCTGGCCCGGCTGGCGAGGGTTTATGCGAAGGACGTCCGGGTCTTCCCGACGGTGGTTGATCTGTCGCGATATGTCCCGCCCAGGGAGTCTGCTTCGAGGAGCGACAAGACGACCCTTGGCTGGATCGGCTCGGGCTCAACGATCCGGTATCTGGAGGCGCTTCGCCCCGCGCTGGAGGAGGTGGGCAGGCGATACAAGGACGCGCAGTTAAAGCTGATCTGCGACCGGTTCTTCGACCTGGAGAACATGCCGGTCATAAAAGCCGAGTGGAGCGAGGAGGCGGAGATCGCCGATCTGTTCGGCATAGACATCGGCCTCGCGCCGGCGATTGACGATCCGTGGTTTCGTGGAAAGAGCAACCTGAAGGTTGTACAATATCTTGCCGCGCGGCGGGCGGTGGTCTGCGCGCCGGTGGGGGCGGCGCGGGAGATTGTAACCGACGGGGAGACGGGACTCTGGGCCCGCGGCCCGTCGGAATGGATCCACCGAATTGGCCTCTTGATCGAGGCCCCGGCGCTTCGGCAGAGGCTTGGCGCAGCCGGGCGCAAGGTGGTGGAAGACACATACTCGGTGGATGCTGTCTTGCCGAGCTTCGTGAAGGCGATTCAGGATGCCGCGGGGCGTGGAAAACAGTCTTAACCTCGAATGAGCACGATGGCGGATTCTCCGAAGCACAAAGGCGCGCGGGCGACGGCCCTTTACAGGATAGCGGCCTATCCCTTTGCCGCCGTGCGCACCCTGGTTGAAATGCCGGTCTGCCTCGCGGCTGCAATGGGATACGCCGCCATCCGGCGGAATCCCGATCAGGCGAAACGCTGCGTGGATGCGCTCCGCGGGAAGGCGGCTTCACTCGCCGGGTCAACGGAGGCGCGGACGATCGTTTTTCTCTTCGCGCTGGCGTTCTGCGTCCGCGTCGCGACGTCCCTCGCCACCGTCTGCGTGTCGAAGGACGCGGCGACGTTCCTGTCCATCGCCCGTCACATCCAGGACAAGGGCCTAGCCTCGGCGGTCGAAACGAACCAGCATCCCCTGTTTCCCCTCCTCATGGCGGGATTCCAGATGCTTTTCGGCAGGACAATTCTCGGGGCGCAGCTCTTCTGTTCGTTTCTGAGCGCGCTGGCCGTCGCGCCGTTCTATCTCCTTGTGCGGGACGTGTTCGGGAATCCGGTGGCGCGTCTGGCGGGCGCGATCTTCGCGGTGCATGGCGTGGTGGTCTGCAACGCCGCGGACATTTTGACGGAGCCGGCATACATGCTCTTTTACCTCGCGTCGCTCGGCTTCGGCCTGCGCGCCTTGCGAAAGCCGTCCTGGACGCGCTTTTTTATGGCGGGCCTTCTGTCGGGGCTGGCCTATCTGACGCGCCCGGAGGGCCTGGGCGCCGCGATGATCGTCGGCGGCTGGGCCGGGCTGTTTGGCCTTGCCCGGATCAAGGGCGGGTGGAAGCCGTTCCTTGTGGGAGGCGCTGTCCTGGCGGCGGGGGCGGCGATCTGCGTGCTGCCGTATGCGGGGATGAACGGCTGGCGGCTGACGCCGAAGAAGAAGATGGCGGAGCTTGTGCGCTTTGAAGAGAATCCGTCTCGCCAGCCCTACGAGGCCGTCAAACCAAAACCGCCCGTCGAGGCGGCGCGATACAATCTCCATCGGATGGGGGAGTTGGTGGTCGTTCTGGTGAGGACGGGACATGCCTGGCTCGTGATGCTTCCCTTCGGTCTGTTGCTTCGGCGTACCGTGGGGTGGGGCGGGTTCGGGGAGATATACCTGTTGTCGGCGATAGCATTTAACCTGCTTCTTGGCTACGCAGTGAATGTGGTGTTCGGCTATGTGAGCCAGCGGCATCTCCTGACGGCAGCCGCGTTGATGATGCCCTGGATGGCCATCGGGGTGGAGGAGACATTGGCGGGCCTGGCGAGCGCGGGGGGCGTTCGGCGGGTGGTCGCGACGCTGGGGGGGGCGGCGCTGCTTGCGTTGGCGGCGTCTGTGATTACGGAGGATTTTCTGCCGCGCCGCCGAGATCAAGAGGGGACTCGAAGGGCGGGCCTGTGGATCGCGAGGCACATGCCGGACCGGACGATCTGCGGCACCCTGGCCCCTCGTGTGGCCCTCTACGCCCATGCCGAATACATTGAAATGCGCAGCGACTACCCCTTGTTCGACGTGGCGGACATAGCGCGCAAGAAGGGCGCGGGGATTATCGTCGTGGACGCGGAAAACGTCCGGAGGACGACGCCGGACTACGACCTGAACAGAATTCTCAAACATCCAGACCTCCGCGAGCGTTTCTCCTGCGAGAACAGAAAAGGGACGGGGGGGAGGGACATCATCGTATTTGAGGTGCTGCCGCGAGAAGGCCATGACTGAAGTTGCCGACAAGCAACCGATCGAGCGCCCGGCCGGGGAAACCGGCCTTGGGAGGGAGATACTCGTCGTTGCATGCCTTGTGCTTATTGCGGCGGCGGTGCGGACGTATATCGCATATGCGACCTACTGCATCTCGAAGGATTCCGTCAGGTTCCTGGACCTGGCCCAGTGCCTGCGGGAGAGGGAGTTTGGGAGTTTTTTCGAGAATGTCCAGCACCACCTGTATCCATTCCTGCTGTTTGCGGCGCAGGACGTCGTGGGGACCGGCGTGGCGGCGGCGCTGGCGCTCAATGTCGCCGCCGGCTCGCTGGCAGTGATTCCGTTCTACCTCCTGGCGCGGAATGTCTTCGGCCGGAAGGCGGCCGCGGCGGCGGGGCTGTTTTTTGCGTTCCATGCGGTCCTGGCGCAGACCGCGGCGACGGTTGCCACGGAGCCGCTGTATCTGCTTGCCTTCCTTTGGGCGTTATATGCAGGGAAGCGGGCCATTGACGCCGGAGGGGCCTTTCTTTTCACCATAACAGGTTTTTTGATTGGGTTGACCTTCCTGGTTCGCCCGGAAGGGCTGGGGCTATGGGTCCTTATCGGGGGCTGGACGCTGCTGATGGGCCTGCTCAAGACGCTCGGCGCCCTGATCCTCCGAAGGGAGTACGCCCCATCGGGCGCTCGGCTGCTGGGGGGGTGCGTTCTCATGGCCGCGGCGACGGGTGTTACGGTCTTTCCGCACCTGCTGGAGACGCGCCTGCTCGCGGGACAGTGGGGCCTGACCCGGAAGCACGAAATGGGGCAGATCGTGAGAGGGGAGCCGATCTACTCTCCCTCTCAAAAGGGACAGCCCGAGATTGGAACACGGCAGGAACAGATCCGCTATGCGCTGACTTATCTGAACGAGATTGCGGACGAATCGCTGTGGGGGTATCATCTGGTCTCGGCGCTGCCGTTGTTTTATCTGCTCGGCGTGCTCTGCCGGCGCTCGCAGCCGAGGGAATTGCTGGGCGAGCTGATTCTCGCCTCGGCGTCGGCGGCCTACCTCGCGGCGGTGGTGCAGTTTCTGCGGGTGCACCACTACGTGACGGAAAGGCACTTGATATCCAGCGCGGTAATTGTTTTGATGTGGGCGGGGGCGGGGTTCCGGGCCGCGAGCGATCGGATTGCCCGGCTCCTGGCGCGATACGACAAGCTGGAACGCGCCCCGGCGCGAATCACGGCGGTGTTGCTCATGCTGGTCACGCTGGGAACGATGTCGCTGAAGACGCTTCAGCCGATCCGCGAGGAGAAGGCGCAAATTCCTGAATTGGGAGAGAGAATTCGGAGGCAGTTTCCGCCGCCGAAGGGCCGGGCGACGCGAATCGCGTCGTTCGGCCTGCCGCGGGTGGTGTTCTATGCGGGAGGCCGTCAGATCCGGGCGGACCGTTACATCTACCGCCTGATCGAGGGGTCGGAGAGGGTGTATGAGAGCTTCATGAAGGGGGCGGCGGCGGATCGGCCCGATCTGCTGCTCCTGCAACTCGGCGCAAAGGCAGGCGCGGGGGATGCTGCGCGGGACATCGAGATCCACGAGGCCCTGGAGCGGAGGAACATCGCGCCGGATCAGGTGCTTGAGTATGAAGATGACGACGGCGCGTGGCGGCTTCTGCTGTATCGCTTCGATAAGCTGCCGCCCCCGTCGGCGAAACGTGATGGGAAGGAAGGGGAATGAGCCGGGAGGATAAGAAGTCGGTGTTCGTTATATTGGGGCGGTTTTACGGCTTTGCGGTGCCGTACTGGCCGCTGTTGGCGGGTTTCGTCATCGCGTCGGCCATCTACGGCGGCGCGAGCGCGGCGAAGCTGTATGTGCTGAAGCCCCTGGTGGACCAGACCATGAAGGAGGGCAAGGGGGAGGCGCTGTGGTGGATCGGCGAGTACATCGCCGTCATTGCCCCCGCCATCGCCCTGTCGAGTTTCTTCGAGACCTACTTCTCGCGGCGGCTCCTGGCCTCCGTGATCGTCGGCATCCGCGACCGAATCTGCCAGAGCCTCCTTCCCCAGTCCATCAGCTTCTTCGAGGACCGCAGGAGCGGCGACCTGATGTCGCGCCTGACCAATGACGTGGGCCTCACACAGCAGCTGATAGGGTTCATCCTCGGCGACGTGATCAGCGAGCCGTTCAAGATCATCGGCCTGCTCGGCCTTGCGCTTTACTCCTGCTGGTGGCTGTCGTGCCTATTTCTCCTCATCATCCCATTGATCGCCATACCGATGGCGCTCTTCGGCAAGACGGTGCGCCGGTACTCGCGCAAAAGCCTGGAGCGCCTTGCCGACCTGACCGACGCCATGCAGCAGATGTTCAGCGGCATCCGCATCGTCAAGGCGTTCAAGATGGAGGACGCGGAGGAGGCCGAGTTCAGCGCAATCAACGCCCGCTATCTTCATCGCGCCGTGAAACTGGCCCGCGCCAAGGCGGTGGTCGAGAGCATCGTGGAGTTCATCTGCAACATCGGCATGGCCGTGGCCCTCGTCGCCGCCGGGGTGATCCTCCTGCGGGGATGGTCCGAGGCGGGCAGCCTCACCGTATTTCTCGGAGCGCTCGCCAGCCTCTACCGGCCGATCAAACGGCTGAGCAAGAGCTACAACAACCTCCAGGAGTCCCTGCCCGCCGTGGAGCGCATCCTCGTCCTGATTGACGAGACGCCGAGCATCCAGGACGCCCCCGATGCGGTGGACATGCCCGAATTCCAGAGGGAAATCCGCCTCCGCAACGTTACGTTCGCCTATGACACCGAACCCGTCCTCAAGAACATCAATCTGACGGTGAAGAAGGGCGAGGTCATCGCCATCGTAGGCCACAGCGGGGCGGGCAAGTCCACCCTGTGCGACCTCGTCGCCCGGTTCTATGAGCCACAGCAGGGGGATATAGAGATTGACGGGCTGAGCCTCCGCCAGATCAAGCGCGACTCCCTCCTCGACCACATCGCCATGGTGTCCCAGGAGACGTTCCTCTTCAACCGATCCATCAAGGACAACATCCGCTACGGCCGGCGCGACGCCACGGACGAGGAGGTCCGGCAGGCCGCCGAGGCGGCCAACATCCGGGCCTTCATCGAGGAACAGCCGGAGGGATACGACGCCGTCGTCGGCGAGATGGGGGCCAAGCTCTCCGGCGGGCAGCGGCAGCGTATTGCCATCGCCCGGGCCATCCTCAAGGACGCCGACATCCTCATCCTCGACGAGGCCACCTCCTCGCTCGATTCCGAGTCGGAGCACCTCGTTCAGGAGGCGCTGAAGAACCTGATGAAGGGCCGGACGACCTTTGTCATCGCCCACCGCCTTTCCACCGTGCGCCACGCCGATCGGATTGTGGTCCTTCGCCGGGGCGAAATCGTCCAGATCGGCAGCCACGACGAGCTGATGGCCCGCGAGGGGGAGTACCGGCATCTCTATGAGATGCAATTCGCCAACGGTTAAATTTGACAAATTGCCGATTATAGTGTAAAATAAGGGGTACGGGGGTTGTTGAAAAACCCCCGCGAGGCGAACACCGACTGTAGCGGTTTGACGCATCACGGCCCCGCAGGCTGAAGCCTGCGGCTACAAGAACAGGGTTTTTCAACAACCCCGTACGGTGTGGATATCCACCCACACAGTCTCAGTAAAACATTTCTTAAAAGGAGGTGGTAGCGGCAGTACGTACTGAACCATCGGGCTCACTTTCCCATGGGGGGTCATGGTCAAAGAGGAGGTACCCATGAAGAGGACGCACAAACCTGTTCGAAAATGTCATGCCTGTGGGTTGAACTTCGGCGATCATTGCGGGGCGTTTGAGTATCCGCATGACATGTGGCGAAATGGAAAGTGTCCTGGCTTCCAGAACGAGGCGTTGCTCCAGAAATACCTCGCCGAGCAGGCCAGAAAACAGGTGGATGCCGCCCGAGAAAAGAGGCAGCAGACCATGAGGCTCCGCCATACCGAACCGCACTATCAGGGCGTCTCGCCGCCCCTCGCGCGCACGCATTGAGGTTGCGCAAATGCTCCAATTCCCCGGCCGGGCCGCCAAAGCCCGGCCGGGTTGTTTTTAACCCGGAAAAAGGAAAATGGGCGTGGAAAAAAATTTTCGCCAAAAATGGCTTGACAAATCATCGCTTTCATTCATAGAATTTATATTTTGGAATGCCTTTGAGAAACAGGCATCCAGACCGGACGAGGTTGTTCCGTCGAGTCGTTGTCAAAGCGGTTTTGCTGAGTCGGCGTTATCAGGTTTCTTCATACCCAAGGCAAGGAGAGCAGAAATGATTGGGAAAGCGGCAGGAATGGCGATTCACCGTCCGATCAAGCGGAGCATGGACCTTAGAGTGGAGGAAATGGAGCAGCGCATCGCGCCGGTGACGCTGACCAGCGGGCAATCCCACACCTTCACCGACGCCGACGGCGACCAGATACAGGTCAGCTTTACCGGCAGAGGCTCCGTCACGTTCCTCGACGCCGTCGGCGCCGACCCGGTGAACGCGAATATCGCCCTGATGGATTTCTTCAATAGCGACGGCGGCGGTTCCCTCACCGTGCGGGACATCAACGCGGGCGTCGGCAACGACGACGTCACCCTCGGCTCAGTTAACGGCATCGGCAACGCGGCCATGGGGACGATCCGCGTCGCCTCGCCTCTGCTCTATGACACCACCATACTCTTCTCCAATGTCCTCAACATGCTGAAAGTTGATGGGGATATGGAGAATAGCGACGTCACCGTAAACAACTCTCTCAACAGCGCGACCATCGGCGGCGACATGCTGACGAGCGCCATCACCGTCGGCGGCAACATGAGAACCTTCTCGACCGGCGGCGACATGGACGACTCCCAGCTCCGAGTCAACGGACGGCTCGGCCAGGCCACTGTGGGCGGGAACATGGACAACGACGCTGACATTGACGCCAACGGTCCCGCCGGCAGCATCACGGTCAACGGCAGCATGCTCGATAACTCCTGGATTGACTGCAATGCCGGCGTGAACTCGATCAGAATCATCGGAAACCTGGAGAATGGCTCCGGCCTTTACTGTGAGAACGGCAACGTCGGCAGCGTCTATATCGGCGGCGACGTCCTCGGAGGTGGTGTCGGCGACGCCGAGATTTACCTCGGGGACGGCCAGATCGGCCAGCTCACCATCGGCGGCAACGTGGACTACGGTTACATTGCGCTCTACAATGCCAACATCGGCCAGATCCGCATCGGCGGCAATGTGACGGGCTTCATGGGCGAGACGACAATCTACGCGGCCAACTATGGCAACTGCGGCCAACTCGCCATCGGCGGATACGTCGAGGACACCAATATCTACGGCTACTACGGCAACATAGGCAGCACCACGATCGGCACGGTCGGCGGCTGCGATTACGTGGACGATACGGATATCTACTATGAGAACGGCACGTTCGGCCGCCTGACGATCAACGGCAACGTCACGGACAGCTACATCTACCACAACGCCGGCGCGTTCAACACCATCACCGTCAACGGCAACCTGGACAACACCTGGATCGAGGGCGAGTCCACCACGATCCGACAGATCAACGTGAACGGCGACGTCCTCAACACGGCCGGCATTGAGGTCCGGTACGGCGCCATCTACAACATCGCCATCCGGGGCAGCGTCTATAACAGCGACACCTATGCCATCTATATGGACGACTACGGCGCGGTCCGGAACGTCTCCATCGGCGGGAGCGTGTATGACAACGCCTACGCGGCGTATCTGGGCTATGGCTGTCAACTTGGGACGCTGACCATCGGCGGGGATTTCTTCGACGACGCCGGAATTGACATGGACTACCCCAACCGGATCGGCTCCGTCCGCATCGGCGGCGACATGTACAACAGCGCCTGGATCTACGGCGAGTACGCCTGCTTCATTGACAGCCTCTATATCGGCGGCGACATGTACGACGGCGCCAATGTTTACTTCTACTCCGGCGGAGGGCTGAGGAACACCCGGATCATGGGCCGGATGGACAGCGGCGCCTACATCTACGGCTACTATTACGCCAGCCTCGGAGACTTCTACATCGGCGGCGGCATCTTCGACGGCGCAGGCATCTGGCAGGATTACTACGGACACATCGGCAATGTGTATGTCAACGGCCCCATGGACAGCCTGGGCGGGGGCACACCTTACATCGGCCTCTACGAGTACGGGACGATGGGTGATGTCACCGTGAATGGCTATCTGTATGACGCCTACATCGGGTGCGACGAAGGTTACGCCTCCGTCGAAGGCAATCTCCGCATCTATGGCGACGTCGTTGATTCGGAACTCGATTACTATTATTGCGGCGGCGGGATGGATGTCCTCTACGTCGGAGGCGATTTCATCAATTCCTACTTCGACTTCGACTACGGGGGGGCGGTGGACGCCGTCACGATCAGGGGCAATTTCGTTGACAGTTATGTGCGGATTTACGGCTCTACCGATCGCGCCACCATCGGCGGCTACGTGGAGAACTCCTGGTGGGAGAACTACGGCAGCGTGGGGTCCTTCCTCGTGGGCGGCTACGCCGACACCTTCGACTTCTACAGCGAGGGTTCGGTGGGCAGCATGATGATCATCGGCTACTGCGACGACAACTTCGCGGGCGGAAATGAGATGATTCTCGACGCCGACGGCGGGTTCGGCCGGCTGACCATCGGCGGCTACGCCAACAGCCTGGTGGTGTATTCCGACGGCCCCATGAGCATGTTCCGCGTAGGCGGCGCCTATACGGGCGTGAACAACGATGCCGACTTCTGGTGCGGCGGCGGCGTGGCGACCTTCCGGGTCGGCGGGAACCTGAGCCTTGTTGATGTCTCCATTGATGGTAACGTCGGGACAATGTCTATCGGCGGAAATGTGGACCCGTTGTACATCAACGTGACCGGCAGGATGGACCAGCTCATCATCGGCGGGACGGTGACAGGGGTTTTAGGCGACACCACGGACCTCTGGTTTGGCGGCGGACTCGGCCGGATGATGAGCGGCGCGTGGTCCTGGGTCAACCTGGCGGTCGAGGAAGGCGCGGGCATGATCCAGATCCTGGGCGATGTGGACAACTCCGCAATCGCTGTCGCCGGCGCAGCCGGTCAACTTCAAATCGGCGGCGACGTGATTAACTCGGGCGTTGACTTCGCCAACGGCCTGCTGCAGGCCCGGATCGGCGGGGCGTTGGATAACACGGATCTCGTCGTTCTCAACGGCAGCGAGGGCCTGAGCGGCGCGTCAGCCACCCGCATCTCAATCAACGGCGCGGGCGGCATGTTCAACGGCTCGTCGGTCATCGTCCAGGGCGACTGCCCGCAATTCATCCTCGGCGGCGCGTTGAACGACACCTCGAGGATTGACATCACCGGCTACGCAGCCACGGTCATGATCCGCGGCGAAATCGCCGCCAATGCCGTGGTCACCATCGGCCAGGAGGTGAACATGCTTATCCCGGTGCCGCGCACCTACTACACCGGCACGCTGAAGACCATGACCGTTCTCGGGCTGATCAACGGGCGGGTGACCGTCCTGGGCACGCTGCACGGGGTCAATTCGTTCGGCACGGCCTCCCTCGACGGATCGGGCCTGCCCGTGACGACGCCCGGCTGCACGGGCGCCTTCCGGCCGAACGACGCCGGCGGCGCGCCGATCCTCGGCGCGCAGGTCGAATACGTCACCCTCGCCCCGGGAGGGTATGTGAGCTAAGGAGTTTTTCAACCTCCCGGAGGTTCGGAACCTCCGGGAGGTCTGCCCTCGAAAGCGGGGCGTCCCCCCGGACGCCCCCCGGTTGATTTGGCCCACCAGCCTCATGAGAATAAGGG
>JBFMAD010000063.1:0-41615 GCA_040755855.1 Planctomycetota bacterium | reverse complement strand
CCCAGCCCGGCGCGCGAGATGGCGGGTGGGTTTTTCGGCGGCGCATTCAAGATGATTTCTTTGCGGTCTCTCTCCATGGACCCTTCTCCTTTCCTATGAAATATCTTCATAAGCATATTATACAACACAAATGGGATATTGTCAAGCGCTTTTGGGACATTTATTTACTTTTAGGATAATAATATTGTAACATGCTGCCTCTTAAGGTGTAACGAATTGGCAAGCCGCAGCGATTGTATGTCTATTCCGCATATTGCGGATGAATGTTACCCATAAGTGAAAATATGTGGAACAAACCGCGTGTGTGCCACGGCTTGCAAGCAACCCCGCGCCGACGCGGGGCACTCGGTCATAGTGTCAGGATAATTCGTTAATGACCATAAGGGTGCGGCTACAACTGCGGGTTTTCGAATAGGCTCTTAGTCTACTTCGCCTCCCCCAGAATCAAGGCGTTCGCCGTCTTTCCTTCGCTCTGATCATAGACGGCTGGGCCGTTCGGGTCGGTGGTCTTGACGACGTTGTTCCGGATGACGGCCCAGCAGGCGCCCGGGTTGATGATGATGCCTTTCTCGACGGCGCTGAATCGGCTGTTCTCGATGACCGGCATAACCAGCCCGCCGTCGTCCTGCGGCGGCAGCTTCTTGGCCCCATCCTCGCGCATGGCCGCATGGGCGATGACCGCAACCGGCGCGTCGGCGCCGGTGTTGGACCGGAACACATTCCCCACCGCATACCAGCCGTGCACGTCGGACCCCGCGCTGAAGAGCGGCCCCGCCGGGCCGCCGGTCGCGTCGCAGGTCTGCATGAAGCACGCAGGTGCGATGCACTCGACCGCCATCCCGCCGACGTGCTCCGCCGCATTGTCCCGCACCAAGTTCCAGCAGCAGGGGTTGCGGAAGGAGGCGTTGAAGCCGACGCCATACCCCACGTTCCGGAGCGTGCAGCCGGCGATGACATTGTCCATTGCGTTGTACCAGAAGATGACGCCGACCACCTTCGAGCGGGGATCAATGAACCCGGCGTCTATCGTGTTGTTGTAGATGATGTTCTGGCGGTTTGCGGTGGTGAGCGTGACGCGGCTCGTTGCGTCGGGCATGACGCGCCACGGACGGTCAAGTTTGAGCACGACGCGCCCCGGCGCGCGGTCCGCCCCGGTTATGACGCGGTACTGCCCCACGCCCTTGCCCCCGCCGATGAAGACGATCCAATGCTCGTTCGTCCCCACCTCCTCAAGCACTCGGCTGCCGGCGCGGTCAGCGACGTGGTGGGGACTCTTGAGCGGGGCCTTGTTCCGAGGGTCGTCGGGATTGACGACCACCGACTGCGCCCCTGCCTCGAGCACGTCGAAGTGCCCGCCGTGGGGGTATCGGAAGTGAAATATGATCTGCTCGCCCTGGTTGGCGATGCGGTCCTGGCGCGGGCAGGTCATTCCCACGTCGCGGGAGTTGTTGTCGGCGATGTAGAGGTCGCGCACCGACGTGTTATAGACGCACACCGAGCGGTTGATCATGTTGCCGCCGCGCCGGTCCGCCCCGGCAAAGTCGCACCCCTCGATGATCGAGTACTTGCTGTCGGGCACGAGGATGCCGCTGTTGAAGATGCCCATGTGCGCATGCGCCTGGGGGCTCGCCGGCTCCTTGTAGAAGCCGCGGGAGTAGCCGCGGAATACGCACTTCTCTATCCGCACGTAGTCGGTGCTCGGATCGGGGAAGCCGTCGTCCGTGTGGCCGCGCTGTATCCCGCCGATCTCGATGCCGGAACCGGCGGAGTGGAACTCGCAGCCGCGCACCAGGATATTAGCCGCGCCGGGGGCCAGAATGTGGAGGGCGGCGTCGTAGATCTGCAGGTCCTCGCGCTTCTCCGGAGGCGCATCGGGCCGGACGTCGGGCATGACAAACCGCACGCGCTCGATTGTAGCGTCGTGCTGCGTCACGCGCACCGCCTGGATGCGGACGGGATTGCGCTCGTGGATGGCTCGGAGCACTCCGGGATGCCCCCGCATCAGCGTCATGTCGCGCATCGCGCATCCCCGGCTGTTGAGATGGATGAGGCAATCCGGCGTCGGAGCGCCCTCGACGACGCGGATCACCGTGCTCTTCCCGCCGACTGCCTGCTCCGCCGGGTCGTACTCGCCCATGCCCGCGCCAAAGAAGTGAATCCCCGCCCCCGCCTCCTGCGGCGTGACGATGGGTTTGCCCACGTGATACGTCCCCGCCGAGAAGGCGACAACCCCGCCCCCCGCCTTCGCCGCCGCGTCCACGGCGGACTGGATGGCTGCCGCGTCGTCCTGCCCGTCGTCGGGCTTTGCGCCGAAGTCATCCACGCGGAAGGTCTTGAGGCCCTTCTGCGACGGCGCGTTGACGACATCGAACGTCGCCGGCTCGCTCCAGCCGTATGGCCCGCCCGTGCCGTTGTGCGCCCGGACCTCATACTTGCCCGGCTTCAGGCCCGTCGGCAGGTCGGCGTCAAGACAGTAGGGGTTGGCCGACTTGATCGTCAGCCATTGGGCGACACCCTCCCCTTGCAGGTGCATCCTCGGCGGGATGTCGCCGAGCTTGAGGTTCTTGCCCATGATTCGGACCGTCTGCGGTTCGCCCGTTTGTTCGACTGTCAGCCGCGCAGGCCAGGCCCACCATGCCGTCGCGCCGTTGACGCGGATCGGCGCGCCGACCTTCTCCCCCTTCACCGGCCAGACGAGCATGGTCGAGAGGGGGACGTCCTTCGGGACGACCGCCTGCATCTTGTTGTTTGCGGTGCGGAGTGGTTTCAATTCCATCACCCCGCCCTCGGCCCAGACGCGGAGCGTCGCGCCGTCCAGCCTGTCGCCCGCGATGACGAGCGTCTCGTCGGGGAACGTCACGTCGCTGACCATCGAGATGGCCGGGGCGTCGGCGGCGGGCGCGCCGGCCAGGGGCGGGAGGGCCTTGCCTCCCGGCGCTTCCACGTTCGGGGGACCGTTCGGGATGTCAATAGGCGCCGGCATATCGGCCATTGTCGCTGCCTCCATTCCAATGAAAAAAAGGACGATCATCATCTTCCGCGTGATCATCATTGAGCCTCCTTTATTTTCGTGATTGCATTTTTTCAAATCGGCACACGGATGTCCTGTACGCCCATGAGCCATGAGACGACGAACCAGAACCCCTGGCTGGCGAAGTTGCCGAGGACCATGCCGAGGAACAGCGGCTTCGCCGTCTGGAAGGCTTGGACGCCCCCGACCCACGTGATGATCCGCTTGAACAGCCAGCCGAGGAAGATGGAGAACCAGTACCACTCGGTCGGCCCGGCCATGGCCACGGGAATGCCGATCGGGTGGAGCGGCCACCACGTGAACCGGTGGTGGAGGATGGAGAGGATCGCCACCGCCGCCGCCCCGACGGCCATGAACGCCATCCCGCCCCAGCTCGGGTCCTGCGGCTGCCGCATTAGGCGCTCGACGTAGCGCCACGGGTACTGCGGGCCGGAGACAAAGAACCAGTAGTTTGCGTTGCACCCGCCAAGGGTGTAGGCAAACTTGAGCGTGGCCCAGCACGAGACCAGGATGCTCAGCACTACAGTCAGGGCCATCACCCACAGGAGCGGCCTCTTCCGGACCCCGAGGGGGTCGGACAGTTTCCATGCGTGCGCGCCGGTGCACATGACAAACGTCCGCACGTCGCCCGCCCAGACACAGGTCATCCCCATCGCCGCCACGCCGGCCGCGCCGAAGGCGTCGGAGCCGAAGGTGTTGATGAGGAAGACGGACCCGATCATGGGCGACCGCGTGACCGGCACGCCGCTCTCCACGACGATCCGCGTGATCGCCAGGAAAATGGCCAGCACAATCACAACGAGCAACGGCGCATACACCCAGGGCAGGCCCGACCGAACGAGCCACGCGCTCATGAGCGTGGAACCGCCGATCGTGACCAGCACAGCCGTGCGCGGCGACATGGCCTCGTCCTCATCACCGGGAGGCTTCTCGTTCCTGACGGCGCGGCGAAGGACCTCCCACAAGTGGCCTCGCGTGAGCCAGACGCTGATGCCGATGAACATCAGCATGGCGCCGATGCCCTGGCTGGCCAGGATCGGGCCGGCGGTGGAGTAGGGGCTGTCGCCCATGTCAATGCGCAGGCCCACCATTTTGAAGATCGCGTTCTCGAACTGCTGAACCAGAGAGAAAAACCAGATGCTGAAGGACAGCGGCAAGTTGATGAGATAGACCAGACCGATGACCGGGAAACTGACCTGAAGCCGCAGCCACCACGTCCGCCGCATCAAGCCGAAGCCGCGATACAACACGATCTGCGGGAGCTGGTAGCCCCCCGTTTCGGTGAGGAGATCGCCCAGGCAGTTCCATCCATAAATAAGGAAGGGGATGGCAAAGCCGGCCCACATCCAGCCGCTCCGGAAAAACGGCCCCAGCCGCCAACCGGGGGCCTGCTGCATCATCTCCATCGGGAGTTGGGCGAGAGGATACACCAGGTGCTCCCGGTCAATCCACTGCCGGCGGAAAATGACCGTCAGGGCAAACATGACGCTGTAGAGACCGAGCAGAAATATCCCCCACCAGAACAACGGCACGACCCACTGGCTCCACGGGATCGAGGCGCCGGTGGGCAGGCCCTCGAAGAAGTGCCGGATAGTCTCTTCATCGGCGGGCATGAGCCATGTGGGAACATAAGGGCAGATGGTCTCGGCCCACTTGTTCTCGGGGCTGGCGTAGTAGGGCAGGCCCGCGGGCGTGGGGAGCAGATAGGCCACGAGGCCCATGGAGGTCACGTTGCATCCGATGGCGAGCATCAGATAGATCGTAAGGAGCTCCCCAGGCCGGAAGGCCCACCGGGGCCCGATCATCGCCAGGGGTGAATTGACCAGGAGGATAAACACGAGGAACAGGAAGTGCGCGCCCACGAGCGTAAAGTCGCAGGCCAGGTAGGAGCCCTTCACCACCATCAGGCTTGCCGGGCACATCACGCACAGGAGCGACGTCAGCAGCGCGCCGACAACCAGGGCGCGAAACGTTATCGGGGAAGATGCGTGCGGCTCAGGGCCGGTATCCAAGTTAATCTCTGACATTATCTTTCACCGTCTCCGAAGTGGCCGTGCCTTGATGGTGTATTGCCCAAATGGAACGCGGTAGGGGCGGCCCCATGTGGCCGCCCCTCCCGCGGCGAATCTTCCGCGTCAGGGGCGGGCACACGGGCCCGCCCCTACAGAATCGGACTTGGGCAACAGCGCCTCGATTCCTCTCCGTGCCCGTGGGAAGATGACGGCATGGTATCAGCAGGGCTGACAGGAAGTCAAGGCAGACGTTCGATGGACTCGGCAGCCGAGGCGGCGCGGTCGGTTGTTACACACCCGTTACACGGCCGCCTTGACTTTCCCCGGCAATATGGTATGATGATAACGAGACGGGGATTATAGAATTGTAGCAGGCATCGGGATGTCCGCAGAGGAAAAAATCAGCCGCCTTCGGGATAATATCCGGAAGGTCTTTATCGGCAAGCAGGAGACGGTGGACGCCATCATTGTGGGACTGCTGTCGAACGGGCATCTGCTCATCGAGGACATCCCCGGCGTCGGCAAGACGATGCTCGCCAAGGCGCTCGCCCTCTCGATAGACGTCCCCTTCAGCCGGATTCAGTTCACGCCCGACCTGCTTCCGTCGGACATTCTCGGGGTGTCCGTCTTCAGCTCCGCCCAGGACGAATTCGTGTTCAAGAAGGGGCCGATTTTCGCCAATGTGGTTCTCGCCGACGAGATCAACCGAACTACGCCGCGCACCCAGAGCAGCCTCCTCGAGGCGATGAACGACATGCAGGTATCCATGGACGGGGTGACGTACGACCTGCCCCGGCCGTTTCTCGTCCTGGCCACGCAGAACCCGCATGAGTTCGAGGGGACGTATCCTTTGCCGGAGTCGCAACTTGATCGGTTCCTCATGCGCATAGACATCGGCTACCCGACAGAGGAGCAGGAGAAGCAAATCCTGCACGATCAAAAGCTGGTCCATCCGATGGATTCGCTCAAACCGGTCCTGTCCGCCGGAGAGGTGCTCGAGCTCCAGAAGCGGGTGCGGGAGGTGGCGATGGAGACCCGCGTGTCGGACTACCTGGTGAAGATGATCCATGAGACGCGCCGGTGCGACGGCATCGAGGTCGGCGCCAGCCCGAGGGCATCGCTCAAT
This sequence comes from Planctomycetota bacterium, assembly GCA_040755855.1. Taxonomy (GTDB): domain Bacteria; phylum Planctomycetota; class Brocadiia; order JAADGH01; family JAADGH01; genus JAADGH01. The sequence goes on along the minus strand of JBFMAD010000063.1, from coordinate 35,446 downwards.
CTCTACCGCGCTGCCCAGGCCCGGGCGCTCTCCGAAGGGCGCGATTACTGCATGCCCGACGATATCAAGGCCCTGGCTGTCCCCATCCTCTCGCACCGCCTCATCGGCAACGCCCGCACGGCCGCGAACCGCAACGGCTCCATCGTCGAAATCCTCCGGGAGATCGTGGACTCGGTCCGCGTGCCGATTTGAAGAATGATTGCATATCCATGAAACCAGACGACGTCCTTCGCGATTTGCCCGCCCGCACCAGCAAGGCTGTCGCTCACTACTGGAAGACTCGGACGGGGCAGAGAGATAGGCAACGCCAAACCGGCAAGGCCGACCAGGGACTGCGGAGCGCCGTGACCGGGGGCGCGCAGATGGACGGGTTCATCAGTCTTTTCACGGAGTTGATAACGGAGGCCGGGATTGCCGAGCGCTTTGTCTTTAGGAAGAAGGCCGTCGAATTGCCGGGCTTCTTCCGTCCCACCAAGGAGTGGGACTTGTTGGTGGTACGCGAAGACATGCTCCTTGCCGCGATCGAGGCGAAGTCCCAGGTCGGCCCGTCCTTCGGCAACAATTTCAATAACCGAACGGAAGAGGCGATGGGAAGCGCTCTTGACCTGTGGACGGCCTACCGCGAACACGCCTACCTTGCCAGCCCTCAGCCTTTCCTGGGCTACTTCTTTATGCTTGAGGACTGCGACGCATCCAAGCGTCCGGTCAAGGTGCAGGAGCCGCACTTCAAGGTCTTTCCCGAATTCGCCGGAGCTTCGTACATGCGCCGCTATGAAATCTTCTGCCGGAAGCTCGTACTGGAGCGCCATTACACGGCAGCAGCGTTCGTTTCCTCGACGGCGGACGACGGAATTCATGGGCGTTTCTCAATGCCTGCGGACGACCTATCCGTTGAGCGTTTCGCCCGGACACTCACGTCCCACTTGGCAGCCTTTGCATGAACTTATGGATACAACCGTTCACAGATTGATCAATGGGGACGCGCGAGAACTCGCGTACTTGGACGACGCTTCAGTCCATCTTGTTGTCACATCGCCCCCCTATTGGAACCTGAAACGGTATAACGATAACCCGGACCAGCTCGGCCATATTCAGGATTATGAAGCGTTCCTCTCTGAGTTGGAGAAAGTCTGGCGGCATGTCTACAGAATCCTCGTCCCCGGAGGGCGACTTGTTTGTGTGGTCGGGGATGTCTGCGTCGCGCGCCGCGATTTCGGACGCCATCTCGTGTTTCCATTGCACGCCGACATCTGTGTCATCTGCCGAAGGATCGGTTTCGACAATCTGAACCCCATCATCTGGCACAAGATCGCCAACGCTTCCTACGAGGTCGAGAACGGATCCAAGTTCCTGGGAAAGCCCTACGAGCCGAACGCCATCATAAAGAACGACATGGAATTCATCCTGATGCAACGAAAGCCGGGCGGCTACCGAAAACCGACCAAGAAACAGCGCGAGGCGAGCAGGATCGAAAAGGACGTCTTCGACCGCTGGTTTCAGCAGATATGGAACATTACGGGAGCATCGACCAAACACCACCCCGCTCCATTCCCGTTGGAACTGGCCATGCGTCTCGTCCGCATGTTCTCCTTCACCGAGGACACCGTTCTGGACCCCTTCTGCGGATCGGGCACGACGATGGTCGCGGCACTGCGGACCCGACGAAACAGCATTGGAATCGAGATTGATCCAGAATATTGCCGCATGGCCGCCCGGTATCTCAAAGCGGAGACGGCTGACCTTTTCACGACGGCGGAGCTTCGGTTTGAGAAAGCGCCCAAGCAAACTGCCGCCCTCGTGAAGGAAGACCACGCCCTGTACGAAGTCCGGCCGGCCAAGAAAAGACTGGAATAGGCGAAAACGGTATGCAGCGGCTTTTCCGCCCCACCTCCGTCGGCATGTTGACCACCGGCGTCACGGCCATGGTGGCCTTCGCCGCCTTCAACACAGGCAACAACCTGATCTACCTCCTGGCCTCGCTGCTGTTCAGCGCGATCCTGGTCTCCGCCGTAATCGGATGGCGGTCTCTGCGCGGCCTCCAGCTCGGGCGAAGCATCCCCAAGGAGGCCTTCGCCGGCGAGGGTGCGACCGTCTCCCTGAAGATCACCAGCGCGCGCAAGCGGTCCACCGCCTATGCCGTCACCGTCGTTGATGGCGCGGCGTCGAGTCGGGACCGGCTGACCGGCCGGGGGACTGCCGTGAAGATCGGCCCCGGGGCCGTGGTCCGTCTGAGCTACACGCTGGTTCCCCCGCGTCGCGGGGAGTACTGCTTCGGCGAGGCGTTCCTCAAGTGCGGCTACCCCTTTGGCCTCTTCACCACCCTGCGGCGGTTCGACCTGCCCGACCGAATGATTGTGTATCCGCGCATCGGGCGGTTGTCGCGGGACCTCGTTCGCATGGAGAGGAGCTGGGGGTCCGATAGGATCACGCGCAGCAGCAAACGCATCGGGACGGATGAGTTCTACGGCATCCGCGAGTACCGCCCGGGCGACAACCCGAAGCACATCCACTGGCGGACGTCGGCGCGGCTTTCAAAGTTGATCCTCAAGGAGTTCGAGCGGGACGAGCCGCTGGGCTACACCATCGTCCTGGATTCCTTCGCAAACCACGGCATGCCCGCCGCCCTCGACACCTTCGAGAGGGCGGTCAGCCTGACGGCCACCCTTATTGACGATCTGGCCCGCCACGGCGCGAAGGTATTTCTCATCGCGGCCATGCGGGAGAAGACTTTGATCTATAACGGGGAGCGGTCGCGCGTCTCGGCGGATGTGCTGAAGGAACTCGCCCTCATTGATGCGGCAACGGAGGAAGACAAGAAGCGCCTCCGCGCGGCCGTCGCCGACCACGCTGTCGCCAGCGCGCATATCACGGCCGTGCTGCTCGGTCGCCAATCTCCTCTCAACGAATGCCTCGCCCCTGCGAGGGCGCATGGGGTGCACGTGGACGTGATTGACATCACAGATCCGAGGGTCATGCGGGGATTTGATCCGGGGGGACGGTTGGAAGATATGGAAGGATGGAAGGATGGAAGGATGGAAGGTTGGAAGGAACCCTGACGCTTCAGCTATCCTCCGACTCTTCCATTCTTCCAATCTTCCATCCTTCCATTCTTCCATCCCCCCATCCAACCACCACCGCCATCATGCACGCGAGCATCACGAAATCCGCAACCACGAGTGTGGACGCCGCCTTGCCGATGTGCAGCGCGCCGATAACCATCAGGGCCAGCGCGGCGGGGAGGCCAATGGAAACAAGGCGGCGGAGAAGCCCGGCTCCGGCGCGGCAGAGGACGGCCAGAGAGACGCCGTAGGGAAAAAGTAGGACGACGTGGTGCGTGCGGAGGGAGACGTCGCCCAGCATCAGCATTCCCAGCGTGACCGAGGCGAACGCCGCCCTGAAGACCATCGGCGACTCGCTCCTTGCGCCGATCCACCATCCTGTGATGAGGACCAGGAGAATCACGACCTTGAGCGACGTCGCGATCTTTCGGATGCGGTCCGCCGGGAGATCGAGCACGTTGATCTTTGCCTTCCCGTCCGCGTCAAGCTCACCCCCATGTTCCTTATTGAGGAAGCGGAACAGTGCAGCGGTGGGTGACTGGTTGATCTCTCGGTAGGGACGGGTGATGAATGCGACCGGCCCCTTTTCCGAGTAGGGTTTGAGCACCGTCTCGTACCAGGAGCGATGGCGTTCGATCGTGCCGCTAATCCCCCAGATTGCGAGCCCAAAACCGAAGAAAAAGACAACTCCCGCCGCGGCCATCGAGATGAACGCGGCCCAGCGCCTCTGGACGAGGAGGAATAGGCCGAAGAGACCGGGCGTGAGTTTCATGGCCGCAGGAAACGCCAGCAGCACGCCGGCGAGAATGTCCCGCCCTCGGCTTCTCCTCACCATAAGCGCCAGCGTCCCGGCGAGGGGCAAAAGCACGAGCAGGTCCGTCTCGCACCGGGCGATCACCGTCAGGGCGAACATTGCCGGGAGGAGGAAAAGGAGGAGCGCCGCGCCCGGGGGGGCCTTTCTGCCGAAGCACGCCCGAGCGCCCAGCCAGGTGCCCAGCGCCAGGAAGAGAACGTTCGTAATGACAAAGCTCACCGCGCCCACCGTCGGGGAGGGGAGACCGAATGGCGCGAAGGCGATCGCGAAGAAGGGCGGATAGGCGCGGATGTGCTGGATCGTCTTCATCGGATCGCGGTCCGCCACGACCGATTCCTGCACAATCTCGCGGAAGTCGCGGAACTCCGTGCTTCGCCCCGCGGCGAGGGCGCGGTGGAGCGCATTGACGCCGATGCCGAGGATGACGGCCACGTAGAGAATCAGGATGGGAATCCGAAACTTGCGGCAGAAGGCGCAGATGCCAAGCGCCACAGGGCGGTTGGCGTCGGGCTTATTTGGAGAGGGGTCTGAACTTGCCATCCTCAGCGTATTCCCTTTCCGTCCCGATCGCCTCGATCTCGTGGTCGTGGCCCAGGATATTCTCGGCCGCCTTGATGCCCATGTCTATATAGATGTCCGAGCTGGTGTATCGGAAGAGCGCGTTACGGCCAATACTGTGGAGGTTGTCAAACCGCCGGAGATAACTCAGGATGCAATCCACATGCCCGCGGTAATCGAGGGTATAGACGGGATATGCCTTGCAGATGCGCTGGACGTCGAAGCCCGCCTCCATTCCCTTCTGGATCAACCCCATTTTCCGGAGTTGCGCGATGGATTGTTCGAACAAATGTGCGGGCTGGGCCGTCCAGATGCCGTCGCCCGTCTGGCAGAAGAACTCGATCACGAGGCCGGTCTTGTCGGGCGGGGCCATCGCGGCGCTCCAGTTCTTCGGCTCGTGGAACCGGCTGAAGATGCAGTCGGCGTCGCTACAATAGACCCAGTGGTCGGGCGTGATCTGGGGGGTGTTGAACGTGGCGAAGAGGAGAACCATGTCGCGGTATCGCAGGGCGTCGGCTGCGTGGAGCACCTCCTGCGGCGGGGCGGGATCCATCATTCGGACAAAATCGTCCATGGGGATGCTTGTGACGCATTCCTGCACGTCGAAGCCGACCTTGCCATTGCCGCCTTCGATGCGTTCGATGCGCCGTCCGTTGTGGGCGATCATGGTGGCGGGCGTGTTGCAGAGGAGTTCGTCGGGTTCGGTCCAGCCCTCGATCAACTTGTCCACGATCATGCCGAAGCCGAGGCGTGGGTAGAAAAATTGTTTAACGAGCGTGGCGGCGTTGCTCTTCTTAAAGACGGCGTCGCGGACGGCCTCGCGGAACGAGAGGCCCTTGATGCGCTGGCTGGCGAAGTCGCTGGACAGCTCCCCACATGGGACGCCCCAGAGTTTCTCGGTATATATCTTGAAATAGATCTCGTAGAGCGTTCGTCCGAAACGCTTTACAGCCCACTGCTCGAAGGTGTCGTCGGGGGTGGGGGCGATGCCCTCGCGGATCTTCGTCATGGCGTAATTTGCAACGATGCCGGCCGATTTCATCGGGCCGAGGGCGCGGAGGACGTCGAATCCCGCGAGGGGATAGTTGATGAACTTCCCGTTCATGTAGATGCGGCTGATGCGGCCTACCGTGATCAGGTCGTCGCCGAGGAGGTCGGCGAGAAACTGCTGAACGTGGGACATCTTGGTATAGAACCGATGGCCGCCCAAGTCGTAGCGGAAGTCGCCGAAGGTCACCGTGCGGCTGGCGCCGCCGTGGACGGAATCGCGCTCAAGCACCTTAACGGGGTGCTCGGTCTTTCCGCGCAGGCAGTAAGCCGCCGTAAGTCCCGTAATGCCCGATCCAAGAACGACGATCATGTGATTCGCGTTACCTCCGCACAATTTGCTTTCGCCATTGTGATGAATTCCTCGCAGGCGACCCACCGTCCTCCGCGCCCCCGATGCCGTCTGACCACCCATCCAAGGGCATTCCACGCCGCGCCGCCCTGGCGCTGCTTCAGCAGCGCGCGGCGCAGCCACCCGCCTGCGACATCGGGGACGGACACGTCCGAGATCTCGTGCAGATGAAGGAAGAACATCCGCGGCCGCGCCGGCAGATCGAGCAGGCTGACCGGATACCCCACCCGAAGCGCGGTGAGGCAGAACGGGTTGAGCCTGTCGCGCATCGTCGAGATGGGCAGCCAGGCGAGGCCGTTCGGATACGCAAACGGCCCGGTCCCATTCGGCAGTCGCCAGTTCGCCGGCGACGGGGCGCATGCGCCGCCGCTGGCGTCGTATTGATAGCCCGCCTCCTGCAGGTCGTCCGCGAGTCCCTCGTGCCGCGCGAGGAACGGGGCGCGGAAGCCGCGCGTCGTTCGTCCCGCAACATCCTCAATGATTCGCTTCGATTCGCACACCTCACGGCGGGCGGTCGCCCGCTCCATCCGGTCGAGGCGGTTGTGCGACAGCCCATGGCTGGCGACCTCGTGGCTTTCCGCGACCTGCCGAATCCGCTCCGGGAAGCGTTGGGCCATTTCCGCGACGGTGAAAAACGTCGCCCGGATGTCTTGTTCCGCCAGCCATTCGAGAAATCCGGGCAGGACGGAGTCGAGGACGCGGCACGGCCCGCCGGGGACGCCCCAATCCGGTTCGAGATCAATTGTAAAGGCGGCGTTCAAAACGGCTCCGGCGCGGATCGTCTTCCAGCCCAAAAATGAGCAACGCAAGATACGGCGCGCGGGTCCGAAATTCAAGAGAAATTTTGGCGTTGAACCGGCGGCGGGGTCCGAATAGAATGGTTGCGCGCAAGCAATTTGTTCTTGGCAATGCAGAAGGAGAGTGTCCAGATGAACATCTTTGTGATGGTTGACATGGAGGGCATCAGCGGCATCTGCCAGCGCTCGCAGGTCTCGAAAGGCGACCCGACCTACGCTCGGAAGTACATGACGTGGGACGTGAACGCCTGCGTGCGGGGGTGCCTGGCCGGGGGGGCGAAGAAGGTGACCGTCCGCGATGCGCACGGCGGGGGGTTCAACCTGATCTGGGAGGAGCTCGACCCCAGGGCGGACTATATCCAGGGGCACACGGGCAAGCACCGGATGCCGGGCATTGAGCGATGTGACGGCCTTATCCTCCTGGGCTACCACGCCATGGCCGGGACGCCGGAGGCGATCCTGGAGCATACCATGAGTTCCGCGGCCTGGCAGAACTGCTGGCTGAACGGGAAGCGGGTCGGCGAGGTGGGCATTGACGCGGGCATCGCCGGGGACTACGGCGTGCCGACGATCATGGTGAGCGGCGACGACAAGGTGTGCGCCGAGGCGCGGCGGCTGATCCCCGGGATCGTGGCGTGTCAGGTGAAGGAAGGCATGGCCGTAGAGGGCGGGAGGCTGCTGCCGAAGGAGGCGGCCCACGGGCTGATCGAGAAGAAATCGGCCGAGGCGGTGCGAAAGTGTAAGGCCGTCAAGCCGTTCCGCGTGAAGCGCCCGGTGAGGATGCGGCTCGAAAAGGTGGAGCGTGGGCCGATTCCCGAGGCGGGAAAGAAGCCGTATGTCAAGATCATTGACGGGCGGACGTATGAGGTTACCGCCGACTCGGTGCATGACGCGCTGTTCCGGCTGTAGGTTGTGTTGGCCCGCCATTTATTTTTCTTTCTTGACCGCGCTGGTTGTGCGGTATAGGATGTGCTGCGTCACAGGATGAGAGGCATCCGCACACCGATTGCTTGACAGGATGGGATACGATGAGCAACATCAGCGACGCGACGGGCGGGGAAATGGCCGACAGTTTTGTCGAGAGGCTGCTGCTTCTGGATGACAGCCTTGCGTGTGTGGCCACGATCCACCTTTGTGTGGAATACTGGATAGATCGGATTATCAAGGAGAAGTGTCCGGGGGCCGCGGCCTATCTGGGCGACCCGCGCATGCATGGGCTCGGGATCAAACTGGCTGTGCTCTGGAACAATGACGTCTTGCCCGAGGGTCTCTGCCGCAATATCAAGTTGCTTCATCATCTGAGGGCGCAGTGCGTCGAAGACCTCGATGTGGATTTCAGCCAGATGGACCTCGGGTACGAGGACCCGGCGGGGACCATGAAGATGGATCAATTCCGGGATCGGCTGGTCTCCGGGGACGAGGAGATGACCAAGGCCGTTTTGCGCTGGATCGGGATGTTCACCTTCGGCTGGCTGAGCAAACACTGCACGGAGGAGCTGGGGATGGCCCGGTAGAGGCCACATTTTCTCTTTTTTCCAGCCCTTCTTTTTCTCTCGCGTTACTACCGAAGTGACCGGAAACGTGAGATGAAGAAAGAAAGGTTGGGCCGTGCAATGATCCCTATCATGATTGTCATTATGGTCCTCATCGGTCTCCTCTGCTGCCGCTAAGTGCGCGCATTCCTTGCCCGTCAACATTTCGCCAACTGCGGAATGCCGCAAATCCCCCCGAAATTTCCACATTTTTTCTTTGACAGGCGGCGATAAGAAGGATACATTTAAATAAGAGGCAAAGAGGCAAGTAGGCCTCAACATCATTTCGCCAAAGATCGAGACGCGCCAATTCCTTTGGAACGGAACTTGCGTAGGTTTATAGTGTGGGGAGAGGGAACATGTATAGACGCGGGGACCAATTAGCCCGCCGTCGGAAACGCTGAAACGTGCGCAAAATGGCTTTTGTAAGCCTTGTAGCGGCAGATTTTCATTGGGTGAAAATCCACACTTCAGCCGGCATCCTATGCTCGGCGACGTTGCCTTGAGGGAGGAAGAACATGAGAAAGGGTCTGATACTTGTCCTGGCTGTGATTCTCGGGTTGGGGTTTTCCGCTGAGGGAGCGAAGATCAAGCTCAAAGACGGCAGCGAGCTTGACGGAGAGATCGTCGAGAAAGGCAAGACCGTCGTCAAGATCCGCATTGAGGGCGGACTCGAGCTGGAGATTGACGGGGACAAGATCGCCTCGGTGGATGGCCAGGCATATGCCGTGGACAAGCGGGCGGCATATGAGGAACAACTCCGCGCCCTGGACGATACGAAGGCTGCGGCCCAGTATGAACTGGGCGCGTGGTGCCGCGAGCGAGGGATGCGGGCCGAGGCGGAGCTGCACCTGCGCAAGGCGATCGAGATTGATCCCATGCACGCCAAGGCCAACGAGGCCCTCGACCGGGTGTTCGTAGATAAAGAGGGCAAGTGGATGGACAAGTATGAGGCCCAGAAGAAGGGATATCAGATGGGCCGCAAGAGCGGAAAGTGGGTGACCGAGACGGAGGCGCTGGCCGAGCGCGGCATGGAGGAGTATAAGGGGTATATGCTGAGCGACGCCGAGATCAAGGCGATGAAGGCCCGTGAGTTCAAGCAATACAAGGACCTGTACTACACCCATGCCGTGTGTGATCTGAGGAACGAGATTCTGCACATTGACGCCTACAACAAGTTTCAGTTGGACAAGAAGCAGGAGGAGGAGTTCTTCAAGATCATCGCAGAGGCGGAGAACAAGAGGCAGTTTTTCCGGGAGCAGATCCACGCCATTAACGCCCGCGTGGAGGTAGCCTACAACCGCCTGAAGGAGGAGGGCATCAAGGGCGTGTATAACACCTACGAGCGCCCCGAAGGCGTCGAGGAGGCGGCGGGCAAGGCCGAGTATGAGGTCATTGACCTCAAAAAGGGCTTTACCGAGCAGATGTGGCCCTATGCGGAGCAGGCCATGAAAACGCTGACTCAGATGAAAGGCCCGCGAACAAAGAAGGGATCGGCGCTCTTTGTCATGGACCACAACTACTGTATGTGCTGCCACGCGGACATGAACGCCAACACCGAGTGCCAGACCTGCCACCGCGGCGGGCGGCAGATCGAAAGCCACCCGCGCGAACTGGCCGTCCTGAAGGAAATCCGCGCCATGAGCGGCAAGGACTGGGCCGAAAAGAAAGAGAAAACCATCCAGCAATGGTGCCGACCCGTCAAGGACGCCGCCAAGTTGAGCAAGATGGAACTGAAACAGCGCGAGATGATGGAGCGCCAGAGCATCGAGACGCTCTTCACCGAGGCCCGCGACCAGGACGCCACATCCTTCGAACGGAACAAAGAGATGATGGCGGCCAAGCTGGCCTCCGCCGACGCCACGCAGCGCGTTCAGGTCGAAGCAGCCGTCCTCGGCGATCGCCGTCACGAACTCTCGCACAACGTGAAGACGCGCGCGAGAATCGTCGAATGTTTCTTTGATGGCACGCTCTTTGAGCACATGAACAACAAACTCGGCCGGAAGGCGAAGACCCTTCTGGCTGCCGAGGGCGCGGGTGCTACGCTGGTGGAGAAACAGACCGTGATCAGCGGCAAGGCCGCCTTCGAGGAAAATTGCGGATTCTGTCACCCCACTGAGCGCGTGATGGTGCGCGTGCGGATGGGCATGGGCGCGGCGATGTGGGCCGAGAAGGTGCCGGTGCGTCTCCGCTACTGGAAGGGTGACTGGACGGAAGAAGAGATGCAGAAGCGAGTTGACGCGATCATTGATTACATCTGCGAACTCGAAAGCAAACTGAGCGAACAGAAGGGCAAGAAGGACGACTTCTGAGAGGAGAAAAAACCTTTTTCCGGGGCGAAGGGAACGTCATTTGCACTATAGGCATAGCGAATGGGGAAGGCGGAAGCGTCAAATCCGTCTGCTGGTGCAAGTCCTTGCGTATGCGGTAGTTACGCGCCAGAAGTCAAGAGAATGAAGAATATCCAGGATGTGGAGTAATCCACAAGTGGGGTTGATTACCCAATCAAGTTGTAACATCTTGGAGAACAGAACTTTGTAGGTTTGAAAATCGGCTTTGTGGGTGAAAAACCCCAATCAAATGTGTTGCGTGGCGGTTTTTCAGGTTTGTCTCCGAATCAAAGGTAATTGGCGGCTCAGGTACCGGTAAGGAGGGTTAGCCATGAAAAAGGCGTTGGTTATGGGATTGGTTATGGCCTTCTGCTGCGGGGTTGTCCTCGCCGGCGGCGGAAGCAAGGTGGTGGATTTCGAGGGCGAGAAGATGCCGGCAGCACAGGCCGACAAGCTCGTGAAGCAGGGCTACCACCGGTACTTCGACCAGTGGCACACCCACAATCACGTGGCTTTGCAGACGGAGATTGACTGCCTGAATCTGCTCAATAGCCTCTATCTCTCCGACGTCCAGATGCGCCACATGATTGGCGTCGGCGTCAAGATGGAGAAGGGCCGCCAGAAGGCGCAGCCGCAGATCGAGGCGATCAACAAGGAGATGGAGGCGGCGCTGCGGCAGGTGAAGAAGGATGTGGTCGCCGGCAAGGACAAGACCCAGTCGGCAGGCTGGGCCAAGGTCCAGGAGTGCGAGAAGAAGCTCTCCGAGATCAGGAAAGAGCTGGCCCATCAGGAACTGGTCTGCGAGGCCTACGCCAAGGCCATCCTCACCCCGAACCAGAGAGAGAAGTGCTACAACTATCAGCACTGCTTGATTCCGGTGAAGGACCTGAAGGACCCGACGCGCGTGGGTTCGGCCGACGCGGGAAGCGTCGCGGAGAAGCTGCTGGACAGCATCCGTCCGCTCTCTGCGGATGAGCTTGAAGGCCGCATGCCCATGATCCTCTCCAAGCACCTCGCGGGCATGGAGAAGTATATGGGCGAGCTGAGCGACGCGGATCGGAAGAAAGAGGAAGCCAAGCTTCGCTCGGTCTTCGCGGAGGCGCGGGCCATGACGGACATGGATTACCAGATCCAGAAGAGCCGGCTGGGCGCCCAGATCCCCTGCGACTATATGGAGCTGAAGAGCCGGATGTTCGACATCAACTGCAAGCTCCTAAAACTCGAGGGCGAGAAGACGGATGGGAAGTGCACGGGCGTTGTCGGCCAGATGTTCCTGAAGCCGTGCATCATCCCGATTCTTGCGAAGCGGATCAATCTCCTGACGGAATGGGAGAATTTCGACGCGATTGACCTGGACAAGGTCAAGGCTGCGGCCGCCTGCGCAAACGGCAGCTGCGCTATTGACTAATCCGGCGTTGGCTTGGGATGGAAGCGCCGGGGGAGTGGGACCCAAGGGGCAAGATGACAGAGGATATGCGAGGATATGTTGTCAGCTATAGGCAGAAAGGAGGTCGGCGGATGAGGAAAGTTGGCTTGTTAGGGTTGACGGTGCTTTTTGCCTGCGGGATCGCCCTCGCCGGCGGCGGAAGCAAGGTAGTGGACTTCGAGGGCGAGAAGATGCCGGCAGCACAGGCCGACAAGCTCGTGAAGCAGGGCTACCACCGGTACTATGACCAGTGGAAGACGCACAATCACGCAGCGCTGCAGACCGAGATTGACTGCCTGAACCTGCTGAACAGCCTGTATCTCTCCGACGTCCAGATGCGCCACATGATCGGCGTCGGCGTCAAGATGGAGAAGGGCCGCCAGAAAGTGCAGCCGCAGATTGACGCCATCAACAAGGAGATGGAGGCGGCGCTGCGGCAGGTGAAGAAGGACGTGGTCGCCGGCAAGGACAAGACCCAGTCGGCCGGCTGGGCCAAGGTCCAGGAGTGCGAGAAGAAGCTCTCCGAGATCAGGAAAGAGCTGGCCCATCAGGAACTGGTCTGCGAGGCGTATGCCAAGGCTATCCTTACCCCCAACCAGAGGGAGAAGTGCTACAACTACGAGCACTGCCTCATTCCGGTGAAGGATCTGAGGGACCCGACGCGCGTGGGTTCGGCCGATGCGGGAAGCGTTGCGGAGAAGTTGCTGGACAGCATCCGTCCGCTCTCTGCGGAGGAACTGGAGGGCCGCATGCCCATGATCCTCTCCGGACACCTCAAGCTGATGGAGAAGTACATGGGCGAGTTGAGCGATGCGGATCGGAAGAAAGAGGAAGCCAAGCTTCGCTCGGTCTTCGCGGAGGCGCGGGCCATGACGGACATGGATTACCAGATCCAGAAGAGCCGGCTGGGCGCCCAGATCCCCTGCGACTATATGGAGCTGAAGAGCCGGATGTTCGACATCAACTGCAAGCTCCTGAAACTCGAAGGCGAGAAGTCGGATGGGAAGTGCACGGGCGTCGTCGGCCAGATGTTCCTGAAGCCGTGCATCATCCCGATCCTTGCGAAGCGGATCAATCTTCTGACGGAATGGGAGAATTTCGACGCGATTGACCTGGACAAGGTCAAGGCTGCGGCCGCCTGCGCAAACGGCAGCTGCGCCATAGACTGAGTCTCTGAAAAAGGAGTGCGACATGAGACGTACCTTTCCTACCAAAGAGGAAAGCATGTCGCGCAGGGATTTCGTCCGAGGGCTGTCCCTAATGGGGACGGCCCTCGGCGTTTCTTCCCTGCTGCCGTGCGCCCCGGGGGGCTTTGGTATGCGGGAGGCCGAGGGTCAGGCGGAAGAGCAGATCAAGACCAAGGCCGTTGACGTTGACCTGAATGCGCCGTACGTCCACGCGACGCCGGCGAAGTTGTACAAAGTGGAGGAAGACAAGGCCATTCGGTGCCAGATCTGCGCCCGAAACTGCCACCTTCCCAACAACAAAACCTGTTTTTGCCGTACCCACATCAACCGCGATGGGAAGCTATACACCACCGCATGGGCCAATCCGTGCGTCCTGCAGCCCGACCCCATCGAGCAGGGCCCGCTCTATCATATGGCGCTCCGGGACGATGTGCGGGCCATGTATGTCGCCACCGGCGGGTGTATGCTGCGGTGCCAGTACTGCCAGAATTATGAGATCTCGCAGGAAGCCCCGATGGACGTGACCATGCTCGGCACCGACTGGGAGCCGAAGAAGGTGATCGAATATACCCTCAAAGCCCACGAAACTATACCGAGTCTCAAGGGCATCCCTGTCAATTGCATGGCCTACTCCTACACCGACCCCGTGGCCTACTACGAATACTTCCTGGCCATCGCCCAAGAGGCCAAGAAGGTCAAGAAAAGAAAACTCATCAACATCATGGTCACCTCGGCCTACATCCGGCCCGACGCCCTGAAGGCCACGCTCCCCTACGTGGACGCCTACATTTTCACCTTCAAGGGCTGGACCGAGGAGTTCTACACGAAGATCTGCTCCGCCACGCCGGGCCCCGTCATGGAGGCCATGAAGATCGTCAAGGAAGCAGAGAAATGGCTCGAAGTCCCGATCCTCATCGTCCCAAGCTTCAATGATCGTGAGGAAGACGTCAAGAGCATGATTAAATGGGTGCTGGAAAACCTCGGCGAAAACACGCCGATCCATTTCGCCGCCCTCACGCCCAAGTGGAAGATGAGCAACGTCCCCCGCACGCCCCCTCCTTTCCTGGAGCAGTGCCGCAACTGGGGCCTGGAGGCCGGGCTCAAGTTTGTTTACCTCCTAAACGTCCCCGGACATGACGGCAACAACACCTGGTGCCCCAAGTGTGGCTCTTGCGTCGTCCGCCGCATCGGCGTCAAGTGCATGAACGTCATGGTGGACAAGGGCGGCCGCTGCATGAAATGCAAATACAAACTGCCGGGCATCTGGAACGCCAATGTCTGAGTGACCCATATAGCACCGCGCGCAGGCAGTTCGCTCAAGGGCTGTCCCATCTCGGGACGGCCCTTGGCATTTACATCCCGGCGGCGAGGTGTTAAACTCCTCCTGGCCGAATTATTCCACAGGGTCTTGAAGGATACTGATCATGCGACTTGTGCACCCTTTGATGGCGCTGTGCATCGCCGCTCTACCTGCCCTGTCCGCCGAAAACCTTCTGACCAACGGCGACTTCGAAAATGAAAAGACCGGATGGCATTTCTGGCAGAAAGTCCCCGGTACGGCCACAGGCGAACCCTCGACGGACTGCGCCCATACCGGCCGGTTCGCCTTCAAGGTCGTCAACCAGGGCCGGGGCGGCGGCAACCTATTCTCCAACGACATCCCCTGCGAGCCGAACACCCCCTATACCATCACCGTCTGGGCCAAGACAACCGGCGCGAAGGGAACGGCCATCGGCATCTGGGGACTCGACGTAAACGGCAAGCCCATCGAGCACCTCATCGGTCGCAGCACCCCCATCCCCGACGACCTTCCCCGCTTCCTGCGCTTCTCCCGCGAAGTCACCACCCCCGAAAACTGCGCGAAGATTCGCGCCCACCTCGTCAGCAACGGTGGGACAGTGTATTGGGACTCCGTCGAGGTCCGCAAAGGCCCCCTCTGTATAGACACGGTCCTCCCCGAACCGAAGCCCCCGGAAGGATCGCGCAACATGGTCCCCAACTCTGGCTTTGAGGAGGAGCGCCTCGGCTGGAGTTTCTGGCAGAAATTCCCCGGCGACGCGCAGGATGCGTTCGACACGGAGGCCAAGCACGACGGCGAGCGCTCCTACCGAATCGTCAACCACGGCGCCGGCGGCGCGAACGTCTTCTCCGACGACATCCCCTGCAAACCGAATGCGACCTACACCCTCAGCGCATTCGTCAAAACGAAAAAGGCGAACCGATGCGCGCTCGCCGGCTGGACGCTCGACAAGGGCGGCAAGACCATTGAATATGGCACAGGGGGCCAGATCTCCGTCCCGGATACCCTCGACGACTTCACGCGGTTTGCTCACACGTTCACGACTCCCGCCAACTGCCGGTTCATCCGCGCCCACCTGATCCAAAACGGCGGAACGGTCTGGTGGGACGATGTGCAGATCGAGGAGGGAGACAAGGCCACGCCCTATCGGCCCGGCATCTCGATCATTCCCGTCCTCACCGTCGGCCGCGAGAAGGCCGTCGCATACACCACGGCCGTCATCCGCCATGCGCAGATTAGCGACCTCTGCGAGCAGGCCAAGCGCGCCATCGCCTACGCAAAGTCGGCGCAACAGAAGGTGGACACGCAGGGCGAACGGATCAACGGTGTGCGCGCGGCGCTGGCGAAGGTCGAGGACATCCTTCATGCCGACCGCATCGCCCCGGATTTCTTGAACCTGGATTACGCAAAAGCGAATGAACTCCTCGACCGCGCCGAAGCCGACGCGAAGTCGGCCTTGCAGGAACTGGTCGCTGCGCTGGGCGAAGAGAAGGTCCTTCCGCCTCCGCCGGCCAGGCCCGAAGGCGTCGTCCCGGCGGAAAAGCTCACCAGCCGCCTGTTCGTCTTCCCCCTCCTCAGCATGGGCAAGTGCCACACGGCCTTCTTCAACGGGTCGTACGACTGGGCCATGCTCGCACCCTTCGGCTTCGAGGCCATCTCCCCCGGCGTCTACGGGCGGAACGTGAAGGGGCAGTATGATTTCGCGGAAGCGAAGGAGCGCATCGCAGCAACAGCGAAGCTCGGTCTGCTGGCCGACATCCAGGTCTCCGAGGTCCACGAAATCCGCCGCCAGCTCTTCGACAAATACGGCGAGGAAATCTACCTCCACGCCGCCGACGGACAATGGAGCGAGCAGGGCGACTGCCACCAGGTCATCAACATCTGGCATCCCGAAGTGCGCCGCGTGAACAACGAATACCTCGAGGCCATCGGCCGCGCCCTCCGCGACGATCCGACGATCCTCTGCTATGAACTCATCAACGAACCGTCGCTGCACATCTCCAAGTGGGCCGAGCGCTTCCGCTCCGAGCCCATCGGCCCCGGCGGCTACAGCAAGGCCGCCCGAGCCGCCTGGCCAAAGTATCTCGCAGAGAAGCATGAAACCATAGGAAAACTGAACGAACGGTGGGGGACGACCTACGAGAGCTTCGAGAAGATTGAACCGCCTGCCACCATTGACGCCGAACCCCCGACCAACTTCCCCGCGCCGGAAGTCCCGCTCGCCATCGAGTTCAACCGCTTCCGCGCCGAGAGCCACAACGAGTATTTCCGCGACTCCATCGCCGCCCTCCGTCGCGGCGACCCGAACCATGCCATCCTCCCCCAGTTTATCGCCGGCGTCGGCCCGCGCGTCGAGTGTGCCGACGACCTTCTCGGCCTCAGCCTCGCCGGGTGGGACCTCTTCTCCACCCACGACTGGCCCGGCGACAACCCGGCCGTCACCTGCCTCTACGCCTACAGCATCAACCGCTACGTCAAGCTCCCCATGTGGGAGGACGAATTCATCTTCTCGCACTGGATGCAGAAGGGCGTGGACCCGCGCCTCGTCCGCCCCGGCATCGAGCGGAACCTGTGGCGCATGGTCGCCTGGGGCAAGCGCGGCATCCACCTCTTCAACCTGGAGAACGAATGGCGCGCCGGCTTTCCCGACAACTGGAACAATTCCATCCTCAACATCGAGGCCGGGAGCAAGATCGTCCGCTTCGAGACGGGCGCCATCAAGGTCTTCAAGGACCGCGCCGAGCGCGTCGCCCCCCTGCTGTTTGACACGGAAATCGAGCGCCAGGGCATCGGCATCCTTCAGCCGACCTCGACGCTCTACTCCGGCATCGTCCGCAGGCGGTCGAGCCGCATCTCAAGTCAGGTTTGCGCCGGGTTGCTTCGTCGTCACTGGATGCCATTCTTCATCCCCGAGGAATGTATTATTGACGGACGCGAGAATCTGTCCGAGTTCAAACTCCTCATCGCGCCCTACGCCGCATGTGTTCCAGGCGCGCTGGAGGAGAAGTTGATTGCTTGGATCCGCGAGGGAGGAGTTCTTGTAACTATTGGGCCGTTCGGCGCTTATGATGACATGGGTCGGGAGGGGGGAAGGCTTCTCTCGCAAGTATCAAAGCAAGTCCCGGCGGAGAAGCTTCGAGATGATTGTGAATGTTCTTCTCTTGGGGCAGGCAAGGCTTGGCTCATGGGTCGTGACACCGACAAGTGGAATGATTCGGATGCGGCGACCTTCGATCGGGTTTTGTCCAAGACATTTTCCCTCCAGCCGATCACCTGCGGCAGCGACGAGGTCGAGATCATCTTGCGCTGCGACGCGAAAGGGGATCGCTATCTGTGCGCCACCCATCTCGACTATGGCGCACCTGTCCAGACCGAGATCAAGGTCGCTGGTGAATTCCGAAATACCATTGATGTCACCATCGCCGAAGGCGTGAAAGTTCCGGTCAACGTCGCCGACGGCCGCACCACGATCCCTCTCCGCCTCGGCCCCGGCGGCGCGGCGGTGTTGCGGTTGTCGAAGTAGCGCAGGGGTAAGAAACGCAAGTGCGAAAATAGTTGCGGAACGAGGGGCGTCAGGTTATCCTTGAGCAGGTCGGAAAGGCCGCCTCCACTTGTGATGGGGTGAACGATGACAAAACCAGAGGACTCCGCGAGGGGTTCCCACGGCAGCGCGGACCGGATGCGCGGCGCTGCTGTCACTATGGCCGCGGCCTTTGCGGCATTCCTGCTCGTCACGGGAGGCGTTCTCTCCATCCACGACGAAGCGGCGATGAAGCTCGACCCGAGGAGCATCGTCATCCCGGACGCCGCCGCACAGTTCTACGCCACCGCGTTGCTCAACGTCGTCAGCGGCCTGCTCTACGCCATCGCGACGATCGGCCTCCATGCCATGACGAGGTGGGGACGAAGGCTGAATGTCATCAGCTGCGGAGTGTACATCGCCGGCACGTTTCTCATCGAGTTGTGGGAGTTGGGCCAAAGCAGCATGATGGAATCTCTTGCCGATGCGACGTTCTGGAGCGCCCTGCCCATCATTCAAGTCGTGCTGATGCTTGTGGCCAAGGACGCCAAGCCAACCCCGATTTCCGCAGTCGAAGCATCGAAGCCCGGCCTCCAACTCGGCTGCTGGATCGCAGGTGGGGTGTGCATCCTTTTGCCCGTATCCGTGTGCCTGCCTGCGCTGAACACGGCTCGCGAGATGGCACGGCGGGCGCACTGCAAGAGCAATCTCCGGCAGATCGGCCTGGGTCTCGCGATGTATCGGAACGACTTTCACGGACACCTGCCCCCCCGGCTGTCACTGATCTATCCGGAATACGTGTCGAGTCGGATGGTGTTTGCCTGCATGAGCGCCGATGACAGCCCCGGGACGATCTGCGCCGGTCAGCCTTTTGAACGGCACCAGGTGAGCTATGTCTACAGGCGCCTCGATGCTGCGCTGGAGGATATCTCCCCGTCGGAGAGCAAGGTGATTCTGATGCACGACAAGCCCGGCAACCATCTCGGCGGGGCGAACGTTCTGTTCCTCGACGGTCACGTCGAATGGCGGACAGGTTTTGTGGGCCCCGACTTCGCCCCGCTCCATGTGGCGGCGGCCGAAGGAAACCTGTCGGCCGTTCGATGTCATGTCCGACACGGCGAGGACGTCAACTCTCGGGATGCCTGGGGCCGCACTCCTCTTCACTGGTCCGCCCGGAATGGCCGCCGTCCTGTGACCAAATATCTTCTCTCCCATGGCGCGGACGTGAACGCAGAAGATCGGGATGGCAGCAAACCCCTCGGTCTTGCCGAGGAGAGGAAACGAGCAGACATCGTCGCACTCCTCCGAGCGTACGCGGGGCAATGGGGCAAGGAGAGCAGATAGTGGTCGCCGGCGTTGGGGGTTGTCTCACCGAGCGTTGTTCGCCCGACATGCCGAGGTAGAGGCAAACGGCTCTTGCGCCCGGTCGTCCGGCATGATATACATGGTATGGTAATGAAACGGAGGGAAACGACATGGAGAATCCTAAACCAGTGCTGGTGGAACAGCGCCTGAACAAGATGCGTGAGGTGGCGCGGAAGATGACGTTAATCTTCGCCGTGGTCCTGCTTCTCACGGGCGGATTCCTGTCTATCAAGGCCGAGTGGGCGCGGAGCATTGACGTGGACAGCGTCATCATTCCCACCGACGATACCCAGTACTACGCTACGTCCATGCTCAACCTGGTCGCCGGCATCCTGTACGCGATCACGGCTATCGGTCTCTATGCCATGACCGATTGGGCGGTCAAGCTGAACGTCATCAGCGGCGCGGTGTATGTGCTCGGCACGTTGATCGTGGAGATGATCGAGATTGACAAAGGCAACGTGATGGAATCGCTCGCCGATGTCACCTTCTGGAGCGCCCTGCCGATCATCCAGTTGACGCTGCTGCTTGTGGCCATGGGACCGCGGGGTGCTGCCGCCGAGCGACCCCTCGGCGAGCACGGGGAACGGAAGGAATCCGAGAAATCATGAGTTCGGAAGGTCTGAAGCAGACGTGCGTTCAGGCGCTTGTGGTCTTCGGCATTATCCTGTTCGCGCTGGCCATCATCGGTCTGGCGTGTCCTGTCGCGGCGCTTCGATGGGACTTCTGGATTCTGCTGGCGATCGTGGTCGTCGGCCTTTTGACCAGCCTGGTCCTCTACCTGTTCCGTCATCCGGACTCGACCGATGGCGGCGGATGAATGGCGGTTCCCTCGATTTCCCGCACCTTTCGCCCTGATCGGAAAAGAACGAGCCCGGCCGGATCGCCCGACCGGGCTCGCGTTGGTTGCGGTTTGAAGCGAGATGATTAGTACGGCGGATGGCCGCCGCCCGGCATGGGCGCCGGCTTCTCCTCCTTGATCTCGCTGACGAGGGCCTCGGTGGTGAGCAGGAGCGACGCCACGCTCGACGCGTTCTGCAGGGCGATGCGCACGACCTTGGCCGGATCAATCACGCCCATTTCGACGAGGTCGCCGTACTCGGCGGTGAGGGCGTTGTAGCCGAAGTTGTCGTTCTTGTTTTCGCCGACCTTCTGGGCCACTATTGCCCCGTCAATGCCGGCGTTCTCGGCGATCTGTTTGATGGGCGATTCAAGCGCCCTGCGGACGATGCCGACGCCGATCTGCTCGTCGCCGGGGGCCTTCACCTTGTCCAGGGCCTTAATGGCGCGCAGCAGCGCCACGCCGCCGCCGGGAAGGATGCCCTCCTCGACGGCTGCGCGGGTGGCGTGCAGGGCGTCCTCGACGCGCGCCTTTTTCTCCTTCATCTCCACCTCGGTGGCCGCGCCGACGTTGATCTGCGCCACGCCGCCGGAGAGCTTGGCGAGGCGCTCCTGGAGCTTCTCGCGGTCGTAGTCCGACGTGGTGGCCTCTATCTCGTTGCGGATCTGCTCGATGCGGCCCTTGATCGCGTCGGTGGCGCCGGCACCCTCGATGAGGGTGGTGTTGTCCTTGTCAATGACAATCTTCTTGGCCCGACCGAGGTCGGTCATCTGGATGTTGCCCAGCTCGATGCCGAGGTCCTCAAAGATGGCCCGACCGCCCGTGAGGATTGCGATGTCCTCCATCATGGCCTTGCGGCGGTCGCCGAAGCCGGGGGCCTTGACCGCTGCGCAGGCGAAGGTGCCGCGCAGCTTGTTGACGACGAGCGTCGCCAGGGCCTCGCCCTCCAGATCCTCGGCGATGACGAGCAGCGGCTTGCCGGACTGGGCGACCTTTTCGAGCAGGGGCACCAGGTCCTTCACCGAGGAAATCTTTTTCTCGTGGATGAGGACATAGGCCTCCTCAAGCACGCACTCCATGTTCTCCACGTTCGTGACGAAGTGCGGCGAGAGGTATCCCTTGTCGAACTGCATGCCTTCGAGAAGCTCGACCTCTGTCTCGATGGTCTTGCCCTCTTCCACGGTGATGACGCCGTCCTTGCCGACCTTTTCCATGGCGTCGGCGATCTGTTCCCCGATCTCGACATCGTTATTCGACGCGATGGTGGCGACCTGGGCGATTTCCTTCCTGCCGGTCACGGGGGTGCTCATCTTCTCGATGTATTTGACCACCGACTCAACGGCCTTTTCGATGCCTCGCTTGAGGGCGAGGGAATTGGCGCCGGCGGTGACGTTTTTCAGTCCTTCCTCAAAGATGGCCTCGGCCAGGAGCGTGGCCGTGGTGGTGCCGTCGCCGGCGACGTCGCTGGTCTTTGACGCGACCTCCCGGACCATCTGGGCGCCCATGTTCTCGTTGGCGTCTTCGAGGTCAATCTCCTTCGCCACGGTGACGCCGTCCTTGGTCACGGTGGGAGCGCCGAAGCTCTTCTCCAGAATCACGTTTCGGCCGCGGGGGCCGAGGGTGGCCTTCACGGCCTTTGCAAGCTGGCGCACGCCGCGGCGGATCGCCTCGCGTGCGTCCTGATCGAATGAAATCATTTTTGCTGCCATTCGGGATCCTCCTCCCAATCATTCACCAATGGGACCTGTATGCCCTGCAAACGCCTTACCAAACTACTCCAGAACCGCCAGGATGTCCTCCTCGGACATGATGAGGTACTCCTCGCCCTCGATCTTGATCTCCGTTCCGGCGTATGAGGCGAAGAGCACCTTGTCGCCTGCCTTTACCTGGAACTTCGATCTCTCGCCGGAGTCGAGGACTTTGCCGTCGCCCAGGGCGATGATCTCGCCTTCCTGGGGCTTCTCCTTGGCTGTGTCGGGCAGGACGATCCCGCCCGCTGTCTTCTCTTCGGCTTTCAGGCGCTTCACGAGCACCTTATCGCCGAGCGGCACGATTTTCAGCTTTTTTGCTTTCTTCATCGGCTACATGCTCCTTCATGCTTGAAAAAACCAGACCCAAAATTATCTCTTTACCGAATACCCAAGTAGGTGCGCCGGATCAACTCGTCCAGCACCGCCCGCATGAGCGCGTGGTCCAAGGGCCTCGGCAACAGCGTATGCACATGGGCGTGCAACGCCCGCAGCATCAGGTCCTTGGTCACTCGTCGCGCCACCAGGATGCACGGCGGCGGCGCCTCGACGGTCTCCCGGATGATCTCGATGGCCTCCACTCCGGTCATGTCGGGCATGGACATTTCGATGATGCCGACATGAATCCGCTCTCGCCGGACGATGCGGATGGCGTCGAGACCCGATCCCGCCAGGATGGTGTCGTACCCCTGCGGCTCCAGATGGGACCTTAGCTCGTTTCGGGTGGTCTCATCTGCGCCCGTGATCAGCACTGAGAATCTATTGCACGATTTTACGGCCATCATGCGAGTACCACGCCCTGTCCGCGGATGTCTCTCCGGGTAAACAGGCTGCACCTGACAGATTCTCCTCTTTGTCGCAAAGTACATGCCAAATTTGAGCCGAAGGCCCCAAAAAGGCCTGCCGGGGCCGAATTCGAGCCTTTGGGCATATTATCAAGGTCCTTTACGCGCCTGCCAGAATGGCACTTTTGGATCGCTTTTAACTTGCCTCCTGCCAGTTTGGCAGTACGGATAGACTCTCGCGGGACAAAAAACACTTGACAAGTGGGAAGATAGGGGATATAGTGTTGTGTTCGCCGTTCATATCGGGATTCACATTTTCAGATCGTTCCCAACGAGGGGGCGGCAGGCATTCTATGAGGAGGAAGTGAATGACGGCAAGCGAGCTCGTAAGCTATAAAAAGGCGCTTCTGGAGCGCCGACAGGAACTGGTGGGGGATGTCACTCGCATGGGCGACGAGGCGATGCGGAAATCTCGCCAAAATGCTTCGGGCGATCTTTCGAGCATGCCCTATCACATGGCGGACATCGGCACGGACAATTATGACCAGGAGTTTACCCTCGGCATGATCGAGAACGAGGAAGACGAGGTCCGCGCCATAGACGAGGCTCTGGAAAAGATAGAAAACGGGACTTATGGCGTCTGCGAGATCTGCGGCTGCAAAATCAAGAAAGCCCGACTGAAATTCATGCCCCACGCGCGAAACTGCATTGACTGCCAGCAGAAGGAGGAGCAGAGATCTCGCTCCAAGCGATGACGGCGCGGCGTCTGTTCTGGATCGCGGCTGTCGGCGGGACCGTGATTGACCTCCTGTCGAAGTGGGCGATCTTCCGATTCTGTCCGGAACCCGTGACGCTCATCCCGAATGTTCTGCACATTGTGTGCGCGAAGAACGTCGGCGGGGTGTTCGGCAGCCTCAAGCATCTGCCCGTCTCATTTCGCTCGCTGTTCTTCATAGTTCTCACCCTTGCCGCCTTGGTTGCCATTTTCATCTTGCGGCGGAAATACCACCCCGACTCGCGGTTCGCGGCGACGGCCTTCGGGCTGATCATCGCGGGAGCGATCGGCAACCTCTGGGACCGCGTGACCACCCTCCCGCAGAGCTATGTCCGCGACTTCATTGACATGGAACTCCACCTCCCCCGGTTCCAGCACTGGCCCACCTTCAATCTGGCCGATGCCTTCATCTGCATCGGCGTCTTCATGCTTCTTGCCCATAGCTTCGTCGTCGAGGGCGGCGCAAAGCGCGCCGAGAGCGAGACGAGTTAACCCCGCCAATTTTCCGCGAAGGAATTCTCCCGCTCCCCCGCACTAAACAGGCGGAGGGCGGGAAAAGGGCCAGCCGTTCCAAGGACAATTCCGGCCGCCCCCTCTCTCCCTCCGTCGTCCTGTGACACGCGACCTCAGACATCGGGGAAAGCACATGCGCCTGTCATCGAGCCAAAAACAGGAAGAGGCGTCGTTCAGCATGACGCCTATGATTGACATCGTGTTCCTACTCATAATCTTTTTCATCACGGTTACCGAGTTCTCCAAACAGGAGAAGTACAAACTCGAACTTCCCCGCGCCGACATGGCCAACCCGGACGAGAACATCAAGCATGACCGGCTGCTCGTAAACATGGCGAAAGGGGGACAGGTATACGTGCTCTGCGGAGACGCCATTCCCAATGTGCGCGACCCGCAATTCCAGCAAATCCTTGCCCGCGAGGCGAAGGAAAGCCTGGGGAGAGGCAAGTCGCCCGATCGAGAGGTGATCCTCCGAGCGGACAAGGACATGCCGTTCCATCATGCTCAGGACCTGATCCTGGCCTGCCGCAAGGTGGGTGTGTGGCGCCTGAAGCTCCAGACAGAGCGCGACGACAAGGCGGAGAAAAAGTAAGGAGGCGGCTATGAAGATCGGCGGCAACGATGTCAATGAATCCGACAAGATGGAGTTGAACATGACGTCAATGATTGACTGCGTGTTTCTCCTCCTCATCTTCTTCCTTATGACGCTGAAGTTCCCGACGGTCGAGGGGAACCTGCCGGCCCACCTGCCGAAGCGGGGCGGTGTTGGACCGGGACCGCCGGTGGAGGAGATCGTGGTCGGCCTCCGATACTCGGGCAGGCAGCTGGCCATTCTCATCTCCGGCAACGACATCGGGGACGACCTGGGTTTGCTGGAACGGAAACTGAATCTCTTCCGCAGCAAATTCACCGACGGCCGGGTGACGATAGACAGCGGCGCGGATGTGCCCTACCAATATGTCGTGTCAGCGGTGAATTCCTGCGCGCGAGTGGGAATCCAGAAGGTGCAGTTTGCGGAGCCGAGAGAGGGAACGTAACGGAAAATATCACGGGTTTTTTTGGAAAGGGGAAAATCATGGCAGAGAGCATGAACACAGCAGATGTGAAGCAGGCCGAGGGGATGATGCCTCACCGCGAGGTCTTCACCCGCATGGACGTGGCCCAGATGATGAGCCAGGTCCCGTGGTGGGTGGTGTCGTTGGTAATTCATGCCATCCTGTTGGTGATTCTGGCAGCGATCAACTGGTCGCCGCCGGTGGTGGGAAGACCGATTACGATATTGGAAAGTGGGTTTGCGCCGCTTATGCTGCCTGAGATCCCCCCGCCATCCAAACAGCGCAAGGTTGATGGCCCATATCAGCTTGGTCCCGAGCCAGAACCCCCCGCAACGGAGGCAAAGAAAAAGCTTGAAACGGATAGGAAGGATGTACCCGTCGCACGCCCTGCAGTTATCGGGATCAACGATATAGCGCGCTTGTTCGACAATATAGGTGGATCGGACTTTGATCCCGCAGATGGCGGAGGCAATCCCTTGGTGGGAATCAAGTCGGGCCGCCCCACGGAATACGGCCCCGTCGTGGACGATCTTGCGAAAGAAATCCTCAAGGTGATCGGGAAGGACGACCTGCTCGTCGTCCTCCTTTTCGACGAAAGCAAGAGCCTCATCGAGGACCGCAAGTTGATCGCCCGCCAGATCCGAAAGACCGTCGGCGACTTGCAGGGGGAGATGAGACCCCAGGAGCGGCAGAAACTCAGGTGGGCCGTCGTCAGCTTTGGCGAGAAGCCGACGCTCTGGCTCCAGCCCACGGGGGAACTGGCGCAGGTGGTGGAGGCAACCGAAAAGGTCAAGGTGGACCCATCGGGCAAGGAAAACGTGATCGAGGCGATCCATTTCACGATGCAGAGTCTCGGCGCGCTGCGAAAGCCGATGTTTCTCGTCCTCGTCACCGACGAGGAAGGCGACGACACGCGCGACCCGGCGAGGGTGAACGCCGCGCTCCAGTCCATGCTGGCGGCCGACGCCCGGCTGTTCGTCTTCGGCCGCGAGGCCAGCTTCCAGTCGGATCGGGTGCGCGAGTGGCTGCGCGACCCCAAGACCAACGAACGGATCGGCCCGTGGGGTTGGGCCCACCGCGGCATCGAGACCTGCCGCCCGGAGTTCTTCCCCGCCGATTGGTTCTGGAACGCGCAGTACTCCTTCAACGGCGTCCCGGCCGGCTTCGGCTGCTGGGTGCAGTCAATGCTCGCCAAGCAAACGAAAGGCACGTATTACATGCTGAGCGATGTGCCGCCCAAGTACGACGAGGAGGTCATGGCGGAGTACGAGCCGGAGTGGGAGCCGCATGACGTTTATGCAAAGCGCACCGATGCCAGCCGCCTGCGCAAGACGTTGGAAAAGATCTTTGCCGACTACGCCGTCATCCGCCCGACGCACTGGCTGACGCACCTCGACCGGATCAAGGCCCAGACGAAGGAGGAGAACCTGAAGGCGCAGGGCCTGCTCAAGCTGGTGGACCGCGCCCTCGACGAGCTGGAGCCGCAGCGGTCGCGCAGCCGGAGGGAGAAGCACGCCCCGAAGCGGTGGCAGGCGAACTACGACCTGACTATGGCCCAGCTCTACAAGCTCAAGTTTCAGGTCCGGGAGTATATCCATGTGACAAGCCAGGCCCTGCGGAAGGGCTTCCCCAAGCCGGCAAAGCGGCAGAAGTTTAACCTCTTCGCCGTGACCTACGACCACAGGGCGGCGCAGGCGGCGTCGGGCCGGCAGGGGGACCGGGAGATGGCGCAGGCGAAGGAGATGCTGACGAGAGTAATCAAAGACTATCAGGGGACCCCCTGGGCCGAGATTGCAAAGCAGGAATTACAGCGGACGATGCCGCTTGAGATGCGGCCAATTTTTTATATTGACCAGACTCATATCGAAGAATAGTGCAAAGGATGCGCGTGGGGGGAGTTTTCAGAGATTTCGGAATACGGATTGTCCGTAGCTGAACTCGCCAGAGTTCAGAAAATGAAAAGTGGAGAGTGCGGAGTGGTGTGCCACGCCCAAGGCCGCGTCTTCGCGGGCTTGAGCGTGTGAGGTTCGACAGTCCGCAGAGCACGCTCAAACAAGTTTGAGCGTGGCACACAGCGAGCCAAATCGGAAATCGAAAATCAGCGTCGGAAGTCCGGCGACTTCCGCTACGAGGGCTGTTGATCGTCCGAGGAGTCGTCCTTGGGGGAAGGCGGCTCCTCATCCTCCGCCGATTCGTCATCGGGGGAAGGTTCGGACTCGTCGGGTTTCTCCTCCTCCGGGGGGGAGTCGGTTTCGGCGGACGGCTCCTCCTCGGGGGAGGATTCGACGGCTTCTATGTCTTCGTCGGAGGGTATTTCGAAATGACGTTCTCGAACGCCTTTATCGCGATGGAACAAAAGGAAATAGGCGAACACCGCCAACAAGCCGAGGCCCAGGAACAGGAAGAGCAGCGACTCGCCCCGGCCGATGATCTGCGGCCGGGGGGCGATGTGGAGCTCCTTGCCGATGAAAAAGGGCGACTTGGTCAGGTTGCGGCGGCCCATCTCGTCCGGCTCGCCCCGGTTCTCATAGACGATGGTCTTCAGAAACACACCGGAAAAGACCACGTTCGTCTTCTCCGGCTGGAACTCGGGGCCGGGCCTGCCGGTGAGGATGATGGTACAGAAGACAAAGGGACCCTCGATGGGGCCCTGGCAGGCGATGGTCCCCTCCCAGACCGACTCGAAGCCCGAATCGGGGTTCATCTTCGTTTCCTTGAGCCGCCACAGGCTTCCGTCGAAGCGGACGAACTTGCCGCGGTGCTTCTCCGGCTCGGCGAGGCAGTCGAAGGGGGCGATGGTCGGATCGGCCTTGCTCTCGATCTCCTGTTGGGTCATGGTGAAGATTTTGCCCAACATATAATAGTAAGGCTCCCTCTCGATTGGGGCGTCGTCGCGGACCTGGGCGAGGAGTTTGGCCTCGTCCTGCTTCCCTTGAGAAACGCCTTCGGACGGCAGGAGCGGGGTGACCGTCACCTCCCCCTGCGGCGGCTGCGGGGGCGGGGGCGGTGGGGCGGGTTGCTCGGTCAGATTGCTCTGGAGGGTATAAAACATGCCGAGGACGATGAGCAGAATGACCAGCATAACCACCAGGCGCATGTAGTCGCGCATGGGGAAGTAGTTCTGCTCTGGGACCTTAAACAGACGGGCCATCACCTTGCTCCAGGCCGGCAATCCTATTCATTCTTATATAATCACCTATACCATGGGGGGAAGCGACTGTCAAGCGCGAACCCCGACTTGCCGGGGTTCAAAGAGGACAAAGATTTGGAGTTTTTTTCCTTGCAATCAGGATGAGGGGTTTTTACAATCAGGGAGGTTTATGGCATGTCAAGTACCAGCACTCAGGTAGACCTTTCGACGTTTGTCAGTAAGGGAGGTACGCACCGAACCATGCTTAGGCGACCCCTTCATGTTGCTTCGTTTGTTCTGGTCCTGTGTTTCTCCATGTCCGTCGTCCAGGCTGAGCGCGAACTCGAGTTCGCCAAGGGCCTCCAGCGGCTCCAGCTCTACGACCTCTGCTTCGAGCAGTTCGAGAAGATCCTTGCGGGAAAGGAATACCCCGCGATCAAGGATGAAGATGAGAGGATGGAAGTCGAGCTCGCCTTCGCCAAGGCCTACATGGACGCCGCCGACCACACGGAGGACAACGAGATCAAGGACCAGTATCTCGACCAGGCCGCCAAGCAGTACGATACATTCCTCAAGGCCCATCCCGAGGCCGCGCAGGTCAATGAGGTGCGCTATGACAAGGCCATGCTCCAGCAGTCCCGCGCAACCGAGCGGTCCAAGCAGCTCGACCGAATGCACGACAAAAAGAAGGCGGCCGAGATCGTGAAGAAAGCCGAGGGGATATTCGGCGACGCCGTGTCGCAGTTCGAAAACGTGGCGACGAAGTCCGAAGGCGAGATGGAAAAGATCTCCACCATCGAGCGGGATAAACACAGGATCGCCAAGCGCGCGGCCATGATGGAGATGTTCCTCAAGGCCATCAACCAGGCCGCCTGGACTCACTTCTACTGGGCGGAAATGTACGGCCGCGACGTGGTCTCCGACGCAAACAAGCAGAAGGCCGAGTTGAACGAGTCCATCAAGCGATTCCAGAAGTATGTGGATGAGTACGGCAACTTCGTGATCGCCCTCTCCGGCCGGATCGGCCGAGCGGCATGCTTCCAGCAGTTGGGCGACATTGACGCAAAGGCGAACAACAAGCCCAATGCGATGAAGAACTACGGGCAGGCCGTTGACGAGCTGATCCGCGTTACCCAGAAACGGCCGAGCGGCGAGGCCAACGCCTTCCGTTTCCACGCCTATTACCTCCTGGGCGAGACCTATAAGAAGATGGGCCGCGTGGAACCGGACCCGTCGAAGGACTATTTCAACCAGGGCATCAAGCAGGTGAACGTCCTGATCGAGCAGGTGCCCGAGGACATCCTCACCGCGGAGCCGACCGATGAGAAGGGGCGTCAGACGCAGATGACCGTGAAAAAGGCGGTGCTCGAAAAGGGCGAGTGCTTCCTGGAGCTCGCAAAGGCCGGCCAGGGCAGGGATCGGAAAGAGAACCTTGAGAAGGGCCAGAAGGCCATCGCGGACGTCATCAAGGCCGGCGGGCCCATGTCGCGCGTCGCCACGGAACTGCTGAACAAGTGGAAACAGGTCTTTGCCGAGATCAGGATTGAGCAAAGTTCGATCGAATACCTGGCAAATGCCAAGAAACGCTTCGACGAGGCCGAGAAGATGGGGGCGGACCCCAAGGCGCTCGGTCTGTACGAGGGAGCGATTCAGGCCTACCAGGACGCCATCCTGAAGGCCGACCCTGACGAGGAATTGCCCATCATCGGCGAGGCATGGCAGCAGATTGGCCTGTGCTACTTCAAGCAGGGGCGCTTTTTCGAGGCCGCGCTGGCCTTCGGCAAGGTCGTCGAGGTCCTGCCGGAGCATCCCAAGGGACCCGATGTCGCCTTCGCCGCCACGCAGCTCTTCGGCCACGTGCTGGACCACGAGCACTCCGACGAGATCGTCAAGCAGGACGGGACGATTGTTCGCGGGAAGATCACCGCCGACGATCCCGGCAAGAGCGTAAAGATCGAGGTCCCGGGGCAGAAGGAGCCGGAGATCATATCACAGGGAGAGATCAAGCATAAGGTCAAAGACGCGCCTTTAGACCACATGATGGATATCTATGTGGATTCCCTTAAGAGATTCGCCCGAAAATTCCCCGAGGACCGCCGCGCCTCGGAGGCGGTATTCCGCAGCGCCGACGCCCTCCGCGCCGGCGGGCGGTTCAAAGAGGCGGCGGAACTCTACGAGTCCATCCCCACCTCGGCCGCCGAGTATGAAAAGGCCTGCTACCTGTGCGGGCATTCCTTCTGGGCGGCGTACCTTTCCGTGGTCGCTGCGGACGCGGCCAAGGCCAAGGAGGCCGCACCGCTCTGGCAGCGGGCGGCCCAGAAGCTGACCGACTACCTCACATGGGCGGCCGATCAGCCCGAGATCAGCCCGGAATACACCCAATTGAAACGCTACTGGATGACCAAATCACGGCTGCGACTTGCGAGCATCTACAGCTACCCGGGAGTGAGCCAATACGATAAGGCGCTGGAAATCCTCAAGGGTTTCGAGGATACCTACCAGAGAGAAATCCTGCCCCAGGGCCACGCCTTCCACAAGGAGGCCGAGGGCCTGAAGAAGCAGGTAGATCAACTCCAGGCCCAGGTCAAACAGGGCGGGCCGGAGGCCAAGCAGGCCGAGAACGCCCTCCAGGTCGCCAAGATTCGGTTTGAAGAGCTGGTGGGAACCCTCAACGAGATCAACACCATGCCCGCCGAGATCAATACATACCGAATCATGTCCTTCTGCGGGCTGGGCAAACTGGACGACGCCAAGGCGGAATACGGCATCCTGGAGAAGTCCAACCCCAACATGGACCCGGTGGAAAAGAGCAAACTCAGCCGACTCCTCGCCGAAGGCTATCTCAACGCCGTGGACATCCTGAAGAAAAAGGGCGTGGGCGCGGACGAACTGAAAAAGGCCCAGGACGAGGCGGCCAAGTTCGTGCTCAACGTGCCCTCGCTCAATCCCAATCTATCGGCAACCGATCTGGTGTGGTACGGCGCCCGCTTGTTTGAACTGGGCCACGATGAGGACGCCGCAAAGGTCTTTGACCTGGCCCGGGCGAAGCTGACCAACGCCGGCCAGACATACACCCCCGAATACTGGGGCATCGTCACCCGCATCGCCAACGCCTATGAGCAGGCCGAGAAGTGGAAGGAGGCCAAACAGTGGCAGGAGGTCCTCCTCGCATGGGAGAAGGTCTATATCCTGTGCGGGCGGCGTCAGGAAATCGCCCAGGGATGCTTCGACGACAAACAGAAACTGTCTGTGCTGCTCGGCATCTGGGAGGACCGCAAGGCCCGCGGCGAGTGGCTCATTTGCTTCTTCTCCAGCGACGGAACCTACGGCACGGCCGTCAGCCTCTACAACGACGCCGGCGCCCGCAGCAAGACCGTTGCCGCCTGGGACGGAGACAAGGCCCTGCAAAAGGCCTCGTTCGATAAGTTCGGCCTCAAACCCTTCGACCCGCGCCTCGTCGGCGTCAGCTCCGATCTGCGCAAGCGGCTGGCCTTCGTCACCGAGAAGAGCGGCGACTACAAGGGCGCCCTCCCCATGTGGGAAGCGCTCGCCAACGACATCCAGAAGGGTCTCCCCGTCTGGCTCGACGCCAAATACCACGAGGTGTTCTGCCTGCTGAAGACCAAGCAGGAGGACGACGCGAAGCGGACGATGTCGAGCCTGCTAATCGCCTATCCCCGGCTCGGCGCGCCCGACAAGCCGGAGCTGGAGAAGATGTTCCTGGACATGATGAAGGAGAACTTCTCGAAGGAAAACTACGAGGAGCTTACCAAGACCCGCGAGGCGTCGCTGGACGAGAGCAAGGTCGCGGATGAACTCAAAAAGAAAGACAAAGAGGCGCTTGACGCGCTTAGACCCTCAACGAAGTAGAACATCGGTTCCAACGAAGGAGGACGATCCTCGATGAGAAAGGCAGTTTGGCTGAGCACGGCAGCGGTTTTGGCGGCGCTCCTCGCTACCGAGGTCGCCACAGCGCAGGGCGGCAGAGACACGGTTACGTTTAAGGACGGATCGCCGCAGTGGATGCAGGTGACTGTGAAGGAGACCTACAAGAGCGTTGAGGCGGAGGGAAAGGAATCCAAGCATCCCACAGTAGTCGAAAACATCACCCACGGCGATCAGCCTCCGGCATATGTTGCGGCGACGGGATCCCTGCGGCGCGGCGACTATGAGAAGGCGCTGGAGAAGTTTCAGGAGGCGTCAAAGGCCGAGGCCCGCCCCTGGCTGAAGCATTACTGCACCTACTACATGGCCTTCTGCCGACAAAAGTTGGCGGACAACACGGACGCCCTCGCCAAGGCGATAGCGATCTATGAGGAAGTCCCGAAGACCGACAAGCACGGCATCAAAGTCCCGGAGGCGAAGTTCGGGATCGGCCAGTGTTTCTATCAGGCGAAGCAATTGGACAAGGCGCAGAAGATTTTTGAGGAGATCGCCAAGAGCGACTACGGCGAATTCTGGCAGTTGAAAGGCAAGCTGTGGCAGGGCAAGGTCCTCCTCGATCAGGGCAAGGGGAAGGAGGCTGCAAGCGCCTTCGACGAGATTCAAAAAATCGCCAAGGGCAAGATGCCGGAGATCTACTTCGAGGCAAACCTGAACCGCGCCGCCGGCCTGATTCTGGAAACCCCCACTGATACGTCGCAGGCTCGTGACCTGCTGCAGAAGGTTTTCGAAGAGGCCCAGGACGACGAGGTCAAGGCCGCCGCCCATAACGGTTTGGGCGACGCCTACCGCGCCGAGAAGCGGATTAAAGAGGCCCGGATCGAGTATCTCCGCGTCGTGGTGCTCTACTTCAACTGCCCCGAGGAGCATGCCCGCGCCTTGTTCAACGTGGCGGACTGCTTTGAACAGTTGAAGGATGCCGCGACGGCCCGGCGCTTCCGAAGCATCCTGACTCAGGAGCACCCCGATTCCGTATGGCGAAAACGGCTCGGCGCATGAGCCGATAACTGAAATAGGAAAGTAATGGAGCTTGGTCCTTGAAAGGAGATTGGCGGATGTGGAAGAAAAGAGTGTTGTTGGTGCTTTTGGTGATGTTTGTGGTGGCCTTGGTTGCGATTCCCCTGTTCGCTCAAGATGCAGCCACGCCGACCGCGGATGAGGCGACGGAGAAGATCAAGAGCCAGAGCTTCCTGTCCCTGATCATCCAATCGTCAGGCACGATCGGGTTTCTGATCATCGCCCTTTCCATCGTGTCCATCGCCCTCGTCTTTCGAGCGTTTTTCACCTTGCGGCGCGATGACCTGATGCCCCCGGAGGCCCAGCAGCAGCTCGACGCCCTCCTCCGCGAGAAACGGATCAAAGAGGCCATGGACTACTGCCGGCAGGATGATTCGATTCTCTCCAAGGTCATCGGCGCGGGCCTGTCCGAAATCCGCTCCGGTTACGACGACATGAAGTCCATCATGGGCGAGGTAGGCGAAGAGGAGTCCATCAAACTCCATCAGCAACTCGGCCACTTCAGCCTCATTGCAAACATCGCACCCATGCTCGGTCTGTTCGGAACTGTCTGGGGCATGATGCTCACCTTTAAGGCGATCGCATCCTCCGGCGGCATGGCCAAGCCGGCCGAAATGGCCTACGGCATCATGCAGGCGCTCGTCACCACCTTCGAGGGCCTGCTGGTGGCCATCCCGAACATCGTGTTCTTCACCTTCTTCCGGAACAAGGTGGTCCGAATCCTGCTGGAAATCGGCGTGGTGGCCGAGGAGCTGATGGGCCGCTTCAAGACCATGCAAATCCAGGGCGGGGCCCCGGGCGCCGCCCCCACCGGTCCGCAGCTCCCCTCCCAGGCGAGGGCCGCGACAGCCGCCCCTGCCGGCGCGCCGCCCGCGCAGGCCCGACCGGCCGGCCCGGCTCAACCGACCCCGGGAACCTGATCTGAAGGAGTACCGAACGCCCAAGGAGGAATTAACCTATGCGACTCTCATCGGGAAGAAAGGACGAGCAGGCGTCTTTTGACATGACGCCGATGATTGACATCGTCTTCCAGTTGATCATCTTCTTCGTCACCGTCTCGGAGCTCTCCAAGGCCCAGAACCTGAAACTCGAGCTTCCTATGGCCGATACCGCCAATCCCGATACACGGGTCAAGGCGGACCGCCTCGTCGTCAATATGGATGAAAACGGCAAGGTCCATTTGGTCGGCTTGGAGCCCATGAATGTGCACGATGCGCGACTGAGGGAAATCCTGCGCTTCGAGGCAAAGCGAAGCATGGTAAAAGAGGAGGGCATGGCCGAACGGCAGGTGATCCTTCGGGCCGATAAAAGGATGGAATTCCGCCACGTACAAGGGTTTATGAAGGATTGCCAGGAGGCCAAAATCTGGCAACTCGAGTTGCAAGCGGACCTGCCTGCAGATGTCAGGCCCGACATGTAACTCCAACGCCAATCTCCGGTTACGCCTAAGTTCCAAATTTTGCGAAGGATTTGCGAGATTTGCCGCACTATGATATAATCATGTTAAAGACTACGATGCGGGGCCTACAAGCCCCGTGCCCTGGTCCCTTCGAGGAGAAAGAGCATGAATCTTGCCCGCCAAGGTACTGAAGACGAACGGATTGAGCTTCAGATGACGTCAATGATTGACTGCGTCTTTCTGCTCCTCATCTTCTTTGTCATGACAATGAAATTCCCCAAGGTCGAGGGCAGACTCCCCGCCCACCTGCCCAGACAGGGACGCGCCACCTCGACAAAGAAGGAAAAAACGGAGGAGATCGTCATCGGACTGGAATATCCGAACAAGCAACTGGTTATCCTGGTCAATGGCGCCAACATCGGTGAGCGCATAGACGCCCTCCGAACCAAGCTCTTTCTGCTCCGGCGGCAAATCCCCGAGGCCAAAGTCACCATTGATGGGGCGCCGGACGTTCCTTATGATTATATCGTGAAGGCCCTTAACGCTTGCGCCAAGTTCGGCTTCAAAAAGGTTCAATTCGCCGAACCCAGAGGGCAAGTGTAGCCCAAGGATAGACCCCGAACTCGACGGGAGGAGACGATTCATGTCGCAACCGCCGAATGTGAATCAACCTCAACAGCCGCAGGCAGCGCGTCCCGCGCAACCGGTTCAGGCGGCGCGTCCGGCGCAGCCGGTGCAGGCCGCGCGGCCGCCGCAGGCGGGGGGGACCGTCAGTCCGCCGCCGGCGGCGGGCAGGCCGCCGGAGGGGGGAGGGGCGCACCGCCAGGTATTTGCGCCGACGGACATAGCGGAGCTGATGAACCAGGCGCCGTGGTGGGTGGTGTCGCTGGTGATCCATGGGATATTGCTGATAGTGCTGGCGGCGATCAATTTCAGCACTGGTGGAGCGAAGCG
>JBFMAD010000062.1:0-42450 GCA_040755855.1 Planctomycetota bacterium | reverse complement strand
AGCGTCCCGACGGTGGATGAGCTCGCATAGGTAGATAGGTCTTACGACGCGCAAGCCTACACAAAGCCGTCGCTCGGCTTCGCGGAGGGAGATTTTTTTCCTTGACCCCGGGGAATATGAGTGACCCTTTTGCCCTGCTCTTGCCCCGATTTTGATTCAACCCATGTCATCACTGCGTCTCCCGACTCGATCAATTCCTCCATTTTCGCAACTGAGTTGACTGTCACCTTGAGTTTGGAGACGGGATCGTCATACGTTAAAACTCCTCTGTGCGCCGCCGCGTTCCTCAAGAACACGATTCTTTCGTAGTTGTGCCACAGGTCTGCATTGTCAGTCTCGAGACACACACCAAGAACGTATCTTAGTGCTTTCCTGAATCTCTCAAATGCATTCATCCGCTTCCCCTTGTAGTATGGCCCGTCAGACTTCACAATGTAGTCGTTGCACTTGCCTTGCAAAAAGGTATCCACAAACACTTCAATCGCAGATGCCAAGCTGATAGCGGCCACGCGAAATCTTTCTTGGCGGCACTGTGACCGAGCTTCCATCATCAACTCACGATGGATCGACGGAAATTGTGCGTTGGCGACTCGCTCAATGAGCGTTTTCATCTCCCTATCAGAGACCGTGCCTGTGTCGACAACTTCCGGGAGCCAGATGCATTTCTGGCTTTCGGCATCCTTCACCAACACTCCGCCCCGTATGTCCTTGTAGGAAATCGTGTGTATGTGTCCGCAGTTATACGTCTCGCCAGTATGGTCAACATATACCTTAATGATCGCGTTTACCGCTTGGATGGCCTCCGCCAACGGGGGATCGTCTGGATCAAGTTCGATATCCATAGCAGGTCGGTCGGCCCCGAAATTGTACTCCGCGATCGTCTGGTGCCACTCTTGGCCGAAGCACCTACCGGACGGGTCAACAATTTGCGCGTTGCCCCGGTGGGCGTATATCCCCATTGTGCCGCCCTGTTCCACAACGATGCTTCCCAAGCCGTCCGGGGTTGGAACAGAGAAGCCGACCCTGGCGAAATCGCCAGTGGTCGTCCAGGCAGCAAAGTAGATACCCCCCGACAATCGCAAACGAAAGGGCAGTTGAAAGAAAAGCGATACAGTATGCTCTTGTTTGCTTCTTGAGCACTTCTGGTCGCGGTCTGTCATCAATGCCTCCCGTGACTACTGGTTACTGATATCTGCTTGCGTAACTCCGAGTAATGGTGGAGTACAAGGGATAGCGGGGTTGTTGAAAAACCCGTTCTCACGAAGGTTGTCATTCTGAGCGTAGCGAAGAATCTCGACCATTCGTGAGGTCGAGATCCTTCACTTCGTTCAGGGTGACATGCCCGGGGCTTTTTCAACAACCCCACAGCCACCTATTTTTATCACTTATTGCTTCCATGCGATTTTCCGCAGTTAATGTCGTCATTGAATCTTAACGCGGGCGATCCGGTGAGTCAAACCAAATGCAGACGACGAGAGGCATCCGCTCGGTTGCGGGTGGGGAACAGGTCTCATTCCCGGGCACGCGGGGATCCAGAGCGTCGAGAAATGTGCTGTCCCACGTGGATTCCCGCTTTCGCGGGAATGACGGAGCGCCTCCTTTCCATGAACCACCTCCGTCAATGAGCGGCTACGGCGTTCAGGTGTTTTCACTTGACCTGCACGTCCTCATCCGATATGATGCGGTTTTCCTATGCGCCCGGAGATAGGGTATGCCTGCGGACATGAAGGCAATCAATTTCAAGGATCAGCCCGACGAGCGGGGATATTTCGGCGAGTTCGGCGGCAAATTCGCCCCGGAGACGCTCATGCCCGCCGTCGAGGAGCTGGTTCGGGAATACTACAAGGTCAAGGCCGATCCCGAATTCCAGAAGGAACTCGATTACTACCTCCGGGAGTACGCCGGCCGGCCCACCGCCCTCTACTTCGCCGAACGGATGACCAAGGCCCTCGGGGGCGCGAAGATTTACCTCAAGCGCGAGGACCTGGCCCACACGGGCGCGCACAAGATCAACAACGCCCTCGGGCAGGTGCTCCTGACCGTCCGCATGGGCAAACGGCGCATCATCGCCGAGACCGGGGCGGGGCAGCACGGCGTGGCTGTGGCCACCGCCGCGGCGCGGTTCGGCCTCGAGTGCGAGGTCTATATGGGCGAGGAGGACATGCGCCGCCAGGCCCTGAACGTCTTCCGCATGAAGCTCCTGGGCGCGAACGTGATCCCCGTCTCCTCCGGATCGCGCACACTCAAGGACGCCACGAACGAGGCCATGCGCGACTGGATGGCCTCGGTGCGCGACACGCACTACGTCATCGGGTCGGTGGTGGGGTTCCATCCCTTCCCCGTCATGGCCCGCGACTTCCAGTCGGTCATCGGACGAGAATCCCACGAGCAGATTCAGGAGAAGGAGGGCCGCCTGCCGGATGTGGTCATCGCCTGCGTCGGGGGCGGGAGCAACGCGGCAGGCATCTTCTACCC
Organism: Planctomycetota bacterium; assembly: GCA_040755855.1. Taxonomy (GTDB): domain Bacteria; phylum Planctomycetota; class Brocadiia; order JAADGH01; family JAADGH01; genus JAADGH01. The sequence continues at coordinate 39,975 of JBFMAD010000062.1, read as the reverse complement.
GTTCATCGAGGATTGGGATGTGAAGCTGATCGGCGTCGAGGCCGCGGGGCATGGGTTGGACACGACCCAGCACGCCGCCACTCTCCTCAAGGGCAAGGTGGGGGTGCTGCACGGCAGCAAGAGTTTTGTGCTGCAGGACGACGAGGGCCAGACGGCCCCGGTTCACTCCGTCTCGGCGGGGCTGGACTACCCAGGCGTCGGCCCGGAACTCAGTTTCTGGAAGGTTGCCGGCCGGGTAGAGTTTGGCGCCGCCACCGACGAGGAGGCCCTGGACGCCTTCCGCTTCTGCTCCGAGACGGAGGGCATCATCCCGGCGTTGGAGTCGGCCCATGCCGTGGCGCACACGGCGAAGATCGCGCCGCGCATGAAGGAGGACGAGATCATCATCATCAACCTCTCCGGCCGCGGCGACAAGGACTGCATGGAGGTCGCCCGGCTGTTGGAAGAGAAGTCTTGAGAGTGCCTCTCTATGGGTAACCGAATTGACGAGCGATTTGCGAAGCTCCGGGCCGAGGGCAAGGCCGCGTTCATGCCATTCCTCACCGCCGGCGACCCGAGCTATGACGCCACCGAGGCCCTGATTCTGGAGTGCACCAAGCGCGGTGCGGATCTGATCGAGCTGGGCATCCCCTTCTCCGATCCCATCGCCGACGGTCCGACGATCCAGGCATCCTTCACCCGGGCCCTGGGGGCCGGGGCGACGGTGAGGCGGAGCTTCGAGCTGGTGAAGCGGCTGCGGCGGTCGTGCGATATGCCGATCCTCGCCATGGTCTCCTACTCCATCGTCTTCAAGCGGGGGGCGGAGAGCTTCATCCAGGCGGCCAGGGATGCGGGCATTGACGGGGCGATTATCCCCGATCTGCCCATCGAGGAGGGCGGGCCGGTGGCGGCGATCGCCGCGGCAAACGATTTCCGGCTGGCCTTCCTCGTGGCGCCCACCACGCCGGTGGAGCGCCGGAGGCATATCGCGGAGATAGCGACGGGGTTCATCTACTGCGTCTCCGTGACGGGCATCACCGGAGCGCGGGATCGCCTGCCCGACGATCTGGTGGACAACATCGAGTCCATCAAGGCCCTGACCGACAAACCCGTGGCGGTCGGCTTCGGCGTTTCCACGAAGGACATGGCCCGGTTGGTCGCCGCCCACGCCGATGGCGTGATCGTGGGCAGCGCGATTGTGAAGCGCACCCACGAGCATCGCGACCTGCCCCCGGCGGACCTTGCGGCCAGGGTGGGGGACTTCATCGGGGAACTGGTGGAGGGAACAAAATCCGTGGCGCGGGGGCGGGCGTGATTTGGCTTGAATCAGGGGCGCGTTTGGATTAAGATTTCGAGAGGTATGAGGTTTCGTCCTGGGATGGGGGGACGAGTTATGGATGGGTTTGCCATGACGCCACACGCTGCATCCGAGGATGTGATCCGCGAGATCGAGCGCCGCGTGTGCGAGCAGTTGAGGGATTGGCCGTGCGAATGGCAGGGGTATCACTGGCCTGAGTACACTCTCCAGCACACCTACCGGGTCCGCGACCTGGCGGTGGAGATGGGCCGACGCGAGGGGGCGGACGCCTTTGTGCTGGAGGCGGCGGCGCTGCTGCACGACATCGGCAAGCCCCTGGGCGACGACCATGCCGCGCGGGGCGCTCGGGAGGCGGGAAAGATCCTGGCCGATCTTGACGTTGATTTGATCGAGCAGGCGGCCATCACCTCGGCGGTGGAGACGCATATCGGCCTGGCGGGGGAGCGCGATCCCATCGAGAACCGCATCCTCGCCGACGCGGATTATCTCGATGCGAACTTCGGCCTCATCGCCGTCTGGCGATACATTACGATCCGGGGTCATCGGCGCGATCCGTTGCTGACGCAGACCCAGGAGATGAGCGCCTGGCTGGCCAAGCGCCGGCCGACGATCGAGCAACTGACCACGCAGGGCGGGCGCGCCATCGCGGCGGCGCGATACCAGCGCATGGTGGGATTTTGCGATCGCCTGCGCGAGGAGCACGAGGCGGGCCAGCCGGGGGGGAACGTGTTTCTGTGGCAGGCGTTTACGGACCATGCGCAGGCGGTAAAAAAGCCGGACGTTCACGCGTCCATAGGGGAAGTCGAGACGAAGTGCAGTGCGGCGCAGGGCAGCGCCGTTCAGATGTTTGTGCAGGAGATCCGTGCGGAGATCGCCGGCCGACTGTAGAAGTCCGGGAACCAAAGGAAGAGGCGGAGATGGAGGCCACGTTCAGGGTAATCGTCGGCGCCGACAAGGGGAAGAGCTTCACGCTCCGCTCCGGCCGCTCGATCACCGTGGGGCGCAGCTCGGCCTCGGACATCGAGCTGTCCGAGCCGCGCATCTCCCGCATTCACTGCCAGCTCACCAATAACGGCACGCGCGTCATCCTCACCGACCTCCGCAGCACGAACGGCACCTTCCTGAACGACAAGCGCGTCAAAAGCGCGCCTCTGCAGAGCGACGACAAGATTCGCATCGGGTCCACGGTTATCGCCGTGGAGCTTGAGGGCGCAGAGGCGGCGGAGCCCGCCCAGAAACGTCGGGAGGAGCCCGCCAGCGCCATTGACGAGAAGCTGCTGGAGTCCGAGCCGAAGCCGGAGGCGAAGGCGGAGGCGAGGGCGGAGGCGAAGGCGGAGGCCGCCGTCGCGGTGGAGGAGAAGCCGAAACCGAAACCCAAGCCGAAGGGTGTTGCGCTGCCCGAGGAGGGCCAGACCATTGCAGGCTGCAGGCTCATCACCAAGATTCATGAGTTCGACAACGAGGTCACCTATCGCGGCCTGCAGCTCTCCATTGATCGTCCGGTATTGATCAAGATCCTGACCACCTCGGCGAAGGCGTCGGAGGAGGAGATCGAGCGGTTCATCGGCCCGGCCCGGTCGGCCGGGAAGTTGAACCATCCGAACGTCGTCCAGATCCATGACGCCGGCGCGGAGGAGGGCGTCTACTACATCGTGCAGGAGTTGGTCGAGGGAAGGACGATCAAGGAGCTGACCAGCAAGGGCGGAAAGGGCGAGCCGCTGGCGGTGCCGTTGGCAGTGGAAATCGCCGTGCAGGTGGCCATCGCGCTGGACTATGCTCACTATCACAAGGTGATGCACGGCGACGTCCGCCCGGAGAAGATTCTCATCTGCAACATCGGCAAGAAACCCGAGGAGGAGATCCGCACCGTGCGGTCGCTCGGCATCGTCCGCCTCATGGAGTTTGGCCCCGGCGGGTATCTCCTGGGCGCCGAGTCCGACGCGAAGCGCTCCATCATGGGCCCCACGTCGCTGCACAACTACCGCGCCCCCGAGCAAATCCAGAAGAACAAGCCGATTGACCACCGGGTGGATATATACTCCCTCGGCGCCGTGCTCTTCCGCATGCTCACCGGCAAACCGCCCTTCATGTTCAACAAGCCTGAAGAAGTCATCAACGCCATCCTGGAGACCGGGATCGAGTCGCCCAAGGAGCACAACCCCACCGTGCCCCAGTCGGTCTGCCGCATCGTCGAAACGTCCATGGAGAAGGACCCAGACGATCGCTACCAGATGATGGAAGAGATGCTTGAAGAACTGAAGATGCTCACCGAGCTCGGGGCATGACGCGATACCTCTCGCTTTTCCTCCTCGCCTTTGTCCTCCTCTCCTCCTGCGGCGTTCAACGCGACACCGAAACCGGCCTCCGGCAAACCACCATCCGCGTGGCCCACTTCGGCGGCATCCACTCCACGGAAATATTCGACGAGATCGTCGGGGAGTGGGACAAGCGCCACCCGCGCATCACCGTCAAACTCGAACGCACCGTCGGCGACCAGTACCTGACCAAGCTCCTCACCGGCTACGCCTCCGGCAGCGCCCCCGACGTCTGCTGGGTGGAGAACCACCACATGCCCGCCCTCTTCGGCAAGGGCGCCCTCATGCCGCTCAACGACTTCATCGCCTCCGATCCCGCCATCAACGTCAAGGACTACTGGCCGGAGGAGATCGAACGCTTCACCGTGAACGGGCGGCTCTTCGCCCTCCCCAACGACACCGCCCCCGTGGCGTGCATCTACTACAACAAGGCCGCCTTCGACAGGGCCGGACTCTCCTACCCCAGAGACAACTGGGACTGGGACGAGTTCCTCCGGGTCGCCAAGAAGCTCACCATCTTCGATGAGGGAGGGCGCGTGACGCAGTACGGCTTCGCCGGCTGGGCCTGGCAGAGCTGGATCTATTCCCGCGGCGGGCGGATGGTGGATGACGTGCAGAACCCCCGCAAATGCCTCCTCGCGGCCCCCGACGCCATCGCGGGGCTGAAGTTTTTCTTCGACCTGCGCCTCAAACACCAGGTCATGCCGGCGCCTACGGAGATGTCGGCCCTGGGGATGGACGCCACGCAGATGTTCAGCAGCGGCAGGGTGGCCATGTTCAATACCGGCATCTGGAACGCCTCCTTTTTCAACAAGATCAAAGACTTCGATTGGGATATTGCCATGTTCCCGAAGTACCCCGGCTCGGACCATGCCCGCTTCGCCACCGGCGGGTCGGGGTGGGGGATTCTGAAGACCACCCCGCACCCGCGGGAGGCGTGGGAGGTGGTGAAACTCATGGGCGGCGAGCAGATCCAGACCCGCCTCGCCGGCACGGGGAATTTCCAGCCGGCCATCATGCGGCTGGCCCGGAGCAAGGACATCTGGCTGAAGTGCCCCCCCAAGCCGGCCAACAAGCAACTCCTGAACGGCGCCGTGGCCTACGCCATCTACGACCCCTTCACCCACAACTGGAACGAGATCTCCGACATGGTGATCCAGCCCGAGTTCGACAAGGTCTGGCTCGGTAGGCAGAGCGTCGAGGAGGCCGTAGCGCGCATTGCGCCCCGCTTCGAGGCGCTCCTGGCCGAGGCCCGGGCCGACCGGCCCGATTCGTTTCAGCGGTGATCCGTTCCCTATGCCGAAACTTGACTTATGTCGCTTTATGGTTGATAATTAGGAAGGGCCGTTTCCGGGTCTCCTGAGCGACGCGGAGAGCAAATGGACGATCCCCTGCGTGAAACAGAGCGGTACGACCTGGACGATCTCGACGCCTCGATGCGCAAGATTGACGCGGCCGAGCAGTTCGCCCGCGAACTCTCCAACAAGCTCCCCCAGGACTACGAGATCGTTGAGGAGATCGCCCGCGGAGGCATGGGCATTGTTTACAAGGCCATCCAGAAGAAGCCGCGCCGCGCCGTCGCCCTCAAGGTGATGCGCCATGCGGCCTTCGCCTCCGAACAGGAGCGAAAGCGGTTCCTCCACGAAGCCGACGCCGCCGCCCGCCTGAACCACCCCGGCATCGTGCCCATCTATGAGGTCGGGGAGCTGGCCGACAGTTACTACTTCACCATGGAGTATATCCAGGGCCGGACGCTGGACGATTACCTCAAGACGCATGAGTTGTCCCTCGATGCGAAGCTGAACCTCTTCACGCGCATCTGCGAGATCATCACCCACGCCCACATGCACGGCGTGATTCACCGGGACATCAAGCCCGACAATATCATGATTGACGAGGAGGGCAAGCCCCATATCCTCGATTTCGGCCTGGCGAAGCTGGTCAAGCCCGGCCAGGATGAGCAGCAGAGCGCCCTCACCGTCTCGGGGGTGGTAGTGGGCACGCTGGCCTACATGAGCCCGGAGCAGACCCTGGGCCGGCCGGAAATGGTGGACACCCGGTCGGATGTGTATTCCCTGGGGGTAATCCTCTACTGGATGGCGACGGGGGCTATGCCCTATCCCGTCCACATGCCCGACCCGATGGAGACGCTCCAGAACATCCGGGAGAGGGAACCCGCCCGGCCGACGACCGTCGTGAAGACGCTGCCCCTCGATCTGGAGACGATCATCCTGACGGCGATCGCAAAGGAGAAGGAGCGGCGGTATCAATCGGCCAACGATCTGGCGCGGGACATCCGGCACTTTCAGACGAATGAGCCCATTGAGGCGCGTCGGGCGAGCACCTGGTACAAGGTCCAGAAGGCCGTCCAGCGCCACAAGGCGGCGACGGTCACGCTCATTGCTGTCTTGTTCATGATCGTCGCAGGCTTCTATCTCATCAACGCCGCCCGCGAGGAGGCCGAGCGGCAGAGGAAGATCGCCGAAAATCAGCGCGCCGCCGCCGAGGCATCCCGCCGGCGCGAGGAACAGGAGCGCCGGGCCGCCGAGCGCGCCCGTGAACAAGAGGAGGAACAACGCCGCGCGGCCGAACAGGCTCGCGCGAGGGAAGAGGAGGAGCGTCGCTCCGCCGAGTCCGCCAAGGCCCGGGCGGAAGCGGAAGAGAAACGCGCCCGCGTCGCCGAGGCCCAGGCCAAGGGGCTTCTGGCCCAGGCTCAGGCCGCAAAAAAGAAACTGGAGTGGGAGAGTTATATCAATGCAATCTCCGCCGCCCACGGCGAGATCCGGAGCCTGGCCTTTGACAAGGCCATCTCGGTCCTCGACTTGACCCCCGCGTTCCCTCGCAGTTGGGAATGGGGGCGGCTGCGGTGGCTCTGCGAACTGGACCTGTTGACCTTGAGGGGGCACGCCGAGGCCGTCACCTCCGTCGCCTTCAGCCCCGACGGAAAATGGATTATCACGGGAAGCCAGGGCGAGACGGCCACCATATGGGACCTCGGCGCCGGCAAGCCGGTCCGCGTCCTCCACGGGCATACCGGCGCGGTGAACTCCGTGGCCGTTAGCCCCGATGGGGCGCGCGTCGCCACCGCAGGCCATGACGGCGTGGCCAAAATCTGGGACGCCGGGACGGGGTGGGAGGTCGTCAGCCTGGCAGGACACGCGGGACCGCTGACCTCTGTCGCCTTTTCCCCCGACGGCAAACGCATCGCCACCGGAAGTTATGACAAGACCGTGAAAATATGGGCCGCTGAGACGGGAGAGGAGCTCCTTTCCCTCGGCGACAAGGCCGCTGCGATCAACTGCGTGGCCTTCAGCCCCGACGGACGTCGAGTCGCCGCAGGAGACTGGAACCATAAGGCGCGGGTGTGGGATGCGGCGGCAGGCAGTCAGGCGCTTCTCCTGAACGGGCACGCCGACGAAGTTCAATCCATCGCGTTCAGCCACGACGGAACACGCATAGCAACAGGCAGTTACGACAAAACAGTCAGAGTATGGGACGCCAAATCGGGCGAAAGCGTCGCAACTCTGAGCGGGCATCGGGAGGCCGTCCGCTGTGTCACATTCAGCCCGGATGACCGGCGCCTTGCCGTGGCAAGTTATGACCGAACCGCGAGCGTCTGGGACGTGCCTTCCGGCAAAGAGATGTTTGTCCTCCAGGGCCACTCGGACGGCGTAACCTCGGCCGCCTTCAGCCCAAACGGCAGGCTGATCGTCACCGGCAGCCATGACAGGACGGCGAAGGTGTGGGACGCGCGCGGCCCGCGTGACCTGCGCGTCCTCACCGGCTATGCCGCCGAGGGCGCGCCCATCTTCTTCAGCCCCGATGGGGGGCGGTTGGTCGCCCCCAGCGACGACGGAGGCGCCTGTGTCTGGGATGTCGCAACGGGGAAGGTATTGCTGCGGCTGTCGGGTCACGCCGGCGCCGTCACGTGCGCGGCCTTTGACGCCGATGGAAAGAGAATCGTCACCGGCAGCTACGAGAAGACGGCGAAGGTATGGGACGCCGCTACGGGCGCCGAGCAACTGACTCTGAGCGGACATAGCGACGCCGTCTGCGCCGCGGCCTTCAGCCCCGACGGGAAGCACATCGCCACGGGCAGCAAGGATCGAACGGCCCGAATATGGGACGCCGCAACCGGCCGGCATGTCGTGACCCTGGAGGGGCACTCCATCGCCGTGAGCTGCCTGGCCTTCAGCCCGGACAGCGCCTGGCTCATGACGGGGAACTGGAACCAAATGGCGAAGGGATGGGACGTGCAGCAGGGGCTGGACCGTGTGCTGCTCCGAGGGCACATGAGTTGGATACTGTCCTTCGCCTTCAGCCCCGACGGCGCGCTGGCGGCCACCGGCAGCTATGATCGGACGGCAAAGGTGTGGAACGCGCAGACAGGGGAGGAGATTCACACGCTCCGCGGGCACACCAAGGAGGTGCGATCTGTGGCCTTCAGCCCCGACGGGCAGCGCATCCTCACGGGCAGCGAGGACGGGTCGGCAAAAATCTGGGACGCACAGACCGGCCGGGAGGTCCTCGTCCTCACGGGGCCGATGGGGCCGGTGCATGCCGTGGCGTTCAGTCCCGATCTGTTGAACGTGGCCCTGGCCGGGGGGAATGGGAGAATCGTGATCTACCCCGCGGCTGACTGGAAGAAGCTGCCCAACGATCTGACCGAGGAAAGGCAGAAGTACTGGGAGGCTGTTTGGCGGCAGGGGAGGGGCGCAGCGGAATGAAGGCGATCTGTTTGCTGCGGAACCCGATCCAGGATTATGCCTGGGGGTCGCGCACGGCGATCCCGGAGCTGCTCGGTCTGCCGAGCCCCTCCGACAAACCCCAGGCGGAGTTGTGGATGGGCGCGCACCCGAAGGCGCCCTCGGAGATATTTGTCAACGGCGAGTGGCGCCGCCTCTCCGACGTGATCGCCGAATCACCAAGGGAGATCCTCGGCGAACGTGTTGCGAAGCGATTCGGCGGCAGGCTGCCTTTTCTCTTCAAGGTCCTTGCCGCCGCGCAACCACTGTCCATCCAGGCCCACCCCAACCTGGCCCAGGCGAAGGAAGGCTTTGCCCGCGAGAACGCCGAAGGCATCCCCCTGACGGCTCCGAATCGAAATTACAAGGACGACAACCACAAGCCGGAGACGATCTGCGCCCTGACGCCGTTTTGGGCCATGAACGGCTTTCGGCGGGTTGACGAAATGGTGGACCTGCTCAAGGCCACCCGCCCGGCGGAGCTGGCGAGAGAAATTGAACATCTCTCGGAAGACCGGAGCCCTGATAGGTTGCGGATGTTCTTTAGCGCGCTGATGACGATGGACAAGTCCCGGCAGCGGCGGGCCGTCGAGCAGGCCGTCGCGGCGGCGAAGAAACGGGAAGGCGAGGCCCCCGCCTTCGAGTGGATGCTCAAACTGAACGAGCGGTATCCGGGCGACGTCGGCGTCCTCGGCCCTGTGCTCCTGAACCTCGTAATGCTGGAACCCGGCCAGGCCATGTTTATCGGGGCCGGGCAGTTGCACGCCTACCTGGGCGGGGTCGGGATCGAATTAATGGCCAACTCGGACAATGTCCTGCGCGGCGGGCTGACGCCGAAGCACATCGCCGTCCCGGATCTTTTGAGAATCCTGGATTTTTCGGAAAAGGAAATTTCCATCCTGTCGCCGGAACGGCGGGGCGGCGAGCAGGTCTATCCCTCCGGTGCGGAGGAGTTCCGCCTATCGCTCCTCTCGCTTGACGGGGATGCGCCCTACACCAGTCCAAAAGACCGAGGCGTGGAAATCATGACCTGCACCGAAGGCTGCGCGTCGGTCAGGGATAGCGAGTCGGGGGCGACGCTGGAGATCGCCAGAGGCGCATCGTTCCTCGCTCCCGCTGCTGCGCCGCGCTATTCGATAACGGGCAAGGCCAGGCTCTACAAGGCGTCGGCGCCATAGATTGCCCCGGCTGCACGCAGAGGGGGGAAAAGGGGGCGGTTTGAGTTATTTCCCCTCCGCCGGCGGGAGTTCCTTGATGTAGATGTTCCTGAACCAGAGCTTGCTGCCGTGGTGCTGCAGCTCGATGCGGCCGGTCGCGGGGAGCTTCGCGTCATACTTGGGCCAGCACTCCAGGACGGTGTTGTCCACCACCAACTTGTCGTTCAGATAGACCGTCACCACATCGTCCACGATCTTGATCTTGAACGTGTTCCACTCCTGACCAACGGTATTGTCGGCGATGACGAGGGGCTTGCTCGGGTGCTTCTTGTTGTTGAAGAGGCCGCCGGAGCCGACATCGGGCCTGTCCCAGATCTGCACCTGCGGTTTGCCGCGGAGGTAGATGCCGCTGTCGCCCTTCGGGGGGATTTTCCAGTCCACCCACAGTTCAAAGTCGCCGTAGTCCTTCCCCGTGCGCAGGCTCTTGCCTTTGCCGTCGTATTCCAGGGCGCCGTCCACGACGGTCCAGTGCAGGGCGGCGTCGTTCTCCGGGTCCCAGTTCGTCAGATCCTTGCCGTTGAATAGCAGTGTGAAACCCGGCGGAGGGGTGTTGGGGGCGTTGTCCTGGGCAGGGGAAAAGGAAGCGACCAGGACGCACCCCACCGCCAGCGTCACGACGACCATCGAAGCAAGCAAGCCCAAACGGCCATTCCTCATCGCACTTTCTCCCAAAAGGGTATGAAACCTCGCGCACACGGGTTTCATGTTAGCAGACATGGCGCGGCGATGCAAGGAGAAGGGGGGCCTGGGCGATGCGATGGCGGCGGCATGGGGCGCTTTTTCTCGGCACCTTCTTTGGACTGGCGCAACTAATAGGGTGGTTGGAGAACAGGAAAATAAGCGTAGAGCGTCAGCGAAAGGGAGATGAGTCATGAAGAAGTTAGCCTTATTTGTCGCGGTAATTGCACTGGTTTTCACGGTTTATGCCTCAGAGAGTCAAGCCCAGCACCACGGCGGTGGTAGACACGGCGGCGGTGGACATGGTGGTGGACATGGTGGTGGACATGGTGGTGGACACGGTGGGTCCTATTATGGTCACCATGGCTATTCCGGCCACCATGGCTACCACGGCTACGGCGGCTATCCCAGCTACGGCTACGGCTATCGTGGGTATCCGTCTTACGGCTACTCCCGCCCGTACTATGGGTATCCGAGCTACGGCCCCAACTACTGCACTCCGTACTATGGCGGCGGCTGGGGTTACGGCAGCTACGGATGGCGCGGCGGGGGTATCGCGTTCGGTTTCGGCTGGTAACGCACTCTCATCTTCGGCGAACTCGAGAGCCGTCCATGGGGACGGCTCTTTTTTTTTCCTCGTCCGCGGTTGGGAGGCGGCGAGGATGAAGAAGACGAAAGGCGGCTTGAATCGGCGGGGGGCATGGGGTAAACTTGTATCGGGCATGGTCGCCGCCTGCTCGCCTGGATGACGAGATTCGCGGCTGCGTCTGGAGGAGAGGTAAATTGGCCCCAACGCCGGCTATACGATGGGAAAAGGAAGGCGACGTAACGGTTGTCCGCTTTACGGCGAATCAGGTGGCGGATGAAGTCTACGCGCGGCGCGCCAGGCGGGAGTTGAGGGAGCTTGCCGAGGCCGTCGGCGGCAAGATGATCGTCTCCCTTGTGAACGTGCAGTTCATGGCCAGCGTCGGCATCACCCTCCTGGTGGAGCTTAACCGGCTTCGCCACTCCTCCCACATCCAACTGAAGGTTTGCGACATACAGCCCCTCGTGAAGCAGGTGTTCATCTCCGCGCACATGAATAAGATTCTCGGCATCTATGAGACCAAGGCGGAGGCGATGGCGGCCTTCGAGGCGGAGACATAAAGAGGCGTGCGCGGCCGCCGGATACTGCGCGCTCAGGCGCGCGCCTTCAGTTCGTTCCCGAGCTTTCCGCCGTAGGAGCGAAGAAGCGTAACCAGGTCGCTGCTACGGCGATGGGCGGCGATGTCGAGGGCCGTCCAGCCGTTCTTCGCCTGCACATTGACGCCCGCCCCCTTGCTGACGAGAAACTCGGCCACGCCCATATGCCCGCGAAGCACGGCCCGGCTGAGCGGCGTGCAGCCGTTCTCATCCCGCGCGTTCATATCCGCGCCGTCTGCAAGGAGGCGCTTCACCCCCTCCATGTCCCCGGCATCCACGGCGGCGTGCAGGGGAGTTGATCTGCCGTTGGGGACCGGCTTCTCCCCACTATCTGCTCGCTTCTGCGCGCCGGGGCTCCGGGTCGCGGCGTCGCGCTCCGCCCGCAGCGCGCACATGGCGTCGGTGATGTTGTTGAACATCTGGGCAACCAGCTTGCCCTGGTCGGGATCGGTTATCGTCGCCAGCAGGCGGTTCAGCGTATCGTTGGCGGCCTTGAGGTGTTTCTCAAATTCGGACATGGGCGTTCTCCTTTTTCGTTCACGGGCGTCGTCCTACTGATGCGTTCAGAGATGCAACAGGAGACCGCGCAGGCAATAAGACATGCGCAAATGACGTGCCGCATGTCCGGCCTGCGTCGCGGGCCGCGAGGGCTATGCGGAGAGAACGATCAGGAGCGGGAGAAATGACGGATTTGGGCTTCGGATCGCATCGGGGCGGTCGCCTCTTTGCCGTCCCGCGCGCCGGCGCAGGAAAGCCCGCTATCACGCAGGTATTATTATATCACGATGCGACAAGCGCATGCAGCGCGGGCCGGCGGCCCGCCATCCTATTTCTTGATCCGAAAGCCCGGTGAATTCTGAACGACCGTATCGCCGAAGCTCTTGGCGTCGGCGCCGTATTTTTCGGGGACATTCTCTGTCATGTCTTCCGTGTATTTTAGAAAGGCCCTGTTCTTCGGGATGCTTCCCCTTTGGGAGCCGGAGTAGGGGAAGAATATCCACATGCCATCCTGCAGCAGCCGCCCTTCGGGGTGGACCTTTTCGCCGGGAAGATCATGGAGATTGCTGGCGTGTCCCGACCCGTACTTCGATGTGTTGTAAAATACATAGGTCCACTGTCCCGATGGCAGGCGCAAGAGATGGAACTCCCCTTGATGCCAGCTTACAAACGGTTCGGCCAATTGGAACTCGCAGTCATCTCCCCGGCCGACTCGCGCGATAAGGCCCTCTTTTTTCTTCGTGAATTTTTCCTGCGCGATCTCTCCCAGGTTCCAATAAAACTGGGGTTCCAGCTTCACTCCTTTTTTCAGATAGACGGTCAGGTATGACATCTTCCTTTGCCCTTCCCTTTTTGTCGGTCTCCATCTCTTGCGGTTCGGAACATTTCCCGGCCGGGCGCGAGTCGGCGCGATACAAGCGGCGCGCGCCGCGATTACACCTGCTGCGCCTTGGGCGCTTTCAGGTCGAGCAGGGCGCGGAGGCGGTCGAGGGCGCGGGCCTCGAGCTGGCGGACGCGCTCGCGGGTAAGTCCCAGGTCCGCGCCGATCTCGTGGAGCGTCTGCGGGGCGGCGCCCTCGCTCAGGGCGAAGCGGGCGCGGATGATCGCCTGTTCGCGCTCGGGGAGTTTGTGGAGGACGGCCAGTACCCTTTCCTTGAGGACCGCTGCGGGATCCTCGGCCAGCTCGAAGGGCTCGGGCATCTCGCTTCCGACGGCATCGAGGGCCTCCTGGTGGCCGGTCATAAACTTGTTGAGGTGATAGTTCTCCTCGGGCACGGTCTTGGCGAAGTTCTTCACGAGCGCCCACGTGGCGTAGGTGCTGAATCGGTTGCCGCGGCCGTAGTCAAACTTCTCGACGGCGCGGATGAGAGACAGGTTGCCGTCGCTTATGAGCTGGGCTATGTTGGTGAGAGGGCCGGCATGGCGCCTGGCGACGCTCACCACGAGCCGGAGGTTTGCGCGGATGAGGTGGTTCTTCAGCTCGATGGCCTGTCCTTTGAGGTTAAGGATCTCGCGGAGCTGGGCGCCGCTCGGTTTGTTTGGGTCCAGGGCCGCGCGGAGCTTTGCGATCTTGTATTTGATGTAGTTGTATAGCCTGAAGAGAGCGATCTCCTCCTCCTTGCTCAGGAGGGCGGTCCGGTGGAGCTGGCGGAGGCAGGGGGGGGCCCTCTCGTCCTCCTCGATCGAGAGGTCGCGGGGCGATTCGTCCCCCTCCGCGCCGATGTTGGAACCGAGGATATTCTCTTCGGCGTCTTCGGCGTCGAATTCGGGGTTGTAGATGTATCGGATCGTCCCGGAGAGTATCTCCCGGGCCTGCATGCGATTGATGATGGCGTAGATCGCCGATTCGGTCCTGCGAAAGTCCCTGCTGATGGAGCGGACCGGCGTGCCATGCTCGTAAAGGTTCTTGATCGTCTGCTTGTCGGACTCGGTGAGGTTCCGATGGGGCCGATCAAAGATGGCCTGGTCGGGGTGGCGGCGGTCGAAGCGGCGGAGGGTGTAGCGCATGGTCTCGCGCGACCGGTTGAATTCCTTCGCCAGGCGAAGGGCCACCCGGGAGAGCGAGATGTCCTCCTGTTCCGCCAGGGCGCGGGCGCGCTGGACGATCTGCGCCTTCTCCTCCTTTGTCAGCCGGGTGAAGGCGCGGGACTTTGCCACCGATCCCGGCTTGTCCCTCAGATACTGATCCAAAAAGGATCCCCGGAAGCCCGTCTTCTTCTGGGCGTCGGGGAATATAAACTTCTGGCCTATCAGCCCCGTCGCCTGCCAGCGCGCGATGGTGCGCGGGCTTACCGTATAGCGTTTTGCAAGATCCTCGATGGAAAAGACGGGCTCTCCCGCCTCGGAGACGGGGATGTTGACCGAGCCGCTCAGGTCCAGCAGGAGCCGGGCAAGGTCACACCGGAGCATCTCGCCGCGGAGGTTGGCGCTCGTGTTCTGTTCCGGGCGGAACCGGGTGATGCGGAATAGGACGTAGTCGTAGGGGTAGTCTCGTCCGGGATCGATTTCCCGGATGAGGACCTCCAGCCGGGAGATTTGCTGCTTGCGCGCCCTCTCAGGGGCGAACAGGAGCTGGTCGCGCAAGTCTTGGATTGCCAGGATCTTGTAGTGCGCCATGATTGAACGCTATCGCCCTCTCGGTGAGCGTTCCACCAACACCCTTATTTTACAACATAAACCGCCGTAAGTCAAGCAAATGCGCCGATTACTCCAGCGATTCTACCAGGAAGACGTTCTTCCCGATCTTGACCTTGTCCCCCACATTGAGCATCTTGCTCATAACCTTTCGCCCGTTCACCTCGATGCCGTTTCGACTGCCGAGGTCCACGATCTCCAGCTTGTTTCCTGCGGTCTTTATCATGGCGTGCTCGCGCGAGACGGCCAGGTCCTCGAGGAAAATATCCGATGCCGGATTCCGGCCGAAGGTCATCTTGGCGCTGTCTATCGGAAAGGACTTGGTCTTAATCACTCCCGCAATGCAGACCAGGCGGCATTTGCCCGGCTGGGCGGGGTCTTCGCCCGCCTTGACCGCCAGGCCGGCCTCTTTGCGGAGGGCGGCCCCGAGCTGCGCGAGGTCGCTGTCCTGATCTTCCTCCGCCGCGGCATCAACCGGCAGAGGGCCTTTCGGCGTGGGTGGCGGCCCCCCCTTGGCCGGTCTTGGGGCAGGAGCGGCTTCCAGTATCGTCTCCGCCTCCTCAGCCGCCTCGACGGGCTCCCGGGGGGTGAGGGCGGCCGTCGGGGCGCGAGTGGCGGGGATGGCCTTCATCTTGCCCGTGCTAATGCCCTCTTTCATCATGTCCACGTGGAGGGTGTATCTGCCCACGCTGATGATGTCCCCCTCTTCAAGTATCTTGGCCTGGACGTCTTCCCCGTTCACCTTGACGCCCGATGAGCTGTTGAGGTCAATAATCTGAACGCCGTCGGGGGTGGTGACGATGCAGGCATGGAAGGGGGAGATGCCCGGGTCGTTCAGCCGGATGTTGTTGGGGGCCTCGGCGCCGATGAGAACCGTCTTCTCGCCGACCGCGAATTTTGGCGCGCCCTCGAAACCGTCTTTGCCGCTGAGGATCGCCGTCGCCCCCTGGTGGGGGGCGGTCGGCGTGATCGTGCCCGCGATCCGTCCGTCGGGCGTATCCACGCGGGCGAAGATCAGATAGGCGTTGCCTACCGAGACGACGTCGCCCTCCCTAAGTTTTTTGCTGGTGATCTTCTCGCCGTTGACGAAGGTTCCGTTCTTGCTGCCCACGTCCCACAGCGTCATCCCCTCGGGCGAGAAGGTCAGCCGTGCGTGCCGCTTGGACACGGGGCCGTCGAGGACGATGATATCGTTGGCGGGCTCGCGTCCGATGGCGATGGGTTTTCTGGGCAGGACGTTGATTCGCGATTCGCCGCTGCCCAGCGTGTGTACGAAGCAGTATTCGGACGCATTGTTCGGCGGCACGGTGACGGGGGTCTTCATTCGCGACGCCGGGGGGGCGCCGATGGGCGCAGGCGCGATGGGCTTCGGCGGGGCTATCGGTTTGGGGGGCTGGGCGGCGGTGTCATTCATGAGCTCTTTTGGCGGCGTGGCTTTCGGCTCCTCGTCCGCGGCCGCCCTCAGAGTCGCCGCCTCGTCCTTCACTTCAGGCGCCTTTTTTTCTTCGGCGGCAGGCGCCGGCGCAGCGGGGGCCTCTCCCATGGCCGCCCGCAGTTTCTCCGCCTGCGATTCTGCCAGGACGCCCTGCTTGATCAACACATCAACCAGGCGCTTCCTGCTCCCCACGCGCTCCAGGGCGCACAGGTCCATGATGGCGTCCTCGAGCTGCTCCTGGGTTATAAGGTTGAGCTCGACGGCCTTTGCGCCGAGGTCGTAGTCTTCCTGTCTCGGCATCAACTCGCTCCTGCTAACGATATTTGCGCAATCGCTGCCCTGTCTGCGCATAAACAGTTATAGTATACTCCCACACCTGTTTCTTTTCAAGATATTTTCACGCGCCCCCGAACACCCGGAAGGAAAAGGGCCGGGCCCCTTTTCCTCCTTCGCCCGGCTACATGACCCGCGCCCCCCCTCGCCTGGAGGCCGGCCCCGAGGGCGGACCGGTCTTGAAGAAGCGTCGGTCCTCGTAACACGTCACGATCGCGTCCACAATCTCCTTCGGATCGTCCTTGATTCGAAACAGATCAAAGTCCTCGGGCGAGATGCACTTCTCCTTCAACATCGTCTCCTTCAGCCAGTGGGCAAGCCCCCGCCAGTAGGACGAGCCGACCAACACCACCGGGAACTGCTGCATGCGCCCGGTCTGGATCAAGGTCAGCGACTCCATCAGTTCGTCCATCGTCCCAAACCCCCCGGGGAAGATGATGAACCCGAGGCAATCCTTCACGAACATCACCTTGCGGGCGAAGAAGTAGTGGAAGCTGATGGGCACGTTCGCGTAGTCGTTGGGCATCTGCTCGTGGGGCAATTCGATGTTAAGCCCGACGGAAACCCCCCCCGCCTCAGCCGCGCCCTTGTTCGCCGCCTCCATGATCCCCGGCCCGCCGCCGGTGATCACGGCGAAGCCGGCCCTCACCAGCTCCCGCGCCACGCGCTCGGCCATGCGGTAGTACTTCGACCCGCGCTTCGTCCGCGCCGAGCCGAAGATGGACACCCGCGGTCCGACCCTGGCAAGCGTCTCATACCCCTCCACAAACTCGCTCATGATCCGGAACACCCGCCACGTGTCCTTCACCCTGAAATCGTTTTCCATCGTGCTTTCCATGGACCAACCTCTCCGAAACAAAGACGCCATCCCCCCGGCGCACAGGACCCGCGGGGTTCACGCGCCCTATTATGGCACGGCAGGGAGAAGGCGTCAAGGGAAAGCGGGGAGGAGTTTCCCTGCCAGCATGTGGCAGTGGACCTGAACGGCGCTAAGCTAAGGACATGGGCCATCCAAAGCGCCCTGCGTAGGCGGCGCAATCCCGCGTTCCGCGGGATGAATGCCGAATGTCCAAATGACTAATATGTGTCCGGTTTCTCTTCGCCATTAGGGCTTCGGCATTAGACATTCCTTAGACATTCGTGCTTAGTCATTCGTCATTTTGATCGCTGACGGAACCTGCGAGCGGGCCGGCAGGCATTACGTGGCGCTCCTTTTCAATCACTGCCCAGGCTTCCCGCCCTGGGCGGGATTGAAACGCTCGATCATCTGCTGAATCTTTTCGGGCTTCCAGCCCTCCGGCGGAGGACCGTCCTGATGAGCGATAATCTCCTCGACCGTCGGCGTCCTGGACGGCACGCCGTCGGGCGGGACCTCCTGTCCCGCGACCCAGACGATGCCGTTGAGGACCAGTTTGCGGAAGTCGTTGTGCGCCCAGTTCCAGTGGAAGTGGCCGCCGGTGAACCCAAACCCGCGCCCCCCGTTAGGTCGCTGGAAGGCCCATGCGACGTGCTCCGGCATTCCCAATCGGGCGCGGACGGCGGGGTTGCCGGTGTGGGGACCGTCCGGGCTTTTCCGAGTAATGTCGGGCGGAACGGCGGTGAGGATCGGCGTCACGCCCGCCATGCCCTCCGGGAACCTCATGTGGTAGTACCATTCGTCGAAGATCGCGAAGGGGCGGACGCCGCGTGTGACGGGGTGCTGCGGCAGTTCCTTGAACGCCGCCTCCCAGCAGGGATTGACCGACCAGTGCTGCTCGTAGTAGCCGCCGATCCAGTCGAGCATACGCGCACGCGCTTCCTGGCTGCCCGACACGTCGAGGGTGTAATGGAGGCACGCCAAGCCCGCGCCCTTGCTCATCAGGGGTTCAAGCTCTTTGATGTGTCGGCTGATTAGCGAGCCGCCGTCGCAATAGACGACGACCGCGCTTGCGCCTTCCAAAACCGCCGGATCGGTCGGCCAACCGAGAGAGACGACGGCCTGAACTCGATCGGGCATCGCCTCGCTCAGTCGCGTCGCCAGCAATTGGCATCCGGCGTAGTGGGCATGTGCGCCGAACCCATGACTCCCCGCCCCGGCGAGGAAGACGATCTTCCTGGGTTTGGAATCCTCCGCAGTTGCGGGGCGCGTCGCGCCAAGCAAGACTAACATTGCGAAGATCAGCGCCGCCGCCCATTTTGAATTCAGCCCGTGTCGCATCATTAGTTCAATCTCCAGATGTGCCCGGCACATTCAGCGATTTCTTAGACTGCATCACTGGCTCACCGTTTCGGCGCAAATGGCATAGTAGCATGTCAAACCCATGATGCCCGAAAGCGGGCAGGCCTTTACGTCGTAGCCCGGCAGTTCCAGACACGCATCGGTAAGGGGCCAATTCGGATTGATGTAGATGTGGCGCGGGTTCTTCATCTGTTCGGGGCCGGAGGCGGTTGAGGTGAAAAAGATGGTTCGGACGCCCAAGGCATTGGCCGCCGCGGCCATTGCGTCCTCGTTTCTCTGGTAGCCGACGAACAGAAATACGTCGCCCTCGTGCAGGTTCTCCCGAATCCACGTCTCTCCTTGCTCGCCCTCGAGGCGAGTGGTCTGGGTAAAGAAGCGCACGTCGCCGCTGCCGCCGGCCTCGGTCGGGGGCAGGTGGCCCATCAGGCTGCGCGCGATCTGCCGATGCGCGGAGATCGCCTCGCGAAGCCGCGCCGCGGCCTTGCGGATGCGCTCCAGTTCTTCCGCGCGGACCGCCTGCAGTGATCGGTCGGCGCCGGCCAGAAACGACCGGGCGCATTCTCCCCGGGCAACCGGCTCGGGGCGCAGGTCCGGCTCGAACAACAGGCCCTTGGTTCGGTTGAAGCGGCGGCGGCCTTCGTCGAGACGGATGCTCAGATAGACGGCCAGTTGCTTGTGGTGACGGCGACAAGCGCCCAGCAGCTCCGCTACATACGCCCACTCGGCCGCGGAGATCGCTGGCGGGGCGGTGGGGATGAGCGATTCGCCGGAGGCCAACCGCACAAGACGACTGTCCAGGGGAATATCCACAGGGACGGCCCGGACATTAGCCGCCGGCGTCTGTCGGAGCATCGGATGCTCGGCCGAGGCAAACACGATCACGAGGGCGCCGAAGGGGCTGAGCTTCTCGAGGGCCATGTCGAGTGTTCCCGGCGAGCCGTAGTCGCTCAGAAGGACGACATCGTTGCGGGTGAGGGGCGGCAGGGGCTTGTCGAGGGCCAGCGGCTTGGCGGCGCACAGTCCGCCCGCCCGACCCAGTAATTCCGACACAATCCCTTTCTCTCCGGCGAGAAAGATGCTCCCGCCTGCAAGGAGCCGCGAGGCGCTCTCGTCCGCAGCATCGGCGAGGGGAACGATCTGCGCATCGAGCGACCGCACGACTCGGAGTTGGGCCTCGATATACCGCGCGGCCGGTCCGTCCGCCGCCGTGATGCTTGTGCATAGAGTGGACATCATGACGCCGAGGAACAATCGTATCTTGACGATCTCAAAACGACGATTTTTTGCGACCATGCGAGACCTCTTGGAATGGTTGAGGGCAACTTACGTTCGCCGTTATTCACGCCGGCGCTCTCCTTTCCGCACCGAACTTCTGTTTTACCCCTGTATCCTGGTGTTGTATTCGACAATCTGATCGAGTATCCAGGCGTATTCGTTGTCCCTGCGGACCAGGCCGGGGCCTTGGCGATCCTTGGTGTAGTCGAAAACCCAGTGCGCGGCGAGGTCCACCTCGGCCTTCAACATGGCGTCGAGGATTCTGGCCTGAAGCGCCCGGAATTGCTCCATCGTGAGCGTTTTATCTTTGTCGTGGGCGGAAGCTGCGAATTCGCCCACGAAGAGCGGCTGACCGATCGCGCGGGAGAATTCTTTCCACCGGGCGAGGACGCCTTCAATGCCGGCGGCATCAGCATACGTAGGTTCTTTTCCATGCGGCGGGTAGAAGTGAACGGACACGACGTTCATCGGCGGCGGACTCATCCATTGAAAGACCTCGAATGCCTGCTCTTTGTTGTCGTGGGTCCAGCTCTTCTCTTTCGCGTTGTGCCATGATCCTTCTCGCGGCCGTGAATTGCCGGTGGTGATGAAGCGGTACGAGTCGTACTTGCGGACCTCCGCCGCGAAGGCTTTCCACGCGGCCTCGGCCATCTTATAGGTCATGAGGTTGCGCTCGTGCTTGGCAAGGTCCACCTTCAGGTGCGGGATCTTCTGGCCGAGGAAGTTCATGCCGTTCGGCAGGTCGCACGACAGGTTCAGCTCGTTGGCGAACTCCCATCCCCATATCGCGGGAGATTCTTTGTAGCGGGTGACGACCTCCTTCACGTAGGCGGCCATGAACGCGCGGGTCTTGCTCTCCGGATTCGCCCACTGGTCGTTGTACTCATCAAGCAGGTCGGGATATGTCGCCGTGCGCCAGAACATGCTGGGGATGAGGCCGACGCCGGCTTCCTCCGCGGTCTTCACGACCATGTCCATGCGCCGGAACCACTCCTCCTTGTTCTGGAAATAGAGGTCCCAGTCGCTCGGCCAGAAGCCGCAGCACCAGAAGCGGACGAAGGGAATTTTCTTTTCCCCCAGGAACCGAAGTCCCTTGAGCGTGCGCTGCTCTTCGGGGTTATGAATCATGTCCTGGAACAGGTCGCAATAGTTCACGCCGATGGCGCGGTAGGGTTTGCCGTAACGGTAAAGACGTCCGTCATGCACGGTGAGGCCGGGCCGTTCCTGCTCCGTGGCTTGGGTCGGTGAAGGAGTCGGTTGACCACAGCCCGGAAGAAACATCATGGTTGCGACCGCCGCTACACATAGAAGGCAGGTTTTATAGGTTCTTGTCACAGCGTCTACTCTCTCCTCTTCTTTTATTTCCTCAACAGGTCTTGGCATGGGCGAATAACTTGCGGCCCAGGCCGCGTCGCTGTAACCAATGGCAATGCGCTGTCTTGAGGACTGTAGCCTGAATTCCCTTCCGTGTCAACGGCGATTGTTAACGCACGACCGCCGCAAATTGCCTTGCATCGTCGCGATGCGCGGACTACAATGAGCGCCCTGTGCGCCATCTGTAATTTGTTGACAAGGAGGAACGACTGTGTTGCGTCGCAGGATAATGATTTTCGTCATGGTGGTTGCCTTCTCCCAAGTCGGTTACGCCCAAGCGCCCGACAAGCCGCTCCGGCTGACCGAGAAGGACTCCGAAAAGCCGATTTCCGTGAAGGTGGGTGACACGATTGAGGTCGTCCTCAAGGAGAACCCGACCACGGGGTTCCTCTGGGTCGTGGACACGCTGGACAAGGCGTTCCTGGAGCAGACGGGCGAGAAGGAATACAAGCCCGATTCCGACGCCATCGGGGCCGGCGGTATAATGACGATGCGCTTCCGCGCCATCGCGAGCGGCCAGACAAAATTCAAACTCATCTACCATCGCGGGGGCGAGAAGGGAAATCGCGCCGCGAAGACGTTCAAGACCACCATCACCATCGAACCCAAGACCTGAACGCTCCCGCCATCGTCGGCGCCCGGTGTTTAGTGGGGTCAACCCGGAACGGGCGGCAGGCCCGCCGCCCAAGCCGCGCCTCGGCGGAATAGCTCGCCCACGCCATCGGGCGAAAGGGCCTTCACGTCGTGGCCGAGGACGCAGTGGAATACGCGGCCCTTGCCGTAGTTCAACACGAACGCCATCGGGTAGTCCTTCTGGTCCACTTTCGATTTTGCTGCGGCCAGCAGTTCTATCGGCGTTTCTCCGCGCAAACAGGTGTAAAGCTCGTCCTCCGTGTCGAACGCCTGAAGGCCCTTCGTGATCGGGTGGTCGGGTTTGACGATCTCGACGCGGAACGGCCCGCGTGGGTCGTGGGCGCGCAGCTTCGGGTCCCAGACGCGGCCAGCAATCGTCACAAACTCCGGCCAGTCCTGCCACGCGCCGCAGGCGAAGTGAACCAGCACCAGCCCCTTGCCGCTCTCCACAAATCGTTTGAGGTTCGCCCTCGCCGCCTCGCCGGGGGCGGGGACTTTCCAGTTCATAAAGTGCAGGACGATCACGTTGTAGCGATCCACAGCCGCCGAGTCCAGGAAGTTCGCGTCCTGCACCACACGCACCTCGATGCGCGGGTCACGCTGGAGCTGCTCTATCAGCACAGGCGTGGTCGCTTGCCACTTGTGGCCGGGGTGGTCCACGCCGGTGACGAGCAGGACTTGGATCGGCCTCTCGGCCGGGGGCTTGTCCTGTGCAGAAAGCGGCAGCGCGGCGGTGAACAAGATGCCTGCCAAGAGACCCAGGGTTACACTCATTGATATTGTCATGAGTTAACTCCGATTCAATGCGCCTTGGCCTTGACTACGCCGCGCATAAAGTCCACGCTGGCGCGTGTGTTCTCGTCCGAGCCGTGGCACTCGATGGAGACGACGCCGTCCCACTTCGTCTGCTGGAGATACGCGACGCACTTGCGGATGTTGTCCGCGTTGACGCCGCCGCCGACCGGCACGATGGAGCTGCCGATGCCTGTCTCCTCGCCGCGCACCGCCGCCGCGAGGTCCGCGCTCACGTCCTTGATGTGGCAGTGCGTGAGGTATTTGCGAAGCGCCTTCAGATACGCCAGCGGCTCGTGGCCGGAGATGAACGTGTTACCGGTGTCGAAGTTCAGTTGGAGGTACTCGGACTCGAAGTGCTTGAACAGGTTCCCCATGAACTCGATGTCGGTGGTGTAGGGGCCGTGCGGTTCGACGTTGATGATGATCTTGTAGTCCTCGGCCCAGGGGAGACACTGCCGGTAGTTGTCGCACGTAACGCGGAAGACCTCCTTGCGGTTCATGCCCGGCGTCTCGAACGCGCCGTCCACCGTGTCCACCATCGGGCAGCCGATGTCCGCCGCAAATCGGATGGACTGCTGGACATACTGCACGCCGAAGGCCGAACCGTTCGGCCCCATCATCGGATAGGAGCCGTCAATCTGCGAGACGGCCAGGCCCTTCTTGTCGAGGTAGCGCCGCAGGGCGAGCGGATTCGCCTGCAGCGAGACGCCCGGATCGTAGCCGAGGGCCTGGATGAAGTTCTGGCCGTGGATGACGGCGAACTCGACGTGCTTCAGGCCGACCTCGACGATCTTGTCAATTGCCGCCTCGAAACTCCGGCTCAGCGGCCGCCAGTTGTCGGTGTGCAGACCTAATTCGATCATGGCTTCCTCCTTCTGCGATTGACGTCATGAGACGCTTTTGATGAGAGTATAGCCGTAGCTTTACGTCCTGTCAACGATGCTCGGCAATATGTCTTGTCTTCAATCCCGCTTGACAAGCCCCCAAGCGGGTGCTAAGCTTTAGGTTGTAGGGCCGGAGTTGAGCACAGGATGCGCGAGCGCCGTCCACAGGGAGAAGAGATGTGAGCCAGAAAACAGTCAAATTGGTTCTGCCGGATGCTCTCGCTCAGGAAGCCGAAGCGATTGGTTTGCTCAAGCCGCGCGCCATGGAAGTCTTGCTGCGCCAGGAGCTGCGGCGGCGGCGTGTGAATCGCTTGTTTCGAGCCGCGGATCGCCTTGCCGGTCTGGATATGCCTCCCCTGACGGCGACGGAGATAGAGGCGGAAATCCGAGCCGTTCGCCGAGCGAAGGGCGCCTCCCATGCGCGTAGTCGCTGATACGAACACCGTTGTCTCGGCGCTGCTTTGGCATGGACCGCCACGTCGGATATTGGACGCCGCTCGCTCCGGGCAGATCACGCTCTTTACCTGTGCCGTTCTGCTTGCAGAGCTGGAAGATGTGCTGAAGCGCGAAAAACTTGCTCAGCGTCTTGCGATGGTGGGATTGAAGGCTGAGCATTTGGTGGTGGGCTATGCGGCGCTGGCAACGCTGGTTACACCTGCCCGGATTGAGCCGGTAATCCCAGATGATCCTGAAGATAACGCGGTGCTGGCTTGCGCTGTCGCTGCCCGCGCCGAAGCGATCGTGTCAGGCGATCGTCATCTGCTGAAGGTGAAGAAATACCGAGGTATTCCTATCCTCATGGCAGATGAGTTCCTTAACAGAATTCTTGAGCAGTAGATTGCGGATCCAAGCACCTTACACCTCACTGTCTCAGCGGCCGCCAGTTGTCGGTGTGCAGACCTAACTCAATCATGTCCTCCGCCTTCATTTGTCCTTGACCTTGATCTGCTTTACGATGAAGCGTGCTGTCGTGTTGAAGACGCTCAACGCCAGCACGCCGGGGGGAAGGGGATCGGGGTCGGCAGCCTTCAGGGTGATCTTGCCACCGATCTTCGCCTGAAGGTTACCGCGACGGGCGGTCAGTTGGACAGGAATCCATTTTCCCTTGGGAATGGTCATGGATTGGGAGGCCAAAATCTTCGGGCCGGCCGCTACGGTGATAGTCTTGTCAAACGTGACCAGATTCGGACACCGGAAGGATAGCTTGTAGCGCGACTCTCCCGCGACTCGGAAACTGATACCAGCCATGTTGTGAGGGTCGCTGTAGTCGTCAATGCAGAAGCGGAAGTCCATGTCGAAGTCGCCAAGTGGGAAGGTCTTGCTTTCTGCGTTTGCGGTCCCTTCCCCTTTGATTTCCTCCTTCTTTGCGTCGTAGGACCACTGGCCGGTGCTGATCTTCCATCCGGGAATCTCGTCGTCTCCGGCGGCGAGGCAGACGAACGCTGCGAGGATGATGAATCGTCTCATGGCCATACCCTCCCTTCATTCTGCGATAGGCGTGATGGACATATAGCGTACGGCAGGGCGGGAGTGAAATCAAGAGCGTTTCTTGGCCGCCAATGGAATAGGAAACGATGAACGTGGCCCAGTAGGGAAGAACGCCTATCGAGAATTATGCTCAATAAATTGCGCCTCGCCGGGCTGCAGCGTGACCGTCTTTCCCAGGGCGTCGAACGCGACCGGCTCCGCGGCCACGCAGGCGAACACGGTTCCTGTCCGGCCATCGGGCAGCCGCCACGCGCTGTGGAGCACGGCGGGGAGATCCATCTCACGCGGTGGCTTGCCCGGGGCCGTCCAGAACTTGTGCTTGATGCTCGGCGCTTGAAGCGGCTGCGTTGCCATGCGCTGGCCGAACACAAGGAACTCGCGGGCCGGCCCGCGCCATAACTCGAAATGACTGCGCAGCATCCGCCCCTGGGTCGCGTCCGTAGCCTTCGGGTCGTAGTCCCGCGTCCACACGGCCACGCCGGGCGTCTTGCCGCAGACAAGGTTCATGGCCTGCTGGCAAAGCACGCTGAGGTTTGCGTTCGTCGAGACGCCGCACGAGTCGCCGCCGTAGCCGTGCATGAACTCGTGATACACGTGCGTGAACAGCGGCGCGGCAATGGTCGTCGCCCCGTCGCGCGGCCAGCGGCCCAGGGCGTAGTCGCGGGCGTGATACGTGTCGAGCACGGGGATGAAGAACTCGCCGGGCTCCTCGATAGCGAACGCGAAGTCCTTGCTGCGCTTCTTCCCCTCGCGGCGAATCTCGTCAAAGATCGCATAGAGCGCCTTGGCCGACCAGTTGCCTCCGCCGATCGGGTGGCCATGTTGGGGACTATAACACGGCGGCATCCCGCCTCCGACGATCTGGTCCGCTTGGACGCAGTCAATGCCGAGCCGTTGACATTCGAGCGATGCGCCGAGCAACATCTCGCGCGCCAGCGGCGTGGCCGGGCAAATCTGCGCGGACTCGCCCGTGCCCACGCTCTTCTTGGGATCAACGTGGCCAAACTTCTGCACTTGACCATCAGGCCCGCAGATGGCGCTCGAAGCCCCGCGTTTCTCGAACTCCACCGTGTCGTCCAACATTTCCGCCCCGTCGGGCAGTGCGCCTTCATCAACCGTTTGTTTCATCCCCGGCGTGAGCATCTTGCGCAGCGTCCACTTCAGCCCCGACAGGAACACGAGCGTGCGATGGCCTTTGGCGTGCAATTGATCGGTGGCTGCCTTGAACGCCGCCTCGCCGCCGAAGGGCGGGAAGTAATCGGGCGTCACCCACGATCCCTTCTTCTCCCAGCTCATGAGCATGAACGTAGTCGGCCCGCCGAGCACCTCGCGCCACGCCTCGGCCTGCTGGGGAACGAGCGGCAGGCGATTCGTCCACGTCTTGTCGGGAAGCTGGCCGCGCAGGCTGTAGGCGTAGAAGAGCGACGGCTCGGTGAGCCAGCGCGGCACGTCGCCCTCCGCAACGCGCTGGGCCAGCGTGCGCCGACACCACGGCTGCTTCACGGCCCACGACTTGTAGATGTCCGCCGCCGTCTGCCAATCGCCGCGGAATGTGCCGAGTACGACGTCGTACTCCGTGCGCCACTCCACCTGCGCCTGGCGAGGCGGAAGATGGCGCAGCGCCAAGCGGAAGGCGTCCTTGCCCTTCTCGACGGCGAAGACCTTGGTGTGGGCCTGGCTGTCGTATGTGGCCGCATATAGCCCCGCCGTATCATCGTAAACGGCCATGAACTGCATGGACGCCCCGCCGGGATAAGGTAACGTTGGGAACCACCCCACGGAACCGGGCGACTGGATGAGGCAGCCGTCGCAGTTCGGCCACACAAGGAACTCGCGGTCCGGCGATGCGCCGAGCTGCTTGGGCCATGCCAGGGCGGGGAAGCGCACGGTGGAGAGCGGCAAGTCAGTGCCGTTACGCACAGCGATCCGGCCGAAGATGAGCGGCGAACCCGGCTCGGTGCGAAAGCGGCACTCGACAGCAATCGCCGTGTCTTTGTGGCGCGGGGCGGCGATGACCACCGCGTCGCCATCGCGCTTCACCGTAACGTCGGAGGCGTCGGCCTCGGTGAGCACGGTCTTGCCGTCCACGCCGAGACGGAGTTCATACAGCAACGGCGCCGTTGTCTGCGGCGCGACGAACTCCCGTCCGCTCGCCTTGTCCACGAACGACGCGATCGCGCCGTTGCGCGCCGGATCGAAGCCGATGCGCGTCGCGCCCGTTTCCAGGAAGATCAACACCGCAAGCAGAGGAGTCATGCGCGCCTCCATTCCCAAAGAGGAAAGTATCGGTTACTTTTAGTTTATTCCCACGTGATTGACCGCACCGTCATCCCTCGTCCCTGATCTTCCTTGAACCGAGGATCATATCCGAATTTTCGTAAAGCGCAATCACCTTCGAGTCGTTCAGGTAGCTCCGTTCCTCGAACTCGGACGCCCTCCACCACCGGGAATTGAGGAGGTTCTCGCGCGCCTCCAGATGAAGGGTTTCCGGGACGTCAACCATCGGCGTTTTCCACGAAATGGTCTCGGGCGAGATCGTGAACACCGCGTGTCGCATCGGGTATGAATTGATCGAGGGGACCACGAAGTAGTTCACGTTGCAGAGTTCCTGCATGTTCAATCCGATATGCCGGTGCGCGGAGATGACGACCGGCGCAGCGCCAGCCCGCCGCGACAGCAAGGCGCGCGCCGCCTCGTCGTTGTCAATGCAGAACCACTGCTTGGGGCCGCCTTTCAACTCGTCGGCGCTCCACGGCACAAAATTGTGGTGCATGACGATCAGGTTCAGCGACTCCGCGTGGTCCGACAGCTCCTTGTCAAGCCACGCCATCTGCTCGTCGGGAAGGACGCCGCCCCATTTCTCCTTTTCCAGGGGCAGGCAGGCGTCGAGGCCGATCAGGCGCAGGCCCGGGGTGATCTCCCTCGCATAGTACCGCCTGCCGGACTCCCCATACCCGCGCCCCCGGAAGAACCGGACGAACTCCTCGATCGTCATATACGTGAATCCTTCGCGACGCCGCGCGGGATCAACCGGAACGAAGTCATGGTTGCCCGCGAGCACGTAGTAGGGCATCGTCAGCGCATCCAATTCCTTTTTCACAATCTCGAAATTTTCCCGTTCCCCGTCCTGCACTAAGTCTCCCGCCACCACCACAAACGCCAGGTTCTCCTCCTGGTTCAGGTCCTGCACGCTTTTTCGGAGACATTCGACGCTGACGGCGCTCATCTTCACATCGTTCTTGCCTTTGATGTCGAGATGGGCATCGGCGATCATCCCAAAGCGAACCGGGGCGAAAGGCGTCCTTGTCGGCGCGGCAAACGCCTTCTTGCCCCAACGGCTCATCAGCGCGCCTCCGAGCAGCGTCGCCGCGCCCGCTTTCAGGAAACCTCGTCTTGTAATGTAATAATTTTTCATGGTCGAACTCCTCGTCCTTTCCCTCCTCGCAGTTATGGGGGCAACTCTTCGGCGGCGTGTTGCCCAAATGTAATCAGGTAGGGGCGGCCCCATGTGGCCGCCCCTGCGTCGTCCACCAGCGAGCCGCCGCTCCACGGGCCGGTGAGGCGGGTCGCGCCCTGGAGGAAGATGCCCTGGACCCCTCTTTTTGTCGCCCTCATTCCTCGTCTTTCGCGTTTGCGAAGAACTCCTCGATCTCCTCTTTATTGCCATAGGTGAAGGTGTCAATGATGGACTCCAGCGCCATCAGGCCGGCAGGTCGGTCGAGGACCCGTCGCTCGGCCTCCGTCAGCTTACGTCCCAGCCGCTGCGCCGCGACCTTCGCCGCGTGGTTGCGCATGTTGGTGTAGATGTCAGGGGTCATTGTCATCCTCATTGCACCCGGCACGGCAATTCCCGTGGGATGCGACTCATTTTCCAACGTCATTCCCGCGAAAGCGGGAATCCACGAGTGACGTGTGCCACAGGTTGCTCGCAACCTGTGTTCCCCTCACTCGATGCGGCTTGGCGAGCAAGCCGTGCCACCCGTCGGATTATCTCTTGGTCGTAGTCTAATCTTTCTTGTTGGGGACCACTCGTTTGCGGATATCCTCCCGGAACATCTTTGGGAACCGCTTTGGATCGTCGCGGTCGCGCAGACGCGCATCCCGAACCTTGGGATCGTCGGTCACAATAAACGTCACTTCTGGACTCACGACGCGTGGCAGGACCAAGTGACCGCGAATAACTTTTTCATTCGTTGCGATGACAAGGCGGTACTGGCCGGGAGGGAAGTGCGCATCATCCGCTTGGACATCCGGGTTATCGAACCGGCGCTCTCTTCCAATGTGAGGGCGCAGTTCCCGCGACGTTATGATCATGGGTGTCCGAACGGTCTCACCGGGTTTGACCGAGATACCCAGATCGCTTCCCAGAGTGGGCGACCAATTGACGCGAAGCACCTTCTTGTTCTCCCCGTTAGGCAGTGTTAGGGTTGCGGAGAATTCTATCGCCGAGGGGTAGTCCCACCCGGACCAGAACCCAAATCCCCTCTTGCTTAGGTTCAGGAAGATCACATTGATCGCAACCGGAACCTGTGTGGACTGTTCCGGTTCGATCTCGATCGTCAGACGCGCCGGGGGCTTTGCAGTCAATTCGGCTTTTTGCTTATCTTGGTCTTGACCAGCACAGCCAAGATAGCAGACGGCCAGCATCAAACAGAACGCGATTCCCCTTTTCAACACGGTTCTCATTTCGATCCCCAATCCAAAATCCGCAATCCAAAATCTATCTCCCCTTCCCCGTCAGCGCCTCCGGCATCTTGTCCACGTCGGGGCTGGTGCACCGCACGAGGTCCTCGTGCAGCCAGTCGCCCTTGTCGCCGGAGGCGATGATCTGCTCGCGGAGTTTTATCCACTTGTCAAACGCCTCGCGCGCGGCGAGGAGGTCCTTGAGAGCGTCCTGGCGCCTGCCGGCGGCCTTCAACTCCTCGTAACGCCGCAGCCTGAACCACGTCTCGACCCAGAGCCGACCGTGCTCCAGGACGAGGCTGAGCTTCTGCATCTGCTCGTCCTTTGCCCCCGTCTTCGCAACCAATGCCAGGCACTCGTCCAGCTTCTTCAGCGAGTCCTCGATGTCCGCCGACGCGCTCGGACGCCGGAACTGCTGGTGATAACCGAACTGCCACAGGTTCGCCCCATGCAGGATGTTGTAGCACTGTCGCGCGGCGTCGGCATGGTCGCCGAAGACGTGGGCGCAGTAGTCGTCGAGCAAGGCGCCGGGATCGGCCTCGACGTCCCACAGGAGCGAGCGCCGGACGGTTGCATCCGGCGCATACGTCCACATGGCGAAGGGCGGCATGGGGTCGAACAACCCGACCACCTGCTCCTCCTTCAGGCATCGCAGGTCGGCGGCGAGTTTGTTGGCCACGATGTCGGGCATGGCCGGGCCGAAGGCGGCCTCGGAGTACTCATAGGATGTGAGGATGCCGGGGTTGATCTCGCGCCACCGCCGCAGCCACTCAAGGTTGCGGGCGTTCACATGGCCCGCGGCGACGTCGCTGCACGCCGGATCGTTGATGGCATGTTGCCGGCATCCCGGCGCGGCGAACTCGAGCCAGAGGTTCTCGCCCTCCGGCTTCACGCGCATGGGCGGCTCGAGGGTGGACCCGCAGGCGATGCACATCAGCCTCCGGTCCGGCGCGGCCTCGGCCAGGGCCTTCGCGGCGCGGTTGATGAACGTGATGTAGGTCTCCGTCGCGCTCAGGTGCGAGGCGCGGTCGCCGCCGCGAACCCACTGGTCCGTGTCGGGCATCCATACGGCCACAGCCGCGACCTGCGGGTTCTTCGTCATGAACTCGCACAGGTTCTTGCAGAACTCCTCGGCGGCCTTCGCGTTCCCGATGTCAGTGATCTTCAGATCGCCAACCTCCATGAACCAGTCGGGGTGCGCCTTGCCGTGCTTCTCGAAGGGCATGAGATACGGCAGGGCGTCGCCCCCGCCGGTCACGATCTGCATCCCGCGCTTGCGCGTCTCCTCCACGACGGTCGGATGGTTCACAAACTGGAACGGCGCGCGGAGGGTGTTGATCCGCTGCTTGGCGAGCCAGTCTATGCGCTGAGCGACGTGGGGAAAGAGCTTCAGGTCGCGGCAGAGAGGCTCGATGGTGTCGATGCGATACCGGAAGTTCGGCTTCGACACGGTCTGGGTCCGGGGCAGGCTGATGAAGGGCTGCTGCGGGACGATCTCGTTGCTGCGTTTGCTGCACATCGAGTCGGGCCGGTAGAAGCGGCAGCCGAGGCGTTCGAGCAGGTCGTACACGGCCCAGAGCGTGGCGCGCGGGCTGCCGCCGGCGAGGACGAGGTCGCCGCCGCGCGGCCAGACGACGACGGTCTCCTCGTCCAAGCTGGCGATGAAGTCCCAGAGGAAGACCTGCTTGGAGACGTGCTCGACCGTGCCGACGAAGATGTGCGGTCCCTGCCTGCTCATGCCGCCGATGGGCAGGGTGACGCCGGTGATTTGCCGGACGTAGCGCTGGAGTTCCTGTGCGGCGAAGCGCTCGGCGGGCGCGGCGTCGGGGCTGAGGACGATGGTGGCATCGCTCCGGCCCTGCGAGACGATGGCGTAGTCCTCGAACATCTCGCCGGGATGGGGCATCGTGCCGCAGCCGGCGAGGAGGATTAGGGACAGTGCGGTTAGAAGGAGTGGCGTTTGGTTTCTCATGGCTTCTCTCCAAAAGTCATAGCACGTATGGCAGGCCTTTCTTGTCAGTTTGTTCCCCTTCGGCCTGCGAAAGAGTACTCCTTCACCGCTGGGCGGCTAAGGAAGACGAAGAACCCCACCCAAAACACGGCCACCGCCAGCATAAAGCAACGAAACACAATGTCGGAGGTGGAAGACCATGAGCGTGTGGCGAACCCGGTAGAAAGGATTAGACAGCCCGCCACCTCAACGGTCGCCAGGATCTGCGCCGCAAGCCATGCAACGTAACTGCCGCGCCGGAGCTTCCAGCAAGTCCATAGACCCACAAGCATCACAAGCCACAAGACGCAGCCCCACGGAGAGTCCCGCTCGGGAAGTATACTCGCAACCACCGGCAATTGCACGATCAGTGCCGCCATGCCTGTCCGGCAGAACCTTCGCAGCCAAGCCGGCTGGTATCGTACCCCGCAATGGGGACACACGCTGCTTGCCGATGGGAGTGCGCGTTTGCACTGTCCGCACAGACGAACCGCTCGTGCGCTGGAGCAGTATTCCCTCACGGGCTGGCTGTTGAGGTAGTGCAAGCAAGCAGCCCAAAAGAGCATGAAAATGCAGAGCAGTATGTCACATGCTCGGAACCCGTACAGGATTATGCACGTCCCCACGAAGAGAATCTGAAATCCCAACAGGCACTGAGTGGCTATCCGCGCCAGCGGGTCGCCTTGCCAGAGCGTCAAGTAAACGCATATCCCTGCGAGACCGGTGACAAGGGCGGTCGCGCCCACTTGCTGAGACCCATGGTGCATGACGATCGTGGAACCCACACCGATTAACGCGAGCGATGTCAGGACGCCGAGAACACATACCGCTCGCAGTGACGGCGGCAGGAACATTGCTCCGCAGTGGGGGCACGTGTCGGCATTGGTAGAGATCGCGCCTGAGCACTTGCTGCACAGGACGGGTGGATGGCCGGCTTGACCGTCGCCACGATCCTTCGTTTCCTGATTTTCCTTTGAGCTATCGTCCATTTTCCACATCATCTCTCGACACGAATCCACATGTTCCCATCGTTGGCCGGGATCGTCTACCCTTACCAAAGTCCGCCCATCCGCCAGATGTTACCGTCATTCCCCTTCACTTCGTCTGGCCAGTCTTCGTCGTTCCACCCGTCCGGTCTGATCCCGTTCGCGTTAAAAAATGCCTCCACGCTCGGGCCGTTCGGACCAGAGTATGTCTTGTTCTCCATCTTGGTGGAGTAGACTTGCGCGAGTTCATTGACCACAAAGGCGCCTCGGCCGGTCTCGTTGGCTTTGATCGGCCAGGCGTATATGACAAAGTGCTTCTCCTGCATGTCAATTGCGGCCTGGTCCGTCCTCGGGTCGAGGCAGGCGCTGGGCGTGGTGGGAGTACCGTCACATGCCCTGTCATCGGTTGCTTGCCCATTCTTTCCGATCAGATAGACCCGGAAATAATAGCCGTACCGGTCGCCCGTTCCATCGCCGAGGGCGCCGCCGGTCCGCAGTTGCCGCGAGATCTGCGCCGGAATGGGCTCCTTCACCTTCATGTCCTTGTTCCTGGGCACGGTCTCGCCGCAAAGCTCGGATAGATAGCCGAACTCCCCAACCCCGTCCTCATCTTGATCCACTGCACGCCGCTCCTGGAACGTCAATTGGCTTAGTGCCAGGCACCGGAGCGAAGACTTCATCTCAATCTCATTTGCCTTGAATAAGCGTACTTCCCTTGGAATCCTTACGCGAAGGTAGAGCAGGGGTAGCATCAGAAGCGCCGGTAGCACCCCCAGGATCATCCCCGCGCCGCCGATGCGCCCTCGCCGCTTCTTGCCCGCAACCGCCCCAACAGCAACGGCAACCCAGCCACCTACGAAGCAGGTGCAGAAAAGTGCGGGCAGCACGTATTGGTATGCGACGAAGTAGTACGCGCTATCACCAGGGTCCATGTCAGACACGTCAAAGTCATGGGGCTTGGAAAAGGCCAGCCCCCAAAAAAGGAGAAAGCTCAGCGCACTGATAGCGCCGAGAATGAGTGTTATTTTCGCCAACCTCGATGTCTTGAACATTATGCCTCCTTATGCCTTCGGATATCGCATCCGCTTGTTCATCTCCTGCGCGTCTTTGAGGCGGACGTACTGCTGCCGGGCGTCGAAGGGAGGCTGGAAGTCCCACAGGTTCGTGTGGTCCTCGCCGACGGCCTCCTTGATGGCGAAGCGGTCCTGCTGGCTCCGCATCACCTCGGCCTCGATCCGCTCGACGTCCCAGTCTTTCAAAATCAACGCACGCATCTCGGTCTCGACGTCCGCCGCCTCCGGCGCGCCCGCGAGATCGTTCAGCTCGTTCGGGTCGGCCTCCATGTCGAACAGGCGCGGGGCCTCCTCGTGGACGTAGATGTATTTGTGCCTGCCCTTCCGCAGCATCCGCCCCGCCTGGATCACGCCCTCGCCATAGTACTCGCTGATGGCGTAGTCCTTCCAGGCCGGATCGTCGGCCTCCAGCAGATTGCTGAAACTGTTCCCGTCAACCGTGGCGGCGACCTCGCCCAAGTCGTCGAGCGAGGCGATGTCGAGGATCGTGGGGAAGAGGTCAACGAGCGAGATCACGCCCTTCGCCCGCCGACCGCCCGGCCATCGCCCCGGCCATGCGGCGAGGAAGGGGATGCGGGCGGACCAGTCGAAGAACGTCCGCTTGAACCACATGCCGTGCTCGCCCATCATCTCGCCGTGGTCGCTGGTGAGGAGGACGATCGTGTTCTCGGCCAGGCCGAGGCGGTCCATCTCGTCCAACAGCTCACCGACCTTTTCGTCGAAGTAGGCGATCATGCCGTAGAAGGCGTGGCGCGTCGTGCGGATCATCTCGTCGGTCGGCGGAAATTTGTCCACCATGTGGTGGATTTGCAGCCACCGGTCGAAGGGGTGCATGTCCTCCATCGGGACCGCCGGCGCGGCGGGCATGTCAATCTCGTCGTGGTCGTAGCGGTCCCAGTACTTTCGCGTGATGAGCCACGGGTCGTGCGGATGGGTGTAGGAGGCGCAGAGGAAGAAGGGCCGCCCGCCGTTCTGCCGCCGGGCCAGGTCGCGCAGACATTCGAGGGCGCGGAATTGGACCTCCTCGTCATAGTCGAGTTGCAGGTTCCACGTGCACAGGCCCGTCTCGGCGAGTTGGCTGACGCTCGTGCCGGGGTTGGCATAGACCCCCTTGCGCCAGTCGGGGGTCCAGTTGAAGAAGGACGGATAGATGTCGGTGGTGAGTCGCCGCTCGAAGCCGTGCAGTTGGTCGGGGCCGATGAAGTGCATCTTGCCTGAGAGGATCGTCTCGTATCCCGCGCGGCGGAGGTGGTGCAGGAACGTTGGTATTTGCGCGGGCAGTTCAGTGCCGTTGTCGAACGCGCCGATCTTCCCAACGAGTTTGCCCGTGCACATGGCGGCCCGCGCCGGGGCGCAGAGGGGGCAGTTGGTGTAGCAGTTCTCGAATAGGATGCCGCGCTCGGCCAGGCGGTCCATGTGGGGCGTCTTGACGATGGGATGTCCGTATGCGCCGATGGTCGCGGCGGGCAGTTGGTCGGCCATGATCATCAGGATGTTCGGTCGGTTCATGTCTATTTCCTCATTCGTATGCCTGCGCGGCGAATTCGTGGATCACTTGCCGAGTCTCCTCAGCTCCGCCTTCGCGCCGTCGTATTCCAGGAAGAGGAGGCCGGTGGCGATGCACTTCTCAAAGTGCGCACGGGCCTTGCCCTCTTGGCCTCGGATCAGGTGGAACTGGCCGATGTAGTAGTGGGCCTCGCACGTTCGCTCCCTTTGTATCTTGGGATCGGCGTCCTGCGCCGCCGCGAGGCACTCCTCCGGGGT
The DNA here is from genome assembly GCA_040755855.1 of Planctomycetota bacterium. Classification (GTDB taxonomy): domain Bacteria; phylum Planctomycetota; class Brocadiia; order JAADGH01; family JAADGH01; genus JAADGH01. The sequence continues at coordinate 4,478 of JBFMAD010000062.1, read as the reverse complement.
GATCTTCCCGAGGAGCATTCGCATGACCGGCGCGGGCCATTCGCCCTCGCCGCGCTTCTCCAGAGCCTTGGCAAGCGCCGCTGCATCGCTCTTGCCCGCCCTGGATGACGCGACGAAAAGCATGACAGGGGCATAGCCGTCGCCGGGATTCAACTCGACGGCCTTGGCCAGGTCCGCCGCCGCCTCCGCAAACGCTCCCTGGCACATCCGGACAAAGCCTCGTCCGCTATACCCAAGAGGATCTCTCGGGGCCAGAGCAATCGCCTTGCCATAATCGGCTGCGGCGCCATCATAATCTCCCCTTTGGAGATGGACGGGAGCGCGCTTCAGGTATGGCACGGACCAGTCCGGAACGATCTCTATGGCCCGCGTGTAGTCTGCGAGGGCGCGGTTGTTGTCCGCTATCTGCATGTGGGCGTCGCCGCGGAGGGACCATGCGTTCACGTTTTTTGGATTCAGTCGGACGGCCTGGGTAAAGTCGGCGATGGCGCGGTGGTATTCACCCTTCAAGGCATAGGCGCGGCCGCGGTTGTAATACGCCATAGCGTAGTCCGGGTCCAGTTGGATCGCTCGGGTGAAGTTCACAATGGCTTCTTCACGGTTACCCTCTGCCTGACACACCTCCCCTTGATGCTGGTATATCCCCGCCGGATGGGCGTCGAGTTCGCCCAGCGACTTGCCCCAGTCGAGGGCGGGGTAGAGGAGGACGGTATTGTCGCCCGCCGCGGCGGCGAGCGTCCGATCGGTCGGGCTGAAGGCGATGCCTTCGATCCAGACGGAATGCCCCTTCAGGGCCAGGAGTTCGCGGCCCGTGGCGGCGTCCCAGATCTTCACCGTCCGGTCGCGGCTGCCGGTGGCGATTCGCTTTCCATCGGGGCTGAAGGCCACGGCATAGATATCATCGGAGTGCCCCTTCAGGGTGAAAATTTCTTTTCCGTCGGCGGCGTTCCATATCCTGGCCGTCTTGTCGGAGCTGCCGGTGACGATCCGTCCTCCGTCGGGGCTGAAGGCAACCGAGTAGACGGACGCCGAGTGGCCCGCGAGGGTGAGAATCTCCTTCCCCGTCGCCGCGTCCCATAGCTTCGCCGTGTCGTCGCGGCCGGCGGTGGCGACGCGCCTGCCGTCCGGGCTGAACACCGCCGAGGCGACCATGTCGCTGTGACCTGTCAGGACGAGATGTTCCTTGCCGGTTGCCGCGTCCCACACCCGGGCGGTCTTGTCCACGCTCCCGGTGACGATCCAGTCCCCGTTCGGGCTGAAGGCGACGGACATCAGCTCATTCGAGTGGCCCTCCAGCGTGCGTATCTCTCTGCCTGTTGTCGCGTCCCATATTCGGGCTGTATTGTCCGCGCCGCCGGTGGCGATGAGCTTCCCGTCCGGGCTAAAGGCGACGGCCTTCACCAATGCCGTGTGTCCCTTCAGGGCCATGAGCGGCTTGCCGGCCTCCATGTCCCACACGGTAGCCGTCTTGTCGGTGCTTGCCGTGACCATTCGTTTCCCGTCTGGGCTGAACGCGACGGAGCCCTTCGTCCAACCGGGCTGGTCCCTCAAAGTCCTCGTTTCCCGGTCGGTCGTCGCGTCCCACACCCTGGCCGTCAGGTCCGCCCCAGCAGTCAGTATCCGCTTCATGTCGGGGCTGAATGCGGCGGAGTAAACCGAGTTCGAGTGGCCCTTCAGAGTAAAGAGCAGGCCGCCGGTCTCGGCATTCCATACCCGGACCGCGGTGTCGGGAGCGGCGCCCGCGGTCACGATGCGCTTTCCGTCAGGGCTGAAGGTTGCGCAGAGGACGATCGCCTGGTGACCCTTCAGCCGGAACTGTTCCTTGCCCGTCTCCGCGTCCCAGACGGCGGCGGTCCGGTCGTAACTTGCCGTGACGATGCGCTTTCCGTCGGGGCTGAACCGGGCGCATCGGACAAAGTCGGTGTGTCCCCTCAGTGTGCGGACTTCTCTGCCGGTTGCGGCGTCCCACAGCTTTGCCGTCTTGTCCCAGCTCCCGGTTACGATCCGTCTTCCGTCCGGACTGAACTCGGCGGAGCAGACGGAGTTCGAGTGCCCCTTAAGGGCGCAAATCTCCTTGCCCATGGCGGCGTCCCAGATTCTCGCCGTCTTGTCGAAGCTCGCCGTGGCGATCAGCTTGCCGTCGGGGCTGAACGCAACGAAGGAGACGTCGCCGGCATGTCCCCGCAGGGCAAGCACTTCTCTTCCCGTATCCGCGTCCCACAGCCGAGCCATTTTGTCTTCGCCGCCCGTTGCGATACGCCTGCCGTCGGGGCGGAAGGCCGCGCACCAGATACCGCCCGTGTGTCCTCCGAACACAATGAGTTCCCTGCCTGTGCGAGCATCCCAAATCCTGGCCGCGCCGTCGAACCCGGTCGTCGCAATTCTCTCCCCGTCCGGGCTGAAGACTGCGGACGTAACCATTTGCGTGTGCCCCCTCATGGTGAGGAGGTCGAGGCGGCAGACATAGGCAAGGCGTCCCCATTCCCACCCGCGATGCTCCGTGGGCGCCTGTCGCAGCAGCCGCTCGGCCTGGTCGAATGCGAGGTCCCTGATTCTCGCATCGGCCAGCGCGATAGCGTTGATGTAGCTCTCGTACTCGAGTTTGCCCTTCTCCTTCTCCACGCGGGCGAGGGCCTTCTTTGTCTCGCCGTGGGCGCGCTCGGTCTTGGCCTGCTCATGCCGCACCCAGACGACCGCCGCCGCAAGGACGAGCATGACGACCGCGGCGAGGCCGACGGCGCTACAGGTCAGAGCCTTCATCCGCCTCTGGCGCAGGCGGCGTTCCTTCTGGGCGGCGGTCACTTGGCCGAGGAGCTGCCTCTCCTCGTAGGTTTCCGCGCTCAGGAGCGAGGCCGCCAGGTCCAGGTCGCCCTTGTCGAAGGCGCAGGCCGCGTAGGCCAGGCCCGCACGAAGGGCCCCTTCCGCCGCCTGTCGGTTTTCGGGCCACAGCTCCCGCGCCTCCCGAAAGCCGAAGATCGCCTTGGCGAAGTCGTCGTAGGACCTGGTCTCTCCGGCCCGGACCAGGTCCTCCTGCGCCCGCGCGCTCAGGCCGACGCTGTCGGAGTGGGACTGATACTCCCGGATGGCAGCCTGGAAGTCCTTCACGCTGAGGTATCGCTTCGCCCGATCGGTGGCCATGGCCTTCATGGCGATGTCGAGCAGTTCGCCCTGCTTCTCGGCGGGCTGGATCACATTGCAGGCGGCGTTGTAGATGCACTGCATCACCGTCTCGCCTGCGTGGGGGCGCTGGCCGGTCACAATCTCGTACAGCACAGCCCCGAGGAGGTAGATGTCGCTCGCGGGCGAGATCAACCGTGCGCTGGCCTGCGCCATCTCGGGGGCCATATAGGCAGGGGTTCCGGCGCAGGCGGTTTCCCTCGTAATCCGCTCGGCCTTCACCTCGCCGGTGATGGTGAGGGCGATCCCCCAATCCATCACCAACACCTCGCCGAAGTCCCCGAGCATCACATTCTCGGGCTTCAGGTCGCGGTGGATGACGCCTCTGGAGTGGGCAAAGGCCACGGCGTCGGCCACGCGCAGGAGGATATCCACGTTCTCGACCTGCGTCTTGTGGCGGATCACGTCGCGCCAGGACACGCCGCGGACGTACCGCATCGCGCAGAACAACCGGCCGTCGTCGGCTGACCCGAGCTCATACACCGGCACGATGTTCGGGTGCTCCAGTTCGCCCAGGACCGCGGCTTCGGAGACGAACTTTGCCTGGGCCTTCGCGTCCGAGGCCGTCTCGTCCTTCATCATCTTCATGGCGACCGTGCGATCAATCGCCGTCTGCCGCGCTGCATAGACGACGCCCATCCCGCCCTGGCCGATGAGGTCGAGCAGCTCGTAGTCCGCCGGGGGACCCGATCGTTCCTCCGGCCTGGCGAGTCGGCGGGGGCAGAGCGCAACGGGGGGTGGCGCATCGGACGGCGCCCCGGCCGCCTTGATTGTCATCTCCGGACGCATGTCTGCGTGAAGCGACTTGCCCCATAAATCCCGAATCGTCTCGGGCTGAATGATGCGGGTCGGCTCTTCTTCCGACAGCGCCCTCCCGCATGACGGACAGGCGTCGCGGGACAGGTCGTCGTCGGTCAGCTCCTGTTTGCAGAAGGGGCACGGCGGCATCAGCAACACTCCCATTATACTGCAATTACGGGCCGACATCCTCGGGCAGGCGGCGCCATTTTATCACCGCCCGGGAGGCAACGCAATCGGAAATGGCCTTCATTGATAATGCATCGGTCACAGGGGAAGGCGGGGTGATGCGCTTGGCGGGGAGGTAATGGGGTCAAGTCTTCAGGGCCTGTTGCCCAAATCCCGAACTGGCAAAAATGATCTGTAGCCGCAGGCTTTAGCCTGCGCCGTTTGGCCGTGCGACCCCGAATCGCGCAGGCTAAAGCCTGCGACTACATTTGGGCAACGCGCCCTGAAGACCTGATATAATGATTCCCTAAAGGGCGAGATAGGGGTTGTCTCCT
>JBFMAD010000061.1:0-42808 GCA_040755855.1 Planctomycetota bacterium | reverse complement strand
AAAACGCGACCGTGTTTTGACATATCTTAACGGGGGACCACCACTTCCGCATCCCAAAAGGACAAAATCAAAAACCCATAACCACTTCCGACAAATCACCTCTTCGTTTTGGGGAATGTCCTGGAAAAGCGATTCCGGTCGTTTGCGTGGGTGCGGTCGGCCGCGTCCCCCCTGGATTCCCGCTTTCGCGGGAATGACGTGCTATCACCTTACACCTACCACCTGTAACCCATAACCCCATCTTCCCCACCGCGTTGCGCCGCAGGGTTGCGACCATGTGGGGCTTCGCCGAATCAAATGCCCCTCGACTTCCGATACTCCGCCAGAGACATGGATTTGCGCTCGCGTTTCACCTTGTCCAGCATGGCGCGGAAGCGGGGGCTTCGTTCCAGGAGGTAGTCCTCGATGTCGCGGTCCTCGATGTGCTCGATCACGGCGGTCACCTTGCCGTTCTTCGTCACAAAGACCGGTTCGTCTTCCGCGGCATCGAGATATTTGGCGAAGTTGTTCCGCACTTCTCCCATCGGGGCTACTTTCATGGCTTCAACTCCTCGTAGTAGGATGCTGTTTGGTCCTTGTGCATCACCCTCAACACGTCAACGCGACGCGCCCCCTCGTCAACGGTGTAGAAGACACGGTAGTCCCCCACCCGCAGACGGTAGTCGGGATTTGAGATCCCTCTCAGCCGCCTGATTCGGCTCTTGCTTTCCCGCGCCGGCTCGTGCGCCAGGTGCTCTTCCATCGCGTCCGCGATTTGTGTGGCATCGTACTTCCGCAACCTGTCCAGGTCGGCAATGGCGCTGTGCTTTAAAGCAATCTCGTAACCGGACATAGCAATATTATGACATAATTATGCTACAATGTCAAGGAGAACAGGCGAAAGGGCGTTTCAAGTGTTATTGTACACCGTGACAGGACCACGTGTGCTGCAATCATATTCACATCCTCCTGCGGCGTAGGGGAGGAGGCAATCGCTTGGGCTTACGATCCGGACGTGAGGCTCTCGATCCGCGCCACGCCCTCGATGCCGACGATGGCATGGACCAGGCTGTCGGAACGCTCCGGCGGGAACCAGAACCCCAGGCGCGCCAGGCGGTCGAAGGCCCGACGGCCCTCCGCGCGGGCGCGGGCCAGGACCAATTGGGCGCACTCGGCAAAGACGCCCTCCACCATGCCCCGTTCCGGCTTCTTGCCGTTCAGGAGATCGCGGATGGCCGAGCGGGCGGTAGCATCCTCGCTGTGGTAGGCGGCGCCGAAGAGGATGTTGTGGCTCTTGCGGGTCAGGTCGAACTCGAAGTCCGTCAGGTCGTCCACGATCTGGAAGGCCGTGCCCAGGTCGCGGATGGCCTTCTCCGCCTCGCGGAACCGGGCCAGCGTCTCGCCCTCCTCGATGACGCCCGGCGCGACGAAGGCCAGGGAGAACAGCGCCCCGCCGCGGACGCGGTGCACCTTCTCGATCATCTCATTGACGGGGAGGATGTCGTCCACGCCGTTTTCCTCCGACCCTTCCAGCGTGCCGATGTGGGCCAGGCGGTCGAGCAGGGCCCGGTGGAATGCCCGCGCCTTCTCCCGCGTGATCCACCTGTCGGCGACGGCGTCCTCGCAGACGCGATGGATGAGGCGGTCGAAGCAGAGCATCTGGAGGATGGACTCGAACCGCGCCCCGGCGTTTTTCACGGCGAGGGGGAGCAGTTTCTTCGCCTCATCGTCGAAGATATTATCGCCGGCGGTGACGATGCCCTTGATGCAAAAATTCGCTCGCGCGTAAAACGTCAGTCGCTTCGGGCTGCAGCCGAGCGTCTTGAAGAGGGAGTGGAAGAGGACGAGGAAGAAGTGGGTCTGGAGGAACTCCATCTCCGGCTCGTCGTCGGTGGGGGAGAGGTAGCACCCGTCGAGGACCTCGGGCATCAGGGCATGGATGTGGCGGATGGCGTCGTGATGCGCCCGGAGGGAGTCGGCCATGTTTTGGAGGAAGCCGTCTTCCTGAATCTGTCGGACGGCCTCTTTGGATCGGAATACCGGGTCGAGGGTCATGCTCTCGCCTCCGTTTCGGACAAAACGGCGTTGGTTGTCGCTTCAAGCGCCCATGATGCCGCATGGGGGCGGGGCGTGTCAAGCCAAATCCTGCCCGGCGGGCGATGGGTCGGCTATTTTCGTTTGACTTTGGCGCGGCAGGGGGACACAATTGCGATACGCGGCGTCAATTGCGGCGCGGTGCAATCACCCAGAACCAGAAGAGGAGGAAGAGATGAGGCATTCGGCGAGGCATCCGGCATGGAAGTGGATCGCGGCGGGAGTGTTTTGCTGCGTCGTTGCGCAGACCGCGACGGCTCAAGTGGCGCAAGCGCTGAAGATAGATCGGATGCGGACCGTGACCTGCATCTTCGGTCCCGTCCGCCAGACCCAGGAGGTGCAGCCCTTCGAAAAACTTGTTTTGCTCTACGACATCAACGGGGCCGCGCTCGACGCAGAGGGGAAGGCGTCGCTCATGATCAACATGGTGTGGAAAGGACCGGATGGGGGCGAGGTCGCCCGCTTCTCCACTCCCCTCAGCGCGCAGCATGTCTTCGGCGGGCCGGTGCCGGGGTACGGGACGGTGACGTTTCCGGGTCACGCCCCGCCCGGGGTCTATTCCATGGAACTGGTTGTGGAGGATAAAATATCCGGCGCAACGGCGCGGGGGGCCTATTCCATCACGCTCACCCCCGCCCGATTCGACCTGGTCAACGCGCGGTACGCGCTTGTCTCGAAGGAGGGTCCCGAGCGCCCGAACTCCTTCTGTGTCAGCGATAAGATGTTCCTGCTGATGGACGCGGTCGGGTTCTCGACCGCGGGCAACCGGGTGGAACTCAGCATGGATGTAGTAGTGCAGGAGGCCGACGGCAAGACGCTCTATTCCTTTAAGGACATGGTGAAGCTGAGTCAGGCCTTTCCGGAGGGCGGCCAGCGCAACGTCGGGTTCGACCTGTGGCTGAACCTCACCCGGGCCGGGAAGTTCGTCGCCGTGGTCACGATCAAGGACGGCGTCGGAGGACAAACCATCACCAAGAGTTTTCCCTTCGATGTCCTGGCGGCGAACTGAGTCGGCGCCCCGGCGCTTTTTGCTTGACTGTTGCGGCGCGGGCTTGTAAAGTGAGGGAGATTGGACATACGGGCCTTCTGGGAATGGGACCATGCCGGCGATCATCATCTACTGCGGCGAATGCGGCGCGAAAATTGTGACCGACATCAAGCACGCGGGGCGGGCGGCCGTCTGCGCCGACTGCGAGGCGAAGGTGCCCATCCCCCGGCACCCATCGGAGAAGCCCCAGCTCCGGCGCCTGTGTCCCGGCTGCGGGAAGCGGGTTGCCGCGGACCTCTCCAAGGCCGGCCACGCAATGAAGTGCCCCGGCTGCAAGGAGGAGTTCGCGTTGCCCAAGATCAAGATGGGGGGCGCTCCTCCACAGAAATCCGACGAGAAGAAACCTGGCAAGGAGAAACCCTCCAAAAAGGCCGAAACAGAGGTCGTGCCCCTCATCGCCGCGGACGACGACGCCGAAGCCGACGACGAGGATGAGATCCTCTCGCTCCTCCGACGCATGGGCGGCGGGCATGTCGCGGATACCGATGAGGTGGATCGCGTGGAGGTCCTGGACGACAGCGACACCGGATCAGTCACCGGATCGAAGCGGAGGGAGGTGCCGCGCGTCGTAGACGAGGATCTGCAGCGCGCCGACACGCAGGGCCTGGAACCTTACGGCAAGGCGAGGCCGGCGCGGAAGGCGGCGCCGAAGAAAGACGGGGCGGATCGCTTCCGGTTCAAGTGTCCCGAATGCGGCTTCCGCATTCTGGCCAGCCGGTCCGCCATCGGCAAGCGCGGCCGCTGCCCCGACTGCAAGGCGGTGGTGACGATCGAAGAGCCGTAGGCGATTCGGTTCCCTCATCCCAGACGACGGGAAACGCCCTGACATGAGACATCCCGAGGTTCTGCTCGTCCCCGTTCTCATGCTCCTGGATTACTACCTCACGCTTGTCGGCAGTCTCATGTACAGGAAGTCATATGGGAAGCACATCCACTTCGAGACCTACGAGCTGAACCCCCTCTGGCAACAGGCCGTCGCGCGCACTCAGTGGTTCAATGTCCGCCACATCCTGATGGCGGTCCTTGTCACGGGACTGCTCCTGTTTTGCTTCGAGATCGGCTCCGCTCTGTCAGGCGCTCTTGAGGAGTTCGTTCTCGGCGTGATTCTGGTGGGACTGCTTCTTGTGGTTGGGCGGCATGTTGCGAACATCCTCATCTTCCGGTACGCGGCTCGCCATCCGGAGCACTTCCGGGGAGAGGTCTTCGTGAGCCACGAACACGTGCTGAAGATGTCGCAGTACCAACTGCTCACGGTATGGTTCGTGCTGCTCGCCGTGGCCTGCTTCGCACCGTCGCCTTTCGCCTGGGGAGGAGTCGCGGCAGTTCTCGCGGCCTTTGGGGTGCACATCCGCTGGCTGCGCAAATACCGCAAGCAGAAGGCAAAGCGCCAAGCGGACGAGGAGCATGAGGCGGATGCGACTACACCCGAAGGCGATCCCGGCGAGAAAGGGACCGACGAGTCCTGATCCGGCGCTACCCGTTCTCCACCCACACCAACGCATAATCCCGCGGGGCGATGCCGAGGGTGATGGAGGAGCCTTCCACTTTGACGGACTGCTGCGTTACGGCGTCCCTGGCCTGGATGGGCTTATTACCGTCCAGACCAAGTGTGTTCAGGTCGAGGGTAAACTGTGCTGCGACATTCTGGTCTGCCCAGTTGCCGACGACGAGCATCACCTTCCCCGTCCGAAGGTAGGCGCTGCACACAAGTTTCTCACCCTGGCCCTTGACGATCTGCCCCGCCTCCCAATAGGGCAGGAAACGGCAGTCCTCCTCGCCGACGCGGAAGTCGTGCTGCAGGGCGCGGAGGGCCTTGTCCATCTCGTCCTTCCTACACCAGCCGCGCCAGAACATCACATCATGCGGCAGGAACTGCGCCAGGACCTCGCGGGTCGGCCTCGCCAGGTCGGGCTTGTTGCCCGGCCCAAGCTCCGGCAGGAGAAACGCCGCGACGCCCCACTGATAGCTCATGTACTGCGCCTTCAGCTCATCAATGGGCAGGATGTCGAGGTAGTGCTTGTCCTCGTCGTTCTTGAACTTGTTCAGCCGCAGGTTCAGGTGCTCGCCGTTCACAATGCTGTCGCAGAAGGAGTAGAACGGCAGCATGAGCTGGCCGGACATGTGGAGGTCGGTCCACGGATGATCGGAGAATTGAGCCCCCAGGGCGCGGACCCGCCGGAACCAGTCGCGCAGGCCGAACATGCCATAGCAAGGCCGAAGCTTTCCGTCCTCATCCACCCATGCCTTGCCTGTTCGATCGTTGTAACTGGGGTAGATGTATGGGTCGTCCACATAGAGACCGTCTAGGCCGCAGCGCATCATCTGGACAAGGTGGTAGAGCCAGAAGTCGCGGACGTTCGTGTCCCAGTCCACGCGCCCGCCGGTGAGGGGCGGTCCGCCGAGGCGGGCGATGATCTGCTCGGTGGACATGCTGCTCCAGTCGCCGATGGATATCTTCGACTCCGGGCCTTCCTCCCATGTGCTGTTGGGGTAGTGGTGCTGGATGTCGCTCACGCCCGGCGCGAAGGTCCAGCACTTCGTCAACACCTCGGGCGGATGTTTGGGCACGGGATAGGAGTGGTCCATCGTTATGCCGGGGGCATGGGACCACCAGACGCGGAAGTTGACCGGCTCGCCGATGGGGTCCTTATCGGCGGGTCTCGGTTCGGGTTTGTTGATGACGCCGTCGCGCACCAGCCCGCGCCATCCCTTCGGCAGGGGGCGGAGCGGCGTGGCGGCAAAGGCCAGCTCGATCTCGATGGGGTCTTTGCGTCCCTTCATCTCGGGAATCAGCCGAAGGATGAGAGCGGAAGCCTCGCCTGCGTTGATGATGAGGATTCGGTCGTCGGCCTCCAGGTCGCCGTGCCACCCTTTGGACGTATCGCCGATGACAGCGAAGCCGCGGTACTCGTCGCCGACCCAGAGCAAAGGCTTCCACCCGCTCTTATACACGATGCCGTCGCGCTGGGGCACGCCGCCGGCGAAGGAGTTCGTCTTGTGGCCGTCCACGCTGTTGGTGTTCATCAGGCGGACGTATTCGCGCCTGAGGGGGATCTCGATCCGCAGGTCCTCGATGTCCAGGGCCTGCTGCGGATGTATGACGATGTAGTACTGCATGATCCCGTCGTACTCCACCAGCGCCCCGGTCTTGACGAAGAGCAGGTCGTTCCTCGCCTGTGATCGGATCAGGGCATAGGTCGGATGGTTGCCCTCCAGTTTGGTCTCGGCGTTGTCGAGACGGAGTTCCTGCCCGTTCACCTTCCCCCGCAACTGCACGGGCGCGGCAAGGAGGCGGGCCTCCTGGTGGAACCGGTCCACGCAATCGGCGATGGCGGCGTTTCCGTCGGGGATCTGAACAACCTCGCTCAGGAGGAGAGACCGTCCGAAGTCGTATTCCCGCCCCCACACCTTCACCGTTACGGCGTGGGGATCAACGCGGACCGGTTCGTAGGGGGGTAGGACGGATGTTGACTCGCCCCACTTGCGCGCGGCCCACCCCGGAGTGTCGGGATGGACATACTCGACCGTCTTCGCGCCAAGCTCTTTTCCTGCTTGATCTATCACCGAGACCGACACATCGTACGCACCCGGGGTCAGCGTGGCCGTTGGCAGCCACATAATCGTGTCAATCGCCTCGGTGAATCCGGGGAGCGAGCCGGAGACGACCGCGCGGTCGAGGGCCTTCTGGACCAGCTTGATGCTCCCCTTTAACTTGCCGGGGTCGGCTATTCCAAGCGCGGCCGCGCCGACGTGGACGAGTAGCTTCTTCTGCGCCGGAAAGCCCATGACATGGACCTGTACGCCGGGGGCCGGCGCGGCGTCGGCCTGGGACTGGACGATGCGAGCGAGGGTTTGACCGTAGTGCGTACGAATTTCCTTGGCGGATAAAGCGCGGCCATAGACCTTCACCTCGTCAATCACCGATTTCCGCTTCCCGTCGCCGCCCCAAGGGGGAGCGATCTGGATCGTCTGGAATTCCTGCGAGGGCAGCGCGCCGCCTTCGTTCTTCGCCAGGAGCACGCCGTCAATGAAGAGTTGGATTTCCCACCTCTTCCAAACGGCGGCGACATGGCGCCACTGGCCGGGCCGCCAGCTAAGGTCCCGGTACGTGGCGGTCGTGACGGTTCCGTGTGTCTTGTCCGCGGGATCGCCGGACAGGTAGAAGGCCATGCTGCGGGAGATGCCCTCGTCGGACTTCGTGCGAAGGTATTTATAGAGGATCATTTGCTGGCCGTTGTCTTTCGACGTGGCGAGAAACATGTGGAACAGGTCGTCGTCGCTTTGCCAGTCGAGGGGCTTGACCCAGAGCTCGATGGACCCGTCCTGCGGGTTCAGGTTCTTGGCCCCGGCGTACTCGACGAATCGCTCGTCGCAGACGAGGCCCTTGCCGAGCGCGCCGGGGGCGAACTCGGCCTTGTCGAGATCCTGGGTTTGATTGCCCGTGCGCACCTTCAGGGCGGCCTTGCCGTCCCCGCGGGCGAGGGCGGCGTCGGTGGTATCCTCGAAGGAAAGGTGCAGGAGCAGGTCCTTTTCGGCGTCGGCAAGGGCAGTAGACATCATCAGAATAACCAGCAGGCAGACCGCATTAGCGAATCTCATTCGAAAATCCTCCATGCGCTGGGATGTGCGGGCTCGGAAAACACCACTTTATCCAATCCCCTTGCCGAGATCAAACTCAAAATAGGTCTGACTTATATTCATAATCGGACTTATCGGACTGCAGAACCGTAGCGGGACGACAGCCTTCATTGACAATTGGGGCAGGAGGCGATATAATGCGTTCTCGACGAAATACGGGATTCCGCTATGTGGACCAGAGAGGAAAGGAAGCGCCGATGAAGAGGTTTATTCTTGCGAGTCTTTTGGCGGCGTCATTCATGCTTGGCGGTTGCTTCTCGCCGAAGATTGACTTGAGTGGCCTGGACGGCCTGATCAAGACCGAGAAGAAGGAGGGGGATAAGGACAAGAAAGAGGACAAAGAGAAGGACGAGAAAAAGAAAAAGAACGACTGAGCCTGCCTGACCTTCGCCCTATTACGCTATTGACAGGCCGATGCGCCGCGACTATAATGCGCCGCTGACGCATGACGCGTGACGCAATCATGGTATCCAGAGCCGATTTCTTGAGAAGGAGCGAACCGCATGCCGGAGATAGACAAACTCTTGAGAATGGCAAATGAGATCGGCGCGTCTGACTTGCATATCTCCGTCGGCGCCCCCCCGATTCTCCGCCTGCACGGCGTCCTTCGGCGGACGAAGCACCCGCCGTTCTCTGCCGAGCAGACGAAAAAACTAATCATGGATTTTCTCACCCCGGACCAGAAGAAGCGTTTTCAGGAGACAAAAGAACTCGACCTCTGCTACGAGCTATCCGACATCGGACGGTTCCGGACCAATGTCCTTTATCAGCGCAAGGGCATAGACGCCTCCTTTCGCGTCATCCCATCCCAGGTCCGAACCATTGACGAGCTCGGTCTGCCAAGCGTTACCAAGACGCTTCTGGCCTACCGCCAGGGCCTGATCCTGGTTACCGGCGCGGCGGGGACGGGCAAAACCACCACCCTCGCCGCGATGATTGATTACCTCAACCAGACCCGCCGGGATCACATTATCACCGTCGAGGACCCGATCGAGATCATTCATACGAGCAAGGGCTGTCACGTCACCCAGCGAGAGGTGGGGCCGCATACCAACAGCTTCGGCATCGCCCTGCGCGCTGCCCTGCGCGAGGACCCGGACATCATCCTCGTGGGCGAGATGCGCGACCTCGAGACCATGTCCATGGCCATCACCTCCGCCGAGACGGGCCACTTGGTGCTGGCCACGCTTCACACCAGCAGCGCGCCGCGAACCATCAACCGCGTGCTGGACGTCTTCCCGCCACGGCAGCAGCCCATGATCCGCGCGATGGTCTCCGAGTCCTTGCGCGGGATCCTCTGCCAGCAGCTTGTGCCCCGGGCCGACGGCCAGGGGCGCGTTTTGGCCCTTGAAATCTGCGTGGTGACGCCAGCCATCAGCAACCTCATCCGCGAACAAAAGGCGTTCCAGATCACCTCGCAGATGCAGATCGGTCAGCACCTCGGTATGCAGCTACTCGATGACCACCTCGAATCGCTCCTCAAGACCGGATTCATCGCCCGGCAGGAGGCCTACGAGCGAGCCAATGAGAAGAAGCGATTCATGGGCTGACCCGCACTAAGGAGTGAGATATGGCAAAAATTGACAAACTGCTGGAACAGATGGCCAAGACCCAGGCCTCCGACCTGCACATCGCTGTGGGCCAGCCGCCCAAGTTCCGCATCCACGGCGACCTGGGCCCCATCAACGACAAACCGCTCAGCAAGGATGTCCTCGAATCCTTTCTGTTCGAAATCCTTAACGAGCAGCAACTGGCCCGGTTCCAGAAGGGCCACGACCTTGACTTTGCCTACGCCCTGAGAGACGTGGCCCGGTTCCGCGTGAACTACTACATGCAGCAGCATGGCATCGGGGCGGCGTTTCGGCTGATTCCCAGCGTGGTATGGACCCTGCCGGAGTGCGGCGCCCCGCCGGCGGCCGAGTTTTTCTGCCAGCTTCGATCCGGTCTTGTCCTCGTAACCGGCCCGACCGGAAGCGGCAAGTCCACCACCCTCGCCGCCATGATCAACTACATCAACGAGCACTATGACAAACATGTCCTCACCGTCGAAGACCCCATCGAGTTCGTCCATGAGAATAAACGCTGCCTCGTCACCCAGCGCGAGGTATTCGCCGACACCGATTCCTTCGCCAACGCCCTCAAGTCGTCCATGCGCGAGGACCCGGACGTCGTCCTCGTCGGCGAGATGCGCGACCTCGAGACTATCGGTCTCGCCGTCACCCTCGCCGAAATGGGCATGTTGGTCTTCGCCACCCTCCACACCAACAGCGCCGTCAAGACGGTGGACCGCATCATTGACGTCTTCCCCGTCGAGCAGCAGGCCCAGGTGCGGACGATGCTCGCCGGGTCGCTGCGGGGCGTCATGGCCCAGACGCTCCTCCGCAAAGCCGACGGCAGCGGCCGGTTCGCCGCCCACGAGATCTTGGTCTCCTCCGACGCCCTCTCCAACATCATCCGGGAGGGCCGCATCGAGAAGATCAAGTCCCTTATAGAGGCCGGCAAGAACCAGGGCATGGAGACGATGGACACCTGCATCATGCGCTACCTCCGCGGCGGCCGCGTCACCCCGCGCGAAGCCTACGAGAAGGCCCAGGATAAGAAGCTCTTCGAAGAGTTCTGGCAGCTGGGAGCCGAAGGGTGACCATGCGCCGGATGACGAATCGTGAGCGGGTTCTCACCGCAATCAACCGCCAGCAGCCGGACAAGGTGCCGAAGACCGCAAGCTTCACCGCCGCCATCATGGAGTTGTTCAAACAGAAGACCGGGGGCAAGGTCAGCCCCCACGAGTACTTCAAGATGGAGCCGTGCGGCGTCGGCTTCAAGGCCACCGAGCAAAAGACCGACTTCAGAAAGTTCTTCGACGATCTGCCCCAAAACGCCGCCATCAACGAATGGGGCACGGCCCACGTCCCCGGCCGGGTGCACCACTTCACCCACCGGCGCTTCCCCATGGAAAAGTTCGACAGCGCGGCCCAGGTGGAGGAATACCCCTGGCCCGACATGAAGGCGCCCTACCGCCATGCGCACCTTGAGGAGCAGGTCAAGAAGTTACACGACAACAATGAGTTCGTCGGCGGCTCTGTGGCCCATATCTTCGAGACGGCCTGGCAGGTCCGCGGCATGGACACGTTGCTCATGGATTTCGTCATGAGGCCGGCAATTGCCGCGGCCGTACTGGACCACATCACCGACCTGAAGGCATTCGTCGCCCGGCGCATGGCCGAGGCCAACGTGGACATGCTACACTGCGGCGACGACGTGGGCATGCAGGACCGGATGATGATGAGTCCGGACATGTGGCGGGAGTGGTTCAAGCCGCGCTGGACGAAGGTCATCGCCGCCGCGCGCGAGGTCAAGCCAGGCATCCACGCCTTTTACCATAGCGACGGCTTCATTGAGCCGATCATCCCCGACCTGATCGAGATCGGGATCACCGTCCTTAACCCCGTCCAGCCCGAGTGCATGGACCCGGCCAATCTCAAGAAGGAGTACGGCGACCGTCTGGCCTTCTGGGGGACCATCGGCACGCAGACTACCATGCCCTTCGGGACGCCTGAAGAGGTGCGTCAGACGGTGAAGGAGCGAATCGAGACGGTCGGCAAAGGCGGGGGCCTGGTCCTTGCGCCCACGCATATCCTCGAACCCGAGGTGCCGTGGGAGAACATTGTCGCCTTCTTTGACGCCGTCGAGGAGTTTGGCAGGTACGAATGACAATCACAAACAGAAGTAAGAAGCGTCACCAGCAAGAAATCCAGCGGATGGTGGAACGGTACTCGGGCAAGGTGGACCGATCAAACCCCTGCCTTTCCGTCATCCTGGCCGGGGGATTTGGGAAGCGGATCAAGTCGGAACGGCCGAAGGTGCTCCATGAGGTATGGGGGAAGTCATCGGTTGGGCGCGTGGCCGAGGCGGCCAAGAAGGGACTCCGAAGCCCGAACCAGATCATCGTGGTGGGCATCGGCGCGATCGAGGTCATGGAGGTCATCGGCCGCCAGCCGCACACGCTCTTCGCCTACCAGAAGGAGCAGAAGGGCACGGGCCACGCCCTGCAGGTGGCGATGAAGGCGCTGGGGAGGCGACCGTTCGGCGGGACCGTTGTCGTCTTTCCGTCCGACATGTGCCTCATTGATCCGGGCACCGTGCGCAAGTTCATCCGCACCTTCGAGGGATCGGAGCTGGACATGATGGTCCTGACAGGGCGGTATAAAGGCCCGGTGGAGATGAACCGTTACGGGCGCATCGTCCGTGTGCCCAAGACAGACGCCGACGGCAAGGCATCCGAAGAACTCGAAAACGATGTCATCGAGATCATGGAGCATAAGGACATCCTCCGTCTGGAAAACGGCGCACCCCACGAGGCCGCTTACCGCGGCCGCCGATATGCCTTTTCCAGGCAGGAACTTATCGAGAACCGCGAGTTCAACTCCGGCGTTTACGCCTTTCGCGGCCCGGCCCTGATGAAACATCTCTACCGGATCACGTCCGACAATGTGCAGAAGGAAATATACGTCACCGACCTCGTAAGCATCTTCAACAAGGCCAAACTCCGCGTCGGGGCCTACCAACTGAAGAACAATACCCCGATCCAGGCATTCAACGACAAGAGCGAACTCAAGGCCCTCCATTCCATCGCGCAACGAATGCGCTACGACCAGCTAAAGGATATCATCACCATCGAGGACGAAGAGGCGTTCTTCATCGCCGACGAGGTGGTACGCGACATCCTCCGCATGGAAAAAAAGGGCAAGCCGCTGGACATCGTCATCGGTCCGGGAGCCTACGTCTCGAAAGGCGTCCGGCTGAACCGAGGCGTGCAGATCGGACGCAACGCCGTCCTCGACGGCAACATCGTGCTCGGGGAAGGAGCCAAAGTCCACGAGGGCGCGAACCTTTCCACCTACCCTCATCAGACGCTCCTCCTCGGGGAGAGGTCGGAAATCCTGCAGGACGATATTGTGAAGGGAAACACCCACATCGGAAACGACTGCCGGATCGAGTCAAGCGTGAACATTACCGGCTCGGACGAATTCCCCACCCGCATCGGCGACAACGTCGTGATCAAGGGGACCAGCTATGTCTTCGGTTCGATCATCGAGAAGAACTGCTGGATCGAACACTCCGTCATCATTCGCATGCACGCGGACTGCGTGAAGAAGAAGGACGGTACGATCCGCAAGATCAAATACTACCTCCCCCCGCCCGAGGGCATTGACTCCCTCAGACCCATCGAAAAATGAGGAATGCAGGGTGGGGCTCGCCCCGCCGGAAAAACCTGGGCGCGCCGATCTGCCTCCTTCTTTTTCTCTGCTCTATCGCAGTGGGAGAGAAGACCGACCTTGAAATCAACCTCATCGCCGCGCAAAACGGTGGGCGCGTCGTCCGCGTCAGCTCCAAGGCACGACCGGAGACGCCCCGGTTCCTTAACGACGGCAACGCTACGGCAAACTCCGTCTTCTCCTTTTCCGACCGGGCCGACCACCCGCAGGCCGTCACGCTGAACTTCGCCGAGAACCGCGCCGCCCGCCTGAGCCGGCTGGTCATCCGCCAGCCCGCGACGGACTCTCCCTGGTTCAGGGAGCGATTCGTCGCCCGATTCGAGGTCCACGCCTCCCGGATCAGCAGCATGGCCGGCTTCGAGTCGTGTGGGAGTTTCGAATGTCGCCCTGATGAGGGCTTCCCCCAAAGCTTCGACCTCGGCGGCCGCAAGGCGCGCTTCGTCTGTCTGGTCGTCACGGCCACCGGCATGGGTGGCGGCGGGATGATCGGCGACCTGGAAATCTGGGGAAGCCTCCTTCCGCCGAACGAGCGGATCGCTACACTGGCCGATGAGTCCGCCCTCATAGACCTCGCGCGCACAAGCTGCGAAGGGATCACCGCGCTCAACCTTACAGAACTCGAGAAGGACCTCCTCGCCGATGCCCGCGACTTCCGACTCGACAAGCACCACCTCATTGACGCCGCGCTCATCGTAAGCGGCGCGAAGACGCCCCCCGAATTCGACCGATACCGAACGACCTACGAGAAGTTTGCCGAGAGGCTGCGCTCCTCCGGGCGACTCGCCCTGGGAGGGCCGCGCGCCAGGGCATGGGCCATTTTCAACTCCATGCACAGAGACCTCCTAAAGACCTATATGACCGACAGCAGCGACGTGCGCCGGATCTTTGACTGCGGGGAGTACAACTGCGTAAGCGCATCCCTGCTCTTTGCATCTCTTGGGGGGGAGTATGGCTTGAAAATCACGGCGGAGGACATGTCCGGCCATGTGCTCACCCGCCTCGACGGCGAGGGCGAATCGTTCCTGATTGAAACGACCATCCCCGGATGGTTCACCATGAGCTCGCCGCAGAGAAACATCGCCCTCGGCGACCTGGTTTACAAGCACGGCTTCGAGGCGCGCCGACCCGTCACGCCGCTCGGCCTGGTCTCGCTGGTCGCCTTCAACCGCGGCGTCCACCTGATGAACAAGGACCAGTTCCGCGAGGCCATCGCGGCCGACTTCATCGCGGCCATGCTCGACCCCGGCTCGCCCGAGGCCGTCGAAAACCTGCTCTGCGCCTACATAAAATTCGCCTTTCATCTCGCCCGGCAGAAGCGGTATGATGAAGCGCTGCATGTAATATCGAAGGCGCAGGGAATTGACCCCTATCGCCTCTCGCTGCGCGTGGCGCGCAGTGTCATCGAAACCGAACGCGAAACTGCAGGGCAATGATCACCAGAGAAGAATTGAAACGCGACATACGAGCGATGGGCCTCGGACCGGGTGACCACGTCGTCGTCCACAGCTCCTTGAGCAAGGTGGGCCATATCGAGGGGGGACCGCGGACGCTCTTAGAGGCGTTCCTCGATGTGCTCAGCCCAGAGGGAACGATCCTCGTCCCTACGTTCACCTACTCCTTCTCCAACCGGCCGGGGACGGAGCCATTCGACCGGCGCCACTCCCCCGGCGCGCGCACGGGCGTTTTCAGCGAGGCGGTCCGTACCTACCCGAACGCCTTCCGCAGCGCGCATCCGACGCACTCCGTCGCCGCCGTCGGCGGGCGGGCGAGGGAGTTCACCGACGGGCACGAGCTCATCTCCGCCCTCGGCGTCGGATCGCCGATGCACAAGGCCGCCGAGGCAGGGGGCTACATCCTCCTCATCGGCGTGACACACAACCGCAACTCCAGCATCCACGTGGGCGAGGTCCTGGCCGATGCGCCATACATCCGGGAGCACTATTGCGAGGACTGGAAGCGCACGGCGCGGGTGGTCCGCGAGAACGGCCGGATCGAGGAGATTCCCCTTCACCCCGAGATACCCGGATGCAGCGCGGGGTTCGACATCATCGACGGCCCGCTGCGGACGCACTATGTTATTAAGGACGGCAAGATCGGCGACGCCGACGCGATGCTCATGAAGGGCCTCGACCTGTTCGACGTGGTGCGCGAGGTCCTGGCGGATCGCCCCGCATTTCTCTTGTGCGACAATCTGGACTGCCAGGCATGCACCCGCCGCAAGGCTGTTGTGGGCGCCGCGGTGGCGCGCAGGCAGATGGAGAGGAGCTGAACCATGCTGAAGATGGCAACCGCGAAGGACGTAAAGAAACACATGGACGTGCTGACCAGAGACATCGGCACGCGCCTGGCCGGCTCGCCGCAGGAGTTTGAGGCGACGAAATACGTAACCGCGAAATTCAGGGAATACGGCCTGGCCAACGTGAACCAAGAGACATTCCCCTGCGCGGCGTGGACGTGCAAGGCTGCTTCCTTCGCCGTCAAGGACGGCCGCAAGTGGCGCGACATCGAGTGCATCCCCCTCGCCCACAGCAAGTGCACACAGGGCAAGGTCGAGGCGGAGCTGGTCTATCTCGAAACGGCGTCCGAACGCGACCTGCGCGGGCGCGACCTGAAAGGAAAGATCGGCCTCATCTTCGGCGGCTTCGGCGACAAGCCGGACAAGTACGTGGCGCTGCTCAAGTCGGGCATGGCGGCGCTTGTCCTGGTGGATGCGCGGCTGCCGTTCACGTGGCCCGTGGCCATGGGCATGAGCCGCTACTGGAAGCGCCTCGGCCGGCAGACGGGCATCTCCATCGCCTACTTCGGTGCGTGGGACATCGTGAAGAAGGGCCTGAACCGCGCGCGGATCGAGATCGACGTCCGCGTCCGGAACACCAAGTCACCCAACGCCATAGGCGAGGTGGAGGGGGCTACGTCCGAGGTCATCACCATAACTGGCCACCACGATTCGGTTTACGGCAACGCCGGCGCGGAGGACGACGGCAGCGGCACGATCACCGTCCTGGAGCTGGCGCGGATTTTCGCAAAAGCGAAACCTCGGCGCACGCTCCGGTTCATCACCGTCGGCGCGGAGGAGCAGTTGTCGGAGGGGTCCAAGCACTACGTCCTGGCGCACAAGAAGGAGATGAAGAAGGTCGTCTTCAACCTGAACACCGACAGCATCGGCTCGTGGATGGGCACGAACCACTGCTTCGTCGCCGGCGGCGCGGACCTGGAGAGGTACGCCAACCGGATGATGGACGAGACCGGCTTCAACGCGGAGGTGAAGCGCGACATCTGCCCCTTCAGCGATCAGTTCCCGTTCAACATGTTCGGCGTGCCGTCGCTCTGGTTCCACCGATCCAACTGTCCCGGCGGGCGGTGGTATCACCACAGCAAGTACGACGTCCCGTCATCGCTCTCCAACGACATGATCGCCCGGACCATCAACACACAGGCGGCGATCCTGAACGACCTCGCCCATCGCAAGACCCTCCCCTTCAAACGTACCATCCCCGCCGACCAGATGAAGCTTGTCGAGACATACAAGCGGGATTTGTATGGATTGAAGTGAGGGTTCACACGCTCGTATGCGGCGGCATAGTGTTGGGTGATCCCACATCAGAAAGGAAGGGGATGAAATGGCTTGGATTATCAGCACGATACTGACCGTTCTTTCTTGGATCGTCTGGTCGATAGCGTTACTCCTGACGCTCTTTGTTGGCGCAGGTGTGGTCCTCGGGGGCTGGCGTCACCCCAAGATACAGTTTTTCACTGAAGCTACCACTACTGTGGTTGCTGCGGCGTGCTTGATTGTCACGGCCATGGGAATGTTCAGTAGGTTTCATCTCTTGTGGGTTCTGCCTGTTACTTTCTTTGTCTCGCGCAGTCTTTTTGCCGCTGTAGTCATGTCTCAGGTGCGGCGCAGAGCCTTCGACGAGCTGCACGAGCAGGAAGCAGATGACGAAATCGAGTAGGCCATGACACGGGCATGGACGGAAGGAACTCAAGTGAAAGGAGTTCGGTAATATGGTGGAAGACGAGGAAGTAATTGAATTCATGAGGGCAAGGGGGTATCCACCCGACCCGAGTGGCCGATACGAATGGTTCTTCAGCATCGAAAGAATGAAGGCCTTCGACCAAGACTATGTAGCGGATGCGCCGGAGGATAATGCTCTTGTCGCGGAGATGTCGGAGAGCCACCCAGGGCCTGATATTCGCTTCTTCTATCACGGCAAGCCTATGACCGAAGAGGAGCAGAGCAACGTGACCAGAGACCTTCTCGCCTATTGGAGCAAGGAGAAGTTAGAGAAGTGGGAACAGTGGAAACGCGGACGGGAATGATGGAACGCATGGGGGCGGTCATCGTTGTGTGGCACGGGCTGCTCGCAACCCGTGTTGCCGTGCGAACGACCACGGCTTGGCAAGCAAACCGTACCACTCGAGTTGGGTTGGCGATGGCCGGACTCCAATAGGGACAAACTCGGAGCAGAGAACGCAGGCTGGTCTACCCACCAAGGGCAGCGAAAATCTCTGATGCTATGCACCAGATCGCGTGCAACCACACAATGACCGTGCCTACGGAGAAGACCTTGACCGCTGTTGGGCTATTCATCCACTCTCGCCTTACCACGTCAAGTCGTGTAGGGGGGGCATCCATAACCGCACTCTGCCCACTGCCCTGCAACAGGAATTCTTCTTCGACGAGATCGTGGGACGGATTCATGGCTTCCCCCACGACCGCCTTGATGCTTGATTCCGGGAGAGTAGGGAACTGGTCCCGAAGGTTCTTGATACTGGCTTCAGAGTTCTTGCCAAGCCGGTCTAAGACATATGCCTTGTCCTGGTCGTGAAGCCTGTAGCCATCCCATCTCATTACGCTGATGTACGCGCGTACCCACGCCATGTTGATTGTCCCCAGTACCTGCCCCCGCGCCCGGAGTTTCTGGGCTTCCACGTATTCGTCAGAGAGGCCGGCCTTGCGGCTCTTGTGTTCCATGTCACGAACTTCTTGCCTCTCCTCGTCATATGCTTCGTGCGCAGCCTTGCGTTGAAGGAAGCACGCAAGCTCTTCCGCTTTCTGTCTTGTCGCTCTCAATGACATTCGCCCTCCTCCTCATTCTCAGTCTCCCCTACTCTATGGCGAAGCATAAGTAGTTCAATAGCGATGTAGCAGGATGTCTACCGGATCTTCATGTAGTTCGCCCCCACGACGCACATAAAGTTGAGGCAATCCTCGACGACCACGTCGCCGTGGGGGAGGCTGTCCTCCCAGCCGCCGACGCTCTCGAAGACGGTGCTGTGGATGCCGAGAGTGCCGGCCCAGTTGATGAGAAATGGACGGTTGCCGCCGTAGCCGCCGCCTCGAAGCTGGATCTGGCGAACCTTCCCCTCCTTGTCCACGCCGAAGAGGTAGCGGTCCCGGAGCCGCTGGTCGATGAGGAGCTTGATCGCCTGCAGCTCCTTGAGATCTGCGCACGCCTCCTTGTGCGGGCAGCAGATCATATGGCCGCTCTCGAAGCCGTGCATGTGCATGTCGATCAGGCCGAGGGGCTTTCTCTCCTCGATGATGCGGCGGACGATCTGGCTCTCCGCCTCGGAGAAGGGCGCCTTGCCCCTCAGCTCCTCCGCCGAATACTTCGCCCGCCAGCCGCCGTCGCCTTTGTATTCCTCCCAGTGAAAAGGATAATTCCGGTTCAGGTCGCAGTTGTTCTTGTTCACCTGGCCGTACTTCTTGTAACCGGCGGCGTTCAGGATCGGGATGATCCGGATGCCGAAATTCTTGAGCAGCCAGTCAATCTTGTAGTCGCGGTATGGGTTCTCCAGCAGCGTCTCGACGAGATCGAGCAGCGCATAGGAGTTCTTCCACTCCCCGCCGTGGAGCGAGCCGGTGATCAGGAAGCGCGGGGCGTCGGGTTCGCCCAGGAAGAGGCTGTAGGTCGGGTCGTCGTCCGATCCCTTGCCTTCGTCCTTCATCACGATCCGTCCCTCGTGTTTCTGGGCGATGCGGCTCATGAGGTCCACGAACTTGGGATACTCAAGCTTCTCGGTTCGGTACCGCGAATATCGGACGGCCCGCCCGAGGACATTGCCGGGGAAGACCCACTTGTTCTTCGACCCGGCGTCGTATCCCGCGTTTCCGTTGAGGGACAGCAGGTCCAATGCAAAGATGCGGCCGTCGCCGATCGTCACTTCAACGAAAATCGCCTGATTGTTGTCGCACGACCTCGCAACGATCTTGAATCGCTCCGAGTCCGGCAAGCCGGTCATGGTTTGATGGAATTTTATCGTCTTCTTCGGGTCGTCCTCTACCTTCTCCGCGCCGTACCAGTCGATCGTCTGGCCAACGGCCATGCCCCTCGTCAGGTCGCTGCCGCGCTCGACCTTGATCTGGAGCGTGCGCGTTCGCTTCACCGTTTCAATCGGCGCAGACTTCGCGGCGGCGTAGACATTCAACGACACCACCGCCACTCTCCCCTTCTCGACAAAGCTGCGGACAGTGGAAAAGTCGAAGACCCGCACCTTATCCGGGTTGGAGAGGATGCAGACCATCGCGCCGCACTGGTCAAACCGGTCCTCATCGGTCGTGACCAGGCCGGGGTAAAGCGCGTTCAGCTCCTGGGCTTCCCTGCCTTCGGGATCGTCCGTGATGAACGCGATCCGTTTGCTCTGCGGAAGGATCGGGATCGCGGTCGCCGCCGGATCGGCCTTGCCGGCGAGGACCGCGCACTCGGCCTTCTCCCCCTGCACATCTGTCGCCTGCAGGAAGCCAAGCAGTGCGCCGCCCTTCCGCACCTCGAAGCACGTCCCCTTGACGACGCCCTCCGTCCCCGTGAGGTCAACGGTCGCACTCGCCTCGGATGCCGACAGGATCTTGAGACCCTCCGCGGCCCACGTCGCCGCCGGAAGAATGGCCAGACCGAAGAAGATGCACAGGCATTTCATGGCTTCTGGAAGTCCTTTTTCCATCGCTCGAACAGGTCCTGCGGCCCGCCCTTGAGGAAATACATCTTCCCCGTCACCGACCGCTGCTCGCCGGGCGGGATGTCCGGCCAGGAGGGACGGGAGTGCAGGCAGGAGTAGTGCGCATTCGATGCGACACTTGTTCCCTCGCCATGAGCCTGGGCGATGGTCCACTGCCCGTCGCGGGAGACGATGAAGATGAAGGGATGCCGCGCTCGGTTGCCGCCCTTCGGCGCCTTCTCGCCGGGCTTGGCCACGCCCCAGCCGCCGTGCAGGGGCTCGCCCTTGCCGCCGATGGGCATCTGGGTCATGCACGTCGCGCCGTCGTCGGTCCAGACGTACGATCGGTTGCGCTCTGTGTTGTCGAAGTAAACCGCACCGGAGTTGTTGAAGCATGAGTTCGTGCCGACCCCGGTGAATGTCTTGTCCGTCAGGTTCTTGATGGCGATGGTGTAGTCCACGTAGTCCATGCCCGACTTGAGGGTGATCGTCTGGACCGCCTTGCCCTCGAAGGTGCACTGGTACGACGCCTCGGTCCGGTCCTCGTTCACGGTCCAGTCGAACTTCGGCCGGTCTCCCGTCCAGGACAGGGGAACGTCCTTCGCTCCCGACTGCTCGGGGCAGAAAAGGCTGAACCGCGCTTCGGGGAAGTACGGGACCTCGAAGGCCGCGTTCGCCCAGCCCTTTGCAACCTGGATGCGGATCGGTTCCTTGCCGTATCTCTCCGGGTCGGTCCCCTTCGCCGGCGGGATCGGAGGCGGCGTGCGGGCGGGGGTCTTGTCCTCGGGCAGGCCCGCAGGCGGCGCGTCGCAGTCCTTCGCGCATCGGAAGCCGAGCCACGGGTGCGCGCGGCTGGTGTGGGCGGAGAAGTTGACGGCGGCGCATCGGAAGTTCATTCTCATGCTATGCGCGCCGCCCGCGCCCTTCACCACATACCATGCCCAGCCGCGCGCCGGGTCGGCGGGGGAGGACGGCGTGCCCGTCCACTCGGCCACATTGCCGCACAGGTCCATCACGCCGTATGGACTCGCGCCCTTTTGGAAGCACCCGACGGGCGTGGTCAGGGCCCGCGTCTGGGCGGAGGTCGGGTCGTCGGTGCGTGTCGCATCGGCGTCCCACTCGTTGCCCCAGGGGAACCGCCGCCCGTCCGCGCCTCGGGCCGCCTTCTCCCACTCCTCGGCCGTGGGCAGGCGCTTGCCGGCCCACGCGGCGTAGGCCTCGGCCCCCTGCCAAGCCATGTTCGTCACTGGATGATCGTCGGTCCCTTCGGGATAGGCGCCGTTCACCCACCCGCGCGGCATGTGTTTCCTGGTCTCGTCCACGAACTTCTTGTATTGCCTGTTCGTGACGGGGTACTTGTCTATGAGGAACCCCTTCAGGTTCACGGTCTGCTTCGGGGTCTCGGTCAGGAAGTACGTCGGGTGGACGCCGTACTCCTTGGCAAGACCATCAGCTTCCTGCTGCGACGTGCCCATGACGAACTCACCGGGTGGGATGAACACCATCGGCGCATCGTCCTTCACGTCCTGCGCGCTTGCACACATGGCTGCACCTGCTATCAAAAAAGCCCGTAGTCTCCTCATTATGTCTTCCCTCTGCTTTTTTACCGTCTGGATATTTATCAGTTCTGTTGGCCACGGGTATCGCTGGCCTTCACATTGTCATCCAGCTCCCGCGCCGTCTTGGCTCCGTGGTCGTGCAGGAGACGGGCAATCTCCTCCAACCATATGCCATCCTCTGGGTCCGACAAACGTTTCGCTATAAGATCCAAGGGGGGCCTGCCACTGTGATCCAGCGCGTTCACATCCGCACCACCCATAAGAAGTTCTCGAGCCTTGTGGGTATTGTACCCTTGACTGGCACAATGGAGGGCCGTCCGACCCTCTCGGTCTTTGGCCCTCACATCTACACCACAAGCAATGAGAAACTGGATGGCTTTCTGGCTCCCCGCCAGGTGAAGGACCGTCTGGCCCTTGTTGTCTCGCACCTTAACATCAGCTCCGTGTTCGACCAAGAAGCCAAGCATCTCCATGTCACATCGCCTTGATGTCAGCATCTCAAAGAGCGGCGTTGTGCCATCTCTGGCTCTCGCATTTACATGAGCTCCTTCCCTGACTAAGAGAGCGACGATGTCCCTGCGTCCCATTCGGACCGCATCATGCAGTGGCGTTCGTCCCATCAAGTCATGCGTGGTGGGTTTCGCCCCTCTCGAAAGGAAGAACTCGATGTCGTCCTTATGCACATGCCTCACGGCAAGATGAAGTGGCGTCCAACCATTCTTGTTCCTGGCATCAATGTCGGCCCCCTTTTCGAGGAGCAGTTGCCCCACGCTTCTCTTATTTGTGCGTACCATGTAATGGAGCGGCGTCTCGCCTCGGTGGTTTGTCGCGTTGACATCGGCTCCTCTGCTTACCAGGAGTCGCACCATGTCTATATTAGGGAACGGAGAATTCATTGCTCTGTGCAGCATTGTCTGCGTACTCCAGTCCTGCCTGTTGATATCGGCCCCCCGCCTCAACAGGATATCCACGTCTCTCAGGCGGCCTTGGGAAACTGCGCCGGTCAACTTCTTGCACAGGTCATCAGCGTTGTAGGTTCCCCGGAACACGCTCATCCTCCCGCTCACCACATCAAGCACCAGGATGGCGACAGGGATGAGGACGATGGCGGCTCGTACGGCTCGGTTCATGGGCAGCGCGACTCCGTAGAACTTGCTACAAGACTGAGGTTAGTCCGCTCCCTACCCGGAGTCAAGCAAAAAGGGGAGCACTTTGACAGTTGACCGCTCTGCGCGGACCTATCAAGAGACAGGATGGAAACATGGGCTTCGAAATCGGAGAAGTAAAATCGTGGCAAGCAATCCACGCGGGCGCGAATCGAGAGCGCAAAGCGCGGTCCCCTTATTCATTCGGCAGCCGCGTGAGCGTCAGCGTCGCCTGCGGGAGGACGAGGACCGAGTCGGCCTGCGCGATCAGGGCGTCGATCTCTTCCATCGACCGGATCGGGTGCATCATCCACGCGCGGACGCGGCCCGGGGGCAACTCGGAGTAGAGATAAACCCTCGCCCGCTGCACCTCACGCGCGATCTGATAGGCCTTGTGCCCGCCCATGATGAATTTCTCCTTGATCCGCCGGACGATCTCCTCCGGGTCGTATGCCTCGTCCATCCACCTCTCGAACGTCTTCGACCCGCTCCCCTCCTCGCACCGCGCCGCGACAAGGACGCTCCCGCCCGGTTTCACATCGAGGCTGGCCTCCTCGATGGCCTTCTGCGACTGGTAGAGATCGAGGTCCTTCGGGTGGCCGCCGGGGGAGGCGATGACCAGATCGGCGCGACCGGGGATCTCCACCAGATACATCTCATCAATGAACCTGCACGCCTCGCGGAACGACAGGTCGGGATCGCCCGCCCGCGCCGCAACGATGCGGTGCTCGGCGTCCAGGGCCACGCTCAGGTTGTAATCCACCCGCGCCATCCGGCCGACCTCGTTGATCTCCTCGCGGACCGGATTGCCGGCGATGCGGCCCGGTCCCGTGCCGGGCAGGTCCATGCGGGAGTGATTCATGCGGATCGCGTCGGCGCTGGCCATGCCGGGATAGACGCACTTCGCGCCGCCGCCGTAGCCGCAGAACTGATGGTATTCCACGTCGCCCGTGAGAATCTTGAACTCGGCCTGCATGAAGGTCTTGTTGACGGCGATCTCTGTGCCGAGCCGGGTGGTTCCCAGGGGAACCAGGCGGTCCGGGTCCTTCGCATTATGGTTCTCGATGTGGAGCTTGCCCTTCCACCGGCCCAGAATCCGGTCCATTTCCTTGCGGGTCAGGTCGCGGTGCAGGCCGGTTGCGACGATGACCTTGATCTTGTCCGTCGTCACGCCGGCCGCTTCCAGTTCTTCCATGACGGCATCGAGGAGCAGGCTCGACGGCACGGGGCGCGAGACGTCCTCGACGACGACGGCGACGCTGCGAGCGCCCCGGGCTTTCTCCCGGAGCCGCGGCGCGCCGACGGGATTTGCCAGCACCCTTCGGAGCTCGGCCATGAGGTCGGGCGCAGGGGGGAGGCGGCGCGGCTCGACCACGGCCAGCAGATTTTCCACGGGAACGGAGATCGTCAGGCTTCCCTTGCCGTAGGGCAATTCGATTTTTCTACAAGAATCCGGCGACATAATTCGCTCGTAATTCCGGCATTACCTGGAAGCAAAGAAAAATACAAGAGCCTTTCCCCGCCCCTCCATTTTCCCATGCTACCGCAACCCCGTCGGAAAATCAAGGTGCGGCGAACCCGCAATTGTCTTTGACTTGCAACGCGCCGAATGCGTAAAATCGCTTCAATGTCCTCAAACAAGCTGGCCGTAGGAGGCCAGAGGGAAATGAAACAATAGAGATCAAAAGGCCGTTGTGACTGTTGGCAAGGCAAAACACCGTCCATTGCGCTATCTGCTCGGCCTGCCGGTCTTGTTGGCGGCGGCGCTGATCGTGTTCTCTTGTGCAAGCCGGGGGGCCGTCGAACGCGAGGCGGCGTCATGCGAGCGCTCACCGAAGACTGGGATCATCAAGGGCGCCGAGCCGTTCTTCATCGAGCGCGGCCCGCGCGCGTGCCTTCTGATCCACGGCTTTACCAGCTCGCCCGCCGAGGTCCGGGAACTGGGCGAGCGACTGGCGAAGGACGGCGTCACCGTCCGCGGCCCGCTCCTGCCGGGGCACGGCACCCGCCCGGATGATCTGGAGAAGGTGACTTGGCGCGATTGGTACGGCGCCGTCGAGACGGAATACCTGGCCCTGAAGAAAGGCCGCGACACCGTGAGCGTCGTCGGCATCTCCATGGGTGCGACCCTGGCCATGCAACTGGCGCGGAAACATTCGCCTCATAAGTTGGTCCTTCTCTCTCCATACTATCGCGTCACATACAAATGGTATTACATCCTCCCGCCGGAGGCATATGTGGATGCGGGGGCATTGCTCTTCCGGTATGTGAATAAGATGGGCCGGCTCATGCTGAACGACAAGACGGCCTGGGCAGGCCACATCGCATATGACCATGTCCCCACCAAGGCGATCCAGAATCTTATGGCCCTTGGCCGGACCGTCGCCGATGCGCCGGCAGAGATCAAGACGCCGACGCTAATCATACATGCGCGCCGTGACGATGCCGCTGCGCCCGATGGATCGCAGCACATCTACGATACCATCGGGTCGAAAGAGAAGAAATTGATCTGGCTCGAAAACTCGAATCACATCATTACGCTGGACTACGACAAGGAGATCGTGAACCAGGCGGCGCTCGATTTTCTGAGGCAATGAGGCAAGAGCGGTTTGCGAGGTGGTTGGATGAGAATCGGAATGATGGCGTGGCGGATTGGGGACAAGCTCGATCTCTTCGAGCAGATCGCGTGGATTCGGGAGAATGGGTTTAAGGAGGTCGGTTTTCATGCTGCTCCCGGCGACGATGGCGTGTGGCAGGGCTTCTGCCCCTTCGGCAAGACGGAGGAGGAAATCGAGCGCCTCTGCGCAGCCGTATCTGCCTTTGAGGAGAGCGACATCCACGCGCCATTCGCGCCCTACGACATTTTTCTTGCCGCGAGGAATCCCCGCGTTCTCAAGACGTGCCTGCATGAGATTGAGATGTCAATCGCCCTGGCCGACCGCATCGGCGCGGAAACGGTGACCATCCATGCCGATGTCAGCCCCGGCATGGCCCGCGACCCGAAGGCGCGGGGGATGATGATCGAGTCGCTCAAGCGCCTGGGCGGGAGCGCCGCAAAGAGCGACGTCCTCATCGGCGTCGAGCTGTCCGGCGACTACGAGATCGTGCGCGAGACCGGGCTCCCCAACGTGGGCCTCACCCTCGACGTAGGCCACATGTCCGCCGCCGGCGGCGAAGGATGCCGGGACTACGGCTCCATCGGCGGCGTCATCCGGGCCTTTGCCGACCGCGTGTTCCTGATGCACATACACGACTACGACGGCGTGCACGACCACCTGGGCATCGGCAAGGGGAACATCAACTTTGAGGAGATTCTCACCCCCCTGCATGCCATCGGATACAAGGGCAGTTTATGCCTTGAGTTGAGCCCCGACCGAAACACCCCCGAGGAGATGGTCCAAAGCCGGGACCGCCTGCGAGAAATTATCGGCCGAATGAGGCCCGCCTGATGCGCGTGCTCATCTGCGCCGATGCCCATGCGAACCTGCCGGCAGTAGAGGCGGCTTTGGCAAATGCGGGGGATGTGGATCGGCGGGTGTTTCTCGGCGACGCCGTCGGCTACGGTCCCCACCCAAAGGAGTGCCTTGAATTGATCCTTGACCGCTTCGACCTCGTCCTGGCGGGCAATCACGATCTTGACGCCATCACCGACCGCGATCCGCCGCCGCCCGGCGCCTTCCGCGACGGCTACGATTGGGACCAGTGGACGAAGACGCAACTGACCGAGGCTGACCGAGACGCTATTCGAAACCTGCCAACTACCGCCGAAGAGGTGTGGGATGGAATCCACGTGTACCTCAGACACCGCCTCCCAGGGCCTTACATCACCCCCAAGACGCCGGATGCCGACATCGTGGAGCGAATTCGGGGCATGCCGGGAAAGATGATCTTCGTCGGCCACAACCACCGCCCGGTGGATCGCACTGTCGGCGGCATGCGCCTGATTGATTCCGGCAGCCTGGGCCAGCAACGTGACGGCGATCCCAGGCTCAGCTACGTAATCTTTGACAACTGTTGTATCAACTTTATCCGTGTGGCGTATGATTTCGTTCATACGCAACGTGACATTCGCATGCTCCCCCTCCGGCAAAAGTTTATCGAATGTTGGTGTCATTTTTTGGAGCAGGGCATCGTCGACATGGCCTCCTTACAATTGTATAAATAACCAGATAGGCACGGAATCGGGTCAGGTTTTGAGGGCGTGTTGCCCAAATGCAGTCACCATCGCATAGTCTTAGTAGGAGGAACGGTTTAATGAAGAAGGTGGAAAAGAAGCCGGCGCGGCCCGTCTATCCGACGCCGGCGGGGTTGATTGTGTCGGTGGATGCGAACGGCAAGCCGAATATCGTCACGCTGGGCGAGGTGTTCAACTTGAGCATCGCCGATCCGGTGTGGGTGGGCATCTCGATCCGGGCGGCGACGTATTCGCACGGCCTCATCAAGGCGCAGGGCGAGTTCACGGTGAACCTGCCCACGGCGGCGATGCTGGACAAGGTGCTCGGCTGCGGCAGTTGCAGCGGGCGCGATGGGATTGACAAGTTCAAGAAGTTCGGCCTGACGCCGATGCCGTCCAAGCACGTGAAGCCGCCCATCATCGCCGAGTGCCCGGTGAACCTGGAGTGCAAGGTGGTCGGGTTCCACAACGTGGGCGATCACGACCTGTTCATCGGCAACGTCCTGGCGGAGTACATTGACGAGGACGGCCAGACGGCGGACGGCAAGCCGCTCACGCCGAATCTCGATCCGTTGATCATGCTGCGCGGCGGGTTCTGGCGGATCGGGGAGCAGGTGAGGAAGAAACAGTAGAGGGGACACGTCGTGTTAAAGAAACTGCTGGATGAGTTGGACCGGGCGGAAGAACCCTCCTGGCAGAGGATTGCGGCGACCGGGTTCTTTGGCATCTTGTCCTTTTACATTCTCGTGCGATGGGTAAGCGCGCAATCGTGTGGCAAACTCTTGGGAATAGCCGGCCTGTTGTCCCTTCTCTTTGCCCCTGTCTGCGCGATAGGGTTTGTGTCGGGCCTTCTCGTAAAATGGCGGCAACGGGGATCCTCTGGCGCGCCGGCGCTGTTGGGGGTCGTGACGCTTGCCTTCGCTCGGCTCGTCATCGCCGCCATAGGCTATTCGCCGAGCGGGGCGCTGAACGCCGCAAAGTGGGGCGCCATCATAGGACTTGTGTTGGCGGCGCTTTCCTCCGGCGAGATGAAGAATCTCTACGAGCGGACAATCACGTATGACCCGAAAACCGGCAAGACCCTCGGCGTTTCGGATTGGCGGTTCATGGGCACGGTTCCGGGAGATTTTCCGGGCTGCAGCATCTTCCTTTGGGCTCCGTTGGTCGGCGCGGTGTTTGGCGTGGCGGTTTATGGCGGGATGCGGCTGATATAGCTATTGAACGATTGAGTCTGAAGATGGACATTCGCCGGATAGTAAAGGCGGTCCTGATCTTTGGCCCTGCGGCCGGGGTCCTGGGTCTTGTTTTGTTCCAGTGGACGGGGCGGTTGGCCGTAGCTATTCTTGGGATCGAGATTGTGTTGGTCCTCGGGGTGAAATGGCTTGACGGGGAGGGGAAGTCCGGTCCGGTGTTGAGCGGCTGGAGCCATCTGATGAGGTGTGTTGTCCTCGCCTGCCTTACGAGCGCAGCGATGCTTTTCCCGATTGTCCGTTATCTCGGTTGGGACGCGGTCAGCCGATGGTGCGGCGGAGTTCTGTCCTTTCTCATCTACCTGTGGGCGGCGGCAGGCGGCACCGGGCCGAGCGAAGAAGGCGCCTCCCATACCACCAGCAGGAACCATGCCTGGTTCGCCGTGGTCTCGCTGCCTTTCTGGGTGGGTGGCTGGTACTTGGTCTTTTTCCCGCTTTGGACGGATTCTGCACTGGGGAATTGCGCCGCATTTGCCGGGTATCTCATCTTTGCGTCCCTCGCCTCGAAGCTGATGAAGAACTGGCTCACGATCCGAGCGATTGACGACAGGACCTTCCTTTGCCCGCGATGCAATTACCTGATGACTTGCATCTACGCAGACGATTCCATCGTGGGATTGGAGTGCAAGAAGTGCTTCCATAGCACTCGGCCTGTGCAGTTGCCCGCGGGAACAGGAGTCAAACAAGCCTCTTTTTGGAACGCCCAGGACAACGCTATCCTGTGTATTCTCGGCGTGGCGATTGGCGCGGCGATTGGCGGCTTGGTCTTTACTTTCACGCGCTCAATAGCACTGGCTTCTCTCGGCGGCATAATAGCACTGAAAATAGCAGGCAGAGGAACCGGCGGTTTACTGTTCGGCTTCTCCTTTCACGCGGAGAAAGTTCTCTTGGGCTGCATCATCGGCGGCGCGGTCGTCGGGCTGCTCTTCTTCCTGACAGGATCATTCATCCTTGCCGCCGTTGCTGGTGGGGCGGCAGCGTTCTACATGATGGCGCTCACGTGCAGCCGCGAAGGGATCTGGGTGGGAGAGTCCGTGGCCTATGCCTACCATGACGCCGAGCGACCGCAAGAGATGTTCGTCAGGTTCGCCTGGCCATTCTGGATCGCCGGATGGGTCCTTGTGTTCTTTGTTCTATGGGGCGATAGCGCCTATGCCAACGGGATCGTCTTTGGTTCGTATCTGCTGATCTTGTCCTTCTCCGCCAAATTCATCCGAAACTGGATCACGCGGCGATTTGTGCACGACAAGGAGTACTACTGCCCCGAATGTGGTTCGTTGCGGTTCAAGCTGGTCGCGGACAGTTTTGTGGCGTCCAACATCCTCGAGACGCGATGGCATTGTCCCCGGTGCGCCCACCGTTCGTGAGGAATAGGATCAATTTTGATTGGCGATTTCTTATGGTTTCGGTAAAAGAACAAAAGGAGGAGAGAGATGAGCAATTTCGGAGTCGCAGTCGTCGGGGCGGGGTTCATCGGGCCGGTGCATGTGGAGGCGATTCGGCGGGCGGGACGGACGGTGGTCGGGATTCTCGGCGTGGATGACAAGGAGTCCACGTCGGCGGCCAAGATCCTCGGCATCCCCAGGGCATACAAGAGCTATGAGGAGCTCCTCGGCGACAAGGCCGCCCACGCCGTGCACATCGCCGTGCCGAATCGGTATCACTACGCGATGGTCAAGCAGGCCATCGCCGCGGGGAAGCATGTCCTGTGCGAGAAGCCTCTCGCCATGAACTCGAAGGAGACGCGCGAGATGGTGGCCCTGGCCGCGAAGGCCAAGACCGCCGCGGCGGTGAACTACAACAACCGCTTCTACCCCCTCTCCATCGAGGCGCGCGAGCGGGTCAGGCGCGGGGAGGTCGGCGAGATCTTCAGCGTCCGCGGCTGCTACGTCCAGGACTGGCTGCTCTACGACACCGACTACAACTGGCGCGTCCTGGCCGACGAGGGCGGCGAGCTGCGGGCCGTGGCCGACATCGGCACGCACTGGCTCGACCTCATCCACTCGATCACCGGACTGGAGATCGAGGCCGTCTGCGCCGACCTGGCGACGATCCACACCGTGCGCAATCGGCCGAAGGGCGAGGTGGAGACCTTCACGGGCAAGAAGAAAAAGGAACAGAAGACCGAGCCGATCAAAATCACCACGGACGACTACGGCTCGATCCTCATCCGGTTCAAGGGCGGGGCGCGGGGGTGCATGACCGTGTCGCAGATGGTCGCCGGGCGGAAGAATCATCTCTTCTACGAGATCGCCGGGTCGAAGCGCGCCCTGGCATGGACCAACGAGAGGCCGGACGAGCTCTGGATCGGCCACCGCAACGAGGCGAACGAGCTGCTCCTGCGCGACCCGTCTCTGGTGTGCGACGAGGCGCGGAAGTCCATCGCCTTCCCCGGCGGGCACGCCGAGGGGTTCCCGGACAGCTTTAAGCAACTGTTCCGCGCCTTCTACAATTACATTGATGCGGGCGACCTGAAGGCCCCGGCGCCGTTCCCGACGTTCGCCGACGGCCACCGCGAGGTCGTCCTCTGCGAGGCCATCGCCGCGAGCAACAAGAAGCAGGCGTGGGTGAAGGTGTGATGTGTGGGCGTGTGGGGGGTGTGGGAGTGTGGGCGTACGCCCATACCCCCATACTCCCATACGCCCATACACAAGAGCAGGGCAAGACGGGGAAGAAAACATAGTGGCGGGATGCTCTACTTTGCGGCCCGAAAGTTAGGAGTTTGATCGTGGTAGAGACAACCAGCGTCAAAATGGGCGAGATTGAGTTCTGCGGAAAGGTCCAATCATGGGCCGATAGTCTCTTTCAGAAACATCCAGAGCTGCCCTTCGGTTCGGCCCGGATCGAAAGCCCTGGCCGTGGCACAAGGAAACGCACGGATCTGCAATTCTTCGACAGGAAAGGAAATCCAGTCCTCTGCGGCGAGGTCAAGATGCCCGGAACGCCGGAAGGACGTAATCCCTGTGCCCCCGATCTGATGCAGAATGCCTTTCTCAAGGCCGAAAACCTTCTATGCCCTTACTTCTTCACATGGAATGTCAATACATTCGTGCTCTTTGACCGCGGGAAGTATAAAGAACCATTGCTGGACAGACGTGTTGCCGTTGAGAACCTTCTCCTTGATCTCCGACGACCCCACGACGTTGGCCGCGCCGAGGTCCTGGCGTATATTCGAGATAAGTTTCTCCCGCAGTTCTTCACCAAGTTCGCCGACATCTACGAAGACCGCGCGGGCAAGTGGTATCTGGAACCGGACGAGTTCTTCATCAAGTCCCTTGAAAGCCACCTCTCGTGGCCGATGGATTTGACCCGCGATTGGCTTGGGCTTCAGTCCGAAAAGGACAAGCCCTTCAGCCGCAAACTCGAGGAATGGATGGCCGCCGAGCAACAGTGGACCTTCACCCGCAGCGACCCGGAGGAATGGCGCCGCATCCTCGACCGCGCCGCAAGGACATTGTGCTATGTATTCTGCAATCGCCTGATGTTCTACGAGTCCGTCCGGGCGCGATGGGATTCCCTCCCAAAGCTCGACCTGCCGCGCAATACCATGGACGCCGAAAAAATATACGACCATTTCCAGAAATGTTTCCAGGAGGCCGTCAGGACCACCGGCGACTACGAACCCCTATTCTATCCCTACCAAAAGGACTGGGCCGGTCCGTTGATTTTCCGCGCCCCCGGCGTTTTCGAAGCATGGCGGAGCGTCCTCAAAAACATCCGCGCTTATAATCTGAAAAGCATCCCCTACGATATCGTGGGCAAGATATTCAAGCGCCTCATCAGCCCCGAAGAGCGCCACAAGTTCGGTCAGCACTTTACCCACGAGGACATTGTGGATGTCATCAACGCCTTCTGCATCCGCCGCCCCGAAGCCCTTGTCCTCGACCCGGCCTGCGGCTCCGGCAGCTTCCTCGTCCGCGCCTATCACCGAAAGGCATGGCTCAGCGAACAGCCCATCCCATCTCCCGCCCATGGCAGCGACCACAAGCGACACTACGAACTCCTTCAGGAACTTTTTGGGTGCGACATTGCCCTGTTCCCCGCCCACCTTGCCACGCTCAATCTCGCCTCGCGCCAGATCGAGCAAGAGGATAACTATCCCCAAATCGCCCGAAGGAACTTCTTTGAGATTGAGCCGGGCAAGCCCTTCTGCAAAGTCCCCGCGGCCCGGAAACCTCCCGGAGGTTCCGAACCTCCGGGAGGTTTGCCGCGGGGCACATACGACGTGCCGACGCCCCAATTCCATGCCATCGTCGGTAATCCGCCCTACGTCCGGCAGGAGATTATCCCGCGAAAAGGACAGAGGGGCGTCCACGAGGCACAGACCAAGGAATACCTGCAAGAACTCGTCTCGAACGCATGGCCGGGCCTCAAGTTGTCCGGGCGCAGCGACCTCCACTGCTACTTCTGGCCCGCCGCCTGCTGGTTGCTCACGGACAACGGATACTTCGGCTTCCTCACCTCCTCCAGTTGGCTCGACGTGGAGTACGGCTTTGCCCTCCAGGGATGGATTCTCTGCAATTTCAAGCTGATCGCCGTCATTGAGAGCACCGACGAGCCCTGGTTCGAGGACGCCCGCGTCAAGACGTGCGTTACGATCATCCAGCGCTGCGCCGACGAAAAACAGCGCATGGAGAATCGGGTGAAGTTTGTCCGGCTCAACCGTCCTTTGGCCCAAATCCTGGGCCAGCGCGATAGCGAGACGGCCCGACAGAAGGCCGCCGAAAAGCTGCGCAAACTGATTGAAGGGGCGAAGAAGGACTTTGCCGATGAGAATATGCGCATCATCGTCAAGTCACAGCGAGAGCTTTGGGAGGACGGCGTAGCAGCGGCAAAGGTGGTCTCCGCGGAGACCGGGCAACGAAAAATGGGGACAGACCGGACGGCAGGTCAGTCCCCATTTTTCTACGGGGCGGGGAAATGGGGCCGCTATCTCCGCGCCCCCGACTTCTACTTCGAGATCGTGCGCGAGTTCGGCGACAAGTTCGTCCAACTCGGCGAAATCGCCGAAATCCGCCGCGGCATCACAAGCGGCTGCGACGCCTTCTTCATGCCCCACGACATCACGGAGAAGGTCCTGAAGGACTGCCCGGACAGCGCATCCTTCAAGCATCACTTCGGATGCAACCGCAAGGACCTGGCCGACGGGAAGTTGAAGATCGTCAAAGCGGGCGACGGGTCGCAGTGGGTGATCGAGTCGGAATACCTTGCCCCCGAAGTCCACAGCCTGATGCAGATAGACCGTCCCGTGGTGCGGGCGAAGGACCTCGACCGGGTTGTCCTCCTCGTCAACAAGCCGAAATCGGAACTCAAGGGGACGTGGGTGGAAAAGTATATCAAGTACGGCGAGAAAGAGGCTTTCTCGTCAACAAAGTCGAAGTCTGTGCCGGTACCGAAAAGAAGTACCTGTGCCGCCCGTCCAGTCTGGTACGACCTCCAACCACACAGGATCGGCCTTGCATTCTGGCCAAAATCACAGCAGTACCGTCATATCATCCCCGAAAACAGTGAGAACCTTGTCTGCAATTGTAACCTTTATGACGTCCATCGCTTGGAATCGGAGAGTTACGACCCCCGCGTATTGACGGCGATATTGAACAGCACGCTTGCGGGGTTGTTCAAGGCATTCTATGGTCGGTATGCCGGAACAGAAGGAAATCTGAAGACCGAGATTGTTGATGTGTATCTTATGGAGGTCCCTCGGCCTGACGCGCCCCGAAATGTGGCTTCAAGGCTTCTGGATGCTTTCGACCGCCTGCAGAGCAGAGAGGTCGGACACTTGGTCGAGAAGTCGCTCATGGACTGCCATTCCCCCGAACGGGCCCGGAAGTTGGCCGACGCGCCATTGGAAATGCCGGAGGAATTGAGGCAGTCGGATCGAATGGAATTGGACGATGCCGTCTTTGAACTCCTGGGCGTGGCCGACGCCAAGCGGCGGGCGGAGCTGATAGACCGACTCTACGAGGCGACCGTCCGCCACTACCGCCAGATCCGGATTGTCGAGATTCAGAAGATGGAACAGCGTTCCAAGACCAAGTCCCGCCGCTTCTCTCCCGACGAATTGGCCTCGGACATCTGGGATGTGGTGGGGCGCGAGTGGAAGGTCCCGCTGGTCGAATGGCTTGCCGCGCAGCCGGGGGCGAAGCAGGCCGTGGAGATTCCCGATTCCACAGCGAAACTCGCGTCGCCGGGGCATTTCTACGACGCGCTCACGGTCTATTTCGGCAAGGACCGAAAGGTGTATCAACAGTTCCCCCATCGCCCGATGGCGGAGCTGGTCTTCGAGTTGGCCCGTGCCGGAGTGACGGGGGCGGTGGAGGTTCCGAAGCACGAGGCGCAGTGTGCCCAGGCCCTGGCGGCTTTGCGCAAGCGTCTTGCCGCCTCCGCCGCCGAGTTTGAATCCCTTGCAGGCAGCCGAACGGGCACGGAGCGACTTCAGGAGGAGATCGTAAATCTGCTGAAGCGCTGGTCGGCGGTGGGGAAGGGGACGTAGAGGAGGAGAGAGTGAAATCGGGTCAGACGGAGAGAGGCATGGGCGATGAAAAATCATTGATACCGGTGGAGAGGATCGGGCAGGCAATTCTTGTGATCCGCGGACAAAAGATCATGTTGGACGCCGATCTCGCAAGGGTATATGGCGTCCGCACAAAGGCGCTGAATCAGGCCGTCAAGCGCAACGCGGAGCGCTTTCCCCCCGATTTCATGTTTCAACTTACAGGCGAGGAGAAGGCCGACGTGGTCACAAATTGTGACCACCTTTCCCGGCTCAAGTTCTCCCCGACGTGTCCCTACGCCTTCACCGAGCACGGAGCCATCATGGCGGCCAATGTTTTGAATAGCGCGCGGGCAATTCAGGCCAGTGTCCTTGTCGTCCGCGCCTTTGTCCGGCTCCGCCAGTTGCTCGCCACGCACGCGGACCTGGCCCGGAAACTCGACGAGATGGAACGGAATTATGACGCGCAGTTCCGCGTCGTCTTCGACGCCATCCGGCAACTGATGCAGCCGCCGGAGAAGAAACGCGACACGATCGGATTCAAGACGAGGTGATGTGTGGGCGTGTGGGTATATGGGTGTGGAAGTACTCCCATACGTCCATACACCCACACGCCACATTCGAGAAGGGAGCATAGTACGATGAAGGCCGTTCGCATCATCATCGCCGTCGCCATGGCAACGGCCCTGTCATGGGCTGCGGCGATGCCGAGGCTGCATGCGCAGGCGAACGGTGGCCGACCTTACAAAGTCGAGCCCGGCCCGTTCAAGGTACAGACCATCAAGGAGCTGGTCTTAGAGGATGCGAAGCGGGGGAAGGACCTGCAACTCCGCATCAACTATCCGGACGGGAAGGGACCGTTCCCGCTCGTCGTCTGGTCGCACGGCGCATGGGGGACCAAGGACAACTACCTGGTCCTGACCGAGCACTGGGCAAGCCACGGCTATGTGACCATCCAGGCCAACCACAGCGACTCGCGCGCCCTGGGCCGAAGCCTCCGCGACCGGACGGTCTTCCAGGACTGGCAGAGCCGGCCGGCGGATATTTCGTTCATCCTGGATTCGCTCGATGAGATCGAGAAGAAAACGCCCGCGCTGAAGGGGAAGATCGACCGGGAACACATCGGCGTCGGCGGCCATTCCTTCGGGGCCAACACGGCGCAGCTTATCGGCGGCGCGAGGGCCTATCTTCTGACCGGAGAGAAGAGCTTTGAGGACAAGCGTGTCGCCGCCGTCATGCTTCTGTCCGGGCAGGGACCGGGCGAGATGCTAACCGAGAAGTCGTGGCAGCATGTCTCCCGCCCGATGCTGGTGATGACCGGTTCCGAGGACGGCCCGACGCGCACCGGCCAGCCCGCCGAGTGGCGCACGAAACCCTACGAGCTCAGCCCTCCGGGCGACAAGTATCTCGTCTGGGTCGAGGGGTTGGATCACGGCTACGGCGGCATCTCAGGCGTCAACTTCTCCGGCCGCAACAAGGTCAACGAGGACCACGTGAACTACACGAAGATCGTGACCCTTGCCTTCTGGGACGCCTATTTGAAAGGATACCGCAAGGCGCTGGACTATCTGCGCTCCCCCGCGCTGCACGGCTTCAGCAAGGGCGCGGCGGAGATCAAGCATAAGTAAAGGAGAACGGTAGTGGACGAAGCAATCGAGAAGGCAAACTGCGAGCTCTGGCGGCGGTTCATTGATCCCACGTGGCACACGTTCTATGACCATGCCGGCCTGGATGGCGAGGTCGTCCTGCCCACGGCGGAGGAGTGCCGGGCGAACAAGCCCAATGCGCTGTCGTGGGACATCTCGGTCACGGACGGCGCGATGTTCGGCGGGATGTATATGGAGGCGGCCATCCACCGATGGCAGATCACGAAGCAGGCCGAGGACCGCGAGAAGGCGCGCCGCATCGCCTCGGGCCTGATGAAACTGGCCTCGGTGGGACAGACGAAGGGCTTCATCGCCCGCGGCCTGACCGCCGACGGCAGCGCGCACTACGCGGGCAGCTCGAACGACCAGACCTTCCCCTGGCTCTACGGCATGTGGCGCTACGTGCGCAGCGAGATCGCGGACTGCGCCGAGCGCGAGCGGGTCCGCGCCAAGATCATCGAGGTGATGGAGGGCCTGCGCAGCCACAAGTGGCGGGTCCCCGCGGATCGGCCTCCGTTCGACTACTTCGGCGAGTTCGCCGGCTTCAGTTGGGACGCCGCGCCGCGCCTGCTTTTTCTCCTCAAGATGGCGGCCGACGTGAGCGGCGACAGTGCGTGGGAGGAGCGCTACCGGCAGGCGATTGCGGATAAGGCCCCGCCGGGCAAGGCGAGCAGGATCGAAACCTGCGCGAAGGGCATGGTCTTTGGCCATCATGGGCCGGGGGTTCGTCACTCGTGGACGACCTGCCCCGGCGCCATGGGGCTGCGCGGGCTGTGGGAGATGGAGACCGACCCCAGACTCAAGGCCGCGTATGAGGAGGGACTCAAAGTGAGCGCGGCGGTCGGCGCAGAGGGCGTTCCCCTCGCCCTGGATTTCGACAACGACGATCAGCAAAAATTTCTTCTCGACTGGCGCACGATGAACACGCTGTGGCGCGAACAGAAGTCCGTGAAGGAGGCCCTCGATCTTGCGCGGGAGCAACTCCGGCTGCTCGACTCCCTCTCGCCCCGTCGGGGGTACGAGGCGCGGCTGGTGCGCGAGCCGTTGTTCTCGGCATGGGTGGTGACGCTCTGCCCCGACCCGGAGGTTGTGAGGCGGCACGCGCCGGCGATCATCGAGGCGATTCGGCATTATCGTTATGATCGTCTGTATATCTCTCAGTTCTTCCCGGCGGAACTGGCTTACTACCGATTGAAGATGAGCGGGGTTGTGAGGGGGTAGTATTTTTTGGATTTTTTCAGTCGCTCCCTTGACATTGTAATTCAGATGGCATAGAGTATGCCATATGGTGGCTTAGCCACTATGCCATCTAATGGAACATGGCCGAGGCGAGTGCGATGCAGAAACGACTGATCAAGGATCCTGTCTATAAACAGCTGAACGAAGCGCTGCGCGACCTGATACGTAGCGGAGAGTTCAAGGTGGGCAGCCAATTTCCCACCGAGAGGAAGGTTGCCGAGCGGTTTGGGGTCAGCAGAGCCACCGCCAACAAGGCGCTTTCCAATCTGGTGGCGGAGGGGGTGCTCGAGTTCAAAAAAGGCGTGGGCACATTTGTGCGCGGCGGGGTTTTGGGCTACGATCTGCGTTCCCTGGTCAGTTTCACCGAGAAGGCGCTCGCGGCCGGGAAAAAGCCCTCGACACGGGTTCTGAAGTTTGACGAACTGTCCGCCCGCGCCGCCGGCGTGGAAGTGATGAACGACCTGCGCGTAAAGCCGGACGAACCGTTGCAATATATCGAACGCCTGCGGCTGACGAATGGGACGCCGGTGATTTTGGAACGTCGTTATCTCGTGGCGCGGTTCTGTCCCGATCTGAATAAATCCGCCCTTCAAGGCTCGCTGTATGCGCTTTGGGCTGAACATTACAAACTTGACATCGTGGGCGCCGACCAGACCATTCGCGCGGTGTCCATCCAGAGGGCGGACGCCCGTCTTATGAATGTTAAGAGCGGCACGGCTGGGCTGCTGGTCGCCTCTGTAGGGTATTTGAGCGGCGGTGTGCCTCTTTGGCGGGAACGCACCCTCTACCGAGGCGACTCTTACGAGTTCCGCAATCGGCTGGGACCTCTGCTGACCGCACGCCCCGCCGCCGGCACGTTGCTTGACTTGACCGGATGATCATCGGGATACACCTGCGCCACATCCAATAGCAGAAGGAGTTAGCCATGAAGCTCGGTTTCGTCAGCGCGATTTTTCCCGATCTGTCGCTGGAGGACGTGCTGAAGTTCGCCGCAGAGCAGGGCTTCGAGTGCGTCGAGGCCATGTGCTGGCCGGTCGGCAAGGCGGAGCGGCGCTACGCCGGCGTGACGCACATTGACGTGACGAGGTTCGACAAGGGCGACGCGCTGCGCGTGCGCCAGCTCCTCTCGGAGTACAGAATCCGCATCTCCGGCCTGGGGTACTATCCCAATCCGCTCGCGCCGAACCCGAAGGAGGCGAAGGTCTATATCGAGCACATCAAGAAGGTCATCTGCGCGGCGGAGCTGCTCGGCGTCGGCGTCGTCAACAGCTTCATCGGACGCGATTGGACGAAATCGCTGGACGACAACTGGCCGCGGTTCAAGAAGGTCTGGAAGCCGCTTGTAGCGTTTGCCGAGGACCACAATGTCAGGATCGGCATTGAGAACTGCCCGATGTTCTTCACGCGCGACGAGTGGCCCGGCGGCAAAAACCTGGCCCACTGCCCGGTGGTCTGGCGAAGGATGTTTGAAGACATTCCGAGCAAGGGCTTCGGCCTGAACTACGATCCGTCGCACCTGCTGTGGCAGCAGATTGACTACGTGAAGCCGGTATATGAGTTCCGCGATCGCATCTTCCACGTTCACGCAAAGGACGCGAAGGTGAATCGGGACCGGCTGAACGACGTAGGCGTTCTGGCTACGCCCTTGCAGTGGCACAGCCCCAAGCTGCCGGGGCTGGGCGATGTGAACTGGGGTCGGTTCTTCTCCGCCCTGACCGACGTGGGCTATCAAGGCCCGGTCTGCATCGAGGTGGAGGACCGCGCCTACGAGCCTGGGCTGGACATGCGTAAGACAGCGGTGCGGCAGAGCAGGGCGTATTTGTCGCAATACGTATGCTGAGGGGGGTGTGGGCGTATGGGCGTGTGGGAGTGAAGAGTGGAGAAGGCAGAACCTCGGCGCGAGGAATATGAAGATGGAGTAGTCCCATGAGAATGATATGTGTCATTGGCCTATCGGCGTGTTTGATCCAAGCGTGGCTGTG
Source organism: Planctomycetota bacterium (assembly GCA_040755855.1). Classification (GTDB taxonomy): domain Bacteria; phylum Planctomycetota; class Brocadiia; order JAADGH01; family JAADGH01; genus JAADGH01. The sequence continues at coordinate 3,343 of JBFMAD010000061.1, read as the reverse complement.
CGCTGAGGAGCGATACTCGGCATGGACCGAGGCCGAGCGGGCGCTCAGCGACCCGGCGTGCGCGCAGGCCGGGGCGGTGAAACGCACCGACGATAAGGCCTCGGGCCGCGAACACATCACCGTGGGCGGCCCGACAACGGATTTCGTCTCCTATGTCTTCGACGTCCCCAGGGACCTGCCCGATGCCGTCCTGACCGTGCGCTACTCGTGCTCGGGATATTACACCTACTTCAAGCTGGGCAGGCTGCTGAAGGTCTGGCGCATGGCGATGGACGGCCGCCCCGTCGCGCCGCTCGTGCTGCCGCCGACGCACCCGCAGGATCACGAGGGACCGCCGGTCTGGGGCTACACATCCGTGTCGCTGGGGCGGCTGGCCCAGGGCCGCCACGTCCTCACGCTCCGTCCCCAGCACGACCCGTGGCGGCACAACTTCGCCCTCGACGCGCTCTGCCTCCACGACGGCCCGGCGCGTTTCTCGAATGATCTCAGCGCCGAGGGCAGACTCGCGCCGCCGTCGTTCGCGCCTCCCGCGGCCGAAGCGGCGGCAAAGCCCATTGACGCCCTGCCGATCTCGGATGACGATGTGTTCGTTGATCTCTCTTCTTCGGGTTGGCGTTTGCAACGAGACCCGGAAGGGACGGGCGAGGCGAACCATTGGCACGAGCCGGCCTTCGCCGATGCGCGCTGGACCGTGGGCGATCTCAAACAGACCTGGGCAGGATATGGGCTGAAGGACTACGAGGGTTTCGCGTGGTATCGGCGCTGGATATACATCCCGGAAACCTGGCGCGGCAAGGACGTTCGGCTCTGCATCTCGCGCATCAATCAGTACGGATGGGTGTATATCAACGGCCAACTGGCGCATGTGTCGTGGGAGGGCTACTCAGGCGGGGCGTGCATCGTATCGGGGGGCGTGGGCGGGGTCGGCTCAAAGGACGTTGCGGCGCACCTTCGTTTCGGCGAGCCCAATCTCATCGCCGTCAAGGTTTGGGGAACAAAGTGGGGGGGCATCTGGGGGCCGCCCACCGTCCTCTACGCCTCCGAGCCTTTCGAGGACAAAGACGGGTTCTTCCATCTGCCGCGCCCGGCGCCGGACCGGGCCTACGGCGTCGTCCTCGGCTACCACACCGATGCCCTCCTGTGGCCGAAGGGATACGTCACGCGCGTCCTGGCGAAGGGGGGCCAATCGGCCTGGCCCGCGCAGGCGCTCGACGAAATGCCTATCCCGCGGCACCTGTTCAATCGCGCCTCGCCCGTCTGCGTCGCGCCGAAGCCGGCGATTGACAAGCTGCTGGCCTCGGGCGTCGAGACGCTCGACGCCGACGCGCTCAGCCCCTTCGCCATGCGGGCCGATGCGCCGCAGATCAAGACGATCCGTGCGGCGTATCCGGGCGGCGCCGGTTGCTTCGATGTGACCCTCATACCCAAAGGGCCGTTCCAGAGGTCCGACGACGACCCGTATGATTTCGACCTGCTCGGCGCCAAACCCATTGACGAAAAACTCCTGCCGACGCACCTCCACGGCAAGCAGCGGAAGGACCACGGCAAGCCGCCCGTCTTCCAGGTGGACTTCCCGGTCGAGGGCGAGTTCACGGTGCACGTGGACAAGGTGGGGGTGGATGCGCGCTTAGAGATCACGATTGACGGCCGCCCCGCCGCCGCGTGGGACCTGCCCGCCCAGGGCCAGCCGGACAGCCGGCTCGATCCGAAATGGAAGATATGGAACTGCACCTACGATCGCGACTTCAGCGCGCCTGTGCCGGCCGGCAGGCACGCCATCGGCGTGACGAACTCCAGCGACAGCAACAGTTGGATCAGGGTAAGCGAGTATCGTCTCTCGAAGTACGCCAGGGACGATTTCTTCGGCCTCGCGATGGGCAGGATCGGGCGATGCCGGACGCTGGAAGTGGCCATTGACGTGGAGGCCGACTACGCCAACCCCTACGACCCGGAGGACGTGTCGCTCTGCGCCTACTTCACCGCGCCCTCGGGCAGGATCGAGCGCGTGTGGGCCTTCTTCTACCAGGACTTTCGGATGGGCGACGGCAAGGACGCCCAGGCCCTCGCGCCGTGCAAGGGGCCGGTCTGGAAGCTGCGCTACACACCAAGCGAGGTGGGACAGTACTCGTACATCGTTTGCCTGGATGATGGGCATGGTCTCGCGCGTTCCACCGAGAGACGATTCACATGCGAGCCGTCCGACGCGAAGGGGTTTATCCGCATCAGCCCGAAGGACCCGCGCTACTTGGCGCACGACGACGGCAGCCAGTTCTTCATCCTCGGCGTGTCCGGGTGGTTGCCGCAGTCGCTGGCCGAGATCGACAAGCAGTTCGAGCTTCAGCAGCAGAACTCGGAGAACTACGCCTTCTTCCCCACCTTCCAGTGGGGCGAGGTGCGCACGCAGCCGCTCGTGTATTCGCAGTTCGCCCTGTGGCGGATGGACTGGATTCTGAAATCCGCCGAGAAGCACGGCCTCTACCTCCAGTTCTTCGACGACGAGATGCGCCGGGGTCCCTTCGCCGACAAGGCGTTCGATCAGGCGAACGGCGGGCCGTGCGACTCCGTTGAGATGGTCTATACCAACGCCACGGCGCGCGCGATGAGCCGCAACCTGGTGCGCCAGATAGCGTCCCGCTACGCGCACAGTCCGAACTTCCTGCTGTATGGCTTCGGCGACGAGGTCTCGTTCCGCAGGCCGGAGCCGTTGATGTTCACGTGGATACAGGAGATGGTGACGGAGTTCCGGGACGCCGACCTCTATCGGCACATTACCATCATCGGGGAGGGGAAGGAATCCATCGGCAAGGGCAGCGACATGGTGGACCTGGGCGGATGGTATGTGCCCGCGCGCGACATCCCCAACGGGATCGGCGTGGACATTGCGGCGTATGTGGAGTCGCAGATTGCGCCGTTTCGGGAGATGCGGATGGCCGTATTCAGCTCGGAGGGCGGGCTGTGCGAGATCGGTCCCGCGCTGGGGAAGTCCTCGGATCAATACCTGGGACCGAACGGCGAGATGATCCATCTGCACAACCAGATCTGGGCGAGCTTCATGCTTGGTTTCTGCGGGGCGGGGACCGAGTGGGTGTCCACCCAGGTCGCCAAGTTCGGGCAGCACTATCACCACAAGGCCTTTGCGGCGTATATCGCGGGCGAGCCGCTCCCCGATCTGGGCCTGGAGCCGATCAAGCCGCAGGTATCCAATGAGCGTCTCCGCTGCTCTGTATAAAAGACTTTGCACTTTTGGGTAAAAGATGTTAAACTACCGTCTCCATGAAGACCACGAAGAGTGCTCTGGCGTTGGCACAAGAGGCACTTCGCGTTGCAGAGGACAGCTACCCGC
>JBFMAD010000060.1:0-44176 GCA_040755855.1 Planctomycetota bacterium | reverse complement strand
TGTTGAAAAACCCCCGCGAGGCGAACACCGACTGTAGCCGCACCCTTTACGGGTGCGGTTTGACGCATCACGGCCCCGCAGGCTGAAGCCTGCGGCTACAAGAACAGGGTTTTTCAACAACCCCACATGCACCGCTTCCCGACGAAGCGTCGGGACTTCCGGCGCATGTCCCCGGGGTCGCCGGCAGTCCCCACCAGCAAGCGGGGAGGCCGTTGCGCTTCGCCGCGCTGACCCCGATCTCGCCCAGCAGGCCGTCCGCCTTCGCCTGCATGACGCCGAACCGGACCGAGTCGAGATTCCAATCATGCCCGAGAAAGATGCCGTCGGGCGCGAGGCTCGGCAGCCATTCCCGGATGTCGAGATAGACGGCCAGCGAACGGTGGTCGCCGTCGAGGTGGACCAGGTCGATTTCCTGGCCACGGATTGAACACGGATTGAACACAGAAGATTCAGACTCGGAATCTCCGTGCTTCATCCGTGTTGATCCGTGGCTCTTGCTGTCCATTCCGCAATCCGCATTCCGCAATCCGCAATCGGATCGCCACGCCCGCGCCGCCTCACCCGACGGCTGCCGGACGGCCGTGATCCGGTCGGCCAATCCCGCCTGCTCGACGGCATACCGGAACGTGCGGAGCGCGCGTTCGTCCGGCCAGATGTCAATGCACCAGAGATGCGCCGTGGGGCGCATGGCGCAGGCGATGGCGAGGGCGGAGCGCCCCATGCACGTACCGATCTCGACGAGGGTTCGGGGGGCGCGGCGGCGCACGGCGTCGGTCAGCCAGGCAAGCTCGGCGTCGGAGTAGTAGCCATCTGGAAGATCGGTCACTTGGCGGGGACCTCCGCGACGGGCGTGTCTGCGCCGTGATCGAGCGCGTTGACCTGGCCGCACTCCGAGCCGACCCGCGCCTTCCTCTGCGGCCCGGAGACGGCCGCGCCGGGGGCGATGTAATCAACGTTCGCCCAGGGGATGAAAAGCTGCGGGTGAACCGTCATGTCGTCGCCGATCCGGGCGCGCATGACCATGATGCCGTCGGCCTTCCGCTCGAAGATTTTCAACGACCCGACCTCGCCGCGAATGGGTGTGGGATCGCCCTTGCGGATGATCGTTACCTCTCTCATCAGGTTCCTCCTTCGTTCAACCAATGGAAGTATTGACGAATGCCCCACGTGCTGGACATGTTGATCGACGATGGGCGGCAGGGGGGCGATGCGCTCGACGCCGCAATGGCCGAGGACATGATAGAACTGCCAGCCGACGTCGCCGCGAATGTCGAAGGGCTGATCGGCCCGGCCAGATGAAACCTCCCGGAGGTCCGAAACCTCCGGGAGGTTGCGCAGGAACCATGAGGGCATGACGCCCCACGCCTCGTTGTGATAGTCCTCGCCCTTGCCGCGCCGAGGGGATCGGCAGGGGATATGGGTCGCCTTCCACCGGCAGGGCGCGAAGCTGAGACCCCATCGCATGAGGAAGGCGCGCTCGACGGCGAGGATCATGGGCCGGACGCGGGTGAGCCACACGCCCCGGAACGACCCGGCGGGCATGGCGGGGGCGATGTTGCCGCAGATTGCGACCGGCTCCTGCATCGCCTCCACGATAGCGCGGAGCCAACCGGCGGCCGCGGGAGTGAAGACCAGATCGGAGTCGAGGGCGACGAGGATAGAAGAAGCCACGGATAGACACGGATTGACACAGATAATTTCCTTATCCTTTCCGTGTTCATCCGTGTTCATCCGTGGCTCTGCCGTGTGTTTGACGAGATAGTCCAGACAGTGACCGTGGCCCATGTTGTCGGCGGCGTAGATGACGTTGAAATCGCCGGGGGCCTCGAACGCCTTGAGGAAATCCCGCGTGCCGTCCTTCTCGGATTCCACGTTGTCGTAGATCGTCAGGCGGAACGGATGCCCGGCGTCCACAGCGAAGAGGGACGTGAGGCAGCGCTCGACGGCCTCACGCGCACCGAACGTGGCCATGATCAGATCAACGAAAGCCACGGATGAACACGGATTGACACAGATATTCTCTTTATCCTTTCCGTGTTTTTCCGTGTTGATCTGTGGCCCTGCGGTCATCTGTGTGCTCCTTTCGCGTCCCCGACCTCCCGGAGGTCGGAACCTCCGGGAGGTCTGACTTTATCTGTAGGCTCCATACATCCGCCGAATCGCCGTGGTCCATCGGATGTGATGCTCGGTGACCTTCTGCCCGTAACTGTCCTCGCCCGGATGGGTGCGGCGGTGGAGCGCCACCTGCCGCAGCCGCCGAAAGGCCAGGCCGCACTTGAAGTAGGCGTGCAGCAGCCACTCCACGTCCTCGCACCACCGGCACCACTCGGCGTACCACGCCCCCCGCTCGGCGAACGCCGCCCGCCGGATAAGGCACTGGCTCGGCAGCGCCGCGCACCGCCGGTTGACGATGTCCGCCGTCACATCCCGCTCCAGCCACGGGGCCGGGCCGAGGCACTGCTCGAGCCGGTCGTCGAATCGCAGCAGGTGCGCGTGCACCACGTCCGTCTCGTCGTCGAAGTGATCGGCCATCGCCTGAAGTCCCCCTTCGACATACACATCGTCCGCGTCGAAGGGGGCGATAAATTCCCCCCGCGCCAGATCAATGCCGAGGTTGCGCGCCGCGGCCTGGCCGAGGTTGTGCTCCAAGCGCACGATGGTCACGCGGGGGTCGGCCATGGCGTGGGCGGTCATGGCGTCGCGGCCCTTGTCCTCCGAGCCGTTGTCCACAAGGATCAGCTCCAGCCCTCCGGCCACCTGCTGCGCCAGGACGGACCGGATCGTCCGGTCTATGTACGCCTCCATGTTCCACACGGGGATCACGACGGAGATGCGCGGCTTTTCCACCGGCTGCGATCCTTTCCAGAGGATGAAATCCTCGGCTGTCTTGCCGCGGCAGATGCGCCAGGAGACGGCGCGGCGCATCTCGCCGGCCACGTCGCCCATGCGCTCGACGCCGATGAGCGCGGCGACTCCCTCCCGCCGCCGGTCGTGGTGTGCGCGGAGGGCCAGCTCGCGGAGCGACAGGGGGTCGCCGCCGGGATGGTCCTTGGGGACGACGCGGATGCTGCGCCCGTCGCAGACCACGGCGTGGGAGCCGGGGCGGGCGTCGGGGTCCACCTGCACCTCCCGGACGCCGCGCAGGTCCAGGTCGGGGGCGATCTCGGATAAAGGCAGGGGAATCTGCGCCGGGTCGTGCATCGGGTTCAGATGCTGCACGTGGCAGACCTCGCCGTGTTCGTCATAGAGAATCGAGATCATTGTTTCTCGCTTTCTTCACCACAACCTCCCGGAGGTCGGAACCTCCGGGAGGTTGACTCCTTTCCTTACACCGGCGGCAGCGTGCCCTTGACGGCGGTTCGCCGCCGCAAAAGGTCAATCATCCGTTGACGCTGCCGTTCCTGCTGGGCGCGGCGGACGTTCAGTTCCCACAGGCGATGTATGTGCGTCCCGTTGATCGTCACGCCGTCAATCCGATTCGCCGCCGACAGGCGCATCGTGTCGCGCTCCGGGCCCACGATGATGTGGAAGACCTGGAGGTTGACGCCGCTCCACTTGGCGCCGGTCAGGTTCGCAAAGTTCAGTTTCTTCGTCAGGTTGTATCGGTCGAAGTCAACGCTGTCCACCACGACCTCGACGGACATGCGCTCCTTGCCGTAGCAGGCGACGAGTTTGTTCGCCAGGCTCGTCATCTTCGCCGTGTCGTCGCGCACGGTGAGGCCGAGGTCGTAGTCGCCGTAGGTCGGCCACGCGGAAGACTCCGTCTCCCACCCCTCGTTATACATGGCCAGTTCCGATACCAGACCATAGTTGGTGTAGGCCGATCCCGACGGGCCGACGGCGACCTGGAATGGCCGCTCGACCCGCCCCCAGAAGTAGAAGCTGTAACCGCGATACGCGACGGGCAGGGGATTGAGAAAACAAATCTGCCCGGAACTGGCGTAGATGGCGTAGGTCCCCGTCGTGCCGGTCGTGCATCGGTAGAGGTTCGACCCGTCGTGGTAGAACATCCGCCCCGTGTAGCCGAGGGGGGAACCGTATTCCACCATCAGGCCGTATCGCCACGTGCGGTTCTGCTGGCTGCGCGCGCGGTAGAGCCGCCAGACCCACTCGTAGTCCGTGCCGACGTAGTTCCCCGCGTCGTAATCGGCCTGGTTCCACGATCCCTCCAGGGAGGCGTTCCACGCCTTCTCCATCAGGGCGTCATCCGCCGCGCCGGACGGCCAGTTGGAATGGATCAGGTTCAGCCCGGCGGGGCGGACCTCCACGGTCTGGTCCCGGCCCTGGAGAATGATCTTCGTGTAGCTCTCGCTCAGGTCCAGGCTGAGGGCGTCGTCCACCAAGTCGTAGCTCTTGCCGGATTCATCCACGAAGTGGTTCACCTCCCCGGCGTTGATATCCACCGCCGTCGAGGCGCTCAGTTTGCGGATCGCCAGGGCGCGGGTGGACGGGTCAATGTACCAGAAGCAGTCGCCCTGCCACTGGAGCAGTATGTCGAGGGCCTCGCCGAAGCGCGTGCAGTTCAGTTCAAACTCGTCGAGGGATTCCGTGAGCGTGAGGATCATCTCGGCGTCGTAGCCGGCGATCCACGACGAGTCGAGGTAGGTGTTTGTCACGTCCGCGCCATTCGAGTCGTGGTGCACGGGAATGTCCGATCCGCCTTCGGGCAGGCCGAGCGCGTGCTCAAGGATGTCAATGATGACCTGGCCCACGGTCCAGTAGTTGTCGAACCCGTAGTCGGGGGCCTCGGGGTCGCGCGCGCCTTCCTCGTTGTAGAGGTATCTCGCGCTCCCGTTGATTTTGGCATAGACTTCGTTGAGCAGGCGCCACTTGATGTCATAGGCGGTGTAAACCACCCCCTCGCGTCCGATCCCCTGCGGATCGTTGACGCGCAGCCAGCCGTGGAAGCGCTTCGTTCCGTCGAGGTAAACTTCGACGAGGTTGTTGTTGGTCAGGTAGGACGGGCTTGCATCGTGCCGCACGTCCTCGCGCAGGCGGGCCTCCCATGCGCCGGGCGCGGACTGGACCAGTTCCACCAGTGTTGTGCTTGTGCGGGTCACGCCGCCGATGTCAACCTGTACCGTTGCCACGTCACTTCCTCCATATCCAACTCAGGAGCAGTCTTGACCTCCCGGAGGTTCCGACCTCCGGGAGGTCTGGTTAGTTCTTCCAAATCCACCGCAGGATAACCCCGAGGCCCCCGATGACGAGGCTGATGACGCTGGCGATCACCGCCGCCGCCTTGCGCGTGCCCTGGTCGGCGCCGTCGCGGAAGTCGGCGCGGGTCTTGAGGTTCTCGATCCGGTCCCACTGCCGCCCGTTGGATTCGATCAGGCTGTCCAACTTCGCCTCGATCCGGGCAAGGCCCTCGCAGAGTTCAACGTGATCGTCACAGTGTTGCTTGGGTGGGGTCATGCGATTGTCACCTCGAAGTCATCCACATACACCTTGCCGCCCGCCACGTAGTAGGGGATGCGCAGGACGCAGTTCACGACCCCCTTCACCCCCGCCCCGCCGAGATTCGCCGTCCCCGTCACGGTCAACTGGGTCCAGGTGTCCGCCGCCGTCACGTCCTCCGTGCTCGTGTCGGCGCACCCGTAGATGCCGTCGGGATCGAGGACGAGCGTCGGGTCGTGATCCGTGCCGTAGGTGGAGTTCACCCGGACGTAGATGGAGGCCGTGATGACATCCCCGTGCGTGCAGGGGATGTCGAACGGTATCTCAAGGGGTTCGTCCGAGGAGCACTGCGGACCCGTCGTGACCTCCGCCGCATACCCCGACCGCGCCACAGAGTTCTGCCGCTCGATGGTCCCCACCTGCCCGATCCACGTCTTCGCCGCCCCGAGTACCCGGCCATGATCCTGCGAGCAGACCCATGTCGTGAACCCCCGCGTCGAGGTGAGGGAGACGACGGCCAGGTCGCAATACCGAGCAACCAACTGCCCCCCCTGGACATACACGTCAATCGTGTTGCCGGAGAACGTCCCGTCCGTGATCTCGTTGTATGCGACGAGATAGACGGCGTAGTAGTTGTTCAGGAACTCCGCGCCGCTCAGGGTAATCGTATCGAGAGCGGCCAGGCCGTAGGTCAGGCCGAAGAACGTAAGGTCCTCGCATCGCCCCGCCCAGTAGTTGAATATGCCATAGGTGCCGTGCCCGAAGACGACGTGTTGCAGGGTCAGGTTATAGCCGTTGTTGATGAGGCGGGCCGACGTGTTCTCGCCGGCGAAGATGGTATTCGTCGCCTTCGCGGCGAGCGTGGTCAGGCCGTATCGGCACTTGAAGGCGCAGAAGTCAAAGTCCCACGTCTGCACCGTCGTGGACCCCTGAAGCTCGTAGACATTCTCGAAGAAGGTCAGCTTGCAGTCGCAGTTCCCGGCGACGGTGTTGTCGTTGTCGATGACGAATCGGTTCGACGCGCTCGACCCCTTGACGATGAAGTTTCGGGAGAGGAGGCAGACATAGGCCCCGGATGCGTGGGTGTTGGCCAGGTTGCCGGTGAGGGTGATCGTGCCGCCGCTCTTGCTGAGGACGGTGACGATCTCGGACTGGGTGTAGCCGGTCGTGCCCTGGATGAGGAGCACGTCGCCGGATGCCTGGAGCGCGTTGGCGAAGGCGGCGGGGACGGAGATGTCCGGCTGGCCGGAGGCGGCCTGGGCCTGGAGGGTAGTGTAGCAGGAGGCCCACGCCTCGGACTGCATGTTCCAATCGTAGTGGCCGAGGGGGAGAAACTGGCAGCCGTCCTTGATCCAGAGGAGCTTGCCGCCGTCCGCGCCGCCCCAGATCAGCTGAGCGGTATATCCCGCGCCGACGGCCGCGGCCTGGCCGACGATGGCGCCGTTGTTACCGGTGATCGTGCCGTTGTGTTGCAGGGCGGTGTTCGCGCCGGTTGCCCATTGGAGGGTGCCGTTCACCGTCGAGGCCCCGAGGTTGATCCCCGCCAGGCTGATGTCGACCGTGACGGTGTGTCCGACTGAGACGGTGAACGTATCCCCTGCCAGGTGGGGGTATCCCGCCCCGCCCCAGGTGTTGGGATCGCTGAAGTTGCCGGATTGTGTACTTACGTAGGATGCCATTTGTCTTATCCTTTCCGGTCAGTAATCTGCTCTTATGCCGAAATAGTGAAGATTTGACGTACCACTATTGTTTTGATAAGATGCAATTCCCGGTTCGCACGGGGGTGCGAAGGTGCAAACGATACGCCAGTGTGCTTTTGGGGACTTGTGGCGAACGTGGGAGGCAAGTGGAACCCCATATAGGACAGGGGAAATGCCATGTCGGGAAAAGCAACCGCAGAGGTACTCAAGAAGCTGGAAAACCGAATATCCTCTTTGAGACAACTTGTTCTCGCTCTCGAAAACCCTCCGGCTGGGCAACACAGAGATTTGATCAGCCGAATTGCAGTTGAGGGAAGATCCATAACAAACATACTTCAAAATCTCCGGTCGTCGGAGGCAGGATTCAACGAGTGGTATAAACCGTATGAGGCAGAGATGCGAGCCGACGCACTCCTTCGCTTCTTTTACCAGCTGCGATCGGAGACTCTGAAGAAAGGGGATGATCACATAGAGCGTCGTACTATGACCGTGAAAATCGGTGGACCTATCGGTAGTTCCTTTTCTATCGATGATAAAGGTGTACGGTATCGTGTGCGCCTGCCAGACGGAACCGAAAAGATGGAGTTTCGACCGAAGCCACAGAATGCAGTGCAAACCTTTGTCGGCGACGACAAGGGGGGTAGCGGCTGGATAGTGCGGAACCCTGACGGTACCGAATCCAAAGTGTACTTCGAAGTACCAACCCCCATCTTCAAGTGCGAGTTCTATTTTAGGAACCCACCCCTGTTGCATCTGGGTGAGAGCATCCAGGAAAAGCCTGCAAGTGAAATGTGTAGACTGTACGTCGGCTACCTGGGAAAATTGGTGGCGGAAGCCAAAACCAAGTTCGTCCACAAATCCTGACGATGCTCGTCGCTCGCCGTCCTGCTGAATGGACTCACATCTGATCTGGTGCATCATCCAATCAACTCCTTTTCAAATGTGAATCGAATTGCATCGGGACGCAGATGGTCCCACTGTCTGCCGCCTGCAAGATCGCACCCGCGCGTGTGGCAATTCGTGAACGTGTTCCCGTTGCCGGCGAGGTCGGCCGGCGCGTCGCCCCAGTTGTTCGACTGCTCGTGCAGCCACTCCTCGAACTGCCACCGCGTCGGGTAGGTGTGCACATCGAGGCAGACGGGGACCTCGATCCGCATGGATCGCCTCTGGGCCCGGTCCTTGATGCGCGCCCCGTAGCATCGGCCGAGTTTCTGTATCTGCGGCTCGCGTGAGCATCGGATCGCCAGTCCCTCGCCCGAGGCCAGGCCCAGGGCCGCGCCGCCGAAGGTGTAGGTCCGTGCGTTCGTCCGGCCCGGGTATTCCGCCGGCTCGGAGGGGAGGACGAAGGCGGGCAGTTGCACGGCGATGGGGCTGAACGGCATCCCATCCTTCCATCCTTCCAACGCTTCCGGGTCTTGGCTGTACTGGGTGTAGAACACAGGCATCCCCCCCGACCACGTGGAGAGATCCATCGTCATGGTCGCCCCCGTCAGGAAGCGCTCCAGGTCCTCGGTCTTCTCGCCGGCAGACTGGATGAATTCGTGCGTGTATTCGACATAGGCCGCGGTCGAGCCGTCCGCCGCGCCGCATGTCACCTTGCCTTCGCCGGACACCCAGAGGCAGTCGGGGTACTTGATCCAGGTCGGCCCGCCGATGTAGAGGTCGCCCAGGCCCGACGCCGAGAGATCAAGGAGCTTCTGGTAGAGATACCACTCCCCGTCGCCCTGGTTGTGGCGCAGCGCCGCGCCGCGGACGACGATCGTGTTCAGGTTGCCGCCGTGTTGATAGACGGCGACGGATGTTCGGTTCCATGCGGCATGAACCAACGGCTCGTTGGCGTGGCGCAGGGACAGATGCGCCGTGCCGTCGAAGCCGATCTTGGTCCCGTCGTCGAAGTAGCCGTTGTCGTTTGCGCCGTGCGCCATCAGCCCACCTTTCCTTTCATGCCGTCCACCGCCCTTTCGAGCGCCGCGAGCCGCGCGGCGGCCTGCTCGACCTTCGCCGTCAGCGCCGCCAGCCTGTTCACCAGGGCGTTGATCTGCGCCTGCGCCGCGCCGTCCATCGGGGTTTCGTTATTGCGAATCGGGGCTCTCGTTTTCTGCTCGTCCTGCATCATTCGTTCTCCTGTGGTCGAAGGATCTGGCCGTCATCTTTTGGACACGGTTCGCCTTTCATTTCACGGTTATGGACCCAGGCCGAGGCCGCGGAGGACATGGAAATAGACCCTTGCCAATTCCGTGCGGATGCGGTATGATCGGTTTACACTTTTCTTCTCCAGAGGAGAAAGCGATATGGTTGCCATGGCCGATATAGAGCAGCTCGCTCACCGGATCGCGGAGGAGTTCCACCCCCAGCGCATTATCCTTTTCGGCTCTCGCGCCCGGAGCGCCTCCACAGCAGATTCCGACGTCGACTTCCTCGTGGTCCTGCCCCACGAGGGGAAGTGCTGGGAAGCGGCCGCTGCGATACGAAGCCGTGTTCGTCCTCGTTTTCCTCTGGACCTCCTCGTCCGCTCGCCCCAGGAGCTGCGGGAACGGTTGGAGATCGGCGACGTGTTTTTCCGGGAGATCACCGAACACGGGAAGGTGCTCTATGAAGCCCCACACGGCTGAGTGGGTGACGAAGGCGGAGGGCGACTGGGCCACCGCTCGTCGAGAGTTCAAGTCCCCGGAGAATCCCAACCACGACGCGGCCTGTTTCCATGCCCAACAGTGCGCCGAAAAATACCTCAAGGCCCGTCTGGTGGAAGCGGGCGAACCCTTTCCAAAGACGCACGACTTGAGCGCACTCCTCGATCTTGTTCTCCCTCTTGAGCCGTCCTGGATCACGCTGCGCGAGGCTTTGGACCGTCTGACCGACCTGGCGGTGGAGGTGCGATACCCCGGCCTTGCCGCCGACCGGAACGACGCCGAGCAGGCATTGCGCACGGCGGAGACGTTTCGCGCCCTGGCGCGGAAGGCCCTCGGACTCGAATCCCCAACACCGTAGACGCGCATTTTCGATTGCTGATTTCCGATTGCCGATTTCATTCTCTCGTCATCCCGTTCGTTCTGACCTCACGCAAAGGCGCAAAGGGCAAGAGGGTTCAAGAGTCAAAGAGTCGAAAGGTCGAAGAGCAGGAATCATCCTCTTCTTCCATCCTTCCATCCTTCCATCCTTCCATCCATCCTTCCATCCATCCTTCCATCCATCCTTCCATCCATCCTTCCATCCATCCTGCCTTCCACTCTTTGACTCTTTGACCCTTCGACCCTTCGACTTCCTCATGTCTTATCCGCGACTGTGATCTCGATCTGCTCCCCGCTGTCGGGCAACTCCGCCTTGAAGTTGATCTCCTGCATCACCGTCTTGGCGACGGGCCGCTGGATCGGCACGCTCGTCAGGCGCAGACGAGCGACGGCGATAGTGACCTCGCCGTCGGTCGTCTGCGTCGGATGCGTCAGCACGATCTCAAGGCTGCTCGTCGTCCCTGCGCGCATCAGCTCGACGTATGCGTCCGCGTCGAAGGGGATGCTCACGCTGCCCGTCACCTCCTGGCGCGCGCCCTTGCAGAAGGCGATGAGTTGGCTGTCGCCGTAGTAGGGGCCGACCTGGAGGTTGTTGTTCACCTTGATCTCGAAGTTCTCCGCCGTGGTCAGCTCCGTCCCGTCGGGCAGTTGGACGACGGCGTCCTGGAACTTGAAGGCCGCGTCGGCGGCGTAGGTGGGGTCGGCGGAGAAGTCGCTTGTTTCCTCGGCGGTTTTGGCGATGAGGCCGAGCGCGACGGAGACCTCGCCCTTCTCCTCGCCCTTGATGGTCATCGCGTCCACCATGGCGCCGGCGTATTGGCGCTGCTCGATGGGGTTGCGGGTCTGGACCGTGCGGCTGTAGAGGTCGCCGTTCGCGTCGCGGTCGAGGGCCCACTCGAAGAACTCCTCGACCATGGCCGGGTAGAGGAGGCAGGAGAGATCGCCCTTGACCTCCTTGCGGTTTAGGACGGCGCGGGGCGACTGCCGGCCGGAGGCGTTGTCTTGCGGCTCAAAGTGATGCGGAGTCATGCCGAGGCCGAACTTTAGGACGGGCAGATTGACCCAGTTCGTGCCGACGGGCTTGACGCCATAGGTTGCTTCCGGGCTCTGGCTGAAGCGGACGTGGTGCTTGTGTCCCGTATGAATGTTCTCGATAGCCATTGTCTATTCTCCTCTTGTTTTGGACATGCCGCTGTTTGCGGCGTATGTTTCTCCTGGTTGTTGGTTGCAAATGGTCTTTGTCAACGGTGTCATTCCATTAGTCTGCGGAACCCCCGCACGGCCCGGTTCTTGATCTCGCTGCCGAGGGCGCCCAACATCTTCCTTCGCTCCTCCAGGTCTTTCTTGAGTTCGTCGGGGAAACGCTTGAGCGTCTGCACGGTGACGTCGAGTTCGCGGATGGACGACTCCGATTCATTCAAGATCGTTTGAGCCTGGTCGAGGAGACGGTTGGCGCGTCCAACCAAGTCCTTTTCCTCAATCTTCCTGACAATGTCTGCAAAACGACCGGGGGCTTTGAGCAGGTCGTCAATCGCTTCTCCCAGTTTTTCTATTGCTCTGGCGGCATTTTTCGCGGCATCTTCAAGCGCCTTGGCCGCTCCCTCAGACAGTTTTTCCCCGAGATTCTGGAGGTCCTTGATGATCTGCCCCAAATCCCTCAGCGCGTTACCGACTGCATCATTGTCTGGCATTGTTCTTCTCCTGGCTCTTGACAAGGGTTTCTTTCCATGCTATTTTCTGCGTGTAAAGATGGCTGCTCGCAATCAAGGTGGAGGCTCAACATGCAGCGATACATCGTACTTTCCCTCAATCTTCTTCTGCTTGCATCTTGCTCCGCTCCGCCCCATTACGATCCGCATGAGATCGTTGATCTGCCTGTTGAGGATCGGAAAATCCTCTTTGGGAGGGCTGGCGCGCCCACGATGGTGGTTGCACAGGTGGCCAGAAAGTACAAGGACCGTCCTATTAAGTGGTCCGGTCGCGTGTGCAACGTGACGGAATCGGGCGGGCCGATCTGGCCACTTTGTTTGAGCGTTTACTGCTTGGATGTCAACCAACGGCCCGTTGCCGATTGCAGCGCCTATTTTGGGAATCACGCTCGCGAGTGGCTTGGAAAATTGCGAAGAGAAGATAGCGTAACAGTGGTTGGCCTTCTTCGAGAGATCTGTTTGGGAGACCTCGAATTCTATGACTGCAAACTTGTGAGCGTCACGCGGAATGGCAAGGTGATCTACCCGCCGCCCGAAGAGCAGGGCAAGGGCAAGGCCCAGCCCGAGGGCGAGAAGAAACCCTGATCCCATTTTCGATTGCCGATTGGCGATTGCCGATTTCATTGCGTTAGAATCGAGAGAATTGAAACCACAGATGAACACAGATAAACACGGATTCTGATCTCTGCTCTCTGACCTCTGACCTCTGTGTCCATCTGCGTTCATCTGTGGTTCCCTACCACCTATCACCCCTGCGATTAGTCCACACCGAGCAGCCCGTCGTTCCGCGCGTCGCGGTGGATGAGGACCGTCAGGGAAAAACTACAAATCCACGCCGCCCACTCCGCGCCCTTCCTGCCCAGCGCCCCCGCCTCCACCACGGCGTCGGAGAACTCCCACATCCGCACGTAGCTCAGGCCCAGGTTGCCGTAGAGCGGACCCATCAGCGCGCCATACACGCGGGCGATGAACTCCCAGATGAACGCCCAGTCCACGTCCGTCACGGCCAACTGGAACTCCACCGTGAAGGGGAAGCGCTGCTCCTTCACGTTCGGCAGGGCGAAGGCCACCTTGGCCGGCCGCAGGATCAGCGCCGGGCAGTCGCTCGGCCGCAGGGCCGTGGCCGTGTCGGAAAGATTCGCAAATTTGAATTTTTTGCCGTGGCCCATGAACGCGGACAGGCCGCTGTCGCCGTCCAGGACCGACCAGATCGTCTCATAGACCTGGCTGAAGAGCGTTGCGGTTGCGGGCATTGGGTCTCTCCTTCGAGTTCCATACGGTCATCCTGAGCGCAGCGAAGGATCTCAATCCTGCGAGAGGTCGAGATTCTCCGCTTCGCTCAGAATGACATTCCTGTGCCACGTGGCTTGCGCCACCATTCTTTTGTAGCCGCACCCTTCATGGGTGCGGAATTCCGCAGGCTGAAGCCTGCGGCTACAGGTATTCGTCGAGCGTATTGTCCAGCTCCGTCTCGATCTCCTCGCCGGATTCGTCCTGCTTGGTGTAGGTCAGCGCCGCCTGCACGTCCTTCTCCGTCGAGTGGATGGAGGTCGCCGGCGCGACGCCGGGGATGCTCAGCCGCCCGGCGGCCAGGGCGTCGAGGAGGCCCGTCGCCTCATCGTGGTTGCGCCGCCACAGCCCCGCCTCGCCGCCGCCCTCCGCCGCGAAGCCCCGCCGCGTGGCGAGGTAATACACCGCCAAGTCCACGCAGATGCGCTTGACGATGCCGGGCGTGGACGAGAAGGGCGCGCCGTAACGCGCGCTCAGCCTCACGTCAATCACGTCCTCCGCGCGAGCGATCATCTCGTCAATGATCGCCAGCTCGCCGGCGCTCAAGGATCCGTCGTTGTCGTCGTCCGCCCACCGGGTGATGTTGTCCGGGTGGGCGCGGGCGTCCAAGTCCGCTTTCACGCAATAGGCCATTCCGATTCTCCTTCTGTGGGATGACCTCCCGGAGGTCCGGGACCTCCGGGAGGTCGCTGTCTGGCTTCCGGGGACACGTTGCGATCCTCGCCGAAGACGGCGGGGCTTCCGCAACATGTCCCCGGTCCGTCCCGCGCCGCTTACGACGTCGCGATCGCGGCCTTGATGAGGTAGAAGAACACGTCGCCCGTCAGCTTGATGTCGGTGTATCCGTCCGACACGGCGACGGCGTCGCACTTCCGCCCCTCCTCGCGCCACTTCCGCACCTGGCGCGGCTGCCACTCAAAGGTGACCAGGCCGCACGGCGTCTTCTTGCTCGGCTTCACCGTCGGGATGTGGCCGATGAGCACGTCCACGCCCCAGATCGAACCGAGCGCATCGCTCTGCCCCTCCTGCGCCGTGTTCCGGTAGGCGCACGCCTCGATCACCCGCAGGCCGGCGACGTGGTCGGCCAGGCCCGAGGGCGTCACCATCTCCTTGACATACTTGTAGCGCTCCAGGTAGTCCGGGTGGTGGGCCAGGGTCTGGGCCACCTCGCTCGGGATGATGAGCACGTTCGCCTGGCGGAGGCAGTTCTCCAGAACCGACAGCTTCGCCGTCTTGATGTCGCCGAAGGGGTCGGAGGCGTCGTAGTCGCTCCACTGGTCCGTGCCGCTGAGGGTGGTGTTGTTGGTGATGTTCGAGGTGCTCGTCACGAGGCTCGCGACGCGGTTCTCCCGGTCCAGCGCGATCACATCGAGCAGGAACTGCACGGCGTCCTGCTCGGGATCCACGGCCGGGTCGGCGTTGCCGCGCTCCTCGTCGGAGATGTAGTGCACCAGCTCGTGGTCCTCGCAGAAGTAACTCGTGCTCGACAGGGTGAAGTCGAGCGACCGCGGGCTGTCCTTCTCGTGGCGGAGCGTCTCCACGAGGCGGATGTTGTTCTTGTCCCATTCATAGTACTTGTCGTTCTGCTTGACGACGGGCACGCGCGGCGCGACGCTCTCGGCCACGAGGCCCGTGTCGGGGTTTGCGTACCGCATGGCGAACTCGCTCAATGCGGCGTCCACATGCACATCTGTTGCTTCAGGCATTGTTCTTTCTCCTTATCGTTTCCTTGTTATCATGCGTTGGTCTTGTAGCCGCAGGCTTCAGCCTGCGGCTTTGTGCCACGCTCATCCCGCGTCCGCGCGGAATTGTTTGAGCGTGTTTTCGGACGATGGATGTCTCGCGCCATTCGCTACTTGGCCCGTAGCTGAACTCGCCAGAGTTCAGCTCTTCGGACGTCCTCAGCCGATCGTCGGAAGTCTGGCGACTTCCGCTACTTGGAGTTAGGTTCCGAAGTAGTACGGAAACACGAACGCCTCGACGACATCGTCGTCCGCGCCCGCCGCGGTGGACAGGAGCTTCCCGCACGGATTCACCGCCGCGCCGCTCCACGTCCCGTCCAGGGCCGTGGCCGTGACCACCTTGCCCGACCCGGCGGCCTGGATCTTCGCGCCCGCGCTGATCGCCGCCGACGCCGTCACCTTCGACACGCCCAGCACCCGGACCCGCACCGACCGGCCGGTCGTCGTGGTCCCGTTCTGCGCGACGCCGATGGCCTCCTCGCCCGCGCCGCAGTCCTGCACGCCGGTCGCGCCCAGCTTCACCGGGCCGTACTTCGTGCACGTACCCGCCGCGGGGAACGTCAGGTCCAAACATTCCTTCTCATACGCTTGACTCATCTCTCATTTCCTCCTTTGCCAAACATTGCCTGTTCAAACGCTCGTTCTACGATCCGTTTCGCGTTGTGGAATCGAGAGGGTCGAAAAGTCTAAGGGTCTAAAGGTCAAAGAGCAGGAATCATTTCTTGCCTCTTCGACTCTTCGACCCTTTGACCTTTCGACTTGTCTCATTCCGCCATCCGCCCCCGCGCCAGCCGCAGGGCCTCGCTGAACGTCGTGCGGCTGCCCTTCGCGTTCTCCTCGTCGAAGATCGTCACCGCCAGGTCGCGCAGGTCCTCGTTGACGACGTTGTCCGCGTCGTCGGCCCGGAACATCACCCGCGCCGGGGCCATCGCCGTCGCGCGGGCCACCTCGCCGTACTCGATCACCTGCGGCAGGTCGCTCAGGAACTTCTCCATGAACGAAAGCTGCGACACGCTCGCCTGCCCCCCATCCTCCTCGAAGACGACCACCTTCTCGGCGGTCCCGTCGGACAGCGTCTCGAGGAACTCGCGCAGGCCCATCTCCTCCCACGCGGGGAGCAGTTTGCCCTGTTCCTTGAGGTCCTCGCAGAAGGAGGCGATGCGGCCCTTGCGGGCGGCGGCCTCGCGCCGGCGGTCGCGCTCCTCCAGGGCGGCGACCTGCGCCTCGGCGACGGCGGCCCGACGCTTCAGCGACTCGTTCTCCTCCCGCATTGGCGCAAGGGCGCGCGCCAGCATCGCCTCCACCTGCTCCTCCGTGAGCGCGGCCTGCTCCTCGAACTCGACGCGCACCGACTCGCCGAAGTCCTCGTGAAACTTCGCCGGGGCCAGGCCCTTCACCGCCGGCACCCGCGCCCCGAGGAACGACACCGCCTTGAGGTACGGCTTGCCCAGGCCCATGAAGTTGGTGTATATCTCCGCGCTCACCTTGCGATACTCGCCCGCGCGCAGGAGGGCGCGCATCTTGTCCGTCACGAGCGACGGGATGGCGACCAACTTCCTGCCGATGCGCTTCAGCCCGCCGATCCAGCCGTAGGCCGGGCCGTCGTTCTGGTGGTCGAGGGTGATGGGCGCCTCGTGGAGCGCCGGGTCGTAGGACTCGGCGATGATCTCCAGGTCTTCCTCGCTGAATCGCCCCTGGGGGTAGTCGCCCGCGCGGAAGATCTCGATGCCCGGCCCGTCGCAGGGAACATATTCCTCCGTCGTCTTCTCTTCCTCTTCGTTTTCGAGCTCGGAGTTCTCATCATCGTCGCGCCCATGTGCCACGCTCAAACTTGTTTGAGCGTGCTCTTCGGCTTCTCGTGGATTCCCGCTTTCGCGGGAATGACACTCTTGCTTGGCGTCCTCCTGTTCTGCGTCAACCGTCGTCTTGGTTTCCTTGATTTCCACGTCGCGTTCGATTGTCTCTGGCATCACTGGCTCCTCCTCACGGTTTCTATTTTCGATTTGCCGTAGCTGAACTCGCCAGAGTTCAGATCTTTGAGCGTCCTCGGCCGATCCTCGGAAGTCTGGCGACTTCCACTACTCTGATTTTCGATTGCCGATTTTTCATTCATCATTTCTCAGCAGTTCGTCGTCTTTCGCGGTATGCCACACTCAAACTCGTTGACTTTGTCCCAAATCTGTGAGTTCCCATTTCGTTTCTCCCAAGCCCCGCGGGGAAAGTCTTTTTTCTCTCCCCAACAATCGGGGGCTTTGCCCCCGCTCCCCCAGGATTTTTCCGCTTTGTGGCCACCGGCATCTCCACCGCAGCGGAAGTCGCCGAGCTTCCAACGCCTCACGGAGGCGGCCCCAATGCGGTAAATCCCGGGGTCTGGGGCAGGGCCCCAGAGAAGAATCGTCTGTCCGTCGCCAGCCATCGCAGTCGCACTGCACAAGTTTCTCAGGAATGACGTTCTTCTCTTCCTTCAACATTCATCATTCGACATTCATCATTCACCATTTCGTAACAGCTCTTCCCCTTCCGCCGGCGCGGGGATGTTGAAGGCGTCGTAGAGATGCCGCTTCGCCACCGGCAGGCCCATTTCCCTCACCACGATCCGATAGACCTCCGCCCTCTGCCGCAGGTCGTCCGGCGGGGACGTGTCAATGACCAGCCGCGGATAGCGCCGCGTCCGCCCGGGCCGGGCGTAGTTCCAATCCACCAGCCACCGGATCAACTGATGATTGACGACGCCCATGAGCGACTCGGCGTCGCCCCGCACGTACTCCGCCCGCACGCCCTCGTGCACCTCGCCGAGCGACCGCGCCCCGCGCTCGCCCGCGTCGCTGGTGAGCGTGCCGCCGAGGACGGCCTGCGCCTCCCACCGGTCCATGAGGTCAATGAACTCCTTGTGCGTCTGGGCGCCGCCGCCCGCGTGGGCCTCGAGGAGATCAATGGCGATGTCGTCGGGCAGGGTGACGCCCGTCTCGACCTTGATCCGCTCGATGATGTCGCGGAGCGTCGCCTGGTCCTCGGCGGGCAGGCCGCGCTGGTACTTGGCAATCACCGTGGGCTGGCCGAACTTCTCGTTGAAGATGCTCCACCACTTCACGCTGTGCTTCTTGAAGAAGTAGGCCCAGTAGCAATAACTCAGCACCGCCGAGCCGTACGGGTTCTCGTGCTTCGGGTTGAAGGAATGGACGAGGAACTTCCGCGGCGGCACAGGCCGCCCCGCAGGGCAGTCGGCCGTCCGGAGCAGCAGCTCGTTCGTGTCGCGGTGGAAGCCGAAGGACTTCTGGTCGCGCGAGAGGAGGCGGTCAACGACGACGCGCCCCTTGCCGTCGAGTTTCCACATGATCTCGCTGACGGCAAAACCCTTGGGGATGGCGTCGCAGAGCTCCCGGAGGTCCTGCTCGAAATTCTCCATGCCGCCGATGACATCCTGGACGAAGTCGCGGATCCACCCATCCATGTCCCCGTCCGAGGCGGCGACGATCTCCCGCGGGCGGCCCAGGAGCGCGTTCGCCCGCGTCTGGACGAGGCTGAACAGTTTGCTGTCGGTGCGGAGCATGTGCTCGTAGAAGGCGATGCCCTTCGCGCCGGCCTTCTCGCGGAGGATGGGGTCGGGGTTGGTCTTCAGGTCGCCGAGCCAGTGACGATAGAGGTCCGTCGCCGCGGGCGGGGCGATCTCGGTCAGGACCGGCCGGATGGGCCGGTTGTTCGCGTCGCGTGTGCTGAGCGTTGCCATCAATATCCCTCTCTTGTCTCTCGATGACTATCCAAAAAGTCAAATTGCGTTGCGCCGACGCGCCGCTCGCCGACAGGATGGGCCTCGGGTCGGCCCCCGCCGCGGGCGAGGCGGACGAGCATCTCCAGCGCGTCGGGTCCGTCGTCGTGCTCGCCCTTGGGGAAGTGGAGGAGTTGCTCGACGAGGAGGCCGTCCTCCTTGCGGAATCGGATGACGCCGTTCTCCACCAGCGGGGCGATGGCGGAGATGCGGAGCACCTTGTCGGCGTGGTTCACCATCTCCTGCACAGGGATGAGGGCGCTCGACTCGGCGGAGCGCTCGCGCAGGCGCTGGGCGAGAAGCACCTGGAAGTTGTTGCTCTCGATGCCGACCTTGATCGGCTTCCATTTGAGGCACAGGCGGAAAATGGCGGCGATGAGGTCGCCGGGCGACATGCGCCGGATGAGCGATTCGAGGATGTAGAGCCTCTCCGGCCGGGCCAGGCCGCCGACGACGATCGCCGAAAAATCGCCCAACTCCCGCGCCCCCAGGGACGGATCAACGGCGATGAAGACGGCGAGCGGCAGGAAGGCCGTCTCCGAAGATTCGTAATAGCGAATCCACTCCTCCTTGAAGCGCCGGGCCTCCGGGTCTATCGGCTCGTTCTGGAACTCCGCCGCGAAGGCGACGACGCCCATCTCGAACCGGCGGCGCATGAGGCGATAGAGGTCCCAGTACGTCGGCCAGAGGACCTCCGCGCCCTCGGTCATCTCCGCCTCGCGATCGCGGAAGAAGGCCTCCGCCCCGTCGCGCCCGTTCTCGCGGAGCACGCCCTCCCACTCGGCCCAGAGGTCCATGCGCCTCGGCCAGGCGATGACGGCCTTGAATTGCTTGACGCGGAATCCGCCCCGCCGCATGACGTGGCGCAGCAGGCCGTCGTGGTGGACGGCGGTGCCGATGAGGACCACCTTGCCGTCCGGGTCGAGCGCGCCGAGGACCTCCTTGTGGAACCAGTCGCGCCGCTTCCGCCGCACCGCCGCCGACTGGGTGGTGGAGAGCGATTCGGGGTCGTCCACGACGATGAGGTCGGGGCGGAACTGGCGGAACTTAGACCCGCGAATCTTCTGCCCCTCGCCGAAGACCTGGAGGCATACGTCCGCAGCGGTGATAAGCCGACGGTTGGACCAGGCGCAGGTGCGCAGCCGCCCGAAGTCGGCGATAATCTCATCGTTTGACTCTATCTCGTGCCGGATGTCCTGGAGGAAGCGGCTGGCTTGGTCGTAGGTCTCCGAGACGAGGAGGACGAAGCGGGCCTCGTTGTAGAGGATGGCATGGAGCAGGAAGCTGAGTGTGATCTTGGTGGATTTGCCGTGGCCGCGCGGGGCCTCGACGACGCAGTGGCCCGCCTGGCGGAGGAACGCATCCAGCTCCTCGTGGAACCGGCCGCCGGGGGCGGAGAAGTGGTGGGGGAGATAGGTCGCCTCGAAGAAGGGGAGGTCGCTCCGCCCGTGTTCCCCGCGGGCGCGGGATTCCGCGTCGCCGCCGGTCAGTTCGACGATGAGCGTCAGGCCGTGCCGCAGGGCGTCGCCGTATCGGGGGTCGTTGATCTCGGATGCGCGCCGGTTCATCACGCTGCGTCCTCCGAAAGGAGTTTCTTCGTCACGGCGGCGATGGCCTCGCGCTGCTCGGGGGTCGCATGGGCGATGAGCATGCGCACGAAACGGTCCACGGCCTCCTTCGCCGCGTCGCCCTCCTTGGGGTGCTTGAGGCAGAGGAGATACCCTGCGCTCTGGCGAAGGTTCGTCACCAGTTTGATGAGGGCGTCGTTGATCTTCGCGGCCCTGGACAAGGGCTTTCCATCCGGCCCGGGGGCGTCCGCTTCCGCCTGTCCCTTGCGGGAAAAGCGTTTGTCGTGTTCGAACTGCCAGAGGGCGATGCGCCCGCGGATAGCGCGGGCCATGCGCTCGGCAGCGGCGATCGCCTGGCAGCGCTCGCAACGCCGGGCGCGGCGCCGGGCAACCTCGATCTCGGCGCGGAAGTCGTGGGCGTTTTTCTCGATCCAGTCGCAGATCGTCGCCAGGGAGGGCGGCGGGGCGGCCGGGTTCATGCGCAGTTGCGCATGCGCCGCGATCAGGTCGCCGCCACAGGCGACGACGGTCTCCGCGATCTGTTTTCGTTGCGATTCGTTGCATTTCGTCATTCGGTTTCACATCCCGCTCCGGTGGGAAGTCATTACTCGCACGTTCGCCCCCGTAGCTGAACTCGCCAGAGTTCAGCCAAGTCGCTCGCGCCGCAAATCATCGGAAGTCCGGCGACTTCCGCTACTACACCGCCGCTCTCGATTGCGGATTGCGGAATGCGGAATTCAATCCGCAATAGGGCCGCGCCACTCGCCATTTCACGCCTCGCCTATCCGTCGTAAGAGTCTGTCGAACAACGCCTTGCGTCTGCGCCCCATGGCCCGGACGCGGGGTTTGATCGAGTCAATCAGCGCCTGCGGGCCGTCCTCCGCGATGGCCTCCTGCACCACGCGCAGCCCCTGCCGATAGGCCAGCATCCGGTCGGTCACAAAAATCGCAAATGCGAAAATCAGGGCGAGCGCGATCATCGCACACATCGCGGAAAAGGGACACGAGGTGACGCTGACGCGCTCGCCCCGGATGGTCGTCGTGCTTCGCGTGGCGACGGACTTGTCCACGCCGCCCTCGTCGCCGATGCGGAGCGTCTCGGCCACGGCGAAGCGGTTGCGATGCCCCGCCGGCTGGAAGCCGACCTGGTTCCCCCCGCAGCCGGGGAGCATTATCACCACAGAGACACAGAGGACGCAGAGAACGAAAAGACCTTTCCGATTTCTGACCTCTGACCTCTGGTCTCTGACTTCTGATCTCTGATCTCTCATTCCTACACTCCCAGAAGGAGCCTGCCCGCGCCGAGGACTACGAAACCCACCACGTCGAGCAGCGACACGCCGGGGTTGCGCAGGCCGTCGAGAATTTTGTCGTAGTATCGGTCCGCCTTGATCTGCGCCTGCTCGGCGACGCGCTCGACGGCGCGGCCGACGATGGCGGCGCGGACCTCGGGCTGCTCGAGATGCGCAAGGGTCCGGCCCTGCGCCAGGGCTATGCCTTCATCCACGCATTTGCGAATGTCAATGGAGAGACACCCGCCCAAGGCCAGGCCCGTGAGGACAACAAGGATGTGCACACCGATTCGTTTCATGTTGGCTCCTTACCGCAGATGATCCGCCCCGCCTTTCTCGATTGCGGATTGCGGATTTGAATTATCTCTGCGTCTTTGCGTCTCTGCGCGAGGCCTTCTCTTCATTCCGCATTCCGCAATCCGAATTCCGCAATCGGAAGCGGCACGATGCCGCTTCTACGTTTCGCGCCCAAAAAGAAAAGCCCAGGCATTACGCAATTGCGTAACACCTGGGCTATCGAAATCCGTTCCCGCGGGTCTGGGGCCAGCGGGGTTTCGAGTTGTCAGGTTCTTTCTTGCGGCTTCATGCCGACGGGGCTACCGGTTCATCGGCGTCGGGTCAGGAACCCGGCGCCGTCCGGGGTGTCCGTCGGCATCGGCTCGACCTCCCGGAGGTCGGAACCTCCGGGAGGTTCAAGCGTTCAATTCGCGTCCCGATGTTCGATCTCGTGGATGCGCGTGGTCGAGATCCGCGACCGGGTCTTTTTTCCCGGCAGGTGCCGGACCTCGACGGTCACGGTCCCGCTCTCGTTCCGATTCCACAGCGTTTCGATCTCCGCCGTTACCGCCGCGATGACCTCCGTCATCACGCCATATCGCACAGCCATGCCATCACCTCAGTCCCCACAGTGTTGCTTTGCTTCAGGGATTCCGTCGCATGTCGAGCATGAGCCCTTCAACAGAAGCATAGCACACGAATGGCAGGTTGTCAAGTCCGAATAGGAAATAAATTATATATTAGAGTATTTTTGCTTGCGCCGCAAGGGGTTAGGGAACGAGAATTTTTTTAGCCGGGGCGGCCGCCATCGCGGGGCGGACCTGCCAGAGGCGGGGGACCTCCGCCGCTGTCTCACCACGAAGGTCGCGAAGGACACGAAGATGAAGATAGACGCAGATGAACACTGATTCCACAGATAGGGAAGGAATTCATGTATCCGATCTCTGACCTCTGACTTCTGGACTTCTGCGTCTATCTGCGTGAATCAGCGTCGGCCTCTTGTCGTTCTCTTTTCTTGGCGCCCTTCGTGGTTTCATTCGGACCGGGATTACGTCTATCTCACCTTCTCCAGCCTCAGCCCGTCGAGCCGATACACGTCGAACTCCGGATCGCTCGGGCCGCCGGTCTCGGTCGTGATGTAGCCCCCATCGGCCTCGCGGATGCGCAAGATCCGGCCCTCGTGGTATCCCTCCAGAACGAACCCGTCGCCCTCGGCCCGCCACCTTCCCACGAACCCGCGCGAGACCGCGAGCGCCCCCTGCGCGTTGCTCTGCGCGGGCGGATCGTACCGCGTGTCAATCGCCAGCCGGCCGCGCCGGAACAGCCGGATGTCGTCGCGCCGCCCGTCGCGGTCCGAGACGAAGCGATGGACCAAGTTGGCCGAGGACGTGCACCACGCCTCCCAGAGAATCACCGGCATGGCGAGGAACAGACCCAGCGTGCCGTAGTCGGCGAGGATGCCGAGCGCGGCGTAGGGGCGGGTCCGCTCGAACCCCAGGAGTCCGAGGACGAGCAGCCCGCCGCCGAGGATCGGGATGGGCGAGACGAACCGTCCCTGTCGCCGCGAGGCGAGGATCGAGTACCAGTTTAGTCCGGCGAGGAACGCGCCGAGGATCAAGGCAACGGCAGCAAGTATCTGGATCATTCTTCTGCAACCACCTATGTTACGGACCGAGCCCCTCGCTCATCTCCTCGTTCCGAGGCTCTGCCTCGGAACGGACCCCATCCGGCAGGCTCTGCCTGCCTCCCTACCTCGGTCGGGCCACCGCCTCCACGAGACGCGACACTCCTTCGCCCCCAAGAGGCAGAGCCGAACGAACACGCCGTCCCCAGGCAGAGCCTGGGACGAGAAGAGGCTGTCGTTATTGAAAAGGGTCTCGTCTGCCTCTCCTGTGGAATGCATCCGGCCGTTTCTCTGCGTCTTGTTCATCATGGGGGTCGGGCTTGGACGCACGATCGAAGGTCGCCTCATGCTCCACCGGCTCCCAGAGGTTCCCGTCGATGCCTTCGCCGTTGGCGAGCTTGCCCGTAAAGACGGGCTGGCCCTTGGCGAAGGCGGCGTCGGGAGCGGGCATGAGGGTGGCGCCGTTGTAGCGCTTGGCCGAGGGCCGTGGGCCGGCGGTGCGGTAGCACTCGCCCAGCTCGTTGATGACGTACGTCGCGATCCCCGTCTCGCCATACGCCACTGGCCAGGCGTAGAGGACGAAGCGCTTCTCCTGTTGGTTGATAGTGGGGCGGTCCGTCTCGGGATCGAGAATGTTCCTGGGCCCGATCTGCTCTGTAGCATCGGAGTATCTGTCATCGACCGGCCCGTTGGGACCAGGAAGCCAAAGCTGGTAGTAGTAGCCGGAGACCCCCGCAATGCCCAGGGGCGCCTCGCGCGTCGAACCGAACTCGCTCGGAATAAGGGCCGGATGGATTGCGCCAATACGACATACGCCCGCTCCCAAGCTCACACGGGGGGTGATTCTCCCGGATAGTTCGGCCAGGAAGCCATACTCCCCTACGCCGTCATCATCCTGATCGGTCTCCGGCTGTTGTTTGTATATGGCCTGCTGTCTGGAGATCCGCTTCAAGGACCTTATGACCTCGGGTTCGTTGCGGCGCGGGTTGGGGCGAGTGAGCCAGAACACTCCCGCCGCAGTCACGACGACAGCCGCGACGATCAGCCCGATGGCTGTGCCTTTGTGCTTGCCCATGCTCTCATACCTCCTGCTGAGTGTCCTGGTCCCTAATGGCAGTATACCCCATGTTCAGCAGGCTGCGTGTAACAAG
Organism: Planctomycetota bacterium; assembly: GCA_040755855.1. Taxonomy (GTDB): domain Bacteria; phylum Planctomycetota; class Brocadiia; order JAADGH01; family JAADGH01; genus JAADGH01. The sequence goes on along the minus strand of JBFMAD010000060.1, from coordinate 19,653 downwards.
TCTGTAACAAGCCCCCCATCCGACCATTCTAACGAGGCGCGTTAGTTTGGTCGGAGCGCCGCCCTCTCACCCAAACTGCACCCGCGCCTCTCATCGTGCGGTTGGGTGGCACGGGTTGCTTGCAACCCGTGCTATCGTCCATCGCCACGGCTTGACAAGCAAGCCGTGCCACACATTTCACCCAAACTGCACCCACGCCCATTCCACCGCCCCGATGATCCGGTCGGAATCGGGGGAGAAGACCAGGGGCGAATGGAGACGGTTCTCGGGGACGAGGAGGATGTGGTCGGCGGAGACCTGGAGGCGCTTCACCGTCACGCCGCCGTCGTGGAAGACCGCCACGATCCTGTTGTTCAGCGCCGCGGCGTCCGCGCGCGCATGGTTCACCGCCACGATGCTCCGGTCGGGCAGGACCGGCTCCATGCTGTCGCCGCGCACCCAGATGCACGTCGTCTCGGCCGGATTGCGCAGGCGCGAGCGGTAGATGATGCACTGCCCCTCGATATCCGAGTCCTTGATCTCCGTGGGCGCGCCGGCCGCCGCCGGATCGGCCAGGAGCGGGATGGCGGCGTACTCCTCGCTGATCTCCAGCCGCTCGGCCTCTGCGGCGGTGACGAAGTGGACAATCGCCGCCCCGGGAGGGCCGGGCATTTCGAGGCCCACCAAGTCCGCCATCTCGCGGACCAGTTCCTTCAGTCGCTCATTCTCCGACGGGGGCGCGAAATCCGCGCCGGGGCCTTCGGCGACCGCGCCGGGCGCGACCATCTCCTTGCGCCCCTTGCCGGTCTTGAGCCAGCGCAGGGAGATATTTTCCGCCAGGGCGACCTTTGCCAGGAACTCCAGCGTGACGGGCCGTCGCCCGCGCAGGACATCGCTGAGGTAACTGGCGGGTACGCCCCATTCCTTTGCCTTTGCGCTTTGGGCGCGGTAGGGGATGAGGGTGTGCAGACGCTCTCGCTCTGTAGCCATATTTATTTCCTTTTCGATAAAATTTTCCGGTTTGTCCTTGACAATTATTGCCTTGTGGTGTATAGTTGCTTAGGGGATACGAATTACTTCTCTACAGTATACAATAGGCAGATCGGTTTGTCAAGCCCTAAATTGCCGAAGCGAAAAGAAAAATGACTTTTGGGGCAAACTGGTGCAGGGGGCCGGGTGAGGCCGCAAGCATTGCGGATCGGGTAGATTGCGCAAGGAGAAAACCATGGAGAACACAAAGCGCACGAAGGAGAGAGAACGGCAAGAGGTGGACGCAGATTCACGCAGAAGCCACGAGTCAGAGGTCACAAGTCAGAGATCAGAGATCAGAAACCTGAATTCCTTAATTGTCTGTGGGAATCAGCGTTCATCTGCGTCTGAAAATGACATCATGTCCGTGGAGGCAAAACAATGAGAAGAAAAGAGTGTGATCTGTGCGGCGTGGAATTTGACGCCGACAGGTGGCAGCGGCGCTGTCCCGTCTGCCGCGAGAATACCGCCCGTCGCGGCGAGGGCATCGGCACATCAACGGGCGAGACGACCCGGCGCAACTGCCTCAAGTGCGGTCGGCCCTTCCCCTCCGTGAGCAGGGCCAACCGCCTCTGCCGGGCGTGCAACTACGAGAACGACCTCTTCCGCCTGCAAGTCCCGCGCATCCGCAATCGCAACCGCAAACTCTTCCCGCTGGCCGAGGACCGGGCCCTCCTCCGCGATCTGCAGCGGTGCGAACTGGTGGAGGAGTGAAGTGCGCGCACAGCAACGCAATCAGGCATTCTCTCACCACGAAGGGCGCGAAGGACACGAAAAAAGAGGTAGATAAACACACAGATCAACGCAGAAGTCCGATTTCGGATTGGGAATTTCGGATCGAGGATTAGAAGTTGACGCAGATTCGCGCTGATTTTCACAGAAAGATTTCTTGCTGTGTTCATCCGCGCAAATCAGCGTCTCCGTCTTTCTTCCGCATTTCGCAATCCATATTCCACAACTGGAAAGGAAAGGAGCAAATCATGAGCAAGTCAAACAACAAACCCGAATGTGTCACCTACGCCGACGCCGAAAACCTGATGATCCGCATGGACGCCATGGATCGAAAGATCGGCAAGGAGCAGGCCGACATGGACGCCGTCCTCACCCAGGCCGAGCGCCACAGCGCGAAGATCAAGGAGATGATGAAGGATCGCAAGGCGCTCTTCGAGGCGATGGAAAAATTCGCCCTCACGCGCAAGGGACTGGACTTCACCGGCGAGGGGGAGTCGCTCCGGCAGCGGGCGCTCGGGCGCGGGGTGATCGGATTTCGCCTCTCGCCGCCGGCGGCAGCGGCGCTCTCGCGCGACTGGACGCAGGCGAAGATTCTCGCCGCGATCAAGGACCTCCTCCGCACCGACCCGGCCTGGAAACGCCATGCCAAGGCCCCGCTCATCCGCGTCAAGGAGTCGCTGAACAAGGACGCGCTGAAGGACCTCGACCTCCCCGCCGCGGACCTTGCCAAGGCCGGTATGGCCATCACCCAGGACGACCTCTTCTTCGCCGAGACCGCCTACCAGCGCGAACTGAAGGAGACGGAAAAGGCGAAGCGGGAACGGGGAAAGGCGGCGTGAAATGGCCAAACGCAACATCACCAAATCCGGTATCAGGAGCTTCTGGAAACATCGCCTCAAGCAGGTTCTCGAACAGCCCGCTTTACTCACTGCGATTCGGCTCGGTGCGCAAGAACCGGCGTTCGTCACACAAGATTGGCGGAAGTACTGGAGCGGATGTCATGGAACTGCCGATGCCGAGATTGATCTGCTGAAACGCGCATGGGAAGACTATATCCGGTCCGGTTTTGACCGAGAGCATGCGGAACAGTACGTGCAAGCATATCTGGCCCTGCTTGGGTGTGTGACGCAATCTCGTGCGACTCGCTGTTCCGCTTCTGAAAGACTTCTTTCACGTGTGCTTGCATTCGAGAACTGTGTTCTGTGGGACTGGGCAAAGGAGGATTGCATGGGCTTGGTTACTTCGGACTGGCGAAACCCGGCATTAGTGTCGCTCCGAACCCTCGGCTTGCGGAAACACGACAGGAACGACTCGGCTCTCTTGCCGCTCGCTGTCGCCAGTCTCCGATATCGTTCCCACCTCTTCTATCACTACCGCAAGCAGAGATTCCTCAAGAACACAGACAGGAATCTGCTTTTCTACTTGTCGGCGGACGTTGCGCTGCGTGGCCGCAGCTTCCAGCTGCTCCAAAGCCTGACGAACACGTTCGCTGCCGAGTGGGACTCGCGTATCGAAGAGCGGTCACGCTTGTTTGGCGTCAAGGTTATCGGTCCCTTTCTTGAGGCACGGCAGAAACGTATGCGGCCCGGTCGCAGGGCATTGAGAGTGTTGGACGTCGGATCGGGTTCGGGCTTGTTGCTGAGCGGGCTACTCAAGATGATGTTTGGGCGGCCTGGAGTTGTGGATGGAAGGGCCGAAGTGTCTCTTGTGGACATTTGGAAGTCAGAGCCGAAAAGGCATTTTCGAAGGCTCGGCTTGGGTGGTGAACTGGCAATGACGGAGTACATCTGTCGGGATTATCGGCATTGGCTGTCGCGTAGTCGTTCCTGTGCGAGACAGGACTATGATGTGATATGTATCTTCCGTCTGTTTCACAATCTTAGTTCCTTTAGAATCGGGCGTGCGGCTCCCCCCGGCTTGCGGTGGGGTCGCTACCAATTCTTCCCACATCTGTCCGATTACTACATGGCTATTGCACGCCTCTTGCGGGAATCGGTGCTTTCTCGAGACAGAACACAGATCGCCAACTCTATCTACGGACCGGTGCGACTCTTCAACAGCAATGCGCTGCTGTTGGACAACGGCCGGAGCGTTCTGTGGCAGTTGCTGCGTATGGGCGACAATGTCGTTATCGAAGATGCCGACATGTGTCGAGAAGACTTGGTGCAACATCTTTCGGATTTTGGTATGAAGAATGTCACGGCAATTGACTTGACGCGATCCCTTCGCCTATCCATCAACCATGTATACTGGATAGCGAAAGGGAAGCCCCCCTTGCCGCTTAGAGGAGAACAGATATGGCCCAGGTGATCCCTACGCAAAGAAAATCGCCGGTCCTGAAGCACCCCACGCTTCCCTGTTTGGCGCCGCATTACACGATCAATCTCACCGCCGGATGCCCGTATGCCTGCCGCTATTGCTACGCCCAGAGCTTCCGGTCGCATCCCGGTCAGGGCAAGGTCATCTTCTACGCGAACACGCCGGATCTCCTGGAGCGAGAACTTTCGCAAAAGCGTAAAAAGGTCGAGCTGGTCTACTTCAGCACGGCGTGCGAGCCGTTTGCTCCGTACCCGGAAGTGCTGGATGCGCTCTATCGCGTCATGCAAATGCTCCTCGCGCGGTCGGTATCACTTCTCATTTCGACGAAGTCAGTGATACCCCAACTGTTCGAGGATCTCTTCGCTGCACACACGGAACAGGTGCATGTTCAGCTTGGCCTCACCACTGTCAATGATGATGTGCGAAGGCTGCTGGAACCCAGCGCAGCGACCGTTTCGGCCCGCCTCGAGACAGCGCGCCGTCTGGTTGCGCGCGGGATTCCCGCGGAAATCCGGGCGGACCCCTTGACGCCGGGACTGACCGACACCGATGAGTCGGTCTGTTCCCTGCTTCAGGCTGTGGCTGATGCCGGTGTCCACCGGATGGTGGTTTCGTATCTTTTCCTTCGCCCCGGCAACATCGGCCGCCTTCGCATCGCGCACGGAGCGTGGTCCTTTGCGGAGATGGCCTCGCAAATCTATACCTCCCGCATAGATCGCTACTGCGGCGGCGGCAGCGTTCGGGTACCCGCGCAGGAGCACAGGCGAGAGAGGTTTAAGGCCATCGCGAGTCTGGCACGCGGCCACGGAGTCCAAATCGCCTTGTGCAAATGCAAGAACCCCGACTTGACCGATGCGTGTTGTCACCCGATACCCGATTCGGGGTATCCGTCAGATCAGAAGAGACTTTTCCACTGAGATTGTGAGGATAAAGCAATGTACAGAAGAATCAAGCTGGACCTGTTGTCTCCCCACCCAGAATGCCCGCGGCGAATGTGCCGTAGATTCGCGAAGAAGCTGCGGGCAAACATTGAACAGATCGGTTTCTACGAGACCATCACGGTGCGGCCCCATCCCACAATGGCGCGCAAGTTCGAAGTCCTGAATGGTCACGCCCGCGTTGAGGCCCTCCGTGCCCTGGGCATTCCGAAGGCAAAGTGCGACATTTGGGACCTTTCCGATGATTCAGCAAGGCTGTTTCTCGCGGCTGCCGGTAAGCTAAGCGGCTCGAATGTCCCCGTCCTGCGCATGGGCCTGCTACAGCGGCTCCTTGAGAATCACTCACGTGAGGAACTCGCAACCCAGATCCCAGAGACCCAAGCCAAGCTCGAACATCTCGCCGTTCCCCCGTTGCGAAAAACGAGTAAGGACAAAACGACTGACATCAAGCCAGGCACGGTTATCATGGAATTCTACTTGACTTCGGCTCAACATGCAGTAGTCAGCGCCGCGCTCACGCGTGTGAGCAAGAAACACAGCGTGCGTGATTCTGCCGCCGCTCTGGCCAGGATCGCCGACATCTACTTGGCACAGGCCGGCGTGTCGCCACGGAGGGCGCCAGCTATCCGCGCCACCGCGTAGCCTGAGCATCAGAGTACGCCCCCCGTTTTACATAGATCAGACCTTGATAAGTGCGCGCAAGGGGCTGGACTTCACCGGCGAGGGCGAATCCCTCCGCCAGCGGGCGCTGCGGCGCGGGGTGATCGGCTTTCGCCTGTCGCCGCCGGCGGTGGCGGCCCTCTCGCGCGAGTGGACGCAGGCGAAGATTCTCGCCGCGATCAAGGACCTCCTCCGCACCGACCCGGCGTGGAAACGCCATGCCAAGGCCCCGCTCATCCGCGTCAAGGAATCGCTGAACAAGGACGCGCTGAAGGACCTCGATCTCTGCGCCGCAGACCTGGCCAGGGGGTATTCCGGGGTATTCCGGGGACAGGTATTCCGGTATTCCGGGGACATATCACGGGGTATTCCGGGGTATTCCGGGGACATATCACGTATTCCGGGGACATATCACTGATTTCTTGTGCAAGTTCTCTCTTGCCCTTCGTTCACGTCACGATGACTGAAGTGTACCCCATGGGGGGAGGCTGTCAAGAATAGGGCGGCGATAATCCCTTGCCCCCGCCAAGTCAAGAGTCGGGCCTATTGACTTTTTCGCCAAAATGTATATAATGGATTTTGAATCAGGGTTACGGGGCGCACGGGGCGGGGGCGCGGTCGGCCTCCACTTTTTTCGGAGAGGTTCCCTATGGACGCGGAATTGAAAGACAGGCTGCAGGACATCCACGAGCGTATCGTCCATCTCCGGGACTCTCTTTGACCTCGACGGCAAACGAAAACAGCTCCAGGAGATCGAGCAGCAGATGGCCGCCCCCGATTTCTGGGGCAACAAGGAAAAGGCGCAGGAGACCGTCGAGCGCCTGAAGGAACTCAGGCAGGAGGTTGATCCCTTCCGCGAAATCGAGTCCGGCTACGACGACGCCTCGACCCTCCTGCAACTGGTGGAGGAGGAAGGCGGCGACGGCGAGGCGCTGGCCGAGATCCGCCGCGACGTGGCCAAGCTCGGCGAGCGGGTCGAACGGCTCGAGTTCCGAAAGATGCTCGCCGGCAAGGACGACCACCGCAACGCCTACCTGAGCATCCACGCCGGCGCCGGCGGGACGGAATCGTGCGACTGGGCCTCGATGCTGCTCCGCATGTACTCCCGATGGCTGGACCGACGCGGCTATAAGCATGAAATGGTGGACAGCCTCGCCGGCGACGAGGCCGGGCTGCGGCGCGTCACGCTCAACGTGAAGGGCAAGTGGGCATACGGCTACCTGAAGTCGGAGATCGGCGTCCACCGCCTCGTGCGAATCTCCCCCTTCGATTCGAACAACCGCCGCCACACATCCTTCTGCGCCGTGGATGTGGCGCCAGAAATCGAGGACGACATCGAGGTCGAGATCAAGGAAGCGGACCTCCGCATTGACACCTATCATGCGAGCGGGGCCGGCGGCCAGCACGTGAACAAGACGGCCTCGGCCGTGCGCATCGTGCATATCCCGACCGGCATCCTCGTGGCCTGCCAGGCCGAACGCTCGCAGCACCAGAACCGCCGCCTGGCGATGAACCTCCTGCGCGCCAAGCTCTACCAGAGGAAGGTGAAGGAGCGCGAGGAGGAACTCGCCGCCGCCTATGACGAGAAGGGCGAGATCGCATGGGGACACCAGATCCGCTCATACGTCCTCCAGCCCTATCAGATGGTGAAGGACCTCCGGACGGACGTGGAGACGGGCGATGTCAACAGCGTCCTCGATGGGGAGATTGACCTCTTCATCGAGGCATACCTGAAGCAAAAGATCGGGGAGGCGAAGTAGAGACGGGGCGTCCACTTTCTTTTTCCTATGTTTTAGTCAAAAACGTGGGCGAATGCGTCACGTTTGTGAATGGCGAATGACGAAGCCCTAATGACTAATGAATGCCTAAGCGCCGAATGTCCAAATGCCGAAGTGTTCCTCATTCGTCATTGAGACATTTGGGCATTGCTTAGGCATTAGTCATTCGTTATTAGGCATTTGCAGCGCCGCCTCGTTTTTGGGGCGAAGCTTCGTTAGGATTTGGAGCACTATTGAGGCGGCTCCGCATGTTCACCATCGGCATCACCGGCGGTTCCGGGTCGGGCAAGACGGTCCTGGCAGATAAGTTGGTCGAGCGCTTCGGCCCCGACCGGGCCGTCATCGTCGCCCAGGACTCCTACTATCGCGACCACTCCCACCTGCCCATCGAGAAGCGGCAGGAGGGGAACTTCGACGAGCCGAAGGCCGTCGAGATCTCCCTTCTCGTCGAGCACCTCGACCGGCTCCGCGCGGGACAGCCGGTCCAGAAACCCCGCTACGACTTCGCCACCCACACCCGCGTCGGCAGCGAGATTGTCGCGCCGCGCGATATCGTCATCGTGGACGGACTCTTCGTCCTGAGCGATGACGACCTGCGAAGCCGCATGGACCTCAAGGTCTTTGTCGCCGCCCCCGAGTCCGAGCGCGTGCGCAGGCGGGTCCGGCGTGACATGCAAGAACGAGGACGGACGGAAGCGGAGATTGTCGAGCGACTCAACGGGACGGTCCTCCCCATGCACGCCATCCACGTCGAGCCGTGCAAGGTGCTTGCCGACCTCGTGGTGGACGGCTGCGGCGACGCCGACGCCGAGGCGGCCCGCGTCGTCGCCGCGATCGCGGCGCGAAGGGGAATGTAGTCCGCCCATCATGGGCCTTCTCCGTAACTCGCCGGAAAAAGAGTTGAACTACGCCAAAAGATTCGGCAGAATGGCGCAGGCCCTGAGGACCTGATCCACATTACAATTGGGAGTAAGAAACATGGCCCCTCGAAAAAGCGTGTTGGCGATCAACGGCGGACCAAAGGCGGTGAAGACCCCTACCGGCGACATCTTCAAGTGGCCCATCATCACCAAGGAGGATGAGGCGGCCTGCTTAGAGGTGCTGCGCGCGGGGAAGATGTCGGGCATTGACGTGACGTTGGAGTTCGAGAAGGAGTTCGCCAAGTGGCACGGCATGAAGTACTGCCTGGCCCACAACACGGGGACCAACGCCCTCATCGGCGCAATGTTCGGATGCAGGATGGGCTACGGCGACGAGATCATCTGCCCGAGCATGACCTACTGGGCCTCGGCCCTGCCCGCCATGCTCCTGCGCTCGACGATCATCTACGCCGAGCTGTGCAGGGACAACCTGACGATTGACCCGAAGGACATCGAGCATCGTATCACGAAGCGCACGAAGGCGATCATGTGCGTCCACTACGCCGGCTATCCCTGCGACATGGACCCGATCATGAAGATCGCCAAGAAGCACAAACTGAAAGTGATCGAGGACGTCTCCCACGCGCAGGGCGGGCTTTACAAGGGCCGGCTGGTCGGGACGATCGGGCATGTCGGGGCCATGTCCATCATGTCCGGCAAGTCCCTGCCGTGCGGCGAGGGCGGGATGCTCGTCACGGACGACCAGGAGATCTACGAGCGCGCCCTGGCCTTCGGCCACTACGAGCGCACCGGGTCCGATCTCACGCTGCCCGATCTGAAGAAATATGCCGGGCTGCCCCTCGGCGGCGTGAAGAACCGGATGCACCAACTATCCTCGGCGGTCGGTCGCGTGCAGCTCCGCTGCTACAAGAAGCGCATGAAGGAGATCCAGAAGGCGATGGATCTCTTCTGCGACCTCATCGAGGAGGCGCCGGGACTGCGCGGGCATCGCCCGCCGAAGAAATCCGGCAGCACCTGCGGCGGGTGGTACGCCGCCCATGCGATGTACTACCCCGAGGAGCTGGGCGGGCTGGACATCGGCCACTTCGCCCGCGCCGTGAAGGCCGAGGGCGCGGCGGTGTGCGGACCCGGCGCGAACCTCCTCATGCACCTGCACCCGGTCCTCAACGAGGCGGACGTCTATCACGAGGGCAAGCCGACGCGCATCGCCTACAGCAACCGCGACGTGCGCCAGCCGCTCGGCAGCCTGCCCGTGACGGAGGCCAGCCCGAAGCGCTGCATGAGCATCCCGTGGTTCAAGCACTATCGGCCCAGGATCATCCGGGAGCAGGCGGCGGCCTTTGTCAAGGTGGCCGCGCACGCTGACGAAGTGCCGCGCGACTGAGGACGCGATTCCATAAGTCTAACCTCCCGGAGGTTCCGAACCTCCGGGAGGTTTCCTATGCGGAGCAGAAAGGCGGCGCCCCATGGCGGAACAGGAACACCAGATCGGCGAGACCGAGGCGACCCGAAAAATTCTGAATCATCTGACGGCCCAGGGCATCCCCTTCGACAAACTCGAACACGAGGTGGTCACCACCAGCGAGGCCGCCGCCGGCGCCCGCAGCAGCCGCATCGAGGAGGGGGCGAAGGCGCTCATCGTCAAAGCCGAGGAGACCTTCTACCACCTCATCATCTCCGCGGCGAAGCGGGTGGACAACAACAGGCTGCGCAAACTCATAGGGACGCGCAAGGTCCGCTTCGCCCGGCCCGACGAGGTGATGGCGCTCACCGGCTGCATGCCCGGGGCGGTCCCGCCCTTCGGGAATCTGTTCGGCCTGAAGGTCTTCATGGACGACGCGCTGATGGCCGAGGACACGGTCTATTTCAACTGCGGCAGCCACACCGTTTCATTGCGGATGCGCCGCGAGGACCTCGTCAAGGCCACGGGCGCGGAGGTGGCCGGCTTCGCGCAGGATTGAGAACGCATCCGAAAACCTGTAGCCGCAGGCTTTATGCCTGCGGGAAGACCGCACCCGTAAAGGGTGCGGCTACAAATGAGAATTATGAATATCGAACAAGGAATATCGAATGTCGAAGTCAAAGATGTTCTTCGCTTCCTTCATCATTCAACATTCCTTGTTCAATATTCGATATTCAGTTTGCGCCCTTGAGTTGCGGGCGAAGCCCGCCTTGGGAGGACCGTCATGAGGCGACTGATCGCGCTGTCACTGGCAGGCCTGGCAGGCATGACCCTTTGCACGATGCTTTCCGCCGACGAGAAGGATGGCCCCTACCTCATGTCCGTCAGTTTCTCCGTGCCGCGGCTGGAGAAGTGGACGGCGGAGACTGTGGACCAGTTCCACGCCTCGCCCTACGACGGAGTCGCGGTGAAAATCCCCGACGCCTACGCCCGGACGCCTGCCCCGAAGTTGGAGGACCTGTCGCCCGCGGTCCAACTCATCAAGTCGAAGGCCAAGCCCGGCCGCCACGTCTGGCCGTGGATCTTCCTCACCCGCATCATCGCCCCCAATCCGGAAAAGAGCCACCAGAGCGCATCGAAGAAGAAGGTGGACGTCGGCTTCAAGGGGATGGACCTGGACGGCTTGGGCGGGGCGCTGGAGGAGTACTGCAACGTCTGGCGGCTCGCCCTGCGATTGGCCAGGGAGTTCGGCGCGCCGGGGATCGTCTTCGACCCCGAAGCCTACAACGACTACAGCGTGGACAGCCTCCGCTACCTCTCGCAGACATCGGGCAAGCCGGTGGATGAGGTCGAGCGTCTGCTCCGGGCCATCGGGACCCGCATGGCCGACATCGCCGCGGAGGAGTTCCCCGACGCCATCATCTGGTCGCTCTTCACGCAGTTCCAGGTGGACCCCGACCTGTGCACGATGCCGACCATCCTCTTCGACGCGATGCTCATGCGGGCCAGGGAAAAAAACATCCCCCTCGTCTTAGTGGACGGCGGCGAGACGGTGGGCTACGCCTTCATCAACCTCGACAATCTTGACCGCCATCACAAACTCCGCGCCCTGCAAGTTGCGCCCCTCATGGAGAAATACGGGGGGCGCCTCGTCATGGGCTGCACCATCTCGCCGTGGGCCGATGCGAAGGAGCGAACGGGCTGGATGGCCGAGTGGCCGAGCTGCGTGAACTCGACCTTCAAGACCATCGCTGATTTCGAGCCGGTGTTCGTCACGCTCATGCGGCGCTATCGGCACTTCTGGATCTACGCCGCCAGCGCCGCGCCGTACGATCCGCTCAAGCCGGAGAGTGCAAGCCGATACAATCCGACCCTCCTCAAGGCCCGCGCTGAGGCGAAGCGGCTCGGCCCGCTGCCGCCCTACGAGGTCCCGAAACTCTCCGACCTGGCAAACGCGCAGCCCTTCACGAAGGACCTGGCGGAGGACGCCGCTAAGTGGAGCGTCGGCGGCGGGCCGGAGGCGTCGCCATCGGCGCTGCCGCCGGAGGACGGCCCGGGCGTGCGGTTCATGGTGAATGTGGACACGAACCGGCGCGGCGAGGAGAAGTACCCCGCCGGGTGGCTGTTCCTGAACCGCGATCTCGGCGATGCCATCCGCGGGGAGGGCCAGCCGGCCGATCTCGGCGAGGCCGTCGGCCTGCGGTTCCAGATTCGGTTCCGTCAGGAGGGGAAGATTCGCGTCGGCCTGCGGGAGAAGGCGGGGGCGACAACGCACTGGGTGTCCGTCTTTCCGAAGAAGGCCGGGGAGTGGAAGGACGTGGCCATCCCCATCGAACTCTTCGCCCTGGAGGATCGTCGCGGCGTCACGCGCATCTCATTCTACGTGGCGGAGGGCTGGTACGCCCACGGGGACAAACTGACGTTCGACATCCGGAAGATGGCGTTCTGCAAGTAAGAACATGCCGCCTCAGCCGCCGGGCGGGACGAGCAAGGCTACTGAATGTCATCAAGTGTCAATAGCCGAACATCTTCTAAATCCACAGCTCTCCCTGCCGCCTTTTTGCTCGCCACCAAATCCTGTTTTGAGACAACATAGAACTTCTGCTTTTGGTACTCCATGGTTTCGCAACGAGCCCAGGCCTCGGCGAATTCTATCCCCGGCGTACTCGTTTGCACATCAATCCTTACCCGATCTTGAAAGATGGTGATCTCATTCGCCAGTACCTCTGCAGCGGAAATCATCGTCGCCGTGCCCAATTTCGCTTCGATCATCGCATCCAATAATTTCTGTACGTTTTCTGGAGTGGCTTCGATCAAAATATCCAAATCAAAGGTGGCTCTGGGCACACCATGTAACACCGCTGCCACTCCCCCGATGACTAAATATTTGACCTTATGCTTGTGAAACGATGCGAATACGTCCCTTAAGCGGTTGAGCACGTTTTTGCTCCATGATTTTTGGGTTTACTTCCAAGATCATGTCCGTGTAGGAATTCAATAATTCAGCTCTTTCCTTGAGCGAAAGAGACTGGAACCAGCGCGCTTTGGCTTCGATGGTTTCTTCTTGACGACTATGAGTGATTTGTTTAATCATCATCGTAGTTACTAAAAGAGATCACACAATTGCTCAATTTAGGCTTGCCGATTGGTGATTGGTTTGTGGTTGAGACGCCGCCATGTCGCTTCCTCAACATGCTTAACGGCCTCGACTCTCGCCTGATTCTAACAACGGGCGTGACGGATGTCAATGCGAAAAGCGATTTCCGTCATTTGCGTGGGTGCGGTCGGACGCGTCGCCCCTGGATTCCCGCTTGCGCGGGAATGACGAACAGGAGTCTCCCGCAGCAACAATCTGTTGCAGCAAACAGGCGTTCGTATCGCGGCGTCTTATGCGGGTCGGCATAGCGGGATTCGCCTTCAGGGAATTTTCGCGGTTATTCGTCAGATTGCACCCTCTCGTTTCAAGATCGCCAGTATATCTTCACGGAGAGCGGGTATCTTGTTTTCCACAACATCCCAGACGATGTCATAGTCAACCCCAAAGTAATCGTGGATGAGTCGGTCCCTCATGCCGGCCATGGCTTTCCAATTCACTCCTGGGTAGCGATTCTTCAGTTCCGTAGGCATTTTCTTTGATGCTTCGCCGATGATTTCGATGCTGCGCACGAAGGCCCGCTTGAGTGTCGCGTCCCGCAGAAACTGCTCTTTGCCCAACTTGCGCTTTTCATCTATCAAGTATTCGGTCTCATCGAGTATGTGACGAAGATACTCAAGCGGCGATAGGGGCATACTCGACCTCCTTGAGGATGTGAGGACCGATATATGGACTGAGGGATTCCACGGTGAGCAGCTCGATTCGATGCTGCAGGACTTCCTCAAGGAAAAGAGACAGTTCCATGAAAGCATCGAATGTCTTTCGTCCCGGGTCGAATTCGACAAGCAGGTCTATGTCACTGTCAGGGCGTTGCTCTCCGCGAACAAAGGAGCCGAAGAGCCCGATTCTTCTTACCCCCAGCGCCCGCAGACGAGATCGGTTCTGGCCGAGAACATCCAGAATGTCCTGCTTTGTCTTGATCATGGTCCTTTCCTGCTCCTTCGCCGTAGGCAAAAGTACTAACATCGGAGTTCACCGCCGCGCTGTTTTTTTGCGTCGGGTGGAACGCCTTGTCAGGTGCCGGGTCGAGCGCGACAAATCAAGAAGCGATCTCAACGCCTCGTTCACCGCAGCCGAATCACGAAACGCCTCGGCCAAATCTGGTTCAAGGATAACGATATTGGCCCCTTCCTCTAACAGCCGCCTATAGTACTTGCCGCGGGCGGCTTTGGAATAGTCGAAGTCGTATTCGAGGCGCGGTTCATCACGATTGCTTTCTGATTTAACTTTCATGTTACTGGGTTGATTATACCGGCAGGTGCCGCGGGCGTCAATGCGAAAAGGGATTCGGGTCGTCTGCGTGGGTGCGGTCGGTCGCGTCCTTCCTGGATTCCCGCTTGCGCGGGGAACGGCGTGATGAACCACCGAGAACACAGAGGACGCAGAGGAAGAGGCAGACGTGGATGGACACAGATGGGGAGTATGGGCGTGTGGGCGTGTGGGGGTATGGGCGTATGGGAGTATGGGGGGAATGGGGTATTGGGTACGAACCAAAACCCTAACCCCCAGACCCCTAAGATAATCTGTGAGAACCAGCGTCATCTGCGTCTATGTCTTGGCCGTTCTCTGTGTCCTCTGTGGTGAGGGCGGCCGTGGATTCCCGCGTTCGCGGGAATGACATGCCTACTGTCTGAAGTCTGGCGACTTCAGCCACGTGGGGGCCGGGCGGCGCGACGTCTCCCTTAAAAAAGGCAGGGGACAGGTCCTCTCTTTCGGGGACCTGTCCCCTTCGCCAGTCATAGGCAGACGGAGAATCCGTCAGACGATCAGTCTATCGCGCAGCTGCCGTTCTTGCAAGCGGCTGCGGCCTGGACCTTTTCGAGGTCAATGGCCTCGTAGTTGTCCCAGTCCTTCAGGATGTTGATCCGCTGCGAGAGGAGCGGGATCATGCAGGGCTTGAGGAACATCTGGCCGACGACGCCGGTGCTCTTGCCATCGCCCTTTTCGCTCTCCAGTTTGCAGGCGAGCTTGTTGATGGCTTTCAGCCGATCCTTGATCTCCGAGAAATCGCAGGGGATCTGGGCGGCGAGGCGGCTCTTCTGGACCTGGTAGTCCAGGTCGCCCATGGCCCGCGCTTCGGTGAAGACGTCCATCATCTTCGTGCGCTCTTTTTCCTCATCCGCTTTGCTCAGCTCGCCGAGATACTTGTTCATCTTGGCGAAGTGGGCGGCCACGATGCCCGGCATTGCCGCGTCCATCTCTTCCTTCGACATGCTCCGAACCTCGTCGAGGAGTTTCTCGGCGACCGTGCCTGCATCGGCGGAGCCGACACGGGTGGGATCGGCGAGGCTCTTCACGGGAATCAGGCAGTGCTCGTAGTTGTAGCACTTTTCCCTCTGGTTCGGGGTGAGGATGGCCTTGGCGTAGGTCTCGCAAAGAACCGCCTGCTGCTGGATCTGCTTGCGGACGTCGCAGAGCTTCTGCTCGGCGGCCTTGACCTTGGCGTCGTACGCCGAGGCGCTCCGATCCTTGCCGGCCAGCATGTCCTTCTTCAGGCCCTTGAGGGCGGCCTCCAGCTCCTTGTTGATGGCGTCAACCTGGGGCTTCAGGTCCCGTCTGGCCTTCTCCATCTTGACGCCCACACCGATCAGGTGCCGCATCTGAATCTCGGAGAGATACAGACTGTTCAGCAGGTTCTGACAGTCAATCTCGATCTTCAGATCGTGCGAGGTGTGGGTGAACCACTGGTCGTAGTATCTGTGGTAGCCCTGCTGTTCCATCTTCTTGGCTTCGACGGCAGGCAGCTTCTGGCCCTCGAAGTCAACGGCCTTTGAGCCGCCGCCTCCGGCGAAGACCATGCCACACGCAAACACCACAACCAGCCCCGCTAACAACACTTTCCTCATCAGCCTCCTCCTTTCCCAAAAACCATTTTCCTAAAACTCGTTGTCCTTCTTGTCCGTCTTGCTGTTCTTGCTCTCCAACTCGATCAGGTAGTCCACGATCTGGTCGCTCGCCGCCTGCACATCGGCCGGCATGGCGCCCAGCATTTTCTTGACGCACTCCTCCCATTCGGCGCCCCTCGGGGCCTCCCGGATGCGGCGGAAGACGCGGTCGAGCTTATGGCATTTCGTGCAGGCCTGTTCCACCATCTGCTTGCCGTCGAACACGACCTGCCGCTCCACGAGCGTCGTCTTTTCGGCGGAGGCGACCAGCGCCTTGGGCTTCTTGACCTTCGCCTGCAGGATCTCAAGCAGCGTCCCGTCGAAGAAGCAGTCCACCATCATGATTTCCGTCTCGTGGGCGTGTTTCATCTTGTCCATTCGGTCGCGGAGCATGTTGGATTCGACGCGGGCGCGGGAGATGTCGTCCTTCGCGCCGAGCTGCCCGGCGAGCATGGGTTTGTCGTTCTCGAAGGCGGTGGCGTCCAGGTCGCGGGCCTGGGTAAAGACGCGCTCGACGCTCGCATATTCCTCCATCTCGCGCTGTTTCTGTTCCTTCTTGTTCTGGCCGGTGACCGGTTTCATCCATCGGCGGATGATCTCGTCCTTCCGCTTCGCCCAGTCCGCGCCGTTCATGGCCCGGGCCTCCTTCAGGGCGGCGGTGGCGGCCGGGTTGGCCTCGGTCTTTCGGCTGCCGCGATGGCAGACGCCGCATTCATTGTTTGAGGTCATGTCCTTGTGGCAGCACATGCAGTAGTCATGGTCCACCTTGAACAACTGGCTCCCCTTCTGTGTGCGGGGGCCGGTTTGGGCCAGGACCTTTTCCACTCGCTCTAAGTAGGGATGCATGGTGTGGGTGTAGGCCTTCGGGAGCTTCTTGACGGCGCCTTCCGCGGCGGCGGCGGGTTCCTGCACGGACCGGGGGGTGTCGAAGGAGCGATAGACGCCTTTCTGGTTTTCGTACCTGAGCGCGTTGAACGCCGTCTCGATGTCCTGGTTCACCGCATGCCGGCTGTCCATGAACATGGCGGCTTCGTTGGCCGCCTCGGCAACGATGACGTACATCTCGTCCTGCTGCTCCTTGCTCAGGGCTAATTTGTTGAAGAGCGCGATCCGCAGGAGCTGATCTTTCAGGTGGCACACCTCATGGGTGTAGTAGTAGTCCTTCCATCGGCTGAACTCGTTCTGCTTCATCCGATCAATTTCGTCTTTGGAGAGCAGGGCCCCTTTGTATTCCTCAAAACCCTTGTCCTTCATGGCCTCGGCTTCGGTCACCCATTCGCCGGAGGTCCTGGATGCCTGATAGCCCTTCTTCTGTGCGTCATGCGGCGCCATCCACTTGCCCTCGTTCTTGACGAAGACGAAACCCATGGCCCGATTCGCGCCCTCGTGCATCGGATCTATGGCGAGGACCTTTTCGAGGTGCACCTTGGCCTGGGGCATGCCGCGCTCCTTGCACCACATGCCGAGCCGGTAGTGATCCTCGGCCTTGGTATCGTCAATGGTTTGCAGGCGCTCTTCATAGGCGGCGGTCTTGTCCACCGTGAAGGGCTGGCCGTCCACGGCGGCGATCTGCTCCCCTTCAATGTCCAGTTCCAGGCCGCCCTCGATGCGGATCTTGACCGTCGTCTTGCCCTGCTCGACGATCTCCCCCTTCAGTTCGCTACCGTCTTTGAGCTTGATGGTGGCCCCGCAAACGACGGTGGACACACCGAGCAGAAGCGCAACGAAAAGCAACACATATTTTCTCACGATTACCCTCCTCACAAACCTGCCTCAGCAAAGAGTGACTGCCTTTTCCCGGTCAATCTGCGCCCTTTTGCGCAACAAAGCATAGTCGGAGTCCCTAACTCTTTGAATTACAAGATGATAATACAAGCATGCGCGCAAATCCCCATCTTGGGGATTTATCCACACATGGCCTTTGGAATCCAATCCTTCCTGGATTCCCTATTGCCTTGCTAATAGAAGACTTACGCCCAGCGACCACCCTTTCCCGCTCAGGCCCGCCAATCTACACTGAATTGTGTAGTATAGTCCCGCAAATCGCGTTCCGCATGAGATCGTATTTTTCCGGGAATTTGCGCGGAGATAAGGGGGGCGTGACGTAGGGGTCTGTTGCCCAAATGGAATCGTGTAGGGGCGGCCCCATGTGGCCGCCCCTGTAACGGCGAATCTCCGGCGCCAGGGGCGGGCACGCAGGCCCGCCCCTACAAAATCGGGTTTGGGCAACAGGCCCGCACGGGAGTAATTTCCTCTCCCGCCCTTTCTTGACACGAAGCGACTTTCGTGATACGAGTAGAGCATAATGGAATACAAAAAACCTCATTATGAAATGACGCCAGCCCCAAACCAAGCGATGGCCGAGCAAGACCTATCGCCCCAGGGGCGGGCGGCGGAACCCCAGGAACCCCGCCGGCCCTCCCTGGCCGAACGCGAACTGATCCATCGCACGCGATGGCTGATCACCTCGCGCTGGCTTGCGGCGGTCGGCGTCCTGCTCTTTCCCCTCGCGGCCTATCACGCCTTTGGGGTGGGGCTCTCCCTGACCCCCGTCCTGGTCATATCCGTCTCCATCGCGCTTTACAACGTCGTGTTCCTCCTCTGCTACCGCGCGCTGATCTTGCGCGAGCAGTTGCGTTTCAGGGCGCTGGCCATCTTCGCCAATATCCAGATCTTCAGCGACCTGCTGGCCCTCACCGTCCTGATCCACTACACCGGCGGGGTGGAGAACCCCTTCCTGTTTTTCTACATCTTCCACATGATTATATCGAGCATCCTGCTCACGACCTTCCATGCCTGCCTGCAGGCCACCATCGCGTCCATCCTGTTCGTGGGGCTCGCCCTGTGCGAGTACCACGGCCTCATCCCCCACGTCAAACTGACGCACTACCTCGCGGCGCCGTACCACGACCGACTCCAGGTGGTGGCGGGGGTCTGCGTCGCCCTGGTAAGCTCTCTCTACCTCTCCGTCTTCATGGCCAGCTCCATCGCCAACAGCCTGCGCCGCCACCAGGCAGAACTGGAAGAGGCCTACCGCAACCTCGAATCGCTCAGCGCCCGGCGGTCGGTCTTCTTCCGCGAGGCCAGCCACGAGCTCCGCGCGCCCCTCGTCGCCATGCGCAGCTGCCTCGACGTGGTCCTGCGCGAGCACGTGGGGACCATCAACGAAAAGCAGCGCGATATGCTCGATCGAACCTACAACCGGATTGACTACCTGCTCGAACTCGTCAACGACCTCCTGCAACTCTCCTGGTTCCGCGCCACGACGAAACTCGTGAAAGTCGAGACCGTGGACCTCTCCGTCCTCGCCGCAGAGGTCATTGACCTGCTCACCCAGAACGCCTCGGAGAAGGGCGTCTCCGTCACGACCGACATCGAATCGGCGGACGTGGAGGGCGACAAGGCCGGCCTCCACCAGATGCTTATGAACTTAGTGAGCAACGCCATCAAGTACAACCGCAACGGCGGCGGCGTGGCGGTGAGGGGGGCCGTCGAGAAGAACCAATTCGTCCTCGAAGTCGCCGACACGGGGATCGGCATGGAGGCGGACGAGATGGAGAAGATTTTCGAGGAGTTCTACCGCTCCCCCAGGGCCCGGGAGACGGTGCGGCTCGGCACCGGCGTCGGGCTGGCTATCGTCAAGCGCGTCGTGGACATGCACCACGGCGAGATCGCCGTCGAGAGCGAACCGGACCGGGGGACCACCTTCCGCGTCCGGCTGCCCCTGAATCAACCGTAGCATCACAGCATCACGGGGGGTCAGGTCTTCAGGGCGCGTTGCCCAAATGTAGTCGCAGGCTTTAGCCTGCGCGATTCGGGGTCGCACGGCCAAACGGCGCAGGCTAATGGTGATTAACTAAATAAGTTGACATTTGCCTCCTGATGTGGTATAAGAG
>JBFMAD010000059.1:0-45405 GCA_040755855.1 Planctomycetota bacterium | reverse complement strand
CGCACCGTGACAGCCATGGCCCTCAAGCTTCGAGAGATGGTCATTCTCCCAGGGTTTACTCAAAACGCTATTGCATGAATCAAAAATCATGACCATTTTGACAATGATCTTAGCGGTAAGGTACTAAGTGCCGAAAACCACGTAGCGGAAGTCGCCAGACTTCCGACGAGTTGCCTCAGCCATTGCCCTTCGGTCTGAACTCTGGCGAGTTCAGCTACGAGCCCAAAGCAACCTCGAATCGCCCCCCTCTTAGGCATTCGGGCTTCGTCATTCTTTAGTCATTCGTCATTCGACATTCGTCATTCCGGGTCGCGCAGACCCCCTCGATGAGGCGAGAGGGCTTAGCGCAGTGTCATTCGGCCCCCCCTTTCCCTCATGCTCTGTCGCAGACCGTCTCGATCCATGTCCTGGCAAGCAGCTCGTGCCCGGCGGGGGTGGGGTGGACGCCGTCGCGCGTCCAGTGCTCCGGCCCGGCCTCGGCGAGGGCCTTGTTCAGCGCGTCCTGGAACGGCACGAACCGCGCCTCGAATTCCTCGGCCAGCCTCCGCACGATCTCCTGTCGCTGGGGCATCTCGGGGAACCATGCGTCCGTCACCGCACCGCATCGCAGAACAAACGGCTCGCAGAGCACCAACTTCACGTCCGGCAGGCGCTTCCGCGTGTAGTCGAGGAGCATCCGATACACCGTCTCGTAACGATCCACCTCGACGCCGTTGCGGCTGCTGAACTCGTGCCACGTATCGTTCACGCCGATCAGGATGCTGATGAGATCGGGATCGAGATTGATTGCGTCAATCTTCCACCGGGCGTAGAGGTCCACGACGCGATTGCCGCCGATGCCGCGGTTGTAGATCGTCAGGCCGTCGCCTCCCCGCTCCTGCAGGAGCCGGTTGGCGATGTGCCGGACGTATCCCCCGCCGAGGGCGGCGGCGTCATTCGGCGCAGCGTTCTCCCGCGCCCGGCCGCAATCAGTGATGGAATCCCCCTGAAACAGAATGACATCCTTGGGGGCAATCATCACGATCTCCTTCCAGCAAACTCGTCAATCTCGATCCGTCGGCCTGTCTTCGTCGCCTCGAAGGCGGCCAGGACGATCTCCTGCGTCTTCCGCCCGTCCTCGGCCGTGGCGCGGGGAGTTTCGTTGCCGCGAATGGACTCGATGAAGTTGTCCATCTGCCCCTGCGACCAGAACTTGCCCGTGCGCAGCAGCAGGAACGGATGCCGCTTCTCGGCGCCCTCCGGGCCGACCACCACGTAGCTGTATTCGTTCTCCCCTTTCTCCTTTTCCGGCCCGCGAATCACGCCGTCGGGACCGATCACATCCGGGCCGAGGCTCGGGGCGCGGCACCCCTTCGGCAGCCCCCACGACCACAGACAGAGCATCTGGTCGCCGCTCTTGAAATCAATTATCAGCGTGCATGTGTCGAGCACGTCCCCCGTCCGCCCCATCTTCCACGTGCTGGCTGTAACGGCCTTCGCGTTGCCGAAGGTGTAGCGGACGAAGTCGAAGTCGTGGCTGCCGCTTTCGTCGAGGGGACCGTTGCTGAAGCGGCTGTCGGAGTACCACGTGCCGTAGGTCGGCGGGCCCGGCGCGGCCCCGGCGACGATCCGCCGCCACATGCATGGACGTCCGACCTCGCTGGCCTGGATGAGTTCGCGGATCTTTCCCCAGTCGGGATCGAAGCGACGGACGAAACCGATGGCCAACACAACGTCGTTCGCCCGCGCAGCGTCGGCCATCTCGTCGCACTCGCGCAGCGTGCGGGCCATCGGCTTCTCGCACAGCACATGCTTCCCATTCGCCATCGCCTTGATGGATGCGTCGGCGTGGAACTGCGTGGGGATGCCGACGACGACGGCCTGGATGTCGTCCATTGCGGCCAGTTCACCATACTCCTCCACGGCGCGGGGGATATGGTACTTCTCGGCCTGCGCCTTCGCCCGGTCGAGGTTCTTGTCGGCGATGCAAAGGACTTCGACGTCATTTCGCGCTGCCAATGCGCCCAGATGCGCATTGCTGATGGCCCCGGCCCCGATCATGCCGAACCGAATCTTCTCACTCATGCTTTTCTCCACGGGTCTCATCCTGTAAACCGATAAAATCAAGCGAAGGCGAAGATGATACGCTGGTTTCGATGCGGGGTCAAGACCAAAGCATTCGTATTTGACAAGTCCCCAGCGACAGGTATACTTATTGCTGTCCTTCGGATGGGCGTCTCGTTTGGTTGAGGAGTCATCATGGAACCCAAGTGGCATATCGCCTTCTGCAATGTGACGTTCACCAAATACGCAGGCATGACCTACCGCGACTACTACGCCTCGCCCGCCAACGCCCTCGAAGCCCAGCTCAAGGCCAAGGATGTGGCCGAGACGAAATTTGGCGTCGGGCGATTCATCCATCCTCACGTGGACACACCGGCGGTCACGTTCGCCTCATTTATGGGCATGCCTGTCGTCGAGCCGGAGGATGACGAGCTGCCGTTCGTTGATACGGCCACGGCCCTTCTCAAGAATTCCACGGAGATCGACAGCCTCCGCATCGGCGACCCGAAGACCAGCGGCCTCATGGCCCGGCGGTGGGAGGCGTGGCAGTATTACCGCGATCACGGCTACAAGGTTCGATTCGGCGGCCACGGCGGGAGCGTCGTCACCACGGCGTGCGAGATCAGCGCCAACAACATCCTCCTCTGGACGGCGGAGGACCCGGTGGGGGCCAAGCGCGTGCTCGACAGAATCACCGACGCGGACCTGGCGGTCCGTGCCTTCGACGATTCCCTCTGCGGCGCGGGGACGGGGGGCTATACGGGCGACGACTTCTCCGGCCTGTTGTCGCCCGCGATGTATCGTGAATTTGCGATCCCGTGCTACGAGCGGCTCTATGCCGGCAAGACGTCGCGCTCCATGCACAGCGAGTTGCTGCGCGCCGAGCACCTTCGCATGGCGAAGGATCTCCTCCAGATCACGTCGTTTCACGGCGCGGAGTGCCGGAACCTGACACTGGCCGAGATGCACGAGATCATGGGGCATGATTTCTGGACGCAGGTGACGCCGCAGAACCTGCTGGAACTGTCGCCGCAGGCGCTCGGCGAGAAGCTCAAGGAGTTCGCCAACTGCGGCGGCCGGTACGTGCAGCTCTATCCCGGCCGCGACACGCCGGACCGGAACATGGCGGCCGCCATCGCCGCGTGCCGGCGGGAGTGCGCAGGCGGGCCGGTATGAGCCGGTGACGGATGTCAGGTGGTGCTCGAATAGGGGGACGCTATCTCTTCGCCGGCGCGTCCTCGAGAATCTCGATGGCGGCGTCGGGGCAGATGGCGGCGCAGTTGCCGCAGGCGGTGCACTTCGACTCGTCCGTCACCACGGCGGGCGTGACGCCGCTTTCGCTGAGGACCTCGGACATGCCGAGGCAGTCCTTCGGGCAGACCTCGACGCACAGGCCGCACCCCTTGCAGAACTTGACGCTAATCCTAACTCTTGGCATAAATCGGATGGCCTCCCCACCCCAGTTTAGAATGCAGGGTCTGGAAAAACGTGCGGTCGGGGGTTTCGACGAGACGCAGCTTCACGGGCGATTTTTCCACGCGAACAATGTCGCCGTCTTCGAGCGGGACATGTACCTGGCCGTCCACCGTGAGGCCCACGTCGCCCGCGTGCCGCCTGAGTACCACCTCCACCACCTCGGACGAGGAAACAACCAGCGGCCGGTTGCTCAGCGTGTGGGGGCAAATGGGCGTGATGATGAAGGCCTCCAGTTTCGGCGTCAGGATCGGCCCGCCTGCCGCGAGGGAGTGGGCCGTCGAGCCCACGGGGGTCGAGATGATAAGCCCGTCTGCGGCATAGGTTGTTACCGGCGCGCCGCTGATCCGCAACTCCATGTGCATCAGGCGGGAGAGCGCGTCGCGCGACAGCACCGCATCGTTGAGGGCGATAGACTCGCTGATGGTCTTTCTGCCTCGGGTCACCCGGCAGCGAAGCATCATGCGTGCGGTGGGCGCGCAGCGCCCGCTGAGAATGGCGGACATGGCCAGATATAGGTCCTTTGGTGTAAATTCGGCAAGGAATCCGAGTCTGCCCACGTGCACACCGACGATGGGAATCTGGTTCTTACCAAGCCGACGGGCCGCCGACAGGATTGCCCCGTCGCCGCCAAAGACCATGAGAAGGTCGGCCCTGGCCTTCGCCAAGTTAATCCGTCCCGCCAGGTCCACGGCCGCCACCTTCGCCTTCGCGGCGATTTTGGGAAGAAAGTCGCGCACGACGGCCTGCACATTCGGCTTGCTTGCATCGCCGACGATGAGAACGCGCATTTTCCTGCTTCGTTGCTGGGCCATCAGTACTCCGTCCGGCTCTCTATTCGTTCGTGGGCAATTTGGGCAGCGCGGGCGATTCCGTCCGCGTCCAATCCCATTTTCTTCAGGATGGCATCCCGCGGACCATGCTCGATGAATTCATCCGGGAGGCCCACGACGCGGACCTTCTGCGCCAAGTCGAGGGAAGCCGCCGCAGCGAGAATCGCCGCGCCGAAGCCGCCCGCGGCCGCATGGTCCTCGACAGTGAGGCAGAAGGGTTGCTCAGTCAACACATCACGGAGCATATCCGCATCAATCGGTTTTGCGAATCGCATGTTGACAATACTAAGATTCATGCCTTCGCGTGCGAGTTTCTCCGCAGCAAGCAGCGCGGCCTCGACCATCGCCCCATAGGCGAGGATCGCCCCGTCAGCGCCCTGCCTCAGCGCCACGGCCTTGCCGAGCTGAATGGGCGGGACGGGCCAGCTTTCGGTCGGCGCGGCGGCGCGCGGATAACGGATGGCGCAGGGCTTTCCCAATCTCACGGCAAAGCGGAGCATGGCGGCTAACTCCGGGCCGTTGGAAGGAGACATGAGCACGATGTTGGGCAGGCAACGGAGATATGCGATGTCGTAGACCCCGTTGTGCGTCGCTCCGTCGCGGCCCACCACGCCGGCGCGGTCCATCGCCAGGACCACGGGCAGGTCCTGGAGGCAGAGTTCGTGGAACACCTGGTCGAAGGCGCGCTGGAGAAAGGTGGAGTAGATGGCCGCCACAGGTTTCGCGCCGCCGGCCGCAAGCCCCGCGGCGATGCCGAGAGCGTGCTGCTCGCAGATGCCGACGTCGAAAAAGCGGTCGGGGAACTTTTCCTGGAAGGGGAGGAGACCCGTGCCGCTCGGCATAGCGGCGGAGATGGCCATAATCTTCGGGTCGTCCGCGGCGATCTCGATTAGGGCGTTGCTGAATGCGCTCGTGAAGGTTTCGCTTTCGAGGGAGTCCTCCTCTGGAAGGATCATCCCGGTCTCGACGCAGAAGGTCTTTGGGCTATGGAAGCGCTCGGGGTCCTCCGCGGCAGGGCCGAAGCCCTTACCCTTTTCGGTGAGGACGTGGAGGAGCATCGGGCCGTCGAGGGCCTTGACATTGCGGATCGTGTCAATCAGGCTCTCCAGGTTGTGGCCGTCCACAGGGCCGAAATATCGGAAGCCCAGGTCCTCGAATATCTGCCCGGCGACCATGCTGCGCTTGACGGCGTCCTTGATGTGGTCAAAGACGAGCTCCATCTTCGGGCCGAAGACGGGGACACGTTCGAGAAAGTTGTAGATTTCCTTTTTGAACTCGTTGTAGAGCGCCGTTTGGCGAACACGGCTGAGGTAGGCCGACATGGCGCCGACGGTGTCTGAGATGGCCATGCTGTTGTCGTTCAGGACGACGAGCAGGTTCTTGCTCTTGACCGCGCCCGCGTGGTTGAGCGCCTCGAAGGACATACCCGCTCCCATGGCGCCGTCGCCGACGACGGCGACGGACTTGTTTCTCCGCCCGGCCTTCTCGTCTGCGATAGCCAGCCCCAGCGCGCAGGAGATCGCTGTGCCGGCGTGGCCCGTGGTGAAGAGGTCGAACTCACTTTCCTCTTTGTTCGGAAAGCCGCTTAGCCCCCCCAGTTGCCGGAGGGTCTTGAATTGTGCTGCGCGGCCGGTGAGGAGCTTGTGGGCATAGGCCTGGTGGCCCACGTCCCAGATCAGGCGGTGGGCGCGGAAATCGAGACAGTAGTGGAGGGCGATGGTCAGCTCCACGGCGCCGAGGTTCGAGGCCAGGTGCCCGCTGTTGCTGGACACTGTTTCTTTAATCAGCTGCCGCATCTCCTGAGCCAGGTCTCTCAGGTCGGAAAGCGGCATCATGCGGATATCTTCCGGTCCCCGGACGCGGGCAAGCAGCTTGCGTTCAGTCACGACTCGTCGTCCTTATCTGCGTCAATTGACGCCGGCTTGGTCTGGAGGTTGCCCTTTTCGTCCTTGGTGAGAATCTCAATTTTTTTCTCGGCCTCGTCGAGCATCTTTCGGCAGAGCTTCAATGCCTTGACGGCCTCGCCGTACTTATCGAGCGATTCGTCCAGCGACAGATCGCAGCCTTCGAGTTCCTTCACCAGCTCCTCCAGTCGCGTGAAGGCCGTCTCGAATTTCATCGCCTTTTCTTTCGCCATGGTTCATTCCTAAGCGTAGAAGAGACTTCCAGTCCCGCGTTGCGCGGGACGAGACGCCGCTTCTGCGTTGTCACCGCCCCGGGGAGACATCCAAGATGATATAAACGGATATCTTGTAGTGGACGGTCTTCTTGCTGCTAAAGACCTCCTCGCCCACCACCGGAATCATGTCCAGGATCGGGATGCCCTCGCGCACTCGTTCCCCACCGATGGCCATGATGCCCGAAACCATCAGGTGGCGCGTGGACGGGACCTTCACACAGTCCACGTCGTTTGCCTTCTGCGCGGAAAACTCATACTCCGGCGGGCCCAGCACCAACTTCTGCTTGCTCGGAATGCTCCAACTGATTGACTGGGTAAGGGAGGTAGGCGGATAGGGATCGAACGGACGGGACTTGTCGAAGAACCTAAGCCAGACCTCCGACCCATTGTCGGCTATCACGGGGCGGATCGTGATGGGGATTGTCCGCGTGACGAATTTCGTCGTTGTAACAAACTCTCCCTTTTCCCGCACCATCTCGGTCTCGGGTTTGCCGTCCGGTCCGATGGACGGAAACTTCCGGTCGGGGACCAGCTGGATCTGAACCTGCTGCATATCCGATACTCGCATCCCGAATATCGAGGCGATTGCGCCGTCTCGGTCCTGGCGGACGGTGTCGTTCAGAACGGAAATCTGCTCTTCGCTCCGCGGCGTGACTTGCAGCGACCATTTCGTCTCGTCTTCGCCCTGTGAGGAGATCGGAACGCGTACCGCGCCCTGTGCGGTGGGTTCGGGGAACATGTATCGCTGCACGTCCGGCCCCAGCTTGGACACCAGCTTGTCGGACACGACGAACACCGTCGCGCTGATGTCCACAGAGCGCTTGTTGCCCAGGCCCTTGGTCAGTTCGACGTCGCCTTCCTTCAGTTTGCCTTCATCCGCCAGTTTGGCCGCGCGGCCATAGGCGGTGTTGGATTGGGCGACTGCATCATGGGTCAAGGCAAGGAACAAGACGGTTGCCGCAACGACAAGGCATGTAAGCGCCCATTTCCGATTTTCGATTTCCGATTTCCGATTGGGAAGAAGTGGAACACACGTTCGCACCGGTCTCATCTGCTGTAGCCTCCTCAAGAAATCAAGAATCAGCAATCGCAAATCGAAAATTCGATATCGCGTTTCCGCGACGATCTTGGGCAACACACCTAAGACGTCCCGAACGGCTTTATAGTTTACCAAACCTTCCCCCATAGGGCAATAGCGGAATGGCCGCGATTTGAGCAATACCCGCGTCTACGCCTCGCTGCGGGAGAATGAATCTTATGGCAGGAACTCCTTCGTGTTTTTCAGCTTCTGCGGCAGGTAGTGGCTGATGACGTAGTTCAGGCCGTGGGCGGCGAGGGCCTGCTGCTCGGCGCGGACCTCCATCTCGACCAGCTTCTGCAAGGCGTCCTGCCATTCCTTGTGGTGCTGGACGAAGGGATCGTTCTTGATGGCGTCCATCGCCCGTTTCTTGTCCACGTCCAGGAGCGGATGGGTGGGGAGTTTGTACTTGGTGATGTCTTCAGGCGTCACGCCGAGATAACGCGCCTGGGGGACGCAGAAGTATTTGTTGATGTGGGCCGCGTTGCCCGATCCCACCTTGAGCGTGCGGTAGATGTTGCACATCCCGTACGGGTCGCCGTCCACGAAAACATAGACGGGGATCTCCATCTCGTCGGCCAGCCGCCGCACAAACCGCCGACACGCCCGCGTGGGCACGCCGCCCATCGAGACCAGGACGCAGTTGGCCGTCTTCCAGTACTCGTGCTTGACGAGGCGCTGGAACATGGCGCTGGTCTCGATGCAGAGGATGAACTTCGCCTTGGTCTCGAAGCCGAGGTTCTCGACGTTGATCGGGATGGAGTAGGCCCCTGAGCCGAACTTTGTGCAGTCAATGCGCAGGTTGTTGTGTTCCCTGTCAATGACGACGAGCCGCCCGGCCACCTCGCCGCCCTTCTCCTCGGGGATGAAGCCGAGCTGTTCGCGGTTGACCATGAACATGGCCTCCACGTCGTCCATGACGGCGTCGGACTCGGGCTGCTCGAGGAAGCGGGCGTCGTCCCAGTTTTTGGAGATATAGTAGGCCTCTCGTTTGCTGGCGAAGTCGTCGCGCAGGAGCAGGTCCTTCGAGAGGGCCATCATGCGCAGCGTCTGGGCGAAGGACTTGACGGTGGTGACGGAGAGGGTGCGGACCTTGGCCTGGCCCTTGAGTTCAAGATACCCCTCCTTCGGGAGAAACTTGACGTTCTTCAGCGAGCGGAGGGGGAACTTCATGCTCGGTTTCTTCTTTTTGAGGACGGTCTGGTGGATCGCCGCCGCGCTTGCATCTATCTTGGCGACGACGGGCGAGGTTCGTTTCTTTCTCTTGGCCATGCGTTCTCCTTGCGCCGGTTACATCGCTCGGGTCTTTTCGAGGACCTGGATCAGGGCGTTGACCACGCGCGTCTCCTCGCGGTCGGTCAGGTTCAGAATCTCTTTCAGCCCGATGGCGATATGCGGGATGTAGGACTGGATGTAGGATTTCTTTCGGGCTGCGTCGGCCTCGCGGCGGCGGCGCTTGATGTGGGCCGCCACATTCCGACCGCACTCCTGGAGCGCGAGGCGGATCTCCTTAATGATTTCGGGGTAGTGGGCGATGGCCTCCTTGCTCTCCGACGTGAACGGGACCCAGACCGATGCGAAGTGCACCAGCAGGGCCATCGGCCCCGTCGGCAATGCCTCGGCGGACTGTTGGAGGCCGTAGTTGCGCCAATCCGTCTCGATGACTGAGTGCCAGATGGCGCAGGCCGACTGCTGGTAGAGCAGGGGCACGCGGTTGGCATAGCGGAGCAGGCGGACGGGGTTTTCGATGGGCATATCGCCGCCGTAGGCCAGGCCGACCTCGATCTGGAACGGATTGCCCCGGTAAACCGCCGGGGACCGTGTGGTGGAGGTGTAGAAGTCCGCGTTGATCTGCTTCTTCAGGCCCTTCAGGATCAGGTCCTCGCCGATGGGGGAGATGCAGTCGGTCGGCGGGTTCATGATCTTGGTGGTGTTGATGGCGTTGTAGAGGTTGTCCGCCTCCTGCCGGGCGATGCGGGAGGGGCGGGCATTGGGATAGATCTTTGCTTTCTCGCAGATCTCGTTTGCCACGCGAGAGCTGACGCGGGAGAAATCGCTCTTCAGGAAGCCGGCCAGCGTCCGCGACTTTGTCGTGTGCAACATACGGATGAGCATACCGAGCTCGACGCCGTATGGATGAGGCTTGATTTCCTTCGGCTCGCGGGGGAGTTCCTTCGCCGCGCGCGGGAAGACGACCGCCTCGGCGTCGGGGGCCTTATATACCATCTTGACGTGGGGATTGGCGATGGCGGTCTGCTCAAGGTATTCATCCACGGACTGTCTGCCCTTGAGATACTTTGCGACGAGTTCGATCTCCACGCGCGTGCCCCGCTTCAGGCCGTTGGCGGTGTCGTCCTCTTTCACGATGGTGGGCTCGTTCTTGGTGGTGTCAATCATCAACTCATAGTAATGGGCGGGTTTGGTCGGGGCGGTGCGGGACGTGATGCGAATCGGCTGTCCGGTGGTCAGTTGGCCGTACATGCCTGCGGCGGAGATGCCGATGCCCTGCTGGCCGCGGGACATCTTGAGTCGGTGGAACTTGCTCCCGTAGAGCAGCTTGGCGAAGATGCTCGGGATCTGCGCCTTCAGGATGCCTGGCCCGTTGTCCTCCACCACGACGCGGAAGCGGTCCTCCTTGGGCAGCGCGGCGATCTCGATCTTCACATCCGGCGGGATGCCGGCCTCCTCGCAGGCGTCGAGGGAGTTGTCCACTGCCTCCTTGATCGTGGTCAGGAGGGCCTTGCGCGGGTTGTCGAAGCCGAGCAGGTGGCGGTTCTTGGTGAAGAACTCGGAGATGGAGATGCTCCGCTGGTTCTTGGCCATGCTTTCGGCCGTAGCGCGGAGCGACGGCTCGCTCGCGGTCAGGTCCGGGGCGATGGTTTCCTGCTTTGCCTCGACCGTTTTGCTGGTCTCGGTTTTGGTCTCCTTCTTGCCTTTGGCGACCTTCTTGGGCTTCTTGGCCATACAAACACTCCGCATGGAGAGATGGGACCTGTCAGGTCCGGATGAGGAATACGGCGATGCTACCGGCGTGATACAACGGCGCTCCAAGGGCGATTCCGGCGCACCAACCGCCCTTGCGCCCTAACACACGTTGAACAAAAACATTATACCATATTACACCCATATTTTCAAGCGTCGATGGCGGGCCAACGCCGGCAAGGGTCCTCGACAAAAAAGTTTTGTTGTGGGCGTATTGCCCAAATGAAGTCCTGTAGAGGCGGCCACTACTCGGCTCCGTTTAGGCAACACGCACTTAAAGCACAGTACACCGCGTTAAGTCACTCGTAGGAGATTTTTTTGGCTATATTTGATTAAAAACGCTCATTTTAGGATAAAAACCAAGTCGTGATTCATTGATTACCAAATACTTACAATGTATTTATGCTAATATATAATATTGTTCCTAAAAGGGCTTGACAACATCCCATCTGTGTTGTATAATGCCCTCATGGAGATATATCATAGAAAAGGAGAAACTCAATGAGGATAGTGCGCAGGAATGGAATCATCGTGAATACGACGCCGAAGAATCCCCTCGCCCCTTCGCGGGCTGGGATCGGCGGCCCAAAAACCCCCGAAGGCAAGGCCATCTCATGCCGCAACGCCCTCAAACACGGCATGTGCGCGGAGAAACTGGGCCTGAACAACGCACAAAGGGAAGACTTTGCCGCTCTATGGGAGCAATTTCTTGAGGAATACCAGCCGGACAGCCCCACTGAGGAGACGCTTCTCCGCAAGATGTGGCGGCACGCCTGTTTCCTTCGCATCATTGCCGAGGGTGAGTCGAGCGCGGGGTGGGGGATTTATCAGAAGATCGCCGGTGACGCCGGGGCGCAGGACCCATTTGAGGAGGCGAGGGCGCGTCAGACGGCGATCGAGGCGGCCAGTTTGCAGCTTGCCACGCGGTATCGAGTTGCGCACGAGCGGGGTTTCCACGCCGCCTATCGCGCACTCATGATGCATCGGGCATTGGTTCGCACCCAAGAGTCGGTGGATTCCATCGTCCCAAAGATCGAAAATTACGAAACGAACTCAAAAGGTCAAAATTGCGAAACGAACTCAAAAGGTCAAAATTACGAAACGAACTCAAATAGTTAAATTACGAAACGAACTCCCGACAGGGTGACATGCACCCATGCATGGTTCGTCCTTGCTTTTCCGAACGCCTGCGAGTACTATGACAATTTTCAATGATCGTGTTACGGAGACAGGCTCGGCGCCTGATTGGTTCCCTCGGATCACTTATCGGAGGCTGGCCATGAAACGCACGTGTCGTCTGCTGCCGGTGTTGGCGGCGGTGTATGGGCTTCTTCAGATGGGCAATGCCACGGCGGACAAACCGTCGGCGGAGGTCCCAAAGGGCTACCGGCTTCTCTACTCGCAGGACTTCGAATCGGCAGACGCGGTTAAGGACTTCGAGTTTAGCGATCCGGCCCAGTGGAAAGTGACGAAGAAGGACGGACGGGGCGTCCTCGAGTTCGGCGGAAAAGGCGCATATAAGCCGAAGGTGCGCTCGCCCCATGTGATCGGCCTGATTTCCGGCAGAAAATTCGGTGACTTCATCCTCGAAGTTGACCTGCTCCAGACGGGCAAGGAGTACGGCCACCGCGACATGTGCATCTTCTTCGGCTTCACAGACCCCTCGAAGTTCTACTACGTGCACATCGCCACGAAGACCGACGATCATGCGCACAACATCTTCATCGTGAATGACGCGCCGCGAACCAAGATCTCCACAAAAACCACCGCCGGCGTTGACTGGGGCAAGGACCAGTGGCACAAGGTGCGCCTCGAACGCGATGCCTCCACGGGAGCGGTCAAGGTATTCTTCGACGACATGGCCGAGCCGATCATGACGGCCGAGGACAAGACCTTCCCTGTCGGCCTCATCGGCTTCGGCTCCTTCGACGATTCCGGCCTCATCGCCAATATCAAGATCTGGGGCAAGAAAATGGACAAGGAAAAGACAGACTTCTTCGGCAGAAAGTAGGAGCCCGCCATGCGTAAAGCAATGGTCCTTTGCGCCTTGCTGGCGGCAGCCAACGCCGCGGTCGCCGCCGATCCGAAGGGGCCGCCGTTCCCGCGCATTGCCAATTGCTACGGCGTCGGCCTGAGGCCCGACAGCATTCCGAAAGACATCGAGGAGATTGCGCGGTTCGATCTGCTCATCGGCGGCGTCTGGTGCAACTGGGACGACGCCGCGCAGCGAGAGAAGCTCGCCGCCAACATGTCGGCCGTTCGCAAACTCAACCCGCATATCATCATCCTCGACTTCTCCTCATCGGCGCCCTATGCCCAGACGACCGACAAGACCTTCCCCGAAAACGGCTGGCTCCTCCAGCCCAACGGCAACCGCATCGAGGGTTGGCCCGGCACACGGATGATCAACCTGACCAAGCCGGACGTGATTGACTGGCTTGTGGCGCGCTCGGTCCGCAGCGTCCGCGAGCGCGGTTTCGACGGCAGTTTTATTGACTGCATGGGCCCCGGCTTCGACTGGTGGGCGTGCAACATCGAAGGGGGCCAGGCCTACGAGGTGGATGCCAATGGGGATAGACAGCCGGACGACCGCAAGCAGCTCGATGAGACATGGTTGAGCGCCAAGACCGAACTGGCGCGGCGCGTGCGCGAGGCGCTGGGGCCGAATACCGTCTTTATGACGAACGGGCCTGATGAGTACGGTCTACCAACCATGAACGGCAAGCTGTTCGAGGACTGGCTGGACTACGTGCTGGAGGGCCGCATGCGATGGGATCATGTGATCGAGAAATACCTTCCCTGGACGCAGACTCAACATGCGCCGAACGTGACGACCATCGTCAGCAGTTCCGGCATCGAACCGCCCTACGAAGCATGGACGCGGATGAAGGACGAGGAGCGCAACGCCATGCTCGATCGCGGGAGGAACCTGCGGCAGCGCATGCGATTCGGCCTGGCCACGACGCTCATGGGCGACGGATACTACGCCTACGATCTGCACACCCGATGGCGCGGCCAGCGGTGGTGGTATCCTGAGTACGACGCGCCGCTCGGCTATCCTAAAGGGCCGGCCGAGAAGCAACCGGACGGTACATGGCGGCGGGAGTTCGACGGGGGCGCCGTTATTGTCAACCCGACATGCCTGGATGCATCTTTCACATTTGCGAATCGGCGGAAGGACATGAGCAGCGATAAGGTGGACACGCAGTTTATCGTCCCTGCCGATGACGGCCGCATCTTCATCCCGACGGAGGCCGCTATTGCTTCGGGAAAGATTCCCGATCCGTCGCACCTCTTCACGGCGGAAGGGAAGGAGGCGATCGTGCAGCGAGGCGACCGGCTGTTGTGCCGCCTGAAGGGGGCGGTAGCGATCTTCGACCCCCAGGGCCGCCTGCTCCAGATGACCGACGGCGGCCACATCCTTCTGCAGGGGATGGCCGCCGTCCTCGTCAAGGTCCGATGGCGCGATATCCGATACGAGGACTGCCGCATCGAGATGCTTTCCGGCGACGGCGCGCGGTTCACCGGGCGCAGGGCACAGGACGATGTCGCCCTGGAATACCAAAGCGAGGTTCGCGTAAAGGAGGGCGCTCTCCATGTCACGACGAACTGGAAGGCGCTGACGGCGGGTGAGCTTGCCATGTTCCGTCACCGCGTTGAGTTTCCCGTGGCGGAATTCGCGGGCGGCTTGTTCATCATCGGCGGGAACGAATCGCCGTTACCCGTTGACCGCTCCGCCGAGCCAATGCTATCGCATGGGTTTCGCAGCATCACCCTTGTCCCCGCCGACGGGCCGTCGGTTTATGTGGAGACGTCGCAGGACGCGATCCTCATGGATCAACGGCACTACGGCCAGCCGGCCTACCTCTTGGCGGTCCACGCGCCGTCTTGCGCGCTCAAACCGGGCGACGCATGGACGTGCTCGTTCACGATCCGGGTGGAGTAAGGGCTTACTCCTTTGTGCCGCCGATAAAATCCTTCTCGAACAGATTGAACATCTGCCCGCCCTGCCATGTGCTGATCCACAGCTCGCCCGGGCGGCGCTCGAAGGCCTGGGGGTAGGACTGCCGTTTGCCCCGCAGCCGCACCACGATGGCCGGCTCCGTCCACGTTTTGCCATCATCCTCGGAAAAAGCCATGGACAGCTCCTCGCGCCGTCCGTATTGCTTCGGGCGGTTCTCGGCGTAGCGGTTCCAGAGCAGGACCAGCCGCCCGCTTGCAAGGCGCTTCAGCAATCCCGGCGACCCGCTGGCCTTGATCTTGCTCGCGACGGGTCCGGTCCATGTCCGCCCCTTGTCGGAGGAGAAGCACTCATAGAAGTGGCCGTGGTAACTGCGCAGGAGTATCCAGAGCCGCCCGTCGCGCAGCTCTTCGATGGTTCCCTCGATGGATCCGGCATGGTCGCCCCGCCCGCCGATGTCCATGACGTTGCTGCGCATCCAGGTCTTGCCGTCGTCGGTGGAGACATGGGTGAAGGAGAGACTGCGGCCGGGGTTGTTCGCCACGTCTTGCCCCACGAGGGCTATCTCGCCGGTGCTTGTCTGTATCATGTCGCGCAGCGCGCCGCAGTAGCCCTTCTGAACGATCTCGACCTCGGGCCACGTCGCGCCGTCGTCGAAGCTGCGAGCGAGCCAGGTGAAGCGCTTCATGTCAGGGAGCGGTTCCTGCTTCTGGTAGTCCCACGAAATTTTTTCATCGAAGATATTGAGGAAGGCGCAGAGCAGCACACCCGACCGCGTGCGGAGGAGGAGCGTGTCGCCGTTGCCGTCGCGAATCTTGAAGGTCTGCCCCTCCTTCTTGATGAATCCGCGCGGCTGCCAGGTCTTCCCGTCGTCCTTGCTCGCGAAGGCGCGGACGCCGCCATCGCTGTTGACGACGGTAAGCACGGAGTCGTCCGGGAGATTTACGAACGGTCCGCGCCACTCGCTCTGGACCGGACAGCAGCGCGGGTCGAACCACAGGTCCCAGTACCCCGGGGTGTAGACCTGAGACAGAAACGACCCCGTGGCGCTGAACTGTTCGATCTGCACGACCGCCCTGCGAGGATCGAAGCCGAAGGACTCGATCTCTTCGTCTTTGACCGCCGCATGGTGGACGTCCTTTCCGTTGATGCGAACGGTCAGCGTCTCGCTTTTGCGGATTACCTCGAAGGCGAACGGCTTGCCGTCGATGACGCCTGCTTCCCCGGGGTCGCCGAGCGCGCCCGTCGTGCCTTTGCCTTTGAAGAATATGCCCGTGAGATAGATCTTGCCGTGGCTGCCCTCAAAGCCGAAGGAACTCTCGCCGCAGTTGAAGGAGAAACGCGCGGCGCTTTGGCCGAGCTTGCGGATGGCAAGTCTGGCGGTGATGAGTAAGTCGCCCTTGCCCAGGCCGCGGTCGGCCAGCAGCCAGGCGTCGTCGCCCGTGCCTTCGAGGAAGCCGTCGCCGTCCCTCCACGGGTCGCTGAGACAAACATCCTTCCCCTTGCCGTTTGCGACGATAATGAGTTCCTTCATCTGGCCCTCCGACATGGAACAGACGACGCCGATCGCAACGCAAAGCCACGTCGCCCTCATCCTACTCCTCCAGGATGTTGGGACCATAGGGGGCGAGGCGCAGGATCGGGTAGTGCGAGTTGAGAAGCGAATGATCGCCTGTGTCGCGGATGCGCCGCCAGATCTCTCTCATCATGTGGCGCACCCGGTCCTGGTACGCAGGGTTGCGCGCAAGGTTTTTCATCTCGTAAGGATCGTCCTCCAGATTGTAGAGTTCGTCGAAGTCAAACCCGTTCAGGGCAAACTTCCACGGCCCGTCCCATAGGATGCGCTGGGTCAGCATGTATCGCCCGCCGAAGTATTCCGCAAAGCCCTGGCTGAACTTGCCCGACTCCCCATCCGGATCGGCGAGGACCGACGCAAAGGACTTCGAGTCGGCCGAGCCGAACCTCTCCGCGCCGGTCAGATCGAGCAGCGTCGGGCAGACGTCGTGCAGGCCGACCAGCGCGTCGGACACCTTGCCCTTCGCGATGCCTGGGCCGCAGAAGACGAGGGGGATATGGTAGATTTCCTGCGCCGCCGTCAGGTTCTTGCAGTAGAGGCCGTGCGCGCCGAGCAGATCGCCATGGTCGGAGGCGACGATGACGATGGTGCTGTCCAACTGCCCGGCCTCCTCGACGATCCTGATGAGGCGGCCGTACATCTGGTCAATCTCGGTGATCGAGGCGTAGTAGCAGGCCGCCGCCTCGCGGATTTCCCGATCGGTCATGCCTTTCCAGATGAGGGCCGCCTTCTTGTAGATGTTCGGCCGACCCTCCAGATTGTCGTGGATGTTCGGTCGGAGGGGGACCGAGTCCACGTCGTACTGGTCGAACGCCTCCTGCCCGGCGATATACGGATCGTGCGGCTCGGAGATGCTGTAGAAGCAGCACCACGGTTTGCGGCCCCTGACCGCATCCTTCAGGAACTCCTCGGCGAATGTGACATCAACGCCCATCCCTCGGACCTCGGGTGGGATGTTGGTGACGCCGTAGAAGATGCCTTTCCGGTAGCCGGGGGGCGCGTTGTAGTATCGCGCCAAGGAGTACTTCTGCTCGACAGGATTCTCGCTCCGCAGCTTTCGCGACCGTTCCTTGTGGGCGTCGCTCTTGGGCAGGACATATTCCCTCCAGCCGAATCGCTCCAGTTCCTCCGTGCGCTCGACCATCCAACGGGTGAAAAAGCCGGTGCGGTAGCCGGCGTCAGCGAAGCGCTGGGCCCACTGGGGATTTTTCTCGCGGAAGCCGCCTTGGTCGTCATCTACGTTATGCCGGACCCATAGCATGCCGTGGTTGTGGGGCAGGAGGCCGGTCATGAAACTGGCCTGCGAGGGAGAGGTGATCGCGCAGGCGGTATAGGAGCGCGAGAAGCGCGTGCCGTCGGCGATGAGCCGGTCAATGTTCGGCGTCAGGCAGGGGTTGTCCGGCTCCAAAACCTTTCCCTGCATCTGGTCGGCGAAGAGGATCAGGATGTTCGGCCTCTGCGACATGGGAAACTCCTAACGCAGGCGATGCTTGCAACCCAAAAGCAAAATTCAAATTGGATAAAAGTATCTAAGCAATGCGGGCGGGCGCGACAAAATTCCCTATTGCCCCTCTTTCTTCTCCGCGTCCTGGGTGGCAGGCTTCTGCGGGGTTCGGAACTTGAGTATCCGGCCCTTGATCTGCTCTCCGCCGAGGGCCAAATCGGCGGCCTCCAGTTCGGCGATGAGCTTGTCGAGACCGGCTTGGTCAATCTCTTTGTGGTGCTTCTCGATCACATCAGCAATTCGGCTCCACCACTCGCCTGCTTTCGTCGGGTCCAGCTTGGCAGCCTCTGCGGATTTACGAATGGCGGTGGGATAGTCGCCATCGTTGACCAGACACGTGACATATTCTTTCAGGAGAGCCGCGTCATTCGGGTCCTGCTCGCAGAGCGTGGCATAGTGCTGCCGCGCGGTGTCCCACTGCCCTAACCTCACGAGCGATGAGGCGAGCATCCTGCGAGCAGCCCTCACTGGAACGATGCGCGCCGAATCGGATTCATATTTTGTTACGAGCTGGCTCAATGCCTTTCCCGCGCGACCGTCGTCTATTTTCTCGTAGAACAGTCTGCCAATCCGGAGGAGGGCGTCGAAATCGCTGCCCGCAACGATTAGCAGGGCCTCGGCAGCCTGGGCGGCCACCTTTGGGTCCTTATCATCGAGGGCCACTGTCAGGGAGGGCTCGGCCTCGCGGTTGCCGATCATCCCCAGACTGGTGGCGGCGGATAGGCGTACGTTAGCGCTCGGGTCTTGAGATAGGACGTTGCCCAGCGGCACTACGGCCTCTGCGGCCTTGAGCTGGCCAAGGGCAAGGGCGGCAAACCAGCGCGCCCGCTCATCTTTATCCCGTAGCACAGGGATTAGCGTCTTGACGGCGCGAGGGTCGCCCAGCTTTCCGAGCGAGGCCGCCGCCGATTCGCGCACCTTGGTTCGGTCCTTTCCGTTGACGAACGTGCGGATGAGGGGATCAACGGCCGCCTTGTCCCCAATTTCTCCCAGGGCGGAAGCCGCCGCGCTTGCAACCTCGACATCCGGGTCGCTCAATGCGGTGATAAGGGGCTGGACCCCTTCCTTGCAGCCAAGCCGTCCCAGGGAAGATGCCGCAGCAGACCGCACGGTCCCGCTCGGATCGCGGAGCGTCTTGATGATGGGGGCGCTTGCCGTCTTGTCGCCAATGTCGCCCAGGCCAACCGCCGCGGCTTGTTTGACTTCGGCATCGGAGTCCGACAGGGCTGCGATCAAGGCGGGGACGCGGTCAGGGGTTTCGATCTTTATCATCTCGGTGACCGCATACAGCCGCACCTTGGTGGATGGGTCCCTAAGCGCAGCCAGCAAGGGTTTCGGGTCCTTCTTGTTCGGACGATTTTCAAGAGCCCGAATCGTCTGCTCGGCCAACTGTGCGCGCACCTCGCCGGTTTCTTTGCGAAGGATATCCGCGATGAGGTCTCGAGAACGGATTCCGTCCTCCAACCACTCTTCGCGAGAGCGGGCGCGATTCTCCGCCCACCAATCCTCCCACGCCTTCTTGGTCTCACCGACGGACGGATTCTGGGTGATTTCGATCAGGCTATTAAGCGCAGCCTCGCGGAGCTTGGCGCTTTTTGAGTCGAGGCATGCGATGAGCGATTCGACGGCCCGCTTGCTGTGGGTCTGCCCCAGGGCCGATGCAATGGCAATGCGGCCGCTCTCGGGATGGTCGTCCCGGCCAAGGAAACCGCACAACGCCTTGACGGCGGCTGGGCTGCCGATGTTGGCCAAGGCCCAACTGGCGGCTGCGGCAACCTGGGGATTCTTGTCGGCGAGGGCCGATTCCATAACCCCGATCATCGAGGGGTCCCGGTCGAAACCATAGGCTTTCAGGGCGGCAATTTGCTTTTCGGGGGACGTCTTTTTCAGCAACGCCCTCTTCAATATCTCCTTTGCTTTAGGATCGTTGCAGCGAAGCAGAGAGAGGGCTGCAAGGCCCCGCACCTGAGCATCCGGCGAATCCAACTGCTCCGCCCACTCCAGGGCAAGACGTTCCGCCTCGGATGCGTTTTTTCCCGTTTTTTCCGGGGGCGGAGAATCTTTCGCTGTGGGAGAGGCTGTCGCGGGCACGTTTTCTCGATTGGGCGACGTTTTTACTTCCTCGCAGCCGAGGATGACCGGCAAGACGCACACCAAGACAGCAAAACACCACTTCATGCCTTGTTGCTCCAATCGGAGAAGCGACTGAGCGATTTTTGCATTCCGCAACATTATTATAGCACATGGTTCTCGACGGCGCAATTGAATCCTTTTTGCGGCCCCGGATCATTTTTGGAATAATTCTCTTGAACAAATTCTTGCGTTGATGAATTTTGTGTGGTATGATAAGAAACCACCGCGCGCGCAACCGTGGAAGGCTCCGCTGGAAAGGCAACCGGAGATGTCCGAGCAGATCGTGGGTCGAACTCATTTTGCCGGCCTATTTGAGCTGATCCAGGTCTGTGGCGTCCATAGACGGAACGTTACGTTCACGATCACGCAAAGAGGGGAAACCGCCAGGATCATCATGCATAAGGGCGATCTCTACGACGCCATGTGCCCCGGTCTCCGCGGCGAGGATGCTATTTACGAGGTGTTTGCTTGGGTGGACAGCTTCTTTGAATTGTCGCCTCTGGCCGGGCCGGTGGAACGCACGATTACCGACTCCAACACTGATATCGTCATGCGGGCCGCCGAGCAGACCGCAGCCATCGTCCCGCCGGCGGTCGGGCCGGGAGATCGTATCGCAGGGTCCCTGGAGATCATGTCACCCACCGAGTTGCTTCAGCTCTTTGAAATCAACTGCCGCAACGCCCTCCTGACCATGCGCAACCGGGGAGAGACCGGCTCCGTGCATTTTCGCGATGGCCGCGCCGTTCACGCCACGCATGGCGATACGGAGGGCGACCAGGCCGTCCTCGACCTCCTGACATGGGATCAGGGGGATTTCGTCGTCCAATACAGCAAGGAATACGCACCGGAGACGGTCTTTGATTCGATCTCCGGTCTCGTCCTGGAAGGTTCGCGACGCCTCGACCTGCTGTACCGCTTCGCCGATGAGGAGCAAAAGACCTGGGAGGAGGTTGCCATCCAGACGCTGCGACAGCTGGAGGAAGGGCAGCTCGACATGACGGAACGGATCATGCTCGCCCACTCCTACCAGCCCCCGGGGGCGCGGATGGCGGTGGCCGATCTGATCGAGTTAGCAAGACACCCCGATGAGAATGTGCGGCGCGATGCGCTCGAGAGCATTATGATCCTGCCGCCGGTTATCCTGCGCGCGCTCCTGGAGGACAAGGACACGCCAAACGCTGTGCGCTATCGAATCTCGCCCGAAACGCTGCGGGAGTAATCCGGTCCCCATTGTGCGCCCCTGTACGCCTGCATTGCAGGTTGAAATTCGCGGCCCATTGTGATAGAAATAATATAGGGGCCTCATGGATCGCTTCCAACCGCCCCATGCGAGGCGCTCGTGGACTAAAGGAACGCCGACGGTGGCCGATCTCAACCTCTGTATCATCAGCCGGTGTAACTGCGGATGCGATTTCTGCTACGCGGGTGTGCTCCGCGACGGACCAGAGCAGATGATGAGCGTCGAGGACGTCGTCCGTATCCTCAATTTCGCGGGATTGTCTCACTTGCGGGGACCTCGCGTGACGATTTCAGGTGGCGAACCAACCCTTCACCCCCAGATCGTCGAGATCATCGGAGAAATCCGCAGGGAAAACTCCACCGCCAACATCCGCCTCTTGACCAACCTCACTTGCAGCCGAGAACTTCTGTCGCGCCTCCGCCCTCTTGGAATCGGCTGTGTGGCGAACGTTGCGGGGTATCCAGGATACTCAACCGCGCAGCAGGAGACGGTGCGTTCCAACCTCGCCTTCCTGCGCGAGAACAGGGCCTTTCAATGGTTCTGGCTGGCGGTGACGATCAGCGATGCAGAGCAGGACTTTGGATTTCTCTATGACCTTCTCAGCGAGGACCGACCGCGCGCGATTGACGCCCTGCGCCTCTCCATCTCTACACCGGGGCAGGGCTTCGCCAACCGCTTTCCGGAAGGTTCGTTTCCTCGCCTCGGCGAGAAATACCTGGAGATCGTCGAGCGGTGCCACCAGATTCGCCCGTTCTTCACATACGTGAATGAGTGCTTCGTGGATATGTGCATGATGTCGGAGGGAATTTATGCCAAGCTGGACCCGGTGGTGATGAATCTGCGGAAGTACTGTGCAGGGAGCTTCGATATCCTCCCAGACTTTTCCATGCACTGGTGCTTTGCGTTCGCCGGCGTGCCGGAGATGGGCATCGGGAACATCTTCGCATATCGAAGCCTCGCCGAGGCCCAGGCCGCGCTCCAGGCCAAGGCGGGGGAGATGCTCCGTGCGCTCGACCGGCAGTGCGACACGATCCGATGTGTGAACGTGAGCTGTCCCGGCCCGTGCCCCGCCGTGCTCTACTACAGGAAGTTCATTCGAGGAAAGCGGCAGGGACAGGACGGACGCGCATGATCCTCTGCATCATCAACCAGTGTAATCGAAACTGCGACTATTGCTTTGAGGGCCGGTTCAAGCAAGGCCCGACCCGGATGATGAGCCTCGACGATGTGCGCAGAATCTGCGACTTCGCCCAGTTCTCCCGCGCGCCAATGGCTCCAGTTAACGTCATGGGCGGCGAACCGACGCTCCACCCGCAGTTGATCGACATACTCAGCCTGCTCCGACAGCTTAACCCCACGGCGGAGATCTGTCTCCTGACGAATCTCCTCTGCGCCCCGGCCCTCCTTGGCGAGATGGAGGGCCTGAACCTGAGCTGCCTAACGAACGTGGGCGGCTACCCCAGTTACTCCGCGGAGGAGCGAGACCTCCTTCACCGCAACCTCGCGTATCTGCGGGAGAACCGTATATTCCGAAGCCTCGGCCTCGCCGTTACGATCACCCGCCCGGACCAGGACTTTGGGTTCCTCTACGAGATCATGAGAAGGGACGAGGCCCCCTCGACCATCGGGGGCGTGCGCATCGGCATCTCCTGTCCGGGGTTCGATTTTGCGAACGACTTCCCCGCGGACGACTCACCGGGGCTGGGTGAAAAATATCTGGAGATCGTGACCGAGTGTCATCGCATCCGGCCGTTGATCGCATTTCGCAACGAGTGTCCCGTCAATCTCTGCATGATGTCCGAGGAGATCGTCGCGAGGCTTGCCCCCGCTGTCGCGCACCTCACCGGCTGCTGCCAGGGAAACCCGGACATCCTCCCCGGCTTCTCCACGCACTGGTGCTTTGCCTTTGAGGGTGTTCCGGAGATGCGGATCGAAAACATCTTTGCCTATCGAAACATGGCCGAGGTCCACGCCGCGCTTTACGCCATGCGGCGCGAGCTGGAGCGTCGCCTCGATCCGCAATGTGACGCGGAGCGCTGCACGGCCATCCGGTGTCTGGGCCCGTGCCCAGCGTTGAAATATCACAAGCAATACGTGCGCCGCAATAGATAGGATGAGGAGCCGAGTCTGTGCCTATGCTTCAAGCCGGCGCCGCGCAGCTTGACATCACGCTCCTGCGTGGTTTCTATTTTCCCGCCATGTAGTCAATGACGAGACATTTCTCCATGTGCGGCTTGAGGATCGCCACAAACGCCTGGTGGGCGGGATGGGGACCGTAAACCTTCAGGCCCTCCTCGTCCTTAAATGTAACAAAAAAGCAGTGGGAGAATCCCTGCGCCTGCTTCCCTGCGTTCAGGGCCGTTCCCCACTCGAAGTCCTGGATCGTTTCGATCTTCCCCGGCAGGGCGCGGAAGCCGTCCTCGATCTCCTTGATTTTCTCCGGCGGCGTGCCCTCCTTGAACTGGAACATGACCACATGCCGGAGGACCTTGGCGCCCCCGCCGTCATCAGCAATCCCCCACGAGCC
This sequence comes from Planctomycetota bacterium, assembly GCA_040755855.1. Classification (GTDB taxonomy): domain Bacteria; phylum Planctomycetota; class Brocadiia; order JAADGH01; family JAADGH01; genus JAADGH01. The sequence goes on along the minus strand of JBFMAD010000059.1, from coordinate 21,876 downwards.
ACAAACTAAAAGCAAGCCGATCAAAAGCACACAGGACTTACCGAACATGATTCTTCTTCCTTTCATGGTCCCGCGTATGGACGGGAACTCTATGAACAAAAACTGGAACGGCCGGACCGCCTGCCCCGTGCTGGTTCATCCTACTGCTGCTTGGCCTTTTCGGGCTTTGGCTCCGCGGCAGCCTTCGGTTCCTCTTTCTTGCTGCACTTCTTGCCGATCCACTGGAACGGTGCAATCACCACGCCAACCGCCAGTTGGCCCGTGCCGACGATGATCCGACCGAGGCCCTTGACCAGCCCGCCGACGCCGTCCACCGTCTGGTCGAAGCCGTTGCCGACTCTTTCAGCGCCCTTCTTGATGTGGCCTTTGCTCTCGGCCTTGGTCGCCTTCTCGTCGCCCGGCTTGGCCTGAGCCTCCACCTTCTTCTCATCGGCGCACACACAGAAGCAAAACGCGCAAACCAGAGCCAACGCAAGCAGGAACCTTCCCATCGCCATCTCCTTCCTCTGAAATACAGCAATTGCTTCGACGCAACTAACCACAGTGTATGGTACGGCGTGAGAAACAACATTGTCAAGGAAAAGTCACACCGATATATCTCCGCGCTGAATCAACCATCGCACCGCTTCTTCCGTCGCCTGCAGCGATGTGTACCGGGGCTGATAGCCCAGGAGCCGCCTGGCCTTCTCGATGCTGCAGTGCGGGCTGTGGGCGATGTGGTCCCACGTCTGCTGGGCCTCCTTCTCCGTCACCGTCCCCTTCCACTCCTCCCACGGAAGGAACCGCAGGTTAGCCTTTTTGCCGAACCACCCCGCCGCCGCCTCTGCGTAGCCCCGTAGCGTCAGCGCCGTAGGCGACACCGCATGGAAACTTTCGCCGACCGACGCGCTCCAGTTGGCCATCGCCTTCATGAACACCTGGGCCACATCGTCGGCGTGGACGTGATGGACCGTCTCCAGGCCAAGGTTCGGCAGCGCCAGCTCCTCGCCCCTGGCCAATGTCTCGAAGCCCTTGGGGTTGAAGTGCCCCGCCGGGTTCAGCGGCGGCCAGCCGGGACCGCAGATATGGCCGGGGTGGACGACCGTCGCGGGGAAGTCGCCGCGCCGTGTTTCTTCCTGGAGATAAGCCTCGATGGCCGCCTTCCGGATGCCGTAATCGCCGAAGGGGTTGCGCGGATGATCTTCGGTCGTCGGCACGACGGCGCTGGGACCGTGCACCCAGATCGTTCCGCAATGGAGGAAGTGCTGCACCCGCCCGCGCAGGGCGTCCACCAACTGCCGACAGCTCTCGGGTGTGAAGCAGATGAGATCTACGACCACATCCGGCTCCATCGCCTTCACCTTTTGAGCAAACGTCCCCGCCTTGTCCTCGGCTGCCCGGTCCAACGTTACCCGCTCCACCGCCTCCCATGCGCCATGTGCACGGTACGGCTCCCGCCCGCCGCGGGAGATGACGACGACGTCATGCCCCGCCTCGACCATTCGGGGCGTCAGGTATGTGCCGATGTGTCCCGTGCCGCCAATGATAACCATTCGCATGGCTCGTCTCCTACTCTACGATGGAATGTTGCCTGTTCATTTGTTCCGCTTGAGTGTTCCCTTTCCTTCTACTCCCGATGCGACGTCGCGGCAGACGACCGTCCATTCCCCAGCAGGGTCGTTGAGGGCGAAGGGGATATTGAATCTCGCCAGGCCATTCTCCGCTATCACGTTCATCGAATAGGCCGGGTGTGCGCTGCCGTCGGGCCGGAGCACATCAACATGCACCACATGGTCGCCCACATCGCCGTCTGCGTTGACGCGGCAGGCGACGGCCTCGCCACAGGAGACCTCCACATTCTTCACCGGATAGCCAAGCAGAGCATAGAACCCGGCATGGCCGGGGGGGATTACAGCCTCGATGGTGTCCGTCTTGCCGAGATGCCTCCGCGCGCGGACATCATAGACCTCCGACGCCTGGGGCAGCTTGATCCGCACCGTCTCGTAATTCGGGTCATCATTGAGGTGGTGGTGCGTGATACCGAGATACCGGTTGCCGCCCATTTCGAATTCGACCAGCTCGTAGTCCTTCGGGTGTGTTCCATCGGGAGCGGTAATTTCGCCGATACGTGGCAGCCCATCAAACAGCGGCGCAAGGGCCGAGGCATCCTCGACGATCGTATTCACGAAAACGGCCTTGCCCTTGCCGTGCGCCTTCTTGATGAACTTGAGCGCCTCACCCTTGACCGCGCCATCAACGACTTCGATATCCTCCGGCTGGAGATTCGCCGATAGATCGCCCTTGCGCTGGATGCCGAAAAGATCGGTCACAATGGCCTGGTCGGTCCGCTTTGCGCCCACGCCGTTGGCCACGCCCACCCCCATATCGGCGATGACCGTCCCGCCGCTCTCTGCGAAGGTCTTGATCGTTCGCAGCGTCTCGTCGCTCAGGGCATAGGCCGCCGGGAGGATGAGGCAGGAATAGCCCTTTAGCTTGCCCGCGGCGATCTGCTCCTCGACCACATAGTCGAACTGCCGTCCGCCGCCGATGACTGCCTGGCGGAACATCTCGCGGCTGTCAAAGTAGTAGCCGTATCGGTTCTTCTGGGTCTTTGCCATGGGATGCCCCGTTTGGCCGGAGAGTAACCATGCCGCGTAGAGATTCGCCTGCGACCAGAGGATGGCGACGGGCGCCTGCACGCGGCGTCCCTCGATGAGTACCTTGCCGATGCCCTCCTTTAACTCCTTAGCCTGCTTCGCGTAGAGCAGGCCGCGCGGCGTGTGCTGGAGCGTGGGGAAGATCTGCGCCCAAGAGTTCTTGCCGGCGAAGAAGGACAGGGTCCCGTAGACCGAGAAGCCCGTTGCCCCGTGATATGCCGTCCACCACGGCGCGAAGATGATTGTCTCGTCGTCGAAGCGATACCCGATCCACGGATGGTCGCGCACCTCCGGCGCGAAGGAGCGGACCGCGTCGAAGAACATCCCGCCGGCCGCAGGCGAGCGCGTCTCGCGGGCGTACTCGAGGCGGTATTCGTTCACCTTGCTCAGCTCGTAGTAGTCCCGGCCGGAAAAGGGGTTCTGACCGAAGGTGTTCGGCATGCCGACGAGGAGGCCCCCATCTCCCTCCTTCGCGTGCTTCTTTACCCAGTCAATCCCCTCGGCCCAGGTCCAGTCCATGAAGCGGCGATACATGACCCACGGCGCGGGCGTTTCCTTCTCGCGCGCCTCCTTGTATGTGATAAACCCCGCGTCATCGAAGGACGCATAGCTCGTCCCCCATTCCCTGTTCAGGTCGGCGATGGACTTGTATCGTTCCTTGAGCCACGCGCGGTAGCGTGCCTGGCAATGCTCGCAGGAGCAAACGTCCAAGTCGCGGTCGTCTTTGACAAGACTGGTCTCGTCCTTGAGGTAGGCCAGTAGGGGGGATATGCCGATCTCCTCAGCGGCGATCTCCTTGGCGGTCTCGGCCATTTTCTTCCTGTCGTCGGGATTGCTCAGGCAGGGCTTGCGGACGGTCTCGTCCTTGTCCCACCGGGAGAAGCCGGGGATGCGGCTGTAGGTGGTGCTGATGGGCCAGAGGCCCCCGGCCAGCATGGAGCGATAGCCGTTGGCGCTTTGGAGTCCCTCGGTCAGTTCCTCATCCTTCATGATCTGGTGCAGCGCCGGTCGCAGGTACTGCGGCATGAAGGTCGCGCAGGCCCATGTGCCGATCTGAAACTGATCCATGAACGGTTTGCGCGGCAGGGGGGCGAGGAGATACCAGCGCGCCGCGTCCTGTTGCTTCTCCCCGTTCATCAGCCTCACGTTGATCCAGTTGAAGTTGCTCATGCGATTCACCACCGACAGCGTCAGCGCATTCTCCCCCTCCTTCGCCGCCACCTCGGCTCGCGCATGTTCCCGCCCGAAGGCGTCGGTCAGCGAAGCGATGAGCTTCATCCCCTCCACCTTCCCCTCGATCTTCACGTTGACTGTGGCTTTGTCGGTGCTGAGGAAGTGGGGTTGGGAGGGCCGGACCTCGGCGATACGTGGGGATCGCTTGACTGCGATTCGAGTTGCCGCGAATCCGATGCACTGCCCTTGGGGGGATAAAAGGCGGATGCCGACAGTGGACGGACCTGTTGCGGCAACAGGAGGAATGTTCATGCTCTTCGCGTCTTGGTACTCCTGGTCTATCGAATCCGTCACCAAAAGCGTCCTCTCCGCCAGGGTCTCACATCCAGCCAGAGTAATCGCCTCGCCATTAGCACGCAGAACGACATCAGATGCGAACTCCTTCCCCCCCGTCCACAGGATCGCCCGGATGAGGATCTGCATGTAGGCCTCCCAGTAGCCGCCGCCCATGCGCAGGTGGTCGTCGAACTCGAAGATCGGGGTCAGGCACATGAAGCGCGTGTTCCAGGTGATGCGGGCGATGCGCTTCTCCCCGTCGGCGACCTCGACCTTGTGCACCGACGGATCCCCCGTGAGCGGGATCGTCGGCATGGCGTCGAGCGGCTCGCAGAGAAGGTGGAGTTGCTGGACCTCGGTCAGCTTCACGTCCTTCGGCGGCTCGGGGATCATGCTCGACCAGACGATCTTCTTCGTTCCATCCTTCTCTTCCCGTTCCGCCGGATGGCGATAACCCACGAGGACAACGCCCTTCTTACAGCGCTTCGCGAAACCTGTGACCATCGGCGCCATGGCGCGTGTGGCGATGACGGCGACGTCGTAGTAGCCCTCGTCTAAGCGCTTCATGATCTTCTTGTTGTCAAGGCCGTAGAGGGCCGTGTCGAAGTCGTGGGCGAAAACCCAGTCGTACTCGATGTCCATCCGCTGCGCGACCTCGATCTGCTCGCGCAGGTTGTGGTCGTTGGGGAGGACGAAGAGGACGTTCAGCTTGCCCTTCGCGTAGGGCTTGGCCCACTTGACATGCGGCGTCTCCATCGGCTCGCCCATCGGGGCGCAGTTCGGGTGAAGCCACCCGCACGGGCCGATGAGGATGTCCTCCGGGCCGATGTGCTGGAGGCGGACGTCGTCGAACCAGCACTTGTCGCCTGATTCCTGCTTGTCGGCGGTAAGGAGGAAGACGGCAAAACCCGCATTCTCCGGGGCCTGGAAGGGCACGGCCAGCTCGACCCATTCGTTCGCCTTCGCGCCGGCGGGGATGGAATCGGAGGACGAAGAGCCGTTCGCCCACTTGCCCTCTTTCGTCTGCCATCGGATGTTGAGCTTGCAGACGGACTTCGGGTTGGTGGTCTTCGCCCAGGCCGTGGCGAAGTAGTTCTCCTTCGGCTGGACAGGCACGCTCTGGATCACGCATACGCCGCCGATACAGCCCTGGAGCGAGACGGAGCGTTTGCCCGTGCGCCCATCGTTCTCCTCCCAGACGAGCTTTGGGTTGCCGGCCTTGGCCGTCGAGCCGATCCAGCAGTGCCATCCCGCCGGCGCGCCGCCGGTCTGCCAGCCGGTCTCGGCGGGGCTTTTAGCCTCCGCCGTGGCGTCCTCGAAGGATTGATTGACGATCGCCACGTCCTCGGCAGCGTGTGCGGCGAAGGAGACGATTACAAGAGTGAGCAACACGGCAAGGATCGTCCGCATGGTCTTCCCTCCCAAACAAAAGCTCAGTTCTCGCGGGCGGGAACGATGTTACCGTACCGCTCAGTCTGAGACAAGGGAAATGGGAGTAAGAGTAGGAGTAGGAGTAAGAGTAAGATGGGAGATTGGGAGGAGGAGGGAAGATGCTTGACATAGGAAATGGCGGGCGGTAGTATGACTTTCTGACAGGAATATCGCCGTTCCAAGCGACCATAGAAATAAGGAGAAAGACAATGCAGGAGCTGGCAGTGTTTGGCGGCCCGAGAGCCGTCCCCGCAGGCATGGTAAAGACGTGGCCCCCCTTGACGCAGGCGGACCGCGACGCCGTCATGGCGGTCTTCGACTCCAACGTCCTCCACGGCACTTCAGCGCCGAATGCGGTGAAGTTGCAGGAGGCCTGGGCGAAGTTCCTTGGCGTGAAGTACTGCTTGGTGACAAACAGCGGCACGTCGGCGCTGCACATGGCTGTCGCCACGGCAGGCATCCAGCCCGGCGATGAGGTCATCCTCCCCGCCTTCACATTCTGGGCATCGGCGGCGACCGTTCTGCACCAGAACGCCATTCCCATCTTCGTGGACATCGAGCCGGATATCTGGTGCATTGATCCAAAAGAGATCGAGAAAAAGATTTCAGACAAGACGAAGGGCATCATGCCCGTCCACATCCACGGCATGCCGTGCGCCATGGACCCAATCATGAAGATCGCGAAGAAGCACAACCTCGTCGTCATCGGCGACGCCTGCCAGGCCCATGGCTCGAAATACAAAGGCAAGTACATCGGCTCCATCGAGGACACGACGGGCTTCAGCACCAATCGATCGAAGAACCTGTCCAGCGGCGAGGGCGGACTCTTCGTGACGAACAACGAGGATGCGTATAACCACGGCAAGAAGCTGCGCGAGTTTGGCGAGGTCGTCGTGCACGGCAAGGAGCGCGACTACAATGCCTACGGCCTCGGCTGGATGTATCGCGCCCACGAGTTCGTCAATGCCCTCTGCCTCTCACAGTTCAAGCGATTCCCGAAGAACAACGCGAAGCGGCAGGAATTTGCCGACTACCTCACGTCCGAGCTGAAGAACATCCCCGGCGTGAAGGGCCCTTACACGCCCCCCGAGCGCGAGCCGGTCTACTTCAGCTACATCGTCGAGTTCCGCCCGAAGGAGGTCGGTCTGGGCGACGTGCCGATGGAGAAGTACAAGACGGCGGTGCAGAAGGCCCTGGCGGCCGAGGGCATCGGACTTGGCCAGTGGCAGAAGATGCCCGTCCCCGCGCAGTCGGTCTTCAAGGACATGCAGGGCTACGGCAAGGGCTGCCCGTGGACGTGCCAGTTCTACGGCAAGAAGATCAAGTACGACGGCGCGGACTACCCCGTCACGAACAAGTTCATCGCCGAGCACGCCTATCTCTCGGCCGTCCATCCGCCGAACACGATGGCGCTGATGAAGCGCTACGTCAAGGGCATCCAGAAGGTCATGTCCCGCGCGAAGGACATCATGAAGCTGGCCGACGTGAAGAAATAGCCGACCCTCATCCTCCCGGAGGTCCCGCACCTCCGGGAGGATCCTCTTCGACTTTTCTCTCCCTCCGCGGCTTGGCGTCTTTGCGTGAGATTTCTTGTTAGCCAAGCGTATTTCATTCCGCAAAATGACCCTTTTCCCATACGCTTACACATGTGCGCACACCTCGGTTTCGGGCAGGGGAATTGGCGTAAGATATGTCAAGATGGAAGGATAGGACTCGCGCCCACCGCGATTTCGTGATTAGTAACCAAGCGTATGTCCATACGCTTGGCTACTAATCGCAAAACCACCTTTTCCAGCCCGAATTCGGCCACAAACACCTTTTCGCCCCCAATTCGCTTAGTAGCCAAGTGTATGGCTCCCCGTAAACGCGCCCCATTCGGCCTCCGGCCGCATTTCCCATGCGCTTAACGGTGGTTAATCGGTTTAACGACCGCGAGACGACGAATAGACGCATGCGCGGTTGTGCGATGGAGTGGTGGAGTAGTGGAGTGTGGGCGTGTGGGAGTGATCGTGGCGACCACTATTAATGGCCACAGATCAACGACCGATCTAACGATTTCGCCGCTTACAGTAGCGCGAAGGTCTCTCACACAACACCAACTGTTTCGGCTTGCGCGGCGCAGGGGGGCTCGGCGGTCTAACCGTTAGGCAATCGTCCACCAGGGCGTTGACGGCCTTTCGAAATGCGTCCGTGTCGCGGGAAGCAAAGAAGTCGGTGACGGCGCATTTCAGCCCATGTACCATGTTGGCGGGAAGAAGCAAAGGGTTCACCACGGGCACATTGTCCAGCTCACGCGGCTCGACTTTCAGCGTGTTGCCGCCGTAGGTTCGACTGACGGAGTGCAACCTGGAAATCGAAAAGTCGCTGTTAAGCAGCGCCCATAGAACTTCCACCATATCCCTTTTTCGGATTTCTTCGTTTGGATAAATCAGCGAGAACATGTTCAGGGGACGGACCCCTGCGCGGTTCAAGATGAAGCGGGGGCTTCCTCGCGTCAGTATGGTAAAAAAGATGGGTGGAATCTCACGCTGTTCCATCAGATACCATCTTCTCCGTGTGTTCACCAGACTTCGTTTGTGGAACCCCATGCTTTCCCCGATAGCGATGTAATCCTGGAGAATGGGATCCCCGTTGATGTCGCCATTCTTCAGGTAAAGCAACCAAACCCTCTTTCCTTCGTCGGAAAGGCGCTTCCAATGTCCCTCATCCAGAAGAACGTCTTGAATCTCGCGGTTTCGCTGGATTGTCTTTACGACGAACTCCTCAAGACGGTTTCGTTTCACATCATCGCTTGACAGCGCAAAAAAATCATTTGCTCCCGTCGCGATGCCTCGCATTACAGATGCCAGTTCTTTCAATGGTACAACGATGCCCGTATCCTCCCATGCCTCCGCCTTGTTTTTGCGCATAGTCATGGAAAACCATTTCCGAAGATGCCCAAGCTCTTGCTGCTCGCAGAAATCAAGCGTGCCAAAGTCGTTTTCCTGCGGGCGGGGACTCTCCAAAAGTTTTAGCAGGCCATCTGTTTTAGGCATCTCACGCAGAGTTACGTGTCGAACAGCGTTATTTTCTTTCCATCCCTTTTCGAAGAGGAGAATCGCGGCGCCAACGTCAACGTTTTCAAAGGCATTCATCTCATGGGAGAAATGAATGACCGCGTGGATAATAGCATCCCGACAGAGCGCGAGTTTCGCGGCATTTCCATAACGAGCGTCCAATACCTGCATGGGAAGGATCACCGCGGCGCGGCAGCCTTCGGATATTTCCGAGATTGCTTTCAGGAGGAAGTAGAAGGCCATTGTGCCCAGCCGAGAAGATTTGAGTCGAAGATGCACTCTCAGATACTCTTGAAGGTCATCTTTGGTATCTGGCGATACCTGGTGGTGTCGGGTATAAGGCGGATTGCAGATCACCGCGTCTGCGTCAGAAAGCAAGGGGAAACGAAGGTAGTCGCGTTCCACAAGCGTAGGCAATGGCAAGCCATGACTCAGAAAATTGGCTATGGTCAAGTTCAGCATCAATGGGCTTATGTCAACGCCACACAGGGCTGGCCCTTCTCGCCGACGACCAAGCTGCCTGACGGCGGACAGCATGAAATTACCCGACCCGCAGCCAATATCCATCATTTTCCTGGGATTGAATTGCAGCAGCCATCCCGTCATCCAGTCGGCAATTGCCTCCCCCGTCCAAAATTGCCCAATGGTGCGTCGCTCCGCCTGGGGGATGAGCAAGTTGTAGAGTTCGCCCCACCAATTGAATGCTTGTCCCGCTTCGGACGGAAGCCCCATCTGTTCCGGCAAGTCTCGATGCGAGATGATGTCATCCAGTGGCGTGGCAAAGAAACCGGCATCGGGGAACGTAACGCGCAGAAAAGCATTCAGCGCGGCTTGCCGGGCAAGAAGCAGCGCAGATTTCCGGTCCCCCTCTTGCCAGCCGTGCAACTTGACCCAAGAAGCCTTTGTCGCTTCTGTGAGACGATCTTCAACACAAGAGAGGCGGGCTTCCGCCAATTCGTTCAATTGCTGTGCGATGTCGTGCATCGTCAACGTCCCCATTCTGAAAACACCTCATCAGACAGATGAATGCTTCCGCCGCTAAAGACGACATACGTCATCACCTTGCCATTCTTGTCGATGAACGTTTTGGGCATCAACTGCGGTTCGCATACCTTGCCAAACTCTTTGCATAGGATGTAAGGTACTTTTATGATCTGTTTCGGCGAGGAAGCCGTGCCGTCAGGGTTTGTGTACTTTTGCTCTTCCAGTCCAACATCTCCTTGTTCAACGGCCTTCAATATCTCACGAAATTGAATGAAGTATCCGCGGTCATAGAATATGTGAACCACGTATATGGGAACGTTGGACGTCTGCTCCCATTGCGGAAGGCCTGGAATGTCCTCCTGTTTAATGATGATCGTGGGCACAATACCAGAGGCTTTCAGCCTGCCCTTCTTCTTGCCTCTGATAAACCTGGAGAAACTCTTGCCAAAGCCGGGCATTTTTTCGGTAACCCAAAGGCTGTTCTCTACGTCGAGCGCGGCCTTCGTCCTGCCTATGATGTCCACAAATCCTTCCGATGGCGTCATTGGCAGTTTATCCAGGTCGCCAATTCGATGGATAACTTCCTTCGATGCCCATTCAAATGTTTCTTTGTCATAAAGCAAAAGGTCGGGGCGCTTCCCCTTCTTGGCAACCCGATCCATCGTTTCAAAGAACTGCTCGAGTTCCTTGGGATCATCCGGAGCTACAGCAGACGGACCGTATGGAAGAACGCCAAATTCTTTGGTTGCGTTAAGCGTAGCAATTACGATGTCCTCTGACCAACGCCCTTGAGACCAGCGCATCAGGAAGTCACTACCACGCAATCGCCTGGGGTTGATCAGAAAATCAATCTGCGCCGGCGCAAAGGATATGCAATCGCTAATCTCCCAAAACAATTCATCTGCCGGGAGCTGTAGGGCCAAGTTAAATAAATCGGGGGTCCTTGCCAAAATAGTATCCTTCTTTCTACGGTTTCCGGGGTTTCGGGTACGAACATTTTGCATTATACTTACGGTTCCGACAATGCGAAGGAAAAATCTCACACAGAGGCTCAAGGACGCGGGGGAGAGCCACGGATCAACACGGAAAAAACACGGATCGTTACGGTCTAATTTATCTGTGTTCAATCCGTGTCTATCTGTGGCGCGGCGAGTGCGGACGTGGATTCCCGCTTGCCCGGGGATGACGGTAGATAGGCGAGCCATTTTGGGGCAGGGGGGAACGGCGGTTACTGGGGCTTCTCGACATCCATTGCGCATCGGAAGCCGATGCCGTCCTGGGGCGCGCGGACGTCGAGGCCCTCGCGGTAGGTGGCGGTGGTGGACCAGGGGGCGCGCATGGAGCGTGCGCCGCCTTTGATGACGACGATGTCCTCCGGCTTGGCGCCGCCGCCGAGGGATTCGAGGATTGCTGTCTGCTGCCGATATTCCGACCTGAGTTTCATTCCGGCAAAGAGATAGGACAGTTCGTAGATGATGGGGGGGAGGTCGTTTTCCTCCGGGGCGAGGGGGATGGTGTAGTAGGTGCAGGTCCACTCGGGCGGATAGGAGACCATGTCGTAGCAGCCGTATGGGCTGACGTTGGATGGGATGCTTCCGACTGGCCGGAGTTGGGTATCGGCGGCGCGCATCGTGGCGTCGTGTTCGTTTCCCCAGGGGTAGAGCCGTCCTGCGGGGCCTCTGGCTGCCTTTTCCCACTCTTTTTCTGTGGGGAGTCGCTTCTTGGCCCACTTGGCATAGTCGGCGGCGTCGCGCCAGGTTACGTTGAGGACGGGGAGGTCCTCATGGCCGACGGGGACGCGGCCGTCGGGCCAGTGGCGGGGGGGTGCGATGTGGGTGGCCTCGACGAAAGCCGCGTAGTGGGAGTTCGTCACCTTGCATTTGTCAATGTAGAAGGCGGGGATGGAGAGCTTCCGTTCAGGTTGTTCATCCACGGGTCCGTCGTTGCGGCCCATGATGAAATTGCCGGCGTCAACAAGGACCATGCCGGGGGGGGGTGAAGGGACCTCGCCCGGGCGCGGGGGCGCCTCTCTGCCCGACCTTGCGCAGCCCGCCAGGCCGAGAAAGAGTGCGAAAAGACACAACGAGAGCCGATGGTGAGTGTGGGGCATGGTTAGTCGCCACATTGGGTATCCGCCACGTACTCAGGCAAGGGCCTGCTGTCGGGTCCGCCGACATATCCGGGGCGCACGGAACTGGGGCTGCCGGCGACGAACTCCAGGTTGTTTGTTCGCGGATGGACGAGGCAGTGGGTGAATGTCCGCGACGGGCCGGAGGCGACGAAGCATTTCGTGCTTCTTGCCGTGCGGCCGGCGGTGATCGTCTGCATGTAGCTGGTTTGCGACACGATGTGGTAGGTGTTGTTGGTGCTGGATCTTGCGATTTTTGTCGTCACGGCACTGGTGGGGTGGGCGACGAGGAAGCCGCGAAGGACAGTGCTTGGGCAGCCCATGACGAAGCCGCGAATCGCCTGCGTTCCCCCCTTGACGATGTAGCCGCTAAGGTCCTTTGGGCCGGTCAGGTAGCCGATGATTTCCGAGCGTGTGGCCAGGAGATTGCTGAGGCAGGAACTCGGGCACGAGAGGACATAGCCTTCGATGCCGCTCGGCTCGCCCGTGGGGAACTGTGCGTTTGAACTGGGGCGGAAGACGATGCACCGATCGGTCAGGCATGACGACCAGCCGAGCACCATGCCGGAGCATTGGCCGGAGGGGGCAAGGACTACGTAGTGCTGGCATCTGCGGCTGTCCCTGCCGCCGGGGAAACCGACGGCGCTTGACGGCTGGCCTTTGATGTAGGCCACGTCGCAAGCGGAAGCAGGCCGCAGCGCGCTGAAAAACAGCACAAGAGCGATAATAAGGCAGAGCAGTTTTGTATTCATATCGCCCACATTTTACCACATTTCAAGGGCGCGTCAAACGTAAAGTCAAAAAGATTGTTTGACCCTCTTGACACATGGGGAGGAATAGGCTATGGTTTGATGGATTGTGTAAGTCTGCATCCTGTTGTCCAGGTTGCACAGAAAGGCGATTCCGGGAATGATGAGACCCTGTTCTCTCGCCATTATACTGATAGTGGGAATCGGCGGGAATGTCGCGCGGGGACAGTGGAACGCCAGTACGCCGCGCAGCCTGTCGCGGCCGGCGGAGGATCACGTGTGGGGAATCACGCAAAACGGAACGGCGTATTCCGTCATCCCATACGATCTGATTGACCGCTTAGGCCACAAAAAGATTCGCAAACTGATCGGCGGAGTCATCCCCGGCAGCGGTTATGTCTTCTTCGTCGTCGCCATTGACAATACGAAGGGGAAGGCGCCGGTCGAGTTTTCGGCGTTTTCTGCGGGCGTCACTTTTCGCTGTGCATGGCCCTCGATGGAGCAGGACGAAATGGCCCGCTACGATGTGGTTGATCTGAGCAACCACTTCGCTGATCCCGACAACGCCCCCGAGAACAAAGAGGCCTTCGAGAAGGTGAAGGCCATGCTCAAGAGCGATTTGACCGTGCCGCCCGGCAAGACCGGCTGGTCGCTCATCGCCATCCGCGACACCTTCAGCTTCGAGCATTGCGAAAAGGTGGACTGGGCGTTTCCGGGATTGCCCCCCAAGCCGCTCTCCCGGCAGAAATTTTCCCCCGATCTGCTCAAGAAATGCGGCGTGGACATCATCCCCTGGGATTCCGACCTGTGAGGCGATGATCTTCGAGGCGCGCGGCGACTTCTCGGAAGTCTGGCGACTTCCGCTACATGGCCATCGGATGCGTAGCTGAATTCGCCAGAGTTTAGTTGCCCGGTCGCTCTACAAGTCCCGCCCCAGCATGTGCGTTGCGGCCATGCGGATGTCGTCGTTCGTCTTTTCGATCCAACGCAGGAGACGCCGCCTTCCCTCCTTCGCCACATCCGCCATCGCCGGGTCGTTGATGCGGTTTTTTAGCTCATAGGGATCGTCATCGAGATCGTAGAGTTCGTCGAATGAGGGGGCGTTGAAGACATACTTGTAATGGTCCCACCGAATCATGCGCTGCGCGAAGAGATACCGGTGGCCGAAGTATTCGGCCATCACGTCGTCCGGCCAGTTTGACGTATTACCTTTCAGGAGGGGCGCGAGACTCCGCGCCTCGTAATCCTCCGGCACGGGCGCGGCGGCGATCTCCAGCGTCGTCGGGGCTAAGTCCATATTCAGGACGAAGTCATTCGATACCATTCCGGGCTGCGTTACCCCCGGCCATCGGACGATCTGCGGGATGTGATAGATCTCCTCGTACATGTACGCGTCTTTGTCATGGAACTTGCCATGGCTGCCGCACATGTCGCCGTGGTCGGTGCCGAAGAGGACGGCGGTGTCGTCGGCGAGTCCCGTCTCCTCCAGCGCATCGAGGACGCGGCCGATCTGCGCGTCGAGGAAAGTCGTCTGCGCGAAGGAGCGCGCGATGATCTCGCGCCAGGTGTCATCGTCCAGATCAATCGCCCGGTGGAAGCTCTCGCGGAAGCGCCGGTGGTGCGGCGGCTTGCCCTCCAGCGTGTCGCGGAAGTTGGGCCAAAGCTCGATGTCCTTCGGGTCATACATCTCCGCATATTCCGTCGGCGGCAGGTATGGGTGATGAGGCAGCCAGTAGGATAGGAAGATAAACCACGGCTTTCCACTTTTTTCCCGGTCGGCCTGGAAGCGCTTCATCATGTTGATGGCGTATTCCGAGAGGAAGTAGGTCGAAGTGGCGCGGATGTCGCCGATGGTCTCGCCGGCGATGGCCCCCTGCCGCTCGGTGCCGTCCTTGATCGTAATCCGGCGCTCCGGTTGCTTCAGACCCGTTTGCTGTAGATACTCCTTGTATTCCTTCGTCTGGTAGGGGTTGCCGTAGTTCGGCACGTTCATGCCCTCGAAGCCGTAGGTGCTGGGGACCTTGTCGCGGCCGCAGTGCCACTTGCCGACATAGCCGCATCGGTAACCCACCCGGCCCAGCGGCTGGCTGATGAGTTCGATGTTATCGGGCAGGTCGCGGATGGCCCACTGCATCATATCGTTGTTGTTCCACATGCGATGTGTGTGCGGATATTTCCCACACAGCATGGACGCCCGCGCGGGCGAGCACAGGGAGCAGCAGCTATAAGCCTGGTCGAACCGCACACCGGACCGGGCGAAGCGGGCCAGGTTCGGCGTCCGGCACGGTGTCAGGCCGTAGATGCTCATAGTGTCGAAACGCTGCTGGTCGCTCATGATGTACAGAATGTTCGGTTGCGGGTCAGGCAATTCGATCCTCCTTTGTTAAGGGTTGGTGGGGGCAGGGCATTGGAGGAGTGAGGACATGGGAAGGGACCAACTATGTATCCTATCGGCGAGAGGCATCCAGGATTGTTAGTCCCACCAGGGCGTCGCCCCGATAGTCAAGAATGATCCCGTCGTCTCGCATCTCGCTATGCGTTGACCTGGGCTTTTCCTCGAAGTGGAGGTAAACCACGTCGGCTTCCTCGTCGTAATCCAGCCACATCTTTCTCTTCGGCAGTTTTATTAAGTTAGCCGTCGCTTTCAGGATATGTCGAACGTTTGTATCTTTCAGAAGTTCTATGGCCATAGGATTCCCCTTCGATTGTATCTCCGCGCAACAAATGCGGTAATGATGAAACCATCTTCACTGCTGATTTCCTTATACACCACGTGCAGATACCTTTGCTTGCCAACAGGCAACACGGCGATCAATGACCCAGCGTAACCACGTAACACGCACATAGGCTTTTCAATTACATCCATGACTCTTTCATGGTACTTTTCCATATACGGCTTGTTACTCACGATGTGCTGCCATCGCTCCTCTGTCAGACGAACAGGAACGCCATTAACCGAATATGCGACCTCCACTCATCGTCTCCACAGCCATTGCATCCGCCGAACAGCCGCGTCCATTGGGGCATAAGCGCAGGTTAATCCAAGGCCGCAATCGTGTCAACAAGAAAGTTGCCTGACTCGAATCTCATTGCGGTGGGTTCTTGCGGACCGCGACAAAGCGATCCACTCGGACCTCCGCCACGTTGTCCGGGTTCTTCGGCGGCGCGGCCCAGCAATACATCCCGTTCGCAGGGATGCCGGTCGCGATCGGGACCTTCATCCACTTGTCGTGCTCCACTTCCTTTGCATCCCGTTGAATCGCGCCTACGCCTTTCTTGTTCACCGTGTCATACACGCCGGCGGTGAAGGCTAAGCCCTCGTCGCCTTTCTTTAGAATTTTCACAATTGCGAATACATCGTACTCCTCTCCGGGGTCGAAGGCGTCCGTGTCCCATCGCCACTGCGCGGCCCACTCGAAATGGAAGCCGCCCATGGCAACGCACCGGCCGTCGGCGGCGTCGGCGTCCGTCACGATCTCGCTGTGCGTCCCGCGCTTGTGGAGCGAGAAGGCGTCCTGCTCGCCGACGACTTCACCCGAGTAATGTTTCCCCCCCGGCGCGGCGCCCGGTGGGGGCGGGGCTTGCGCGATGGACGACACGTCGTCCAGAATTTCATATTCCTGAACAATATCCTCGATCCGTCCGTTGCTCTCCAATTCACCGCCAGGCGTCAGGAACGACAGGGCCACGTACGGCCCGCGCACATTCGTGCGAATCCCTGCGGACTCTATCTCGCCTTGCGGGATGCGCCACTTCAGGCCGATCTTCTCGGCATGGTTCGCCAGCGTGATCCCGGCCTTCAGGTCGGTGGGCAGGAGGTCGAGGCTGCCCGTGATCCGGTCGCGCGGGAGTGCAAGCCGGACCGGCGGCTTGCCGTCGGCGAAGGACAGCGTGATGTCATCGGGTGAGCCGAGGTTGAGCATGTGCTCCGACCCGATCATGCGGTTCACCGGTTGGGGGGACTTGTTGATGAGGTCGCTTCGCAGCGTGAATCGCCTGGCGCTACCGGTGGGCAGGGAGAGGGTGCGGTGGTTGTAAACGATGTACTGCCACTCCGGCCACATGCGGAGCTGAACATGATCCTTCGCCGGTTTCAGGTCGTAGTGCAGTCGAGGGATGCCTCCCGGTTTGGGGCCGCCCTGCCACTCCCCGTAGCCGCCTGCGGCGGGGTAGCGCGCCGCTGCGTGTCCGGGGACGTACGACAGGTTGCGGTTGCTTCCGAGAAGCGTAATCCCAATAATGCGCCCCTCCAGACCGGGAAGGACGTCGAGCCGCAGCGCATCGTTCTTCACGGAGGCGATCTCATAGCCGAGGGCGGCATCCATGATCTTTTGCTTGAAGTCCTTGTAGAGCCGCCTAGCCCCCTCGCCGACGTGGGTTACCTTGTTCTCGTCGCAGATCTCAACGAAGCGGTTCACGAGGGGGAGCAGTTGCGCGTCGGTTTCCGCCGTGTAGCGGTCGCCCTCAATCCGGTACGCCGGCGGCGCGGCGGGCCGCTCCGGCGGCTTCTGCAGGTATCGGCAGATGCGCACGTAGTCGAGTGGGATGCGGCATGCGCGGACGTGCTTGAGGTCTTCCGGGCTGTCGGCCGCAAGTTTCTCGGCCTCGGAAATGAGGGCGTCGGACTTATCCAGAATGTCGTCCGTAAGGTGCTCGGACTTCGGATGTGCGCCGATGGTCATGTGGATATTCTCGTCGCGCATCTTGTTGTGGAGCAGGTCAATGTATTGCTGGATCACGGGCGCGGCCTTGCCGTAGTAGCCGTCGAGGAATTCCGCCATTAGCTTGCGGTCGTCGAGTTCAGGATTCCAGAGGAGTTTGGCGATCATCCAGTGCCGCAGTTCGGAGAAATAGCCCCCCGGCGAATGGTAGTTGCCCTGCTCAAAGATGCCCTTCACGTTGTGTTTTGCGAAAAACTGAATATTCGGTTTGAGGGAATACAGGTTCGGGAACGGGACGATGTAATGCCCGAAGCATGTCACGTAGTCCCACACCCACAGCCGGTTGCACATTTGGGCCCATCCCTCGATGTCTTGCCGGAACTTCTGGTTCTGCTCGCAATCGCACGTCGCGAGGGGATGGGCGAAGCAACATCGGATGCTGCACAGGCGGACCACCACGCTTGGCTGGGGCCGGATCGTCTTGGGCGGCTCCTGGGTGTAGCTGTAGGAGAGGGTGTCAACGATCTTGTCGGGGAACTCGTCGCGCACGGCGTCGGCGATTTTGTTCACGTATTCAAGCACCGGCCCAATCTCCGCGCCCTTCGGCTCCTTGCGCTTAGGCGCATCATCCGCTTTCTTCTGAACGGTCGGCATGTCGCGCTTCTCGCGCATGGCGATGGCCTGGCACTGCTCGCACTCGCACCAGCCGTGCCAGTCGTTTTGCGAGACGCTGAAGACGGTCGCCTCGGGGTGCTCGCGCATCCATCCCTTCACGCACTCGATGCCAAGGCGGAGGACGTCCGGGTGGGTCAGGCACAACTGACTGCGGATGCGCTGGCGCTTGCCGTCAATGAGGGAAAAGTACTCCGGGTGCGCGTCGAAGTATTTGTCGGGGGGAACCATGTTCTCGAAGGTGTGGACGAACATGAAGTATTTGATCTGCCCGCCGTGCTTCTCCTTTAAGGCAGCCCTATTTCCATTGCACTTGTTTCGCGCGGCCCAGTCGCCGTCGAAGGCCTTGAAGGCGAACGGCTCACGGTATTCCAGGAGGGGGACCTGCGTGTCGTCGAGGTTGCCGATGACGATCCGGTCCATCTTTGGGATGCGGCTGCAATCGTACGTGAACCAACGGCAGCCGAGATGGTTTTCGAGGAAGGCATAGACGCCGTACATCGTCCCGCGCAGCTTGCCTCCGGCGATAACGAGGTGGGGCGGGATGGTGCGGATGGTGAAGCCTTCCTTGCCGAGCTTGTCGAAGTCAATCTTCGCATCGAGGCGTTGGAGGTGTTTGTTGTTGCCGAGAATGATTTCCTTCGGCTGGGGTTCGGCCTCATCGGTCACGATCTTGAGTTCGGCGCCGGAGATTTCCTTGAGGAAGCGCTGAAGCTCCTCGGCGGCGTATTTCTCGGAGGGCGAGGCGTCGGTCCCTACGACGATCACGTAATCGGACTTACCCTTCTCCGCAAGGACGAGATCGTCCGCGAAATTTTTACACAAACCAACAAGTAGAAATAGGGCGACAAGAATCCCAATCGCTGATCGTTCCATCATCCTCTCCTCAACAAGAATTCGGGTCGGCGTCCATGCATGGTATAGAACCGCAGGAAATATGTCAAGCCGAACGTTGACCTGTCTGGGTAATCGGGGTATGATGCTGCCGGATAGGAATGGCTTCCACATCGAATCCTGGAGGGAGGTAACCCATGAGACCCATCGCCGCCGCTTTTGTCGCGCTGCTTCTTGCCGGAACAACGGTCTTCGGCCAGGCCGCGCCCGACGACAAGACGCTCTTCCTCGCCACATTCGACGATTCCACAATGGCCGATCTTGCCAGGGGCGCGTGGGATGCCGGCTCGGCGAAAGGCGTGGAGATCGTCAAGGACGGTCACTTCGAGGGCGCGCTCCGTCTGCCGGAGGGATCGCACGTATCCTACGCCGCCCCGGGCAACCTGGACCCCCGACAGGGAACGCTGTCAATGTGGATCAAGACGGATTGGGCGGGGAATGACAAGCTATCTCACGGGATTTTCGATTTTCGCCTGCCCAAAAGCCAAAATTCCCTCACCGTCAATAAAATTCTCACCAACCGCCTCGGCGTCGCCATGAGCGGCGAGATAAAGGGCGAGCGGACGTGGAAACGATCGGACAAGGACATCTCCGACTGGCAGCCGGGCGTCTGGCATCACATCGCAGCGGCGTGGAGCGACAAGGAGCTGCGCTTCTACATTGACGGCCAACCCGTCGGTCCGCCCATCACGGACGGGCGCGCTCCGCAGGGCAAGATCGAGGACTTCACACTGAGCGGGACGGGCATTGTGATTGACGACCTTCGCATTGACGGCGTCGTCCGCACGGCGGAGGAGATCAAGGCGCTCGCTTCGGCGCCGAAGCGTGGGCGGCTGTATCAGTTTCTCACGAAGATCGCGCCTGCCGAGTCGAAGCAGGCCGTCGGTCAGGTGGGCATTGACCGACGCGTCTGCGTTGATGGAATGACGATCCCGTTGATTCTGGACGGCGCGGCCTGTGGTCGGGGCGTTGCCATGCGCGCACCGGCGTCGATCACATTTCCCATCGAGGGGGAGTTCGCAAAACTTGTGGCGACCATCGGCCTCGATGATCTCGCGGGGGAGGGGGCATCCGTGACGTTCCACGTCCGCGTTGACGGCAAGGATGTATTCGCCAGTGATAAGTTCGGAAATGGGACGCCTCCCAAGGTTGTCGAGGTCCCCGTCGGCGGTGCGAAGAAGATCGAGCTGGTCGTGAATGACTGTGGCGACGGCAACGCCGAGGACCTTGCCGACTGGGTCAATGCCGCCCTTGTCCGCGACGCAGGGGGGCATGTCCCAGCGCCGGGCGGGAAGTTGGCCGACAAGACGGTTGACATGTATCGCCGCCGCTGGAACGCCTACCGCTTTGGCTTCGATCTGCCGACGGCGGAGAAGGGGTACTTGGTCGCCGGGAAGAATTATATGGAAGACATTGACCCGAGCGCCCCGCCGACGTCTTTCGACGCCTCCCTGTCGGCCTTTGCAACGCCCGGTGAGTATGAGCCGGTGTATTTCGTCATCTATGCCGCCAGGGACCTGAAGGATGTCTCCGTCGAGATCGGTGATCTTCGATGCGAAGCCGGGACGATCCCTCAGAAGAACATTGACGTCCGATGGGTTATGCGCGGGCTGTACCGACACCTCTACACCAAGCCGCCCGAACAGTCGGATGTCATCTCCCGATTTCTCATCAGCCGTTCGCGCGGGGACATGGAGGCGCACACATTCCAGGAGATGCACATCACTATTCGCGTGCCCGACGACGCAAAGGCCGGTACATATGCCGGAGCGCTCCGCGTGACCGCCGCCGACGCCCAGCCCACCGATGTGCCGGTTTCCCTCGAAGTCCTTCCCTTCAAGCTACGCCCGTTGGAGCGGAAGAAGTACGGCATGTATTACCGCATGAGCCTGAGCGCCGAGACGCCCGGGCGGATGGAGCTGGAGCTGCAAGACATGCGCGAGCACGGGGCGACGATCCTCTACCCCGGCATCGGCGTCGAATTCGAGGCGGATGGGGAGGAGATCAAGGCGAGTTACGATGGTCTGCGACAGGGACTTTCGCTGCTGCAAAAGTTCGGTTTCAACGGCCCGATACCGATTCACGATGGATTCAACCGCGTGGCTGGACTCTGCGGCGCGACGGACATCAACGTCAACAACAAGGAAACGGGTGAATCCCTGGAAACCAACGAAAAGTTTCAGGCGGCCGCCAAGAGGACCCTGGATGGGTTGCAAGATGTGCAGAAGGAATTCCCCACGTTCGAGCTGCTGCCGACGCACATGGACGAGGTCCTTGGCCGGGGTCGTCTGGGGCTTTACTGCAACCTGGCGAAGCCGATCCGGAAGTACTCGAACTTCCGCATCTACATCACGCTTCACAACCAACCGCGGGAAGGCGTCCCCGAGATGACGCAACAACTTTTGCCGTATGTGGACGTCCGATGCTACAACGGGCACGCGATGGACGAGTGGATCAAGGCGGGTCATGCCTTTGAGGAACTCGCCCAGGACCTGAAGGAGCACAACGACGAGGCATGGATCTACTACAACATTCGCGGCAGCTTCTTCACCGCCAAGTGGATGCGGATTGTGAACGGCATGTATATGTGGGTCGGTCCCTTCAAGGCGCACTGCATCTGGATATACCATTCCTTCGCGGGCAATCCGCTGGACGATACGGACGGGCCGGGCGCCAGGGGCCACGACTTCGGCCTGGCCGTGCCCGATCCAGCCGACGGGAAGACGCCGATCCCGACGCGGCACTTCGAATGCTACCGCGAGGGGATTGATGACATGCGCTACCTCTGCACGCTGGAGGACCTGATCGCCGAGACGAGGGATAAGGCCCCGGACAAGGCCGCCGCGGCCCAGCAGTGGCTTGATGCACTTCGGGCGTCCTTCCCGAAGGCGGGGGATGTGAAAGACATCGAGCTGGAGAGCCCATTGTTGATCGCGTTTTCAAAGCGATATGTGGGCGACGAGTATCAGAAGATTCGGCGTGCGGCGGCGGATCACATTCTCCGACTGCTATCCGTTCGCTAAGGCAATGTAATGGGGTCACTCATATTCCCCGGGGTCAAGGAAAAAAATCTCCCTCCGCGAAGCCGAGCGACGGCTTTGTGTAGGCTTGCGCGTCGTAAGACCTATCTACCTATGCGAGCTCATCCACCGTCGG
>JBFMAD010000058.1:0-45744 GCA_040755855.1 Planctomycetota bacterium | reverse complement strand
GCACCGTGACAGCCATGGCCCTCAAGCTTCGAGAGATGGTCATTCTCCCAGGGTTTACTCAAAACGCTATTGCATGAATCAAAAATCATGACCATTTTGACAATGATCTTAGCGGTAAGGTACTAATTAGGGGCGTGCGGGTCATTTTGCGGGCGCGCATGTAAAGTCCTGCAGCGACACCGCGACCGCGCGTCCGAAGTTGCCCCAGCCGTTGAGTTGCGCGTAGAGCCGCCATCGTCCGCCAAAGGGCGGAATGTGTGAGAAGCGATAGGTGTTCCATTCGCCGTTTCTCTCGAGCACTTGGTCAACAGGACCATACCACGTGCGGGAACCCTCGTGGTAGATGCCGTAGTTGACGATGGGGACGGGGGCATCGGGGGCAAAGTTGTCCCATCGCATCCGGCAACTGACGTCGTAGCGAACACCGCGGCGTAGATCGAGATACTGCCGAAGCTGGGCGGACTCGAAGTTCGAGGTATCTTTGGACATCTGCAGCGTAACACACCGCTGCGGCCCCGTCCCGCAGGCTGCGACGGAAATGTTCGTTCCGCCTCTGTTGACAAAGTTCCAAGGCGGAATGATCTCGCCGATTCGCTGGGCGTCGAAGCCAGAATCCTCGACGATGTTACCCGACCGCGACTCGCCTTCCGCCTGGGCGTCCATTGCGGCCAACCCAAAGTCATCCAGCAGCACCGTGGTTTCTGCGGGCTTCTGATTCGGCAGTAAGGAGACATAGACGAGGGTGGGGTAGTCCGGATCGGTGGCGCAGAAGGGGAACGCCAGCTTATGCCACTGGTTGTCGAAAATCCATTCGTCGCGGCCGGCAAAAGCGCCCTTTCCATCCCGATGGCGCGCCCAGAACGAAACGATCGCCGACGGACAGGCCGGGCTTGGCTTTGCGCCGGGAGGCGGGTTGTCAGGACCGCCGACCCAGCGCACCCAGACGGACGCCTCGTATTCCTTGCCGGCTGCGAGCCGGAGGCGCTGGCCCACGGTGACGAATTCAAAGCCAATGGTCTCCTTCGGAATCGAGAGCAAGAGGCATTTTTTCCCTGACCTGGCTTTCGCTTCATCGTCCACACAGGCCACGACAAGCCGGTCCCGAATCGCCTCTCGGCCCGTGCGTTGAACTTCCCACGTCGCGTTGGCGCTCGTGCTCGGCAAAACGCCGGAGGGACACATCTCAAAGCTCGGATCCTGCATCAATTGGTTGCCCTGCTTGTTTGGCGACCTGTCGTTTGTGGCCGGGGAATCGGCAGCGTACAGCGCGGCCAGCGGCGCGAGCAGCAGGACGGTACTGGTGAGAAGCGCGAAATCCGATGCTATCACGTTTTGGTTCCTTTTGCGTCGTTGGTGTGAATCGACATTTGATCGCATCTGCTTGATCTGAGTTCATCTGCGTTCATCTGTGGTTCCATTGGCTTCCGCTCGCCGCTCATAGATCGCCCACAGCAGCCCAAACACGACCACCAGAAAGGCGCATCCCATGACGCCGTCCACGATCTGCTTTGTGCCGTAGAGCCATTCGGGGCGGCCGATGCCGAAGTGAAGCAGTTTGGCGGAGGTCTTGAGGGCGAAGACCCAGGAGGCGTGGAGGGCGATGGCAAGATACAGCGCGCCCGTCCAGCGAACAGCGTAGGCGAAGACCATCCCCAGGAGAAACAGGCCCAGAAACGCCGGGATGATCGTCGGGTCGGAGACAAGCGGCGCGAAGCAGACCGCCAGGGCGCGAAAGCCGACTAGCCAGTCCCCGCCCATCGCCACCGGCACGTCGGCCTCGAAGAAGTGGAGCAGCGAGTAGAGCGCGCTCGACAGCGCCGCCGCGAAGAAGAACCGCATGTCCCGGAAAAACGTCTGGAGCACCACGCCGCGGAAGAGCGTCTCCTCGAAGATGCCGATGAAGACCACCTGGATCAGAAATTTCGCAATCTCGAAAATCAATTTCGACGGCTCGATGTCCGTCCGCCGCGTTGTCGCGCCCATGAGATACAGGACCGCGAGGAATGCGACCATCGAAACGATGCCGATCGCTACTCCCGCGGCGAGGTCCCGCCGCCATCCATTCCTGCCATAATAGCCCTGCCTCGCCACGGACCCGATCTGGAGTGTCCGGCTCATGGCGATGAGCACGACGACCGCCGAGACCATGAGCAGGCGGCGGAAGACTTTACCGAAGCGGTAGGTTTTGGTAGTCTCATCGTAGTGCAGCTTCTTCGTTAGCGTCTTGCTCGTCTGCACATGGCGGTCGGCCAACGGCTTGACGACGGGCGACACGACGCACGCCAGCAGCACAATGGCGGCGAAGGCCAGGATGAGTTTCTGGTACGGTTTCATGGAACTGGATTATATCACAACTCTCGGCGGACATCCAAGATGAAACAAGCACTCCTGATCAGTCCGCCTATCCATGACTTCACGGCTTTTGATCTCTGGATGAAGCCGCTGGGGCTGCTCTACATCGGCGCGGCGCTGGAGGCCGTCGGCTGGGAAGTCAATCTGCTCGACTGCCTCGACCGGTTCCACCCCGACTGCCCCGCCCCGCCGAGTAAGACGCAGCCCCGCCTCCAGCGATTCGGCTGCGGGACATTTCGATCCGAACAAATCCCCCGGCCAAAGCCATTGGCCGATGTGCCGCGGCCATACTATCGCTATGGTCTCCCCCTCTCCGTGATCCGCAAGGAGCTTGCCCGGCAATCGCCGCCGGATGTCATCGGTGTGACCTCCATGATGAGCTATTGGTATCCGGGCGTTTTTGAAGTCATTCGTCTGGCAAAGGAGGCATTCCCCCGTGCGCCGATTGTGCTCGGCGGTGTGTACGCCACGTTGTGTTGCGACCATGCGAAGGCCAACGCGGGGGCCGATCATGTGCTCGCGGGACCTGCCGAGAATGAACTCTTCGATGTCGTGCGCGAGACCGGCCGGCAGGACGGACCGGCGGCGTGGGAATCGCTCACACCTGCCTACCACCTGATGCGGAATGTCGCGTCGGTCAGCGTCCTCACCTCCCGCGGCTGCCCCTTCGGATGCACCTACTGCGCCTCGCGGAAGTTGTGGCCGACGTTCGCTCAACGCAACGTGGATGATGTGGTCAACGAAATCGAAACGCTCACCCATCGGATGGACGTTCTCGACGTAGCCTTCTACGACGACGCCCTGCTCATCAACGCGCAGTCGCACATCGTCCCCATCCTCCGCGAGATTCGCAGGCGCAGGCCGGGGCTCCGCTTCCACACGCCGAACGGCCTTCACGCGCGAATGATTGACGAGGCGCTTGCAGAGGAACTCCGGCGGAGCAATGTCGAGACGATCCGACTGAGCTTCGAGACGGCGAGCGAGCATCGGCAGATTGACTCGAAGCGCAAGATCAGCAACGAGGATCTGCGCCGTGTGATCCGCAACCTCCTCAACGCCGGCTACACCCACCGCGAGATCGAGGTCTATGTCATGATCGGCCTGCCCGGGCAGGAGGCGGGCGAGGTGGCGGACACCCTGAGATTCGTTCACGACTGCGGCGGCTGGATCAAGATCGCTCAATACTCTCCCATCCCCGCCACGGAGGAATTCGAACGGGCGGCCGAGCGCAACCCTGCCATCCGCGACGAACCGTTGCTCCACAACAAGACCGTGTTCTCCGCGGCGGAGGGGTCGGATCGCTTCGCGATCTTCACGGGGCTAAAGGATTTTGCGAGGTCCCTCAACCGCCGATTGCTTGACTCGGCTTGACATGGATTTCGGCCTCTGGTATTTTCGACTCGTTGAACCAACCCTGGATTTTCGATGTTGGAGTAAGGCATGAAAGATGTACTAATCTGGATTGTTCTGTGTCTCATCATTATCGGCCTGCCTCATGTGAACGCCGATCCGGTTATCCTCGAAGATTTCGAGACCCTCACCGGCTGGAAGGCCGAGCCGGAGACCGCGTCCTTCAAACAAGCCGCTTCGGCTGCCGTGGGCCAAGGCGCCATTCAGGTCACACTGCCGCGCACAGTGTTCAAGCAGATCAGCAGCCGCCCCATCGAAGGGAGCGCGGCGTGGGACCGGTATGAGGGAATTTCCTTCTGGGTGAAGGGTGACGGTTCGGACCTCTTCGGGTCGCTCGCCGTCGGTCCCAGCGCGTCGGGCAGCTACACCTATGTCTGCTACTTCCCTTTGAAAAACACGGAATGGCATAGGGTTGCCGTCGCATGGGCGGACCTCGCACCCGAAGGGCAGTACGACCCGATCGGCGCAAGCGGCGCCCTGCCCCCCAGCGGCATCCAGGCAATCCGCTTCGGCAGCCGGTGGGTCATTTATACCAACAATGCAAAAATCCCCGAGCACACCTACTGCGTTGACCATATCCAGATCGAGGAGAAGGTCGAGGGCCCCGCCCCGCCGCCCAAGCCGCGTCCCTTCTCGGATGTGCCGGACCTCTTGAAATCGAAAAAGAAAATCCACATCGTCTGCATGGGCGATTCCATCACCGCCGGCACCGCCCTCGCCGACAAAGACAAGGAGCGCTACGCCGTTCGGATGCAGGAGTTGTTGCGCGAGTGGCTCGGATATGGAGACATCCTCTGCGATAGCCGCGCCGTCGGCGGCGCGAGGTTGACCGATGCCCGCGCATGGGCGCCGCGGGATTTCGCCGGCGAGCCGCCGGACCTCGTCACCATCCTTTACGGCTACAACGACAAAAGCGGCGCTTACACGCGGGATTATTTCAAGCGGTCGCTGAACGATTACATTGATCGCATCGCCCGCGAGACCGGGGGGAAGGCGGCCATCTGGCTCCTCACCACCATCCCCGGCACGGGACCCCGATTTGTGATGATGGACGACTACGCCGACGCCGTCCGCGAGACCGCCAAAGAACGGGGACTCGCCTGCTTCGATCTCCAAAAGGTCTTCAAGGACGTTGGCCGTGATAAGATCGAGGGCTACTTCGCCGACCAGGCCCACCCGAACGCCGAGGGCCATCAGGTCATCGCCGATGCCATTGCGACATTTCTTGTGACGTCGGCGGGAATCACAACACCGAAACCCAAACCGAAGCCGAAGGCCGCCGCTCCGCCGGGCAAGGAACAGACGTGGGCCTTCGAGTCCGACGCCGCGGAGTGGCAGATCAAGTCGGACGAGATCGCGCTGTCGCAGGAGAAGGCATCCTCGGGCGCAACCGCCCTCAAGTTCTCGATGAAGTCCCCGGCAAAGGGGCATCGCTGCGCCTACTCACCGGCCTTCCCCGTGTCGGAGGGGCAGAGGTATTGCATCGAGGCCAAGGCATTCTGCGCCGACGTAACCAACGGGACCGTCGGCATTTACGTCTGCTCATTCACCAACCAACAGGCCGAAGGATCGCCCGAAATCAAGTCGGTGCGCAACGCCTCGAATACGACGGGGCGCTGGGAGACCCTGAAGGGCGATTTCACCGTGCCGGCGGACGTGGTCGCGTTGAAGGTCATGGTCTGGTCGCGCGACGATTCCGTGGGAACGTTTTATGTTGATGATGTCCACGTGATCCCCGAATAGCTTGTTCGTGATGCGCAATGTCCGCGAAGAATAGCAAATCGAAATCCTCCCTCCCGACGAGCGTCATCTTGGACAGCATCGCCGACGGTGTGTTTACCGTGGACCAGGACTGGCGCATCACGTCGTTCAACCGCGCCGCCGAGGAGATCACCGGCGTTTCGAGGGACGAGGCCATCGGGCGACCGTGCTGCGAGGTGTTTCGCGCCGAGATCTGCGAAGGAGAGTGCGCCCTCCGCCAAACCATCGAGACCGGCAGGCCTGTCGTGAGCAAGACCGTTCATATCTTGAACGCCGAGGGCCGCCGCATTCCGATCAGCGTCAGCGCCGCCGCATTGAAAGATAAACAAGGCGCGACTATCGGCGGCGTGGAAACCTTCCGCGACCTCAGCATCGAGGAGGAACTCCGCAAGGAGCTCGACGAAAAACACACCTTCCACGACATCATCAGCAAGAACAACCAGGTGCGGCGCATCTTCGACATCCTCCCCCAGATCGCCGAAAGCGACAGCACCGTGCTCATTGAGGGACCAAGCGGGGCGGGGAAGGAACTCTTCGCCCGCGCCATCCACGACCTCAGCCCCCGGCGGGACGGGCCGTTGGTCGCCGTCAACTGCGGGGCGCTGCCGGATGCTCTCCTTGAGTCGGAGCTCTTCGGCCACGTCGCTGGCGCGTTCACAGACGCGAAGACCGACCGGCAGGGCCGTTTCGCCGCCGCAAAGGGCGGGACGCTCTTCCTCGACGAAATTGGCGAGGTCTCACCCGCCCTGCAGGTGCGCCTGCTCCGGGTGCTCCAGGAGAGAGAATACGAACCCCTCGGCTCCTCCCAACCCGTCAAGGCGGATGTCCGCGTCGTCGCGGCGACAAACCAGAAACTGGAAAAACTCGTCAAAGAAGGAAAGTTCCGCCAGGACCTCTATTATCGGATCAACGTCGTCCGGATCACGCTGCCGCCCCTATCGCAGCGGCGCGAAGATATCCCCCTTCTGGTGCGGCACTTCATCGAGCGGTTCCGAAAGCTCAAGGGCAAGGAGGTCACCGACATCTCCCCTCATGCGCTGGCGATCCTGATGCACCACGACTTTCCTGGGAATATCCGTGAACTCGAAAACGCCATCGAGCATGCCTTTGTCCTTTGCACAAGCGACACCATCCAGCCTGATTGCCTGCCCGAAAACCTCCGCCCAGTGACGGAGGCCGCTCACCCGCTGGCAGGGGGCCAACTCGAAGACGTCGAGGCCGCGTTCATTCGACAGGTCCTCGATCGAAACGACTGGAAACGCCAGAAAACCGCGCAAGAGCTCGGCATCCACAAGACCACGCTCTGGCGGAAGATGAGGCGTTTGGGCATCAGCCCACCGCCGAGTAGCGCCCATTAATGGATTGATGTTCGATGGCAGATAAACAGAATGGCATACGCCGCACATAAGGCCCATTGGCCTGGAGAGGGAGAGAGGCCACGCATGACCAAGCGCTTGCTGATCACGGCGCCACTGGTTCTTGCCATTGTCGGCATGACCGTTGCGCAGGACGCATCGAGGAGCGTGTCAATGAAAGAAGAGAGGAAGAAGGCGGCTCATCACCGTCGCCGGATCATCATGAACAATGACGGCAACGACTGCCGGTGCGAGAGGCCCGAGGCGGCGAAGATGCGCGAGGTCTTTCTCAGCAGGCGAACGTCGCCGCTGGTGGCTTCGCACGTAGACGCCATATTCTATTGCACGGGGGTTGTCAACTCGTACACCCATCACAGCAAAGAGACGGAGGCCCGCGGGCACGGCGATCGCTTTGCGAAGGACTGGGCCTATGAGCTGGGCAACCACGGTCCCGATTCGCTGGCCATTATGGTGGACTTCGGGCGCAAGAACGGCATGGAAGTCTTCTGGTCCATGCGCATGAATGACACGCACGATTCCGCGGATGGCGCGCTACTGACAGAATGGAAAACGTCCCATCCTGAGTATCTCATGGCAAAGAAGGGCGACAAGCTCAAAGCGGGGGGAAGGCGCTGGTCGGCGCTGGACTACGGTCTTCCCGAGGTGCGGGAGAAGGTCTTTCGCATTCTGAAGGACGTGTGCTCACGATATGACATCGACGGCATCGAGATGGACTTCTTCCGGCATCCCATCTACTTCAAGCCGCAGATCCACGGCGAGCCGGTGACGCAGGAGCATTGTGACATGATGACCGGACTGCTGCGACGTATTCGCGGCATGACGGAGGAGATCGGCGCGAAGCGCGGCCGGCCGCTGCTTATCGCCGCCCGCGTGCCGGACTCGATCGGCTACGACAAGGGCATCGGGCTGGACGTGGAGCAATGGCTCAAGGAGGATCTGGTTGACCTGTTGGTTGTGAGCGGGTACTTTCATCTGACGCCGTGGGAGGAGTCGGTAAAGCTCGGTCATCAGCATGGGGTGCCGGTGTATGCGTGCCTGAGTGAGTCGCGGATCAAAGGCGGCGCGGAGAGGGAACGCTGTTCGCCGGAGGCATATCGGGCGCGGGCGCTCACGGCGTGGCGAGCCGGCGTGGACGGCATCTACACATTCAATGCGTTCAATCCCAAGCTGACCATGTGGCGGGAACTGGGCGACCCGGCCGTGCTTGCGAAGCTCGACAGGGTCTATTTCGCCTGCTATCGCGCCCCTCGCCAGGCCGGATCTTGGCTGCTTGGGGGGGAGCGGTTCAACCAATTGCCAAGCCTCTCGCCGGAGCAACCGATCAAGATGGCGCCGAGCGAGACACGCGAGATTGAGCTTTGGGCCGGCGGTGGTCGCTCACCGGACGAGACCGAGGGTGCTTCGGCGCGCTTGACGTTGAACCTGCACATAGACGAACTCGCGCAGCCGGACGCCGTCTCCGTGGCCCTGAACGGCAAGGCGCTGGGCGACGGTCGCCTCTCAAACGGCTTTGTCGCGTTTGACGTGGGCCCCAATTGCTTCACTGAAGGCAAGAGTACCGTCACGATCACGCTGAATGCGGCGGCGGACAAACCGGCCGTCCTGAAGGACCTCTTCCTCTGGGTGCGGCACAGAGAATCGTCATCAAAGTGACGAACTCCGCCGGCGAGCAGCATGAGGCGGGGAACCTCCGCCGGAAGAGCGCACAAGAACTCGGCATCCCAAACACCACCCTCTGGTGCAAGATACAGTGCCCCGGCATCATCCCCCACCGAACAGGTGGTTGCATATATGCTATCACATCACCCAGATAAATTGCATAAATGCAACCTTCCCGGAATTCCCAAATCTGTGATATGAAGTCATAAGCAACGGTATCTACGTATCTTACATAAACAAATATGGTAAACCAATCCTTTGGCACACATTGTGCATAACAGATAGGTCGGAGTGTAATACTGATGCAAGAACGCATTGCAATTCCTGTCCACAACGGCCGCGTTTCGCCGGTTTTTGACACGGCGCAACGGTTTCTACTCATTGCGGCAGAGAATGGGGTGGAGGTAAGTCGTTCTGAACAGACAATGGGACCTGTCTTGCCTCCGCAACGGGTCCAGTGGCTGGCGGATCAACGGGTGCAGACGCTCATCTGCGGGGCGATCAGCATGCCCCTGGTCAACATCATCCAATTTCACGGCATTATTCTTTTGCCGTGGGTGGCGGGAGAGGTCGAGGAAGTGATTCAGGCGTACATTGGGGGCGATTTGCAGATGTCTCGCTTCGCAATGCCCGGGTGTTGCGGCCGACGGCGAGGCTTCGGGGATCCATCATGGAAAGGAGGTTTCGATATGCCAAGAGGAGATGGAACGGGACCGCGCAGTCAAGGCCCCGGCACAGGACGCGGGCGCGGGCCGTGCCGAGGGGGGCAGAAGCCCTCCCAGGGTATGCCCGGCCAAGGACAAGGCCAGGGAATGGGGCAGGGCCAAGGAAGGGGGCAAGGCCGGAGGATGGGGCGCGGTGGCGGCATGGGGCGTGGCGGCAGGTGAGAAAAACGATATTGGGTAACGGAGGGGTTGTTGAAAAACCCCCGCGAGGCGAACACCGACTGTAGCCGCACCCTTTACGGGTGCGGTTTGACGCATCACGGCCCCGCAGGCTGAAGCCTGCGGCTACAAGAACAGGGTTTTTCAACAACCCCACGGAGTCTGGTTTTGGTAGGGTATGGAGGTAGAGCAATGCCAGGCGGAGATGGAACTGGTCCGATGGGAATGGGGCCGATGACAGGTCGAGGCGCAGGGTACTGCGCAGGATACCCGGTACCCGGATTCATGAACCCCTATGGGGGCCGATTCGGCATGGGCTTTGGGCGGGGGATGGGCGTCGGTCGCGGTGCGCGCGTCGGCAGAGGTCGCCGGAACTGGTTCCATGCCACCGGCCTGCCCGGCTGGGCGCGGTACGGGATGATGCCCGCATGGGGAGGACAAATGCCCGCTGCACCGATTGCGCCGATGTCCAGACAGCAGCAGACGGAGGCCCTGAAGGCCCAGGCGCAGTACATGGAGGATGCGCTGAAGGACATCAAGGAGCAGCTTCAGGAACTTGAGAAAGAGGGCAGCAAGTAGTTGAACCGACCGTCAGGGGCAGGGGCTGAAGGGGCGCTTGTTTCTTCACCCCATTCCCTACTCGGCGGACAAGATCAAAGGAGTATCCTATGAAGATCGCAGTAACCGCAACGGGACCCACCCTCGAAGCGGCGGTGGACCCGCGTTTTGGGCGGTGCCAATTCTTCGTCATTGTGGAAACCGACGACATGAGCATTGAGGCGGTGCGGAACGAGAACGTCATGGCCGGCGGCGGCGCAGGGATTCAATCGGCCAAACTCGTGGCCGAGAAGGGTGCGCAGATCGTTCTCACCGGCAACTGCGGCCCCAATGCCTTCTCGGCCCTTCAGGCCGCCGACATTCCGGTATGTGTAGGCGTGGGCGGCACGGTGAAGGAAGCCGTCGAGGCCTATCAGACCGGGCAGATTGCTCCCACCGGCAACGCCAACGTGCAGAGCCACTTTGGCACGGGCGACCGGCAATGACAAAGCCACGATAGACTAAAGGCAGCCGAAGGCATGATCCTCGCCATCGCAAGCGGCAAAGGGGGGACGGGAAAGACGACGATCGCCACGAATCTCGCCGTGGCGCTGGCGTCGGAGGGGGAAACCGTCACCTATGCCGACTGCGATGTCGAGGCGCCGAACGGGCACATCTTCATGAAGCCGAATATTCGAGAGACCGTTCGGGTTGCCATGCGGGCGCCCGTCATTGACGCGGAGAAGTGCACGCACTGCGGCGAATGCGAGAAGATTTGCCAGTTCAACGCCATTGTATCCATCAAGGACAAAATCTTGTTCTTCCGGGAGCTCTGCCACGGATGCGGCGGCTGCGCGCTGGTCTGCCCTACCGGGGCCATCACGGAAACGCCTCGCGACATGGGGGTCGTCGAGGTAGGCGATGCACGCGGCATCGGTTTCATTCACGGCAAGCTGAACGTCGGCGAGGCGGTCTCGCCCCGTGTGATCGCGGAGATCAAGCGCCGCCTCGATCCGGGTCGTCTGACGATCCTCGACTCCCCGCCCGGCACTGCCTGCCCGGCCATCGAGGCGATGAAGGAGACCAACCACGTCCTGCTCGTGGCGGAGCCGACGCCCTTCGGCCTGAACGACCTCGAGATTGCGTATGAGGTGGTTCAGGTGCTGGACATCCCGTGCAGCCTGGCCATCAACCAGTCGAATATTGGCGACGGACGAGTGAAAGAATTTGCCCAATCGAATGGGATTCCGGTTATACTGGAGATTTCCCATGACCGCCGCATTGCGGAGTGCTACTCGCGGGGCGATCTGGTCGTGGAGGCCCTGCCGGAATACAAAGACGTGTTCCTCGCGACGTTTGATAGGATCGCGGGAGCGGAGCCGTGCCAAAAGAAATTGTCGTAATCAGTGGAAAGGGCGGAACGGGAAAGACCAGCGTCGTTGCAGCCTTCGCGACGCTGGCCGTAAACAAGGTGATGACCGACTGCGATGTGGACGCGGCCGATCTGCACCTGATTCTGCAGCCGAAGATTCTCCGTCGCGAGCCGTTCACCGGCGGTCAGAAGGCGGTGGTGAACTCCGAACTGTGCGCGGCCTGCGGGAAGTGCGAAGAACTGTGCCGGTTCGACGCCGTCCGCATGGGGGGACCGCCGAATGAGGGCGTGAAAAAGACCTATGTCATTGACCCCATCTCCTGCGAGGGGTGCGGGGTGTGCGTTCGCTTCTGCCCCACGGAAGCGATTGCCCTTGAGGAGTCCACCGACGGGGAGTGGTTTGTGTCGGAGACAAGGGCCGGGCCTATGGTCCACGCGCGGCTCGCGCCCGGCCAGGGGTCGTCGGGGATTCTGGTGAGCATCATTCGCAAGACGGCGCAGGAAATCGCCGAGGAGCAGGGGCATGCGCTCATCATTTCCGACGGCTCGCCGGGCATCGGCTGTCCGGTGATTGCCTCTTTGACGGGGGCGGCCCTCGCGCTTGGGGTGACGGAGCCGACGCTCTCCGGGATGCACGACCTCCAGCGCGTGGCGGGGGTGGCGAGGCACTTCAACATCCCCATGGGGATCGTGATCAACAAGTGCGACCTGAACGAAGATGTGGTCCGGCAGATCGAGCGATGGGCCGAGGAGTTTGGCGCGCAGGTGTTTGGGCGATTGCCGTATGACCCCATTGTAACCAGGGCCCAGATCGCGGGCAGGAGCATTATCGAGTATGGCGACGGCGAAATGGCCCGGCAGTTGGTCTCGATCTGGGGCCGCGTGCGCAAGGCGCTGGATTAGCAAGCAAGAAGGAACCTCGCGGAATGGCAAGAGATAAGGCAAAGTCGTGCGGGTCCTGTTCTAAAGCAGACTGCACGGTAAAGGAACAACGAGCGGGTGAATCAGCCGAGGCGTACGCCGACCGCCTGGCAATTTGCGAACGGATGAGCGCCATCAAGCGCAAAATCATCGTCCTCTCCGGCAAGGGAGGCGTAGGCAAGAGCACCGTGGCCGCGAACCTGGCCGCGGCGCTCGCCACGGCGGGCAAGGAGGTGGGGCTACTGGACGTGGACATCCACGGGCCGAGCATCCCCCGCCTGCTGAAGTTGGAGGGGACGTCGGTCGTCGTCAAGGGCGAGACGATGATTCCGCCGCGGGTGCTGCGGACGCTCCGGGCAATGTCCATCGGCTTCCTGCTGCGCGGGCGGGACGACGCGATCATCTGGCGCGGCCCGATGAAGATGGGAGCGATCAAACAGCTCCTCAAGGACACGGAGTGGGGCGAGTTGGACTACCTCATCGTGGACTCGCCCCCCGGCACGGGCGACGAGCCGTTATCCGTGATCCAATTGATCGAGGACGCCGACGGCGCGGTAATTGTCACGACGCCGCAGGATCTGGCGCTGCTGGACGTGCGCAAGTCAATCAATTTCTGCCGCAAACTGGACCTACCCGTCATCGGCGTGATCGAGAACATGAGCGGTTTCGTCTGCCCCAAGTGCGGGGAGGTGGTGGACATCTTCAAGCGGGGCGGCGCGGAGAAGATGGCCCAGGAGATGGGGGTCCCCTTCCTCGGTCGCGTGCCGATAGACCCGGAGGTCGTCCGCGCGGGCGACGCGGGGGAGCCGCTCGCCGACCGAGATGTGGCCGAGGAGACGCTGGAGGCATTCCGGTCCATCTGCGAGGCCATCGAAAACACAATCTCGATATCGTGAGAAAGGAGTGCTTGAATGAAGATCGCAATCCCCGTATCTGAAGGGAAATTGTGCGCGCACTTCGGCATGGCGCGGCAGTTTGCCTTTGTAGACGCCGACGCGAAAAAGAGACAGGTGCGGGGCGTCGAGATACTGGACGCGCCGGATCACGAGCCCGGCATCCTGCCCCGGTGGATCCGTTCCCAGGGTGTGGAGATCGTCATCGTCGGCGGCATGGGCGGCCGGGCGCAGGGGCTGTTCGCGGAGGCGGGAATCAAGTGCATCATCGGCGCGCCGGAGGAAGGTCCCGAGAAGTTGGTGAAGGATTACCTAAATGGCGACATCAAGACGGGCGAAAATGTCTGCAAGCACTAAAAGAAACCAACGGCCATCGGCCAAGCCCGTTCGTCTGACTGTCCTCATGGACGACACCGTCCACCCGATGGGTTTGAAGGCGGAGCATGGGCTGTCCTTGCTTATTGAGCGAGGGGAGAATGTCGTTCTCTTTGATGCTGGGCAAACGGCACTGTTCCTCGAAAACGCTAAGTCCCTCGGCAAGGACCTCTCCCGAGTGAAGGCGGTGGTCCTGAGTCACGGGCACTACGATCATACGGGTGGGCTGCTCGACACGCTCAGGTTGACGATGAACGCGACTGTCTATGCACACCCGGATGTTTTCCGGCTCCGATATGCCATGCCAAAGAACAAGAAGCCGATATCGGCCGGGATGAGATACAACCGCGACGAGATAGAAACGCTGCGCCCGATGGTTCTATCCGATGAGCCTGTGGAGATTGTCCCCGGAATCCGAACGACAGGGGAGATTCCTCGCGTGACGCACTTCGAGGACACGGGCGGACCCTTCTTCCTCGACCCGATAGGCAAGGAACCCGACCATTTGCCGGACGACATGGCGATCTTTTTCGAGAACGGTCGCGGCACGGTGGTTGTCACCGGCTGCGCCCATGCCGGGATCGTCAACACGCTGGAGTGCGTGGCGCAACTTACCGGCAGACGTCAAATCCACACCGTCATCGGCGGCATGCACCTGGCGGCGGCGT
The DNA here is from genome assembly GCA_040755855.1 of Planctomycetota bacterium. Lineage (GTDB taxonomy): Bacteria > Planctomycetota > Brocadiia > JAADGH01 > JAADGH01 > JAADGH01. The sequence goes on along the minus strand of JBFMAD010000058.1, from coordinate 31,536 downwards.
CGGAGGAGCGGATGAAACGAACGTGCGATGCACTCCGGGAATTCGACGTCCGGAGGATCGGAATTGCCCATTGCACGGGGATGCCTGCAACCATTCGGTTCTTCAACCAATTCCCGGATTGTTGTTTCCTCTGCACCACCGGGGTGCAGATGCCGATCTGATCGGAGCCAAAGAAAAACGAGACATGGACATATACGGACAACTCAAGAAAGAACTCGGTCAGCTGGCAGACCACTATGGCTTGGCCGGCGACGCCATCGAGGTGAAAGTAAAGCCCCTGTCGCCCCGAGAGGCCATCGGCAAGCCCGAGGAGCAAGACTACCCGATCATCAAGGGGCGCGAGCGGCTGATGGAGGCGGCCTTCCGCGGCGCAGCGGGCCAGGCATTTACGGACAAGTTCGGGAACTGGCAGGGAACGGTGCGGGACCTCATCCACATGGACCTTTCCGATAACCTCCGCCGCGCGGTGTTTGTCGCCTCGCTGAACGCGATCCTGCGGGGGCTGGGACTCGCCGAGGGCACCGTTCACTGCAAGGACGGCGACCCGCGTCGCTGCGGCCAGCAGTGCGCGCAGAAGCTCCAGAGGGAACACGATTCTCCCACGATCACTATGATCGGCTATCAGCCGAGAATTTTTGCGAGCCTGCGAAAGCAGTTCATGGTGCATGTGGTGGATATGGATCCGGACAACATCGGCCGCGTGGTCGGGGGCACAAAGATCGTCGGCCCCAGGCAGACGGACAAGTACCTCCGAAAGGCGGACCTCATCCTCGCCACCGGGTCCACGCTGGTCAACAACACGATCGGCGACATCCTCCGCGCCGGGAAGCCGACGATCTTCTACGGCGTGACTATCGCCGGCGCGGCGCGATTGCTTGGTCTCAATCGGTATTGCCCCTTAGCCATGTAGCAGGCGCTCTGGCTGGCGATTGAGGATTACGTGTTTAGAGCGAAGTCAACATAGACCACAAACGGTGCGGAGAGCCGTTAGGAACCCCATAGGCAGGAGGAGGAACATATGGCAAGAAAGGTCTTCTTGATCGTGATGGTGCTGGCCGTAATCGGGGCTGTCACGGTCGCGCAGGAGAAGAAGTTCGAGAGTCTCAAAGATTGCATGATGTGCCTGAAGATGAATCGGGACAAGGCCGGGAAGGCCATGGAAGATGGCGACATGGAGGCGGTTGCCGCAGCGGCGGGAGCGATGAAAGATGCCACCATGTGCATGAACAAGGACTTCTGCACAGGCGATGACTTCGCCAATTGCGGCAAGTCGTTCTGTGAAGCCATCGAAAAACTGGAAAAGGCCGCCAAGGACGGCGACAAGGCGGCAGCCGAGGAAGCAATGGCATCCGCCAAGAAGGGCTGCATGGGCTGCCACGAGAAGTGCAAGAAGTAGTTCCATCACCCACGCTCTCCGCACGCATTGTGGGTGGGTGACGCGCCTCACGGTCAGGCGCAAGCGAGGGACGTCTTCACCGCGCCGTGGGGACGTCCCTCCTCCCTTTCCTACCCCACCCCACAGAACGGCGAGAAATCGGCTTGACGCTCCTTGCCAATTCGGTTAGCATGTGTGGATGATGTGACATCGGCTCACACCATTCTCTGTCTCTTGGGAGGCGACGCGATGAAGCGAATAATCAGGTCTGTTCCTGCCGCGATGGTATTCTTGTCCTGCCTGATCGTGTTTGCCGATGAGAAACAACCCCAGTACTACTACGGGGGCAACCTGCGAAAGATGCGCTTCCGCGCCGCGCCAAAGAAAGATGCCTACCCCGCCCAGACCGGCAAAGGCGCCGTCGGCGTTCCCGGCGTTGTGGGAACGGAGTCCCTCTCGGGCGCGAGCGCCGGGGCTGGGGGAGGCGGACGCTATTTCACATGGCGCGATGTGAAAGGAAGCATGCCCGCGCAAACCCATTCCGCGCCCGGCGGAGCGCCGGTTGTCGGCGGGCAGATCGAGCTCCCGATGCAGACCTTCACCGTCGGCGCGGGGACGGTCATGGTGCCGTACGTCCCCTCCGGGGATGCGCGCATGAGATTGCAACGAAAGCACGGCAGTCCCTACTACACCGTCGGCGAGTGGGCCCCGCCCTACTGAGCGCCGAGGCCCACCGTCCCCATCCAAGAAGGAGGGAAGATGAGCGCGAAGAAGATTCTCATGCTCGTCGGCGACTTTGTGGAGGACTATGAGGTCATGGTCCCCTTCCAGGCCCTGCTCATGGTGGGCCACACCGTCCACGCCGTCTGCCCCGACAAGAAGGAGGGCGACTGCGTGCGGACGGCGGTCCACGATTTCGAGGGCGACCAGACCTACACCGAGAAGCGCGGACACAACTTCACCCTGAACGCCACGTTCGCCAAGGTAAAGCCTGAGTCATACGACGCCCTCGTCATCCCGGGAGGCCGCTCGCCCGAGTACATCCGCCTCAACCAAAAAGTTCTCCAGATAGTACGTTACTTCGCCGAGACCGATAAGCCCATCGCCGCCATTTGCCACGGGGCACAGCTCTTGGCCGCCGCCGGGGTGTTGAAGGGGAAGTCCTGCACCGCCTATCCCGCCGTCGGGCCGGATGTGAACTCGGCGGGTGGGAAGTATGTCGAGGTTCCCATAGACAAGGCCCACGTGGACGGCAACCTCGTAACCGCCCCCGCATGGCCCGCCCACCCGGTGTGGCTGGCCGAGTTCCTGAAGGTGCTCGGCACGAAGATAGAACCGTGACCCACAGAAATCCCAAGGCTGCGCGCCCCCACCAGCATAGTAGGAGACCCCGTGCATGAGACATCGAACCGACGGAATCTGTGTCCTTACGCTATCCATCATTGCTTTCTCTTTGACGTCGTGCGTGCCTGAGCGGGAGCAAAAGGCCGATAAAGTCGCCGAAGTGAAGGCCTCGTCGTTTGGCTTTGACCCCGCCGATTCGACGAAGGCGCTCCAGGCCGCGATTGATTCGGGCGCGAGCCGAGTGATCGTGGAGGACATGGGCTCGCCGTGGATCGTCACACCGATAAAGCTGGCGAGCGATCAGGAGATCGTCTTCCAGAAGGGCGTCGTGGTGGAGGCGAAGAAGGGGGAGTTCAAGGGCCGCGCCGATGCGCTCTTCAGCATCATTCGCAAAGAGAACGTGACGCTCACCGGCGACGGCGCCGTCCTGCGGATGCACCGATGGGATTATGACAAGCCTCCCTACGAGCGGGCCGAGTGGCGCCATGTCGTCAACATCAAGAGCAGTTCAAATGTCAAAATCTACGGTCTGACACTCGCCGAGAGCGGCGGCGACGGCATCTATCTCGGCTGCGCAGAGCGAGGCGTCACCAACAAGGGCATCCACATCAAGGATGTGGTGTGCGACGGCAACTATCGGCAGGGCATCAGCGTCATCACCGCCGAGGACATGCTGATCGAAAACACGATCATGAAAAACACGGGAGGGACCCCGCCGGAGGCGGGTATTGACTTCGAGCCGAACCACTCCTCGGAGCGGATCGTGAACTGCGTCATGCGCAATTGCGTCTCGGAAGACAACAAGGGCTGCGGCTACGTCTTCTACCTGCCGAACCTCACCGGCGAATCGGCTCCGGTCTCCCTGCGGATGGAGAACTGCGTCGCCCGCGGGACCAATCGCGTCCCCTTCAGCTTCTACACAGGGAACGAAGACCCCGCCGGGGCGGTCAAGGGCCTGGCGGAATTTGTCAACTGCACGTTCGCCGACGGCGTGGGACCAAGCATCACCGTTTCGCGAAAGCCGGCTTCGGCATGCCGACTCCGATTCGTCAACTGCCGCCTCGTCAATCCGGCAAAGGATAAGCCGGAGGAGCCGGCTATTCTGTTCGAGACGCGCGTCGGCAACACGCAAGACGTGGGCGGCGTGGAATTCGACAAGTGCGCGCTCGAAGACCCAGTCAACCACCCCATCATGAAGTTCACCGACCGCGAAGGCTGCCTGCGGCTTCTCGACGTCACCGGCTCGCTCACGGTCCGGCGCGACGGCGTGGAGACGGTTCACACATTCACGAAGGAGTGGCTCGACGGCATCCGCGTCGGCAAGCTCTTCAAGCGCTTTCCGAAGTATGAGGCCAAGGGCGTCCGGTTCGAGCCGATCGCCGCCGACTTGTCGCCCGACGATCTGAAACTACAACCGTTCAACCTGCGCAAATCGGGCACGTTCGTCATCTATGCCCGTCAGGGGGAGGAGGTCGCATTCGCGCTGCGATACCTCCAGGTGGGCAAGTACGGCGGAGGTCCAATGCCGGTGGCGGTGGCGACGCCTTCGGGCAAGAAGATCTCACTTGGCAACGTCCCGTTCAAAGAGGAAGCAAGTTTCCGGTTTAGCGCGGCGGAGACGGGCCTCTATCGGCTCCCCATTGATTGTGATGCGAACAAGGTCCAGATGGTCTCCGCAAATCGTCCGGTGTGCATCTCGGGTGAGGAGGGATCCATCCGATTCATATCGAGCACAGGCGATCTATACTTCTACGTGCCGACCGGCGCGAAGGAGTTCGGCATAAAGGTATTTGGCGAGGGCGACGGCGAAGGCGTCGGCGCGACGATCTTCGACCCGGACGGGCGCAAGTTGTGGGAGAAGCCTACAATCACGATGCCGGAGCAGTTTGTCTGCACCCCCGAACCGTCGCAGACAGGAAAGGCGTGGCGAATCACGATTGCGAAGCCCGTCGGAACGACAATGGAGGACTTCTATGTGGACGTGCAGGGCGTCCCGCCGTTCCTGGCCTTTACGCCGAAGGCTGCACTCAAGCCGGTCGGCCCATGAGGGTCTGCTTCTCAACGAAAGTCCATTGTTGCAAACAATTTTTATCAGGAGGAGGCAAGTCATGAAGGGAAGGATCATCGGAGCGGTGTTGTGTCTCATGGCGGCGGCGGGCTGCGCGACGACCGTCGCGCCGGAGGCGATAGTCATCAAGTGGGAGATTCAGGAGAGCAAGCAATACACCTACGACTACACCCGCGACATCACGCGGACGATCTCGACCGGCGGCAATGTCGTCACACAGTCCCGCACGGAGAATATCAAGGAAACCGGAACGGTGTCCGTCGTGGGCGGGAAGGAGATGGCCCGCGCCTGCGTGAGCCTGCAAGACACGCAGAAGTCGGGACCGGACGGCAAGAAGGAAACCATCCGCACGACCACCATCGAATATCCATTGACGCTTGAGGGAACTCCCCTGGTCAGCCCCGGCTCGCCGCCGCTGCGCGACGATCTGCTCCTGCCCGTTCCGGGCTGGCCCCTCTCGCCGGGCGAGATCGCGCGGCAGAAGATGGTCTGCATGACCCCCGGCTGGCCGACGGCCGACGGCACGGGCGAATTCACGTACGTCGGTCGGGAGACGGTGGGCGGCCTGCCATGCGTCCACTACCGCATGTCGTGCAAGCTGCGCAACGAGCCAAAGGCGGGGAAGGATCCGCAGGCCACGGTCACGATCGCGGCGGACATCAACGCAGTCTTCGCTGTTGACGCGGGGCATCTGGTGTCGGCCGAGGGGATCATCCACAAGCGCCTCTCTCAGCCGGTGAAGGGACTGTCCGAGAAGGAGCAGGGAACGGCCAGCATCACCGAGGAGACGCAGAAGGTGTCGCTTCGTCTGCGATAACAATCGGCAAAGGAGAACCTCATGAGAACCATTCAGTGGATCGGGACGGTCCTTGCTTTGATCTTTTGCGCCGCGTGGGCCATCGCCGCCGACATCCCCCTCGTCGCGGACGGCCAGCCGCAGGCGGACGTGGTCCTGCCGAAGGACGCCTCGGAGACGCTGAAGAACACGGCCGCAGAGATTGTGACGCACGTCGAGAAGATGTCCGGGGCAAAGCTACCGACCGTTGATGGTGAAAGGCCCCTCAACAGAATCATCTTGCAGGTTGATCCCAAGATGATCCCCCAGGAAGACGCCTTCCGCATCCTCGCCAAGGGCAACGAAATCCGCCTCATCGGCGGCGGCGAGATGGGGGCGCAGTTCGCCGCGTATGCCTTCTTAGAGGACCTCGGCGTCCGATGGCTGATCCCAGGGGAAGGCGGGGACCTGGTCCCGAGCAAGAAGACGATCGCGTATCCCGAAACCGACCGAACGGAGACCCCGAAGTTCATCCACCGATGCTTCTACGTCCGCTCCGACGATGCGGTGCAGTGGGCCGTGCGGAACCGGCTCAACGGGTTCTACAAGAAGGAGTTCGCCGAGGCCCACGGCAACCTGATCTATCTGCCGCCGTTTGTGGGATCAATTCACAGCTTCGTCCATATTCTTCCGCCGGAGAAGTACTTCGATGAGCACCCGGAGTACTATGCGCTCATCAATGGCAAGCGAATCAAGGCCGACATGCGCGGGGGCCAGATCTGCACGTCGAACCCCGACGTCATCCGCATCATCGCGGAGAGCATCCGCGCCTACTTCAAGGAGAACCCCGGCGCCCGCGTCTTCTCCATCGCGCCGAACGACGGCTACGGCTGGTGCGAGTGCGAGGCCTGCCAGGCAATTGACGAGAAGATGTGCAAGAGCAAGAAATGGTATCGCCGCGAGAGCGAGCGCGTCGTCTCCGACCGGCTCTGCGTCTTCGCCAACGAGATCGCCAGGCAGTCCGTCCACGACATGCCGAGCAAAGAGCTCTACATGTTCTCTTACGTCAGCTACTGCGAGCCGCCGGAGACGTGCCGACCCGACGCGCATGTGACGCACGTGGTCTGCCACTACATTCCCGCGTGCTATGCGCACCCGATCAACACCCCCGGCTGCCCGGAAAACGAGATATACAACAACGACCTCAAGGGCTGGATCAAGATCAGCCCGCAGATGATGGTCTATGCCTACACGGACAAGGGGCAGTGGGTGGACCTCCCCCGCCCGGTGGTCCGACAGATGGCGGCGGACATCAAGTACTACTACGACCTCGGTATCCGCAAGTACCTGGCCCAGTCGGGGGCGGGGAACTGGGATCAGAACGGACCGTTATACTACGTGACTGCGAAACTCACCTGGGACCCCTCGGCGGATGTGGAGTCAATCATCCGCGAATGGAACGAGGGGATGTACGGCTCAGCTGCGGAGGAAATGATGGCCTGGTACAACGCCGTCGAGAAGGTCATCGCCGACTCCCGCGGGCACTACGGCGGCAGTCCATTTAGCGAGGCGACCGCCGTCTATAAACCGGGCTGTTTTCAGGAGGCGATGACGCATCTCGACAAGGCGCTCGCGCTTGCGGAAAATGACGTCGTCCGCGGGCGAATCGCGAAGGTGAAAGAGAAATTTGCGTTCGGCATGGCCGGCGCGGATGCCATCTGCTGGCGAGAGAAATGGGACGAGACCGGCGACCGAACTGCCTTGGCCAAGGCACATGAGGCCGCCCAGAAGATCCTCAGCACAAAGAAGGGCTTCGGCGGCATCTCCATGAAGCAGTTCGGCGAGTTCCTCCAGGGCATCATGGCCGAGTCCGCTGACGGCCTTACATGGACCGGATGGGGCAAGCCGGAGACGAAGGGCGGGAAGGAGTGCCGCAACTCCGATGAGACCGGTCTGGGCGACAACGCCGCGGGCTGGGCGGCGTTCTCTACGGTGCTGGATGATCTGGCCAAGACGCACGTCGTCACGATGGAGGTCTGGGGTGAATCCGACTTCAGCGGCCTGGTGATCTGCTCCAGGGGCAAGGGCAAAGGCGCATCGAGCGGCGGCGAGTGGAAGCCCCTGCCCCGCGAGGGCGAGGTGAGCAAGAAACCCGAATGGTGCACCATCCGTTTTACCGTCCCGCCCGACATGCTGGACTCCGCGACGAAGCGCCAGCGCTTCGGCTTCGGCGGCGGGGACTCGCAGGTGTGGGTTTCAACGATCCAGATCGAGAAGAAGGATTGATGATGAGTCGTGAGGATCAAGCCCGGCCGAACTTCCTGATATTCGTCACCGATGAGCATCCGGGGGCGATGCTGGGGTGCGACGGGCATCCCGTTATGCAAACGCCCCATATTGATCGCATCGCGCAGGAGGGGGTTCGATTCTCGCGCTGCTACACGGTGCACCCCATGTGCATGGCGACGCGGGCAACGTGGTTCACGGGCCGCACGCCTCGCGGACACGGCGTGCGTTGCAACGGCATTGCGCTGGATGCGAGCATCCCGACGATCACCGAAGCGCTTCGGCAGGCGGGATATGCAACCCACGGCACCGGCAAGCATCATCTGCGCAACTGGGGTCATCTGCGCGATACGGACCCGAAGACCTTGGATCCAGTCGAGTGGTGCGAGTCCCGTTCCATGTGGATGGGCGGCCGGATCGCGGCGATTCCAACGCCGTATTATGGCCTGGAAGCCGTTGATTTCCTCGGCGGAAACGGGAATGGAATCTACGGCAACTATGTCCCGTGGGTGGAGCAAAGGGACCCGGACTTCCGCCGGACCATGGCGCCCCCTCCGCACGGCAAGGAAGGGGCTTCGGGGCGGCGAGTCTGGGAGAATCAACTGCCCGCCGAGCTGCACTACACGGAATGGATGACCGAGCGCGGCATCGAATTCCTCCGGCGCGTCAGCGCGGAGGGGAAGCCGTTCTTCCTGTGGCATTCCTTCCCCGATCCGCATCCGCCGTACACCGCGCCGGCGCCGTGGGGCGGCATGTACGACCCGGCGGACGTGCCCCCGCCGAACCGACGCGACGGCGAACTGGACGATCTGCCCCCGCACTTCAGGTTTCAGTTCGAAAACACATTCCTGACCTCCGGCTGCGGCGGCAGGACAAACATTCCTGAAGAACATGTCCGCCGCATGACGGCTATGGTGTATGGCATGATCTCGCAGGTGGACCATCATGTGGGTCGCATCCTGGATGAACTGGATCGCCTCAGCCTGAGCGAAAATACTGTGGTTGCATTCCTGTCCGACCACGGACGGTTCCTCGGCGACCACTGGATGGACAACATGCCGCCCGCGCATTTCGAGGAGGTCCTTCGCGTGCCCGGCGTGTGGCGATTCCCGCGCCGCTTCAAGGCGGGCCTGGCGACCGATGCGTTGGTGAGCCATCTCGATTTTGCCCCGACGATACTCGACCTCGCGGGATTGCCCATACCGGAAGGACCGGCGCCGCCCACGCCGGAGTGCAAACGGCAGCGGACGCCGTGGCCGGGCCATTCGCTCGTCCCTCTGCTAACGGGGGAGGCCGACTCGGTGCAGGATTCGGTCGTGGTCGAGTTGGACGAGGACTACCTCGGCCTGCAACTGCGCACGCTGATTACCAAGGACCACTGGCTGACGGTCTATGGCGGCGGTCGTGAGTTCGGCGAGCTGTTCGACCTGAAGGAAGACCCCAGGCAGCTTCACAACCGATGGAACGATCCCGGCCGCCAGGCCCTGAAACGCGAACTGCAGGCGGAATTGCTCTACCGCCTGATCGAGACCGAGAGTGCGCTGCCCCGGCGCCTGTGTCACGCATGATCTGTCGGCCAGCGATTGAGGAGAAGAAATGAAGATCACGCAAATCCGTTGCGTCCCGCTCGAATGGCAGATACCGAAAAAGATGCAGAAGTGGCCGTCGGACTACGGGCTGAAGACCGAGACCCATGCCATCATCGTCGAGGTAAAGACCGACGAGGGCATCACGGGCTATGGCGAGGTGCACCCCGGCTACGGCTATACGCGGGGGGCGTCGCACACGGCGAAGGCGCTCGTCGAGAAGGAGCTCGCCCCGCAGATCATCGGCGAGGACCCGAGGCGACCGGAGGTGATCTGGGAAAAGCTCTACAACGGCCCGCGCTATGGGCTGGCCACGACCTACGGCCACTCGTGCCCCGGCATGGGCCGGCGCGGCGTGACGATCTGCGCCATGAGCGGGATAGACATGGCGCTCTGGGACGTCTTCGCCAAGTCGTTGAACGTGCCCATATATAAGTTGCTCGGCGGGGAGTACCGAACGAAGATTCCCGCCTATGCCAGCGGCGGCCACGCGCCTGCAGAGCAGGCCGGCGAGGAAGCGGCGGCGTATGTGCGCAAGGGCTTTCGCGCCGTCAAGATGCGCGTCGGCGGGATGGACGCGCCGCGGGTCGTGAAGGGGGCGATCGAGCGGATCGCTGCCGTGCGTGATGGCATCGGCCCGGATACCGGTCTCATGCTCGACGCCCACGGGTCGCTCAATGTACCCCAGGCGATCCGACTCGTCCACGCCGCGGAGGAATACGACATCACATGGTTCGAGGAACCCGTGCCGAGCGACAACTGGTCCGGCATGGCCGAGGTGCGGGCGGTGACGGACGTGCCCATTGCCACGGGGGAAAACGACTTCACACATTTCGACTTTCGTGATATGATAGAGAAAGGAGCGGCGGACATCTTCCAGCCCGACCTTGCGGTCGTCGGAGGTTTTACCGCCGCGCGCCGCGTGGCCGTGTTGACGCAGGCGGCGAACGCGCAGTGCATCCCCCATGTGTGGGGATCGGCGATCCTTTTTGCGGCCAGCCTGCAATGGGCCGCGGCGCTTGCGAACTGCCCGGTGTTCGAGTTCCGACAGGGATCATGCCCCCTGTTCACAGAGCTGTTGGGCAAGCCGTTCACCATTGACAAGGACGGCTGCGTGACGATTCCAGACGGCCCGGGGATCGGGGTGGAGTTTGACCTGGCCGAGGCGGAGAAGCGCTTCCCGCTCTCCGACAACTAACGGGGGAAACCTATCGCAGAGACATAACCACGATGAGACTCGACAGTATCCAGACGAAAGACTTCCTTCCCATGTCCCCGGCTGAGGCCCAGGAGAAGGGCTGGCCGGAGATTGACATCGTCTTGATCACGGGGGACGCCTATGTGGACCACCCGAGCTTCGGCGTCGCGATCATCGGCCGCGTGCTGGAGAAGGCGGGCTATCGCGTGGGCATTATCTCCCAGCCGCGATGGACGCATAACGAGGACTTCCAGGTCTTCGGCCGACCTCGGCTCTTCTTCGGCGTTACGGCCGGCAACCTCGATTCCATGCTCAACATCTTCACCGTGGCCAACAAGCCGCGCAGCGAAGACCCCTATTCCCCCAACGGCTGGCAGGGGCGTCGTCCCAAGCACGCCACGACTGTCTATGGCAACAAGGTGCGAGAAATCTACCCCGACGCGCCGATCGTCATCGGCGGTCTCGAGGCCAGCCTTCGGCGGTTCGTCTATTACGACTACTGGGACCATCGCATCCGACCATCAATCCTCGTGGAGAGCCATGCGGACATCCTCGTCTATGGCATGGCCGAGCAGGCGATCCTCGAGGTGGCCGCCGCCCTCGCATCGGGCAAGCCGCGCGACCAGCTCGACTACATCCACGGCACCGCCGTCGTTCGGAACCAGGAAGGCCCCGTGGGCGAGCACAAAGTCCTGCCAAGCTACGAGTTGGTGGCCCACGACAGCAACCAGTTTTGCGTCGCCTTTCGGATGATCCATGAGGAACAGGATCCCTCGCGCGGGTGCGCGCTCATTCAGCAGCATGGGAGCAAGTACGTGATCGTCCATTCTCCCGCCCTGCCCCCGACGGAGGAGATGCTGGACGATGTATATGGGTTGCCGTTCACGCGCCGGGCGCACCCCTCCATGGGCAATGTGCCGGCACTGCAACCGGTTCGCTTCACGATCACTTCCCACCGGGGCTGCTTCGGGGACTGCGCCTTCTGCGCCTTATCCGCCCATCAGGGCCGGACCATCCAGAGCCGGAGCATGGCGTCCATCGTGGAGGAGGCCCAGACCATCGTGCGGCATCCCGACTTCAAGGGTGCGATCTCCGACGTAGGGGGGCCGACGGCAAACATGTACGGCATGGGATGCCGTCTGGGCCGCTACCGATGCCCGAATCGCCAGTGCCTCCTGCCCACGCCGTGCGAGAACCTGAACGTAGATCACGAGAATATCATCGAGGTCCTCCGGGTGCTGCGAAACATGCCGGAGATCAACAAGGTCTTCGTCTCTTCCGGGATTCGCTACGACCTTGCGCTCGCCGACGAGCAGAGCAATTATCTGGAGGAAATCTGCGAGCACCACATCAGCGGCCTGTTGAAGGTGGCGCCGGAGCATATCGTGGACCGCGTGCTCGACATTATGAACAAGCCGCGCGTCGAGGTCTATCAGCGCTTCTGCAAAAAATTCAACGCGATCAACAAGAAACTCGGCAAGGAGCAATATCTGGTCTCCTACTGGCTGTCCGGCCATCCGGGCTGCGATGTGCCCGACATGATCGCGCTGGCGGAGTATTTCCGCGACAACAACATACACCCGGAGCAGGTGCAGGACTTCTATCCGGCGCCGATGACGCTCGCGTCGTGCATGTACTATACCGGCAAGAACCCCCTGACGGGGGAGGAGGTCTTCGCGCCCCGGTCGGTGCGCGAGAAGGCCATGCAGCGGGCGCTGATGCAGTACTGGATGCCGGAGAATCGCGTTACCGTGGCGGCGGCGCTCAGCAAGTATGGCCGCCGGGACCTGGCGGGGAATAAGCCGCGCTGCCTCATCCGGCATTTGTAAGGTTTGCACAAGAGAATTTACCTTCCCTGAAAAAAGACTTGACCCACTTAAGCGCATCTGCTATATTTGTTTTTCCTGTTTGAACCATATCGGAGAGCACGCCTGAATCAGTTACAGTGCTATATGTGCCCCGGCAATCGGGGTGTGTTTCATTGGAGGTAGTCTCTTGGCAAGCGGCACAGTGAAGTGGTTTAACGAGAAGAAGGGATTCGGTTTCATCGCCCAGGATGGCGAGGGCCGCGATGTTTTTGTCCACCACTCGGCCATCGCGGGGAGCGGATTCAAGACGCTCGTCGAAGGCGAATCCGTGGAATTTGAATTCGAGGCGGGCGAGGACAGCAAAGGCCCCCGGGCCGCCCGAGTGATTCGGCTCGACCCACCTCAGGAGGCTGCCAAATCAGAACCGTCCGCCGCCCAGCAGGGGACGAACCTCAGCCTGTTCCTTCACGAGGCAATGGGCAAAAAGGTGCAGCGCCAGCTCCGCGGCGGCCTCGACTGATCCGCAGCCGGTAGCGGAAGTCGCCCGACTTCCGACATAGAACCAGTCGGCCACGAACCCCTCTGAACTCTGGCGAGTTCAGCTACAGAAGCAGCCATGAACCGCACTTGCATCGCGCTGTGTCGCTGTGCTATAATTCCATCTATCCGTCAAGGGGGATCGGCAGGACACCGGAGATCAAGATGGCCATCAAATTCAAATGCGACTGCGGCAAGCCCCTGTCCGCCCGAGTGGTATACGCCGGGCGGAGGGTGCGCTGTCCGGAATGCGGCAAGAAGGTCCGAGTCCCGGAACCGGAGGAGGTCGAAGGTGAGCCGAAAGGCGCGGAGGCGGAGTCGAATGGTTCGCAGGACCGGTTAGAGGCCGAGCTGTTAGTCGGCGAAGGGGAGAAGATTTTGTATTCCGCCAAGCCCGGCATGGCGGTTCTTGCGCTTCGGCTTGTTTCGTTCAACCTCCTCTACATCGCGGCCGTCCTGGCGCCGTTGATCGTCCTTCAACGCTTCCTGAGCGGTATGGGACGCTACCTGCCGGGCGGAACGGTAACCCATATGATCCTCGTCGCCGCGGCCCTGGTCATCGGCGTCATCCTGAACGCCATCCTATGGCTGGCCTGGCATAGAACGATTTATGTTCTTACTCCCTCCTATATCGCGGCCCGAAGAGGTGTGTTTTTCAATACGGTGGAGCGAATGCCGCTGGACAAAATCCGAATGGTCCGGCAGCTCCGGCTCGGACGAGGATTGGTGTTTTACGGATCGTAAGGAGAAGGCGCCGTGCCCGACTTCGGCACATTCATCTCGCTTTCGGAAGGTTTATCCGCCGGCCAGATTGCCGTCTGCATAATCATGCTTGTCGGCGTGTTTTTTTGGCTGTGGTTCATGCCGGTAATGATACTGTTCGTAATCATCGCGGCCGTGTACCGGGCCTTTTTCGGCCTTTCGACGGTTACATGGCTGGGGGTGGAGGACCCGGACCAAATGGCCGTGCTCGTCCTCAAGGCGGCCCGCGGCGAACCTCTGGAGGACAACGAGGAATCGGGCATTCTACGGCGGATGCGCTGATCGAAAAGGGAACAAAACATGAGCAAAGAGATTGTAACTACCGACAAGGCCCCCGCCGCCATCGGCCCATATGCGCAGGCGGTCAAGGCAAACGGTTTTGTATTCCTGTCGGGGCAGATTCCGATTGACCCGGCGACGGGGAAGGTCATCGCCGGCGGCATCGCCGATCAGACACGCCGGGTCCTGGAAAACCTGAAGGCCGTGCTGGAGGCGGCCGGCTCGGGCCTGGACAAGGTCGTGAAGACGACGGTGTATCTGAAGAATATGCAGGATTTCGCGGCCATGAATGAAGTATATGCCGAGTATCTCGGCAAGGACCGGCCTGCCCGGGCGACCGTGGAGGCGGCGCGTCTGCCGAAGGATGTCCTGATCGAGATTGACATGATCGCGCTGTGCGATTGAGGGTGAACCAAGAAAGCCAGGATGCTGACCGCTCAAGCGCAATAGGACATATTCGACAAATTCCGCATCATTTTTGATGAGAAGCTGGGCATAGTTGATTTTGAGAAATCGTCTACTTGAAAAGGATAGACCCATGCGCCGAGCTACCGTGTGTGCAGGAGTGTTGCTTGTTACGGTCTTTGCAATCCTGGCCCAGGAGAACATAGACCCCGGCGTCGAGCAGAGCCGGCGGATGCCGCGTGGCAGGAGAAGTCGCAACGAGGTGACGGGAGCAGACGAGCAAGGGGTTAGCGGGCCAATCCCAGACCCCGCTCGGGTGACGCCCATCTCCTCCGCGCAGGTAATCCTGCCCGAGAACACCCCCTTCCCGCCGCGGGGCTTCGCCAAGGGGACGGTCACCGTCGTCGGCGACGACTCCGGCCCGATGGGGACGTATCGCCTCGCGTTCAAGGACCCCGGCAGCGGCCAGGCTTTTCCCTTCATTGAGTGCAAGATGTTCGAGGCCTTCGAGAATTACCTGGCGGAACACGGCCCCGAGGCGCGGCGCGGCAAGGTCGTGGTCGAGGTGAAGGGATATGTGACCACCTACCGCGACACTAACTTTCTCTTCCTCCACGATTATCGGATGCCGAAGGGGACCCTCCCCGGCGGCGGCACACCCGCCGGCAAGGGCAGTGCGACAACTAAGCCGCAGCAGTAGATGCTTATGCCGACCTTCGTCTACTCCCCGGCCTACTACTGCGACATCGGGCGGCATGTTTTCCCGGTTGCGAAGTATCGGATGCTGCATACCCTCTTGCTGAAGGACCCGCTGTTCGCGGAGATCAAATTCCTGGAGCCGGCAGCCGTCAACAAGGCCGACCTCGCCCTCGTCCACACACCGCAATATATTGACGACCTCCTGAACTGTCGTTGGACCACCCGCACAAAGACGTCGGAGCTGCCCATCTCAAAGCAGATAGTTGACGCTTATCTCCTCGGCGCGGGCGGGACGCTCCTCGCCGCGCGCTCAGCGCTGGAGTCGGGCGGGGCGGCCATGAACCTGACCGGCGGGTTCCATCACTGCTTCCCCGACCACGCCGAAGGATTCTGCTATGTGAACGATGTGGCCATCGCTATTCGACGGTTACAGTCCGACAATAAGATTCGAAAAGCCGTCGTGATTGACTGCGACCTCCACCAGGGAAACGGCACGGCCTTCATCTTCCACGGCGATAAATCCGTGTTCACATTCTCCATCCACCAGGAGCATCTCTACCCCGTCAAGGAGGAGAGCGATCTCGATATTGGCCTGCCGGACCTGACGCGGGATGAAACGTATCTCGGTCATCTCGAAGATCACGTCCCCAAAATCCTCGACGAATTCAAGCCTGACCTAGCGTTCTACCTTGCCGGCGCCGATCCCTTTGAGGGAGATCAATTGGGCAACCTGCGGCTGACAATCCACGGCCTCGGCAAGCGAGATCATTTCGTCCTTCAGCATTGTGCGCGGCGCGCCGTCCCCGTGGCCGTCCTGGCGGCGGGAGGCTACGCCGTCCACACGGACGACACGATCCAAATCCACTACAACACGTGCCGGGCGCTGCTCGATGTATTCGACGAGACGGCGAGGAATAGCACGCCATAAGCCTATTTGCAGTCGGATGTTACGATATATTTTCCCCGGCCCAAAAAGGTAAAATCCGATTTTTTATTGAATTTGAAATGGGGGGGTGCTATAAACTTCCTTCGCCATGTTCATAAGAAAATTCGCCAATTCCTATCTTGTCGCCGCGCTGCTTCTCCCTCTCTTTGCCATCGGGGAGGATGTTCAGCTTCCCCCAATGCCCGGCATGCGTTCCACGCAGAAGAAGCCGTTGTCCGAGGAATTAGCGAAGAGCAAGCTGTGCGATTTCGCCAAACTCAGCATCGAGGTGGCCGCCTCGATGGAGGAAGAGAGGGGATCGGATTATAAGGTCTACAAGACCTCGAAGTCGGTCCCCGAGGTGCTCGATTATTACGCCAAACTCGCAGAGAAGAGCGGGATGGGTGACGCCTCGCCGGCGATATGGGACAACTCCAAGGGCGAGAAGGACGAAAATCAGCCGCGGGATTGTTCCGGCACGCTCGTGTTTGCGATGGACTATGCCAAGGAGCGTCTCAACGTGACGGTCGTCGCGTTCCGCGAGGCAAAAGCCTCGGCCACCACGGTCTATGTCTATCTGCCCCAGACAGAAAAGAAAACGAAATAAACGATAAGGAGTGTGAACATGGCGAAAGGGAAGACCATCGGGGTCGCTATGATCGGCTGTGGGTTTATGGGCAAGTCGCACGGCAACGCCTATGTGACGGCGCCGCGGTTCTTCGACCTGCCCGCGCGGCCCGTCCTGAAGGCCGTCTGCGGCCTGCCGATCTCGGCGGCTCAGCAAATGGCCGACCAGTGGGGCTTTGAATACGCCACCGACGACTACAAGAAGATCCTCAAAGACGACGAGATTGAACTCATCAGCATCCTTACCCCAAACAACGTCCATGCCCAGGTCGCCATTGACGCGGCCAAGGCCGGGAAGCACATCATCTGCGAAAAACCCCTGGCCATGAACGCCCCCGAGGCGAAGAAGATGGTAGAGGCCGCCAAGAAAGCGGGCATTGTGAACATGACGGCATTCTGCTACCGCCGCTGCCCGGCTGTGTCTCTGGCCAAAGAGATGATCGCCAACGGCAAGCTGGGGCGAATCTTCCACGTGCGCGCCGCCTATCTGCAGGACTGGATCGTGGATCCCCAGTTCCCCCTTCTGTGGCGCATGACCAAGAAGGTGACCGGTTCCGGCGCACATGGCGACCTCAACGCGCACATCATAGACATGGCGCGGTTCCTGGTGGGCGAGTTCGAGGAGGTCTGCGGCGACATGAACACCTTCGTCAAGGAGCGTCCGCTCCCGGCGGAAGGGATCGGCCTGTCCGGCAAGGGAGGCGCGAAGAAGGGCAAGGTGGATGTGGACGACGCCCTCTCCTTCCTGGCGCGGATGACGGGCCGCGGCGGGGCGAAGGGCGACGTCATGGGCCTCTTCGAGGCCACACGCTTCGCCACCGGCAACAAGAACCAGAACATGATCGAGGTGAACGGCAGCAAGGGCAGCCTGCGGTTCCGCTTCGAGCGCATGAACGAACTGGAGTGGTACGACGCCACCCAGCCTCCGGCGGAACAGGGCTGGAAAACCATACTCGTTACCGAGCCGGTCCATCCGTACGTGAAGAACTGGTGGCCGCCGGGGCACATCCTTGGATACGAGCACAGCTTCGTGCACGAAGTCGTTGACACGATCCGGGCGATTTACAGCGACAAGAAGGAAGTCAAGCCCGACTTCGAGGATGGGCTGCGCTGCAACGAGGTCCTGGATGCGTGCCTATCATCGGCGACGTCGCGGAAATGGGTGAAGGTGAAGAAATTGTAGCCATCAAGGCGTCGGCTTCTCAACGACAAGGAGTTTCTGCGATGGCAGGAATCAAGGAGCAGGTGATTCAGATGATCCAGTCCCTTCCGGATGAAGTGACGCTTGACGAGATCATGGCGGAGCTGTATTTCAAGCTACAAGTGGATGCCGGCCTGAGAGAACTGGACGAGGGCAAGGGCATCAGCCATGAGCGGGTCCGGGAGCGGATGGACCGATGGCTTCGAAAATAAAGTGGTCGCCGAGGTCGGTGACGAATTTGGAAGACATCTGCGACTATATCGCCCGCGACTCCGAGTTTTACGCTGCGCTTTTCGCAAAAAGGGTGATGGCTCTGGTAGAATCGACTGCTCACTTTCCCAGAGTTGGCCGTGTAGTTCCTGAGTATGGGAACCAGAACATACGCGAAAGGATCCATGGAAATTACAGGATCGTCTATCGCGTCAAGAAGAACATGATCGAAATCGCTGCAATCTGTCATGGGGCTAAGGGGTTGCCTGACATTTAGATAGTAGGTACTGATCCAGCCATTGAGAATAGGCGGCAAGAGCACAAGGAGGGAGTAAGATGAAACTTGGTGTGATGATGGCCCTGTTCGGCCAGCAGAAACTGGAGGACGCCCTGGAGTATGTCGTCAAGTCCGGCCTCAAAGCCATTGAGCTGGGCGCGGGCAACTACCCGGGCAGTCCGCACCTGCCCGTGGACAGACTGCTCGGCAGCCAGGTGCAGCTCAACAACTTCAAGGCGCAGATTCGGGATAAGGGGCTCGAGATCAGCGCCCTCAGCTGCCACGGCAATCCCCTCCACCCCGACGGCAAATTTGCCAAGGCCCATCACGAGACCCACCGAAAGGCCGTGAAACTGGCGAAGAAGCTCGACGTCGAGGTGGTCATCAACTTCTCCGGCTGCCCCGGCGACTCGGACAAGGCCAAGTACCCCAACTGGGTCACCTGCGCCTGGCCGCCGGATTATGAAAAAATCGTCGAGTGGCAGTGGACGAAAAAAGTCATCCCCTACTGGAAGAAGGAGGCCAAGTTCGCCAAGGACAACGACATCAAACTGGCCTTCGAGATGCACCCCGGCTTCGTGGTCTATAACACTGAGACCATGCTGCGGCTGCGCGATGCCTGCGGCGATAACATCGGCGCGAACTTCGACCCGAGCCACCTATTCTGGCAGGGCATGGACCCGATCATCAGCCTGCGAGAACTGGGCAAGGCCGGGGCCATTTTCCATGTGCACGCCAAGGACTGCCGCGTTGATGCGGGCAATGCGGCCAAGAACGGGGTGCTCGATTACAAATCCTACGGCGACGAGTTCAACCGCTCCTGGATCTTCCGCACCATCGGCTACGGCCACGGGCGCGAATTCTGGTGCGACTTCGTCAGCACGCTTCGGATGATCGGCTACGACGGCGCGCTCAGCATTGAGCACGAGGACAGCCTGATGAGCGTGAATGAGGGCTTCCAGAGGGCCGTCGCATTCCTGAAGGAAATCCTACTCACCGAGTCCGTCGGCGAGATGTGGTGGGCGTAAATCCCTTTTGGGCGGGATGGAGTGCAGACTTTCATCCCGCCCGTTCTATGTACGGCTTGCATCGAGGGGGAAAGATGGGGTATATTGGAAGAATGGAAGGTTGGAAGAATGTGAGAATGGAAGATTGGAAGACTGGGATGCAGGGAGAACGGAGAAGCGGTCTTCGATCCATCCCTCCAACATTCCAATCTTCCATTCTTCCAACCACCTTGAAGGCAGGTGACTGATGAACGTGGCCGTAATGGTTTTGATCTCGCTCGTGGTCAGCGCGTTCGGTTATTTCGTTTATGCCCGGCTGGTCAGCCGGTGGCTGGGCGTAGATCCCAACCGCAGGACGCCAGCGCATACGATGAGCGATGGGGTTGACTATGTCCCCAGCCGCGCGCCGGTCCTCTTCGGCCATCACTTCGCCTCCATCGCCGGGGCAGGGCCGATTGTCGGGCCGGTCATCGCCGCCGCCTATGGCTGGCTACCGGCCTTTCTGTGGGTACTGATCGGCGTGGTCTTTATGGGGGCGATGTTTGACTTCGCAGTGATTATCGCCTCGGTGCGCCACGAGGGCAAATCCATCGGCGAGGTCATCGAGGCCAACGTCGGGATGCTGGGGAAGAAACTTTTTCTCTGCTTCTGCTGGTTTGCGCTGATCCTGGTGACGGCGTCGTTCACCAATATCGTCGCCACGACCTTTGTGGAGGACCCTGCCGTGGCGACGGCGTCCATCCTGTTCATATTCCTTGCCGTCGGCTTCGGGTTCGCCGTATATCGCCGGGGGGTTCCTCTGAGCATCGCCACGATTGTCGGGGTGATCTGCGTGGCGCTGTGCGTCTTCATCAGCGATACATCATGGCTGCGGCTTGATCTCAGCATGGATGCGAAGGTGGACGGGGCGCTGGCCACGCTGAACGCGGAGGGCGCTTCAAGCGCGGAGAAGGCCGATGCCGAGAAGACGATCAAGCAGCGGGCCGCCGAGATGAAGGCCAGGTTCAAGGATGATGATCCGGTGCGGGAGATCGCCAGGAAGGCGAAGATTCGCGTCGGCGCGAATCGCTGGTCCATCCCGATCCTGATTTACATCTTCATCGCCTCCGTCACGCCGGTATGGCTTGTGCTCCAGCCGCGCGACTACCTGAACTCGTTCCTCCTGTATGCAATGCTTGCGGTTGCGCTCGTGTCGGTGCTGGTGGCGAGGCCGACGGTCCTAATGCCCGCCGTGGCGACCCTCAATTCCGACAGGGTCGGTCTGATCTTCCCGTTTCTGTTCGTAACCGTGGCCTGCGGGGCCATCTCCGGGTTCCATTCCCTGGTCGGATCCGGCACCACTTCCAAACAGATCAGCAATGAACGCCACGCGCGGCCCATCGGTTACGGCGGGATGCTGATCGAAGGGATTCTCGCCGTCCTTGCGCTCGGGGCGGTCGCCGTATTGCCCTGGGCCGAGTTCATGGCCACTCCCAAAGGCGGCGAGGTCGTCGCCTTTTCCACCGGCATCGCCGGTTCCATGCAGTCCATCGGCATCTCCCCGCAGGCGGGGGCGTCGTTTATTTTGTTGGCGGTCAGTTGCTTCGCGCTCACGTCGCTCGATACCGGCACGCGCATTGCGCGCTATGCCTTCCAGGAATTCTTCGAGGGGCGGAGCGGCGCGCGGAAAAACATCCTCGCCGGCAATCGCTATGTCGGCACCGCCGTCACCGTCGTCCTCGCCGGGCTGCTGGCCCGGAAGGGCGTGGATGCCATCTGGCCCATCTTCGGGTCGGCGAATCAACTCCTGGCCGCGCTGGGTCTCCTGGCCATCTCGGTCTGGCTGGCCAAGCGAGGGCGGCAGAACCTGTTCACGATCATCCCGATGGGATTCATGTTCATCGTAACGCTGACGGCCCTGAGCCTGCTGATCTACACCCGCTTCCAGAAGCAGGAGTACGCGCTGACGGGGGTGGCGTGCGTCCTATTCGTGCTTGCGGTGGTCCTTACGATCGTCTCGATCAAGCACCTGTCGCTTCGCATGAGGACGACAAAAGAGGAGCCTCAAACCCCCTCATGATCGTGATCCCGCGCTATTCGCCGCGCAGCATCATCTTCTTCAGGCCCTCATCGCTGGAGACGTAGATCGTCCCATTTTGGATGCCATAGTTCAGCTCCGGGCCGCAGAGAATGCGCAAGGCCGTGCGAAGAGTCACATTCCTTAATCGCATGTTCACGGTACCGTACGTCCTTGCGTTCTTGTCATAGATGACTTTCCACTCAGCCAGATGTGCAATCAAGTCTATCGCTGTTTGCCGGTCCGCGTCCTGGAACGTGATCGTAGTCCTCTTGTTGTCCAGGGCATATATCGTGTTGTCCGGCGGTGTCGTCGGTCCTTCAGGAACAACTGGTTTCTTTCTGAAGAGTGTTTCGACTACCCCTGCGGGGCCGATCACAATGCAGTTTCCAATGACTGCGAGATTCTCATCTGGCTCCAAGACAAGGAGCATGGCGACGAGTCCGGACACATCGGTCACATCCAGCAGGACGTCCCTTTTTTCATCAGTATTCCCCACAGGAATAACCGTGATCCCTAACTGGTGCGATATTGCACTTATCGCGTCCAGCAGAGGCGCTTTCTGCATGGGAAGATCGATCCGCTTGTCCGTGAGTGCGGCAATGACCTCCGACTCGTCGGGAGTAGGTGCTTCTGGATACAGTGGGGCGATTGGCTGGGCCGCGACCCAGGTCGGCGTCGCCAGAGCGATTGTCACGAGACAGAGGATGACAGGCCTTGCGGTCTTCATCTCTCATTTTCCTCCCACCATCTTTTTCAGCCGCTCGTCGGTGGAGATGTAGATGACCTCGTGGGCGATGCCGTAGTTGAGATCGGGGCCGCAGATCAGACGAAGGACCGTATCGAATCCGCCTTTGCGGATCGTCAGGCTGGCTTGATACTTGGCGGCGATCTCTTCGTCGGCCACTACGTTGCACTCCAGAAGGGTCTGAAGGAAGCGGGTCACGTCCGGCAAGGGGGTCTCTTCAAACGACACGTCCATCTTCTTGTCCTTGAGCGCACCGTAGAGGGCGATCTCGTTATCCTTCGGGTTATCGGGGATGAGGGCGTCTTTCCCGAATACCGTCTCCACGTCCTTCGCCTCGCCCAGGCACAGGCAGTTGCCGATGACCGCCGCCCGGCCGCCAACGTCCGCAAGGATTCGCGCCGCGATTCGGAGCGTGGCATTATCGAGATTGACGGTGCGGGTGTCCTTGCGCATCTTGTCGCCGACCAGGACGGCGTTCATTTCCGTCAACGTGCCGAGGAAGTTGACGACGTCCGCCATCGGCGTCTGCTCGAAGGAGATCGTGACGCGCTTCTTGTCGAGCATCTCGATCATCTCCGCTTCCTCGGGGGTGGGGTCTTCGGGGAGGAGCACGTCGTTCTTCATCACGGCGTCTACATCCCCCGCCGAGCCGACGCACACGGCGTTGCCCAGCACGCTGCACGCCCCCTCCGGCCCCGCGGCAAGATTGAGGGCCGCGCCGAGGGACACACCTTTGATGTCCATCGTCACTGCCCGTTTCTTGATGCTCTCGCCGACGAGGACTATGTTCACGCCGGTAAGATCGCGGAGGTAATTCATTGCGTCGCTGATCTGTGCGTCCGCAAAGGACACATCCACGCGCTTTTCATTGAGCGCGGCGACGAGGCCCTGTTCTTCGGGGGTGGGTTTGTCGGGTAAACGAAGGACCTTTTCCTGGGCATGGCATGGAACGCACAAGGCAACCACAAAGAGAGATGCCGCCAGCAAAGGGAATCTTGCTCTCATCATCGGGCTTCCCTCCTTTTGTTACTTGTTTTCAGCGCCCTTCTTTGTCTCTTTCTTCGGAGTGGGTTGAGGCTCCGCCTTCTTATCTGAAACAGGCTGCTTTTCGGCCTTTGGTTCGGCCTTCTTCTTGGCCTCTTCCGCTTCTTTCTTCGCCTCCTCGGCCATCTTCTTTTCTTCCTCGGCCTTGCGCTTTGCCTCCTCCCTGGCCTTGATTTCTTCTTCGACCTTGCGGAGCTTTGCGGGCAGGCCAACGAGGATCGAGTCGTCCACGATCATCCACCCCAATCGCGTGCCGCACACCAGGTCCAGGAGCGACCGGAGCGAGGCGTCCTTTATGTCCATCGTCACCGCCATGTCCTTCACGTCGTCCGCCGAGTCGAGTTTGATCTTGGCCTTCGACTTCTGCGCAAGCAACGCGACGGCGTCTTTGACCGAGGTCTTGTCGAACTTCACGTCCGTGCGGAACTGATAGGATGTGAGGATGAGCTTCTCCTGCGCCGTGGTCGGCTGGGCGGGTTCGCGGAAATGGTTCCGCCACAGGTTGTGCGCCGCCTCCGACGTGGTGATGAAGATTGCTTCGCCCCGAAGGGACTGCTGCAGGCCGCTGCTGCAGATGATCTGCAACGCGGACTTCAGCGACATGTCCCGCACATCCTCCACCGGCACGGTGTAGTCGGCCGGGTCCACAACCGGGTCAATCACGATCGGGACCTTGCATTTCTCCCGAACCAGATCGAGCGCCTTGCTGAAGCTGCGGTCTGCGAAGACATGAGTCATCTTGACGCCCCGGAGCTGTTCGCCCATCTGCTCGACGCGCTTGGCAAGCGCATCCTTGGCCTCCTTCAGTTTCGGGTCCTCGGCCCTCGCACTCACGCACAGCCAGGTCGCGGCGAACGCGGCAACCATCCACAAATGGAAACGCATGAACCACCTCACAAATAACAGTCGGGTTGAATTCAGAAGGCCATACTATAACTCGCCGCCCCATGACTTTGCAAGCCCATTCCCGCCCGCCCCTTGCAGGACAAGAGGAAATGTAGTAATATCCGGCCTTTGCATCCGGTTTTCTTCAAACGCCGCAACGCCGTTGACCGTCCAACCTAATGACTCGCTGAAGCAGGGGCAGGAAGGCCCAGTGGAGTCTCTTGTGGCGTATTCCTCGTGGCCCTCGGGGTGAATGTGGAAGGAGATATGAGCCATGGCTGTTGATGTGAAACAAATCGCGGGCAAGGTCGAGAAGGAGAGCGCCCTGCTCCAGCAACTGCGCGACGAAATCGGCAAAGTCATCGTCGGCCAGGAGTACCTCGTGGAACGGCTGATCCTGGCCCTGCTCTGCAACCATCACGTCCTCATCGAGGGCGTGCCCGGCCTGGCCAAGACCCTATCGGTCACGACCCTCGCCCGGACGATCGCGGCGGCGTTCCGGCGCATCCAGTTCACGCCGGACCTCCTCCCCGCCGACTTGATCGGGACGTTGATCTACAATCCGAAGACCGGCGACTTCACCACGAAGAAAGGCCCGATCTTCGCCCATATCATCCTGGCCGACGAGATCAACCGCGCCCCGGCCAAGGTGCAGTCCGCCCTCCTCGAGGCCATGCAGGAGCGGCAGGTCACCATCGGCGAGGTGAGCTATCCCCTTGAGGAACCCTTCATGGTCCTGGCCACGCAGAACCCCATCGAGCAGGAGGGGACCTACCCCCTGCCCGAGGCGCAGGTGGACCGCTTCATGCTCAAGCTCAAGATCACCTATCCGAACCGCGACGAGGAGCACACGATCCTGAAGAAGATGGCGCGGTCGAACCCGAAGCTCGATGTCTCCCCCATCATGCAGCCGGCGGACGTGCTCCGCCTCCGCGCCCTGGCCGATGAGATTTACATGGACGAGAAGATCGAGGAATACATCGTCAGCCTTGTCGAGGCCACGCGCGAGCCGAGCAAGTATAAGCTGGAGATCGGGGACCTGATCCGCTACGGCGCATCGCCCCGCGCCAGCATCTACCTTGCCATGGCCGCCAAGGCCAACGCCCTCTTGGAGGGCCGGGGATATACGACGCCGCAGGATGTGAAGACCATCGCCATGGATGTGCTCCGGCACCGTGTCATCATCACCTACGAAGCCGAGGCGGAGGAGAAGACGTCCGAGGACATCGTTCAGCAGATTCTCGATACCGTGGAAGTGCCATGATCCCGAAGGAACTGGCGAAGAAAATTCGCTATATCGAAATTTACACCAGCAAGGCCGTCAACGACGTCCTGGCCGGCGAGTACGAGAGCGTGTTCAAGGGCCGGGGGATGGAGTTCGACGAGGTCCGCGAATACACCCCCGGCGACGAGGTGCGAACCATTGACTGGAACGTGACGGCCCGGATGGGGCATCCATACGTCAAGCGCTTCGTCGAGGAGCGAGAGCTGACGGTCATGTTTCTGGTTGATCTCTCCGCATCGGGTGCCTTCGGCAGCACGCTGAAGACAAAGAACGAAATGGCCGCGGAGCTCTGCGCGCTGTTGGCCTTCTCGGCCATCAAAAACAATGACAAGGTGGGCCTGATCGTATTCACCGACGCGATAGAGATGTTCATCCCGCCGAAGAAGGGCGTGTCGCACGTGCTCCGCCTGATCCGCGACCTGCTCAACTTCAAGCCGCGCCAGACGCAGACCAATATCACCGAGGCGTTGGACTATCTCGGCCGCGTCACGCAGAAGCGCTGCGTGGTGTTTCTCGTGTCGGACTTCCTCGGGGAGGATTTCGAGAAGCCGATGCGCATCGTCGCCCGGCGGCACGACCTCGTCGCCCTTTCGATCACGGACCCCCGCGAGGTCAAGATGCCGAACGTGGGCCTGATCGAGCTGGAGGACGCCGAAACAGGGGAGCAGGTCATCATTGACACGGGCAGCGCGGCCGTCCGCAAGCGCTATGAACAACTCGGCAACGAACGCGCCGACCGGCTGCGCCGTCTCTTCAGGCGCAGCGATGTGGATCATGCCGAGGTCGTTACGGGGCGGGACTATGTCAAGGAACTGGTGGCCTTCTTCCGAACGCGGGAGCGGCGGCGATAAAGGAGATGGAGACCAAATCATGCCGGATCTGAAACTGACATTGCCGGAGCGAGAAACCAAGTCCGGACGGACCTCGACAGCGATAACCGTCCTGCTGTGCCTCGTCCTTATCGTCGGAATTGTGAATATCATCGTCACCTTGTCCCGCGGAGGCGCAGCGCCGCC
Source organism: Planctomycetota bacterium (assembly GCA_040755855.1). Classification (GTDB taxonomy): domain Bacteria; phylum Planctomycetota; class Brocadiia; order JAADGH01; family JAADGH01; genus JAADGH01. Next base: position 5,133 of record JBFMAD010000058.1, on the reverse strand, counting down.
GCCCGCAGGGAGCGGTCTCTCCGCCGAGGCGCAGAAAGACCTCGCGATGAAACTGGAGAAGCAGGGGCTCGCCCTGCCCGCTGTTCAGGCATGGGAGGAGTATCTGGCCGTCGCCCAGCCCGACACGGAAGAGCGCGCGAAGGTCTGGTATCGCATCGGCGTCCTCCAGCAAGGCGCGGACCAGCACGAGAAGGCGTTGCAGAGCTACTACACGTCGGAGAGTTTCGCCAAACTCGACGACCTGGCCCCGGAGATCAGCCGCCGCATCCAGGAATGCCTGGAGGCGCGGGGTAAGTTCGCGGCGCTGCGGCACGAACTGGCCGAGCGCGTGGGCGTCGGCGAGCAGAAGACCGCCGACAGGGATGAGATCGTCGCGGAGATCGGCCCGCAGAAGATCACCAGGGCCGACCTTGACCGCCGCATCGAGGAGATGATCGAGCGCCAGCTTGCGCGCTTCGCCGCCTACATGCCCGAGGATCAACGCAACAAACAGAAGGAGGCCCTGCTCAAGCGATTCGCCTCTGCGAAGGAGCGGCTGCAGATGCTGAATCAATACGTTGTCGAGGAGATCCTCTACCGCAAGGCGCGCGCGAACAAGTTGGCCGACGACCCGCCCACGCGCAGCCTGCTGCAGGACGCCGAGCGGGGAATCCTTGCACAGCGGGTGATCGAGAAGGAATTCGCCGACCAGATTCGCATCACGGCGGGCGATCTCAAGACCTATTACGAAGCTCACAAGAAGGAGTACATGCAACCCGAACGCGCCCAGATCAGCCATATCCTGGTCAAGGATCAGAAGGCGGCTGAGGACGCACTGAAAAAACTCAAGGAAGGAAAAGACTTCGCCGCCGTGGCCAGGGAACTGTCGCAGGACAACGCAACCAAGGAAAAGGGAGGCGACATTGCCGGCTGGCTCGAGCGCAATTCATCCATTCCCGGGATCGGCGACTCCACGGAGGCCACGGCGGCGATCTTCAAGACCGAAGCGGGCAAGGTGATTGACAAACCCATCAAGACCGACAAGGGGTTCCACATCATCCTGGTTCGCGCACGCGAATCGGAGCGGCAGATGCCCTTCGATGAGGTCGAAGCCGAGGTCTATCGCTCGCTGCGCGGGCAGAAGGAACGCGAGGTGCAGGAGCAGCTCTTTGAGGAACTGAAACGGCAATACAATGTCGTCATCCATTTCTCGAAATTCCAGGACAAGACACCCGAGGCGCAGAAGCCGCAAGAGGAAAAGAAGGCGAAGTAGCCATGCCTGGCAAGAGCGATCGCAACACGATGCCGTCCCCCCACAAGTGCACTCACGGCGCATGGGCGGAATCCCTCCTCCGCCCCGGATCGGTGCGCATCGCTCTTGCCATGCTCCTGACGCTGGGCATCCTCTCGTGCAAGGAGGGAAAGGAAAGGGCGGAAGGAGAAGGCGCGTTCGAGATTGATAAGAAATTCGAGCGCGGTCCGGTCACGTTTTTCGTAAAAGTGAACAAAAAAGAAATCACCATCGCGGACCGGATCACCCTCGTCCTGGAGGCGCAGGCGGCCGAGGACTATAAAGTCCAGTTCCCCAAGTTCGGCGAGAAGCTCCAGGAGTTCGGAATCGTGGACTACCACACTCCCCCTCAGAAACTCATCGAAGGCGGCAAGGTGCTGCGGCAGAAGGTCTTCACCCTCGATCCGTTCCTCTCCGGGGAATACAAAATTCCTCCTATGAAAATCACCTTCTGGCAGAAGGATGCCGAAGACAAGAAACACGAAATCGAGAGCGAGGAGATCACAATCCAGATCAAGTCAATCCTGCCGGAGAAGATGGCCGAGCTGAAGATCAAGGAAATCGCCGGCCCGGTCGAAATTCCCAAGCCGCCGCGCGGGTGGCTCTATGCCGCCGTCGGATGCGGGGTTATCGCCCTCGGCGTGATCGCCGGGTTCATCATCTGGCGGCGACGGCGCGGCGCGTTGTCCGAGCGAGCGCCAAAACTCGCGGCCCACGAGATCGCGTTTATGCTCCTGGATCAACTGCTCGCCGATCAGTTGATCGAGAAGGGCCAGATGAAACTCTTTTACCAGCGCCTCTCCGACATCACCCGCCATTACATTGAAAACCGTTTCGGCCTCCACGCCCCCGAACGGACAACGGAGGAGTTTCTTTCGGATTTGCGAAACACCGATGTACTGCAGGACGGACACAAGAGACTCCTGAAGGAATTTTTGAGACGCTGCGATCTCGTCAAGTTCGCCGAACATCAGCCGACGAACGACGAGATTCAGAATGCCTTTGATGCGTGCAAGGGATTCATCGTGGGAACGAAGGCGGACACTGCCACAGTTGAGGCGGCCGCGGCCGCATGAGGAGAGGAACAAATGCGCTTTGAGACATCCTGGGCATTTGCAATCCTTCTGCTCATCCCCCTTCTGCTCTACCTCTGCCGCCGGCGCGCCGTTCGGCCGGGCCTGCGTTTTTCATCAACGGATCACACGCGGCGCATCGGCCAATCGCTCCGACAGCGGCTCTTGGGTTCGCCTCGGCTGCTGCGCGTTCTCGTCCTTGTTCTTCTCGTCCTCTGCATCGCCCGTCCCCAGCAGGGCAAGGAGCGCATCCGCGACGTGAGCAAGGGCGTCGCCATCGAGATGGTCGTGGACCGCTCCGGCAGCATGGGCGCGGAGATGGAATTCGCGGGCGAGCGTCTGACGCGCCTCGATGTCGTCAAGCGGGTCTTCCAGGAATTCGTCCTCGGGAACAAGAGGGGTCTGAAGGGCCGACCGAACGACCTGATCGGGATGGTCGCCTTTGCACGATATGCAGACACGATCTGCCCCCTGACGCTGGGTCATGGGGCGCTGTCGCGTTTTCTCGAAAGCGTTCAACTCGTTAAGCTCCGCAGCGAAGACGGCACGGCCATCGGCGACGCGCTGGCCCTGGCCGCCGCCCGGCTGAAGACCGCCGAAGAAATGCTCGCCCGTCAGACCCAGAAGGAGGATCGGCAATACAAGATTAAGAGCAAGATTATCATCCTCCTCACCGACGGCCAGCACAACGCGGGAAAGCGCAGCCCCTTCGAGGCGGCGGCGGTCGCAAAGCAATGGGGCATCAAGATTTATACCATCGGCATCGGCGGAGACGAGGCCGTGCAACGGATTCAAACCCCGCTGGGGACCTACGTGGTCCCCACGGGTCCTGGCGTGGACGAGGAAACGCTCCAAGCCCTTGCCCACGAGACCGGCGGCGTCTATCGCCGGGCGGCGGACGCCGAATCGCTGCGAGAGATATACAAGGAAATTGACGCCATGGAGCGAAGCGAGATCGAGTCGGTCCGGTTCCTGGACTATCGGGAATTGTTCCCGCCCCTTGCGTTGATGGCGCTGATGCTGCTTGTCGTCGAAACCACGCTAACCAACACGGTGTTCCGAAAGATACCATGACCGGGATGCAGTTCTACAATCTGAATCGGCTACTCCTCCTGTGGGCGATCCCGCTCCTGCTGGCCGTGTACGCCTACGCCGCGTATCGCCGCAGACAGGCGCTGGAGATATTCGCAGAAGCGAATCTATTGAGATACATCAACGTCTCCGTCAGCGCCGCCGCGCGCCGATGGAAGGCCGTGCTCGTCGTCGCCGCCCTCGCATTCATCGTTCTGGGCCTCGCCCGTCCGGCATGGAACCCCAAGCCGAAGACCCTCCACCGCACGGGTCGAGACGTGGTGTTCGTCCTCGATGTCTCCAAGAGCATGTTGGCCGAGGACCTGGCCCCCAGCCGCCTGGGGCGAGCGAAGCTCGCCATCCTCGACTGCGTGGAGCGCTTGCAGGGCGACCGCGTCGGCCTGGTGGTTTTCGCCGGCAACGCCGTTGTCAAATGTCCCCTCACCCTCGATTACGGATTCTTCCGAATGGCGGTCGAGGACATCTCGCCCGAGAGCGTCTCCCGCGGCGGGACGCAGATCGGCGACGCGATACGCAAGTGCCTGACCGATGTGTTTGACGAACGCGACAAGGAGTTCAAGGACATCATCCTCATCACCGACGGCGAGGACCACGACTCCTTCCCCGTCGAGGCCGCGAAGAAGGCGGGCGAGCAGGGGATACGAATCCTCGCCATCGGCATCGGCGACGAGGACCAGGGCAGGCGAATCCCCATCACCGATGAGAACGGCGAAAAAACGTTCCTCAAATACAAAGGCCAGGAGGTTTGGTCGAAACTCGACGCCGACGTCCTGCGAAAGATGGTGAACGCCACGCCGGGCGGGAAGTACCTGAACGTCGCCACGGGAACGATAGACCTTGGCAATGTCTACATGGAACTGGTCGCAAGCGCAGAGAAGAAGGAACTGGAGGCCAAGACGGTCGAACGCTACGAGGAGAAATTCCAGATCTTCCTCGGTGTGGCGCTTGCGCTCTTGTGCCTGGAGATGGTGCTGAATGATCGGAAACGAAACCAATCGAACGGTGCATAGCGCGATGATGCGATGCGTCCTGTGCATGTGCCTCATCGTCTTAGGGTCGGTGTCTGCCCGCGCCGACTCGGCCCGGGACCTCGTGTCCGAAGGCAACCGCGCCTACGCGAAGGGCCAGTACGACGAGGCCATGACTGCATACGACAAGGCGTCGGTGGATGCCCCGGAGTCGGCGATCATCAGTTTCAACCGGGGCGATGTACTCTACCACAAGGGCGACTATGAGAAGGCCAAGGAAGAGTTCGAGAAGGCGGCGATCAAGAGCAAGACGGCCGACCTCGAAGCGCGTAGCAGGTTCAACACCGGCAACTGCTATTTTCGCAAGAGCGAGCGGCAGCAGGACAGCGATTTGAAGAAATCCCTCGCCGACTTAGAGCAGAGCATCCGATTCTATCAGGAGGCGCTGAAGCTCGATCCGAAGTTTACGGACGCGGCGCACAACATCGAGGTGGCGCGGCTGACCATGAAGCAAATCCTCGACGAGATCAAGAAGCAGCAGGAGCAGGCGGAGAAGGAGCAGCAGAAGCAGAAGGAGACGATGGAGAAGCTCAAGGAACTGGCCAAGCGCCAGCAGGACGCCGCCGAAGAGAACAAATCCATCTCCGATCAGAAGAAGCAGCAGGAACAGAAACAAGACCAGAAAAGCAAGCAAGGACAGCAAGAACAACGACCGAAGCAAGATCAGAAG
>JBFMAD010000057.1:0-46174 GCA_040755855.1 Planctomycetota bacterium | reverse complement strand
GATTTGTTCATGCCCCCATGATGACAGAACGGCGAAAAAAGTACAGTTAGGAATCGGTTAGCGTTCGCTTATTTTTCGGTGAGCATCCCCCGCACAGACCATGCAAGCAAAGTGCCGAACAGTATTGATGGTGTCCCCGGAACTGGCCCGGAACTGGCGTCGGAACTGGCGGAACTGTCCGGGCGTGTTCAGCGTTTTCAGCGATGAGGGCCGGACGATACCGGTCGAGCCGATGACGGCGTTCAATCCGGCGGAGGGCCATGTGCTGTGGGTGGAGTGTATCGGTCCGGCGATCTTTGCGCAGGACCGGGGGATCACGCTCCGGCTTGTCGGCGACCAGCAGAGGAGCGACACGGCGAACGTCGCGGCGTTCGAGATCAACGCGAAGATCGTGAGTCTGGAATTCACGTCGGACCATAATCTGATGTACCAGAATGGCAAGAACCCCATGCCCAGAGATCCCAACTATGGACGGACCGACATCCGCTTCGCAGGTCCGAAATACGTCGGTCCTGAATGGAACCCCGGGGCGGCTTTCCCCAACTATCCAACGAGCCACACGGCAGGCGACGATCCCTTTGAGGATCGGATCAGTGCCGAGCTTACGGTTGGTCTGGAGACGAAAGGGTTGCCAAGTAATGTGACCCTTGACAGGTGGTTCACGTTCGCTCTGGTTGGCGACAGTGTAAATGAATCGGCCCTGTGTTTCACTGCGCCCGATGCGTTCTCCTATGCCGAGCTTGTTGCGGGTAAGATCACACTCCCGCTGACTGCGACAAATCCGATCGGCGCAGAAATCCGTACGATCGATGCCCCCATTGCGTGGACACTCTCGATCTTGCGGAGCGAAGACAACCCCGACCAGGGGTGGGCGGAAATCAATCTGGGATCCACCGGCAGCCACGTGATCTACACGACACTCGGCAGGCCAGTCGACGCGGATGTGCCGGATGCAAAGTATAGCAATTACACGACCGACCCAAATCTGTTGACCCCCCTTCGGATGGAAGTCGCACAGAAACGCGTGTGGGAAGCAATAGTCGCTACAGGGGTGGATGACCCGTCTAACCCGAGAATTGTCCACGAATTATCGAAGAAGTATAGCGGTGCATTCGATCTGGATTCTGACCGATCGAGTGGAAATCATACCGTGTGGGATATTGGCGTCGGAGAGAAAGGGGATTGTTTCGCTATCTCGCGGTTTGTCAGCTACGTTGCCAATATGGTCGGCATATCATGCAGCGCTGCGACATTTGTGCCCTTCCATGTAACCGCGCCAACCGTGTTGGTGGTACCCTTGTTGGCGGAGGAGGGTAGTCTGCGGAACGTTACCCATCCCGATCACCCAACATGGCAGCTATCGCTGGTCTTGGATGGCAAGCATAACTACTTTCAGGCGGCGGTTGTGGTTCCACACGAGAGTTCGGGGGACATCATACTTAATTGTTGAACATTAAGCCCCTGTGCCGTCTATGCTTATGGAGTTACGAAGGTCCGACCTAATACGGTCCCGCATTACCCCCCCCTCAATTTTCCGAAAAACGTTCGCATCGCCGGAGATGTCGGATATAATGAAGCCGTCCGGTTGTGAACGCGCCCGGGCCGTTCCCGCCACGCTACGCCGGCGGGCAAGTTACGACATGCGGACATACCTGACGAACAGGAGATGAGTATGGCGTCGCCGGAACTATCGAAGAGCCTTTTCGAACAAATCTCCCAAATCCCGACGGTGGATGCTCACGAGCATCTTCACGCGGAAGAGATGCGCGTCGCCCGCAAGGTGGATATCTTCCTCCTCTTCCACCAGTACTTATTCACCCAACTCATTGCAGCCGGGATGGACCCGAAGAAGGCCGATGCGCTCGGCATCCAGTGCGCGGTGGATCCTAAAAGCGCCGGGCCGCAGGATGCGAACGCCCTGTCCCTGGACGAGAAGTGGGAGGCCGTCGCGCCCTATCTCGATTTTGTGCGGACTTGCAGTTGCGCGCGGCCGCCCTTCGAGGCGTTGAAGCATTTCTTCGGCGAGAGCGATCTGACCGCCCGGAACTACGCCTCCGTGTCGGCCCGGATGCAGGAGCATAATCGCCCGGGCCTCTTTGACCGATGCCTCCGCCAGGCGTGCAACATCGTGCTGGTCCTCAACCAGAACCGCACCATGTGGCATAACGATCTCTTCAAGCCCATCCTTCCCGAGGACTTTTTCATCGGCGTGCGCGACCGGGCGTTTGTGGAGTCCATGTCGCAGGAGGTCGGCCAAAGCGTCCCAAGCGACCTGCCGCAGTACGTGGAACTGATGGAGGAGCTGCTGACCCGTCGCGCCCGCGAAGGCATGATCGGCGTCAAGGGGATGTGCTATCCTTACGAGCCGGGCGACGCCCAGGCCGGCGCCTCGGCCTATCCGCGAATCCTTGCGGGCGGCGACGGCAAGGACCGCATCGCGGTCGCCAACTACCTGCGCGACCGGCTCTACGAGATGTGTGGGAGGCTTCAGATCGTGGTGGTCAAACACAGCGGGGTATGGGCGGGCGGATGGAGCGACCAGACCACCATCCGCCCCACCAACCTCATCCCGGTTGCCATGAAATTCCGCAACACGCGCTTCGACCTCTTCCACGCCGGCACGCCCTGGCCTGCCGACGCGGGCCTGATGGCGCGCGCCCTTCCTAACATCTGGCTCAACCTATGCTGGAGCCACCTGATCTCGCCCGCCCTATCGGAACAGGCGCTGGAGATCTGGCTCGACATGGTCCCCACCAACCGCGTCATGGCCTTCGGCGGGGACTACTGGTGGGCCGTGGAAAATGTCTATGGCGCTCTCATGCAGACCCGAGAGATCGTGGCCGCCGTCCTGGCGCGCCGGGTCGGAAACGGGAGCATAACGGAAAGCCAGGCGATGACCATCGCCCGGCGCTGGTTCCACGACAATCCACGAGAGGCGTATCGGGTTTAGGTAAATAGAGGGAGATACGATGAAGAAATCTCGTGCACTCGGCGGCGACAAGGCGCAGCGCAACGCGCCTCTGGCGCAGGACTACACGGTGTTTTGGAGAGTGCCGGACCCCATGCAGGAGATCGCATACTGTCCCGCGTTGGCGCGGCTTCCCAACGGGCGGTTGATCGGCAACATCCTGTTGTCGGACAGGCGCGACCCGACGCATAAAACCAACATCACCAAGGTATTCAGCAGCGACGACCGCGGGAAGACGTGGGTTCACCGGAAGGACATGGCGATGGTGAACGGCTATCCGTTTGCGGCGGGCCGGTCGGCCTATGTCATCGGGGGAATGTACGGCCTGACGATCTCGCGCTCCGACGATGGGGGCGATACGTGGTCGGACCCGGCCGTGCTTGCCGAGGGAAAATGGTATTCCGTCTCCGGCAGCGTCGAGGAATCGAACGGGCGCATCTATCTCGTGAAGGAATGTTTCGCGGAAGAGACATCCAGCGGGTATGCGCCGCGGATTCATGCCCCGGTTGTGATGTCGGCGCGGTTGGGGGATGATCTGACCCGGGCCGACGCATGGACTTACTCCAATAGATTCAGCTTTCAAGACGCGCTCCGGGAGTTTGGCGATCCAAACCTCATCGGCGTCCCCTTCTATAAACCCGGGTCCTATGGTCCGGGGCGCACGATGGGCGCGGACGGCATCGGGTGGAGCGAGGCAAACCTGGTCCGGATCAAGGCCCCGGAACATATATGGCACGATCCGACTGGTCGCACCTTTCACATCCTGATGCGCGCCGACACAGGCGGGACCAACCTGGCCTGCCTCGCAAAGGCCGTGGAGACGGAAGACGGGAAGATTCGCGTCGGCCTGGAGACCGCACCGTCGGGCGCGCCCATGCTCTACATCCCGCTGCCCGGCGGGCACGGGACCATGTGCATCGTTTACGACGAGGACACGCGCCTCTATTGGATGGCGGTCGCGCAGTCCACCGACTCTATGCAGCGCGTCGAGCTGATGCCGCCCAAGCGATACGCCCTGCCGAACAACGAGCGCCGCCGGCTGGCGCTGCACTTCTCGAAGAATTGCATGGACTGGTGCTTCGCGGGCCTGGTGGCGGCGGTGGAGGACATGGGCCAATCGCACTACGGTGCGCACATGGTCATAGACGGAGCGGACCTCCTCCTCCTGATGCGCACCTCGGACCCGGCGGCCAAGAACGCGCACGACTCAAACCTGATTACCTTTCATAAGGTGGAGAACTTCAGGAAGCTGGTATATTGACCCGGAACGGAGGAATGGAATGCCGGATCAAGCGCAATGGCCCTACTCCCTGGCGAAGGCCCGCGAGTGCCTGGAGGGGTTCCAGCCGCCGGTGGGGGACTTCGACCCACAGGGCGCGTGGGACCATCGCTACAGCGTGTGGAAGATCGTCCCAAACGACCGATGGCAGAAGACTGAACGGGCAGGTGTGTTTCGGATTCGCCGCCGTCCGGAGGGCGACCAGACCGTCGTATTGCACGTAACCCTGTGCACGGAACAGGGCCGAGGCCCTGCTCCGTTTCTTCATCCCGACATGCCCTCGCGCCCCGAGGGGAAATGGAAGAATCTGCTCACGCTCTATCATGTGGACGCGACCGTGACCTGCGCGGCGGATCGCCTCGCCACGCCTAAGTCCTGGGAACTGCGCGCCGCGATCCTCACCCCCACCGGCCAGCCGGTCGCGGGGACCGAGGTGCGCGAGACGGGGCAAGTGGGCGATGTCATCGTCCGCCGCCGGGGCAAGGCGGAGCGATCCATCCCCGCGCCGAAATCGCTCTCCTGCAACTGGTCCATCTTCGACGCGCTCCAGCGCCTGCCGGCGGACGCGGCGCCCCTCGAGTTCGACATGCTGGAGGAGATGGACCTGCTCAAGCCGGGACAGCGACTGACCTACCGCGAGAGCGTGGAGATCGAGCTGAAAAGCGGCCGACTCCGCCTCCACGGATACGATCAGCTTGGGGAAGGCATCCTGCCCTATAACTACTGGCTGGACGATCGGCGGCGCCTCCTGCTGGCCATCGGCGGGATGCGCGCCTTTGTGTTCGATCCGTCGGCGCACGTGCCGGAGGTGATGCGATGAAGACCCGTCCGCTTGCCCACGGTCAAACGGCGATCACCCGCCGCAGGTTCCTCCAGGCCGGCGCCCTGGGCGCGGCAGGCATGGTTCTCGCACCGCGACCCACAACCGCCCAGGCCCGAAGGCCCCCCAATCTCCTCTTCATCCAATCGGACCAACTGAGCGTCCGCGCCTTGTCGGCCCATGGGTGTTCCCAGGTGCGCACGCCGAACATGGACCGCCTGATCCGGCGCGGGGTATCTTTCCGCCTTTCCTTCTCGGCCAACCCGGTCTGCTGCCCGGCGCGGAGCTGCTGGTACACGGGACGGGCCTCCTCGGAGACGGGCGTCGTGCTGAACGAGCGGAAGATCGTGAAAGACATGCCCGACCTGGGGCAATGGTTCGGCGCGCGCGGCTATGAACCCGTTTATGCGGGCAAGTGGCACGTCCCCGGACGGCCGTTGGATCAGAGTTTTCGCGTCCTCACCTGCGGCCATCCGGTGGGCGAGCACGGCGACGCCGCCATCTCGCGGGCCGTGGAGGGGTTCCTGCTCGGCGACCGGGGGGACAAGCCGTTCTTCCTCTCGGTGGGACTCTTGCAGCCGCACGACATCTGCTACTGGGCGATGCGGCACATGAAGGATATCGGCGCGCTGCCCTATCCGTCGCTCGCGGATCAGCTTCCGCCGCTGCCCGCGAACTATCAGTTTGACCCTCGCGAGCCGGAGACGGTCCGCAAGCCCTGGCGCGAGAGCAAGTTCTGGGCCTACCTGCGGGACTGGTCCGAGCTGCACTGGCGTTACTACATCTGGAGTTACTACCGCCACGTGGAGATGGTGGATGCGGAGATCGGCCGGGTGCTCGATGCCCTGGACGATTCCGGTCTGGCGCAGGATACCGTCGTCTTCTTCTCGGCGGACCATGGCGACGGCATGGGATGCCATCGGCTGATCCAGAAGCATTATCTCTACGAGCAGGCCGTGGGCGTGCCATTTGTGGTCTCGTGGCCGGGGCGCGCGCCGGAGGGCGTGATGGATGCGACGCACCTGGTCTCCGGGCTGGACCTCGCGCCGACCCTGTGCGACTATGCCGGGATCGAAGCGCCGCCCAAGGCGCGGGGACGAAGCCTCCGCCCGCTGATCGAGGGGAAGCCGACCGAATGGCGCGAGTTTCTTGTAAGCGAATCGAACATCCGGGGCCGCATGGTCCGCACGTCCGAGTTCAAGCTGATTACCTACAAGGGCGACCCGACCGAGCAGTTGTTCGATCTGCGTGCCGACCCCTGGGAGACGAGGAACCTTATCGCCGAGGCCCGATGCGCAGATGTAATCTCCGATCTGAAGAAGCGTCTTGACGAGTGGGAGAGCCGATTGGCGCCGGCGCCAATCGAGGGGTGAATTGTGCGCTGGCCGGAGAAGGCATCTGGCATTTGTAACCCATCGGCTTCGGCAACGCGGCGGAGCTGTTCCGGCTGGAGGAATAGCGGCCTATTGTGGATGCGGACGGCAAGTTAGGAAAGGCGGACATGACTGGCGAGAATGAGATAAGTATGATGTCCCCGGAACTCCTGCCCGGAACTCCCGGAACTCTGTCCCCGGAACTCCTCAGGTTAGGTGCAGCGTTCAGAGGACAAATCCCGGCCGGAACAGTGAGCGAAGCGAACGTTGTAACAGCCCGAAGGGCGAAGTAACAGCGAACAAAGTGAGCGCATTAACAGCGAAGCGCATCAACAGCGAGCGCAGCGAGCGATGCAACAGGCCGAAGGCCGCTTACGCGGCCTGGAGGATGGTGAGCTGGGAGTTGTAAAGCTCGCGCATTTTGATGTAATCCATGACTTCCGCCCGGGGGAGGAGGAAGAGGATGCGGAGGTCCTTGTTGTAATCCTTGATGAGGGGGTTCCCTTTGGGGGGTTCCTTGCCAGCGGCCACTTCGAGGGTGAGGGTCAGGAGTTCCAGAAAATCGACGAACACGCCGTTCTTCATGCCTTCGTTCGCCTTGAAAAGGCCGGGCAGGGCCGCGCCGTCGATGCCCGCCAGGAACGCCCTCTTCTCGGTCGATGTGCTCCTTAAGCCGTCAAAACTTTTGGACTGTATCAGCTTATCCGACCCAAGGACGACCACATTCGATAATTTGGTCTTCGTCTCTTCTGGGAGTTCCGGAGTTCCGGAGTTCCGGGGGAGTTCCGGGGACAGGAGTTCCGGGGACATCATACTTAATTATTGAACATTAAACCCTTGTGCCGCCATTGTTTATGTAGTTATGGTGGTCTGGCCGAATGCGGTCCGTGCCGGTCGCCCCAATGCGGTAAATCCGGAGGGATGGGGCCTACTCCTGTTTCGTGCTTTTGTAGTATTCCCCGATGCTCCGGATGAGGACGGTGCCCGAGGCGAGGTTTTCCTCCTGGGTGTAGATCGCCCCGGCCCCCTCGCAGAGGACGGTTGTGATGCCGAACTGCGCGTGAGGTCCACCCGTCCACGTGACGCCGCCGAGTTTGTCCTCGCCGCGCAGGTGCATCGGCTTGACGAGGTTGCGCGGGTCGTTGGCCTTGATGATGTCGCGGAACTCCTCCCACGGCCCGACCGCCGCCCCGATCTCCCGGCCAGGCGTGATGATCGGATCTACCACCCCGCCCCAGGTGTGCATGCTCCACACATCGGTCACGGGCGCGTCCGAGGCCATGAGGTCCTCCAAGTCCTTCTGGCAGATGCACGCCTCGTGCGCCTGCGCCGCGGGGTCGGCCCCCTCGGCGCGGTAGGAGCGGTTCATGTCCACGCCCTGCGCGTTCACGCGATACCACCCGTTCGACGGCGCGTCGGGGCTCATCATGACGATGAAGTGGCAGATGTTGCGCCTGCGGAAGTCGTCGGCCTCGCCGCTCAGCAGCCAGTCAATCATGCCCACCATCCGCCACTGCGAGTTATGCTCGCCGGGGTGCTGGTTGGCGAAGTGGTGCACCCATCGGGCGTCCGGCGGGTGCGGGCTGTTCGGGTCGGTGATCTGGATGCGATAGAGGTCCCGCCCGCCCAGCGACCGGCCGAGGACATGGACCGCGACATACGGACTCTTCCGCCACTGTTCCACCAGCTCGACCAGGTCCTCATACGACATGGGGACCTGATGGCCGAGGTAAACGACGTCCTCGGCGAACTCGGGGAAGACGAGCGTGTCGGCGGTTCCCGCTTCCTTGGTTCCGTTCTCCCAATGGATCGGCCGCCAGTTCTTTGCGTCGTAGGACCAGGAGCAGGAATACTCGTTCAGGCGCATGGAATCGCCGCCGTCGAAGACCACGTCGAGGCGCAGCGCATTGCCCTTCGCGTTGCGGGTGATCTGGAACTGGATCTTGTTGCACCACTCGGGGTGCTGGGGGGCGTGGCCGAGGACGGCCCTGAAGTGATTGCGGCCCACCATTTCGATGGTCGTGCCTTGCGAGCCGAGGGGTCCGTCGAGTTTGAAATCCGCCGCGGAGAGGTTCATCGCATCTTTCCTAAGCCAAATGACATGACATGCCTACTCTACAGATTCGATGTGATTATCGTCTTGGCCGAGCCAAGTCAAGGGGAATTCGCTTGTCAATGTGTTCCGGGGATATGGGGATACCCTATGGCATTTTTTTGCTTGACAGGCTTGCCCGGTATGTGCATAATAATCGAACAGAAATGTCGCATGCGCGTGGGACGCGGGTGAGGGCTATTGCACTTTGGTTGGGAGTGCCGACGTTTCTTAAGGGAGGGGGTTGATGGCGAGGGGAAAAGTCAAGTGGTTTGATGAAAAGAAGGGGTATGGTTTCATCATTTCCGAAAAGGGGGACGTATTTGTTCACCACACCGGCATTGCGGGAGAGGGATTCAGGACGCTGACTCCCGGCGAAGACGTGGAGTTTGATTTCGCTGACGGCGGTCGCGGCCTGAAGGCCGAAAATGTCGTGCGGGTCTCCAGCCCGCCCAAGTCTTGACGCCGCGCCGCGCTATCCGTCTAAAAAGATCTCGCCCATTAACCGAAAGAGATGACACGCACCCTTTTTGTTCTCGGCCCTTGACAAGGCCCCTCTTTTTTCTCATACTCTCCTCTGGTTTGCCCCGGTTTCCACAAGGGTTTCGGTAAGGAGAGTCTGCATGGAACGGATCAACCAGTCGTTCTGCCTCGGGTGCTTCAAGTCCAAAGACATCAGCGACAACGATCTTTTCGCCGCGGCGGCGAAGATCGGCTACGCCGCCGTGGAGTGGTGGGATAGGTCGAAGGTCGCCCACGACGAATTGGTGGCCCTTGCCAAGAAGCACGGCCTGCGCGTGGCGAGCTGCTCGGCCCACGCCTCGCTGCCCGACGGCATGAACAAGCCGCAGAACCACGACCGCATCGAGAAGGAAATCCTCGAGAGCATCGAGATCGCCAGGCGCGACAACATCCCCGGCCTGATCTGCTTCAGCGGCAATCGCAATCCGGGCCAGAGCGACGACGAGGGCCTCGACGAGTGCGTCAAGATATTCAACCGCGTCAAGGGCGCGGCCGAGAAGGCTGGCGTCAATCTGAACCTCGAACTGCTCAACAGCAAGGTGAACCACCCCGGCTACCAGTGCGACCGCACCGCCTGGGGGGCGGAGGTCTGCAAGCGGGTGGACTCGCCGAACGTGAAGCTGCTTTACGACATATACCACATGCAGATCATGGAAGGCGACATCATCCGCACGATCCAGAAGAACATCCAGTATATCGGCCACTTTCACACGGCGGGCAATCCCGGCCGGCGCGACATGGACGACACGCAGGAGATGAACTACGTGGGCATCTCCAAGGCCATCGCCGAGGCGGGATACAAGCTCTACATGGGCCACGAGTTCAGCCCCAAGGGCGATAAGATCGCGGCACTTGAGGCTGCGTTCAAACTCTGCGACGTCTGACGAGGCGGCCGTAGCCCCGCGTCTCGCGGGGCTTCGCGCCTGCGGCGCAACCGATCGCATTTTCGCGCCCCCGTGAAGGGCGCGCCTGCAGTTTTCCACGCCTTCTGAGGGGCTGTATTCCCCTCGGTTTTGTTGTTGACGTATTTAGTCAAGTATAGTATCATAACTTTGACTGCTGGTGATAAACCCCTGGGAGGAATGGACCGTGGCGCGACGAGGAGAGACAATCCTTGATCTCATTGGCGACACCCCCATCGTGCGCATTAACAAGCTGCCGGAGGCGGGAAGCGCCGCAGTGTGGGGGAAGATGGAGTACTGCAATCCGCTCTCCTCGGTGAAGGACCGCATCTGTCTGGCTATGGTGGAGGGCCTGGAGAAGGCGAAGAAACTGAAGCCCGGCGGCGTGATCGTCGAGCCGACGAGCGGCAACACCGGCCTTGGTCTGGCCATGGTCGCAGCGGTGAAGGGCTATCGCCTGATCCTGACCATGCCCGACACCATGACTGTCGAGAGACGGAAGCTGCTCAAGGCGCTGGGGGCGGAGGTCGTCCTCACCCCCGGCCGAGAAGGGATGAAAGGGGCCATAGCCAAGGCGGAGGAGATCGCCAAGACGCTCGGCAAGAGCGCCGTGATCCCCCAGCAGTTTGAGAATCCGGCCAATCCGGAGGTCCATCGCCGCACCACGGCGGTCGAAATCCTCGAACAGATGGAGGGAAAGGTGGACGCCTTTGTCGCCGGCGTGGGAACGGGCGGGACGCTGACGGGTGTGGGGGAGGCGCTGAAGGAGAAGAACAAGGGTGTCCTGGTGGTGGCTGTGGAACCGGAGGACTCTCCTGTCCTTTCCGGCGGGCCGCCGGGTCCGCACAAGATCCAGGGCATCGGCGCCGGCTTCGTGCCGGGGGTCCTGAATACCGCTATCATAGACCGGATTATCCGCGTCAAGGCCGACGACGCCTTCAAGACGACCCGCCGCCTTGCCCGGGAGGAGGGCGTCTTTGCCGGCATATCTTCGGGCGCGAATGTCTTCGCATCGCTGCAGGTGGCAAAAGAGCTGGGCGAGGGGAAGGACGTGGTCACGATCCTCTGCGATACGGGGGAGCGGTATCTGAGCACGGATTTGTTCGACGCCGAGTGAGACTATGCGCCTTTCAAGAAGATGCAGATATGGAGTGCGTGCGCTGATCGCGCTCGCCGTGGAGGGCGAGGGGGCGCCGGTCAGCATCAAGATCATTGCGGAGCGCGAGAGAATTCCCGTGCCCTTTTTACAGCAACTGTTCTTTCGCCTCAAGAAGGCGGGGATGGTGAAAAGCGTTCGAGGCCCCGGCGGCGGATTCACGCTGGCCAGGGCGCCGGAGAAGGTGCCCGTGCTCGATATCCTCCAGGCGCTGGGGGAGGGCGTGGACGTGACCGAATGCGTCGCCGAAGACCGAAAGACCGTTGTATGCAAGCTCGCCAAGCAGTGCGCCCCGCGCGCGCTCTGGCAGAAACTGGAGGAGGCCGTCCGGGGCGTGCTGGGGGGCACGACGCTTGCCGATCTTTGCGAGCAAAAGAGGGAACTTCGCATCAGGAAATAGGGTTCACATTTGACTTATCCCCGGCGGATGGCTATATTGTTACGCTTTCGATCTCGCGCCGGGGGCTGAGGTGCGGATGCTGCGACGCCTGCGTGAAGACGTGCTGACTGTGTTCAAAAAGGACCCCGCCGCCCGGAGCGTGGCGGAGGTGCTGACCTGCTACCCCGGGCTGCACGCGATCTGGTGCTATAGGATCGCCCACTGGCTGTGGGGAAAGGGTCTGCGTTTTCCGGCGCGGTTTCTCTCGCACATGGCCCGGTGGCTGACGGGCATCGAAATACACCCGGGGGCCAGGATCGGCCGGCGGTTCTTCATTGACCACGGCATGGGCGTCGTCATCGGCGAGACGTCGGAGATCGGCGACGACGTGCTTCTCTACCAGGGGGTCGTCCTGGGTGGGACGACGTTCGATAAGGTGAAGCGCCATCCGACGCTGGAGGACGAGGTTATTGTCGGCACGGGGGCGACGATCCTCGGCGCCATCACGATCGGGAAAGACGCAAAGATCGGGGCCGGGTCGGTGGTCATCAAGCCGGTGCCGCCGGGAGCCACGGTCGTCGGCGTGCCGGGCCACGTGGTCCAATCGTCCGATTCCGGCGTGCACGCGCCGGCGGATCTGGAGCACGGCAGGCTGCCCGACCCGGTGGTGGAGGCCATGAACAAACTGTCCAAGCGAATTGATGAACTGGAGCAGAAGCTGAAGGCGAAGGATAAAGGCGAACGAGAAACGGGCGGCGGATCGGGCGGGAAGGAACTGTCTTCATGATGTTTTTCGGTTCTTGAGGAGTGACGTGTTATGCCGCAGAGCGCATACAGCGCCAAGGTGATGGAGCATTTCCAGAACCCCCGCAATGTGGGCCAGATTGAGGACGCCGACGGCGTGGGCAACGTGGGCAATCCGGTGTGCGGCGACATCATGCGGCTCTATATCAAGGTGGAAAACGGCGTGATTACGGACGCCAAGTTCCAGACGCTCGGCTGCGGGGCGGCCATCGCATCGAGCAGCGTGCTCACAGAGCTGGTGAGGGGAAAGACCGTCCAGGAGGCCCTGAAGCTCCGCAACGATGACGTAGTCAAGGCCCTCGGCGGCCTGCCCGACGTGAAGATGCACTGCTCCGTGCTGGCCGAGCAGGCGCTGCGAAAGGCCATCGAGGACTTTCACGAGAAACAGCGCAAGGCGAAAGAAGGGAAAGACGAGAAGGCGTGAACAAGGCGCTGGTCATGCTGTCGGGGGGGCTGGATAGCATCCTCGCGCTCCGCCTGATGCTCGACCAGAACGTGGAGATCGAAGCGATCCATTTCGTATCCTTTTTCTGCTCGAATTCCCTCAACGGCCATCCCCGCATGTCGGCGGTGCGGGCGACGCGGCGCTTTGGCGTCCCCCTGAATATTGCAAACTTCTCGCGCGACATGGTCGAGATCGTCAGGGACCCGCCCCACGGCTACGGCAAGAACGCCAACCCGTGCATTGACTGCCGGATCGCGTCGGTGAAGCGGGCTGCTGAATACATGAAAAAAATCGGGGCGTCGTTTCTCGTAACGGGGGAGGTGCTCGGCGAGCGCCCCATGTCGCAGCGCCGAGAGCCGATGCGACTTATTGACCGGGAAAGCGGCATGGAAGGCCGAACCCTCCGACCTCTCTCGGCCAAGCTGCTCGACCCGACGATCCCCGAGCAGGAGGGGATCGTGGACCGGGAGAAGCTCTGCGCCATCCAGGGCCGCTCCCGACTCCCCCAGATGGAGATGGCGAAGCGATTCGGCATCGAGGACTATCCCAGCCCGGCGGGGGGATGTCTGCTCACAGACCCATCGTTCGGGAAGAAGATGTTGGACCTGATCGCTCACAAGCCGAATTATGACGGCAACGACGCGCACCTGCTCAAGATGGGCCGCCACTTCCGGCTGTCGCCGGAAACGAAGGTGATCGTGGGGCGCGACGAGAAGGACAACTGGAAGATCGTCACCTTTGCGAAGCCGGACGATGTGCTGTTCGAGGCCGCCGGGGTGACAGGCCCCACATCTCTGCTCCGCGGACCGATGGATGAGACAGCAAAGGAAACTGCCGCTGCGCTGACGGCCCGATACGGAAAGGCCCGGCATGAGGCGTCGGTCAAGGTCCACTGCTGGACCAAGGCCGGGGAGCGGATCGAGACGATTGTGGTTGCCCCCATGCAAGATGATGAGATAGAGAAACTTCGCATTGGATAAGGAGGAGAGATGGTGAGACGAATGGCTGTCGTCATTTCTCTTGTTGTCGTGTCCGCGTCTATTTCGGGATGCCTGGTATCCACCCTTGACAATGTCGGCCGGGCCGGATCGGAGGCCGTCATCGTCCTGGGCTGGCGGGAGCCCGCCTGCACGCCCAGCAAGGGCGGGGCGAACGCGAGCATCTCCGGCCTGAAAGTGCTGATGGGTGATCGGGAGGTTCCCGTGCTGGCGATCCGGGATATTATGGACATACCAGTCGAGGAACGGGCCGGCGTGAAGATGCCCCCGCCGCTGCAGTATCGCGTCGCGGTCATTTGCATCCCTCCCGATATGCCGCCGGGGAAGGTGCAGGTGCGGATCATCTGCGACGGCGGGGAGTTGACGCAGAGCGGGATCAGCCCCATCGAGTTTGAGGTGCTGCCCGGCAAGGGCCGGACGCGGGACGACTTGGAGGCGATGAAAAGCCTGAAATAAGATGGACCCGAAAGCGAATCTTGATGACCGTTACTCGCGGCAGGTCCTGTTCTGGGCCATCGGCGAAGATGGGCAGCGAAAACTGGCCCGGGGCAGCGTGATCGTCATCGGCTGCGGCGCACTCGGCAGCATGATGGCGAACAACGTCGTCCGCTCCGGCATCGGGCGGGTGGTGCTCGTGGACCGAGATTACGTCGAGCTGTCGAACCTGCCCCGGCAGAACCTGTTCGACGAGGCCGACGCGAAGAACCACGTCCCCAAGGCCCTCGCGTCGGAGAGGCATCTGCGGGCGATCAACTCGGAAATCCAACTGGAGGCAAAGGTCGTTGACGTCACCCCCGGCAATGTTGAGGCGCTGATCTCTGATGTGGATGTGATCCTCGACGGCACCGACAACATGGAGACCCGCTTCCTCCTCAACGACGCCGCCGTGAAGCGCGGCAAGCCCTGGATATACGGCGCCGTGGCCGGGTCCTCGGGCATGACAATGAACATCCTCCCCGGCAAGACGGCCTGCCTGACGTGCATCTTCGAGGACCTGCCTCCGCCGGGAACAGTCCCCACCGCGAACACCGACGGGGTTCTCAACAGCCTGGTGGCGATAATCGCGTCGCTTCAGACCACCGAAGCAATGAAGATACTCCTGGGCGGCGACGACCTGCGGCAGGGACTGCTCTACATGGACATCTGGGAGGGTTTTTTCAAGACCATCAACGCCGAAAGGCGCGCGGACTGCGTCACGTGCGGCAGGCGCGAGTTTCCGTTCCTTTCCCTCTGACTCCATCTTATCACCGATGTGCAGGCCAGTGAGCCAGGCATGGTTATCGGCCACGGAGTGATGCGCCACTTCATTCCGGGCGGGCGATATGTAAGGACGTTTTTAGCTTGATTCATCTCCACCGCAGGATTATGATCACATGACATTGCGTGTGCCTAACAGGTTACACTCACGGGGAAGATGATCATGCTGAAGAAGTGTCCTAATTGTGGAGCCGAGCTCAAAGGTTCCGGGAGAGTCTGTCACGATTGCCACAGTATCCTCTCGGAATCTACTCGCCGAGTGTCTTCATATTCTGACGCTGGCGACGACATCGTACTCTGTGCGAAGTGCAGCAAACCTATCTCTCGAAGCCAGACGATGAGAATCCGCGGCGTCCTCTACTGCCGTGATTGCGCCGTGCAAGAGCGCCCTCACGAGCATGATGATTCGCAGGCGTCTCGCAAGACTAAGAAGTGCCCTTTCTGTGCGGAGGAAATCCTGTCCGATGCCATTAAGTGTAAGCACTGTGGGGAGTTCCTCAACGGGCGTTTACCAGCGGAAAGTCCGAGGATGGCCTATTCACAACCAGGGATTTCCTTCCCTGCGCTGCCTCCGTCGCAACCGTTCAAAAGCCCCGGCGTAGCGGCAGTGCTGAGTTTTGTCATACCAGGTTTGGGCCAGATATACAATGGACGTATCAGCTTTGGCTTGCTTATTGGCGGATTAACGTACTTTTTCTATCTGCTATCTCTTGTTCCCGTTTGCATACTAACGCCGGCTGACGAGTTCACCTCGTTTGTGTGTGCCAGTTTGGCGATTCTATCGGGGGTTGTCGCCATCGGAATCCACATCAGTCTGATCTATGACGCATACACGTATGCCCAGAAGTCGAACGAGGAACGATTTTAGGCGGGCAGCATATCGCGTATGTATGTTTCTTTTTGCAGCTAAAAGACGATCCCCGCGTAGCCCACGAAGCTCGCGTTCGGGTGGACGTCGTAGCTCGTCATGTAGATGAGAAGCTCGGCCTCGGCAGCGCCCATCTTCTTCCCCGCCGCAATGGCCGCCGCCGCCGCGCCGGGGCAGCAGGTGTTGTCGTGCTGGAGGCCCTCCGTCACGATGGATTCCGCCTGGAGGGAGATCATCATATCCACGATGCGCTTGTCGTTCACATCTCTGACCCATTTCAGCGATTCCTCGCCCATGCCGTGCGTGACGAACATGTAGTTCGGTCCGTAGTGGGTCAGGTCGGTGGAGCCGATGAAGCGCACGGGCGTGTCCGACTCCTGCGCGATCTGCGCCGCCCGCTCGCCGATCTGCGCGGCGGTCTTGGTGGGCGCCGCGCTCACCGGCACTAATTTTGCCTTCGGGAAGAAGTATTTCACGAAGGGGAGCTGCAGCTCGATGGTATTGTCGGGCGGGGCCGATGCGGGGTCCTGCACGGAGAAATCAAACCCCTCCACGAGCCGCGCGGCGAAGTCGCCGTCGATCTCGATGTTTCCGAGCGGCGTCTCCCACTCCCCCTCGACCATAATCATATTGGGATAGGCCGGGGCCAGGTGCGTGCCGAAGATCACGACGACATCGGGGTCGGTTCCCGTCTTCAGACAATGAAAGACGTTGCACGCGATCTGGCCGCTGAACGACCACCCCGCGTGCGGCACCACGCCGCCGATTCGTTTGATCTTGTCCGACGAGAGGTCTTTCGCGTCGGCGATGTATTTTTCGATGGTTGCCCGGCAGGCCCGGCTGCCGCCGTCGTACCAACTGCCCGCGAAATTTGCCCGTCTTACTGCCATTTCTTGTCCTCACCCTTTGGCGGATTTTTTGATGGCGGCTTCCGCCCAGCGGCGGACCTCCGGGTCAAAGTCCTTCAGGCAGTTCCTAAGGAATCTTTGGTCTGCCGCGTCCGGGATCTCGCACATGGCCCAGACGATCTGTTGCCGCGCGCGAGGGTCGCTGCTCAGTTTGAACTGTTTCTTCAACTCCTCCGCGACATAGCCCGGTCGGAAATAGCGCAGGTTCGCGATGGCCTCCATCGCGCCCTGGTCGTCTGCGGTGCAAAGCCTTCGGACATTCTCTTCGAGAATACCCTTCGCAAAGGGCACCTGGGGCTCATCTGCGTCTGTCTCCACAGGCTCCGCCTGGGGCAGGTCGTCGAGCAGAGGCTTGTCCGCGGCCGGTTCCTCGCCCGCCTCGTCCGTCGCCAGCTTGACCAGGCCGGTTTCCGTCAGCGACAGCGTGGGCCGCAGGCCGGCGCTGTGCGCAAGGTATCCCATCTCGACCAGGTCGCCGATCTTATCCAGAAGGATTTCCTTTCCTATGCGGGCGGCGCCATAGGATTGCAGGCGGTCCAGCCGGGCCTTCGTGATCCAGGCCGCGCGCGAACCGATCAGGATTTGCGTGAGCTTGGCTTTCCCCACCGGCCAGGGAAGTTGGCTCACGCATCGGAGAATGGTTTTTGTCGGGTCGGGATGCGGTTCGCGGGTCTTGTTTGGTGCATGACGGGGTGGCATTCGCCTTGACTCCATTTCCTGTTCTTTGCCTTGCCCGGCAAATTATCGGAGCTGGGGAACGATATGTCAAGGGAGAAACGGCCCTATTCGTCGCGGGTGATCATCAGCAACTGGAGCAGCTGAAGCACCGCCATGACCAGCCCGGCCACATAGGTTAGCGCCGCGGCCCGGAGCACCTCTTTTGTCGGCCCGACTTCCTCCTGGCAGATCGCCCCGCTCTCGGTCAGCATGGCCACGGCCCGCTTGCTGGCGTTCAGCTCCACGGGCAGGGTCACCAGATAGAAGAACACCACCAGGGTGAAGAGAAACACCCCGGCCATGGCCAGACCGGGAAGATTGAATAACATCCCGATAAGGAAGAGCAGGACCCACGCCCGGCTTCCAAAACCCGCAACCGGCGCAAAGCCGTTGCGGACCATCAGCGGCAGGTAATCCGTCGCATGCTGCAGGGCATGGCCCGCCTCATGGGCGGCGATTCCCACCGCGGCGATGGACCGGCCATGGTAGATGTCTGTCGAGAGCCGCAGCGCCTTGGCGCGCGGGTCGTAATGATCGGAGAGCCGCCCGCCGATCTGCTCGATGCTCACGTCGTCGGCCCCGCCGCTGCGCAGGAGCATCGCCGCCGCCTCCGCGCCCGATAAACCGCGCTCGGACGGGACGCCGGCATATTTCCGATAGGCCCCCATGATCTTGGCCTGTGCGTAAATCCCAAGCAAAATGCCCGGAATCAGGATGATGAATGTCGGATGGAAGAACATCGTCAACCTCCTTTTGATCTACACTGTCAAACTGACACCCCCTAACTGCCATAATAGCAGAAATCAACCCCACAAACAGCCTAATCGGGTTGTCTATGGATAGAAAAGCAAATCCAGTACCCTTCTCTTTTGCATTTGACCCGCAGCCGGGCGGATGGTATATTGCCCGCAGTTGCGCGGCGTCGTTGAGTCGCAAACCAAGTAAAAGGAAGGAACGCCTTCCGGTCATGGAAACGCGCAAGCCTACATTCGATTTCATCTGCCCGGCGTGCGGGGAGAAGTCTAATGTCTCCCTCAATAAGAGTGTGTTTGCGACCTTCATCGTGAGGTGCCCCGCCTGCCAGAAGAAGATCAAGCTGAGCAGCATCAAGGGCTTCAAGCAGGTTGCATTCCACAAGCCAAGCAAGAACCAACTGCGGCGGGACTTTCGCGACGCGGAGAAACCGTCCGACAATTGAAGGGAGTGTATCGTGAAGCATCTCGACATCACCATCGAAGAGACAGCCGGCGTGGCTCGCCGCGCCTGGCCGGTGACGCAGGGCGTCCCCTTCCCGGAGGGCGAACTGAAGGGCGCCGACGCCGTCGCGCTGCGCGCCGTGGACGGCGACGAACTGCCCTGCGCGGCCAGGGTCACATGCCGCCACCCGGACGGTTCCGTCCGATGGCTCCTGCTGGACTACCAGGTTGATATAGAGCCTCAGCAGACAAGGACCTATCGCCTCGAATACGGGGAGGGCGTCGCGCAAAAGGACTTGGAAGAGGCTATCAAGATCTCGAAGGAGGAAGGCGACCTCACCGTCCACACCGGCGCGGCCGAATTTCTCCTCAGCCAGGATGGCCCCTTGCCCTTCGTCCAGGTGACAGTCAACGATAAGGACGTCCTCGCCGAGGAGAGCCATGCCGGCTGCTACCTGCAAACCGAGAGCGGCGCGGCCTACCAGGCCAAGGTGGACAAAGAGCGGGGCTTTGTGATCGAGGAGCACAATCCCCTTCGCGCCGTTCTCAAGTGCTGGGGGAAGCATTTCGCCGAGAGCGGGGACAAAATGATTGACTTCGAGCTGCGATATGTCTTCTTTGCCGGCAAATCCCACGCTGAGGTCTATTACACGGTAATCAACAAGGAACCGGCCCCGCAGATGGTCATTTCCCAGCTATCGTTGTCCTTCATGCTCAACCTGGGCGAGGCGGACCGGATGGGTCTGGTCGGGGCCGACATGATCTATCCGGGCCGCGGCAGCGTGGCAGTCCGACTGGACAAGCGCTTCGCCCTCCGGCAGGAGGTCCCGCCCCTCATGCCGGGGTCGCTCTCCAGCGCGGTCTTTCGCGCGTATGACGATCTGGGCAAACCAACCCATGTGCCCGGCTTCCGCAGCGCCCTGCGGGGGTGGATTGACTGCAGCGACGGCCGCATCGGCCTGACGACGCATATCTTCGACTTCCGCCAGCAGTTCCCCAAGCAGATTTATTCCGACGGCCGACTCCTCCGCTTGGACCTCTTTCCTCTGCCCCGGCCGGAGGACGCCGGCGGCGAACGGTTCCCCCAATCCCTCCAGCACCGCGACCGGGACTTCCGGCGCATCGCCGGAAAGCCGATGGTCCTCCACCAGGGCATGTCCAAGACCCACCGCATCCTCTGCTACTTCCATGAAGGGTCGGGCGAGGACGCAAAGGCCGTGCAGGTGGCCAAGGCCTTCGACACGCCGCTCCTCCCCGTAATTGACTCGGATTGGTACGCGCGTTCCGGCGCCTTCGGCGACGTCATGGCGTTCAAGCCGGAGAAGTACCCATTTCTCGAACAGACGCTCAGGGATATGTTCTTCGGATTCAGACGCGCCTTCGGCATCCTCGATTACGGCGACTGCGAGTCATACCTCAGCGAAGGGGCGCAATGGAACAACGGCGAGTACGACATGACCCGCGCGGCGCTCCTCCAGTTTGTCCGCACGGGCGAGCGGCAGTATTTCGTCTGGGCCTATGCCTCGGCCTTTCACCTGATAGACGTGGACTACATCCAATATCACGAGGACCCGATGAAGATCGGCGGGGTCTTCGCCCATTCCCATGCCCACCACGCCGGGCCATCGGTGTCCGTCTCCCATATGTGGACGGAGGGGCTGTTTGATTTCTACTTCCTCACCGGCTGCCATCCCGCCTTCGAGGCCGCGCTGGGGATCACCGACAATATCATGCGCCGCGTCGAGCGCGACAAGAGCCGCGGCGTCGGCGGCTCGGTCCGCAACTTCGGTTGGCCCCTCGTCGCCCTGACCGCCGCCTATCGGGCCACCGGACAGGAGCGGTTTCTCAACGCCTGCGCCAAACTCATCGAGGACCTCTCCCACTGGCAGGAAGAAGACGGAGAGTGGAAGGAACCCCTCGGCGAACCCGACGGCATCCACGACCGCCGCGGCACCCCCTTCATGACCGGCATCGGCCTCGCCGGATTGAAACGATACATCCTCCTCACAGAGGATGAAGACACGAAGAACGTCTTTGTGAAGGCCGCCCGATGGCTCATCGAGAAGGGCACGCTGCCGCAGGGAATCTTCTATTACCGGAGGCAGGAGCATCACGAGTGGAGCCACACAATCCCCCTGATGGGCTGCCTCATTGGAGATGGCCTCGCCTTCGCCTACGACCTGACCCATGACCGGAAGTTTCTTGATGTGGGATTGCGAAACCTGAAGTATGACATGACGTACGCGCGGCAGTCGTCCATCCACAGCCCCAACTCCCCCTACGGCGAGCCGAAGGTGGACGGCAAGTTCTACGCGCAGGCGCTGCGGGGCGTTTTCAGCCTCATGCGCGCCGCCGATCAGGCAGGCATCCTGGAAGACATCTGAGGCGCTATCGGCAAGAAAGGACTCGATCCTTGTACGGCACAGCTGCCATCCATCCCGCGGGCGCCGTCCGCGTCGCCCGGTGCTATCAGTGGACGATTGTTTATACCATTGGCGAGGCCGGCCTGTCCCAGAAGGGCAGGCTCGTCCTGACCACCCCCAAGGCGGGTTTCTCCTCGCCAAAGCTCTTTCCACCCGACGAGCCGCACGTCAGAGTGGACAACTCCCTGACCGGCTTCGTCACCGCGCAGGTTTCCAGGGCAGACGCGGCGGTCATCCTGTCCCTGGATAATCCGCCCCACGCGGGGAACTATGGGCTGGGCGTGCAGGGCGGCGAGGGCTTCATCTGGCCCGGCTCCACCGTCCTTCTGCGCGTTACCGGCGGCGACCTGCGGAAGGGCGATGTCATCACCATCACCTATGGCGACCGCATCTCCGGCAGCGCCGGCGCCGCGTCGGGGACCTATGCCCATCGCGCAGAGTTCGCGGTGTTCGTTGATCCGGACGGGGCGTTGTCGGGTTCGTGCGCCGGTTACTGCCAGGTGGAGGGAGAGTTGGAGATCGAGGTGCTGAACGATCCGGCGCGGCGGCTCATCGTCGCGGCGCCGTCCGTCGTCCGGCAAGGCGAGAAGGCGACCGTGCGGGTCGTTCCACGGGACGAGTTTGATAACCTCGATATCTTCTACGACGTGGGCATGCAACTCACAGATTCCATTGCGAGGCAAATGCCCTATGCGACGGTGACTCGAAAAAAGGGCGTGGCCGCGTTCGCCGGTGTGGACTTTTCCCCGCGAACGGGGCCCGTGTCGGTTGAAGTTGAGAATGATCGCGGGCTTACAGGGCGGAGCAACCCGATTGTCGTTACCGCCAATCCCTCGGCCCCGCTGATCTTCTGGGGCGACGTGCACGTCCACACCGAGCTCTGCGACGGACTCGGGACCGTGGAGGAGGCCTACGAGTACGCCCGCGATGCGGCCTGCATTGACTTCGCCGCTATCGCCACTCACGACACCCTCTGCGACAAGCGCGACTGGGCGGAGATGCAGGATGCCGCCGAGCGGCTCCACGAACCCGGCCGCTTCATCCCCTTCCTTGCCTATGAGTACGGCGAGCGGAAGGTCGGCGGCGACAAGACCGTCCTCTACAAGAACTCGAACGAGGAGATATTCCGTTCGGTTGACGAGGGGAGCAAGACGCCCGACGGCCTGTGGGAAAAGCTGCGCGGCAGGCAGGCCATCACCATGCCCCACTCGGGCGCGCATCGGAGCATGGGGACGAACTGGGCGCACCACGAACCCGACCTTCAGCGGCTTGTCGAGATTTATTCCGAATGGGGCAATTCGGAATACCCCGGGAACCCCCGGCCCGTGACCTGGGACCACCAGCTGGAGCGCCGCCCGGCCCGGCCCGGCGGCACGGTGCAGGAGGGCCTCGCCACGGGCGCGCGCGTGGGCGTCATGGCGGCGAGCGACAACCACTCCGGCCAGCCGGGGTATTCGAACCTGATGGGGTCCTTCGCCCGCCGGCGCGCCTACCGCGGCGGCCTGACGGCCGTCTATGCCGGCGAACTTACCCGCGACGCCCTGTGGGACGGCCTGTGGAACCGGCGTTGCTACGGCACGACCGGGGCGCGGATCATCCTCTACTTCGTCCTGAACGGACAGCCCATGGGGAGCGACATCCCCTTTCGTTCGCTCGAAGGCAACACGAGGAAAATCGAGGTTTCCGTCGCCGGGTCCGACGCAATCCGGCGCGTTGATGTGATCCGGAACAACCAGGAGGTCTTTACCCACTCGGGCGATCAGGCCGTCCAGCGCGTCGAGTTTGAGGATGCCGATCCGATCGGCCCGTTGTTCCTCACGGGCGTCCATTCGCCGGGGCCGTTCCTGTTCTACTACATCCGCGTTACACAGGTGGACGGCGAGATGGCGTGGTCGAGTCCGATCTGGATTTCAAAGTAGTCAAGGCATCCACGGGCAACAGGCGGATGGCATCGAACCATGCGTCGGCGATCCGTGCGTAGCCCAGGGCATTGGGGTGATAGGGGTCGGCGAAGCCGTTCGCCGGCACGACATCAAACATGTTCACCGTCAGCACGTCATGGCCCGCAGCCCGCATCGTATCCACGATGCCGGGGATGGCGGCGTTGTAGCGTTCGATCCTGTGCTGCGTCTCCGCATCGGTGCTGCTGATGATCTGCGCGACGAGGAGATACGCCTTCGGACTACGGCCCGCAATTTTCTCAATCAGATCCCTGAGCCGCGCCGGTGCACGGGCAAGGTCGAAGCCCTGCGCCATATCATTCGTGCCGATGTGGAGGAGGATGACGTCGGGTCCGGCCCGGTCCAGCCATAGCTCGATGCCGGCCGCGATTTCGTCAATGCGAAATCCGCCGTGGCCTTCGTGGTTGGGGCAGGGAAGCCGATCGGGGTCCGGATTGTCGTTCGCGCTGCCGACGAATACGACCGGCCCCCACTCGCGCGTCAGCCGTTGGTAGAGCGGGGCGCGGTAACCCCCCGGCACCATGCCCGGCGGAGGGATGATCAGCCCGCGCGTGATCGAGTCCCCCAGAGGCATCGCGCGCACAGGTGTTGTCGCGGCGGTTGCCGCGTCCTGATTGCTGTTCATTCCGCAATCCGCATTCCCAAATCCTAAATCGAAAGCCGCCTATCTGCTCTTGCCCCGTCCCTTTCCCTTGCCACCTTGATTATCCGATTCCTCGGCGGAATCGTCCGAGCCTTTTCCTTTCCCCTTTCCTCCTTGGCCTGCATCCTGGTCCGAGTTCTCCTCCGACCCCTGCCCCTTGCCGCGGCGGTGCCGCGCGCGTGTGCGGGCGCGTTCCTCGATCTTCTGGCCGAGTTCCTGCGTGTTGCCGCCCAGGCTCACAGTCTCGGCAACGTCCGCCCCGAGGGCCTCGTCCTCCTCGTCGGCCTCGTCCGCATCCTTCTTGCCGCCTTTGGCCGATTTCTTCTCCGCCTTATCGGCGTCCTTCTCGCCCTTTCGCTCCTCCAAGTAGGCGTGGATGGCCTTGGCCAGATCGTGCCCCTTCAATCCTTCGTCAATCTTCTGCCGGACGAAGCGCCCCACGTCGCCATAGGGAGGGCCGCCGTAGGCGTCCGTGCTCATGCCCTCCTTCACCATTCCCCCCAGCGCGCCGCCCAGGCCGTCGCGTCCGACGCGCTTGCTTCCGCTTTTTCCCTCGTCCTTGTCATCACCTTTTTCCTCGGCCTCTTCCCCCTGGTCCGACTTACCCGCCTCCTTGCCTTTCCCCTGCCCTTTCCCCTTGCCTTTTCCCTTGCCGGTGGCGACAGGCGCGGCGAGGCCGAGCATTAGCAAGACTGCGAACAAGAGGAAGAACGCCCTGTGCCCGTTCGATTTACGCGGATCGAGTTCTTTCATGTCAAATCTCCTTTACAAGATATGTTCGGTCCGTTGAAGTATGTGGTCCTGAAGCGCGGGGCAAAGCTCGACGAAGACGGCGGAGAAGCCCCAAACCCGGACAAGCAGCGTCCGGTAGGCCGGGTCCGTGGGATGGGCCTGGGCCTGGAGTAGCGCGTCGCGGTCAATCACATTCACTTGCAGCGTCGTGCAGCAGGGCTTCGTGAGGAACGTCTCGACGAGCGCCGCCAGTTTGTCAAGACCGTCCGACCCGACGAAGCACGAGGTGTGCAGCGCGAGGTCGAGCGTCGCGCCGAAGGACGCCTTCGCGGCGTCCACCTTCCCCACGCTGTTGAGCACGGCCGTCGGTCCCTGCCGATCGCATCCGGGGGCGGGGGAGAAGCTGTTCGCCGTGGGGTCGCCCTGCCGTCGTCCGTCGGCGGAGGCGGGGAGATTCCGCCGCGACTGAAGGCCGAAGGACATGATGCCCGGCAGCCGCTTCGGCCCGGGCCCGGGCGCATTCCCGGCATGGGCGTGGATGCCGTCGAGGAAATGGTGGACCAGCTCCGTCGCGATGGCGTCCACTTCATCTTCATCGTTCCCGAACTTCGGGGCGCGGTGGAGGATCATCTGGCGCAGTGGTTCGTGGCCGTCGTAGTTGGCCCGGAGCGCCGCGCATAACTCAGGCCATGTCGCGGCCTTCTCGTCGAAGATGAGCCTCTTGATCGCGGCCAGGCCGTCGGCGCAGTTGGCCGTCTCGGCGATGATGTTGCCGTGGATGTGATACTTTGCGCCGGTGGGCGACGCCTCCTCCAGGCAGTGGTCAATGGTCCCCGCGAAGAAGGGGAACGTGACGGGCAAGGGGAGGCCGTGGTCGTTCGGCATCCACGCTTCGAGGCGCTGCCTGGCGTCGGCCATGACATCGGCAAAGTCGGCGTACGGCGTCGTCTCGGCGCGGAATACGCTTCCGCGAAGGATTTCGAGCATATCGTTGACGACGTGCGCCTCGGTGCATCGCCCGCCGATGATAAGCTCCTGGCAGCCGTCGTTGCAGTACTCTCTGGCGTCCTCAATGGGTATTCCCGCGCGCAGCAGGCCGGGCAGGGCGACCTCGTCGTTGTAGATGGCGGGCTGGCTGAGGCCCTTGGCGATCATCCGGCAGCATGTCATCAGCAGTTTGCGGGGAGAGCCATTGAAGAACCGGACGTTGATCTTAGGTTCGGGCAGGCGGAGCCTCTCCGTCGCGGCTAAGCACATGAAGGTCAGGGGGTTGCAGGCGTCGGCGCCGTCGGCGGTCTGCCCCGCGAGCGCCATGTTGCGGAGGGAGTCGTTGGGGGCGGCGCTGTTGATGCTGGAGCTGGAGCCGAAGAAGTTAAGTTTGATCCACAGGCTGTCGAGCAGTTCCTGCGCATCGGGCATAGCGATGCGGCCGGCGCGGAGGTCGGCGTCGAGGAAGGGCCACATCCATTGATCGAACCGTCCGATGCACCCTTCGCTGCCGAACATGAAGACGAACCAGAAGAGCTGCAGCGCGGCATGGAACGACCGCGGCGGGCCGTCGGCGATCTCGGCGCAGGCGCGCGCGATGCGGCGGAGTTCCTCGGCCCGGTCGGGGTCGGCGTTGGCCGCAAGTTCCGAGACATATCGGCCCTGTTTCTCCGCAAAGCGGCAGGCGGCGTCGTGCGAGATCGCGACGGCATCGAGGAAGTCGCGTTTCGCGGGGTCGGATTCTTTTTCCATTTGCCCGCGCGCCCGGTCACGAATCCCCGTGAAGCCGAGCCGAAGCGCCTTGTGGTGGCCCGGCGGGTAGTGGGGGTTGTAGTGGCCGAGGCAGAACTCGTGCTTGCTGCGAATTCTGAGGACGGATACGCCGGCGAGCAGCTCGTGGTCCTGAATCTGCGGCGGCATCTCGTCGAGCCACGCAGCGAAGTTCTTCGCATTCCCCAGCAGCGACCCGTCGCTCAACTTCCCCGATGGCGAAGGGAAGGGGAACGACTCATGCGTCCGCCGCCAGAGCGCCTCGCGGAGGAGGCGGATTCGGGGCGAGATGTCGGCTGATTCGGTATTGTTTTGTGGTTGTCCTTTGCGCATTATGGGGACGGCGTCATGCCGCTCTCCAGCCCATGTCCTTTCAAGTGGTATATTGTACCGCTTCTTGAGTCAACTGACAAGTCTGCGGTGGAGCCTATTTGCTATACTGCGCGCGGTCGCCGTGGGCAGCCTTCTGCGGGCGCGGGGCCTCGCCCTTGCGGATGGCGGCATAGGCGGCTCGGTGCCGGTTGTGGTACTGGAATGTGGACTCGAAGCCGAATTCCTCCTGGAGCTGCCGGCTCGTCAGCGATGGGTCCATCGGCTCGACGATGAAATGGCCGTCGTCGCGGTAGGATGTGATGCGCACACGGTCGCCATAGGCGTCGGTGATCCGGTCCATGATGGGCCAGTTGAAATCGTCGTGGGCGACGATAAAGTCCAGGTTTATATCCCGGACTACGAAGTTGACCAACGGGTCTGTCTCGGCGACGATCCGCCCGCAGGGGTCAATCACCCGCGAGCGCTGGCTGCGCACCGATGTGATGACATAGAAGTGATGAATGCGGGCATAGGTTTGGAGCGTGAACCCGCCGTCGTAGGCTGAGGGCCAGAACACGGCCTTCGCCCCTTTCGCGGCCAGGCCGGCCCAACTTTCGGGGAAGCCCGCGTCGAAACAAATCTGGATGCCGATCCGGCCGAAGTCCAGGTCGAACACCTGCGGCTCGCCGCCGGGCGTGATGCCGCGTTCGAAGACCGTATAGTCGTGCGACGTGGTGACGGGCTGGGCCTTGTCGTAGATGCCGAGGATGTCGCCCGAACGGCCGATGATGACGGCCGAGTTCCATTCCTGGCCCTCGCGTTTCGTTCGGATGGGGCAAATCGCGTAGCATCGGTTCTCCCTGGCGCGGTTGGCGAAGGCGTCGGTGGTCGGGCCGGGGACGGATTCCGCCATCTCGGCGCGGACACCGACGCTGGCGAACGTCTCGGGGAAACAGACCAGGTCCGGCTTCTGCAAAAGGGCGCGGTCGAACAGGGCCAGCATGTATTCCCGATTTTTTTCGACCGTGGCGTGACCTCGACCATTCTGGCACGTCGTGACAATGCGTGCGACATTGCTCATGGGGCCTCTCCTTGTTCTTGCTCTTGCCGGGTTCTCACCCACCGCGCCGCAGCACGCGGCCCGGCCGCTCGTCGGTCGTCTGTCCGTCCCGGACGGCGAACCGTCCGTTGACCAGGACGTGCTCAATGCCCGTACAATACTGATGCGGCTCGAACCAGGTGGCGTGGTCTATGATCGTCTCCGGGTCAAAGACGACAATATCCGCAAAGCAGCCTTCCTTTAGAACGCCGCGTCGTTTGATGCCGTATTTTTCGGCGGGCTGCTGCGTCATTTTATGAACGGCTTGGGGCAGGCTCAGCACCTTTTCGTCGCGGACGTACCGTCCGAGGAGCCGCGGGTAGGTCCCATAGTTGCGCGGGTGGCAGTGGCCGTCGTTCGGCTCGCGCAGATGGCCGTCGGTTCCGACCATGACGTGCGGACAGCGCATGAAGGCGCGGACATCCTCCTCGCGCATGGCCAGCCAGCAGGCGGACAGATTGCCTTTCTTGCAGAGCTCCCACGCGCATTCCTCTTCGCTCTGACCATGCGCCTCCGCGACCTGCCTGATCGTCTTGCCGTTGAGCTCCGGATCGCCGTCATAGGGGCAGAGGATCACGTTCTGCGAGCCGCCGAGCTGGTGGAACTGGTATCGGATTTCTTCCAGGGCCGCGTCCTTTTTGTCCCCGAACAACTGCTCCTTCGTATAATCCTTCTGCAGTGCAAACAACAAGCCGCTCACGCCTCGGTAGCCGCCGTGGTATGGGTACTGGTCGCAGTTCACGCGGCAGCCCTGGCGGTTCGCATCGTTCAGAATCTGCATGACGCGGTCTGCGTCGCCCCATGCCTTGCGCCCCCAGAGTTTGATGTGCGAGATCTGCGCCGAGACGCCGGCCTCGCGCGAGATGGCGACGACCTCCTCGATGGCTTCGATGTGCCTGCCCCACTCGCCTTCGTCGCGGATGTGGCTGTCATATACCCCGTCGTACTCGGCGACGACCTTCGACGCCTCGATGAACTCCTGCGTGGACCAGATAGATTGCGGCTGGCCGATGGGGCCGGTGCTCATGCCGACAGCCCCGGCCTCCATGCTCTTCCGCAGTAGTTTCTGGATTTCGACCGTTTCCTCGTCCGTCGGGTTGCCGGGCGGCTTTCCCGGACGGGCCATGGCCTTGACCGACGGATAGCCGACGAGGAGGGCGAAGTTGCTGTGAAAGCGGAGCGCCTCAACTTCGATGAAGACTTTATCTATTGGATACGATGCCCCGCCGCAATGGCCGGCGATGGTGGTGGTGATGCCCTGGCGGATCAGGTTGTCGGCGTGGGGGATTACGCGCACGCCGTAGTGCGGCCTGGCGTCGGCGTGATTGTGTGTATCTACGAAGCCGGGGCAGACAATTTTACCGGCGGCGTCAATGCGTTCTCGCGCCTCGGCGCGCTGCAGGCTGCCGATAGCCGCGATGCGGTCGCCGGCGACGGCGATATCGGCCTGGACGCCCTCGAAGCCGGTTCCATCAACGACCGCGCCGTTTTGGATGAGGATGTCGAACATGGCTCAATGTACCTCCGGCTGGTGATTCGCCTCACTCAGTTCCATCCGCCTGACGACGAGACTGATCATCGGGATCAACGCAAGGAAGCAGGCGGCCCCGGCGAAGTAGAGGCCGTGGAACTGCCATTTTGTTGCAACGACCACTCCGCTGGCCAGCGGGGAGAAGGCCCATCCGAGCGACTTGCACGTCAAGGCCCAGCCGAAGAGCACACCCCGGCTCTTCTGGGGGGTGACCTTGGCGAGCCAGATCTGGAAGACGGGGTCCAGTCCGCCCGCGCAGAAGACCATGCCGAAGCGAGGCGCGGCCAGAGAGAGGAACCCTCCGGCGTAACTGAGGACGATCATAAACACGGCCGCCCCGAAGGCGGAGCATTTGCCGATTTTTGGCGGCGCGACCCGATCGGCCAGCGAGCCCAGCATCAATCCGGCCAGGAGCGCCGCGACGCTGCAGATGGCGTTGAGCGATCCGGTCCAGAGGGCGGCGCCCTTGAGCGTCCCTTTGACTTTCTGCACGAAGAGGGGGAACATCGCCGCGTCGAAATGCCGGCTGAAGGCCATGAGTCCGATGAGCGCGAGGATGGACCACGCCGAGAGGACGCGCGCCACGCCGACCCTGAAGCTGCGCCACGGGTTGCGTATCTTCCGGCTGACAAATTCCTCCTCCACGCCCCACAGGATCAGACCCGTTGATATGAGGAGCAATCCGCCCGAACAGAAGAACGGCATACGGTAACCATACATCTCCGCAACGCACCCGCCCGCGAAGTTGCCAACCATGTGTCCCGTAAAGACCGCCGAACTCAGGATGCCGAGCGCCAGTCCGCTCCGATTATCTGGCGTGTGGACGGAGACCAGCGTTTGGGCGGCGGTAACCGTGCCGGTGAGCGTGCCCTGGATAAGGCGGAGCACGAAGAGCCACTGGACGTTGGGGACGACGCCCATCAGCGCCAGCACGACGGCGCCGCCGACGTTGGCGCGGAGCATCATGAGCCGCCGCCCGTATCGGTCGGCGACTGCTCCCCAGAGAGGGGCGAAGAATGCCATGGTGAGGGGGCCGGCGGCGTTGACGAGCGCGACCCAGAACTTGAGTTCCGTCTCGCCCGTTACGCCGAGTTCCTGGATGTAGAAGGGGAAGAAAGGCATGGCGATCGAGAATCCCAGGATGGAGATGAACTGGGAGAGCCACACCATAATGAGATTTTGCTTCCAGTTGATCACGGTCATCCTTCCTGTCGGAGCATCTTAGGATGAATCCGCGTGCCGTCAACTGTATGCGCGTAACACATGGCCTGTTTTGTGGGTATGGACGACCGGCTTATGTATGCACCGGACGATCCAGCCAGACCTCAGCCGCTTCCATAACGCCCTCGGAGAGGGTGGGATGGGCGTGGATGGTCTCGGCGATCTCCTCGATGGTCGCCTCAAGTTTGATGGCCAGGGCCAACTCGGCGATCATATCGCTGGCGTGCGCGCCGACGATATGGGCGCCGAGAAGTTCGCCCGTCTGGGCGTCGCCGATGAGCTTGAACATGCCGTCAATCTCGCCGCCGGCGATGGCGCGGCCAAGGCCGCGATAGTGGAAGACGGCGCACTTCACCTCGATGCCCTTCTCCCTGGCTTCCTGTTCGGCGAGTCCGACGCTGGCCGCTTCGGGGTGGGCGAACACGCAGGCCGGGATCACGCGGTAGTCAATTTTGGCTCGTCGCCCCGCCGCGTTCGACGCAGCCACCTTCGCCTGCGCGCTCGCCACATGGGCCAACTGCGGCGCGGGCGTAATGTCGCCAATCGCGTAAATCCCAGACGCCGTCGTCTGGCATGTCTCGTTGATCTCGATGGTTCCTTTCTCCGTCGTGCGAATGCCCACGTTCTCCAGGCCAAGTCCCTCCGTATACGGCTGCCGTCCAACGCAGATCAACGCCAGCTCCGCCTCCACTGTCTTGCCCGACGACAACCTCGCCGACACTCCCGAGTTGCTCGCTGACAGCTCCTCCACCTGCGTCTTCACATGAACCTTGATCTTCTGCTTCTTGAAGGCCTTGAAGATCTCCTTCGAGATATCCTGATCCTGCAGCGGGAGGAGATGGTCCAGGGCCTCGACGATTGTAACCTCGCTCCCGAAGGCATGGAGGAAGGAGGCGAACTCGACGCCGATGTACCCCCCGCCCACGATCAGGATGCTCTTGGGCAAAGATGAAAGCTGCAACGCTTCATCGCTGGTAATAATCTTTTTCCCGTCGTAGGGGAAGGCGCGGATCTTGGCGGGACGAGAGCCGGTGGCGAGAATGATTTTATTGGCCTGAATTTCCTGGTCGCCAACAGCGATCCTTTTTCCGTCCTTGAGGCATGCCGCGCCTTTGATGAGAGCGACCTTGTTCTTTTTAAGAAGCATGCCGATCCCTTTGGTGAGCGTGTCAACAACCTCCCGTGTGCGCGCCGTGGCCCTGGCAAAATCCAGCTTTGGCTCAGACGTCTCGACGCCGAAGTCGGCGGCCCGTTGGATATCGTCGAGGAGGCGGGCGCATTCCCAGAGGGCCTTGGTGGGGATGCATCCACGGTTGAGGCATGTTCCGCCGAGCACGTCTTTTTCGATGACACACACCTTCGCGCCGAGCTGCGCGGCTCGAATTGCTGCAACGTAACCTCCTGGCCCGCCGCCGATTACGGCAATATCATAGGAAGACATTGTATCCTCTCGTAAGGGACTCAAACTTAAACAACGTCTGAAAACGCGGGCTGATTATACTCCTGGCCCGTCAGTTTGTCAAGGAAGCGGCCATGTATCAATAAATGTTTTTTTTATTGACAGAGATGGAGCGATGTAATATAATTTGGCAAGGGGTGAGGTGGCAGGAAATGTTGCTCCGAGTGTTTCGGCAGGAATGTCGCCTCCGAGTACTTGCTGGCGTGGCGAAGGTCGCGCCCTTGTCAGGCAAGGCTCGGTACGGAGGCGATTGACATGCCGAGTTTAGGGAACGTTGTCTAGGATTCTCTTGGGGAGGCTTCGGGTTCGACGTAGGTTCGAAGAAGATCCTATCCTGGCGATGTGCCCGATATATACCTGACACGGAAAGTAAGAAATGTGGTTCTTTTCACCGATCTATGCTATACGTTTTATAAAGAGAATTTGCATTCGGGAAAATGCCTTTTTTCAACTCTTTCCGAGGTGGTTGAATCGGGCCACTTGGACGGCGTCAATGACGTCCAAATTGGTGATAGAGAACAGTAGACGTTTTCAAGTCATCAGCAGCGAACATGAACGGAACAGATGGACTTCGTAATGAACGGGGCGAAACGGTAGGCGCAGCGGTTCGGCTTGGAGTCCGTTTCATTTCACTGTAGTCGCGCAGGGTACACGTCCTTCTTCGTCCTACAGACAATCCCCCTCTCCGGGTGCAATCCGCAGTGTTCGGTCGTCCGGGAGCTTTTCGTTTCCTGACGCCGTGGGAGGGGGTAAGAACCCATCGAACCTTACACCGTTGTCATTCTGCTTGTAGTCGTTGGGGGTATTTGCATCGGCCTTGGATTCCTCCTGAATCTACTCGCGGCGAGGATGAAAAAGCAGAACGCCACCCTCGCGGCGCGGGAGATCATCCAGGAGGCGGAGACCGAGGCAAACCGAATTCGAAAAGACGCCGAGCTTTCGTCGAAGGATGAGATTTACCAGAAACGCGAGGAGCTGGAAAGGGAGATCCAGGAGGCCAAGCACGAGATCCGAGACAGCGAGAGACGCCTCGCCAAGCGAGAGGACAGCCTGGACCGGAAGGTGGATCTTCTCAACAAAAAGGAGCGCTACATTGAAAATGTGGAGCGCTCACTTACCGACAAGCGAAAAACGCTGGATGCCCGCGAGAAGGAGCTGGCCGATACGCTCGATGAGCAGAAGGCCACCCTCCACCGAATTGCCGGTCTCTCTGAAGAAGAAGCCCGCCAGCAATTGCTGACGCGCCTCCAGGCCGAGATGGAGCAGGAATGCATGCAGCTCCAGACCAAGATCATTGAGCGCACCAAGGAAGGCGCCGAACAGAAGGCCCGGGAGATCATCGCCATGGCCATCCAGCGCTGCGCGGCCGACCATACCGCCGAGTGCGTGGTCTCCTCCGTCGAGCTGCCTAACGACGACATGAAGGGCCGGATCATCGGCCGGGAGGGCCGAAATATCCGGGCCTTCGAGCGGGCCACGGGGGTGGACGTGATCGTGGACGACACGCCCGGGGTAGTCGTCGTGTCGGGCTTCGACGGCGTCCGCCGCGAGGTCGCCCGCCGGAGCCTGGAGAAGCTGATCGTGGACGGCCGAATCCACCCGGCCCGAATCGAGGAGGTCGTCCAATCCACCGCCAAAGAGGTGGAGCAGATCATCCGCGAGGCCGGGAAGCAAACGACCTTCGATGTGGGCGTGCACGGCCTGAACAACAAGGAGATCGAACTGCTCGGGCGGCTCAAGTACCGCACAAGCTACGGGCAGAATGTCCTTCAGCACTCCATCGAGGTGGCCACGCTGAGCGGACTCATCGCCGGGGAGCTGGGATTGGATGTGCAGTTGGCCAAGCGGTGCGGGCTTCTGCACGATATCGGCAAGGCCATTGACCAGGAGATGGAGGGGACCCACCCGCAGATCGGCGCCGATCTGGCGAAGCGCTTCGGCGAGAAGCCCGAGGTGATCAACGCGATCTCCGGCCACCACGACAACATCGAGCCGACCTCCCTCTACACCGTGATCGTCGCAGCGGCGGATGCAATCTCGGCCAGCCGCCCCGGGGCGCGGCGCGAGAGTCTTGAAAAGTATATCAAACGCTTAGAGCGGCTCGAGGGCATTGCGACGTCCCATTCGGGCGTGGACAGCGCATATGCAATTCAGGCCGGACGCGAAATCCGCGTGATTGTCAACGCCGAGAAGGTGAATGACAAGGCGGCGGCGAAGATGTGCCGCGACATCGCCAACGAGATCCAGGAGGAGCTCAACTATCCGGGCGAGGTCCGCGTCACCCTGATCCGCGAGACGCGCTGCGTCGAGTACGCCCGATAGCGCCCTCCGCAAGATCAACCAGCGGCCGCCCATGAATTCATGGACGGCCGCTTCGCCAATTGGGGTCGGGTCTTCATTCTACATTTTACAATGTGAATCCATATTGCGAGGGGATACCGAGGCAAATTTCCGTAAAATGTAGAATGAAGACCTGACCCCATTGTGGTTCGGTTTTGTGTTGAAAAAACATGGCGCAGCATGTTTGAATGTCCACCGCATCAACCCGGGCAATGGAACTGTGGTCGAGGAGACAAGAATGCCAGACGAACAGAAGACAATCGCCGAGGACTATCAGCGACTCAAAGAAAAGTTCGCTTCCCGCGAGTTCGACCTTGACGAGGTGAAGGAACTCCTCAAGATTCAGCAGATCGAGACCCCTTCCTGGACCTACGGGCCGGGCGGCACGCGCTTCAAGGTCTTCAACCAGCCGGGCGAGGCGACCAACATCCGCGAAAAAATCGCGGACGCCGGATACGTGCACCGGCTCACGGGCATCGCCCCCTCTGTGGCCCTCCACATCCCCTGGGACAAGACCGCCGACTGGCCGGCCCTCAAGCAATACGCCGAATCGCACGGCGTGCGGATCGGCGCCATCAACCCAAACCTCTTCCAGGAGGACGAATATAAACTCGGCAGTATCACACACACCAAAGAGGATGTGCGCGAGAAGGCCGTCGAGCACATGATTGAGTGCATCGAGATCATGGAACAGACCGACTCGACCATCCTCAGCATCTGGCTCGCCGACGGCACGAACTACCCCGGCCAGGGGAATTTCCGAAAGCGCAAGCGCTGGATGGAGGAGTGCCTCCGGCGCGTCCATGACCGTCTGCCCGCCGGTACGCGGATGCTGCTCGAATACAAACTCTTCGAGCCGGGCTTCTACCATACCGACATCGCCGATTACGGCATCTCCCTCACGCTTTGCAAGAAGCTCGGCGAGAAGGCGCAGGTGCTTGTTGACCTGGGCCACCACGCCCTCGGCGTGAACATCGAGCATCTGGTCGCGTTCCTGATTGATGAAGGCAAGCTGGGCGGGTTCCACTTCAACAGCAAGAAATACGCCGACGACGACCTGACCGTCGGTTCCATCAACCCCTACGAACTATTCCTCATCTACAACGAACTCATCGGCGGCGAGCGCGACGAGAGCGTGACGATGGACGTGGCCTACATGATTGACCAGAGTCACAACATCAAGCCCAAGATCGAGGCCATGATCCAATCGCTCGACATGTGCCAGCAGGCCTACGCCCGCGCCCTGCTCATTGACCGCGATGCGCTCGACGCCGCGCAGGAGGCGGGCGACATCGTCGGCGCGGAGCAGATTATCCTCGACGCCTTCTGCACCGATGTCGGACCGATCATCGCCATGAGCCGGATCGAGAAGGGCCTGCCCACCGATCCGATCAGGGCGCACAAGGAAAGCGGATACCTGGCGAAGGTCGCCGCCGAGCGAAAGACCAAAGGCAGCGCGTCGGCCTATCCAGAGTCATGAGCCAGAGCGAGCCAACGCGCCCCAACATCCTCGTCCTCTTCTCCGACACCCACTCCGCCGATGCGACGGGGTGCTACGGGTCGCCGGTCGCACAGACCCCGCACATGGACCGGCTGGCCGGGGAGGGCGTACTATTCGAGCGGGCCTACTGCCAGAACCCGTTGTGTGTGCCGTCGCGGCAGTCGCTCATCACGGGAAGATACTCCTTTCAGACGGGAATCATCCATAACGACCAGCCCATGCCCGCGATGTACACGCTGGGCCATCACTTCAAGCAAGTGGGCTATGACACCGCGGCCCTCGGCAAGATGCACTTCATCCCCGACACGGAGGCGTCGCTCGGCAAGGAGCGCCATTTCGGGTTCGACGACCGCGTGGACTATGAGGAGTTTTACTGGTATCTCCGCAACGAGCGCGCCGCGCCGCCATTGCCGGACGAGCCGGACGATCCGTGGCGGATCATCCACCTGGAGCACAAACAGCACGTCCTTCAGGCCCCCCTGGTCAAGCGAAACCAGACAAGCGATCCCTCCAAGGATGCCTTCCGGCCCGCCACGCTGCCCCATGAAGACCACCAGGAAGCGTTAGTCCTGCGGCGATGGGCGGAGTTTCTGAAGCGGCCAAGGGAGAAGCCGTTTCTTGCCTTTGTCAGTTTTCAAAGCCCGCATCCTCCATTCATTCCACCCGAGGAAATCCTCGCGCAACACGACGGGCCAATCCCCCTCCCCCCTCTGCCGGGCGAGGAATTTTTGAAGCATCCCATCTGGCGGAACCACTCGCACATCGCCCCCGACCCTGCGCGGGAAAAACATCTGCGTTACTACCATGCTTTCGTGAGCTACACCGACTGGTGTGTGGGCGAGGCCCTGCGCCTGCTCGACGAGGCCGGCCGCCGCGACGACACGCTGGTCATCTATGTCTCCGATCACGGCGACATGCAGTTCGTCCACGGCATGGGAGGCAAGTGCGTGTTTTTCGAGCCGTCCGTCCATGTCCCCCTCATCATGCGATGGCCCGGTCGAATCGCCGCCGCATGGCGATACCGCGGCTTAGTGGAGCTTGTGGACCTCTTCCCCACCTTCTGCGAGTGCGCAGGCATTACGCCGCCGTCGGATCTGCCGGGGCGTTCCCTGTGGCGCGACCTCCAGACGAAGAGCGACCGGGGCAAGGAGATCGTCTTCAGCGAGAGTTATCCAATGGAGCGGAGCAGGAACTGGATGGGCGACAAGCCGCATCGGATGGTCTTGACAAACCAGTGGAAGCTGGTGCAATATGGCGATACCTGCGTGGACCTGTTCGACGTGACGACCGACCCGGAGAACAAGTTCAACCGCTCGGATGATCCCGCGCTTGCGCAGGTCAAGCGGGACCTTCTTCGTGCAATTCAAAACCGATTGGGAGATTGCCATGGCGCGAATCAAGATTGACACGGATCGCGTGATTGGGCGTGTTGACCCCATGATCTACGGCGGATTCATCGAGCATCTGGGCCGGTGCATCTACGGCGGCATCTACGAGCCCGGTTCGGACCTCGCCGACAAGGACGGATTCCGCGTGGATGTGCTCGACGCCCTCAAGGGCCTGCGCATGCCCGTCCTGCGCTGGCCGGGCGGAAATTTCGTCTCCGGCTATCACTGGATGGACGGCATCGGCCCCGCCGACAGGCGGCCCGTCCGCTCCGACCTCGCCTGGCACGTGGAGGAGCCGAACCTCTTCGGCACGGACGAGTTCATCCGGTTCTGCCGGGCGCTGGGCACGGAACCCTACATCTGCGTCAACATGGGCAGCGGCGCGATGGACGAGGCCCAGGCATGGGTGGAGTACTGCAACGGCGGCGGCGGGACGCACTACGCGGAACTGCGGCGGCGCAACGGCCATGAGGAGCCCTTCAAGGTCAAATACTGGGGCCTGGGCAACGAGATGTACGGCGGGTGGCAGATCGGGGCGTACGCCGACCCCGCCCAGTACGCGCGCGATGCGGTGGAGTTCGCAAAGGTGATGAGGTGGACCGATCCGGACATCAAGCTTATTGGCTGCGGGCGCACGGGCGGCGCGGGATGGGACGCCTCTATCCTTGGCCCCCTCGTCCAGCACATTGATTACCTCAGCCTGCACACATATACCGGCAATGCGGACCCCCTGACGAACACCGTCCAGCCGCTCCGGGCCGAGTGGGCTATCCGCAACACGGCCTCTCTGATCGAGATGTCCCTCCAGGACCGCAACCTGAGCAAGATCATCCCCATCGCCTTCGACGAATGGAACGTGTGGTACAAGGTCCGCGACGGGCGTGAGCGGGGAAAGATCAACAAGCTCGAGGAGGTCTATGACCTGTCCGATGCCCTGGCCGTGGCGGTGTATCTGAATGTGTTCCAGCGGACGTGCAACTTCGTGGGCATGGCGAACCTCGCGCAGATGGTGAATGTCATCGCCCCGATCATGACGCGGCCCGACGGGATGGTCCTGCAGACCATCTATTATCCCCTCAAACTCTATCGAGACCTGAGCCATGACTTCGCCTTGGACGTATGGTGCGATTGCGACATGGCGCACATCGAGGGGGACCGGCGATTCAGGGATGTGCCATCCCTGGACGTTTCGGTCACTCGGGATGAGGCAGGAGAAAACCTGACGATTGCCATCGTGAATCGCAGTCCCGAGGACTCGCCCACCGTGACCATCGAGATCACGGGCAGTCATGTGCCCAAGCAGGGTGTGGAGGCGCACGTGCTCGGCGGACCGTTCCCCCACGCTGCGAACACCTTTGACGAGCCGACCGTGGTCAAGCCGCAGAAGAAGAGGATCGCCGTCTCCGGCCCGCGCTTCCGCGTCAAGCTGCCGAAGTTCTCGCTAATGATCCTGCCGGTGGAGCTGCAAGAGAGCGCCGGACGCTGAAAAGGGCGATCATTTCATCAAGCCCAGAGATCGGCCGATATCGTCCAATTTTTCACCGACCTCTGAGCAAATCTCATCTTGCTCCATT
Organism: Planctomycetota bacterium; assembly: GCA_040755855.1. Classification (GTDB taxonomy): domain Bacteria; phylum Planctomycetota; class Brocadiia; order JAADGH01; family JAADGH01; genus JAADGH01. Next base: position 7,548 of record JBFMAD010000057.1, on the reverse strand, counting down.
TGTTCGGCAATGAGGTAGAAATCCGTTCTTGAAAAACCGATGCCTGCCGCCTTGAAGAAGCCCGGCAGTATAGTCTTGCTTGTGGGCGTTACGTTCAGGTAATCATGTTCACCCAACGGTTCACGGATGACGGCGGGCGGCAGCTCGTCTTTAAGGTATCTTTCCGCCGCGCTGATCAGGAGAGGCATTCTCGGGGCCATGGTTTCGATAAAGCGGTTCAGCGAGGTTGGGTGTATGAGATAACTCTCCGCTTCGTACCTCTTCCATCTGCCAATGACCAGGCCATCCGCTCTCACCTCTCTGTCGGACAATCCACGGTTGTCTCCATCGAGGAGCAGGTACGCTCGCAGATCCGGCTGGATGGCCCGAAGAGCAAAGAAGTGTTCCCGAGCCTCCCGGGGATTTCGGCCTTGATTCGCATGCCAGAACGGCCGTCTTGTGAACCATTCATAGGTAGGATGATCCATCACCCTCGCCCATGCTCGAAGCAGGTTGAAGTCGCTCTCGTTTTCGACGTACAATACACCCTCAGCCTGCTCCGCCAACAAAATGTCCATCGCCGATAGGCGCTTCAAGGCTTCTCGCACCTGATCCCGCTCGACCTCGGTGACCAAGCGATGCGGTTCACTATAAAACGAAAGGATTTGGTCCGGGCTGGTGCCATCTATCAGGATTTCAGAGTGTGTCGCGATGATGAGTTGGCTTCCCCGCTCGGCGGCAAGGCGCCGCAGCCTGTCGTAGATTTGCTTCTGCAGGATCACATGCAAGTGTGCGTCCGGTTCGTCCAGCAAGAGGACGGTCGAGGGTCGTGCGTAGAGGAACCCTAACAAGAGCAAAACCTGGTGAAAACCACTGCCGGCGCTGGACACATCCAGCTCCGACAAGCCGTTCTTCTTGCCTCGCGCCGGAATCCCCGGGAGATACTCTGCGAGGATAAACGGCCTTCCCTCATACTTCGGCGGCAATAGATGATGTCCGAAAATCTCTTTAACGTCTTTGCACAACGCTTTCCATCCATCCGGGGCATTTTCATGCACCTCGAGGAGCAAGTTTCGAAGTATGTCGCCGGGTTTGCCCTGTCCAATCAGGAGGTCCTGGTAAGGCCGGTCATATCGGGTTTCCTCCGCTCCGATCCCGGAGAAAGGAGGCATATGCACAACCGTGATGTCCCTGGTCGAATTTTGAAGGCTGGCCACATGGTCAGGGGCAGGCTTTGCATAGAGTAGTTCCGTCCCGGAACACCGGAACTCAAATCGGATCGTCCAAGGTTCGCCAGCCGTTCGGCCCTCCAGTGCGATGGTGAGCACTCGTGGAGCCCCTGCCTTCTGGTCCTTCTTCAGTTCCTCCTTCCGCAGAGCAATCGCAGCCTCGTGCCACAACAATTTCATCTCGCGCAAGGGCACAGCGGTGAACTCCTTTCGCGTGATCGGTACACCGGTGCGCTCCTTGGCCTTCGTTGACGTCCCTGACCCACGTCTCGCCGTCCACTTTTGCGCGGCGAGATTCCAGACTGCAATGGCTTGCAGGAGCGTGGTCTTGCCGGAGTTATTAGGACCGGCCAGAACCACATGATCGGCCAGATCAAACACCTCCCGCTCAAACCTCTTAAAGTGCTCGACGGTCACGCGCGTGATCATTATTTGGGTTCCCTATGGACAAGTTCTTTCAGAGACCGCCTTCGCTATTGTTTGCTTGCAGCATAACTGTACTAACTTGCATCCCATCTGTCAATCTGGAAGCTGTGCAGATACGGTGAGGAACCTTTCACGGCGCCGTGGAGAGCCAGACCGTCGGGCCGATCATGACGGCCTGTCCCTCGGCCACGGGGCCGCCGATCTGGATGACCTGGACGTCGCGCCAGGAGGCCAGCGTCTCCTCCGGCGCATCCTGGTCCTTCCGGGGGCGGTTCGGCTTGAACTTGAACTGATCGCGCCGGGCGATGATCTGCTGCCATCCCTTCTCGGGTTTCAGTCGAACCAGGCAGGAGTAGCTCTTTTCCTCGACCTGCCTGTGTCGCACCGTCGCGGTGAGGGCGACGGCTTTGTCCGCCCCCTGAATCCATAGCGCGATCGCCTCCGAGTCGCCGCCGTTCCACTGCGGGTCGCCCGGACGCCAGAAGGTGACCGTAAATTGCGTGAACGGCGTGACCAGGGGAATGACCTTCAGGCATGGCTGGCCGTTGAAGCCTTCCTTTTCCAATTCGAGTCGCTGCCGCGCCCCATAGAGCTGCGTGGAGTGGAAGACGGGCGACCACCCGCCGATGCCGTCGCCGAAGATGGAGATCTCCTTGGTCGGCTCAAGCGAGGCGACCGTTGCGCCGAGTTCTTTGGGAACAAAGATGACCGGCACGCTGCTGAGCCGATAGCCCGCCTTGTACTTCACCTGCGCAATGGCCTGCACCTCGTGGAGCGGGTTAAGGACGGGAAGGGCGGCGATCCACAGGTCCCCCTCTTTCTTCGCAGGCACTTCGCGCCAGCACCGGCCCGGCGACAGGTTACTGCCCAGGCTGTAATCCACGCGGACATATTCCGCCTCGCCTTCCCGATCCACCGTAAGCACGGCCTGGGGGATGCCGCGCTCGCCGACCGCGGGTTTAAGGGTGGGCGACTCCGGCAGCGCGGGGCCGCCCTTCAGGTAGTGCGCCAGCCAGGCATAGGCCGCCTCGGCCGCCTCGGGGCCGACGCCGTGATTGATGCCGGGGGTGAAGACCTGGCGCGTCGGGACCTTGCAGGAGAGCAGGATTTCCCGCCCCACCGGCGGCCAGCCGAAAAAGTCATTGGAACCGCTGATGTAGAGGACGGGCGCATGTTGCCTGGGACCGTATCGGAGCGGCTCGAAGTTTTTCATCCAATCCTCGATCTTGTCGCCGAGCTGTTCACGCATTCGCTCATGAGGCCGTCCCTCGGCGACGACGCCGCCGCAGCCATAGACGGGCACACAGGCCTTCAATCGCGTGTCGGTCCCGTTCAGCAGCCATGTGCAGTATCCGCCCCAGGAGATGCCGTACTCGCCGATGCGGTCGGCGTCCACCTCGGGTCGTTGGGTGAGGAACGTGATGCCCCGCCGTCCGGCGATGACGGCGTGGTAGAGTTTGTTGGTCTTGTCCGGTTCGTAGTGGGTCTTGATGTCTGCGGGCCATTCCGTGACTTCTTTGCGATCTTTGGCCGGGCCGGTCCAGTCGAAGGAGAAGCAGGCGTATCCGCGCTGGACCATCTCGGCGATGTCGCGGGGCGAGGCGGTCTGGCCGCCGCCGTGGAAGTGGAGGATGGCGGGGAATTTACCCTCGCCCTGCGGCCGACCGTACATGCCCAGGACGCGGATCGGCTTGTCGTTCCACATCTCGGAGGTGTATCGGAGGACCTGGACCTCGACGTCGCCTTCCTTCTGTGTGCGGACGATCTCGACGTCGAGTGGGAGCTTGTCGGGATCGAAGTCATCCCAGACGGTCTGGGCGATGGCGGTAGAAGTGACGAAGATGACAATCGCCAGAACGGACGACCTGCGCATGTGAGTTTCCTTACTTGGATTCCTTACCTCTGACAAGTTCAATATCGTCGAAGAACACCTTTCCCGTCCCGGCGATGCCGAGGCGGACGGCGATGGACCGGACGTCCGGGTTGTCAATTTTTCGGAAGATCGCCATCCGCTGCCAACCGTTCGAGGCCTTTGTCCGTTTGACCTCGATGTTGCCCGCGGCCCAGCGGCTGGGGGGCTTGCCGTCCTTGTCGTAGCCGATGATGCCCACCGTGACGCCGCGATTCGTGTCGGCGAATGCCTCCGGGATCTTGACCCAGGCCATGAGGCGGTATGTGTCTCCCTGCTTCACGGGAACATTCGGGCTTGTGGCGCTGACGGCGATCCAATCCGCTTTTGCGAAGCCGGTATCGTCGGGCGCTTGGGTGTCCTTCTTGGCCTGCATGGCGAGCGACCATTGGCCGGTGTGCGTTTCGTCCTTTGCCAGAGCGGCCGACCCCCGCGCGCTATCGCCCACGCCCTGCCATTCAGTCGGTTTTCCATCCGTGCTGTCCTCGAACGACGGGTTTTTCAGCAGGTTCTCCGTCTCCCACTTGATGGATATTCCCTCGGCCTCGCCGGTCCTTGCGAATTGCTCCATTTGGAGTCGTTCCAGAGGCGGCTTGACGTATTCGCTCACCGCGCCGGAGCTAATGGCCTGGGCGCCTTGTTCCTTCTGCAGTTTGATGATGCGGAGATAGGTTTGGATGGCCTTCTTGAGGTCCTCGTCGCCATCGCTCTCTTTGAATGCCTTCTCGTATTGATCGGCCTCAAGGTAGAGTTTGGCGTATTCAAAGGCAACGCGGACGGGCTTGATGCGGGCAAGGATGTTCTCATCGCCCGCGGCGGCCTTCTCGGCGGCGTCGAGGCAGCCGAAGCACCTGGCAAAAACCTCGGGCGTGAGGAACTGCGGCGCCTGCTCGCGGGCCTCGTGGTGGATGAAGATGCCCGGCTTCGAGAACTCCTTTTCGAGAAGATTGTAGTAGTCCTTCATGGCATCGGCGGCCGGGCCGAAGGAACTCCTGAAGTAGTTGTCGAGGACGGCCTCCACGTCCGTGCCCACATCCCAGAGCATCTTGGTCATGAGGTACATGTTGACGCCGAGCTGCCCCCAGCGCGTGCCGCTGCCTTGGGAGTAGAAACCCTGAAAGCCCTGGGTGTGGAGGATGCGGATGTCCTTCGCCAGTCGCCGGGCGATGGGCCAGGGCATGTCCTGCCACATGCTCTTGCAGGTGTAGGCGTAGAACCACATGTTCTTATGAACCTTCGTCCAGCCGGTTAGAAGTCCCATGAACTTGACATTCTCCTCGCAATTCGGATCGTCGAGGGGATGGGCGTAGCAGGCGGGGACCATGTGGCACAGGCTGACGATGACATTCCGGCGCGGCATGTGCTTGAGCGGAGGGTCGGTATAGTTCTGGTAGGCGAAGACGTAGATCATCTTGTCCGGATGTTTTTTCTCCAGACCTTCGGCCACCTGATTCACGAAGGCCATGAGGCGGTCGGTCACAATCGGATAGGTGTGGTCCCAACGCTCCATCGTGGCGGAGTCGAAAGCGGCGCACTTCTCGCACTCGCACCAGTTCTGATGGTCGTCGGGGCAGAGGGAGAAGAAGTCTGCGCCGGGGTTCTCGTCGAAGAATTTGATCGCCTTCTCCGTGGTCAGCCGGACCACCTCTGGATTGGCGAGGCAGAGCTGGCCGCGATTAGGCGAGGCGATGCGCTCGCCCTTCCACAGCCCGTAGTAGTCCGGGTGATGCGCGAAGTACTCTTCCGCCGGGAAGAGTTTCTCGAAGGCGTGGTGCATCGTGCCTTTGACGAAGCCGCCGCGCTTGACCATCTCCTCGTTATCCCAGGTCTTGGGGCTTGGCGAGTAGATCTGCATGCGGTGCTTGATCACCCAGTCCACGCAGTCGGTCGAGCCAAAGCCGGAGCAGATGCGAAAGCGGAAGTCGGGCTCGTAGGATTCATCAATCTTACCGACGGCGATGGTCTGCTTTTTCGGGATGATGTCGCCGAGGGGACCGGGGAAGACCCATCGGCAGCCGAGGTGTTTTTCGAGGAACCAATAGGCGCTGTAGATCGTACCCCGATCTCCCTTGCCGAGGAGGATGAGCGTGTCGGCGTCGGTCTTGATGATATACGGGTCGGGGGCGGGCATCTCCGAGGGGACGGGGAACCTGGCCAGTTTCGTTTTTCCGACCGAGATGACCGCGCCGGCCGGTTTCTGCGCATCGGAGACGATGGGCAGTTTGGCGCCGGACATCCGCTCGACATATTTCTGTGTCTCCTCGGCGGCGAAGCGCTCGGTTGGGGAGGGGGAATCCGGTATGACGATGGCGGCCCTGGCGGCGCCGTCCTCCACCAGAATGAGGTCGGCCATCGCGGGGAGGGCGAGACCGAGAGCGAGCGTGACAACAATGGAGACCACCTGCGTCTTCATGGCGCACTCCTTTCCGTTGGATAATTCCCCAAAGCGGGCGATGTCCGCAACCCCGCCAACGGCGGGGGTAAAATTCACATTGGACACATTTTTTCCCGCGAGATCGAGCATCCACCTGCCGATGAGTGGCTATTTCGTCGCGCGAAATCCCTTTCTACGGATACCACCCTTTCCGAAGACAGAAAGGGTGGTATTATGTGTCCAATGTGAATTTTGCCCTGGAACCATGTACGCAGAATGACATCATGTTACGACGTAAGGTTCTAACCTATTTTCACAGTGAAGCCGGCGTCCTCGAAGGGCCTGGCGAGCCCTTTCAATCGCTCTTCGGCGGGGGCCTCGGTGCCTTCGAGCGAGTAGTGCTGATGGAGACGGCGGTACTTGGATTCGGCGAGGCGGTGGTAGGGGAGGAAGTCAATGCGTTTGATGTGCTGGAAATCCTTGAAGTAGTCGGCGGCTGCCTGCATGTTTTCGATCGTGTCGTTGCAGCCGGGGATGACGGGGACTCGGATCCAGATCATCTTGCCGCGCTCGTCAAGGCGCTTGGCGTTGGCGAGGATCAGCTTGTTGTCAACGCCGGTAAATTCCTTGTGCCTCTCCGGGTCCATGTGCTTCATGTCGTAGAGGACAAGGTCAATAAAGTCTATCACCTTGAGATAGCTCTCCCACCGCGCGTAGCCCGATGTATCGAGCGCGGTGTGAAGCCCGTGCTTCTTGCATTCCCCGGCCAGCGCGACGAGGAAGTCGAGCTGCATCATGGGTTCTCCGCCGGAGAACGTCGCGCCGCCGCCGGAGTTTTCGTAGAAGGGCCGGTCCTTTTCGATCTCCTTGACGGCCTCCTCGACGGTAATCTTCCGTCCCTCCATGACCTGGGCCTCGGCGTAGCAGGCCTCGACGCACTTGCCGCACAGAACGCATCTGAGATGGTCGTGCTTCCGGCCGTATTCGGTGAGGGTGAGCGCGCCGGTCGGGCAGGCCGCGAAGCATTTCTTGCACCCGATGCACTTTTGCTCGAAGAACACGATCTGCGGATCGGGGCTGATGGATTCCGGATTATGGCACCATCGGCAGGTGAGGGGGCATCCCTTGAAGAAGATGGTGGTGCGGATGCCTGGGCCGTCGTGGACGGCGAATTTCTTGATGTCGAAAATCATTCCTTCCATGATCCTTCCCATTATACATCTACTGGAGAACAGGGAAGGATTGTAGGAGCGCGGCGCGCGGAAGTCAAGGCGCAAGAGTCGGACGGCGGCGTTGACAGTGAACCCGCATCGTGGTAAGCTGAAAAATCATTAGGAGAGAGGACAGTGCTATTCACTCTGGGCGCTTGTAAATTGCTCATCCTCTGCGTGATCTGGCTGGTATTCGTCTTGGGCGTGCCGTCTGCGCTTGGCGTGTATGTCTGGCGGAAGCGAAAGAAAAAGAAGAAGCAAAACCCGGGAAAAATGTGAGGGGGCTGTTGCTATTCTTCCTTCTCTTTTTTTCCTTTTTTCGCTGGTTTCTCTTCTTTTTCTTCTTTAGCTTCTTCTTTTTCCTCTTTCTTCTCTTCCGTTGCCTTTTCTTCCTTCTTTTCCTCTGTTGCCTTTTCTTCC